>NZ_CP187561.1:2691666-4037500 GCF_049860745.1 Hydrophilobacter chitinilyticus | reverse complement strand
AAAGTAGGGCGGGACACGAGAAATCCTGTCTGAATATGGGGGGACCATCCTCCAAGGCTAAATACTCATCATTGACCGATAGTGAACTAGTACCGTGAGGGAAAGGCGAAAAGAACCCCGGGAGGGGAGTGAAATAGATCCTGAAACCGCATGCTTACAAAAAGTAGGAGCCCGCAAGGGTGACTGCGTACCTTTTGTATAATGGGTCAGCGACTTACATTCAGTGGCAAGCTTAACCGAATAGGGAAGGCGTAGGGAAACCGAGTCCGAACAGGGCGTCTTAGTCGCTGGGTGTAGACCCGAAACCAAGTGAGCTATCCATGGCCAGGATGAAGGTGCCGTAACAGGTACTGGAGGTCCGAACCGACTAGTGTTGCAAAACTAGCGGATGAGCTGTGGATAGGGGTGAAAGGCTAAACAAACTTGGAAATAGCTGGTTCTCTCCGAAAACTATTTAGGTAGTGCCTCAAGTATTACCGTCGGGGGTAGAGCACTGTTTTGGCTAGGGGGTCATGGCGACTTACCAAACCAATGCAAACTCCGAATACCGACGAGTACAGCTTGGGAGACAGAGCACCGGGTGCTAACGTCCGGACTCAAGAGGGAAACAACCCAGACCGCCAGCTAAGGTCCCTAAAATTGGCTAAGTGGGAAACGAAGTGGGAAGGCTAAAACAGTCAGGATGTTGGCTTAGAAGCAGCCATCATTTAAAGAAAGCGTAATAGCTCACTGATCGAGTCGTCCTGCGCGGAAGATGTAACGGGGCTAAGCCAGTTACCGAAGCTGCGGATTTGCAATTTATTGCAAGTGGTAGGAGAGCGTTCTGTAAGCCTGTGAAGGTGCGTTGTAAAGCGTGCTGGAGGTATCAGAAGTGCGAATGCTGACATGAGTAGCGTTAAAGGGGGTGAAAAGCCCCCTCGCCGTAAGCGCAAGGTTTTCTACGCAACGTTCATCGGCGTAGAGTGAGTCGGCCCCTAAGGCGAGGCAGAGATGCGTAGTTGATGGGAAACAGGTCAATATTCCTGTACCGATGTGTAGTGCGATGTGGGGACGGAGAAGGTTAGCTCAGCCAACTGTTGGATATGTTGGTTCAAGCCTGTAGTCATGCCTGGTAGGCAAATCCGCCGGGCTTAGATGAGGGGTGATAACGAGGCTGCTTGCAGCCGAAGTGAGTGATACCCTGCTTCCAGGAAAAGCCACTAAGCTTCAGCTACACACGACCGTACCGCAAACCGACACTGGTGCGCGAGATGAGTATTCTAAGGCGCTTGAGAGAACTCAGGAGAAGGAACTCGGCAAATTGACACCGTAACTTCGGAAGAAGGTGTGCCTTTAGTAGGTGAAGTCCCTCGCGGATGGAGCCCAATGAGGTTGCAAAAAATCGGTGGCTGCGACTGTTTATTAAAAACACAGCACTCTGCAAACACGAAAGTGGACGTATAGGGTGTGACGCCTGCCCGGTGCTGGAAGATTAAATGATGGGGTGCAAGCTCTTGATTGAAGTCCCAGTAAACGGCGGCCGTAACTATAACGGTCCTAAGGTAGCGAAATTCCTTGTCGGGTAAGTTCCGACCTGCACGAATGGCGTAACGATGGCCACACTGTCTCCTCCTGAGACTCAGCGAAGTTGAAATGTTTGTGATGATGCAATCTCCCCGCGGAAAGACGGAAAGACCCCATGAACCTTTACTGTAGCTTTGTATTGGACTTTGAACAGATCTGTGTAGGATAGGTGGGAGGCTTTGAAGTGTGGTCGCTAGATCACATGGAGCCAACGTTGAAATACCACCCTGGTGTGTTTGAGGTTCTAACCTAGGTCCATTATCTGGATCGGGGACAGTGCATGGTAGGCAGTTTGACTGGGGCGGTCTCCTCCCAAAGCGTAACGGAGGAGTTCGAAGGTACGCTAGTTACGGTCGGACATCGTGACGATAGTGCAATGGCATAAGCGTGCTTAACTGCGAGACTGACAAGTCGAGCAGATGCGAAAGCAGGACATAGTGATCCGGTGGTTCTGTATGGAAGGGCCATCGCTCAACGGATAAAAGGTACTCTGGGGATAACAGGCTGATACCGCCCAAGAGTTCATATCGACGGCGGTGTTTGGCACCTCGATGTCGGCTCATCTCATCCTGGGGCTGTAGCCGGTCCCAAGGGTATGGCTGTTCGCCATTTAAAGAGGTACGTGAGCTGGGTTTAAAACGTCGTGAGACAGTTTGGTCCCTATCTTCCGTGGGCGCTGCAGATTTGAGGAAGCCTGCTCCTAGTACGAGAGGACCGGAGTGGACACACCTCTGGTGTATCGGTTGTCACGCCAGTGGCATTGCCGAGTAGCTAAGTGTGGAAGAGATAACCGCTGAAAGCATCTAAGCGGGAAACTCGTTTCAAGATGAGATCTGCCGGGGCCTTGAGCCCCCTAAAGAGTCGTTCAAGACCAGGACGTTGATAGGTCAGGTGTGGAAGCGCAGTAATGCGTTAAGCTAACTGATACTAATTGCTCGTGCGGCTTGACCCTATAACTTTGATCGTCAGATCAAGGTGTTATGCCAAGTTGACGCATTCAAAATACCAACCGGTATGCTGCAAAAGCTAACCCGGTGCTGATTAAATCTCTATGAATTCGCTGTCCTGACATGTGTCAGAGCAGCAAACAGTTATGCCTGATGACCATAGCGAGTTGGTCCCACTCCTTCCCATCCCGAACAGGACAGTGAAACGACTCCGCGCCGATGATAGTGCGGGTTCCCGTGTGAAAGTAGGTCATCGTCAGGCTATTATCTAGAAACGCCCCAGTCCCCAAAGGACTGGGGCGTTTTGCTTTGCCTGTCGCAATTCGATTTGAAACCGGACAGAGCTAAGCAGAACTGTTGCTCTTTAGCGGGGGCGGCTACCAACGACTTCAATGCTGAAGTACGGCCGCTCGAATGACCGAGGCTAAAACGCCGCAGTGCAGCGCACACCTAAAGGCGTTTTACCTGAAGGGTTGGCAAATTCTAGTCGCACACCAAAGGTGCCACTAGCCGAATCCACGACAGGGTCCACCACCCGCACGGTCGCTTTATACAAGCCGGTGAAGGGCGACTCCGGTTTGACATCGACAACGTCCCCTGTTTTTACGCGGCCATACATGGCCACTGGAAGAACAACCTCCACACGTGCCGGGTCGGTTTGCGCAAGTTTGAGGATCGCCCCCGCGCTTTCACCAGCTTGGGCCATTTCGCCTGGGTGCTGAAGGCGCTCTGTGACCACGCCGTTGACCGGGCTGTTGATGCTTCGCCTGCCCAGCTCGGCTGCCAGTCGCTGGGCATCCAATCGTGCCAACTCGCGGTTGTCGCGCGCTTCCAGCAGGTCAGCTTCAGCAACGCGTGACTCGGCTAGCGTGTCGTCTCTGTCTTGACTGGACACGAACTTCTCTTTGACCAGTTCTTCTCGGCGTCGCAACTTCTCCTTCAAGTGGGCTAACCGTGCTTCGGCCGCTGTAATGTTGCCTTGCATCACCGCACGGTATTTCGCCGCGTCTAACGCAGCCTTTTCGACAGAGGCATCAAGTATCACGAGAGGTTGGCCTTTGCGAATGATGGAGCCTCGGTCGATCGGGATGTCGACAATTTGCGCCGTGACAGTACTGCGGATCGAGAGCTTTTGGGCTGGCTCAATCAGGCAGGGTACAGTGTCTGCTGCATGCACGGCGACCGACAGCAGCGCGAGAGAAATCGGAACCAAAAAACGCATGTACGTTTGTGGGCCCATTTTCATAAGCGTCCCGACATCGACATCAGATCTGCGAGTTGGTCGTCCATGCGTAGTGCCTCTCGACGCGCGTTGCGATGCTGCCGTTCAGCGCGATATTGCGCGACCGTACGAGCCCATTTAAAAACAAGATGACGAACCACGGGCGAGTGCAGACGTTGCGCCAACTCGGTCATGGCGGGGGCGAAATGCGTAAGCAGGTCGTCGTCGAGGGCGACGATGCATTGCGTGCTGCCCTTGTCGCCTTGCCGTCCGGCTCGGCCAAAAAGCTGTCGGTCCACGCGGCTGGATTCGTGGTGTTCACTCAAGATGACATGCAGTCCGCCAGACTTCAGCACTTCAGCCGGCAGCTTGATGTCTGTGCCTCGACCCGCCATATTGGTGGCCACGGTCACCGTGCCTGCAAGGCCTGCACTGCGCACCAGTTCTGCTTCGGCGGCATCTTGTTGCGCATTGAGTACCCGATGCGTGATGCCTAGCGTGTTGAGAACTTTCGACAAGGCTTCGGAGGCTTCGACTGAACCCGTGCCGACCAACACAGCGCGCTGCTGCGCTAAAAGCTCGCGAACCTCAAGCCCGATACGCTGCCATTTTTCGGAGGTATTTGACACCACGATATCTGACCAGCGCACGCGAGCCGAAGGGCGATGAGTGGGTACCACCAAGGTACGCAGCCCATAACAAGCGCGGATTTCGCGGCGTACTTCGCGTGCGGTGCCGGTCATGCCGGAGAGCCGCAGGTAGCGTGCAAAAAACCGTTGGTAGGTGATGCGTGACATGGTCTTCGCGCGGTCTGACAAGGCGCAGCCTTCTTTGGTTTCGATCATCTGATGCAGTCCTTGCTCCCAGGTTCGGCCTTCGAGCACACGGCCAGTGTTCTCATCGACGATCTCGACCTTGCCAGCGCGTACGACGTAGTGCCGGTCTTTGATGAAGAGGTGCAGCGCCCGCAGTGCTTGCACAACCCAGTGCTCTCTGGTGATGCGCACAGCCCATTCGTTACCCGATGTTCCGGCGAGCAGCAGACTGGCTTGGGTGATGGTTTGGCGGCCCAGTACCGTGAGGTGAACGGCGCGTTCGCGCGGCTGAAGTTGATAGTGCTCGTTCAAGCGCAGCTGCGCCGCCAATTGAAGCGCTTGGGCGAAGTGGGCCCCGGCGCCTTCTGGTCCGAGCTTGACCGCCAGAATGAGCGGGGTGCGGGCTTCGTCGATGAAGATGCTGTCGGCTTCGTCAACGATGGCGAAATGCAGTCCGCGCAATAGCGCCTGGCCAGCAGCGTCGTGTGAAACCCAGCGAGAAAGGCGTTGGCGTGAGGCGCTCACGTCTGCGCCAAAGTTGGCGCGATCTTTCAGGTAATCGAAGACCAATTCCTTACCGGTGCAATAACAAATGTGCTGGGCGTAGGCGCGGCGCCGCTGGTCGAGTGACATGCCGGTGATGATGGCGCCCACGCTCAGTCCGGCACGTTCAAACAACGGGGCCATTTCGTCAGCATCGCGCTCTGCCAGGTAGTCGTTCACAGTGACCACATGCACCGGAATGCCGCCGCTGGCGGCCAGCGTGGCAGCGAGCGCTGCGGTGAGCGATTTTCCTTCGCCCGTCTGCATCTCAACCAACCTTCCGGTGAGCAGGCCCGCTGCCCCCAGCAACTGGGCCGGGTAGGGCTCCATCTGCAAGCTACGCCGACAGAGCTCACGTACACACGCCAGCGCCTCGGGTAAATGGACCAGATCGGTCCAGCAACGGTGTGCGCTGCGGTGTAGCCGGGTGAGCAAATCGGCATCGCCCAAGAGCCGCATCTCACTGACCATGCCCACGGCCAAAGCCACCCGGTGTTTCAGCGTCTGATCTTGCCGATCCAGTGCCTCCAGTTTTTGCCAGCAACTGCGGGCCCAACGGTCGACGGCGCCTTCCCGCAGATCGGCCCGCTCGGGGTAGGCGCTGCCGCTACGGGCCAGGGCCAAAGGAGGGGGCATTCTGGAGAGCGACATGGTGCTAGACGTTCAAATGCGCCAGGAAGAGCCTGCGCGCCTGACGCCACCAGCGCCAACCGATGGCTTCGGGCGTTTGCTCCAGCGCGACGTAAGCGCGCGTGCCGATGGCCCCGAGCGTTGGGGTGCCGGGCGTTTCAATGTCAAATTGAAAGGCCGTTTCCATGGCTGTGGCGCCCGTTTCGTCGCGCGGGTCTGTGGCGAACTTGCCGCCGCCGGTGGCGCTGAGGGCCGCGCTGGGCAAGGTATGGCTGGCTTGCGGCGTTGTGCGCCCGACCCGGCCGATGTGCACGTGCTCCTCGTTCCCGGCCATGCGAACCTCGATGGAGCGCAGGTCCTGGAGATCAAGCTCGGCCTCTGCTTGGGTCATGGCCACCCGCACCATCGGCACCGCAGCCCCCAGCACATAACCCAGCATGTCGCCACGCTTGACGAAGCGACCCGGCAAGTCCTGCGCTTGGTCCAGCCGAACGGTGCCGGCCACACCTGCGCGCAATTGCAGGTCGGCCACGTCTGCTTGGGCGCGCGCCAGTGCCGCCTGTTCAGCGTTCACCTCTTCCTGTAGCCGCGCTGCCAGTGCAGGTTGGTTGACCAGAGCCGCGTCAAACTTGGCCTGAGCCAACGCCAGGCGGCTCTCGTGTTCGGCCACCTTGGCCAGCAGATCGGCGTTGTGTGTGGCCACAACCATATCGCCGGGCTGCACCACGGCACCCTCATGGGTCGAGATGGTCTGCACAAAACCATCGGCACGCGCGCGCAGAATGGCTTCTTCCGGCAACCAGGCAATGCCTTGCACGCGGATGTGGCGCGGCAGCGGCACCGCCAACAGCAGCACCAAGGCCAAACCCAGTCCACCCAGTACCGCGCCCCAGGCTCGCCAAGGCCGCGCCGCAAACAGCGGCGAAGACCATAGCGTCACCAAGCCCTTGCCTAGCGGCCACACCACACTGGTGGCCAGCGTCCACGCAGCCAGAAGCACGCCGATGAAGAAGTATTGTTGCGCGACAAACCAGGCAATACCAAAGCTGACCGTGAGGCGGTACACCAAGGCCAAGGGCGCGTAGATGGCGAGCCAACGGAGTTCATAAAGACTGCCTTGCGGGATCTTGGCACCGCGTGCGCCCAGCACAAAGCGGCGCATCAAAAACTGCCAGAACGCCGTGGCGCGTTGTGCCAGGTTGGGCACGCCGATGGCGTCGGCCAGCATGAAATAACCGTCAAAGCGCAGCAGCGGATTGCCGTTGAACAGCACCGTGCTCAGGCTGCCCAGCACCATCAGGTTGTACAACACCGAACGCCAAAAGCCGGGCTCGATCGCCATCCACACGAAGAACGCAGCGGCGGCAATCCAAAGCTCGACGAGCATGCCCGCTGCCGCAACACGCACCCGTGCCCAGCGGCTGGCAAACGCGTTCGACGCAGACGCGTCAACATAGGGCGACGGGTAGAACATCAGCAGCATCAGCCCCATCTCGTGCACTTCGCCGCCACGCCGTACCACTGCTATGCCGTGCGCCATTTCGTGCGCGAGTTTCAGCAGCGGGTAGACCAAGGCCACGATGATCAGGTTATTGGCGGCCAACATCTGCTCGCCAAAATTGCGACTGAGATCGGGCCAATGCTCCGGGACCAAAACCAAGGCGGCGCCCACCGTGGCAAGCCAGAAGCTCCACACCAGCAATGCAGGTACTGCGGGCATCACCCCCAGCATGCGGCGCAGGAACAGGTCTGGGTCCCACAGCGGTATCTTGATCGACATCGGGTTGCCGATGGATTGCCGCCGCTGTTGCTGCTGCTGCCGCTCGTGGCGCACCAACAGTTCAGCAGCATCGGGCGAGGCGTCGACCACCAGCAAGTCCTGAGCGTTCAGTTGGCCAACCAGTTGCAGCACGTCGTCCTGACTGGGGGTATCTTCATTGATCTCTCGGCTCAGCCGCTGCCAGATTTGGTCGAGGGAATGCTGACCGTCGAGCATGCGCAGCACTTTGTACGCCGCTGCGTTCAGTCGGTGCTGCCGCGCTCCGCCCACATCTTCAAGCACGTGCCACACCACGCCCCGCAGCACATGGCGGTGCACGCGCGCATGTGGCACCAGGCGCGGGTGCAGGCTGGCTACGCGATGCCATTGGTCCGAGAGCAGTGCGACGCTCATGGCAAATGCTCCCAGAGCGTAATGCGCAGCCACTGACGGAAGTGGCGCGTCCACACCCGCAGCGCGGCGTTCTCGCCGGTATCAATCTTCGCCACACCCTCTAACCCCGGACGAAGGCGCGGGTCGGGCTGGGTGATTTTGGCTTCGACGCGGAAGTAGTTGCGCCCGTCTTTGGCCGAGGCCACCGCCGTCACCCGGCGCACCGTGAAATCAAACGCGTGGCCCGGCAGCGTGGTCAGCACAATGCGCCCGGTTTGGCCAACTTGCACCAGAGCGGTGTCGCGCTCGTCTACTTCCAGCACCACGCGCCAGTTGTCCAGCGGCGCTACCTCGAACAGCACTTTGCCTTGCTCTACCGGTGCGCCGATCTGTTGCGACAAATCCCCTTTGATGATGACGCCGGCTTGCGGCGCAGTGATGCGTATGCGTTCTAGTTTTTCTAGCACCAGATCGAGTTGCGCGCGCGTGCTGCCGCTCTGCGCTGCCGCCAGGCGGGTTTCGACGCGATTACTTGCTGCGATGGCCTCACGTTCCTTGCGCAACGAAACCTCTAGCTCAGATTCGAGGCGCAGCCGGTCCAGCCGCAGGTCTTTATCGTCCAGCGTGGCCAGCATTTGCCCTGCGCTCACAGTGTCACCCGCACGGGCCGGTGCCAATCGCACGTAGCCCGCAAACGGTGCAACCGCAGCACGCTGGATCTCACCTTCAATCAGCGCGTGGGCCATGACCCGTTGAGGCACGGGTATCAGCGCTGCGGCTGCCAAGACCAGGGCAAGCGCGAGCACACCGAGTTTCAACGCGGGGTGAGATGCATCTGTGGCGGTCTTGGCGGTACTGCGCATCTGGCGAAGCAAGCGTTCGCCTGGGCCTTGAGCGGCCAGTTCTTGCAACGCAAAGATCGGTGCCATGGTGAGCGCCGCGATCTCTAGCGCCTCACACTCAATGGCAGTGAACGGCGTACCGCGTTCCAGCATCAGCACTGCGGTGACGGTATCCTGGTGGATGAGTGGCAGCACGGCCAGGCCACCGGCTTTTTGCTCGTAGGCATAGTCGGCCAGTGCCGCAGCGGGCAGAGACGAGGGCAAAGAGGGCATGGCGGCGCTCTGCGAAGACGTTTCGTCAACCGGAGGCCACACCAGCAGAGCGCGTTCGTCCAGAGCTTCGTTCATGGCCGCTTCAGCCAGGCGAGAGATATGCGTGCGCGGATCAAACGAGGCGGTGTTGCTGCGTGCGAAAAGTTTTGTCTGCAGGTTCCTCACTACCGCCATCTGCACCAGCGTGGCATGAAAGCGCAACGCCAACATGTCGACCAGCGCCAAGGCGGCGGCTTGCGGTTCGGACTGATCGAACAACAGCGCATGGGTGTCGATCACGAAGCGCGCGCGCTCCAGCCGCGCCAGTTGCATCTGCTGGGTTTGTTGGTCGCCTGCGCGTAGCAGCCAGGCCACGCCCCAGTGCAATTGGCGCATGAGTTGCTGCGTGTCCAGCGACGGCACATCGGCTAGTGCCAGGCAGACCAGCAGGCCGCCGCCCTCGGGCAGGGGCACGGGGAAATCGATACGCGCCACACCGTCGTGGCGCGCAATCAACGGGCCACGACCCTGGCCGGCCGTGGCTGCTGGCGGCGTGATCGGCTTGAGCTGGGCCGCATCTGCCAACGTGGGCAGGCCGGCCAAGGCCTTGGCGTGCATCTCGCCGTCTGCCCCCAGTTGCCAGATGGCTGCGCGCTGCAACTCCGGCGCCCACTGCGGCAGTTGCTTGAGCCAGGTGTCTGCCGTGCTGCGCAGGTCGGGCGTGGCCTCCTGGCCCGCAGTTGCGGCAGTGGTGGACGACGTCGAGACTGCTTGCAACATGGTGTCGCCTCTGTCAGGCCACGCTCACCACATGGACCGTGCCATTGGTGGTACTGACGCGCAGTTGGCCATCGGCCCCAAAAGCCAAGCCTGCGATGACATTGCCGCTGACCCCCTGGCTGGTCAGGTCGACGCGGCGGATCTCGGTGCCGTTGCGGTTGATCAGCACCACGTTGCTGCTGCCGTAGTAGCTGCCCAGCCAGAGGTTGCCGGTCACGGGATCGATGGCCAGGCCCGTGGCCGCTGTCACGTTCAGCGGTACGGCAAAGCTGTTGACCAAGACCCCCGCCGTGGTGAATTCTGAAAGTTTGTTGTCATTGGTGGTCACAAACAAATGTCCCGAGGTGGGATCAAACACGCCCGAGGTCATGTAGCTGCCCGGCAGGGTGAGCAAGGCGATGGCCGCCCCGGTGGTGGGGTTGATGGCGGCGACACGGTTGCTGGTGTAGCCGTTGAACAGCAGCAGGCTGCCCTGCGGCACATTCGTGCCGTTCAGGCTGAAGGCGGCGGGCGCCACCTGCAGCCCGGCATAACCCTGGGTGGTGCTTTGCGGGCCAAACGCCGCACTCAGCGTGATGGTCTGCAGCACCGCCCCGGTGGCGGTGTTGATGCGCAGCAAGTGGTCCGGGTTGGCGTTGTCCAGCACCCAGGTGGCGCCGGTGCTCGGGTCCACGGCGATGTCGCTGAGGTAGCCCACCGGGGTGGTGTCGCTGCCCACACGCAAGGTGTTCAGTGCCAGGGCGGCCGAGGTGCCGCCGGCCGTGGTCACGGTGGTGTTGCCCAGGCCGTAGCGTGGGGCGTCACCGGTGTCCAGCGTCAGGTAGGTGTTCTCGATGTAGTTCGGTGCGCCGTAGCTGATGTCCACCCCGGCGTTGACCAGCGTGTCGACCACGGTCTTGCCCGGCAGCGTGATGGTGGTGGCCCCTTCGACATAACCACTGCCGATGAGATACAGGTTGCCACTCTCGCTGAACTGCGTCAGCGTGGGCACGATCTGCAGCACCGGCTGAGAAGCCGAGCCAAACACCTGCAGCGCAAACGCGCCGTTGGCGTAACCCGGCAACACCAGGGTGGCGCTGCTGCCGTCGCTGGCGGCGGTGGTCGGGTTCAGCCGCACCATGCTCAGCACGCCGCTTTGGTTGGTGTAGCGCAGCAGCACGTCGGTGGCGGTGGAAAGGCCGGAGCCGTTGAGCACGATGGCCTGGCCGGCGTTGGCTGAGGCCAGGGCGGCATTCGCCGGGGTGCCGCTGGCGGCCACGCTGGTGATGCTGGACAGAGACACCGAGAACAGCGCACTGGTGCCGCCGGCGGTCTTGACGCTGATGGCGCCAAAGGCGGCATTGCTCAGCGGCACGGTCAGGGTCACCTGGCCGTTGGCGATGTAGCCGATGGACGGGTCATAGCGGTCTTGCACGTCCGGGCCGGTGGACGCCCCGGCGTCCAGCACCACTTCACTGCCAAACTGGTAGGCGCTGTTCAAACCCTCGATGAAGCCGTAACCGCTGACCACCACCACGGCCGAGCTGCCATCGGCCGCCACCGACTGCACCTGCACATCGGTGATGGCCGGCACGATCTGCAGCGGCACACTGGCGCCATTGGTGTCGCCCACCACGCGCACCTGGCCGGTGATGGCGTTGTAGGGCACAACCACCTGGGCCTGCGTACCAGCGGCATTCACCGTGGTCGGGTGCACGATCACATCGGACAACTGGCCGTTGGCGGCCATCGTCTGGAACACCACATCGGTGCTGGCATCCAGGCCCACACCGACCAAGGTGATAGCCTGCAGCGGCTGGGCCGAGGCCTGGCCACTGGCCGTGGGTGTGCCGGAGGTGGCACTGGTGGTGATGCTCGACAAGGTCAAGCCAAAGGCCGCACTGGTGCCACCGATGGTGGCGATGCGGATCGGGCCGGTGGGCACGTTGCTCGGCACGGTCAGGTTCAGGCCGCCATTGGCGATGTAGCGGCCCAGGGTGGCGTCGTAGCGGGTGTAGACGTCCAGGCCGTAGTTGCGGGCGATGTCGTCGACACGCTGGTTGCCGAAGAGCACGCTGGTGGCGCCTTCGGCAAAGCCCGAGCCGGTGAGGGCCAGGTTGGTGCCAGCAAAGCTTTGGTTGACGTTCATGGCCACGTCGGTCAGCGTGGGCACAATTTGCAGCAAGAGACCAGCCCAATCACCTTCCACGCGCACACGTCCCGTCGTGGCGTTGTCCGGCACGGTGACGGTGATGGTTTGTGCCGCCACGTCGATCGAGGTGGGGTTCACGGTGACTTGGGTCGGGTTGCCATTGTCGTCAAGCACCAGGAAGGTCACTTGATTCGTGCTGCTGATGTTGGTGCCATGCAGCACAATGCTTTGACCAGTATTGGCGGAGGCGATGCCGGCCTGTGCCGGTGTGCCACTGACAGCGGCGGCTTCGATGCTGCTCAAACGAGTGCTGCCGGTCTGCCGAACTTCTACATTCAAACCGTAGGTGCCGGTATAGGAGGCCACACCGCTGCCCGCCACGGCCGGGTTGTAGGTGTTGTTGTTGTAGCCGCTGACGCCGATGGTGTAAGTGCCCGTGGTGATGGGGATGAATTCCAGAATGCTCGCGTCATTGAGGTTGAAGTTGCGCGAAGCTACTTGTGTGCCGCTGGCATCGAACACCCGCACCAAGCTATAGAACCCGGGGCCGCTGGCCAGGTTCAGGTGCAGCAGGTTGCCCGCGGTCAGATCGATCTTGTAGAGGTCGACGTCCTTGGTGGTATTCGCACCGTCCCCAATGGTGGCGTTGATGGTCAGGCGGGCATCGCGCGGTGCGCCCAGACTGGTTGCACTTGCCTGGGTATCACTCGGGTCGCTGGCTGGTGTTTGCACACCAAGATTGGTGAATCCGGTGGCCACACGCAGCGTACTGGTGCCGCCCGAGGTCGTTGCGGTCATTACGTTGCCTACGGCACCCGTCGGCACGGTGAGCGTGATGAACTGAAGATCGCGGTTTTCGCCTGTGCTGTCGATCAGCGTGCGCAGGCTGTAGTTGCTCACGGGCTTTCCGCCAACCGTGAGGACCAGATCCCCTGCACTCAGTCCATAACCATCGAGCACGATGGTGTTACCAGGTGCCACCGTGCCGCCTACGGAGCGTAGGGCTGGCACGATCTGCAGGTCGAAGCTGGTACCGCTGCCCAACACGGTGACCGAGCCCGTCACAGCTAAGGCGGGAACCGTCAGCGTCAAGGTTTGTCCGTTGTTGCTGACGGTGCCGGTGCGTGTGAGCGTGCCGCTCACGCCGCCATCGTCGCGACCTTGAAACTGCACCAGCGTGGACGAAGTGAAGCCTTGGCCCTGCAATACGATTTGCAGTCGCCCGGTGCTGGAAGCTGGTTGAGTGGGGTCGGTCGGTGTGCCGTTGACATCGACCACCAGTGCACCCAAGGAGGTGACCAAAGCATCAAACTGCACGACAGGCTGCGCCGGGATGGTGGGGTTGAACACCACATAACCGCCCTCGGTGGTGATGCGGATGGGCCCATCCAGCGTGCGCGGCGCCACAGCGCTCAGGCTGCTGTTGCGTGTGCCGGTCACATCGAAAGGTGTCAGGTTGCTGGCGGTGTCGGCGATGCTCACGCCGCCAATCGTCAGCGTGCTGGCCCCCTCCATGAAGCCCGAGCCGCTGAGCGTGAACTGGCCGTCTTCCCCCGGGCGGCCGCTGATGCCGGTCAGCGTGGGCACCACCTGCAGGCGCACGCCGGCACTGGTGCCATAGGTCTGCACCGCCTGGCTGTTGTTGACGAAGTCGCCATTGGCAAAGCTCTCGTGCAAGAGGCTGGTGCCGTCGACACTCACGTCGATCAGGTCCGGCCCGTAGGTGGGCTGGTTGCCATCCCAGGAGTCGAGCACGTACAGATCGAAGCGCAACGTGTAGGTCTGGCCGGCCGTCAGGCCGCTCAGGTTCAAGGTCTGCGTGCTGTTGCTGAAGCGGCCGCTGTAGCGCGTCAGGTCGCCCAGGCTGGCACTGTCCTCGTCGCTCAGGCTCCATTGGCTCTTGGCCGCCCCCTCGAAGTCGTCGCTGAACAGCGTCGTCGCCCCCTGGCTCACGCGCACATTGTCCAGGCCCCAGCTCTCGTTGTTGATCCCTTCCAGCCCGCCGTCGGCAAAGCGCACCGTGGCCGTGCTGGCACCGGCGGTGAAGCTGACCGTGACGTTGCGGTAAATGCTGTCGGGGTAGCTGGTCGAGCCCGCCAGGTCCAGGGTGCCGCTGTTGACCACGCGCACATTGCCGGTGGTGGCCAGGTCGGGCACCTGCACCTGCAGGCTGGTGCCGGTGGCATTGATCACCAGCGGCGCCATCGCCAGCGTGCGGGTGTTGCCGTCGTTGTCGCGGATCTCGAACAACACCCGGGTGCCGGCGCCGAAGTTGCTGCCGGTGAGCGTGACCACCTGGCCCACGTTGGCCGAGGCCACACCGGCCTGGGCCGGCACGCCATCGGTGGCCTGGCCGGTGATGCCGGTCAGCGTCGGGGTGTGCACCGACAGGTCGGGGGCCAGGTTCAACACCCGCACCACGCCCTGGGTGGAGCTCACGCGCAGGGCGCCGTCGGCGCCAAACGCCAGGCCCGAGATGGTGTTGGCCGCCACGCCCTGGCTGGCCAGGTCGACGCGGCGGATCTCGCTGCCACTGCGGTTGAACAACACGATGTTGGTGCCGCTGGCCGACGAGCCGATCCACAGATTGCCCGTGCTTGGATCGATGGCCATGCCGGTGTGGCCGGTCACAGCGAACGGCAGCGCAAAGCTGTTGACCAAGGCCCCGGCGGTGGTGAACTCGGAGACCTTGTTGTCGCCGTTGGTGGCATTGGTCACAAACAGATGGCCCGAGGTCGGATCGAACACGCCCGAGGTCATGTAGCTGCCCGGCAGGGTGAGCAAGGCGATGGCCGCCCCGGTGGTGGGGTTGATGGCGGCGACACGGTTGCTGGTGTAGCCGTTGAACAGCAGCAGGCTGCCCTGCGGCACATTCGTGCCGTTCAGGCTGAAGGCGGCGGGCGCCACCTGCAGCCCGGCATAACCCTGGGTGGTGCTTTGCGGGCCAAACGCCGCACTCAGCGTGATGGTCTGCAGCACCGCCCCGGTGGCGGTGTTGATGCGCAGCAAGTGGTCCGGGTTGGCGTTGTCCAGCACCCAGGTGGCGCCGGTGCTCGGGTCCACGGCGATGTCGCTGAGGTAGCCCACCGGGGTGGTGTCGCTGCCCACACGCAAGGTGTTCAGTGCCAGGGCGGCCGAGGTGCCGCCGGCCGTGGTCACGGTGGTGTTGCCCAGGCCGTAGCGTGGGGCGTCACCGGTGTCCAGCGTCAGGTAGGTGTTCTCGATGTAGTTCGGTGCGCCGTAGCTGATGTCCACCCCGGCGTTGACCAGCGTGTCGACCACGGTCTTGCCCGGCAGCGTGATGGTGGTGGCCCCTTCGACATAACCACTGCCGATGAGATACAGGTTGCCACTCTCGCTGAACTGCGTCAGCGTGGGCACGATCTGCAGCACCGGCTGAGAAGCCGAGCCAAACACCTGCAGCGCAAACGCGCCGTTGGCGTAACCCGGCAACACCAGGGTGGCGCTGCTGCCGTCGCTGGCGGCGGTGGTCGGGTTCAGCCGCACCATGCTCAGCACGCCGCTTTGGTTGGTGTAGCGCAGCAGCACGTCGGTGGCGGTGGAAAGGCCGGAGCCGTTGAGCACGATGGCCTGGCCGGCGTTGGCTGAGGCCAGGGCGGCATTCGCCGGGGTGCCGCTGGCGGCCACGCTGGTGATGCTGGACAGAGACACCGAGAACAGCGCACTGGTGCCGCCGGCGGTCTTGACGCTGATGGCGCCAAAGGCGGCATTGCTCAGCGGCACGGTCAGGGTCACCTGGCCGTTGGCGATGTAGCCGATGGACGGGTCATAGCGGTCTTGCACGTCCGGGCCGGTGGACGCCCCGGCGTCCAGCACCACTTCACTGCCAAACTGGTAGGCGCTGTTCAAACCCTCGATGAAGCCGTAACCGCTGACCACCACCACGGCCGAGCTGCCATCGGCCGCCACCGACTGCACCTGCACATCGGTGATGGCCGGCACGATCTGCAGCGGCACACTGGCGCCATTGGTGTCGCCCACCACGCGCACCTGGCCGGTGATGGCGTTGTAGGGCACAACCACCTGGGCCTGCGTACCAGCGGCATTCACCGTGGTCGGGTGCACGATCACATCGGACAACTGGCCGTTGGCGGCCATCGTCTGGAACACCACATCGGTGCTGGCATCCAGGCCCACACCGACCAAGGTGATGGCCTGCAGCGGCTGGGCCGAGGCCTGGCTACTGGCCGTGGGTGTGCCGGAGGTGGCACTGGTGGTGATGCTCGACAAGGTCAAGCCAAAGGCCGCACTGGTGCCACCGATGGTGGCGATGCGGATCGGGCCGGTGGGCACGTTGCTCGGCACGGTCAGGTTCAGGCCGCCATTGGCGATGTAGCGGCCCAGGGTGGCGTCGTAGCGGGTGTAGACGTCCAGGCCGTAGTTGCGGGCGATGTCGTCGACACGCTGGTTGCCGAAGAGCACGCTGGTGGCGCCTTCGGCAAAGCCCGAGCCGGTGAGGGCCAGGTTGGTGCCGGCAAAGCTTTGGTTGACGTTCATGGCCACGTCGGTCAGCGTGGGCACGATTTGCAGCAGCAGGCCCACACGTGGGTCGCGCTCCAGCCGCACGCGACCGGTGGTGGTGTTGTCGGGCACGGTGACGGTAATGGTCTGCGCCGTCAAATCAATCGACGTGGGCGCGACGGTCAAGTTGGTGACATTGCCGCTGTCGTCGAGTACGGTGAAGATCACGCGGTCGCTGCTGCTGATGCCCAGGCCATGCAGCACGATGGTCTGGCCGGTGTTGGCCGAGGCAACGCTAGCCTGCGCCGGTGTGCCGCTGGCGGCCACGGCCTCGATCGAACTGAGCCGGCCGCTGTCGCTGCGCTGCTCTTCGATGCTCAGGCTGTAGCCGCCGGTGTACGAGGCGGTGCCGCTGTTTGCCACGGCCGGGTTGTAGGTGCTGTTGTAGTACCCGCTGACGCCGATGGTGTAGGTGCCGCCGAAGTCCAATGTGAAGTCGAGTGTGCTGCTGTCGTTGAGGTTGAAATTGCGCGAGGCCACTTGTGTGCCGCTGGCATCGAACACGCGCACCAAACCGTACATGGCGCTGCTCGACAGGTTCACGCGCAGCTGGCCGCTGGCGAGTTGCACCTTGTAGAGATCGACGTCCTTGGCGCCATTGGCACCGTCGCCGATGTTGGCGTTCACCACCACGCGCGCATTGCGCAGGTCGCCCAGGTTGGTCGCGCTGGCGAGGGTGTCGCCGGGATCGGCCACGGGTGTGACCGTGCCCAGGTTGGTGATGGCCTGCCCGACACGTGCCAACGAGCTGCCGCCACCGGTGCTGACGGTGATGATGTTGCCCACAGCGCCCGTGGGCACGGTGAGGGTGATGAACTGCATGTCCTGGCTTTGGCCGCTGCCGTCGACCAGGGTGCGCAAGCTGAAGTTGCCCACGGGGCGCCCGCCCACGGTGATCACCAGATCGGGTGCGCTGAAGCCAATGCCCTGCAGCATGACGGTGTTGCCCGGTGTGAGGGCACCGCCCACGCCGCGGATGGCGGGGGCGATCTGCAGCGCAAAGCTGGTGCTGCTGCCCAAGATGGTGACCGGGCCGGTGGTGGCGAGTGCGGGCACCACCACGGTCAGGGTCTGGCCGTTGTTGCTGACCGTGCCGGTGCGTGTGAGCGTGCCGCTGGTGCCGGTATCGTCATAGCCACGGAACTGCACCAGGGTAGAGGATGTAAAGCCCTGACCTTGCAGCACGATGGTCTGGCCCGGGTTGGCTGAGGCCACCGCCGCATCCACCGGTGTGCCACTGGAAGCCGTGGCGACCAGCGCACTGAACTGCACGACAGGCTGCGCCGGGATGGTGGGGTTGAACACCACATAACCGCCCTCGGTGGTGATGCGGATGGGCCCATCCAGCGTGCGCGGCGCCACAGCGCTCAGGCTGCTGTTGCGTGTGCCGGTCACATCGAAAGGTGTCAGGTTGCTGGCGGTGTCGGCGATGCTCACGCCGCCAATCGTCAGCGTGCTGGCCCCCTCCATGAAGCCCGAGCCGCTGAGCGTGAACTGGCCGTCTTCCCCCGGGCGGCCGCTGATGCCGGTCAGCGTGGGCACCACCTGCAGGCGCACGCCGGCACTGGTGCCATAGGTCTGCACCGCCTGGCTGTTGTTGACGAAGTCGCCATTGGCAAAGCTCTCGTGCAAGAGGCTGGTGCCGTCGACACTCACGTCGATCAGGTCCGGCCCGTAGGTGGGCTGGTTGCCATCCCAGGAGTCGAGCACGTACAGATCGAAGCGCAACGTGTAGGTCTGGCCGGCCGTCAGGCCGCTCAGGTTCAAGGTCTGCGTGCTGTTGCTGAAGCGGCCGCTGTAGCGCGTCAGGTCGCCCAGGCTGGCACTGTCCTCGTCGCTCAGGCTCCATTGGCTCTTGGCCGCCCCCTCGAAGTCGTCGCTGAACAGCGTCGTCGCCCCCTGGCTCACGCGCACATTGTCCAGGCCCCAGCTCTCGTTGTTGATCCCTTCCAGCCCGCCGTCGGCAAAGCGCACCGTGGCCGTGCTGGCACCGGCGGTGAAGCTGACCGTGACGTTGCGGTAAATGCTGTCGGGGTAGCTGGTCGAGCCCGCCAGGTCCAGGGTGCCGCTGTTGACCACGCGCACATTGCCGGTGGTGGCCAGGTCGGGCACCTGCACCTGCAGGCTGGTGCCGGTGGCATTGATCACCAGCGGCGCCATCGCCAGCGTGCGGGTGTTGCCGTCGTTGTCGCGGATCTCGAACAACACCCGGGTGCCGGCGCCGAAGTTGCTGCCGGTGAGCGTGACCACCTGGCCCACGTTGGCCGAGGCCACACCGGCCTGGGCCGGCACGCCATCGGTGGCCTGGCCGGTGATGCCGGTCAGCGTCGGGGTGTGCACCGACAGGTCGGGGGCCAGGTTCAACACCCGCACCACGCCCTGGGTGGAGCTCACGCGCAGGGCGCCGTCGGCGCCAAACGCCAGGCCCGAGATGGTGTTGGCCGCCACGCCCTGGCTGGCCAGGTCGACGCGGCGGATCTCGCTGCCACTGCGGTTGAACAACACGATGTTGGTGCCGCTGGCCGACGAGCCGATCCACAGATTGCCCGTGCTTGGATCGATGGCCATGCCGGTGTGGCCGGTCACAGCGAACGGCAGCGCAAAGCTGTTGACCAAGGCCCCGGCGGTGGTGAACTCGGAGACCTTGTTGTCGCCGTTGGTGGCATTGGTCACAAACAGATGGCCCGAGGTCGGATCGAACACGCCCGAGGTCATGTAGCTGCCCGGCAGGGTGAGCAAGGCGATGGCCGCCCCGGTGGTGGGGTTGATGGCGGCGACACGGTTGCTGGTGTAGCCGTTGAACAGCAGCAGGCTGCCCTGCGGCACATTCGTGCCGTTCAGGCTGAAGGCGGCGGGCGCCACCTGCAGCCCGGCATAACCCTGGGTGGTGCTTTGCGGGCCAAACGCCGCACTCAGCGTGATGGTCTGCAGCACCGCCCCGGTGGCGGTGTTGATGCGCAGCAAGTGGTCCGGGTTGGCGTTGTCCAGCACCCAGGTGGCGCCGGTGCTCGGGTCCACGGCGATGTCGCTGAGGTAGCCCACCGGGGTGGTGTCGCTGCCCACACGCAAGGTGTTCAGTGCCAGGGCGGCCGAGGTGCCACCGGCCGTGGTCACGGTGGTGTTGCCCAGGCCGTAGCGTGGGGCGTCACCGGTGTCCAGCGTCAGGTAGGTGTTCTCGATGTAGTTCGGTGCGCCGTAGCTGATGTCCACCCCGGCGTTGACCAGCGTGTCGACCACGGTCTTGCCCGGCAGCGTGATGGTGGTGGCCCCTTCGACATAACCACTGCCGATGAGATACAGGTTGCCACTCTCGCTGAACTGCGTCAGCGTGGGCACGATCTGCAGCACCGGCTGAGAAGCCGAGCCAAACACCTGCAGCGCAAACGCGCCGTTGGCGTAACCCGGCAACACCAGGGTGGCGCTGCTGCCGTCGCTGGCGGCGGTGGTCGGGTTCAGCCGCACCATGCTCAGCACGCCGCTTTGGTTGGTGTAGCGCAGCAGCACGTCGGTGGCGGTGGAAAGGCCGGAGCCGTTGAGCACGATGGCCTGGCCGGCGTTGGCTGAGGCCAGGGCGGCATTCGCCGGGGTGCCGCTGGCGGCCACGCTGGTGATGCTGGACAGAGACACCGAGAACAGCGCACTGGTGCCGCCGGCGGTCTTGACGGAGATGGCGCCAAAGGCGGCATTGCTCAGCGGCACGGTCAGGGTCACCTGGCCGTTGGCGATGTAGTAGCCCAGGCTCGGGTCGTAGCGGTCTTGCACGTCTGGGCCTGAGGTGTTCGACACATCGTTCACCACTTCCGAGCCAATGCGGTATTCGCCGCCCACACCTTCTGCAAAACCATAGCCGCTGAGCACGATGACCGCGCTGCTGCCATCGGCCGAGATCGATTGCACCTGCACGTCGGTGACGATGGGCACGATCTGCAATGGCAGGGTGCCGTCGGCAAAGTCGGTGCGCACGTTGCCCACCTGGCCGTACACCACGAGGTCGCCGCTGGTGGCGTTCAACGGCACGGTGAAGTAGGCCACGCCGCTGGCCGCGTCATAACGCCGCGCGTTGACCACGGTGCTCGACTTGGTGCCAGAGGCATCGATGGTGGCAAACTGCGCGCGTGCTGTGCTGGGGTCGAACGGCACGTTGATGCCAATCTCTTGGCCCACATTCGCCGATGGCGCCTGTTGGACGTCGGCCACACCGCTGGCCGCCTGCACACCGCTGGCCGGGCGCACGGTGAAGTGCCGCACGATGGGGGCGTCCAGCGTGTTGCCCGAGCGGTCGGCAATGATGTTCTTGGCGATGACCAACTGGTAGTCGCCTGCGGTGAGGAAGCTGTCGGGCAGCACCGACAGCGACTGGCCAAAGGCCCGTGTGTCGAGGTGCGTGGTGATGGCCACGTCGTCGGCGGTGCCGAAGACGCCGTCGTTACCGGCGCGCACCAGGCTCACGCCTGAGACGTTGAGCAGGCTCACGTCCAGAGGCTCGTCGAACTGGATGTCGATGGAGCGCACGAAGAAGCGCCGCGCGCCTTCCGCGACACTGATGGATTCAACTTCGGGCGCGAAGGTGTCCGGCACCACATCGAGCACGGCCACGGTGGACAGCGTGCTGTTGCCGCCGGTGTCGGTGGCGCGGATCTGCAGCGTCAAGGTGTTGCCGGCCGAGGCGATGGTGGGCGCCTGGGTGAACAACTCGAACGGGAATGCGGCAGCGTTCGACACCACCACGCCGTTGACCAGCAGCTCCACGTTGCGCACCTGCACGTCGTCGCTCACCGTTGGCCGTATTTGCACGGTGCGGCCTTCCAGCACCTGGATGCCGGGCTTGGTGGGGTCCACGTCAACACCGTCCACGGCAATAGTGACGGTGGGCGGCGTGCCCGCCGCGTCAAAGCCGATGTAGTTGACGATTTGCAGGCCGCCCGTGCCGTCGGCCACGAAGGCCAGGCCGTTGGCGATGGCCACGTTCATCGGCGCATTGGGCAGCAGGTAACGGGTGACGAAACTGCCGGTGTTGGCCGGGTCGCGCACGTCGCTCACGTCGAGCACAAACAACTGCTGGCCCACGGGGCCGCGCAGTTCGCCGGTGGTGACCAGCAGGCCCGAGCCGTTGGCGGCCATGGCTTGGCCCGCAGTGCTGTTGAGGTCGACACCGCTCTTGAGCAGCAGGTTGGCCGGGTTGGTGGCGTCCACGCTCAGGAAGCCCTGGCTGTTCTGGTTGGCAGTGCCCACATAGACGATGCCGCCACCGGCGAAGATCTTGTCACCATCGGTGCTCACGGCCAGGGTGTCCAGCGCCGCCAGTTGTGTGCCGTTGATGGCAAAGCTGCGCAGCGTGTGCTGGTTGTCCAGCGTGTAGAGGGTGCCGCCGTCGATGGAGAGCGAGGTGATGATGCCGCCGCCGGTGTTCTGCAGATTCAGCGTCTGCAAGATGTCGCCGGTGTTGAGGTCGACCACGGACAGATTGCTGCCTGCGGCCACAAAGCCCAGGCCGTCGCGTACACGCACGTTCTGCACGGCCGCATCGAACAGCAGGGTCTGCTGCAACGCTGGAGCCGCCGGGTTGCTGATGTTGACGATGTGCAGGCCCGCGTCGCCCGCCGCGACCAAGGCCAAGCCGCGCACGGCGTCGACCGCCACGTCCACATTCACGCCCGGCAGATCCAACTCGGCGCGCAGCGTGGGGCGTGTGGTCTGCGAGACATCGACCACGGCCAGGCCGTAGGTGCCGGTGGCCACATAGGCGTAGAGCTTGGCCCCGGTGTCGCCTCCGGTGCCAATCACCGCCACCGCTTGGGCGCTGCCTTGCAGCGCTGCGTTGGAGACCACGCCGGTGGGGATCGACAGGCCACCCAAGGGGTCAAGCTGCTGCTGCACTTCGGCCAGGTCCGAGATGCCATCGGCATCGGTGTCCTTCTTGTCGGCGCGGGTGCCGATGATGAACTCGGCCAGGTCTTCCAGGCCATCCACATCGGTGTCGGGCGTGTAGCGGTTGCCCAGAACCACCTCGGGCAGGTCGAAGTCGTTGCCAGACTTCGGCGTCACGTAGTCGCTGATGCCGATGGTGTTGGTTTCGACGTGGTAGACGTACTGGCGGTAACGCGTGTTGGGCGAAAGCACCACGCCGTCCGGGCAGATGGCGCCGCCTTCGGCGACGACAGTGTTGTCGCGCATGATCAGGCCGGTGTCGAGGTTCTGGATGGCGAAGTAGTAGTGGCCGCTGGTGTAGCTCACGCTGGTGGCGGGCGTGATGTAGTCGCTCACCTTGTGGATCTCAAGCGCGTTGATCGCCACCATGTCGCTGTCGCCAAACAGGCGCAGGTCGAGCACGCCGTCGTGCACTTCCACCTGGTGGGTCATGGTGATGTGTTCACCCAGCACGGTGGAGACCGCGCCACGGCGCACACCTTCGAGTTCGTAGCTCATGCGGTCGCGTGCCGAGGCATCGTCGCCCAGCGTGATGTTGACCATGTAGGTGCCGTTGGCCAGTGCGACGCGGAAGGTGCCGTTGCGCGTCTGTGCCAGGTCGCCGGTGAGTGGGTTGCTGCCGCTGCTGGCGTCACTGGCGCTGCCGGCCGTGGCCCAGCCGTAACCGGCTGCGGCGCTGTAGGCATTGCTTGCGCTCACACCGGTAAAGCCTGGCGCGACGCTGGCCGTGCCGCCAAAGTCAAAGGCGTAGCTGGTGTGGGTGTCTTCGGTAGGTGCAGTGTCGGCCGCTGCAACCGAGGCGCCGCCGCCATCGCTTTCGAGCAGTTCACCATCGGTGGTGTGGGCCGGGGCGTTGGTGCCGGGGTGGAAGACGAAGCCCGCGCCGGGCAGGGTGTAGGCCTGGGCCTTGGTGGTGTCGACGATGTAGCCCAGATCCTTGAGCGCGGCCATGGTGAGTGTGCTGAGCTTGGACGGGGTGGCGGTGTCGAGCAGCGGCGTCATCAGCTCGTTGCCGAACACCGATTCGCGCCAATGGGTGGGCGTGGCACCGCTGCGGTTGTCCAGCGGCACGCCGGTCTGTGCGGTGCCGGTGAGGGCGGTATAGGCTGCCACGCCGTTGGCGCCGGTGTAGCGCGGGTTGGCGGGGTTGCTGGTGTCCACCAAACCGAGTGCCGCCCATTGCTGGCCGAGGCCGAGCGCGTGGCCGATTTCATGCAGCAGGGTGGCGAGCAACTGGTCGGGCGTGGCGCTGACAAGGTCGGCCGCATCAAGCGTGATTTCTGCCAGCGAAGGCTGCTTGAGTGCGCCGCCACGGGTTTCCAGAATCTGTGTGGACGCCAGGGTGCCACCGGCACCATCGCCTGCGGCCACCTTGATGTCGATGCGCAGATCATCCACCAGACCGTAGCGCGTGAGGGCCGCTGGAATGTCGGTGGTGATGATGGATTGCCATTGGGCCACCGCCGCACCAACGATGGCGCGTTGTGCCGACGTCAGCACGTTGTTGAGGTCCACCGCGTCGATGTTGAACGCGGTGTTGCGTGTCGGCGTGCCGCCCACGGGCGGTGTGACGACCACCACCGGCGGTTGGTTGGGTGGCGGAGGCGTGGTCGTTGGCGGCGGTGCGGGCGGGATCGGGTTGAACGGCGGCCAGACGATGATGACCGGCGGCGTGGGCGCCGGGCCGATGATGATCGGGCCGGGGCCTGGGGCGGGACCGGGGCCTGGCGCTGGGCCGGGGCCAGGGCCGGGAGCAGGTCCGGGGCCACGTGGCTTGTCGCTGCGCCCCCATGGGCCGGGAGGCGTCAGCCCGTGCCAGCCTGGTGCCATCACGCCCGAGCCTTCATCGGACACCACGGTCTTGCCATCGGCCGAGACCGTGCCCGTGCCGTTGATGATCAGGCGGCCGGTGGTGTGGTCAAAGCTCAGGATGTTGAGCTTGGTGCCGGGGGCCGAGTTGAAGACATTCGGGAAGGTGATCTTCACGGGCGCGGCGAAGGTGTCCACGCCCGGCGCCTGGATGGTGATGTCAAAGGTGTGCTCGAGCACGCCCGGTGGCAGCATGTCCTTCACCAGTGCAGGCGGTACGGTGTTGATGCCGATCTTGACGTCGGTCAGCGGTTTGCCGTCGAAGCCAATGGCGGCACCGGGTTCGATCGTCAAGGTCAGTGCGTTGCGCCAGTCGTCGATGATGTCGGGCGCGGATTTTTCATCGACCGTGATGGTGGTGGGCACGGTGTTGCTCACCTGCTGTAGCGAAGAGGTCTGGATGCGTGGCAGATAGATCTCGCTGCGGTCGGCGTTTTCGCGCTGCGACTCGTCCTTGCCCATACTGCCCATGGCGGTGTTGACGATGCCGGGTTTCAGCTCCAGGTCCATCACCATTTCGGGGAAGAAGATGCTGGCCGGTGCGTTGGTGGCAGTGCGTCCGTCGATGGCCAGTTTGACGTTGCCCACGGGCACGCCATCGAACGAGAAATTGCCCAGCGCATCGGTGTAGACGAAGCGGTCTTCCTGGCCAATGATGTAGACCTTGGCGTGTGCGATGGGGTTGAGGAACACGTCGTCCGGCGTGTGGATCACGCCATCGGGTCCGCGCCGGATGTCGTCAAAGGTCATCGGCAGCAGGTCAGGCCCGGGGTCGAGCACGCGGCCCACCAGCTTGGTGCCGATCACCGACGTGGTGCTGACGGTGGTGAAGCTCCAGGTAAGCTCGCCGCCCGCAATGCCGTTGCCGTCGGCATCCAGGAAAGCGCCGTCCTGTGCCGCGCGGATCGCCGAGCCCTTCACGTGGAGGGTGATGGTCGAACCACCAGGCATGGGGTCGTTGGGCAGCAGCCAGGCAAAGCTGCCGTCCAGCGCGGGTACGATGGTCATGGCCAGCTTGGCGCCGTCGGGGCCGGTGGCATACAGCGTGTCGGCGGTCAGGGTGGCCGCGTTGACGGCGCGGCTGAAGAACACCTGCGGCCGGAAGGTGCTGCCGATGTCGCCCTTGCCATCGTCAGGGGTGAACTTGGTGACGCTGAAGGGCGCCAGTTCGGCCACGCTGACCGCGCGACTGAAGGTCTGGCTGTTGCCCGCAATGTCCTGCACCAGCACGTCGAGCGTATGGTTGCCCACGCTGAGGTCACCCAACGGCAGGGCTTGGTCAAACGCGCCCGACAGCGGGTCGAAAGCGATGGTCTTGCTTGTACCACCATCGATGCTGTAGCTGAGCTGCGCGATGCTGGTGCCCGTGGCGTCGGCGCTGCCCACAAGCCGGCTGGCGGCATCCAAAGCGGTGCCATTGACGATGCTGGTCAGGGCGAGTGTGGGGGCCTTCGTGTCGAGTGTGAAGTTGCGGGTGTAGCCGGCGCTCAGGTTACCCGCCTCGTCGCGTGCCAGCAGGGTGAAGGTATGGGCACCGTCTTGTGATCCATTCAGTGCCAGGGCGGTGGAGACGCTGAACTTGCCGTCGGCAGTGAGCGTCATGTCGACCAGCGGGCCGTTGTCGATGCGGTACTGTGCGGAGGCCACGCCCGAGAGATTGTCGACAATCTGGCCGGTGAAGGTGATATTGGCGTTGGTTGTGGCTGCGCTGTCTGCCAGCACCAGCGTGGGCGCCTGGGTGTCTTCGGTCAATGCAAAGCGTGCCAGCACGGCGTCGGCTACCTTGCCGCCGATCACGGCGCCTTCATGGTTGGCGAAGATGGTGTGGATGCCCGCGTAGATGCGGCTCATACCGGCTTCTTCAGCGGCTTGCTGGAAGCTGGTGAAGCTGCGGGTGACGCCGAGTACCGTCACGCTGGTGGTGGTGAAGGCGGTGTTGGCACCGAACACCGAACTCAAGATGCCGGCACCCGCCGCGCTGAAGGTGGAATGGCCCGAGACGTAGTCGGGGTGGGGCGGTGTGATCAGCAGGGGGCGCCAGTTGGCGTCGACTTGGGTGCCGGGGTTGTTGTCCAGGTCGGCGTTGTTGATGGCCGTGACCGGGCGCCAGAAGTCGTAGGTGTACTTGGTGTCCCAGGCGGCGATGGCCGCATCGGCCAAAGCCACGTTGAGCATGGCCATCATGCGGGCGTTGCTGCTCAGGCTGGTGCCCTTGGCCGTGGCGACTTGCTCGGCGATCAGGTTCCAGTGACCGGGCGGGGTGTAGCTGCCCCCGCCGTCGGCCCAGAACTGCGCCATTTGGGATTGGTCGGCAGTGCGCAGTGTGCTGGTGTCGCCGCCGTACAGCCGCACCTGTTCAAGGGCTGCGGCGTATTCCGGCGAGTCAAGCTCGGGTGGTGGCGGTGCGCGGAATTCATCTGCAGACGTCAGCGCGAACGGGGTGACGCTGCCCCACTGCGGCATCTCCGCCGTCATGTACAGCGGGCCGGTGGGGCGCCATTGGCCGATGGCTGTGCCGCCGTCGTCTTCGGTGTAGTCGCGGTAACCGTCGTTCGCGCGAATGCCCAAAATCGCGCTGGCGATGCGGTCGCCCAGGGCAATGCCGGCGGACTTGGCGGCACCGTCGGCAATGTGGCTCATGTCGGCGGCAAGGTAGGCGTTGAGCAGCGTGCGTTGTGCGGGGTAGTAGGTGTAGAGCACACGGTAAGCGGCCTGGGTGACGGCCGCCTCGACCGATGTGGGCCCGCTGGCCTGGTCCTTCACCATGTAGGCCGGTGTGCCTTCGATGGCGGCGAGTGTGTCGTAGACGGCAATGCTTTGGATGGCCAGGATGCGCGTGGCTTCTTCTGGTGTGCTGACATCCAACTGGATGGACTTGAGCGCCACCAGGTTCCACGCGAGCACGGGGTCGACGCTTGCGCTGGGGGCCACACGGGTGAGGGTGCGCGTGAGACTGGTGCTGTTGCCTGCCGCATCCACCACGCCCAGGGTGATGACGTTGTCGCCCGTGGCCAGGGCCACATTGGGGAGCTGGAACACGCCGGTGCCGGAGGCCACCACGCTCAGGCCTTGCGCGCCGAGCGTGACCGTGGCGTTGGCTTCTACCGTACCCGCCAGAACGGTGAGGGCAGACTGGGTTTGGCTGGTGTCGCCATTCACCGCATCGGCCTGGCTGATGCCGAAGCTGCCGGCCGTGGGAGCGGCGGTGTCGAGCGTGAACGACAGGCTCACGGCTGCAGACTGGTTGCCTGCGGCGTCGACCGCGACGACGCGCAAGGTGTGCGCGCCATCGGCCAGCGTGCCGCCGGCTAGCGTGGCAAGCTGAGCGGTGCTGAGGGCAAAGCTGCCGTCGTTGGCCAGCGCCGCGCTGAGGTCGGTGTAGACCGGTGTGGCGCCCGCGTCGAGCGCGACCAGCAGTTTGACCGTGCCGACGTTGTCCACGGTTGTGCCTTGGATGCGGGCGTCGTTGGTGAGGCCGTCGCTGGCCGAGCGGCCGCTGTCGTTGAGCAGCGCCAGCGTGGCGACGACCGGGGCTTCGGTGTCGTTGCCTGTGGGGGCTACGCGTTGCACGGCCAGGCTGGCGGTGCTGCTGTTGCCGGCTGCGTCCGTCAACGTGAAGGTGAAGCTGTTGCTGCCCATGGCCAACGCCACGCCTGCAAAGCTGAAGTTGCCTTGTGCATCGGCCGTGGTTTGCTGGGCGCCGAGTTGCACCGTGGTGCCGCTGGCCGCTTGGCCCACCAGGGTGATGCTGGTGTTGTCTGTGATCAGGTCGCCGACCGTTCCGCTGTCCGATGCCGGGGCCAGGCCGAGGCCTGTGGCAGCGGGGGCTGTGGTGTCGAGCGTGAAGGTCAGCGTCTTTACGGCCGAGGTGTTGCCTGCTGCATCGACGGCCATCACCGTCAAGGTGTGCGCACCATCGGCTAAGCTGCCACCGGCTAGTGTGTTGAGCTGGGCTTGGGTGAGGCTGAAGGCGCCACCGGTCAACGCGCTGGTCAGGTCGGTGTAGGTGGGGGTGCCGGTGGCATCCAGCGCCACCAGCAATTGCGCGACGGCTACGTTGTCGCTGACCGTGCCCTCTACGCGTGCATCGTTGGTGAGCTTGTCGGTGGCAGAACTGCCGCTGTCATTGACCAGGACCAAGGTGTCGACCACGGGCGCTGTGGTGTCGCCAGGAATGGCTTCGCGCACCACGCTCAGGCTGGCGGTGCCGGTGTTGCCTGCCACGTCGGTCAACGTGAAGTTGAAGCTGTTGGCACCCAGGTTCAGCGACAGGTTGGCGAATGCAAAATCGCCCTGGTTGTCTGCCGTGGTGCTGGCAGCGCCGAGTTGGACCAGGGTTCCGGGGCTGGTGTTGCCGCGCAAGGTGACGACCGCTTGCGTGGTGCTGTTGTCGCCCACGGTGCCGGTGTCCGACGCGGGGTCGAGGCCCACGGTGGCGACCGGGGCCGTGGTGTCGAGGGTGAAGGCCAGGGTTCGGGTGGCCGAGCGATTGCCTGCAGCGTCTACCGCCACGACGATCAAACTGTGTGCGCCATCGGCCAGCGTGCCACCGGCCAAGCTGTCGAGTTGCGCCTTACTGAGGCTGAAGCTGCCATTCACGAGGCTGCTTGAAACATCGGTGAAGCTGGGTGAGCCCGTGGCGTCCAGCGCCGCTAGCAATTGGGTCACCCCAACGTTGTCGCTTACCGTGCCTTGCACGCGCGCGTCGCGGGTGATGCCGTCGTTCGCTGCGCTACCGGTGTCGGCCACCAGCGCCAGTGTGTCGATGGTGGGCAACGTGACATCAGGCGGCGCGGCGCGCTGCACCACCAGGCTGGCCGATCCCACATTGCCAGCGGTATCGGTCAAGCTGAAGGCGAAGCTGTTGCTGCCCAAGGCCAGGGCCAAATTGTTGAAAGCAAAGTTGCCCAGGTTGTCTGCGGTGGCCGAGCTTGTGCCCAACTGCACCGTCGTACCAGGGCTGGTGGTGCCCTGCAAGGTCACGCTGGCCAGCGCGGTCGTGCCGTCCCCCACCGTGCCGGTGTCTGATGCCGGAGCCAGGCTCACGGTGGCGGTAGGGGCCAGTGTGTCGAGCGTGAAGCTCAGTGTTTTGACGGCAGAGCGATTGCCTGCGGCGTCTACCGCCACCACGCTGACGGCGTGTGGCCCATCGGCCAAGCTGCCACCAGCCAAGCTGTTGAACTGTGCCTGGCTCAGCGTGAAGGCCGAGTTGACCAGGCTGCTGGTGACATCGGTGAAGGTGGGGGTGCCCACGGCGTCCAGCGCCACCAGCAACTGAACCACACCCACGTTGTCGCTCACCGTGCCTTTCAACCCGGCATTGCTGGTGATGCCGTCGCTGGCGGAACTGCCGGTGTCGTTGGCCAGCACCAGCGTCTCGACCACGGGTAGCGTGGTGTCGCCCACGATGGCTGTGCGCTCGACGGTGAGGCCGGCGGTGCCGGTGTTGCCTGCCACGTCGGTCAAGGTGAAGGCAAAGCTGTTGTTGCCGACGTTGAGCGCAACGTTGCTGAACGTGAAATCGCCCTGGGCGTCGGCCGTGGTTTGTGTGCCGTTCAACGCCACCAGGGTGCCAGCGGATGTTTTGCCCGCCAGCGTCACGCTGGCGAGCGTGGTGCTGCCATCGCCCACCGTGCCGGTGTCGGACGAGGGCGCGAGCGCGACCACCGCCGTGGGGGCGGTGGTGTCGAGCACAAAAGCCACGTTGGCTGCGGCCGAGCGGTTGCCCGCCACGTCGATGGCGCGCAGCGCGACGGTATAGGCCCCGTCTGCCAGATTGCCGCCGGCCAGGGCCGCGAGTGTGGCGCCGCTGACGGTGTAGCCGTTGGCGGTGGCCGTGGTGCTGATGGCTTGGTAGTTGCCATTGCCGATGCGGGCTTCGAAACCAAACAGACCGCCGGCGTCGGCGGCTTGCAGCAGCAGTGCGGGGTCGTTGGTGATGCCATCACTGCTGGACGCACCTGTGTCGTTGCGCAGGGCTACGCTGAGGCTGGGCGGTGTGATGTCGGTGGCCACCGTCTGCAATTGCGTGAATGTGCTGGGGGCCACGGTTTGGCCGCCAACCCGCACCGTGGCGGGAAAGGCCGGTGCCACCAAGCGTGAGCTGCCGCCCAGCGCCCCGCCCACCACGAGTTCTTGCACGCGGTTGGCGCTGCCGCCCAGCATGGTGCCGGTGGTAGGGTCGACGCTGGCCAGGATGGTGCTGTCCAGCACGTCGCCGCTGACGCGCACGCGCGCCAGGGTGCCCGCCTTGAACGTGTCGGCGTTGGCGCCGCTGCCGCCGAGCGCCACGTCGGCGCCCAGGTTGGCACCCACCAGCACCGTCAAGCCACGCATGGAGCCGCCCACCTGCAGCACCTGGATGGCGCTAGCTGCCACCAGGCCGGAGGCATCTCCCACGATGTAGAGCTGCGTGACGGCACCGCCAAAATTAGCGCGCCAACTGGGCGCCGTGCTACCCAACTGCACGCTCCCGGTGCGGCCGGAAATACTCCAGACACCGGAGACGCTGCCTTCGACATTCACGCCGGTCAACACTGTGGCGGTGGCCCCAGGCGCGCCGATGGCCAGGGCCGCGTCCAGTACGCCGTGGACGTTGAGTTGGGTCAGCGAAGCGGCTTCAAGGCGTCCGGTGCTTCCGGTCCAATTATTGGTTTCGAGCTTGAGCTGCGTTTGGCTCGCCAGGATGCTGCTGTTGTGCACGCTACCCAGGCGCAGGTTGGCGTTGGCACCCGTCAACTGCAGGCTTGCCGTGTCGAGGTTGCCCAGCGTCAAGCTGCCAATTTCGCCGTCGAAACGCGCCGCACCTTGCAGATCGCCCAGGCCAAGGTCCAGTGTGCCCACCGCACTGTTGGCCTGCACGCTCGATAGGGTCACGTGGCTGTTGTTGCCGTCGGTGCGCAACTCTACCCGGGTGTTGGCATTGGTGCCTGTCAACGCCAGGCTGTAGCGGCCATCGTCGTCCAGCGTGAGTTGGGCCGCGCCCGCACCGGTGACCACCACCTCGACCTCAACCTGCGGCGCTGCCGCAGCCATGAAGCTGGCGAACACGGCGCCTGGTCCGGTACTCGTGTCGTCGCTTGTGCTGGTGCGCTGCACGATCTGGCTGGTTTCGAAACCCGCAGGTGGCGGCGCCAGCAAGGTCGCGGCTTCTGCCGACATCAGCAGGCGCGGCTCCAGCGGCTCGAAGCGGATGCGTTCGAAAGCGGGCGTGAGGGCGTCAATGATTTCCCGCCGCCAGGTGGAGAAGCGCTGCTTCAGCGCCTGCAGCAAATCGCGGCGGATGAACGCTGTGGCGCGCGCGACGAGTGCGAGCAGCAAGCGCGCCGGGCTGGCTTTGCGGGGCTTGGATCGTGAAGCATGGGCGCGACGAGACGCTGCGGTTGAATGACGCATGGCTACTCCTTTTGCGGTGGAAGGCAGGCGCACCGCAGCGCTGTTTGCCGATTCCTCGGCAGTCAGAGATAAAGTTGGTTTTGTAGCGTGCGCGCCGGCGCGATGCGGCGCGCGATCAACGCAAGGGGCTTATGTGCGAAAGCCTGGGCGTAGCGCCCGACTTGCCATGATGGCCATACCCAAACCGAGAAGCATCCAGCTGGACGGCTCGGGGACTGTGTTCGGGGGGGACGCTATCTGGATCAACAAACGACCCGCATCGACGATGTTGAAGTTGTCGTCGCTGACTTCATACGACTGCGCGCTGAATGGCAGGCCACTTAGCAGCGTGAAGAAAATGCTGTAGTCGGCAAAGTCAGTTGCGCCAAAGTCGCTGAGTGCGGTGAGGATCAGCAATCCATCAAAGCCACCCACCGGGTCTCCCGGAGTCAACGCGGCGTCCAAAGAGGCCGGGGGAGCAGAAACTGACGTCAAATCGGCATACTGGCTGGGCGGAAACATCAGGCTGACGGCGTAGTTGGTCGGCAGCTCGCCGGTGACCCGATAAGTCAATTGCCATCGGTCCGCGCCTGCCACGACGTCGGCGACATTGGTAGCCGTGCCTGTGACCACCACGGCATGGCTGTGCAGGCTGAGCAGGCTCCCGAAAAAGAGAGCTGCGATGTACTTCAAGAAATGCGCAGTGTGCATTCTGTTTCCCCTCTCAATATCGACTGCGCAAGGCCCGCAGTGCAGCGCCAAATGGCATACGAAACTTTTTTTGATTTCGTGATTTATTTGCCAAAGGCGAGTGGGATGGTCAACGCTATTACGGCTTTCGTCAATTGAGAATGGCGGGCGATATCTTGAATGTTGTTACTGATTGTTTATTCAAAATACGTAACAGATGACTCGGTTTCAAATGTTAATAAAACACGATTTTTCCCTCTGTAGACGAGGTAAAAGAGAAACCTGTTTGTGAGTGTTCGCGAAAAAAACTAAATCAAATGTTTCATTTGTTTGTTTCAGTTTGACTTAAATGTGAACTTGTGTAATTGGCGCTTTAAGCCCAAGCCATTTGGGATAAGTTTGGTCGCCTAAACCGGGGTGACCTGCGCTTTCACCAGCATGCTGCGTCCAGCGCCAAAGCCAAACCATGCGGCGCCGAGCGACATACCGATGAACACCCACGCGGCCCCGCCATAGCTGCCGGTCCACTCGTGCAAGCGGCCAATGAGGAAGGGGCCGGTGGAGGCGACCAGATAGCCGACCGACTGCGCCATGCTCGACAGTTGTGCGGCCACGTGCGCATCAGGCGTGCGTAGCACGATCAGGGTCATGCAGACCGAAAACAGCCCGCCTTGCGCCAAGCCCAGCAGCACGGCGATGGGCCATACCCATGTCAGTGGGGCATACAGCATGGCCAGGAGACAAATACCCGCCACGAGCGCCAGCACCACGTTCAGCACCGATTGGTTGCGCAAGCGAATGGCAAACGACGGCAGCAGCAAGCAGGCCACCACCTGGGTCATGACGGACGCGGAAATCACCCAGCCAGCGGTGACGCCGTCAAGCCCACGGTCGCGCAGGATCGGGGCGAGCCAGCCCATCATGGCGTAGGCCAGGCCCGACTGCAGACCCATGTACAGCGTGACCTGCCAGGCGAGTTTGTCGCGCCAAAGGCCACGCACACGCAAGCCAATATGGCGCCCACCCGTAGCATTTCGCGCGCGGCCGGCGCGCAGGGCTTGTGGCGCCCACAGTGCGGCGACCAGCAACACGGGAATGGCCCATGCCGCGAGGGCCAAGTCCCATCGATCGCCGAGCGCGTGGGCCATTGGCAGGGTGAGCCCAGCCGCGGCGGCAGCACCAGCGCACACGGCCATGGTGTAGAGCCCGGTCATCAAACCGGCGGTGGCCGAGAAGTCGCGCTTCACCAAACCCGGCATCAACACGTTGCCCATGGCGATGGCGGCGCCCGCCATGCCGGAGGCGATGAACAACCACGCCACGCTGCCCGTGCCGCGCAAGGCGCTGCCCGCCAACAGCAGCAACAAAATGCCGAGCAGCGCTTTCTCCGTGCCAAAGCGCATGGCCAGGCGCGGCGCCAACGGGGCGAACAGGCCCAGGCAAAGGATGGGGATGGAGGTGAGCAAACTGGCGCCGCTGGCGTTCATGCCGGTGCCGGCCATGATCTCTGGCAACAGGGCCGAGACGCTGGAGAACACGGGCCGCAGGTTGAGCCCGATCAACACCATGCTAACGGCCAGCAGCACGTGCTGGGCGCGGCTGCGCACGGGCGTGGCGGGGGCCTGTGGTGTGCCATTGGCTTCGGCGTCGATGGCTTCGGTTGCCAGGCCATTGGCTAAACCATTCGCCACGACGTGGGCTAGTTCACTGGCTGATTTGTGCTGCTGTGGCATGTGTGTTGTCTCGTTTTTGTTGTTGTCTGTTGTTGTGAAGGGGGAATGCCTAACCGCCTAACTGCTGAACCGCCGCATGTGCGCTGCGCACCGCGCCTTCCAGCGTGCCGGGGTAGGGGCCTTCCACATACTCGCCACAGGCGAACAGGCCTGGGCCGATGCGTGTGGCCGGGCGCTGCAAGTCGGGTGTGCAGGCAAAGGTGGCACGCTTTTCCACCACGGTTTGGATGGGCTGCAGGTCGTGCAGGCCGAGTTGGGCGCGGCCTTGGGCCAGTACCTGCTGTTCGATTTGCTCCCGCTCACCGTTGCTCACGCTGATCACAAAGGCCAAGACGTTAGCCTCGGCACCCGTGGTGGCGTTGCCGAAGAAGCGCCGGTCGAAGACAAACTGTGCAGGGGCATCTGCCGTGCTGCGCAAAGCCAGAATGGGCTCGGGCAAACGCGTGGCGCTGCTGGCGTACACGGTGGTGATGGCCTCAAAAGACAAGCCTTCGGCGGCCCCCAACCAAGCGGCTGCTGCCGGACAGCCGGGCGTCAGGTCTTGTGGCATCACGGGCTTGGCGGCGCTGCGGGCGATGCGTGCAGCTTCCCAAGACGGGCAGGCCAGAATCACATCGTCAAACGTTTGGCCGAAGTTGTTGCCCTGTTGCTGCCAGCAAAGTTCCCAGCCGTTGCCGGTGGCGGCTTCGACTTTGGCCAACGACTGCACGCGGCAGCCGGTGTGCACGGCAGTGCCGTGGTTGGCCAGCCAGGCCGCGGCGGGCTCGGGGAACAGTTGGCCTAAATCGAGGCGCGGAATCAAGAAGTTGGAACTGCCGGGCCCGCCAAACAAAGAGTCCTTCAGCACGCGCAAAAACACTTGCGCGCTGGCGTGCTGGGCGGCGGTGTTCAGCGCCGAGGCGCACAGCGGCTCGATCAATTCGGCCATCACGCGCGGCGTGAGGCTGGCGCACAGTTCGGCCACGCTCAAATACGGCGCGCATTGAAAGCCTTGGCGCTGCCAACGCATGCTGGCAAGCAGAAGCTGTGTTTTGTCGCGCAAGGACCAACCGCGCGCGGTGACGATGCCCGCCAGCGCGTCCAGCGGCGCGCGCCAAGGCGGGCATTGCAGGCCGGTGCCATCAGGAAAGCGCAGCGTGAGCGGCAAGCGCAGAAAGGCATCGGCTGGGTTTACGCCCACGGTGCGTAACAACGCCAAGGTTTCGGAATAGGCACCGATGAGGATGTGCTGGCCGTTGTCTAGCGTCAGATCTTTGCCGCCGGGCTGCGTATGTTTGAGGGCTCTAGCGCGCCCCCCTAATGCGCGGCTAGCTTCTAAAACTGTAGCGTTATGGCCCGCTTGCGTGGCATAGATGGCGGCCGCCAAGCCAGCCCAACCCCCACCGACAATGGCCACCTTCCGGCCGGTGGCCGGTACCAGCCTAGACACGCCCGAAGGCCTGCACTTTCCAGGCGAGCCAGAACTTGCGCAACGGCGTGAGGCTGTTGCGCTGGTGCAGCACCTGGAAGTTGTCGCGTTCGATTTCGCGCAGCAGCGTGCGGTAGATGCTGGCCATCATCACGCCGGGCTTTTGCGCTCGGCGGTCGACTTCGGGCAGCAGCGCCATGGCTTCGTCATAGAGCATGTGCGCGCGCGCAGCCTGGAAGCGCATCAAGGCGGTGAAGCGGTCGGAGTAGGTGCGCTTGATGATTTCGTGTGCCTTCACATCAAACTGCTGCAACTCGTTGACTGGCAGGTAAATGCGGCCCATGAGCGCGTCTTCACCTACGTCGCGGATGATGTTGGTGAGCTGGAACGCCAGGCCCAGCTTGTGTGCGTATTCGGTGGTGGCCGATTGTGTTTGGCCAAAGATGCGTGCCGACACTTCGCCCACAATGCCCGCCACCAAGTGGCAATAACGTTGCAGGCCAGGAAAGTCGAGGTAGCGGCTTTGTTCCAGGTCCATCTGGCAGCCATCGATGATGGCCAGCAGGTGGCGCGCTTCAATCTGGTACTCGGCGGTGTGCGGCATCAGCGCTTGCAGCGCGGGGTGTGTGGCTTTGCCGTTGAAGGCGTTGGCTACTTCACCACGCCACCAGGCGAGTTTGGTTTGCGCCACACCCACGTCGTGCACTTCGTCAACCACATCGTCGATTTCGCGGCAATACGCGTAAAACGCCGTGATGGCGGCACGGCGCGGCCGTGGCAGGAATAAAAAGGCGTAATAGAAGCTGCTGCCCGAAGCTGCTGCTTTTTGTTGGACGTATTGCTCGGGGGTCATTCTCTAATTGTTACATCCGTAGGGCGCGCCAAAGCATCAGCGGGCCATCTGTCTTGCGAATCTTTGGGCGTGTTTGCAACGTTGCAAATTCCAGCCGCTCTATTTTGTCGAGGATGCGCAGGCCGCCTTGCACTACCAGACGCAGTTCCCAGCCGGCGCGGCCGGGCAGGGCGTGTACCAGCGGTGCGCCTTCCATCATCAGTTCCCGCGCCGAGGCCACTTGCTCGGCGATGAGGGCCGTGGCTTCGGGCGTTTGTGCTCTGGTGAGAAGCGCGGCTTGCGTGACACCATGGCGTTCGCAGGCGTCCAGCGGCAGGTAATAGCGGCCGCGCGGCAGGTCAAGGCTCAGGTCCTGCCAGAAGTTGATGAGCTGTAGAGAATGACAGATAGCGTCACTTTGGTGCAACGCTTTCGCATCGGCGACACCATACAGGTGTAGCAATAAGCGGCCGATGGGCGCGGCCGAACGTTGGCAGTAGTGAAGCAGTTCGGTGCGGTTGGCGTAGCCCGTATGGTCGCGTGTTTTCTCAACGTCCTGCACAAAAGCGCTGAGCAAAGCGTCGAGTAAATCGAACGGCAACTTGAACTGCGTCAAGGCCAGCGCCAGAGGGGAAAACACCGTTTCCCAGCGCGGCGAGGGCGTTTGCCCGGCGGCGACGCGAGCCAGTTCTGTGCGATAGGCGTTGAGGTCGTCCAGGCGCTCGGCGGGTGTGGAATCACCTTCATCGGCCAGGTCGTCGGCGGTACGTGCAAAGTGGTAGATCGCCGCCACGGGGGGGCGCAAGGCGGGAGGACAAAGCCATGACGCCACCGGAAAATTTTCGTAGTGTGTGACGGTTTGTCGGGTAGGATTTTGGGCGGTAGGTGAGACGTTCACGGGCAGCATTGTCGCTTGACACTGTTGAAGGGGAATCCTACTGTTAATAACCATATGGTCAGTTTTCTGTGCCGCCCTAGTGCCCAGCCGCACTACGCCGGTGCATGCATGTTCAGCGAGCCCGCTATGACAAACAAAATTTTGCGAGTTCTCGATCTCTCTTCTGCGCGCTCCGGCTTGCTGTGGATTTCTGTTGCCGCGTTGCTGGCCGGCTGTTCCAAGCCCGAGCCCGCCCCCGAGCCCATACGTGCGGTCAAGGTGATGACCGTGCAGGCCGAGGCACTGCATTCACGGCTGGAGTTTGCCGGTGACGTGCGTGCGCGCGTCACGTCGGCCTTGGGTTTTCGGGTGGCCGGCAAAGTGATCAAGCGCCAGGCCGAGGTGGGGCAGCGTGTGAAGGTGGGCCAGGTGTTGGCCGAGCTCGACCCGCGCGACTACCGCCTGGCCGCCGCTGCTGCGCAGGCACAAGTGGCCGCCGCCCTGACCAACCGCGATCTGGCGTCAGCCGACTACAAGCGCTACAAGGAACTGCGCGACCAGAACTTCATCAGCGGTGCGGAGCTGGAGCGACGCGACAGCACGCTGAAGGCGGCCCAAGCCCAACTGGAGCAGGCGCAAGCGCAGCTCTCTTCCCAAGGCAACCAAACTGGCTACACCCGTCTGGTGGCCGATGTGGCTGGGGTGGTGACCAGCGTGCAGGCTGAGGTTGGACAAGTCGTAGGGGCCGGCACCCCGGTGGTGACGATTGCCCAGGACGGCCCGCGCGACGTGGTGTTCACCGTGCCAGAAGACCGCGTGGCCGCAGTGAAGGCAGGCGAGCCCGTCAACATCAAGGTCTGGGCCAATGACGACCTGCTCAAAGGCCAAGTGCGCGAAGTCGCCGCCAGTGCAGACCCGGTGACGCGCACCTTCCAGGTGAAGGTGGAGCTGGAGGCAAAGGACGACCTGCCCTTGGGCGCCACGGTGACGGTGCTACCCCCCAGCATGAGCCGCGAAGGCCTGAAAGCCATCAAGCTGCCGACCAGTGCCTTGCGCAACGACGGAAACGGCAGCGCCGTGTGGGTGCTCGACACCAACACCATGACGCTGCGCTCGCAGACCGTGCAGGTCGAGACGGCAGATGGCAACGATGTGGTCGTCTCCAGCGGTGTGGAGCCTGGCATGGTGGTGGTGGTAGCGGGCGTGCACGTGTTGGCGCCCGGCCAGAAAGTGCAAATCTATCAAGGAAAAATGACGCCTGAGCAGGCTGCAAAAGCGGCGGCAGCTGCGAATACTGTAGCAACGCCTGCCCCGGTTCCTGCGCCTGCCGCTCCGGTGACCCCAGCTCCAGCCACCCCAGCGGCCTCCGCCGGCAAGTGAGGCCCTGATGACGCAAGAACATCACCCCTCGGCCCCGGCAGCGGAGCCGCAGCAGAAATTTAATCTGTCGAAGTGGGCGCTGGACCATCCAGCCCTCACGCGCTACCTGCTCATCGTGCTGATGATCATGGGCTGCGCGGCCTACTTCCAGCTCGGCCAGGACGAAGACCCGCCATTTACCTTCCGCGCCATGGTGATCCGCACCTACTGGCCCGGCGCCACGGCCCAGCAAGTGGCAGAGCAAGTCACCGACCGGCTGGAACGCACCCTGCAAGAAGTGCCAGGTGCCGACAAGATCCGCAGCTATTCCAAACCCGGCGAGTCGCAAATCATCTTCCAGGTGAAAGACAACTCGCCCGGCAAAGACGTCGCCCACCTCTGGTACGTGGTGCGCAAGAAGATTGGCGACATGCTCTACACCCTGCCGCCGGGCGTACAGGGGCCGTTTTTCAATGACGACTTTGGCGATGTCTACGGCATCATCTATGCGCTGGAAGCCGATGGCTTCAGCAACGCCGAGCTGAAAGTGTTTGCCGACGACGTGCGCCAGCAACTGCTGCGCGTGCCAGATGTGGCCAAGGTCGAGCAGTTTGGTGTGCAGGACGAAAAGGTCTACGTCGAAATTTCGCAGAAGCGCCTGGCACAACTGGGTCTGAACATGACCCAGGTGCTGGACCAGATGAACCAGCAAAACGCCGTGCAAAGTGCCGGCGCCGTGCAAACACCGGTCGACGCGGTCATCGTGCGTGTGGAAGGTCAATTCGAAGGCGTGCAGGAACTGCGTGACATGCCGATCCGCGCAGCCAATGGCAGCACCTTGAAGCTGTCCGACATTGCCGAGATCACGCGTGGTTATGTGGACCCACCGTCGGTCAAGGTGCGCCACCAGGGCAAGGAAGTGATTGCGCTGGGTGTATCCATGGCGCGCGGCGGCGACATTGTGGCGCTGGGCAAGGCGATGGATGCACTTTCGGCCCGTATCAGCGCCAACTTGCCGGCCGGTATCACGCTGGTGCAGGTGCAAGACCAGCCCAAAGCCGTGACCACCTCGGTCAACGAGTTTGTGAAAGTGCTGATCGAGGCCGTGGTGATTGTGCTGGCCGTGAGCTTCTTGAGCCTGGGCCTGCACAAGCGCCCTGGCAAGAATCCATGGTGGAAGTACTACATTCTGGACGTGCGTCCTGGCATGGTGGTGGGCATCACCATTCCGCTGGTGCTGGCCATCACCTTCCTGGGCATGTGGTACTGGGACATTGGCCTGCACAAGATCTCGCTCGGCTCGCTGATCATTGCGCTGGGCCTGCTGGTGGACGACGCCATCATTGCCGTGGAAATGATGGTACGCAAAATGGAAGAGGGCTACGACAAAGTGCGTGCCGCCACGTTTGCGTATGAAATCACCGCCATGCCCATGCTCACGGGTACCCTGATCACGGCTGCCGGCTTCTTGCCGATTGGCATGGCCAAGTCGATGACGGGTGAATACACCTTCGCCATCTTTGCCGTGACGGTGCTGGCCCTGGTGATCAGCTGGGTGGTGTCGGTGTACTTCGTGCCTTACCTCGGCCAATGGCTGCTGAAGGTGCCGCACCACGTGCAAGAGGCCATGGACAGCGGCCACCACCACGAACACGAAACCTTCAATACGCCGTTTTACAACCGCTTCCGCCACACGGTGGACTGGTGCGTGCACCACCGCTGGCTCACCATTGCGGCCACCGTGCTGATCTTTGCACTAGGCATTGTGGGCATGGGCAAGGTGCAGCAGCAGTTCTTCCCGGATTCCAGCCGGCCGGAAATTCTGGTGGACATCTGGTTCCCTGAAGGCACCTCGTTCGTCGCCAATGAAGAGGTGACGCGCCGCCTGGAAGCGCAGTTGATCAAAGAGCCGGGCGTGGGCTCGGTCACCGCGTGGGTGGGCTCTGGCGTGCCGCGTTTCTATCTGCCGCTGGACCAGGTGTTCCCGCAAACCAACGTGTCGCAATTCATCGTGCTGATGAAGAGCCTGCCCGAGCGCGAAAAACTCCGCGTGGCTTTGCCTGAGATGTTGGCCAAAGACTTTCCTGAAGTTCGTGGTCGCGTGAAGCTGCTGCCAAACGGCCCGCCGGTGCCGTTCCCGGTGCAGTTCCGCGTGATGGGCTCAGACCCTATGGTGCTGCGCCAGAAGGCCAACGAGGTCAAAGAGGCCATGCGCCAAAGCGCCAACACGCGCGGCGTGAACGACAACTGGAACGAATCGGTGAAGGTGTTGAACCTCAACGTCGACCAAGCCAAGGCGCGTGCGTTGGGCGTGACCAGCCAGTCGATTTCGCAAGCGGCGCAAACCATTCTGACGGGCGCCACTGTGGGCCAGTTCCGCGAGAATGACAAACTCATCTCCATCGTGCTGCGCCAGCCGCTGGACGAACGCAGCGCCATCACCGACATCGCCAACGCCTACCTGCCCACCAGCAACGGCACGGCCATTCCGCTGACGCAAATTGCCCGCCCCAGCTTTGCCTGGGAGCCGGGGGTGATGTGGCGTGAAGGCCGCGACTACGCCATCACCGTGCAGAGCGACATCACCGAAGGCCTGCAAGGCGCCACCGTTACCAACGAACTGTTGCCCGCCATGCGCGCGCTGGAATCCAAGTGGGCGAGCCAGGGGCAGGGCAGTTACCGTATTGAGGTGGCCGGCGCGGTGGAAGAAAGCAGCAAGGGCTCGTCGTCGATTGCGGCGGGCATTCCGGTCATGCTGTTCATCACCTTCACCTTGCTGATGCTGCAACTGCAAAGCTTTAGCCGCGCGGTGTTGGTGTTTATCACCGGCCCGTTGGGCATTGCCGGCGTGGCCGCAGCCTTGCTGCTGCTCAACCGCCCTATGGGCTTTGTGGCGTTGCTGGGCGTGATCGCGCTCATGGGCATGATCCAGCGCAACTCGGTGATCTTGATCGACCAGATTGAGCTGGAGCGCGCCAGCGGCGTGCCCGCCTGGACGGCCATTGTGGACGCAGCAGTGGGGCGCTTGCGGCCTATCGTGCTTACGGCGGCGGCGGCCGTGCTGGCGATGATTCCGCTGTCGCGCTCGGTGTTCTGGGGGCCGATGGCGGTCGCCATCATGGGCGGTCTGATCGTCGCCACCGTGCTCACGCTCCTGGCCTTGCCGGCCATGTACGCGGCCTGGTTCCGCATCAAACGGCCGCCGAAGGATGGTGCTCCAGCTTAAAAAAATGGCGCTTGGAGTAGAGAGATGAAGTCCGGTTGGCTGACGCAGACGCGTCACCGCCGGTCATCTCAAAGCCATTTTTTCAGCAGCTTTTGAGTTCCCCGCGTGGGCGAACGCAAAGTGACCCAATTTCACGCGTTAAAATGCTAGGTTCACCGATTTCACTCGGATGGTTTTTGCAGCGGGGTGCTTCCCTGAACGGCTAGGCCATTCGGTTCTGTTTCGAGGCGCGCGGGTGGCGAAATTGGTAGACGCACCAGGTTTAGGTCCTGACGTCCGCAAGGATGTGGGGGTTCGAGTCCCCCCCCGCGCACCACACTTTTTTTTAGTAAGAGATCAAAATGGCCGTTACTGTTGAAACCCTGGAAAAGCTGGAACGCAAAATCACGTTGTCGTTGCCAGTTGAAGTGATTCAGAACGAAGTGAGCAAGCGCCTGACGAAGCTCGCACGTACCGTCAAGATGGACGGCTTCCGTCCAGGCAAGGTCCCCATGAACGTGGTGGCCCAACGTTACGGCTATTCGGTTCACTACGAAGTCATGAACGACAAGGTTGGCGAGGCTTTCTCGGCCGCCGCCAACGAAGCCAAGTTGCGTGTGGCTGGCCAGCCCCGCATCAGCGAAAAAGAAGAGTCGCCAGAAGGCCAAATGTCCTTCGACGCGGTCTTCGAAGTGTTCCCAGAAGTCAAGCTGGGCGACCTGAGCGCTACTGAAATCGAACGCCTGTCGAGCGACGTGTCTGACGCCGCCATCGACAAGACGCTGGACATCCTGCGCAAGCAACGCCGCACCTTCGCCCAACGTCCTGCAGCCGACGCTGCCACCGACGGTGACCGCGTGACGGTGAACTTCGAAGGCAAGATCGACGGCGAACCCTTCCAAGGCGGCAAAGCTGAAGACTTCCAGTTCCTGGTGGGCGAAGGCCAGATGCTGAAGGAATTCGAAGACGCCGTGCGCGGCATGAAGGTTGGTGAAAGCCGTACCTTCCCACTGTCTTTCCCTGCTGATTACCACGGCAAAGACGTGGCCGGCAAGCAAGCTGACTTCATGGTCACGCTGAACAAGGTTGAAGCTGCGCACCTGCCAGAAGTCAACGAAGCCCTGGCCAAGTCACTCGGCATTGCCGACGCAACGGTCGAAGGCCTGCGTTCCGACATCAAGAAGAACCTGGAACGCGAAGTCAAGTTTCGCCTGCAAGCGCGCAACAAGGCAGCCGTGATGGACGCTTTGATCGCCAACGCCGAACTCGACCTGCCTAACGCCAGCGTGCAAGCCGAAATCGGCCGCATGATCGAAGGCGCGCGCAACGACTTGAAGAGCCGTGGCATCAAAGACGCTGACAAGGCGCCAATCCCTGAAGAAGTGGTGCGCCCACAAGCCGAACGCCGCGTGCGTCTGGGCCTGGTTGTGGCCGAGTTGGTGCGTGCCAACGACCTGCAAGCCAAGCCTGAGCAAATCAAGGCTCACGTGCAAGAACTGGCCGCCAGCTACGAAAAGCCTAGCGAAGTGGAGCGCTGGTACTACAGCGACATGCAACGCCTGGCGGAAGTCGAAGGTGTTGTGATTGAAAACAACGTCGCCGAGTTCGTGTTGGGTAAAGCCAAGGTTGTCGACAAGGCCATCACGTTTGACGAGTTGATGGCCCAGCAAGGCTGATACCGTTCGGAGAACGCAAATACGGGGCTTGTGCTTTGGCGTACAAGCCCCTATTTACTTGGTGAATTCTTTTCAACCACATGGAACAAAACATGATCTTCGGAAAAAGTGCGCTGGAAACCCAAGGTCTGGGCATGGTGCCCATGGTGATCGAGCAATCGGGCCGTGGCGAACGCTCTTACGACATCTACTCGCGTCTGCTGAAAGAGCGCGTCATCTTCTTGGTGGGCCCAGTCAACGACCAAACCGCCAACTTGGTGGTCGCGCAGTTGCTGTTCCTCGAGAGCGAAAATCCTGACAAGGACATCTCGTTCTACATCAACTCCCCCGGTGGCTCGGTCACAGCCGGCATGGCGATCTACGACACCATGCAGTTCATCAAGCCAGACGTGTCGACGCTGTGCGTCGGTATGGCCGCCAGCATGGGCGCCTTCTTGTTGGCCGCCGGTGCTAAGGGCAAGCGTTATTCGCTGCCCAACTCGCGCGTCATGATCCACCAACCTTCGGGCGGTGCTCAGGGCCAGGCGACGGACATTGAAATCCACGCCCGCGACATCTTGAAGACGCGTGACCAGTTGAACCGTATCCTGGCGGATCGTACCGGTCAGCCGATTGAAAAGATCGAGCGCGACACCGAACGCGACTACTTCATGTTTGCCGACGAAGCCAAAACCTATGGCTTGGTAGACGAAGTGATCGCTAAGCGCCCCTAAGTCTTCCGAGACGCTCGGCCAAACGGCGTTTTCTGACTCAGAAAGCGCCGTTTTTATTTCGTTATCATTCAGCTAAGACTGATAAAGGTATTCCTCACATGGCCGAGAAAAAAGGCTCCTCCAGCGAAAAAAACCTGTACTGCTCCTTCTGCGGCAAAAGCCAGCATGAAGTGAAGAAGCTGATTGCAGGCCCTTCGGTGTTCATTTGCGATGAGTGCATCGACTTGTGCAACGAAATCATTCGGGATGAAGTGCCTGCGGGCGTCACCCCGGGCGAGCCGCGCAGCGAGTTGCCCACCCCGGTGGAAATCAAGACCAACCTCGACAACTACGTCATTGGCCAGGAAGTGGCCAAGCGCACGTTGGCGGTGGCGGTGTACAACCACTACAAACGTCTGCGCCACAAAGAAAAGGCGAAGAAAGACGACATCGAACTCACCAAGAGCAATATCTTGCTGATCGGCCCCACGGGCTCCGGCAAGACGCTGTTGGCGCAAACCCTGGCGCGCATGCTCGACGTGCCGTTTGTGATGGCCGACGCCACCACGCTGACCGAAGCTGGCTACGTGGGTGAAGACGTGGAAAACATCGTCGCCAAATTGCTGCAAAGCTGCAATTACGAAGTGGAACGTGCCCAACGCGGCATTGTCTACATCGACGAAATTGACAAGATCTCGCGCAAGTCTGATAACCCTTCGATCACCCGCGACGTGTCGGGCGAAGGTGTACAGCAAGCGCTGCTGAAGCTGATCGAAGGCACGATGGCCAGTGTGCCGCCACAAGGCGGCCGCAAACACCCGAACCAAGATTTCTTGCAGATCGACACCACCAACATCTTGTTCATCTTGGGCGGCGCATTTGCTGGCCTGGAAAAGGTGATTGGCAACCGTACTGAATCGTCTGGCATTGGTTTTGGTGCCGCCGTCAAAAGCAAGAAAGAACGCAGCCTGACGGAAGTGTTCCGCGAAGTTGAACCAGAAGACTTGATCAAGTTTGGTTTGATTCCTGAACTGGTCGGCCGTATGCCTGTTGTGGCTACGCTGGCCGAGTTGAGCGAAGACGCCTTGGTGCAAATCCTGACCGAGCCGAAAAACGCCTTGGTCAAGCAATACAGCAAGCTGTTGGCCATGGAGGGTGTGGACTTGGAAGTGCGTCCATCCGCGCTTAAGGCCATTGCCAAGAAGGCGTTGGCGCGCAAGACCGGTGCACGTGGCCTGCGCTCCATTCTGGAACTTTCCCTGATCGACACGATGTTCGATTTGCCGAACACCGCGAACGTGGAGAAAGTGGTTGTCGACGAATCCACCATCGAGGAAAACAAGCCGCCGTTGTTGGTTTACCGCGAAGCCGCCAAGAAAGCCTGATGCCGGCCAAGGCAGACTTGGCAGGGTTGCTGGCCGCATCGGGGTTGCCACCGACGAAATAATGTCAAATAGGTGAACGTCACTGTTCACCTTGGGTTGAAAATTCCGATAACACGTCCATATTCATCAGGATCTTCAAAGGATTTACATGTCCGGAACCTTATCTTTGCCTGCTGAACCCATCGAACTCCCGCTGTTGCCTCTGCGTGACGTGGTGGTGTTCCCCCACATGGTGATACCGCTGTTTGTCGGACGGCCAAAAAGCATCAAGGCGCTGGAGGCCGCGATGGAGGCCGAGCGCCGCATCATGCTGGTCGCCCAAAAAGCCGCCGCCAAAGACGAGCCACTCGTCACCGACATGTTCGATGTCGGTTGTGTCTCCACCATTCTGCAAATGCTGAAACTGCCCGACGGCACCGTCAAGGTGTTGGTCGAAGGCCAGCAACGCGCACGCGTCAACTTCATTGAAGATGGCGAGTCGCACTTCAGCGCCAACGTCACGCCCATGGCGCAAGCCGACGCGGCGCAGAAAAATACTGAAATCGAAGCCCTGCGCCGCGCGGTGATGCAGCAGTTTGACCAGTACGTCAAACTCAACAAAAAGATCCCGCCAGAAATTCTGACGTCTATCTCCAGCATCGACGACGCCGGCCGTTTGGCCGACACCATCGCAGCACATCTGCCGCTCAAGCTCGACAGCAAACAAGTCGTGCTCGACCTGTCTGATGTGCGTGAGCGCCTGGAAAACCTGTTCGGCCAACTCGAACGCGAAGTCGACATCTTGAATGTCGACAAGAAGATCCGCGGCCGCGTGAAGCGCCAGATGGAAAAGAACCAGCGCGACTTCTACCTGAACGAACAGGTCAAGGCCATCCAGAAGGAATTGGGCGAAGGCGAAGAGGGCGCGGACATCGAGGAGATCGAGAAAAAGATCAAACTCGCCAAGATGCCGAAGGAAGCGCTGAAGAAGGCCGAGAGCGAACTGAAGAAGCTCAAGCTGATGTCGCCGATGTCAGCCGAAGCCACCGTGGTGCGCAACTACATCGACGTGCTGGTGGGTTTGCCCTGGGCCAAGAAAACGAAGATCAAGCACAACCTCGGCAACGCCGAAACCGTGTTGAACGAAGACCACTACGGTCTCGACAAGGTCAAAGACCGCATCCTGGAATACCTGGCGGTGCAGCAACGCGTCGACAAGGTGAAGGCGCCTATCTTGTGCTTGGTGGGCCCTCCAGGCGTGGGTAAAACCTCGCTCGGCCAGTCGATTGCCAAGGCTACCGGCCGTAAGTACGTGCGCATGGCGCTGGGCGGCATGCGCGACGAAGCTGAAATTCGCGGTCATCGCCGCACCTACATCGGCGCTTTGCCGGGCAAGGTGCTGCAGAGCCTGAACAAGGTGGGCACGCGTAATCCGCTGTTCCTGCTGGACGAGATTGACAAGCTGGGCACAGACTTCCGTGGCGACCCATCGAGCGCGTTGCTGGAAGTGCTTGACCCTGAACAAAACCACACCTTTGGTGACCACTACGTCGAGGTTGATTTCGACCTTAGCGATGTGATGTTCGTGGCGACCTCCAACTCGATGAACATTCCTTCGGCCCTGCTGGACCGTATGGAAGTGATTCGCCTCTCGGGCTACACCGAAGACGAAAAGACCAACATTGCCGTGAAGTACCTGCTGCCCAAGCAGTTGACCAACAACGGCGTGAAGGAAGAAGAGTTGCTGGTGACCGAAGCCGCCGTGCGCGACGTGGTGCGTTACTACACCCGTGAAGCCGGTGTACGTTCGCTCGAACGTGAATTGTCGAAGATCTGCCGCAAGGTGGTCAAGGCCTTGTTGCTGAAGCAGATGACGCCGCAAATCGTGGTGACGCCAGACAACCTGAACGACTTCCTGGGCGTACGCAAGTACACCTATGGCCGTGCCGAGCAGCAAAACCAGGTCGGCCAAGTGGTCGGTTTGGCGTGGACCGAAGTGGGCGGCGATTTGCTGACCATTGAAGCCGCGCTGATGCCAGGCAAGGGCGTCATCACCCGCACCGGCTCGCTGGGCGATGTGATGAAAGAGTCGGTTGAAGCTGCCCGCACCGTGGTGCGCAGCCGTTCGCGCCGCCTGGGCATCAAGGACGAAGTGTTCGAGAAGAAGGACATCCACATCCACGTGCCCGATGGCGCTACGCCGAAAGACGGTCCGAGCGCCGGTGCTGCCATGACGACGGCCTTTGTGTCGGCGTTGACGGGCATTCCGGTGCGCGGCGATGTGGCCATGACGGGTGAAATCACCCTGCGTGGTGAAGTCACCGCCATTGGTGGACTGAAGGAAAAGCTGCTCGCCGCCTTGCGCGGTGGCATCAAGACCGTGCTGATCCCGGAAGAGAACGCCAAGGACTTGCAAGACATTCCAGAGAACGTGAAAAACGGTCTGGAAATCGTGCCGGTGAAGTGGATCGACCAGGTGCTGGAAGTAGCGCTGGAAACCATGCCTACGCCGCTATCGGATGACGAATCACCAGTGGAAACCGTGGCACTGAAGGTGAACGTGGAAGTCACGCCACCCAGCACCGAAGCGGGCTCTGTGAAGCACTAAGCTTCGACTCAAGAGGCCCTTTGTGGGCCCTCGCGGAAAGCCAGCAGATCGTTCAGATCCGCTGGCTTTTCTGCTTCTGGGGCCGGGGTGACCCTGTGTGGAAGGCGGTCTACGAGAGGGAATTTTCGTTTTATACGATAATGCTGGTCTTCCCATTGCCGATTGCGCGCAATGTGCTATCAACTTGATAGCCTATCAATGCTGGATTTGATGATCGATACCCCTTTGGATTCTTTTTCGCAGCTGCAGCTTGCGGAGCCTCTTTCCCGTGCCGTCGCCGACATGGGTTATACGGCGATGACGCCTATTCAGGCGCAAGCCATTCCTGTCGTGCTGCAAGGGCGCGACGTGATGGGTGCCGCGCAAACGGGCACCGGCAAAACGGCCGCGTTCTCGCTGCCCTTGCTGCAACGCATGTTGCGCCACGAAAACCATTCGACCTCGCCTGCGCGCCATCCGGTGCGTGCGCTGGTGCTGTTGCCCACGCGTGAGTTGGCCGACCAGGTGGCCCAGGCCATCAAGTCGTACGCCAAGCACACGGGCCTGCGCTGCGCTGTGGTGTTTGGGGGCATGGACATGAAGCCCCAGACGGCAGAACTGAAAAAGGGCATTGAGATTCTGGTGGCCACGCCCGGCCGTCTGCTCGATCACATCGAAGCCAAGAACGCGGTGTTGAACCAAGTTGAGTACGTGGTGCTCGACGAGGCTGATCGCATGCTCGACATCGGCTTCCTGCCCGACCTGCAGCGCATCTTGAGCTACCTGCCCAAGCAACGTACCACGCTGCTGTTTTCGGCCACGTTCTCGCCCGAGATCAAGCGCCTGGCCAGCAGTTACCTGCAAGACCCGGTCACCATCGAAGTTGCGCGCTCCAACGCCACGGCCTCCACGGTGGAGCAACATTTCTACAGCGTCAACACCGACGACAAGCGCCGCGCCCTGTTGCAGATCATCCGGGCTCGCGAAAACAAGCAGGCCTTTGTGTTCGTCAACAGCAAGCTGGGCTGCGCACGCCTGGCACGTTCGCTGGAGCGTGATGGCCTGAAAACGGCTGCCCTGCACGGCGACAAGAGCCAGGACGAACGCTTGAAGGCCCTCGACGCGTTCAAGAAAGGCGAAGTCGATTTACTGGTGTGTACCGATGTGGCGGCCCGTGGCCTGGACATCAAAGATGTGCCGGCGGTGTTCAACTTCGACCTGCCATTCAATGCCGAAGACTACGTGCACCGCATTGGCCGCACGGGCCGCGCTGGTGCCTCTGGCCTGGCCGTGAGCTTTGTGGCCAGCTCGGATGCGCGCTTGGTCAGCGACATTGAAAAGCTCATTCGCACCAAGATCGAATTGGAAGCGGTGGAGTTCGAAGAAGACACGCCACGCATCAAAACCCAAGGCCGCATCAACGATGGCCGCCGTGCCTGGGGTGGTGATGATCCACGTGACGTGATTGACGATGTGCGCCCCGGCCGCAGCAGCCATGCTGGCAGCGGTGCCAGCGCTGCACCGGCCCGTAGCCCACGCCCCAGCACGCCACGTGCTTCGCGCGATCCGTTCTTCGACAAGCCCTACGAGCCAAGTGCTGCGCCAACCGAAGCCACGCCTGCGTGGGAAGCTTCGATGCGCAAGAACATGGGCAAGGGTATCTCGACCAACATCAAGCCCAAGCGCCGGGTCGCGGCTTTGTTTCAGGCCAAAGCAGAGCCCGCACCGGTCAACGCCACCGCCGACGTTTAAGGTCAGGTTGGCACACACGCGTCAGGCGTGTGATCCAGAAAAGCGCAGCCCGAGGGTTGCGCTTTTTTTTGCCGCGTACTTTGTCGGCGTACTGTCGAAGCTAATCTTCTTGGCTTACTTTCCAGGCTGCTGTGCCTGCGCGCACTGCACCTGCACCAGCGTGTGCTCGGCCAATGTGCGGCCCACGCGCAAGGCGCTGAGCTTGCCGCCCCATACACAACCGGTGTCGAGCGACCATACATCGGGCCGCTCTAGCCAGCCCAATGTTGACCAGTGTCCAAACGCCACGGTGATGCCCGCTGTTTGCCGGCTCGGCACGTCAAACCACGGCATGTAGCCCTCGGGCGAGGTGCCAGCGCCTTCCTTGCTTTCAAACTCCATGCGCCCATCGGCGCTGCAAAAGCGTAAGCGCGTGAGCGCGTTGACGATGACGCGGATGCGCTCCATCCCCTGCAGCGTATCGCTCCATTGGTCGGGCTGGTTGCCATACATCTGGCTGAGGAAGTCGGGCAGGGCGGGGCCCCGCAGCACAGCCTCTACCTCGGCGGCAAGGCTGATGGTTTTCTCGGCGCTCCAGCTTGGCAACACACCTGCGTGCACCATCAGCAGCGGTGCGCCGTCCACATGCTCCAGCAGCGCCATGTTTTGCTGGCGCAGCCAATCGAGCATGGCCTGCCGATCGGGTGCGGTGAGGATGTTTTGCAGTGTGTCCAGACGATGTGCTGGGCGCACACCATGCGCGGCGGCCAACAGGTGCAAGTCGTGGTTGCCCAGCAGGCAACGCGCGGCAGCGCCATAACCCGCCAGGCGCCGAAGCACTGCAGCCGAGCTGGGACCGCGGTTCACAAGGTCGCCCAACAGTACCAGCGTGTCGCGGCTTGGAGAGAAATCTATCTTCTGCAACAGTTGCTCCAGTGCACCGTCGCAGCCTTGTATGTCACCAATCAAGTACGTTGCCATGCGTCTTTTGCGTGTGCCCACACGTGTGCCCATTTGGGGCGCAGTGCCATCACGGTGTCGAGGATCGGCAGTCCTGCCTTGTCAGCGAAGTAGGCGACTTCATCGGTGCCCAGTTCGCTCTTGCCTGTGCGCCATTCGCTGATTCGGTTCTGCGATACGCCAATCTCGCGGGCCATCTCGCCAAACGCAAGGCCACTTTTGTATTTGGCTTGATCAATGAGAGTTCTATTGTCAATAGTAATATTCAATTGGGTGCTCCTGGATTTAATTACCTATTTACGGTAAATTATCTTTAATTCGGAAAAGGTATTTATTCCGAATATCGGTAAGTTTAATCCCCATGGAGCGGCCCATGCAAATCACCCCTTTTTACGCAGCCCTCTCGGGGGACCTAGACAAAGTCGATGGTCGCTCATCAGCCGAGTCACCCTCGGTGGGCTGCACCATTCCTACGCGTGTAACCATGGCGCCACGTGGCTATTCGTGGCACGGCGACCGGCTGCAAAGGGATGAGGACGGCACGCTGTTTGAATCAGCCGAGTCACCCTCGGTGGGCTGCACCCTCAAACGCGGTTCTCTCGTCGTTAAGTCCGGCGTGGAATACCGCATCGCCAGCGTCACTAAAAAAGGCGTTGTGACCCTGAACCACAAGTGCGGCGGCTTCGCGATGTATTCGCATATCAACGCCTGCAAGCAACTGGAGTTGTCGCTGTGAGCGCTCAGTCACCCTCGGTGGGCTGCACCCCTTCGCCCCGTGTCCTCGTGCCTATCTTCGTTGCGGGCAACTCAGCGTTAGTGCATGCGCTGGTTGGCTACAACGTCGCTGACTCTGGCATGAGCGAGCGTGATAGGCAGGTCGTCTTAGAGCGTGCGCAGATGCGGTGGGATGCGCTTTTGAGTGCTGCTGGTTATGTCGAGTGAGCGTGTCCCCTTGAGCCTTGCGAGCAGGGTTCACGGGCGCACGTTCGCCTAACTCACTAACTCCAGAAAGCAAACCATGTCCCAAGTTTTTTCCTCCCGCATCAACGTCCTCGTTGTCGAAAACGAAGAGCGCACAAGCAAGCGCACCGGCAACAAATACAACCACTTCAAAGCCTCTTGCGTGGTGCTCGATGACGCGGGCGCTGTCATGACCGTTGGCGCGTTGCGCTCCGACCAAATCATTCCTGAACTGCGCGATCAGTTGAAGCCCGGTGTAAGTGGCTTGTTCCGTGTTGGCTACGGTCTGCGCGTTCCAGACTTTGGCGAGCAAAAGGGCGATGTGGTGGCAATGGTCACCATGCTCACGCCTGAAAAGCCCGCCGCTCCTGTGGCTGCTCCAAAGGTCTAACGCCATGGAATCGCAAGTACTCGGTCTGTGCTTGTTGCTGGTGGCTGTGGCGCTCGTGTGCTCGTTGATCGCTGCTGCCATCACGTCCGCGTTTAACCGCTCTTTGGGGCGTTAAACATGGACATCAACGTTGATTGGGCAGCGTTCTGGTTTGGCTTCATTTCCGCTGCCCTGGTGCTCGTCGTTTGGGCTTTCGTGTCGTTCATCCGCGATCAGCGCGCACGCCGAAAGCTCAAGCCCTGGCGCTTCTGAGATTCCAGACTGAGGCGCATCTGTGGTGTGCCTTGGCCTGCGATCTTGCAGGTTTACCCGTCGAGGTGTTTATGAAGAAAAAGTTGTTGGCCCGTCTGGCCGTTGTCCAAGCTGCCGCCCTGTTGGCTGCTGGTGCTGCTCACGCTGAATTGCCCACCGCCGTGACCACGGCCATTACTGGCTACCAAACCGACGCCTTGGCCGCTATCGCTCTGGTGATGGCTGCCGGTGTGACGATCTGGGGTCTGATGAAGCTGGCTTCCAAGATGGGCTGGCGTTAAGCAGTCAACGGTCTAGTTGGCTGATTCATGGGGCTGTGCACGGCTCCATCTGTAAGCCTACTGAGGGGAAAAAATGGACACCTGCAACAGTTGGCAAGCTCCTTTCGAGATGCCCTACAACAGCGCCTTTAAGGGCAGTACGGCACAGGGTGTGTGCACAGCCTGGGGCAACTCCATGTCCTTTGGTTACCCGCACACCGCGACCTACGATGGTGAGATCTGTCACTTCTTCATGGCCGCCGATCCAAACGATCCTGAGTCGGTCGATTACAGCGACGGTGCTCCCATCACGCAGGTTTGCGAAGCCGCAAATGCTGGTGGCGGTCAAACCATCAACTGCGATGGCGCTTGCTCTGTTTCGGTCGAACTCAAGGCCGCACCTCCTGACCCTGAAAACGTCGCCGATATCGGCATGCTTTTCGGGCTTTTTCTCGTTTCAGCAGTGCTCGTGTTTTGCGCACGTGAGCTGCTCAATCTTTTCCGGGTGAACCCACATGAGGACTAAATACCATGCCTTCATCAATCGAAATTTATGTCACCTTGGGCTCGCTCTTGCTGCTCTGGGTGGCCTTCAGGTAGCCCACGCACAGAACCCCGCAAATTACGGTTCTTTCGTCACCTCGGGTGGCATCCAAGTCTGGACCGGCCCCGGCCCCGTGGTGACAAAACCGCCGACTGGTGTCAACTGGTCGCGTGTCTTCCAACAGAGTGCAGGCGCAGCGACTGACGTCATAGTCAAAGACACCGGCGCTGTTGCCTTGCGTAACGGTGCGTCTGTGGCCTTGACGGCATCTAGGCTCGTCACGGGTGCCAACATCCTGGCCGCCACGCGTGCGCTGGCTGGTGGGCCTGTAGGGCTGGCCCTGTTGGTCGGCATTCCTGCCTTCCAGTTGTGGGTCAACCAAAACAACACGCGCATGGGGTCGGGTGTTGGTGACAAGCCTTTCGAGGTGCTGGACACACAGCGCACCTGTGTCATGCCACCTGACAAGCTGCAAGGCTATCCCGCCTGGGTCCAGTCGTACGCGCAAACCTATATCGACGTTGGCGGGCAGGGCTACGCCCTCACGAAATATGAGAACAACGTGTGCATTTACGGCGTGCGCTTGATCTACCCGCGGAACAACGTGGACATGTTTATCGAGTACTGGTCCGCTGCCGTGACTGAGGGCGTTTGGGTGCCCGCGTCCATGGACGATATCGCGCCCTACCTTGAGCCTCGCCCTGTCACGCCTGCGTACTTGCCTGCGCTGCTGGATTCCGGCGCCAAGGTCAACAGCACGCCCAATGGCATCACCGGCCCTACTACGGCTCCGGCTGAACCCCCTGTCAAAAACACCACGCAGGTGCCCACGCCACCAGTGTCTACCACCACGACATACCGCCCCGGCAACCCTAGCGGCTTGGCTCCCAATGCGCCCACGGTGACCAGTGAGACGACGGGGTCTACACCGACTACGGTCAACGGTAAGCCGGTCAACCAGCCGAACAAAACGGTCACCGAGTCCACCTATGACCCGGACACCAACCGCACCAGTGACACCACCACGACAACGCACACGCCGATACGCGTCGAAGAGACGACAAGCAACACCACCAACATCACCTACAACACCAACACGGCCACGGCCACGACGACCAGCACCACGACGACCACGGTCATCAACAACACGACCAATAACGTCATCAACAACACCACCACGGGCGGTGACGTCAAGCCCAGCGAAGAGGCCACCGACCCTTGCAAACAGAACCCTGATGCGTTGATGTGTGCCAAGCCCGATCTGGACACCCCTGATGGTGAGATTCCAAAGGTCTCCAAAACGGTCACCTACACAGAGGAATCTATCTTTGGCTCTGGCTCATGTCCGGCTGACAAGATCGTCACGCTGCACACCGGCCAGTCGCTCAAGGTCTGGGACTTCGCTAAAACCTGTGAGGTCATCAACACTGGTGTTGCGCCCATCTTCCTGCTGGCCGCTGCTTACTCCGCGTTTTTGATCCTGGCGCTAGGCAAGGCCGATATATGAAAATCGGCACTTGGCTCCTGTCGCTTCTGCAGCCTGCGCTCGCTCGCATCCTGACGGCCTTGGGCTTTAGCGTTGTCTCGATCACTGGCTTTGAGGCTGCGATCACGGCGCTTAAAAATCAAATGATTGCCAGCGTCAACACCCTGCCTGCGGACATGCTGCAACTGTTTTTGTTTGCCGGTGGTGGCCGCGCTCTGGGCATGATCTTCGGTGCCATCGCAGTGCGTGTGATGCTGTGGCAGATACAGAACGCCACCAAAATTCTGGGTGTTAATCCCTCATGATCACCATCATCACCGGCACCCCTGGCGCGGGTAAGACCCTCTACGCGATTTCCAAGCTGCTGCGCTCTCTGGTGGGCACGTTCGTCGAGCAAGAGGTCGATGGCGTCAAGGTGCAAATTCCTCGAACGATCTTCACCAACATCAACGGTCTTTTGATCGACCACGAGTTGATTGATGAGCGTGAGGGCGGCGGTCTTCACGACTGGCACAAGTGGGCCAAACCCGGCTCTGTCATCGTGTTTGATGAGGTGCAACGCGCATGGCCGCCACGGCCCAATGGCTCTAAGGTGCCTGAGGATTTGAGCGCGCTCGACACCCACCGACACATGGGCGTCGACTTCATTTTGATCACGCAAAACGTGATGCAGGTCGACCGCCATATCCACGCCTTGGGCGGTCGCCATCTGCACGTCCGGCGCATGGGCAATATGGGCTTGACGATCGTGTACGAGTGGGACCACGTGAGCCGTCAACTGATGTACAGCAAGGCCCTCACCAAGTCGCCTTGGCGTTACGACAAGTCTGTGTTTCAGCTCTACAAAAGTGCTGAGTTGCACACCAAACAGCCGCGCAAGCTGCCTGGTCTGGTTTGGTTCATCGCGGCCGGCTTGATCGGCCTCACCTACTTCATGCCCACCGTCTACGGCCGCATACAGGACCGTGTAGCGAACGGTGGCGCGGCTCCTGGTACTGGTGTGGCCTCGCTCGCAAAACAGCCGGGCACACCAGCCCTGCCAGCGTCTGCGCCCTATGGTTCCGGCTTTCCCACCATGCCTCCGCCAAACCGTCGTGGTGGCCCTCTCGGCACGCCAGTTGACGCGCCTGAGGTGATGGCTGGTTGCGTGTCCATGCGTGGCGTCTGTAGCTGCTTCAACAGCAAGGGCGCAAAGGTCAACGCAGAGCCTGAGGTGTGCCTCGCCAGCGTTGGCGCTGACCGTCCTACGTTGGTGGCTCGTCTCCCTGATTCGTTGCGTGAGCATGCGACGCCTGCTGCGCCCGGTCGGTGGACGGGCTTCGTGGATGCCCCTAAGCCTTACCACCTCACGGTGGGTGATGTGGTGGCCACATTCCACAAGCCATGACCGCGGCATAGCCAGCCGCGCGGGTCGTATGCGGCGCTGCCGCCCCCTGACTGTTTCACCTCACGCGCAAATGCACTGTTCTGCACCTCCCTGTTTCACCGCGTGGCCGCGCTGCGCTGCTGCTGGTTCGTCCTCGTGCCATGAAAAGCCGTATCCGCTGGCTGGTGGCGTTCATGAGGGTTGTGTGATGGGGGGCTGGCCTGCCGCCGCTGGCAAGCGTCAGCGCAGCCAAGCGGCGCGCAGCGCCGCTAATTTATTACTAAGACACTTTGGAACATACACCTTGGGCGGTTCGGATTTCCCCGGCGTAGCCGGTTAAAAAAATATCCCCGCAACGGCGGCAACCGTTCGGGGACGTGATCACAGCTAAACGTTAGGAGCGCTGCAATGAGAAAAATTGTATTCGGTATCGAGATGGAAGGCCACAGGGCTGACGATGAGTTCGAAGTTCGCACTTGGGAGTGCAACGGCGTGCTAGAGCGCTCGCTACGGCCCGTCACGAAGTGGGAAGAGGTCGCAGACCACGGCTTCCACTACGTGCAGGAAAAGGAGACGCTAGAGGACCGTTTAGCGGCCTTGCTGGTGTCTCGTGAGCGTGCCCCTGGCAAGCTCGTTGAGAAGATGATCGCGGAAGTGCTCGAGGAGATCAAAGAGCGCGATCTAAAGAACCTGAAGCGCTCGGCCACGCGTGCCAAACAGCAGTGCCGCAGGGCCATCATTCAAGAAAAATTTGATGAGCTTCTAACGCTCACGTACCGCGAAAACCAGTTGAGCCGCGCGCTGTGCAAAAAGCACTTCAAAGAGTGGGTGCGCCGCATGTCGCGTGCCCTTCCTGGCTTTCGCTACGTCGCCAGCTTTGAGCGGCAGGAGAGGGGCGCAATGCATGTCCACCTCGCCACACACAAGCTGCCCACGCACGCGACGTTTAAAGGTGTCAAGGTCAAGGCTTGGGAACTCGGCACCAAGGTCTGGCGCTCCATCGTGGGGGACAACAACGGTCTGTGCTTCGTCGGCGGTAAATCGCGCTTTGGTGGTCGCGCAACGCACCGGGGGCTGGCTCAGGTGGCGGCCTACGTGTCCAAGTACATCATGAAAGACTTTGAAGAATCGCCCCCTGGCAGCAACCGCTACAGCCGCTCTGTGGGGCAGGCGGTGGCTAAGTCTGAAGTGATGTACTTACGCGGCTGCACGTTCGCTGAAGCTATCGCGGTGTGCTTTGAACTCGGTGAGGGTGATGTGCTCGTTTCGCACCGGCTGAATAAGTACAAGGATGCGACTTGGCTTTGTGTCGATAGGGGGAGGTCTCCTGTTTGAATCGCTTTGATACATTGCGGTCTGGAGGTACTCGATGGGTATTCAGGACCGTGACTACTACAGGCAAGATTACGCAGAAAAGAACGGCATGCGATATGACCCTCAGCGGTCTGTTTATATGCCCAGAATGTTTAGGCGCCGTTCTGGGCCTCCTGATGGGTCTGGAGCGCCCTCTGGCTGGATTAAACAGGTCGTTGTTTGGGTAGGCCTGCTGGGGGTCGTGTTTTTTGCTTTCAAATTTATTGAACAGCGTAAGTATGTCGTCCTTCTTGAGAGGCAAATGGCTGCTCAGCAGCAAGTCATTCAACAGCAAAAACGTGAGTTAGAGGCATTTAGGAAAGAGGGGGGACCTCGGCCACGGGTGGATTTCTTTAAGTGAGCGGCACTCGTAAAAATGTCAGGTTTTCTGCGTAGCGGCACGCGCTTTTTGGCCTTTTGGTTTTGGCTAGGACATGTAGATTTTTAGTCCGTTACAAAGGAGTTGATCGATGCTGATTGGTTATGCGCGTGTCTCATCTAACAAACAAGAAACCGACTTGCAGCTTGATGCTTTGAGGTCTGCTGGTGTCCGTGTCGTTTATTCCGAGAAGGCTAGTTCGGTCGGCAAGCGGCCTACGTTGCGGCAGTTGCTTTCTGAGGTCGGCCCTGGTGATGTGGTGATGGTTTACAAGCTTGATCGAGTGGCTAGGTCGCTCAAAGACCTATTGGAAATTCTCGAAAGCGTGGCCGCTGTTGGAGCGTCGATTCGGTCACTCACAGAGTGTTTTGACACCACCGGTCCCATCGGTGAATTCATCGTTCAGATACTCGGCGCTGTTGCTCAGCTTGAGCGCTCAATCATTCGTCAACGTGCGATAGCGGGGCAGGTGGCTGCGCGTCGTCGTGGTGTTCGTTGGGGTGGTGCTCGCGTGGCTTTTACGCCGTGGGAGTCTGAGGTGATTTACCGGGCTAGAAAAGAGGGTTGGCCGGTGTGGGTGTTGGCTGAAATGTTCGGTGTATCGCGTTGCACGATCTCACGGGTGACGATGAGGAAAGACAGTCCGCACCTAAAGCAGTTCCAGCGTACGCCTGTGCTTGGGGCCTTTCTGAATCAAGCCGCGTGTCAATGATGAAGTACATTGCCATGGTATTCATTCTTACATTGGTTCCATGGATTTCCTGCTGATCGCTTTTTTGACATTGCTCAATGGTGTGTTTGCCATGTCCGAGTTGGCACTCGCATCCAGCCGCAAGGCGCGGCTGACGGCAATGGCCGAAAGTGGCGACAAGGGCGCGCAGGCCGCGCTCCAATTGCTGGAAGACCCCACGCAGTTTTTATCCTCTGTGCAGGTGGGCATCACGTCCATCGGCATGCTCAACGGCATTTTGGGTGAGGCCGCCTTCAGCGACAGCCTGGCCCATTGGCTGCAGGGTCTGGGGGTTCCGGGGCAACCGGCCGAAATCACGGCCACGGCACTGGTGATCACCGTGATCACCTTTGTCACCATTGTGTTTGGCGAGCTGGTCCCCAAGCGCATTGGGCAGCTCTACCCCGAGCCTGTGGCGCGCTTTGTGGCGCGGCCCATGACCTGGGTGGCGCGCGTGGCCAAGCCGTTTGTGCGTTTGCTGTCCATCAGCACGTTGGCGGTGTTGAAACTGCTGCGCGTCGACAACGCGGCGGGTCGTTCCATGACCGAAGAAGAGATCACCGCCAGCCTGGACGAAGGCCGCGAGGCCGGTGTGATTGAGGAACACGAACACCGCATGGTGCAGAACGTGTTCCATCTGGATGACCGCCCGCTCACGTCGCTGATGGTGCCGCGTGCCGATATGGATTGGCTGGAGGCCAGCGACACCGTGGCCCAAGCTTTGGACAAAGCCGCCAGCGGTGGCGAGCGCACCACGCATTCCTGGTACCCCGTATGCCGTGGCTCGCTTGATGACGTGATGGGCGTGATCAGCGTGGCGCGCTTGCTCGAATTGGGCACGGCGCATGTCGGCAGCATTGATGCACACGCCCAGCCCGCCGCTTTCTTACCCGAAACCTTGAGCGGCATGGAGTTGCTGGAGCAGTTCCGCGCCAAGTCCGCACGCGTGGTGTTTGTGGTCGATGAATACGGCGTGGTGCAGGGCATGATGACGCCGCGCGACCTGCTGGAGGCTATCACCGGCGAATTGCGCCCGCAAACCGAGGGCGATGCCTGGGCCACGCAGCGTGCCGACGGCAGTTGGTTGCTGGACGGCCTGATGCCCGTGGGCGAGATGAAGAGCCAGCTCGACATCCGCGCCGAGCTGCCCGAAGAAGACCGTGGCCGCTACAACACCGTGGCCGGCTTGCTGCTGTCGGTGTCTGGGCACTTGCCCACCGTGGGCGAGACCATCGAGTGTGCGGGTTGGGTGTTCGAGGTGGTGGACATGGATGGTCGTCGTGTCGACAAGGTGTTGGCGACGGTGATGGCCGATCAGCCGGCTTGAAACGCCCTTGTTGAGGGCTTGAAAAAAAAAGCCCTCTAGCGCTTTCTGAGTATGCGCAAACAGCTCTTCATTTAATAGCTATTGAAGGCCCGTACGGCGTGCGGTACCGCTGCTCCCGCGCGGCCACTGCGATGGCGGCGCATTACGTCCCGCCTGGCGCCAGGTGCGCCGCAGTTGCGTATCTGAAGTAAACCCCGCGTCGGCCGCTGCTTGCGTGACGTTGCCACCCGCGCGCAACACGCGTTCGGCCAGCGCCAAACGCAGACTACGCAAGTATTGCAGCGGCGACACGCCCGTGTGCTCCAAAAACAGCCGCGCCAAATGCCGAGGCGACACGTGCACCAGCGCGGCCATGCGTGGCACGCTCCAGTCGTCTTGCGGCTGCGCGCTCACCGCGTCTTGCAGGCGGTGCAAGGCAGCGTGCAAATGGTTGCGGTGGGCGAGAAAGGGCGAGAGTTCTGGGTCTTGCGCGCTACGCCGCTGCGCCACCACCATGCGCTGCGCCACACGCGCGGCCAACGCTTCGCCGCAGTGGTCGGCAATGCGTTGCAGCATCAGGTCGAGTCCAGCCGTCACACCCGCGCTGCTGTAGATGGGCGCGTCGTCCACAAAGACGCGGTTGGCTATCACGTCGCAGCGCGGCTCCACCTGCTGCAGCTCGGCCAGATGGTGATGGTGGGTGGTGGCGCGGCGCCCAGCCAGCAGGCCGGCGTGGGCTGCCAGCAAGGTGCCTGCGCAAATGGCGACCAACTCCAACCGCTGGCGCTGCAAGCGCAAGCCGCGCAACCAGTGCAACAGCGTCCGCGCCGCATCGCCGCTCACGTCGATGGTGCTGCCGGGCATGCCGACCAGCACGACCCATGTGGGTTGGCTGCCAGCCGACAGGTCTGGCAACGGTGCCAAGCCTGACAGTGTGAGCCCCACCGAGCCCTGCGTCTGCGGCGTGGGGCTGACGAATTCCATCGTGAAGCGCGCGGGCGCGCCGCTGCTCAGTAGGTCTTGGTTGGCCATGCGCAGCGCCTCCGCCGGGCCTGCCCAGTCGAGCACCAGGCTGTGGTCGAGCAAGACGAACAGGACGCGGATGGGAGCGGACATGGCGATAGCAGGCGCGATTAGATCGGCTCGGGCCGGTACGGGTAGTCCATCTGCCGCGCGGTGCGCTCGGCCAACGCGGGGCTGGCCAGACGTGCCACCAAATGCAGGCTCATGTCGATGCCCGCGCTGATGCCGGCGGACGTGACGATGCGGCCGCCTTCTCCATGCGTCACCCAGCGCGGCGCTTCTTCCACCTTCAGCCACGGGTAGCGCTGGCGCAGGTCGTCAATATCTTCCCAGTGCGTGGTCACCGTGGCGGGTTCGCCCTTGGGCAGCACACCGCTCTCGGCCAGCAAAAACGCGCCAGTGCACACCGATGCGGTGATCTGCGCCTGGTCGCTGGCCTTGGCAATCCACGCCAGCGTGGCGGGGCAGGCTTCGGCCTGCGTGGTCACGCCGCCGGGCACGATCAGCACATCGGCCTTGGGCGCGTTGGCGAATGTGTGCTCGGCCACGATGGCCAAGCCCGCGCGGGCGCGCACGGGGGCGTCGCCCCGCGCCACGCACACCACGTTGAACAGCGGCGCCGCGTCAGGCCGCACGCGCAGTCCCATGCGTGTGGCGGTGGTGAAGACCTCGTACGGGCCGGCCAGGTCAAGCGCTTCAACGTCGTCAAACGCGAGGATTTGGACTTGCAGGGTCATGCGGCCACCGCCAGTTCTTCAAGAGCCTGCGCGGTGTTGACGATGCGCGCAAAGCGGCCCGACAAGACGGTAGCAGTGCGGGCGTTGATGTCTGCAGCGCGCAGCGTGCTGCCATCGGCCTGCGTCATGTCCCAGGTGTGGTTGGCGTCCAGTACAAAGTCCACTTCCCAGCCCAGGTCGGACGCGTGGCGCGTGGTGGTTTCGCAGCATTGCTCGGTGCGGATGCCGCTGACCAGCAAACGCTGCACGCCGTTTTGTGTGAGCCACACATCCAGCCCAGTGCCCACCAGCGCGCTGTGGCGGCTTTTGGTGAAGGTTGCTGCGGGTGTGAAATCGACCAAACCTTCCAGCGGGCGCACGTGGCCAGAGGCGGCAGAAAACGGGTTCTCGGCTGTGTTGGCTCCGCTGCTGTGCAATACACGCACCACCGGCACGCCTGCGCGCACACAGCCTTCAATCAGCGCGTTTTGCGCTTGCAGATAGGCGGGCAGGGCATCGGCTGTAAAGAACGGGCGGTGGCGAAACGACTCTTGCACGTCGATCACTATGAGACATTTTTTCATGGCGCAGTACTTTCAGATGGAGAAGCTTGTTGCGCTTGATTGTGCTGCGGCAGCGGCCAATACAAAAGGCGCCAAAAGACCAGATTAGATCATTTTGGGACAAGCTTTCACCTGACGCCTAGCGCCTCATCGGGACTGCAGCGCGACGCGCAAACCCAGCGAGATGAACAGCACGCCAATGATCTTGTGCTGCCAGCGGCTGAGCCACGCCATGCGTTTGACCAAGCGGCCCAGAGGGCGCATAGACAGCACCAATAGCGTGGTGTACAGCGCGCTCAGCCCCACGAAAATCAGCCCCAAGACGCTGAATTGCAGGAAGGTCGAACCGTGTTCGGGGTGCACAAACTGCGGCAGGAAAGCCAGAAAGAACAGCGCAGTTTTGGGGTTGAGCAGTTCGGCGGGGATGGCTTGCAAAAAGGCTTGTGAGGCTGTGACCACCTTGGCCACCGGCAAGTCGCTGGCGCTTGCGGTGTTGTCAGCGGCCTTGGCGCGCAGTGCGCGAATGCCCAGGTAGACCAGATACGCCGCCCCGGCCCACTTCACCACGTTGAAAGCCAGGGCCGAGGTCATCAGCAACGCTGACAAACCCACGGCCGCGCATAGGGTGTGGATGAAGTCGCCTGCGGCCACGCCCAGGCCAGTGGCAATGCCGACCTTGCGTCCGCCTTGCACGGTGCGCGTCAGCACCAGCAGCACAGCGGGGCCGGGGATTAGAAACAGGCCCAGCACCACCGCCACAAAGGCGCCCAAAGTTGCAAGTTCAAACATGGGGAGCCTTTCATGTGGGCGTGAGTGGTGTGAAGGGACGGTGAAGGGAAGGATGCAGTCTAGCGCGTCTCCACACCCGCCCAACCCGCATCTGGATAACGCGCGCCTTGCACGCTGCCGGGCGCAAACAAGGTGTTGAGCTGCTGCATCACCGCATCCGGCAATACCAGTGTGGTGGCCGCCAGGTTCTGCGCCAGATGGTGCTGGCGCCGCGTACCAGGGATCGGCAGCACGTGCGGTTGGCTTTGCAGCACCCAGGCCAGTGCGATGGCGGCCACGGGTTGGCCGAGCTGGTTAGCGAAGTCGGCCATGGTGGCGTGCAACTGCTGGTTGGCCTGGCCGGCTTCGCCTTGAAAACGCGGCAGTGCGCGGCGAAAGTCGTCGGCGGCCAGGGTGTCGTTGGCCGGCGGTTGGTTGGTCAAGAACGCGCGGCCCAGCGGGCTGTAGGCGACAAAGGCGGTGCCCAGTGCGCGGGTGGCGGGGAGGACGTTGGCTTCGGCGCCGCGCTCCCACAGCGAATACTCGCTTTGCACGGCGGCCACCGGGTGCACCGCGTGCGCGGCACGCAGGGTGTCGGCGCTGACTTCAGACAGGCCGATCGCTGCAATCTTGCCTGCTTGCACCAGGTCAGCCAGTGCGCCCATCATGTCTTCCACCGGCACGTCGGGGTTGCGGCGGTGGCAGTAGTACAGGTCGATACGTTCCACGCCCAGGCGGCGCAGCGAGGCTTCTACCGCGGTGCGGATGTAGGCCGGTGAGTTGTCGATGCGGCGCTCGTATTGGCCGGGCTGGCGCACGATGCCGAACTTGGTGGCCACCACCAATTCGGCGCGTTGGCTGGGCGACAGCTCGCGCAGAAAGCGCCCCAGCAACTCTTCGTTGTGGCCAAAGCCATAGGTGTCGGCCGTGTCGAAATGGGTCACGCCCAGGTTGCGCGCGGCGTGCAAGGTGGCCACGGATTCGGCGTCGTCGTGCTGGCCGTAGAACTCACTCATGCCCATGCAGCCCAGGCCGAGGGGGTGGACATGGTGGCCGGCGAGCGGGCGGGTTAGTGGGCGGGTAATGGTGGTTGGGTTTGTCATGGTGATGCGGCGTTGGGTTGGCAAAGAGGTGATCATCTGCCATCCATGCCTGCCGCACAATTCGCATTTGATCGCACGCACTGTGCATTCTGGCTACACAATGCCGCCTATGCCAACCCCCGAACTCCTGCATCTCCGTGCCCTGGCTGCCGTGGCCGAATGGGCCAGCTTTCGCCGTGCTGCCGTCGTCATGAATGTGTCGCCCTCGGCCTTGAGCCAGGCGGTGCGCACGCTGGAGCAGTCGCTCGGCGTGCCGCTGTTGCAGCGCACCACGCGCAGTGTGGCGCCCACCGAGGCGGGCAAACAACTGCTGGCCGAGTTGCGCCCGCTGCTCGCAGGGCTGGACGCGGCCATGGCCAACGTCGGGCAATTTCAAACTGAGGTGCGCGGCACGCTGCGGCTCAACCTGCCACGCAGTGCCGCCAGCTTGTGGATCGAGCCGCTGCTGGGTGGTTTTTTGAGCGCGCATCCCGGCATTCATTTGGAGGTGAGCACACAAGATGCCATGGCCGATATCGTGCCCGGCGGCTTTGATGCTGGTGTGCGTTTTCCCGAGTCGTTGCCGCGCGACATGGTGGCGGTGCCCGTGGGGCCGGAGCAGCGCTTCACGGTGGTGGCCACCCCCGCCGTGGCCCAAGCGCACGGCGTGCCGCTGGTGCCCGAGGATTTGCTGGTGCGCCCGTGTGTGCGCCAGCGCTTTCCCAGCGGTGCGTTGTACCACTGGCAGTTTCGCAAGGGCGACGTGGCCAAGGCGCTAGACGTCAACGGCCCGCTCACCGTCGACGACCAGCGTTTGGCCTTGGGCGCCGCGCTTGGTGGTGTGGGTTGGGCGTATGTCTATGAAGCCATGGCGGCCGCAGACATTCAACGCGGCAATTTGGTGCAAGCGCTGCTGGATTGGTGCCCGCCAGAACCGGTTTTTCAGCTTTATTACCCGGGCCGCCGGCAAGTCAGCCCGGCTTTGCGTGCGTTTATCGATTGGGTGAAAGCCGCGCCAGTCAAGGTTTAACGGCCAGTTCGCCTGATAAATCAATCAAAAGAAATCATTTGCGCAGATTGATGGCTAAACCATTAGAAATAGTTCGCATTTGATTGACAAATAAATTACATTCCCGTGCCACCGATCAAACAGCAAACCAAATAGGTTGAATGTGAGATGGCGGCAATTGGTGCAGCTTTTGTCTTAAATGGTTCACGATGGTGCGTTATCGCGTTGCGTCAGGGCTTGGGCAAGTGCGGCTGGCTTTCCCCAAGTTTTTGTAGCGAATGGAATGAACGATGTCGACGTCTGCGCAATGGACTGTACGAACCAAGCTCACGGCCGCTTTTGGTGGTCTGGCTTTTCTGGTTTTGCTCACCTCTGGTTTGGCGGTTAAAGAATTAAGTGACGCCAACCGCGTTTTCGTGGGCTTTGTCGATGGCATCGATGCCCGCGCCCAATTGGCCGAGCAGGTGCGCACGGCAGTCGACCGCCGCGCCATAGCGGCGCGCAACCTGGTACTGGTCACCAAGCCTGCGGACATTGCCGTTGAAAAGGCGGCGGTGGTGGCCGCACACAGTGACGTGCTGGCGCGCTTGGCCAAGCTAAAGGAACAAATGTCGCAGCCCGGCGTGACCGCCACAGACAAACAACTGGTGGCCGAGATCGACAAGATTGAGGGCGCCTACGGCCCGGTGGCGCTGGCCATTGTCGATCTGGCGCTGCAGCAGAAGCGCGAAGAAGCCATTCTCAAAATGAACGATGAGTGCCGCCCGCTGCTGGCGGCGCTGGTGGGCAAGGCTGAAGAGTTCTCGCGCACCACCGAGGCCCGCGCGCAGCAACTGATTGCCGAGGCAGAGGCGCAGTTTGTAGTGGCGCGGCGCTTGTTGGTGGCAGCCTGCGTGCTGGCTTTTGCGGCAGCAGCCGTGGCAGGCATCTGGCTCACGCGCAGTTTGTCGCGTTCGCTGGGCGCCGAACCCGGCACCCTGGGCGAAGCAGCGCAACGCGTGGCCGACGGCGATTTGCGCCCCGTGGTGGGCGTGCAAAACGCGCCGGCGGGCAGCGTGTTGGCGTCGTTGGGTGCCATGCAGCAAAGCCTGGTGCACATCGTGGGGCAGGTGCGTGGTGCGTCTGATTCCATTGCCACCGGCTCGGCGCAAATCTCCACCGGTAACGCCGACCTGAGCCTGCGCACCGAGCAGCAAGCCAGCGCGCTGCAAGAAACCGCTGCCACCATGACCGAGTTCAGCACCACCGTGCGCCACAACGCCGACAACGCTAGAACCGCCAGCCAACTGGCACAAGATGCCTCGGGCGTGGCCACCAAGGGTGGCGAGGTGGTGTCGCAAGTGGTCAGCACCATGCGCGGCATCAACCAAAGCTCGAACAAGATTGCCGACATCATCAGCGTGATCGACGGCATTGCGTTCCAAACCAACATCCTGGCGCTGAACGCGGCGGTAGAAGCCGCGCGCGCCGGTGAGCAAGGGCGCGGCTTTGCGGTGGTGGCCAGCGAAGTGCGCAGCCTGGCGCAGCGCAGTGCCGGTGCTGCCAAAGAAATCAAGGCCTTGATCAACGACAGCGTGGCACAAGTGGGGCAGGGCACAGCCCTGGTCGACCAAGCCGGTCACACCATGCAAGAGGTGGTGGAGGCGATTCACCGCGTGAGCCTGATCGTCAGCGACATCAGTGCCGCCAGTGCCGAGCAAAGCACGGGCGTCACGCAGATCAGCCAAGCGGTGGCGCAGCTGGACAACTCCACCCAGCAAAACGCCGCCCTGGTGGAAGAGAGCGCCGCCGCCGCGCAAAGCCTGGAAAACCAAGCCCAGCAGTTGGTGCAGACGGTGGCCATCTTCACGCTGGCGGGTGATGCCGCTGTGGTGGGCGAGCGCTCTACTGGACGTTTGCCTGCGCCGCGCAAAACCTTGGCATTGACCGCCGCTTAGTCTGTTGACCGCATAAAAAAAGGCCCGCTGGCAAAACCAGCGGGCCTTTTTGTTTGGATGCCTAGGGTGTTAAGCCACAACCACCGCAGCACCTTCGCCACGCGCGGCGATCGTGCCAATGGTGTAGACCTGTTCACCGGCTGCGCGCAGCGTGGCGGCCGTGGCTTCGGCTGCGGCCGCAGGCACCACCACCACCATGCCGATGCCGTTGTTGAACGTGCGGTTCATCTCGTAGTCGTCGATGCCGGCGGTCGTTTGCAGCCAGGCAAACAACTCGGTCTTGGGCCAGCTACCGGCCTTTAAATGTGCGGCCGTGCCTACGGGCAACACGCGTGGAATGTTTTCCAGCAGACCACCGCCGGTGATGTGCGCCAGCGCCTTGATGGGGTGTGCGGCCAGCGCGGCCAGCACGTTTTTCACGTACAGGCGGGTGGGTTCCATCAGTGCTTCTTTGAACGGCTTGCCGTCCAGCGTGGCAGGCAAATTAGCGGCCGCACGCTCAATGCACTTGCGCACCAGGCTGAAGCCGTTGGAGTGCACGCCCGAAGACGCCAAACCCAGCACCACGTCGCCGGGCACCACGTCTTGGCCCGCCAAAATCTTGCTCTTTTCCACCGCGCCCACGGCAAAACCGGCCAAGTCGTATTCGCCCGGTGGGTACATGCCGGGCATTTCAGCGGTTTCGCCGCCAATCAAGGCACAGCCAGACAATTCGCAACCCTTGGCAATGCCGCCGACCACCGCTGCGGCGGTGTCCACGTCGAGCTTGCCGCAGGCAAAGTAGTCCAGGAAGAACAGCGGCTCGGCGCCTTGCACCAGCACGTCGTTCACGCTCATGGCCACCAGGTCGATGCCCACGGTGTCGTGCATGTTCCATTCAAACGCCAGACGCAGCTTGGTGCCCACGCCGTCGGTGCCGCTCACCAGCACGGGTTCTTTGTAGCGCTTGGGCACTTCAAACAGCGCGCCAAAGCCGCCAATACCGGCCAGCACGCCTTCGCGCATGGTTTTCTTGGCCATGGGCTTGATGCGGTCGACCAGGGCGTCACCTGCGTCGATGTCGACTCCGGCGTCCTTGTACGAGAGGGGCGTGGCGTTGGATGAGGTCATGTTGAAGCTGCTTGGAAGAAAACCAGTAAAGGGAAAGGGCAGAAACAGGGCGCGCGGCGCGAAGAAGTGCACGCATCCCTATAGAATTTGCCTGATTTTAAGGGCTACTGCCCACCCCGGCGTCCTGCAACCGACTCTGCAGTGCTCTGCCGGTACTCTCGTCCAGTTCCAACCCGTCGCTTCGCAGCGTCCCTCATGTTCGTTTTGTCCGTTTTTTCATGCAACTGACCTCGACCCAACGCCACGCCCTGGCCTGGTTGTCGATTGCCGCCGTCGCCATTCTGGCGCTGTGGTTGCTGGGGCCTGTGCTGGTGCCGTTTGTGGTGGCCGCCGTGCTGGCGTATGGGTTGACGCCTGTGGTCGACCGGCTCGACCACGCCGCTGGCGGACGCGTGCCGCGTGTGCTGGCGGTTGTTGTGGTCGAGTTGGTGTTTTTGCTGGCGCTGATGGCTTTGTTTTTGTTGATCGTGCCCATCGTGGCCAAAGAAATTCCGCTGCTGCGCCAGCAACTGCCGCGTGGGCTCGACCGCTTCAACGACTGGCTGCAGCCTTTGTTGGCGCAGTGGGGCCTTAAAGTTTCGTTCGACATTGCCAGCCTCAAAACCCTGGTCAGCCAGTATTTGACCGACAACACCGAGCAGTCGTTGGCCTCTGCCTTGTCGTCGCTCAAACTGGGTGGCAGTGTGGCGCTGGCGGTGGTGGGCAATGCGGTACTGATTCCAGTGGCGTTGTTTTACTTGCTGATGGACTGGAAACCGTTTATTGCGCGCCTCAAAGAACTGGTGCCCGTGCGCGTGCGCCCTGGTTTTGACAGCTTCACCCACGAGGCCGACGAAGTGCTGGGCCAATACCTGCGCGGACAAATTCTGGTGATGCTGATCATGGCCACGTTCTACAGCATTGGCCTGGCGTTGTTTGGGCTGGATCTGGCGCTGCCGATCGGCCTGTTCACCGGCTTGGCGATGTTTGTGCCGTACCTGGGCTTTGGTTTGGGGCTGGTGCTGGCCACTTTGGCCGGCTTGCTGCAAATGGGTTTGGTGCAGGTGCTGGTGATGCTGGCCGTGGTCTTTGGCCTGGGCCAGTTGCTAGAGAGCCTGGTGCTCACGCCGCGCCTGGTGGGCGAGCGTATTGGCCTGCACCCGTTGGCGGTGATTTTTGCGTTGCTGGCGTTCGGCCAGTTGTTTGGTTTTGTGGGCGTGCTCATCGCTTTGCCGGCCAGCGCCGTACTGCTGGTGGCCATTCGCCGTGTGCGTGCGGGCTACCTGGCCAGCCCACTTTATAACGGGGGCAAGGTGTGACGCAGCCCCGGCATATGCAGCAGATGGTGTTGGACATTGGCCTGGTGTCGGGCCCCACACTGCACAACTTTTTTCCCGGTGCCAACGAAGCGGCGCTTCGCCACCTGCAGTTGTGGGCCGGGCCTGAGACTAGCCAGACCACGCGTTCGCCGGTGCCCAGCTACATCTGGGGCCCCAGCGGCAGCGGCAAAACGCATTTGCTCAAAGCCGTGCGCGAGTCGCTGCGCGAGCAGGGCGCGGTGGTCGGCTGGCTCGACCCGAGCGAGCTGTCGCCGCCCGAGTTCGACGAGCGCTGGGCCGCTATCTTGATGGACGACGTGCACCTGTTCAACGCCGAGCAGCAGCATGCCGCTTTCAAGTGGTTCGTCAATGCGCAAACCTGGCAACGTTGGGTGTTGGGGGCGGGCGATGCGCCGCCGGCCGACTTGAAGCTGCGCGACGACCTGCGCACCCGCCTGGGCTGGGGCCACATCTACGCGCTGCAGTTGCTCAATGAAGACGAGCGCCGCGCCGTGTTGCAGTCAGAGGCCGAAGCGCGCGGGCTGGAACTCAGCACCGAAGTGGTCGACTTCATGCTCAAGCGCTTCAGCCGCGACCTGGGCAGCCTGATGCAACTGCTCGACCACCTCGACCGTTTTGCCATGCAGACCCAGCGCGGGCTGACGATTCCCCTGATCAAATCCATGCTGGAAAACTTGTGAACACCCCCAGACTTGCCCACTTCGTGTGGCCGCCAACCCCCTTGCAGGGGGCAACGCCAGCGGCCCGGCAAAGCCGGTTCCGCGGCGTTCCCCACGAAGAGGGCGCGCCCAGTAATCTCTATCGGCACCCAAGGCAAGCATGAAAAAGCTGGCGCTATTCGACCTGGACCACACCCTGCTGGCCATCGACTCCGACTATTCCTGGGGTGTGTTCACCACGCAGATCGGCTGGACCGACCCGGCCGAATTCAAGCAACGCAACGATGAGTTCTACGCCCACTACAAGGCCGGCACGCTCGACATCCACGACTATGTGCGCTTTGCCACCGATGCCGCACGCCAGCAAGGTGCTGCAAAATCAATAGCTGCCCACGCTGATTTCATGCGCACCATGGTGCTGCCCGCCATCACGCCGCAAGCGCGCGCGCTGGTGCGCCAACACCAGGACGCGGGCGACATGGTGGTCATCGTCACCGCCACCAACGATTTTGTGACGCGCCCGATTGCCACCGAACTCGGCGTGCAAGAACTGCTGGCCGTGGAGCTGGCGCGCACCCAAGGTGAGGGTGGCCAACCCGGCTGGATCACCGGCGACATCCACGGTGTGCCTTCGGCGCGCGAGGGCAAGGTCACGCGTGTGGCGCAGTGGCTGGCCGCGCGCGGGCTCGACTGGGGCGACGTCGACATCACCTTCTACACAGACTCCATCAACGACCTTGCGCTGATGGAAAAGGTCAACCACCCGGTGGCGACCAATCCCGACGACCGGCTGCGTGCGATAGCGCTTGAGCGGGGATGGCGCATACTCGACCTGTTCCAAAAATTAACATGATCAAGCAATTCATCGACAAGCTTCTCGGGAAGAAACCCGCCTCCGCTGCTTCGGCCAAGAAAAACAAGCTCGGCAAACGCGTGGAAGTGGGCCCCGCAGTCCACGGCATCGACCCCCATCTGGTGGACGAACGCGCCATCGGTGTGGTCACCACCTTGCAACAAGCCGGTTTTGAGGCCTACATCGTCGGCGGCGCCGTGCGCGACCTGCTGGTCGGCATGCGCCCCAAAGACTTCGACGTGGCCACTAATGCCACGCCCGAGCAGGTCAAAGGCCTGTTCCGCCGCGCCTTCATCATCGGCCGGCGCTTTCGCATCGTGCACGTGGTGTATGGGCGTGGGCGTGAGCACGAGGTGATTGAAGTCTCGACCTTCCGCGCGCAGATGGACAACGCTGCCGCCGAGCAGGTCAAAGGCAACGAACGCACCAGCAAGAACGAGCTGGCCAATATGAAGCATGCCGTGGATTCGAGCGGCCGTGTGCTGCGCGACAACGTGTGGGGCCCGCAAGATGAAGACGCTGCGCGCCGCGACTTCACCATCAATGCGATGTATTACGACCCCAAGAGCCAGATGGTGGTGGACTACCACGGCGGCATGGCGGACAGCAAAAAACGCATCATCCGCATGATTGGCGACGCCGCCACGCGTTACCGCGAAGACCCGGTGCGCATCATCCGTGCCGTGCGGTTCAGTGCCAAGCTGGGCGCGCTGGGCTTCAAGCTGGAGCCGAAAACCGCCGCACCCTTGGTCCACTCGCAAAAGCTGCTGGCCGATGTGCCGCAAAGCCGCTTGTTCGACGAGATGCTCAAGCTGCTGCAGACCGGCCACGCCATCGCCACGATCGAGCAGCTCAAGGCGCTCGGCATGGCTACCGGCATCTACCCGCTGCTCGACGTGGTAGTGGAGCGTGCCGACCAAGCCTTTGTGCGGGCCGCCCTGCAAGACACCGACCGCCGCGTGGGCGAAGGCAAACCCGTGGCGCCGAGCTTCTTGCTGGCCTGCGTGTTGTGGGCCGACGTGCGCGAAGGCTGGGACCAACGCCAGAACAAACACCGCCAGCCGCCGTTTGCGGCGCTGCAAGACGCCATCAACGACGTGTTCGACTCGCGCATTGGCGATGTGTCCGGTCGCGGCAAGCTGGCCGGCGACATGCGCGAAATCTGGCTGATGCAGCCACGCTTTGAAAAGCGCACCGGCAGCGCCGCCTACAGCCTGATCGACCAGCCACGCTTCCGCGCCGCGTTCGACTTCATGCGCCTGCGCGCCGACACCGGCGAGATCGGTGAAGCCCTGGGCGAATGGTGGCAAGAATTCAGCGTGGGCGACGACGACAAACGCGAAGACCTGCTGGCCCAAGCGCGCGAAGAAGCCAACCAACGCCAACGCGTGGTGCGTGTGCCGCGTCAAGCCGCGCCTGCTGCACCGGCTACTGAAGGTGCGGCCAAACGTGCCGCTCCAGCGAAGCGCGCGGCGTCCTCGCCCGCGCCAGCGAGTGATGGCGACGAAGCTGCCGTGGTGGCCGAGTCTGCCGATGGCGCAGCCGCGCCACGCAAACGCCGCCGTCGCCGTAAACCGGCGGGCGCAGGGCGTGCAGACGGCGGAGGCGCTACGCCTGGCGCTGGCGGCGGTGACTGATTTTCCTGGCCTCGGCGCGCGGCCTGAAGTACGGGCCTTTGTCGCGCTGGGTGCCAATCTGGGCGACGCGGCTGGTGCCTTGCATGCTGCCAGCGTGGCCATTGCCGCACTGCCCGGCACCCGCCTGGTACACGGCTCGTCGCTCTACAGCAGCGCGCCTATAGACTCCAGCGGCCCTGATTACCTCAACGGTGTTATAGAGGTTTTAACCCGCTTGAGCGCGCCAGATCTGCTGCAGCAGCTACAAAACATAGAGCAGGGCGCAGGCCGCGAGCGACCTTACTTCAACGCGCCCCGCACGCTTGATCTCGATTTGCTGCGCTATGGCCAGGCCCTGGTCGACAGCCCACAGCTCACGCTGCCGCACCCGCGCATGTTGCTGCGCGCCTTTGTGCTGCTGCCGCTGGCCGAGATTGCGCCCGACCAGGTCACCCCCGCACAATTGGCGGCGGTGCGAGACCAAAGCATTGAACGCTTGCCCGGCCCCACTCTGCACAGCTGAAGGCCCTTCATGAAAATCTTGATCATTGGTGCCGGCCGCATTGGTGAAAGTGTGGCCTCGGCGCTGTTGTCTGAGCAGAACGACATCACCGTCATCGACAGCGATGCCGCTCGCCTTGCCGAGCTGCAAGACCGGCTGGATTTGCGTGGTGTGGTGGGCAGCGGTGTCGACCCCGAAGTGCTGGCCGAAGCCGGCGCACGCGACACCGACTTGCTGATCGCCTGCGCCGCGCGCGACGAAACCAATCTGGTGGCCTGCAAGCTGGCGCAGATGATGTTCAGCGTGCCCACCCGCATCGCGCGCGTGCGCTCCAGCGGCTTTCAAGAACACACCGAACTGATGGGCCACGACGGTTTTGCGGTCGATCAAATCATCTGCCCCGAAGCCTCGCTCACCAACTACATCGGCAAGCTGGTGGAGCACCCCGAGGCGCTGCAGGTGCGCGAGTTTGCTGGCGGGCTGGCGTGTATGGTGTCGGTGCGCGCGGTGGCTGGCGCGCCGCTGGTTGATCACAACATTGCCGAGTTGGCTTCCCTGGTGCCCGGTGTGGCGATGCGCATCGTGGCCATCTACCGCCGGCTGGAAGAAGAGGCTGACCGCTTCATCATCTGTGAAGCCAATGTGCGCATCCGCCCCGGCGACGAGGTGTTTGTGCTGGCCGCACGCGAGCACATTCCGGCCGTGCTGCGTGCCCTGCACAAGCGCGACGGCGTGCAGGCCCGGCCAGTGAAGCGCATCTTGATTGCCGGTGGTGGGCGCGTGGGATTGCGGCTGGCGCTGCAGCTCAGCCAGTCTGACCAAGACTACAACGTCAAGGTGATCGAGTCCAACCCGCAACGCTGTGTCGAGTTGGCCACCATCTTGCCCAAAGACGTGTTGGTGTTGCAGGGCGATGCCACCGACGAAGACTTGATGGAAGAAGAGGGCATTGAAGACGTAGACCTCTTTCTGGCCATCACCAGTGACGACGAAGACAACATCATGGCCAGCCTGCTGGCCAAGCAACTAGGCGCCACGCGCGTGCTGGCGCTGATCAACCGGCGCAGTTATGCCGACCTGATGCATGGCACTCAAATCGACATTGCCTTGTCTCCCGCACAAGCCATGCTGGGCGAGCTGCTGGCCTATGTGCGCCAGGGCGACGTGCAAGCCGTGCACAGCGTGCGCCGGGGTGTGGCCGAGGCGCTGGAGATCGTGGCGCGCGGCGACCGCAAAACTTCGCGTGTAGTGGGGCGCAAGGTTGATGCCATTCGCCTGCCGTCCGAGGCGCACATCGGTCTGGTGGTGCGTGGCTTGCCTGAGTCGCATGCGGCCAAGAGCGACGATGCAGATGACCTGCCGCCGCCGCAGGTGATCATCCCCAACGGCGATACGGTGATCGAGAGCAACGACCACGTGGTGATCTTCTTGCCGCGCAAGCGCTTGATCCGTGACGTGGAGAAGCTGTTCCGCGTCAGCGCCACGTTCTTCTGAAGCCAGCGTTGGCCACGCTTCGATTGCGATTGGTATGAAAGACCTGTTCCCCGTCCTCCACGTGCTTGGCTTGCTGCTGATGTTCTTTGCGCTCGCCATGGGCGTGCCGTGGGCGTTTTCGTGGTGGTTTGCCGATGGTGTGATGCTGGCCTATCCGATGTCCATGGCCATCACCTTGGCGTGTGGTGTGGGCCTGTGGCGCGGCTTCGGCCAGTTTTCGCGCGAGCTGCATCCACGCCATGGCGTGATGCTGGTCACGTCCACCTGGGTGGTATTGCCGCTGTTCGCATCGCTGCCCTTGCTGTTGGCTTTCTCGGTGCTGCAAAAGCCGCTGACGTTCACACACGCCTACTTTGAAGCCGTGTCGGGCCTTACCACAGCGGGCTCCACCGTGCTCAGCGGGCTGGATGCGTTGCCGGTGTCCATCAACATCTGGCGCACCTTCTTGCAGTGGGTGGGCGGCATGGGCATCTTGGTGCTGGCGGTGGCCGTGTTGCCGCTCTTGGGCATGGGCGGCAGCCAGTTGTTCAAGGCCGAAGTGGCGGGGCCGGTGAAAGACACCAAACTCACCCCGCGCATGGCCGAGACCGCCAAGGGGTTGTGGAAGATTTACTCGGTGTTGTCTGTAGCGTGTTTCCTCGCGTATTGGGCCTGCGGCATGACGCCGCTGGACGCGCTGATGCACATGTTCACCACCACCAGCTTGGGCGGTTTGTCGCCACACGACGCCAGCTTTGCCTACTTCGACTCGGTGCCGCTGGAGCTGGTGGCCATGTTCTTCATGCTGCTGGCCAGCTGCAACTTTGCGCTGTACTTCATCGCCATGCGCAAGGGTAGCCTGCGCGTTTTTTGGCTGGATGCGGAAATGCGCGCCACCATGACGGCGTTGCTGGGCGGCGGGCTGCTGGTGTCGCTGCTGCTGTGGGTCAAGGGCGTGTACGAGCCCATTACCGCGCTGCGCATGGGCATGTTCCATGTGATCTCAGTCGCGTCGACGACAGGCTATGCGTCGGTCGATTTTCTGCAGTGGCCGGTGTTTGCGCCGGTGTTGATGCTGCTGCTGTCGGGCGTGGCCACCAGTGCAGGCTCTACCGGCGGTGGGATCAAGATGGTGCGCTTGGTCATCTTGGTGCAACAGGCCTTGCACGAAGTGCGGCGCCTGGCGCACCCGCGCATGGTGCAACCCGTCACGCTGGGCCAGCGCGTGGTCGAGCCGCGCACCATCTTTGCGGTGCTGGCCTTTATGCTGGTGTATGGCGGCTCCATCCTCGTGCTTGGTATGGTGCTGCTAGCGACGGATCTGGACCCCGTGACGGCTTTCTCCATTGTCATTGCCAGCATTAACTGCATGGGCCCCGGCTTGGGGCAGGTGGGGCCGGCTTCCAACTACGCCGTGCTCACCGACTTTCAAATCTGGGTGTGCACCTTCGCCATGGTGCTGGGGCGGCTGGAGCTGTTGAGCCTGATGGCGCTGCTGACGCCGTCGTTCTGGCGCCGGTAGTTTTTTACCCCGCGTCCTACACCGCGCATATGCGAACCTTCCCATAATCCCGCCATGCAAATTCTCTCGTCCATCCCCTTGTCGCTGCAGACGATTCTGCTGCTCGTGTTGTCTAACGTGTTCATGACGTTTGCTTGGTACGGCCACCTCAAAAACCTAGCCACCGCCCCGTGGTACATGGCCGCAGCGGCGAGTTGGGGCATCGCGCTGTTCGAGTACCTGCTACAGGTACCAGCCAACCGCATCGGTTTTCAGCAAGCAGGGTTCAGCCTGGGGCAACTGAAGATCATGCAAGAGGTGATCACGCTGTCGGTTTTTGTGCCGTTTGCCATGTTCTACATGGGTGAACCGTTCAAGCTGGACTACGTTTGGGCTGGGCTGTGCATGGTGGGCGCGGTGTATTTCATCTTCCGTGGCGCATAGCAAAAAACAACAGGCGTTGTCTTCTTTGCTGCGGTGCAGCATAATGAAATCTAGGTAGTTTCACTAGTATTTCGTGGGCACCTTAGATCCAGGGGCCGATGAAATGACGAGGCTGCTATAGATTCCATTGGGAGAATTTCATGCACAAACTGGTCATCAGTATTCTGGGCGCTGCGTTTGCTTTCTTGAATAGCACCTCCGCTATGGCGACACCGCAAACAGCGCCGGTGAGTAACGCCTTGAACACCAACGCTTATGCGAGTGACGTCGCTGTTCTCACCTCCTACAAATCAGATGTCTGGCAGGCCTCGGATGCTGGGCAACCCAAAAAGACCTTCACCAATGTTTCGTCGCCTGTGGACGCCATCGCGGCTGCAGAACGTTCTCACAATGCGCCCGCAATGCTGGCCGCCTTGCTGATCATTGGCAGCATCGTGGTTCGCCGCTTCCTCAGATAAAAGCGAGCAGCAGATTCCGTTGCGTTGTGCCAGCACCAACTGGTGCTCGTTTTGTGTTTTCTTGGCACTAAGCATTTGGAAGCGTGCACTTTTTGTCGTTTTTCCAACGTAGATGGCTGATTAATTGAATCAGAACGTTCTATTTGAAACTTTAAGTTAACACGAATGAAGTGACGAATTTGGACAGATAGGCGTGTGGAGCCTGTCGTGGCTTGGGTATTCGGAAATTGAGTTATTTGCTGGAACGACGTTTGGGCCAAAGTGGCTCCATCCGCGAATCCAAAGGCCCAGCAAAATGACCGTTGAGATCGTGTTTTGGGGGCCTATCACGCCGCCATGAAGTTCATTGTTTGTCGGACATGGCCTGCGATTTGCACACGGTTTGTTCATTCATTTTTTATCTCACTAAAGGTTAGGCTTCATGAAAATTACGGTTATCGGTACTGGCTACGTCGGCCTCGTATCCGGCGCATGCTTGGCGGACGTGGGTAATGACGTGTTGTGCTTAGATGTCGACCCAGCCAAGATCAAAATTTTGGAAGAGGGCGGTATCCCGATTCATGAGCCCGGCCTGCAGGAAGTCGTGCGGCGTAACGTCGAGGCTGGCCGTTTGTCTTTCACCACCGACGTACAGCAGGCCGCCAAATTCGGCACCATTCAATTCATTGCCGTAGGCACGCCGCCCGACGAAGATGGCTCTGCCGACCTGCAATACGTGCTAGCTGCCGCACGCAACATCGGCAAACACATGGATGGCTACCGCGTGGTGGTCGACAAATCAACCGTGCCGGTGGGTACTGCCGACAAAGTGCGTGAGGCGATTCAAATTGAGCTGGCTAACCGCGAGAGCAAGATCGAGTTCAGCGTGGTGTCCAACCCTGAGTTCTTGAAAGAAGGCGCCGCCATTGAAGACTTCATGCGGCCAGACCGCATCGTGGTGGGCGCCAATGACGACAAAGCCATCAGCTTGATGCGCCAGCTCTACGGCCCATTCCAACGCAACCATGAAAAGTTGGTGCTGATGGATGTGCGCTCCGCTGAGCTCACCAAGTACGCAGCGAATGCGATGCTGGCCACGCGCATCAGCTTCATGAACGAGTTGGCCAACCTGGCTGAGATTTTGGGCGCCGATATTGAACTGGTGCGGTCAGGTATTGGCAGCGATCCACGGATCGGGAGCCACTTCCTCTATTCGGGTTGCGGCTACGGAGGCTCATGCTTCCCCAAGGATGTGAAAGCCTTGATCAAAACCGCCGGCCAGCATGGCCGTCAGCTACGTGTGCTGACTGCGGTGGAAGAGTCCAACGACGCGCAAAAGCACGTGCTGGTTGAGAAAATCACGCAGCGCTTTGGGGAGGATTTATCTGGCCGTCGCTTTGCGCTGTGGGGCCTGGCTTTCAAGCCCAATACCGACGATATGCGCGACGCACCCAGCCGTGTCGTCGTCGCTGAGTTGCTGCGCCGTGGTGCCACCGTTACAGCCTACGATCCGGTCGCCATGACCGAAGCCGAGCGTATTTTTGGCGATGAGCCACGCTTGAGTTTTGCCGGCCGTCCCAAGAGTGCTTTGGATGGCTCAGACGCCTTGGTCATCGTCACGGAATGGAAGGAGTTCCGTAGCCCTGACTTTGACGCCATCAAAACACGCTTGAAGCAACCGGTTGTCTTTGATGGACGCAATCTCTACGACCCCGCATTGGTGCGAGCGTTGGATATTGAGTACTTCAGTATTGGCCGGGCGTAATGCGTGATGGCAGGCGGGGCACTGCGCCTCAGCCTGCTGAGCATACCGGTGTGATCTGCAAATGTTTTTTTGCCCATGTGTGCGAGGCAATTTGACGTTGCATCGAGCGCGCCGTAGCGCATGGGTATCAATGGGTTTGGCAGGGCGGCTATGCGTTATAGCCGTGCCTTTTGGCGTAAGGATTGTTTATAGCGTTCGACGCAAGTGACTCGACGACATTCTTCTGCTCTCAAGGAGAGAAGCAACAATGCCGCTAACCGCTGTGGCCCCGGTTTATAGGGGCAAGCAGTTCGCGCTTTAAGACTGGTTCATGCGGCGGCGTACCACCAATCCCATGATAGCCAAGCCCGCCAGCAGCATGCCGATCGTGTTCGACTCTTCAAGTGCTGTGCTGGCGCTATCCGTGTTCGAACGGCTCACCGAATTGCTTTCGGCGATCGCCGGCATTTTGGGTCGTGCTGATACTGCAACCGAAGTGGCCATATCGGTGGCGCCACGCAACACATTGTTGCTGGCTGACACAGTAGGAGTCTTTTCGGTAGCCATTGCGCTACTAAAACACGCGGCAGCGAGCAGCGTGGCGACTGCAAATTTAAGGTTCAGTTTGTGCATTTTTTTACTCCCCCAAACGCTGGACTTGCGTTAGGTCCTAGGGTTAGTATCTAGGCGATGGTGCAGTGCAGCAATAGTCCGAAAGAACTAGTCCTGCATCGTTGCTCCAAGGGAGAATTAAGGCGGGGCTCTTGCCAGAGAGTGTGTGGCCGCATATTTTTTTAAGTGGCCTGAATCTTGCGAAAGTTGCTAAATGACCATTGGTGAAATACTGATTGCTTTCCGCGCCCGCTGGCGAATTGCGGTTCTGGTGTGGGCTTTTGTCGTGGCGACTGTGGTGGCCGTGAGTCTTTTCCGCACGCCGCAGTACACCTCCACCGCGGCCGTTTTGCTGGACGTGAAGTCCCCTGACCCCATTGCCGGTATTGTGTTGCCTGGTATGACGGTGGTGGGCTATATGGCCACGCAGTTGCACGTGATCCAAAGCGAGCGTGTGGCACTGGGTGCAATTCAGACCTTGGGGCTGGAAAACGATGCCAACTACCGCGCCAAGTGGCAAGAGGTCACAGACGGCGTCGGCGACTTCAAGTCGTGGTTGGCTGAGCAGTTGACCCGCTACCTGTCAGTTGTGCCAGCAAAAGACTCCAACGTGATCAACTTGTCGTACACGTCAGCAGATGCTGAATTTGCCGCAAAGGTTACTAATGCCTGGGTGAAATCGTATGTCGATACCACGTTGGCGCTGCGTACCGAGCCTGCGAAGCAGTACTACGGCTTTTTTGAAGGGCGTGGCAAGCAGTTGCGCTCTGAGTTGGAAGCCGCGCAGTCGCGCTTGTCGGCATACCAGCAAGCCAAAGGCATTGTGGCGAACGACGAAAAGCTTGATGTCGAAAACCAACGGCTTGCTGAACTCACTACTCAGCTGGTGGTGTTGCAAGGCATCGCCAACGAATCTGGTGGGCGTCAAAGCCAGTCTGCAGCCAATGCCGACCGCATGAGCGAAGTCATGAACAACCCTGTGATCGTGACCATGTCGAATGAACTCTCCAGCGCGGAAACGCGTGTGAAAGAGTTGAGTGGACGGCTGGGCGAGAACCACCCGGACATGGTTGAAGCGCGTGCCAAAGTAGCCCAACTGCGCTCGTCGATTGCGACCGAGACCAAACGCGTGGCCAGCAGCCTGACCGTGAACAACGACATCAACCAAGCCCGGCTTGCGCAATTGCGTGCTGCGTTAGAGGCTCAACGCTCCAAGTTGTTGCATATCAAGACTGAGCGCGACGAAGCGGCTGTGTTGCAGCGTGACGTGGAAAACGCTCAACGTGCATATGACGCCATGGAGTTGCGTGCCAGCCAAACCAGCCTGGAAAGCCAAACCACGCAGACCAATGTCTCGGTGCTGAAGCAGGCCACTATTTCCCCGTTGCCGTCTTCGCCACGGATCGTCTTGAATACGGCAGTCGCGATTTTGGTCGGCGGCTTGTTGGCTGTTGGGGCCGCTTTGCTGTCAGAACTACGCGACCGTCGCCTACGCACCAACCTTGACGTATTGCGTAGCCTTGGCCAGCCGGTTCTGGGAGTGTTACCGGCCAAAGCCATTCCAAAACGCCGCATAGCCGCACGCAATCGACTGACCACCAGTGCTGGTGGTGCACAGGCTTCTTGAGTTCTCACCACACCACATCATGCAAGCTAAATCGTTACTGCGTGCCATGAAGGGATCATCGGATATGCCATCTGATGACCTGCAAGACGTCCCGGCCAAAGGTGAGCGGCACCCGGTGGTCGATCGCTCCATGGGCGACTTGATCCGGGAGGTGCGTAATCTGGACCATCGCCAGATCGAAGAAATCGTTGCCTACCAACGGCAGCACCGCATGCGCTTTGGTGAAGCGGCGGTAGCGTTGAAAATGGCCTCCAAGGGTGACGTGCAGTGGGCCTTGTCTCAGCAGTTTCACTACCCGTACGCAGCCGAAGGCGATACATCTGGTCTGGACGACGAACTCATCACGGCCATCGACCCCTTTAGCGATGAAGCTGAAGTGTTTCGCGACGTGCGCAGCCAATTGCTGATGGGCGTGTTGTCACCCGACCAACCGCCCCGCGCGTTGGCCGTGTTGAGTCCGAATATTGGCGACGGCAAAACCTTTATAGCCGCCAACCTAGCCATCGTGCTCAGTCAAACCGGTGGCCGCACGTTGCTGATTGATGCTGACATGCGCACGCCGCGCTTGCACCGGCTTTTTGGTGTGAAGGATGGCAGTGGGCTCAGCGACATTTTGGCAGGCCGAGCCGAGTTTGACGTAATCCACCAGCCTGTCTCGTTACCTGGCTTGTTTGTGCTACCTGTTGGCACTCAGCCGCCTAATCCGTCAGAGTTGATTCAGCGTTCGACGTTCAATGCGTTGATCCTAGAAGTTTGCTCCAAATTCGACTACGTGATCGTCGACACCCCAGCCTTCGCTCGTGGTGCGGATGCGCGCGTGTTGGCCGCCAAGTGTGGTGCCGCCATGGTCATTGGTCGGCGCGGTACCACCCGCATGGACGCGATCCAATCGCTGGTGGGGCAGGTACACAAAAGCCATGCACGTTTTGCTGGGGTCATGATCAATGAGCACTGATGTTCAGGACAGCCAGCGCTCCATTTTGGTGGTGATTCCCACGCTGAACGAGGTGCGTGCGATTGAGCATGTGGTCACCGCGCTCAGCCGCGACCTGCCGCTAAACGCCAACATTCAGTTTGTAGTGGCAGACGGCGGCAGCACAGATGGCACTGTGGAACTGGTGCAGCGCATGATGACCACGCAGCCCTTGCTACGCTTCTTGCCAAACCCCAAACGCATCCAAAGTGCCGCGGTGAACTTGGCCGCACAAACCTTGGGGCGAGATGCCGAAATTCTGGTGCGCTGCGATGCTCATGCCGAATACCCCGCTGGATTCATTCGTAAGCTGGTCGAATCGCTGGACCGCACCGGCGCGGATGCGGTCGTGGTGCCCATGGATTCGCGTGGCCAAACGTGTTTTCAGAAAGCGGTGGCCTGGGTGTCCGACAGCCGCGTTGGCTCCGGCGGCTCAGCACACCGTGGCGGTACCAAAAGTGGCTATGTGGACCACGGTCACCATGCGGCTTTTCGCATGGCTTCGTTTGTGCGTGCAGGTGGCTACGACGAAACCTTCACTCATAACGAAGACGCAGAGTTGGACTGCCGACAACGTGCGTTGGGCAGCAAGCTCTATCTCGATTCGGAGATCCGCTTGGGGTATGAGCCGCGTGCCACGCCGAGTCGCCTCGCGCGCCAATATTTCTCGTACGGCAAAGGGCGTTCGCGTACCGTGCGTCGGCATCCGGGCTCCATGCGTTTGCGGCAATTGGCGTTGCCGGTGCATCTGATCGTGCTGGTCTTGTCGTTGCTGCTGTCGCTATGGTCGCCCCTGTTTCTTGCGTGGCCGGTGTTGTACGTGACGATCTTGGGGCTGACCTCGGTGTCGATCGCTGTGAAGACTCGCTCGGTTTGCGGTTTGTTCTCTGGTGGTGCTGCGGCGTTGATGCACATCTGCTGGGCCAGCGGCTTTTTGTTTGGGCTTGCGTTTGTGCGCGAAGAACCGTGGCGCGCCAGTGCGGCGAAGCCTACTGTGCCCGGTCACGGGTGGGCTGAACGATGAGCAAGGTGCGTGATTTGAATGTTCTGTTGGTCGACCCCTCGCTGTTTACCGCCCCGTACGATGCAGCCTTGTCCGAGGGCTTGGCTGCCGCAGGTGTGTCCCCGATGTGGGCGACGCGGCCCACGCGCAAAGGTGACCGCCAGGAGTTGCCGCTGGAGCAAACCGATCCATTCTTCTATCGCCGCGTAGACGAGGCGACCTGGATACCGGGCAAGCTCAAGGCCGTTGCCAAAGGTATTGCGCATGCTGCTGGCTTGGCGACGTTGCTGTGGAAAATCAAAACCACCCGACCCGACGTTGTGCACGTGCAGTGGATCGTAGTGCCGCCGCTGGATGCGTTGGCCATGACCCTGATCCGGCGGATGTGCCCTCTGGTGTTGACCGTGCACGATACCGTGCCTTTCAACGGGCAGAACATGTCATGGATGCAGCGTTATGGGCATGACCAACCCATCAAAATCGCCCACCGCGTGGTGGTGCATACCCAATCGGGCAAGCAGGCTTTGGCGGCTCGCGGTGTGGATGTCGACAAGATTGCCGTGATTCCGCACGGCCCTCTACGTTTGGCGGTGCAGGCACCACCCAAGCCGGCATCAGCGATGCGCGATCCGCGTTGGACCTTCGTACTTTTTGGCGAAATCAAACCCTACAAGGGTTTCGATATTTTGATCGAAGCCGTGCACCGTCTGCCCGACGCCGTGCGTCAGCAAATGCGCGTCATCGTCGCCGGGCGTCCACGCATGGACATTGCGCCGCTGCTGGCCCGCATCACCGAACTAGGCCTCGATGCGCAGTTCGACCTGCGGTTGCAGCGCCAGTCTGAAGAAGAAATGGCGGTGCTGTTTGATGACGCCGATTGTTTTGTTTTCCCTTACCGGCAGATTGACGCCAGCGGTGTTTACTTTCTCGTCAAGCCGCTTGGTAAGTGGCTGATTGCCAGCCACGTGGGTATCTTTGCTGAAGACATGGTGCCGGACTTGGATGGCGCTTTGGTGCCATCAAACGATGTCGACGCGCTGGCGGAAGAAATGCATTTGGCCATCGCCCAGCGGTCGCGCCGTGCGCCCATGGAGATCAGTGGCTCGTGGCAGGGCATCGGCCATACCACGCGCGCTTTGTATGAGCAGGCCATGCGCGATTTTGGGCAGCCATCGGCCCAGCCTCGTAACGTGCTTGAGTAACGTGTGCCAGCATGCGTTCATCGTCCGTCGCCCATGCCCCTGACCAACCCTGGCCCCTCGTCGGCGTAAAGCGCGAAAGCGCTCGGCGTGGCCGTGCATGGGATCGCTGGCTCTTCCGATTGCCACTGATTTCGGTAACCTACCTGGCCAAGTTCTCTGTGCCTCCTTTTGGCGCTATGGGATTGGCGCTCAGTATTCCATTGGCATTTGCCGTTGCGCTCTTTGGCTTGGTGGCCGGGCGCATGGTGTTTGACGTGCGGCGCACGTTTGCGTTTCTCGGTGCTTTTGCGTTCATTGTGTGTGTGCAACTGGTCTACATCGACGACTTCTCGTTACCGTCGTTGCTGCTGTTTTTTGTGATCCATCTGCCGTATGTGTTTAGGTTAAGCCGGCCCAAGATCAGCAGCGAACAGGTCTTGGGCTACTTTCAGCAACTGGGTTTGATTGTTGGCGTTTGCGGCTTGGTTCAATACGTTGCGCAGTTCGTGCTGGGGCCTACGCTTGCGTTTCCCATCGAAAACTTTGTGCCCGAATTCCTGCTGACATCCAAGTTCAACATGCAGGCAGTGTTGGAGTACGGATCTGAAATCGTGCGTACCAATGGTGTGTTCATGATTGAGCCGTCAATGTTCAGCCAACTAACGGCGGTTTGCATCGTGCTGGAGATCGCTTCTCGTCGGCGACTTTGGTATCTGGCAGTGATGGCTGTCGCGCTTCTGGTGTCCTATTCTGGTACCGGGCTGATGCTGCTGGGCGTTTGTTTGCTGGTTGACTCGATCGTCAAACGTCGCTGGGGGCTTTTGTTGAGTGCGCTACTGGCGGTAGCGCTCGTATTAGCCATTGCCGCAGTCCAAAGCGATGGCATTTTTGCCCAGATTCTCAAGCGCAGCGGGGAGTTCTCTTCTAACGGTTCCAGTGGTTCTATGCGCTTTGTCGGTGGGTTCTACATGTTTGATGAATTCCTCTGGCCTGACCCGGTACGCGCCTTGTTGGGCATGGGCGCTGGAAGCTTTGCAGAGTACGGTACGCGCGCCACGGTGCCAGTGGCCGAAATGATCATGTTCAAAACCGTTTTTGAGTTTGGCATTTTGGGCGCTTTGGCCTACTGGAGTTTTATTGGTTACTGCATTGCCACCAGCACCAGCGTGCCCGCTGCGCGCGTGCCGATTGCGATGACCATCATCTTGGGCGGGCTCTACACGCCGTTTGGCCACTGCCTGGCGTTTGGTGTGTTGTTGTGGCCATCACATGAGAGCCATACCGGGCCCGTGAAAACCCTTCTTCCCCACGCATGAATCTGATTTTTTTATGACGGAAGCACGCCAAAGAATTGCTTTCATCGACACAGCCAAGGCCATTGGCATTGTGCTGGTGGTGATAGGGCACACACCAGGCATACCGGCGGTGGCGGCAGAGTTGATCTACAGCTTTCACATGCCGCTGTTTTTCTTCATATCTGGCTACTTGCTACCGCCCGCGCGCCAATCTATGCCGCTGGCTCAGGCGTGGGGTAAAAGTGCGCGCAGCTTGTTGGTGCCCTATTTGTTTTTCTTCTTGATCTCGTTTCTTTACTGGCTGGCGACACGTGGTCTGGGTGACCGTGCGGCCAAGTTTGCAGGCGTTGGCGCGGGTGATGCCTTTGCGAGTCTTTTTTCTGGCTTGTCGGCAGAGCTTTTCGTCAATCCGGCACTGTGGTTCTTTCCTTGCCTGTTTGTGTGTGCAACTGTCTACGCATTCCTACGGCGCTTCTTGTCTGCGTGGAGCTGTTTGGGTGTGGCCATTGTTGGTGCAGTCATTGCGGGCATTACGTTGCCATGGCCCTCGCGTCTGCCTCTGGGTTTGGACATTGCATGGATTGCACTTCCTTTCTATGCCGTTGGCGCTGCCATGCGCACAGAAGACTGGTCACCTGAGCGCCTGCCGCGGAGGCTCTTATTGGCACTGCTGCCGGTGTTGGTGGTGCTGTGGGGATTTTTTGCGCTTCAACAGGGGCGTGTTGATTTTGCTTTTGCGAATTTTGGCGATTCCCTGGCGCTGTATGGTTTGACTGCAGCACTGGGTATTGCGCTGTTGCTGTTCATTTCAGTGTTGCTGCCCCACAACCGACTGACGGTTTGGCTGGCGGACAACAGTTTGATCATCTTTCCGTTGCACCCACTGCTACTGAACTTTGCCAGCGGTGTGATCAAGATGCTGAAGTTGAACCTAGAGCAATTAAATCTGGCATCTGCGCTACCCGTCATCCTGCTCATTTGGGTAATGCTGGCTTGCATCCCTTTGGCGCATTTGTTGCGCAAAAGGTTTTCATTGTTTCTTGGGCGTCCCACGGCTGCTCGCAAAGGACGTTTATCTTGAAGGTCGTCTTCATCAATACCTTGTACGCCCCGCATGAAGTGGGGGGCGCGGAGCGTGCGGTGCGCGTGGTGGCCGAGTCGTTGGCGGCCATCGGCGGTCAGGCGGTCGTGATCACCTTGGCTCCTGATGGTGTGGCTTCTGTAGGTGAGGTGGATGGGGTGCGTGTGTACTACGTGCCGCTGTTCAATCTGGGCTTCTTGCATGGCAAAAAGCCGCTGCCGAAGTGGCGCCGTATGTTGTGGCATTTGGTTGACCGCTACAACCCCATCATGCAGCGGCGTATTCGACGCATTCTTGAAATCGAGCGCCCTGATCTGGTCGAGGGCAACAACCTGCAAGGCTTTTCAGTGTCCGCATGGAAGGCCGCTGAGCAACTGAACATTCCGGTGATGCAAGTGTTGCACGACTACTATCTGTCGTGCCCCAATTCTTCGATGTACCGTAATGGCACAAACTGCGTTCAACAGTGTGCAGACTGCAAAGCGCTTTGTGCTCCTCGGCGCGAAGCCTCAAAGATTCCGGCGGTGGTCAGCGCTGTGAGCCAACGCACGCTTGCGCGGGTGCGCGAGACGGGTATGTTCCATCCTGCGGTCACGACCTCGGTGGGGCCGACCGGGATCAAGCTAGAGCATCTGCATGGTGCCTACGGCAAGGCGGGCTCACCACCTTCGGAGTTGGTTCTGGGCTACCTGGGGCGCATTGAACACGTTAAAGGCGTAGAGTTGCTGCTCGAAGCAGTATCGGCCATGTCGCCCAGCGGCATACGCTTGTTGATTGGCGGCGGCGGTGATCCAGCCTATGTGGATGGACTGAAGGCGCGTTTTGCTGCACCCAACATCGAATTTTTAGGTGTTGTGGCGCCCACCAGCGTTTTTTCGCGCATCGACATTTTGGTCGTGCCGTCTCTATGGGAAGAGCCGCTCACCCGCGTCATTGCTGAAGCCTACGCTGCGGGCGTGCCCGTGGCGGTTTCGCGCATCGGTGGCATGCCTGAAATCGTCGACGAAGGTGTCACCGGGTATGTGTTTGAGGCCAACGGTGCCGATGCCATTCGCGCCATGCTCGAGGGTTTGCCCAAGCGCCCACTGTCGGCACCGGAGCTAGTGGCGGCTCGTGTGCGTAAAAGCGAGAGCTTCAGTGTGCAGGCCGTGTTTGATCGGCATCATCAGTTGTGGCGCAACACGCTGGCTGGCGTAGGCCGCTCGCACCTGCTTGAAGGCGGAAATTCCCGATGACGGATCGCGCCAAAGCCGGGCGGTCGATGGCCTGGAGCGCCATCGAAAGCGCCTCACTTGCGTTGATTTCTTTCGGCACGCTCATCCTCTACTCGCGGATGTTGTCGGTCAGTACGTTTGGTTTGTTCTCGGTGGCGCTTGCCGTGATCGAGTTGCTCGACGTGTTGGTCCGCATGCTGTTCCACGACGCACTCGTGCAGCGCCCGGAGGCAACAGAGCGGCACTTTGACACCGCTTTTACAGCGACCGTGGGGCTCAGCTTGGTGCTGACGGGAGCGTGCTGGCTAGCCGCCCCCACGTTTGCCGCACTTGTCAAAGACCCGCAGGCGGCCAGTGTGCTGCGCTGGATGAGCTTGGCTTTGCCCTGTGCCGCCTTGACCGCTACCGTGGTGGCACGGCAGCGCCGCGAGTTTGCGTTCAAGTCGTTGGCCATTCGTTCGTTCATTGGGCGCATGGCGGGGGCTGCTGCGGGCTTGGCGTTGGTGTTCATGGGCGCGGGCATTTGGGCCTTGGTCGCGCAGCAGGTGTTGATTGCTTTGGTCGGATCGTTGGTGCTGTGGTTCAGCGGCGCAAGGTTACCGCGCCTGCGTTTTGGCTGGATCGAGTGCAAGGAGTTGCTGGGGTTTGGCGTGTACTCGGTCAGTTCGCTGATTCTGACTTTTGCCATCAAACGGCTGTTCACCATCCTCGCCGGGATTGGATTGGGCACGCATGCTGCGGGTGTGTTGAACCTCGCATTCCGAGCGGTGGATGCGTTTAATGCGATTGCCGGTACGGCGGTGGCACAGGTGGCGTTGCCGTTGCTGTCCAGTCTGCAAAACGACCGAACACGTTTGGTTCGGGTTTACCAAACGGCCAGCGCCTTCACCTGCCTGGTGATGTACTCGTGTTTCATGGGCCTTGGGGCTTTGGCGCCAGAAGTGGTGGAGTTGATGTTTGGAAAGCGCTGGTTGGAAGCCAGCCCTTATGTCACCATACTTTCATGCCTGATCATCGTGCAGGCGCCGCGCATCTTGATCGTGCCGCTGCTCACCTCCGTGGGGCGGCCTGCAGCATCCATGGCGGCACGTGCCGCCGAGTTGGTGGTGATGCTGTCGGCGTTGTTGATCAGCGGTGTCCCCACACTGAATTGGGCGATTGGTATTTGGGTGGCGCGCGAGTTGGTGGGTTTTCCCATCATGGGCTGGATTCTCAAGAGCGAAACGGGACTTGGTGTGCGCCAGCAACTGCGCGGCGTATGGCCGCCGCTGGTTGCATCGGTGTTGATGGCGCTGGGTATCTGGGGCATCAGAACATTGCTGCCGGTTGATTTCTCTGCGCTGGTGCGCGCCTTCATCTTGATTCCTAGCGGGGTCATCATCTTCTTGATCACCATTTGGCTGGTGGACCGAAAATTGGTTCAGGACGTGTTCGGTTTTGCGGCTTCTGTGGTGCAGAAGCGTCGCGCCAAGTAGTCCAAACATAACGCCGCGTTTTGTTTGGCACGCATTGCATTTTGAAAATGACGTACTCCTTTTACGAGGTTTCAAATGACTAGCAAAAACCGCCTACTGACGTTGGATGGCATGCGGGGGCTCGCAGCCATTCTTGTGGTGATTTATCACTTTGAAGCTGTCGTCAAGCTGGTGCCAAGCGGATACCTTGCAGTGGACTTCTTCTTCTTGTTGAGCGGGCTGGTCATTGCGCGAACCTATGCGCCGCGTTTCGAGGGAGGCTTGAAAACAAAAGATTTTGTGGTCCATCGCATCATCCGTTTGTATCCCTTGTTCTTCATTGGACTGCTCGTGGGCCTGGTGCGGGCCATGGGCCAGACCGTGCTGCATCTACCCGACGGCATGGGTTTTGAACAGGTCTCGATCGCCGCTGTATTTGGCTTCTTTATGCTGCCCGCACCGTTTGAAGGGCGAGGGCTGTTTCCGGTGAACGGGCCGGCATGGTCGTTGTTTCTGGAGTTGGTGGCGAACCTGATTTATGCCGTGTTGATTGTTCGCCTGCCCAAGAAGGCGCTCGCCGGTTTGATCGTATTGTTTCTGGTGGGGTTGGTGGGTGTGGTCGTTTCACTTGGCAAGATTCAAGGCGGACAGGATTGGTCGTCGATCGGGTTTGGCTTCTCGCGCGTGATGTTCTCCTTCACCGTTGGCGTCTTCCTGGCAAAGAGTGGAGTAGGCGATAAGACGCAAAACTCGTGGTGGTGTGTGGTGCCCGCTGCGTTGCTATGTGCAAGCCTGATCTATGAACCGTCAGCCGGCACGCGTGGCGTGTACGACTTGCTGATGGTGGTGCTGGCTTATCCGCTGATCGTGTCTGTTGGCGCGCGGTTGAATCCGCCAGCGGTACTGGCGAACCCTATGAACGTGTTGGGCGAGATTTCCTATCCCATCTACATCATCCATTACGCGCCGCTCTTCATGGCTTCTTTCATCGCCAGAAAACTGGCCTTGCCTGTGGCGATCTGGGTGCCGGCTTTTATCGTGGGGCTTTGTGGTGTGTCTTACTTCTTGGCGAAGTATTACGATCCAGCCGCTCGCCGAGTGCTGGCATCGCTGTTGCCATCGTTTGTGAATCCAATGGCTCGCCCGCGCTTTCGCAACACGACGCAGTAAGCGTTTCGCCTCTCTGGCCGCCGCGTGTGATCGTCCTCTTAGTCGCGGCGAAGCCTCGAAAGCAGGTTGAGCTTTGCCAAGGTGAGGCGCCCCCGCACCGAGCCGGTCGTCGCCATGGCCGCAAAGTTCTCGGATTTGAGTTGCCCGTCCACCCGAACACGGTGCGCCTGGAGTTGTGTGGTGCGAACCGTCGCATGTGCTTGCGATAAGGCGTACTTCACCAGCCGCTCTCCCTGCAACGGGCGGCCGGTTTGTGTGGCGAAATTGAGTGCCTGCTCGATACGGCAGCCATAGGCGGTAAAAACCTTGGCCCCGCACAACGCGAAGCGGTCGTTCATGCCGCCCCACCAGTGCCATTGCGGCAAGATGCAGCGGTCTGCATCCGCTGCCACTGCGGCAATCGCTGCCTGGCTGAAACCGGCGTGGTAGAACAAGTCGGGCCTGAGAAACAGCACTACATCGGGTTGCCACGCGGCCACCCGCAATGTGACTTGGCGCAGTGAATGCAATTGGTGCACTAAGTTTCTCAAAGAGCTGAATGCATCTCGGTGGTGATCGCCGAATTTTTGCAGGCGCTCAAACTGCCAGGTGCTGAGGCACGCGCCAGGCGCTTCCAGTTCCCCGTCGAACGACTCAAACGGTGTGTATGCATCGGCGGGCAGGGCTGCGTCTTCACCCGTGCGGGCGTTAAGTACCCAGTCTTGCTGATACAGGTGATAGAAAACGCGGCAATCACCTTGCGCTTTGAGGGGCTCGATGAAGTGCTGTTGGATCGTAGGCATGGTGACCTCCGACCCTCGGGGGATGCCAAAGAAGGCAATCGCAATCCGCATAAGGTGTAGTACCGGTCCTGCGCTAGTGATCTGGGCAATCGAAATGACTGGCCCAGTGTGACCATGTCCAATGTCGCCTTTTTGGCGCATGCGCCTTGATGGGCGTGATGGCTGGCAACTGTAGCCTCCACGCGCAGCAGGGCGGGGGGCTATGTGGGTGCGAGCTGAACTTCGCACCATATTTCTTTGCACAGCGGGTGCCTGGTGGGCGAAGCAGAACGATCACGCAGCTGCTTTGGCCGGCACCAGCTTTTGGTACAGATCAGCCAATGCACTGGCTTGTGCACGTGACGAGAAACGCACGCGCGAATCGCGCGCCTTGGCCGACGGTTTGGCCAGCGCTTGTAAACCTTCGGCGACGAAGGCGTCGATATGGATCTCGGGTTTGTATTCTTCGTCGGCTACGGAAAACATGTCCGGGCTGCCGAAGTGGTACACGTCCGGGTCACTACCGAAAACCAGTTGGCTGAATTCGGTATTGGGTACCAACAGTTTGACGCCGGTTGCGTGAGCTTCCCAATAAGACAGCGTAAAGGTCGTGAAGATAGCAACATCGGCAGCACTATAGACCTCGCGCAAGCCTTGCGCCGAGACCTGGGAGAGCGTGATCTCATTGCCTGGCGGTAATTGAGCCAAGGCGGCTTTCACGTCTTCGGCAATGGTTCCCACCAACACCAAGCGATAGCCGGCTTGTCGACAAGCCTTTACAACTTCTGGCACGCGTTTGTAACCATGTAATTTGCCCGACATTACAGCCACCGGCTGGTCTGCCGCGATGTTGTGTTGTGCGCGGAAGTCAGCCCGGCCCGCCACATCGAAGTAGAAGCGGGATGGGTCCATGCCCAGAGGTGCGAACATGGTGGGCACCTTCTTGCGTGCGCTGCACGAGATGAAGTGCTCACGGTTGGCCAGCACGGTGTGGCGAACGGTGTCGACAAAAAGCGAGCCGGTGCGGATCAACAAACGACGCCACTTGCTATCGGCCCGGCTGTACCAGGTGGCGAGTCGATCGCCGCGTTGTTCGTGGTCGTACACCACCGGCTTGCCAAAGAGCTTGGCGAGTGCGGCAATGGCGACGGTAGTGCCATGGCGGAACTCGATGACGTGAACCACATCTGCACGTTTGATCTCGGCGGCAATGGGGCGGTAGAGCACGAAGTCGCTATAGCGTAAGTAGACATGCTGGCGGAATAAGCGAACACCTGTTTCTTTAACGAAGTCTGCATCGCGCGCTGCTGGCTTGGTTTGCGGCAGCTTTACTCGGCTACGGGCCCAAATCTGGCTTTGGTCACCGCACATGAGCGTTACGTCGTGCCCTAGTGCCGCTAATTGCTGGCAATAGGCATATTCGCGATACGAAGGCAGTTCACTTTCAAAGAAGCCACTTGCAACAAGGATTCGCATATTTTTATTAATCAAAAAAGGTTGTAATTAATTTTTGACACCAGAAAGAACTCGGCTGTTTTGGTATTGCAACCTCTTCTGAGTGAGCCAATTTCTCGTGGGGACGTCAAAGTACTTAGTGAGATAAGCAGCAACAAATACAACAAAAATAATAAATATAGGAAGTTGTAGAACTAGAGGGAGTTTTGTTTTTTTAACAACAAAAAGATACAAAAACATCAATGGGTAGTGAATGGCATAAATTGGATAGGAAATATTTCCAAGCCATTCACAACTTTTTTCAAACTTCTTCGGTGGAGTAAATTTTGCACCTAACCAAAGCAGAATTGGAAATCCTAAGAATACGAAAAATGCATCATATGCAAGTTGATATTTCCCAGAGGAAGGTGCAAGTAAAATCATTAAAAGGATTGCACAGGGAATCAGGTAATGTAGGCTTGGCGTGTCTCTTTGGATTTTCATTCTTGATATCGTAATGCCAAGTAAAAAAGAAAAGCCAACGCGAGCCGCACCGCCAAAGAAATCTGGCCATTGAGGGCCGGCATCCAAATTGCCAGCTGAAAATCCCTGGGCTAAAAGTAGTGCTCCACAAGCCAGTATTAGAATTTTGATTGAGCGATTGCTTATCTTTATGAGAATGGCTGCATATATTAAGTTAATGATCATTTCAAAAAAAAGTGACCAAGATGGATTGTTGAATACAAACAATGCACTCGCAACAGTGGACGGCATCATCAAGAGTTCGAAGGGCGCTGCACTTAAAATATCAGCAAGAGGCAGCTTCCCTGGGCGATTCATTGCATACTCGCCAAGCCGACGAACAATGCCAAGCAAAAAACCAATGAAAAATAATGGGTAAAGCCGAATAAGGCGAAGTGAAAAAAAATTGAAAAATGTCATTCCTTCGGAGAGACGTTTGTCATATGTTTTTGCAATGACGAATCCGCTGAGTAGGAAGAAAAAATCTACAGCTAAGTATCCAATTGGAGCAATGACGCCGTTAACCTGAAAGTGGAGGATAACCACGGCAAAGGCCGCTAATCCGCGCATGGCGTCGAGGGTCAAGTACCTCGAATTTGGCTCAATACATTTTTGCATTTTTTATTTTTGATATTTTTATTTTCTTGAATGGATAAGGGTTTATGGACTTAATTTTTTGTATGCCCGAACCCAATCAATATCCAGTGACTGAGGAAAGGCCGAGTCGTCAATGCCATATCGGCCTGCCCATGCGCCGCCAATGGCGAGGTTGAGCAGAATGTGTGCCGGCGCACCGATGACCCCATCGGCGTAGGTCCATGAATGCTCGCGCGACATCACCTTGAGCCCGTCGACGTAAAGATCGAATGCTGCGGGTTTCCAGTCCACGCCAACGGTATGCCAGCCCTTATCGAAGTCGAATGGGGCCTTCCAAGTCTGGTGTGGTCTGCTAAAAGCCGGGTCGGTGTAAAGCCAGAGAGGCTGTGTGCCTTTAGGCGTATTGGCCGCAATATGCAAGCCGTTGACCGTATCGTCTTTGCCGTTATTGACGAACTCGAACATGTCGATTTCTGGAGGCCAATTGATGCGGCCGGTATCCCCTACATCAGAGTTCAACCAAAAAGCAGCCCAAGTGCCGATGCCGCTGGGCATCTTCACACGGGCTTCAAGGAAGCCATACAGTAGTGTGAAGTCTGAGCGAATCATTCCCGACTCATAGTTGGCGCCGTTCGGTCTGCTGCGTGGCAATTTGCGCGCGACAAGGTGCAGCACACCATCTTCTATCTGGTGGTTAGCGTTGTCGGTATAGCGCTGGTTTTCGTCGTTCAGCTTGTCCGAAGTCTCGGAACCGTAGATGTAGCGGGTGAACCACTTGCTGCGGTTGAGCGGTGCTTTTGAGAACTCATCGTTGAAGACCATGACGTAGCCCGGTGGGGTGTACGAATTCGCCCACGAATCGACTGGCTCGGTGTTTTCGATGGCGGAACGCATCTTCAATGACGCGCTCTCCACTTGCATGGTGGCACCGAAGGTCTGAAGGGCGACCTCCGCCATATCGGTATACGCCGGAGCAGTGAATTCGACGACAACGTCAGCAAACTCGGTGCTGGTGACGGGCTGGCGGTAGGTGCGAAACGTGCTGTTGAGTTTGGGCTCTCTAAAACGCACCGACACAAAACCGATGTTGCCTTGCAGCAGCCGAGCCTTGACACGCAGAGTGTAGGACGTCATTGGTATCAAGCTGCCAGCGGGGAGCTTATAAACAGAGTTACCGACGCCCGACAGCTGCAGCGTGCGACCACCTCTACGGGTTTCGGCCTCTACCAATGTATTTCCCTGCTTGCCGCCATCCCAGCCGTTGGCGTTGTCCTGGAATGTTCCATTAGGCAACAGTTCTTTATGGCTCAATTCATAGCTGCGCGGTGCCGCCGTTTTGGGATGCGAGGCGGCTGTATTCGACGGCAGCGTTTTGGGCTTGCGTTCGTCGGCAAAGTCTTTGTCAGAGGACGTCTGCGCGGCAACATGTTGGGCTACTGTGGCAAGGGCTAAGCCCACCATGAGGAATGCACCCAAGCTGCGACGAACCCGCCCGAGCTGACCCGGGGCTGTGGTTGGTTCAGCGTCGAATGCTGAGGTATTCAACGTCTTCTGGCCTTGACCGGACTTGGTGATCAGAACTGGCATTTGCGATCTTTCAGCGGTAGGCGTTGTTCAATTGGGTGAGTTGGTGCGAAGCCGCGACAGCCTGCCAGGTGCGCTGATCAGCCACTGGCGCAGCCGCACCTCTAGCAGTGAACATGTGACCCAAGAGGCGAAACAGGAGATTGGCAGTGCGATGACGGCCAGCGCAACAGTTGCGTCCCAACCGTGCAGCGGCAGGTGCGTCAACAACCCGCGTTTCACGCCAGCCATGACAATCGGATGAACAAGATAGAAGCTGTAGCTGATTTTGCCCAGCCACAAGATCGGCAGCGAGCGCATGACGCCTGGGCCTGCACTGCGTTGGTAGACCACCAGCCATGCGAAAAACGCGAAGCTGCCAATGAATGCGCTGGCTACTGCTGGGCCAGTACCCATGACGATGTAGTGCACCAGTGTTTGGCTGAAATGGGCTGCTTCTGCACCGGTGAGCAACCAGCTCACCCAGGCGAAGCCAAGGCCTACCCAGCCCAGCGTCAAGCGTTCGCGATGTTCTATGAGCCAGGGCTCATAAAGCGCAACGAGTACACCTGGTACAAAAAACAGCGCTCGGGGAAAGAGCACGACAAAGGCTGTCGCCATGACCAGCCAGATCCAGCGCCAAGCTGATTTGTGTCCAATCAGTGCCCATGCACTTGCTGCGATGGCGTAGAAACAGAGTTCGTAGTTCAGTGACCATTGCGCAGGGTGGATACCTGGGACAGGAAACACCGGCGCCATGATCGCCAGGCTGGCCACCAGGGCGGGCACTGAAGACAGCGCTTCTGGGCGCGGGGCACCAGTTTTGGTCGCGACATACCACTGCGCGAACAACATGGCAGACGCGAGTGGTAGCCATAGCGGAAAAATGCGAAGAAAGCGGTCTGTGATGAAGCTGGAGACGTTGCGGTGTCGGCGTAGGCTTTGTGCGATCACATAACCGCTGATCATGAAAAAAACCTCTACGCCGTAACGTAGACCGCTGGCGAGCCAAAGCAATGTTTGTCCCAATGCAGAGTCGACTTGCGGCACCAATCCAGAGTTGATGACATGGTAAGCAAAGACTGCAAGCACACAGGCGCCCCTAAGGCCCTGTATACCGAGATGTCGTCCAGTTAAATCGACCTCTTTCGCTGCAGGCGCGGAGAGCGACAACTGGTGGAGCTGTGTTGGCTGTGTGTTCAAAAAACCCCCGAGGTCAGAAAAGGCTTTCGCGAACGAATATGACGTCGTTCGGTTGCAGCGGAGTGGTCAATTCGGGGGTGATCTTTTGAGTGGCGCCCGATGCGTCTTTGCGGAACAACTGCAAGCGCGAGTCGGTGCCGCGCAGAGTGGGGCCGCCGCCAGCCGCAAGGCCTTGCATCACCGTCATACCGCGCTCCACGCGGTAAGCTCCGTTGCGTTGTGCTTCACCGTAGATATAGAAGACGGGGGCGCGGTTCACGTACAGGGTGTCGCCAGGCGCCACGACCAGATTTTCGTCCGTCGGGCCATCCAGAAGCAGCCCGGCAATGTCGACCGTTTTGCGAAAGGACTTGCCATCTCTGACGCCTGACAGCACAACAAAGTCGTCGCCCGTGGGTAAGATGCCACCTGCCAGTGCTAGGGCATCACTGATGCGGATGTTGCTGGTTTCCAGCGCAAATCGTCCAGGACGTGTCACTTGGCCCAAGACGGAGACTTGGTTGCCACGTACAGTCAACAGCACGATGTTGACTTGGGGCTGTTTCACATAGCCACCCATGCTCAAGGCTTCGGCCAGCTTTTTCTCTGCCGCTGGAATACTCAGGCCACCGAGCTCAATCGTCCCGATCAACGGATAGGTGACGATGCCGTTGTCTGCAATGCGGGTTTCGACGGTGAGATCTGGGTTTTGGAATACTTGGACACGGATCGCGTCGCCAACCGAGAGTTGGTAGTCCTGCGCGAATGCTGCCCTCGTCCCGAGCAGCGAAAGAACAAACAAAATCACCAGAAGAAAACGGGAGGAGCTTGTGGATGGCATGCGTAGGGCAGATCTGAAAAGTGGATGGGACACCATGTACGACATTCAAAATGTGATTTGTCCGGCCAAGGTCGCGCCGTGGGTTTTGTAGTCAAATCCTGATGTGTTGCTGAGACGCTTGCTGCTCTGCAAGGATAGGCTCAGGGACATGGTGGGGCGGGGTTTCCAGTCCAGACCGATCTGGATGGCTTCCTGGTCATCGTGGCGGTCGATGGCGGCCGCTTGGCCGGGCAAGGCGCCGCTGTAGTCAATTCCCGCCCGTTGGTAGCTGGCACGTAGGCTCGTATGTGCGGTCATTTGCCAGACGGGCGTCAAGATGAAGCGATTGGTGGCCGCAACACTGCTGGTGTCTGATTGGTAAGCGGCGAGGTCGCGTCCGACAGTAGCCAGAACCCGTAGCTGGCCAGTGGGAACCCAAGTTACCGTCAGATCTCCCACCGGGCCACTGTAATTGCGCACCGAAAGCAGGGGGTGGGTGCGCGAGAGGTAGGAGAGCCGACCTTCCATCGTCGTTTTGCCGCTGAACAACCACAACATTCGCAGTTCTTGTTCACGTTCTTCGTAATGGCTGGGAAGGCGCGATTGAATGGTTTGCGTGCGGTTGAGGTAGTCGCCTGTACTTGTGCGTGAGCGAAAACTGAATGTACTGCCTGACGGATAGATGTAGCGCAGACCCAGCCAAAGGCTGCGAATACGGTCATCACCCTCCTGGACCACGGGCAAGTCGTTGCTGCGGGTGGCGTAGTCAACGGCCGTGAGCAGGCGCCACGCCGCGCCCAGATTGCCTTCTGCGTCGAAATGGGTGGAGTCAAGCGTGCGGATGTTGCGTGCGCTCGAGCCTTGAAAGTCGGCGTAGCTATTCAGCGCCTTTTGTTGCCCCGTAGACAAAGTACCTTTTAACCATGGCGTTGCGCTCCACAGCCACGCACCCGAGTAGTTAAAGGTATTGAAGCTGAGATAGTCGTAGGTTTGATAGCGGTAGTCGATAAAGCTCCCGGTCAGCTGAAATCGCTGTAGCGAATAGGACTTATCGAGTGTCATGGTGAGCGTGCTCGTGTCGATTCTTTCGGGCTTTGCCAAATCTGCGTTCGCACCGTTCTGCGTGTCCGCGGACGAAAGTCGATACAAATTGCTATCGGTCTGCACGCTGTAGCCTGCCGATAGATTGAACGTGTCTCCCGCGTCCGCATGCGCAGTACCGCTGCACAACAACGGTACGACCACCGCCGTCGTACCGGCGCAAAAAAACTGCCGCAACCCCATGTGCGTTAAATGACCAGCATGTGCAGGCCAGCCAAAATGGCTTGTCTGCCGAGATGGGCTGGGAAGGTCAAGCCATCAACATGCCGCATCAAAACGCCTTGCTATCGTTGAACACCACTCTCACGGTGCGGAAAATAATGTAGAGGTCGAGGCGCAACGTCCAGTTGCGCAGGTAATCCAGATCGTACTCAATGCGATGGCGCATGTGCACCAAGTCGTCGCCGCCACGGTAGCCATTGACCTGAGCCCAGCCGGTGATACCGGGTTTGACCTTGTGGCGCACCATGTAGCCTGAGATGAGTTTGCGATACTGCTCGTTCACGGCAATGGCATGGGGGCGCGGGCCCACGATGCTCATCTTGCCTTCAAGCACGTTGATGAACTGCGGCAGTTCGTCGAGCGACGTCTTGCGAATGAAGGCGCCCACGCGGGTCACGCGCGCATCATTGCGGGTGACTTGGGTGTAGGTGCTCTTGCCGTCCTCGGTCACCGTCATGGAGCGGAACTTGTAGACCAGGATTTCTTTACCGTCCAGCCCGTAGCGGCGTTGCTTGAAGATGACGGGGCCAGGCGAGCCGAGCTTGATGGCAATTGCCACGGCCAGCAGAACAGGAGAAACCAGCAGCAAAATCAGCGACGACAGGATGATGTCGCTCAAGCGCTTGGCCGCGCCATTGGTGCCACGGAACGGGGTTTCACACACCGCGATCACCGGCATGCCGCAGACCGAGCCGCTGCGGCCCTGGATCAGGTCGGTGACGAACATATCGGGCACAAAATAAATCGATGCCGTGGTGTCTTTCAGGTCGTCCAGCACCTGCAAGATGCGTGGCTGCGACGCCATGGGCAACGACAGATAGATTTGCTGAATGCCGTGTTCTTTGGCAAAGGCGGGCAGGGCCTTCAGCTTGTCGATCAGTTTGAAGCCGGGAGGGGCGTTGAGCCGGTGCAACTCGCGGTCGTCAAAGAAACCAGTCAGCTCGATGCGGGAGTAGGGGGTTTCACGAATACGCCGTGCCAGCGCAATGCCTTGGGTGTTCATGCCGACGATGACGGCGCGCCGTGGCGGGCCTTGAAGGGCGATGACGGTGGGGGCCGCCGCACGCAGCGCCAAGTGGGCTGCAATTTGCGATGTGGGAGCAATCCACAGCCAGGCGAGGATCGCGTCAGTGGAAAATTCGCGGATGTAGTGGGTCACGACACCCGTGATCACTACCAGCGCTGCAACCACAACCCAATTGAAGATGGTTTGCCCCACCAGTTTGGGTACCGAGGATTGCAGTTGAGACGTTCCCGGGAACGTCATGGCAAACACAATGACCGACAGAATCAGATAAGCCGGGGGCACCGTCTTTTCATAAAAAACTGCAACGGCCCACAACGAAAGCACCAGCATGCCGGGATCGATCATGGACTCGATCATGCTGAGCAAAGTGTCTTTGCCTACACCTCCGGTGCTGCTGCGATTGACCCCGAGCGAAGAATCAGCGCTTTGAAGAGTTTGACTATCCATTGAGTGTGCTGTCCTTGAATCTGGAAACGGCTTGAGCCCGGTTGTACACATCCAGCTTCTTGAAGATCCGCTGCATGTGGTTCTTCACAGTGAAAGCGCTGATATCAAGAATCGTGCCAATTTCGCCATTGGTCTTGCCTTGTCGCACCCAGCGCATGATTTGCCGTTCGCGCTCCGACATCGGCGTCCCACTGGTGCGGGCCGAGGCGCTGGCAGCCAATGCTGCAGGCTGGCTGTCGGGGATATCAGCAGGGGTGTGCATCACTTGGCGCAAGGCGCTGTCGATGTAGGGCAGCAACACGCCAACGGCGTAACGTCCGCTGGCCTGCAATGCTTGCTTGCTGAAGATGGCGTAAATGCAGTCGTATTGGCCCCGGTGGTCGGTGATGCCGTGCACGACCGTTGCCTGCATTTGCTGCAGTGCTCGGCCCAAGGGGGAGCTTGCATAGCCATTGGGCAGGTCAAAGCCATTGGAGCCCACATGAATGGCGTAGGGCGCCTTTTGCCCAGCTTGCCAGCGTTGGAACATGTCGCTCATGAGAGGAGCTGCGGCACGTACGTTTGTGTCGTCGGTACGTACGCCGGTCATGGGCGAAATGATGTCGATGTGCAAGGCGCCGCTTTGGAAGTCGCCCCAGGCGGCCACCAGAATGTCATGCGGCAAAAAGCGTTGTAGCCCGCCTCCCAGCCACATGAAGAGGTCGAAGTGCGATCGAATATCCGGCACCTGTCCCACCACTTGGAAGAAATGGCTCTGATCGTCCTCGGAGAAGCTGGTCAGAAATGGCATATGGATGTCCGAAGGTTTATCGCGCGACGCCCGAAGAAAAAAGAAGTTGTCTTATGAAAGTCAAGATCTCGCCTCCTCGAAAATCCCAATTAGTTGTGAATATACGTGAGTAATTACCCTTGTATGTTGCAATCATTTGACCGCTTGCACCTGTTTGGTGTGACTTTTTTGGTAAGCGAACGCAACTGCTAGGATGCTTCTGCCCATGTTGGAAGGGCAATTTGCTCATATTGGTGCCAGATGCTTGTCACAATCTGCGATCTTTGTTTCGCTTGCAGGAACCGTACCGGATCCGCATGACAATTTCGTGGCTCAAGATGAAGGGTGCGTGGGCAAAAGGCTGGATGTACGAGTCCCTTCAAGTTGTACATTTGGTAGTGAATGTGTGATTGATTGCGCCCCGCTCGTGACTTAGTGGGGTTGTAAAAAACCGACGCTTCCGCGCTTGTGACAGGGGGTGGCGCGGCATCCCTTGGCGGGAGAGGGCGTTCACGCCGGTTAAACTTCGCTGTTTGTCATGTAAACGTCACATTTCTGGCGTCCATCCCCCCACCTTCAGGAGTTACGCCATGTTCTTTGGCAAGTTGTTGCCGCGCGAAGGCAACTTTTTTGAAATGTTCAATCAGCACGCCGACCGCATCGTCGAGGCGGCGCATGCCTTCGCCAAGTTGGTGGGTAACTATTCGGATCTGGATGCCCGCGCCAAGTACAACGCCGAGGTGGATCGCGCCGAGGGGGCAGCCGACCGCATCACGCACGAAGTCAATCGCTCGCTGCACAAGACCTTCATCACGCCGATCGACCGCGAGCAGATCCATTCGTTGATCAATACCATGGACGACGTGGCCGACCTGATCCAGGACTCTGCCGAGACCATGGCGCTGTATGACGTGCACCACATGACCGACGAGATGGTGCGCCTGACCGAGTTGAGCGTGAAGTGTTGCGAACGTCTGAAAGACGCCATCTACATGCTGGAGCGGATTGCCGACCCGGCCACGGCCGAAGCGGCGCTGAAAACCTGCGAAGAGATTGACCGCCTGGAGTCCGATGCCGACCGCGTGATGCGTGCAGCCATGAGCAAGCTGTTCCGCGAGCAGCCGGATGTGCGTGAACTGATCAAGCTCAAGGCCATTTACGAACTGCTGGAAACCATCACCGACAAGTGTGAAGACGTGGCCAATCTGATCGAGGGCATCGTCCTCGAGAACTCCTGATCGCGCGGGGCTAGGTTATGGCAACCGCGCAAGTGGCCCTGTGGGCCGTCATTTTGCTGGTCGTGCTGGCACTGGTGTTCGACTTTATGAACGGGTTTCATGATGCAGCGAACTCCATCGCCACCGTGGTTTCTACCGGCGTGCTACGACCGGGGCAGGCGGTGGTGTTTGCCGCTTTCTTTAACTTGTTGGCGCTGTTTGTGTTCCATCTGAGTGTGGCGGCCACGGTAGGTAAAGGCATTGCCGACCCGAATGTGATCGACATCCATGTGGTGTTTGGCGCCCTGACGGGGGCCATCACCTGGAACTTGATTACCTGGTACTACGGCATTCCAAGCAGCTCATCGCACGCGCTGATTGGCGGCATTGTCGGGGCGGTGATCTCCAAGGCGGGTACAGGCGCGTTGGTGGCGTCGGGTATCTGGCGCACGGTGCTGTTCATCTTTGTGTCGCCGCTGCTGGGCTTTTTGCTGGGCTCGTTGATGATGGTGTTGGTGGCGTGGATTTGCCGCCGCGCCACGCCTTCGCGTGTGGACCGTTGGTTCCGCCGGCTGCAGTTGCTCTCGGCTGGCGCTTATAGCTTGGGCCACGGCGGTAACGATGCGCAAAAAACCATCGGCATCATCTGGATGCTGTTGATCGCCACAGGTTACGCATCGTCTGCTGATGCGGCGCCACCCACCTGGACCATCGTGTCGTGTTACACGGCCATTGCCGGCGGCACCATGTTTGGCGGCTGGCGCATTGTGCGCACCATGGGGCAAAAGATCACCAAGCTCAAGCCGGTGGGCGGCTTCTGTGCCGAAACCGGCGGCGCGATCACCTTGTTCTTGGCGACGATGCTGGGCATTCCGGTATCTACCACGCACACCATCACCGGCGCCATTGTGGGCGTGGGCTCCACTCAGCGTGCAAGCGCGGTGCGTTGGGGTGTGGCAGGCAACATCGTCTGGGCCTGGGTCTTGACGATTCCTGCGTCCGCGTTTGTGGCCGCCATCGGCTATTGGGTCAGTCTGCAGTTGTTCTGATCACTGCGAGCCAGCCGGAATCAAGAATCTGGCTGGCTGATCTTTTGCGCTTCTTCGATTTGGTACTCGAAGTAGCGTTGAAAGCTGAAAGCCAAGCTGGCCATCAAAACGCCAGCACCAATCAACAGTGAGCAAACCAAGGCGCCCACGGTCAACCAGTTGGTCTGGCCGCTGGCTGCATCCGCGGCCGCGTTGGGATTGAAGCGAGCGTTCCACTTTTCGGGGCTCATCAGCCCGTAAACGATGGCGCTGAGGGCGCCAATGGCGACGATCAGGCCGAGCAGGGGGATCAGCACCCAGCTCAGGTGGTCGTCTAGCCCCAGGCTTTGGGCTCGGCGCACGCCGTAGATGCCCAAAGCCGTGGGAATGGGGCTGAGCCAACCCCAAATGTCGTTCAGGCCGTGCAGGTAAAAACGTTGCAACCCCAGTGGTTGGCCCACGATCGACAGCCAGGCCGCCAGTGTTTTGTTTTTCATGGTCTGCAGCTTAAATGGGGTTGGTTGTGTTGCCAGCGCCGATGAATTTTTCCATCAGCACAATGTCGAGCCAGCGGTCGAATTTCCAGCCACAAGACTCGAAGATACCCACTTGCTTGAACCCGGCTGCACGGTGCACGCCAATGGAGCCCGCGTTGGCCGAGTCGCCGATCACGGCGATCAATTTGCGTACCCCAGCACGTTCCGCCTGGGCTGCGAGTTCGGTCAGCAAAAGGCGCCCCAGGCCCTTACCGCCTTGGTCTGCTGCTACATAAATAGAGTCTTCGGCCGAGAAGCGGTAGGCCGGGCGTGGCTTGAACCAGTTGCAGTATGCAAACCCCACAATCTTGCCTTCGTCTTCCGCCACGATGTAGGGTAGCCCCTTGGATAAAACGTCTGCGCGGCGCTCGCTCATGGCCTTCTCGTCTGGCGGGGTGGTTTCAAAAGAACCGGTGCCATGCAGCACATGGTGGGCGTAAATGGCGGTGATGGCGGCAACGTCGTTTTCGCGACTTGGGCGGATGAGAGGCATGTGGTTTGGTCTTGCGGGAGAAAACGGTATAATGATGGGCTTTTCGGCGTGTCGCTGGTCGGGTGGTCAGTCGCGTGTCTCAACGCTGGAATAAAACGTCGGTTCGCAAGACCGATATTGTCGGCTGAATATTTGTGTTCAGTCCTCCCAAAGGATAAATCATGGTCGTTATTCGACTCTCCCGTGGCGGTTCCAAGGCACGTCCCTTCTTCAACATCGTGGTGACTGACAAGCGTACCCGTCGCGATGGTCGCTTCATCGAGCGCGTGGGTTTCTACAACCCATCGGCTCGCGGTGGCGAAGAAAGCATCCGTATTGCGCAAGACCGTTTGACCTACTGGCGCGGTGTTGGCGCCCAAGCGTCCCCCACCGTGGAACGCCTGGTTCAACAAGCCGCTAAAAAGGCTGCTGCTCCTGCAGCTGTCTAAGTCTTCTTCAAGACCTTGAAAGCTCGTCGCCATTGGCGACGAGCTTTTTTCATTGGAACTTATGAATCCCATTTTGGAAGCCGCCGAGCTGCCTGCAGACGCCATCGAAGTCGGCCGTATTGCCGATGCCTGGGGCATCAAGGGCTGGTTCAAGGTGTTACCTTACAGCGCCGACCCTGAAGCGCTGTTTTCGTCCAAGCGTTGGTACTTGTTGCCTGCGGAGAAGGGGGCCAAGACGTTTTCTGGCACCTTGCTGATGAAGGTGCGCGAGGCCAAGGATCACTCGGGTACCGTGGTGGCCACCGCTCAAGACGTGGACGATCGCAATGCGGCTGAAGCGTTGCGCGGCGCGCGCATCTTCATTTCGCGCCAAAGCTTCCCTAGCGTGGGGGCCGACGAGTTTTACTGGGTCGATCTGATCGGCCTGGATGTGGTTAACCGCGAAGGTGTGAACCTGGGTCAAGTGGCTGAATTGCTGTCCACCGGGCCGCAAACCGTGCTGGTGATCCGCTCGCAAGGGCAGGATGACAAGGGCCAGCCCAAGACGCTGGAGAGCATGATCCCGTTCGTTGCCAATTTTGTGGATGGCGTGGAGCTGGCCGCGCGTCGCATCAATGTTGATTGGCAACCGGATTACTCGGTCTGATCCGAAACAGCCATGCGATTTGACGTCATCACGCTGTTCCCCGAGTTGTTTGCGCCATTCCTGGAGACTGGCGTGACGCGTCGCGCCTACGCGTCGGGGCTGGTTCAAGTGCATTTATGGAACCCGCGCGACTTTGCAGAGGGCAACTACCGGCGTATCGATGACCGTTCGTTCGGCGGCGGTCCCGGCATGGTGATGATGGCCGAGCCGTTGGCGCTGTGTTTGCAGAAGATCCGCGAACAGCGGGCGGAAGCGGAAGCGGCACCCGTCGTGCTGTTTTCGCCACTGGGCCCGGCACTGAACCATTCGACCGTTACGCAATGGTCGGACAGCGCCGGCGCGGTACTGCTGTGCGGGCGTTACGAAGGTGTGGATCAGCGCTTTATCGATGCCCATGTCACGCACCAAATCAGCCTGGGCGACTTTGTGTTGTCGGGCGGCGAGATTGCGGCGATGGCCTTGCTGGACGCAGTGGCGCGTCTGCAGCCGGGTGTGTTGAACGACGAAGGCAGCCATCAGCTCGACAGTTTCAATCCTGCGCTTGATGGCCTGCTCGACTGTCCGCATTACACCCGCCCCGAAGTCTGGGCCGATCGCGCGGTGCCCGAGGTGCTGATGTCTGGCCATCACGTGAAGATCGAGCGCTGGCGCCGAGACCAGCGGCTGCAGATCACGGCGCAGCATCGTCCGGATTTGATTGCCGCCGCGCGTGCCGCCGGGCTGCTGGACAAAGCCGACGAGAAGGTCTTGCGTGACCTGTAGTTCGGCGTGGCTTGCCTGCTGCGGCTCTAAGCTGTTATACTCAAAGGCTTTTCGATCCTCTGCCCGGCCGTTTTGTAGCCTGGTTTTGGTCTCTTGGTTGAGGTTGATTTTGGTATCAGCCACGATGAAAAGACCTGCCGATGCTCACAGAACTTTGTGTCATCCCGACAGCGCGGACACGATCATTGAAGGAAATTCATGAACCTGATTCAAACTCTCGAGCAAGAAGAAATTGCTCGCCTTGGCAAAAGCATCCCTGAATTCGCCCCCGGTGACACCGTCATCGTGAGCGTGAAGGTGGTTGAAGGCGCCCGTAAGCGTCTGCAAGCCTACGAAGGTGTTGTGATCGCCAAGCGTAACCGTGGCCTGAACAGCGGCTTCACCGTGCGCAAGATCTCGAGCGGCGAAGGCGTGGAACGTACGTTCCAAACCTACAGCCCCCTGATCGCCTCGATCGAAGTGAAGCGCCGTGGTGACGTGCGCCGTGCCAAGCTGTACTACCTGCGTGACCGCAGCGGTCGTTCGGCTCGCATCAAGGAAAAGCTGCCAGCACGTGCCAACAAGGTGGCCGCTGCTGCATAAGCAGTCGCAACCTGTGCAATCAAGCCGCCGCAGCGCAAGCTCGTGGCGGCTTTTTTCATGGGGCTTCGGTTTCTGCGCGGGCCGCGTCCTGCTTGCTTGCGCCAGCTTTTCATTGCAAAGTCAGTCGTCTTGAATTCACCCGCCCAGCCATTGCCGTCAGCGTCGACGCCGTTGTCCAAACTGCCGAACTTTGACCCGCGCCACGCGCCGTCGCTCGGCACGGATGCAGCTTTGCCCGCGATTGCTTTGTACCAACTCACACCCGCTGCACTGCGCGCACGATTCCACGCGCCACCAACCTGGCAGCCAGAGGTGTGGCTGGAAAAACGTTTTGCCGACCGCCAGCCCATGCAGGCGGCTGTGCTGATCCCCATCGTGGCGCACCCGTCGGAGCAGGGCGGTGCCACGGTGCTGTTAACCGAGCGCGCCACGCATTTGTCAACCCACTCCGGCCAGATTGCCTTTCCCGGCGGCAAGGTCGACCCAGAAGACGCCAGCGTGATCGATGCCGCCAAGCGAGAGGCCTGGGAAGAGGTGGGGCTGGAGGTCGAATTCATCGACGTGCTGGGCACACTGCCCGAATACGTGACGGGCACCGCCTTTCACATCACCCCCGTGGTCGCGCTGGTGCGGCCCGGCTTTGTGCTGCGCCCCAATCCGGACGAAGTGGCGGCCGCCTTCGAAGTGCCCTTGGCCTTTTTGATGAACCCGGCGAATCACCACCGCCACGCGTTCGACTGGCAAACACCCACCGGCCCCGAGCGCCGAGAGTGGTTTTCCATGCCTTACCAAGATGGTGCGAACGAGCGCTACGTGTGGGGCGCCACCGCCGGCATGTTGCGCAACTTCTACAGATTCCTGGCGGCAACGGCTGCCGCACCAAAACAGCCTTAAAACCGCGTTCGATGCGAGCGAATGGGGCGTGATCCGACGCGGAGCCCCTTTTGGCGTCGTTATGATGAAGCCATGAGTTTCTTTGCCATTCTCTTTGCCTTGCTGATCGAACAAGTGCGCCCGCTGGCGCGCGACAACCCGGTGCACACCGCGCTACGCGCGTGGGTGCACACAATGGCCCGCAACTTCGACGCCGGACGTCCCGCGCACGGCTGGGTGGTGTGGTCGCTCGCGGTGCTGGTGCCCACCCTGGCCGTGCTCGGCATCCACTGGGCGCTGGTGTGGACGCTGGGCTGGCCGGCCGCCATCATCTGGAACGTGGTGGTGTTGTACGCCACGCTGGGTTTTCGCCAGTTCAGCCACCACTTCACCAGCATTCGCGATGCGCTGGAAGCCGGCGACGAAATCCAGGCGCGCCAACTGTTGGCGCAGTGGCAGCGTGTGGATGGGAGCGCGCTGCCACGCAGTGAAATCGTGCGCCACGTGATCGAGTATTCGGTGCTCGCCGCGCATCGCCACGTGTTTGGTGTGTTGTGCTGGACGCTAGTGCTGGCCGCACTGGGCCTGGGCCCCGCAGGTGCCGTGTTCTACCGTTTGAGTGAATTTGCCTCGCGCTACTGGCAGGCCAACAACCCGTTTGCCCAACAAGACTCCAGCCCCGCTGTACGTAGCGCAGCGGCCAGCGCGTGGACGTTGATCGACTGGGCGCCCGCGCGTGTCACCGCGCTGGGTTTTGCCGTGATGGGCAGCTTTGAGGACGCCATCGACAGCTGGCGCAACTACGCCGAGCATTTTCCGAACGACAACGACGGCGTGATCTTGGCCGCCACTTCGGGTGCGTTGAACGTGCGTTTGGGCGGCGAGGCGCTGAAGATCTCGCCGCGCTTGGCCAGCGGCGGTGCCGAGACTTTCGAGGCCGATGTGCTGCAAGAAGACACCGAGGCCACGCCCGGCCGCGAGCCCGAACTGTCGCACCTGCGCAGCGTGGTGGGCTTGGTATGGCGCACGGTGGTGGTGTGGATGGGTTTGCTGGCGCTATTGACGGTGGCGCGGCTGCTTGGCTAAGCGCCAATTTCAATCTAAGCAAAATTGGCCTCTAGCGCTTGCTGCATAAGCGGTAGCAGCTACACATTTTGGAGTTTCTGTGTCTGAAGTTTCTTCCCTCTGGAGCCCGGTGGTGGGCACGCTCACGCCCTACGTGCCCGGCGAGCAACCCAAACAAGCCAGGCTGGTCAAGCTCAACACCAACGAGAACCCGTACCCACCGTCGCCGCAAGTGATCGAGGCCGTGCAGGCCGCCACGTTGGCTGGCCTGCAGCTCTATCCCGACCCCGAATCCACCGCGTTGCGCCAAACCATTGCGCGCCACCACGGCTTGGTGGCCGAGCAGGTGTTTGTGGGCAACGGCTCCGATGAAATTTTGGCGCATGCCTTCTTCGCGTTTTTTCAGCAGGACGGGGCGCCGCTGCTGTTTGCTGACGTGACCTACAGCTTCTACAGCGTGTACTGCGGCCTGTATGGCATTCCCGCGCAGACGGTGCTGCTGGACGACGCCATGCGGCTTGACGTGGCCGCCATGACGGCCCCGCGCGCCGAGCCACTGGCGGGTGTGGTGGTCGCCAACCCGAATGCGCCCACAGGCATTGGCTTGCCGCTGGCGCAGATCGAACAATTGCTGCAAGCCCACCCCAACCGCGTGGTGCTAGTGGACGAGGCGTATGTGGACTTCGGCGGCGCGAGCGCGGTGCCACTGGTCGCCAAGTACCCGAACTTGCTGGTGGTGCACACGCTGTCTAAGTCCCGCTCCTTGGCGGGCTTGCGCGTGGGTGCTGCCTTCGGTCAGCGGCCGTTGATCGATGCGCTGGAGCGTGTAAAGAACAGCTTTAACTCGTACCCGCTTGACCGTTTGGCGCAAGCCGGCGCTGCGGCGGCGTACGAAGACACCGCCTACTTTGCGCAGACGGTGGCGGCGGTGGTGGATGCGCGTGAAGGGCTGAGTTTGGCGTTGGAAGACTTGGGCTTTGCCGTGCTGCCGTCGCAGGCCAATTTTGTGTTTGCACGCCACCCCACGCGCGATGCGGCCAAGTTAGCCGCGGCCTTGCGCACCCATGGCGTGTTGGTGCGGCATTTTCGAAAGCCGGAGCGCATCGCGCAATACCTGCGCATCAGCATTGGCACGCCGCAGCAGTGCGGCGTGTTGGTGACGGCGCTGGAGGCGATTCTGCAGAGCCCGCCAGCACCCTCCACCGCAGGCTAAGAGGCTTAGTAGCGCGGGCCCTGGCTCAGCTCTTCAAACAAGTTGCCATAGATTTTGTAGCGCCGCTCGCTGATGCGCTCTTCATCCGGGCCGGTTTCAATCGCTGCGCGTACGCCGCAGCCCGGCTCGTGCAAGTGCGTGCAGTTGTAGAACTTGCACTGCGCGATGTGGCGCTTGAAGTCGGGCATGAAGTCGGCCAAGTGGCGGGCGTCCACGTGGTGCAGGCCAAATTCTTGAAAACCGGGCGAATCGATCAGCGCCGTTGCGGGTTTGCCTTCGCCTTGATCGACCCAGTACCACGAGGTGGTGGTGGTGGTGTGTTTACCGGAATTTAGCGCCTGCGAAATTTCACCGGTGGCGGCCAATGCGCCGGGCACCAGGCGGTTGATCAACGTGCTTTTGCCGCTGCCCGACGGGCCCAGTACCAGCGTGGTTTTACCCGCCAGCGCGGCGGAGAGTGCTGTGACGCTGGCCTCGTCATGCTTTAGCGACAGCGGCAAGATGTTGTAGCCCATAGCGCGGTAAGGGGCGAGCCAGCCCCAGGCGCGGTTGAAGGGCTCGGCCAAGTCGCTTTTGTTCAGCACGATGAGTGGTGTGATGCGCTCGGCTTCCGCTGCAATGAGGGCGCGTGACAACTGCACTTCAGAGAACTCGGGCTCGGCCGCAATCAAGATCAGCACTTGGTCGAGGTTGGCCGCAAAAGACTTGGTGCGGATCTCGTCCTGCCGGTAAAACAGGTTGCGTCGGGGCAGCAACTTTTCGATGGTGCCCTCGTCGCTTTGGCCGGGCAGGCCGGCCAGCCATTGCACCCGGTCGCCCACGACGGCGGTGCTTTTTTTGCCGCGCGGGTGGCAGATGCGGCGCGTGCCGTCGGCTGACTCCACCACGCAGTGGCGGCCATGGACGGAAACGACCAGGCCTTCGGCCAGAGTGGGGCGGTTGCTCAAGCGCGGGCTTTCATTGGATTGATCAAACGGGTTCTGCCAGCAAGCCGTCCACCAGGGCAGCGCAGGCGAAGTCGGTGGCCGACACACCGTTCACATCGTGCGTGTTGAAGCGCACCACGCAGCGGTTGTAGAACACCGCCAACTCGGGGTGGTGGTCTTGCGCGTTGGCCACAAAAGCCAGAGCGTTCACGAACGAGATGGTCTCGTAGTAGTTGGCGAAGTGGTAGGTCTTCTGGATGGCGACGTTGGGGCCATCGCCATGCAGCGTCCAGCCTTCCACCTTGGCCAGGCTTGCTACTACTTCTGTAGCGGTCAGCGCACGGCGGGGAAGCTTAGACCAGTCTTTTTTCTTGAGATTTGAAGTGCTCATGCGGCGGCTCCTTGGGACATGCGCGCCAACCGCTCGGAGGCGGGTGGGTGCGAGTAATAGAACTTGACGAACACCGGGTCGGGCGTCAGCGTAGAGGCGTTGTCTTCGTACAGCTTGAGCAGCGCGGTGCGCAGGTCGCCACCGTTGGTGTGGGCCATGGCGTAGGCATCGGCCTGGAACTCGTGTTTGCGCGAAAGCTGTGCCGACAGCGGCGATACAAAGAACGAGAACACCGGCACGGCCAGCAAGAACAGTAGTAGGGCCAACGCGTCGTTGGGGGCGCCGCTCAGTTCAGGCGTGGCGCCCAGGCCGACGTAAAACCACACCTGGCCAGCCAGCCAGCCCAGCAGCGCAAAGCCGGCCAGGCTCAGCGCAAACATGGTGACGATGCGTTGGATGATGTGTTTGTGTTTGAAGTGACCCAACTCATGCGCCAGCACGGCATCGACTTCGCCGGGCGAGAGCTTGGCCAGTAGCGTGTCGTAAAACACCACGCGTTTGGCCGCGCCAAAGCCGGTGAAGTAGGCGTTGGCGTGGGCGCTGCGTTTGCTGCCGTCCATCACGTACAAGCCCTTGGCGGCAAAGCCGCAGCGCTGCATCAATTGGGTGACGCGGGCTTTCAGGGTTTCGTCTTCCAGCGGCTTGAATTTATTGAACAGCGGCGCGATGAAGGTGGGGTAGACCATCAACAGCAGCAGGTTGAAGCCCATCCATGTGGCCCAGGCCCACAGCCACCACAGGCGGCCAGCGGCGCCCATCAGCCAGAGGATGAGGGCGGCAATCGGCAGGCCGATCAACACACCCACCAGGGTGGACTTGGCCAAGTCGGCCAGCCACAGGCGCAGCGTCATTTTGTTGAAGCCGAAGCGTTGCTCCAGCACAAAGGTTTGGTACAGCGTGCCGGGCAGGTCGATCAGCCCGCTGATCAAGCCAAAGCAGCCCAGCAGGGCGAGCTGTTGCCACATGCCGCCGCCCATCACGCCCAGCAGCGCTTGGTTCAGCGCGTTCAGGCCGCCGAGCAGCGTCCAGCCCAGCAGCACTGCCGCGCCCACAGCCATGTCGATCAGGCCATAGCGGCCTTTGGCAACGGTGTAGTCAGCGGCCTTTTGGTGCGCCTCCAAAGTGATGGTGCTGGCGAACGGCGCGGGCACTTGGTTGCGGTGTTGCGCCACGTGGCGAATCTGCCGGCCCGCTAGCCAAAAGCGCAGCAGCAGGCTCAGCACCAGCGCGGCGGCAAACAAGAGCGTCAGCGTCATCGCGGGCGCTTGAAAAGTTGAATCAAACATGGCGAAGGAGTGTAGGCCATCGGTGACAATCCACAGATGGACGAACTGAACACCCCGGGCGCTGTGCGCCTACCTAAATCGGACCAAAACCTGATCTGGATCGACTGCGAAATGACCGGCCTGGAGCCCGAGTCCGACCGCCTGCTCGAAATCGCCGTGATCGTGACCGGCCCCAACCTGGAGCCACGCATAGAAGGCCCGGTGCTGGTGATCCACCAAAGCGATGCGCTGCTCAATGGCATGGACGCCTGGAACAAGGGCACGCATGGCCGTAGCGGCCTGATCGAGAAGGTGAAAGCCTCTACGGTGACCGAGGCTGAAGCCGAGCAGCAAATCATCGATTTCTTGAAGGCCTACGTGCCCAAGGGGGTTTCGCCCATGTGTGGCAACAGCATCGGCCAGGATCGGCGCTTCTTGGTCAAATACATGCCCAAGCTCGAAGCCTTTTGCCACTACCGCAACCTGGATGTGAGCACGCTGAAAGAACTGGCCAAGCGCTGGCGCCCCGAAGTGGCGGCAGCTTTCAAGAAGCAGCAAAAGCACACGGCGCTGGCCGATGTGCACGAATCGATTGAAGAGCTGGTGCATTACCGCGAGCACTTCTTGAACGTGGGCACGCCAGGAACTACGGCAGGAGGATCTGCCAGCGTCTAGTGCGGTTCGGCGTCTATACCACCGCGCCAAGCCAATGCTGGCGCGGGTTTGCGACCTTTTTTTGCGTTTTATCTGTAAAACGCTAGGTAAAAACCCCGATTCACCATATAATCGAAGGCTGCACTTAGATACGCCGCCTAGTAACTGCTGAAAAACTTTTAGTTTGCCAGCGAGGCACATCAAGTACGCAAGTGCATTTTGCACATCTCCCTTCACACACCTCGCGCACAAAGTTGCGTCGACCTGTTGTAAACGCCCTGATCAGTAGCAGGGTCGTACATAGGCACCGTTTGATGGTTGATGTTTTTTAACCATTGACGGATCCGCTGCAGCCTTTGCGGCGGTTCGCGTGTGAGTAATGACATGAACGACTCTTTTGACGTCGCTGGCGACTTTTCGCCTGCGCAATCCGACGCTGTTTCCGATACTTTCGTGACTGAAACCGTACTTTCCCAAGACGGCATCGAAGCCGTTGCCGTTGAATCCAACGAACCCGCTCTGCCAAACGGCTTTGTCGAACTGGGCCTGGCGCCAGAACTCGTGCAAGCCGTGGCCGACCTCGGCTACCAACAGCCTACCGCTGTGCAGTTGCAAACCGTGCCGCTGGCCATGCAAGGTGAGGCCGCTGGTTTTGTCGACCTGATGGTCTCCAGCCAAACCGGTAGCGGTAAGACCGCTGCTTTCTTGTTGCCCGTTCTGCACACGTTGCTGCGCCAACAAGCTGAAGCTGCTGAAGCCGAGCGTGCTGCCTATGAAGCCGCCGTGGCCGAAGCCGCTGCCAAGGGCGAGCCTGCTCCCAAGCGCGCCAAGCGCAAGGACCCCACCAATGCGCGTAACTTCAAGGCTGCAACGCCTGGTGCGCTGGTGCTGTGCCCAACCCGTGAACTGGCCCAACAAGTGGCCCACGACGCGATTGAATTGGTAAAGCATTGCCGTGGCCTGCGTATTGCCAGCGTGGTGGGCGGTATGCCTTACCAACTGCAAATCGCCAAGCTGCAAAACGCCAACCTGGTGGTGGCCACGCCTGGCCGTCTGCTGGACTTGCAACGTTCGCAACAAATCAAGCTGGACCAAGTTCAGTTCCTGGTGGTGGACGAAGCCGACCGCATGTTGGATCTTGGCTTTGCCGACGATCTGGCTGAAGTCAACCAGATGACCATCACGCGTAAGCAAACCATGATGTTCAGCGCCACGTTTGCGCCGCGCATTCAGCAACTGGCTGCCCGTGTGATGCGCGAACCCCAACGTATCACCATTGCCAGTCCGCAAGAAAAACACGCCAACATCAAGCAAGCCTTGTTCTGGGCCGACAACGCCCAACACAAGCGCAAGCTGCTGGACCACTGGCTGCGCGACACCACCATCGCCCAAGCGATTGTGTTCGCCAGCACGCAAATCGAGTGTGATGGCTTGGCCAACGACCTGCAACAAGAAGGCTTCAGCGCCGTGGCATTGCACGGTGCGCTGAGCCAAGGTCTGCGTAACCGCCGCCTGATGGCGCTGCGCCAAGGCCAAGTGCAAATCTTGGTGGCAACAGATGTGGCCGCACGTGGTATTGACGTGCCGAGCATCAGCCACGTGTTCAACTTTGGCTTGCCGATGAAGGCCGAAGACTACACCCACCGCATTGGCCGTACCGGCCGTGCTGGTCGCGATGGCATCGCCATCACGTTTGCTGAAATGCGCGATCGTCGCCGTGTCATGGACATCGAAAGCTACACGCACCAGCAATTCAAGACGGAAGTGATTCCGGGCATGGAGCCACAACAGCGCATTCCTGACCTGCGTGGCGGTGGCGGCGGCCGTGGTGGTTTCGGCGGCCGTGATGGCGGCCCACGTCGCAGCTTTGGCGGTGGTGGCGGCCGTGGCTTCGGTGGTGATCGTGGCGGAGACCGTGGTGGTTTCGGCGGCGGTGATCGCGGTGGCTTTGGTGGCGGTGACCGTGGTGGCGATCGCGGCGGCTTCGGTGGCAACCGTGAACGCTCTGGCGGTTACGCTGGTGCCAGCGGCTTCAACGATCGCAACGCTCGCCCTGCAGGCCCTGGTGGCTTCCAAGGCCAGCGTCCACAAGGTGGCGGCTACCAAGGTGGTGGACAAGGCGGCGGCTTTGGTGCCCCACGTGAAGACCGTGGCGGCCGTCAAGAAGGTTTCGGCGGAGGCCGCGACCGTGACAACTTCGCTCCACGCGGTGCAGACCGTGGCGAGCGCGGTGACTTCGGTGGCCAACGCCCCGCAGGTCGTCCAGCTTTCGGCAAACCAGCTGGCGCACCTGCCGGTGGTTTCGGCGGCGGCAAGGCCTTTGTGCCGCGTGGTGATGCCAAGCGTCGCCCGGCCAAGCCAGCGCGTTAATCTTCACAGGTAAAACTTGTGCAAAGCCAGGTCTTCGGACCTGGCTTTTTTTATGGGCGCTCGCCGGGGCAAGTGCAGTGCGGTGACACTATGCGGTAACAATAAAGGCAGGAGGTTCTACGCGTGGATTCTTTTTCGTCTGCTGCCGATTTCGAACGCATGTTCGAGATGGCGCCCGTGTCGCTTTGGCTCGAAGATTACAGTGCACTCAAACAAATGTTTGATGCCTGGCGCGCCGAAGGTGTGACCGATTTACGCGCGCACCTTCTGGCCCATCCCGAGTTTGTGCCGCTGTGTGCGGCATCCTTCAAAGTGCTGCGCGTGAACCGTCGCACACTCGAAATCTACGCTGCCAAAAGCCAGGAAGAACTGGTCTCGCGCATGCATGAAGTGTTTCGTGGCGACATGTTCGAAAACATGGCGCGCGAGCTGGAGCAGATGTGGAGCGGCCAGCTCGGCATCACCACGCAAACGGTGAACTACTCGCTCGATGGCCGGCGGCTCGACATCCAGGTGAACGCGCGTGTGCTGGAAGGCCACGAGCAAACCTGGGACCGTGTGCTGGTGTCGATCAACGACGTCACCGCATCGCTGCAAATGCAAAACCGTTTGGTGAGCAGCGAGCAATATGGGCGCGATCTGTTTGATTACTCGCCCGTGTCTTTGTGGGTGGAAGACTTCAGTGCCGTTAAAACCTTGATCGACGATGTGCGCGATCGCGGCATTCAGGACTTCCGCGTGTTCCTCAGCGTGCACCCAGAATTTGTCGAGCGTTGCATGCGCGAGATCCGAGTGATCAACGTCAACCAGCAAACGCTGACGATGTTTGGCGCGGCCCACAAAGAAGAGCTGTTGAGCCGATTGGGCGATGTGTTCCGCGATGAGATGCGCGACTGTTTTGCCGAGCAACTCATTGATCTGTGGAACGGCAAGACCACCCAGCAGCGCGAGGTGATCAACTACGGCCTTAAAGGCAACCTGATCAACATCCATCTGCAGTTTGCCGTGCTGCCAGACCATCTGGACACTTGGAATTTGGTGCTGGTGTCGCTGGTGGACATTACCGCGCGCAAGAAGGCCGAGGCCTACCTGGAATACCTGGGCAAACACGACTCACTGACGCAACTGCGCAACCGTGCCTTCTACATGGAAGAGCTGAACCGCTTGTCACGTAAAGGGCCGTGGCCTGTGAGTGTGTTGGCCATCGACTTGAACGGTCTGAAGAAAATCAACGACGAAGAAGGCCACGTAGCGGGTGACGCTATGCTGCGCCGCGCGGGTGAAGTGTTGGGCAAAGTGGTCGACTTTGGCGCCTGCGCTGCACGTACCGGCGGTGATGAGTTCGCCGTGCTGCTGCCCGGTGCTGACGAACGCATGGCGAAAGCCACGATCGACCGCATCCACAGTGTGCTGGAGTTGAACAACCAGTTCTACACCGGCCACAAACTCAGCATGGCCATGGGCGCGGCGACCTGCGAGTCGAGCGATCAGATGGAAGCCGCGTTGATCCGCGCCGACCGCGCCATGTATGTGGAGAAGGCGCGTTACTACCATGACAACAATCTCGAGCGCCGCAAGAACCCGTAGCAAAAGCGCGTGCCGGAGGAGGGCGTGACGTCTTCGCGCGTGGCCCCCATGCCGCCAGCGTTCGCGGCCGCCATGTCCGCCTTCGAGCCCGCGTTGCCATTGCTGGTGGCCTACAGCGGCGGAGCCGATTCCACCGCGTTGCTGCTGGCGTGTGCCGACCGTTGGCCGGGGCAGGTGAGGGCGGTTCACGTGCACCATGGCTTGCAGTCGGCAGCCGATGATTTTGTGCGGCATTGCACCGCGTTTTGCGCCGTACTCAACGTGCCGCTGCAAGTGCAGCACGTCCACGCTAAACATGCACTGGGCGAAAGCCCTGAAGACGCAGCCCGCAACGCGCGCTACAAAGCTTTTAAGGCTGCAGCGCTTTCTGCATCAGCGGGAGAAGCTATTCAATCCATAGCGCTGGCGCAGCATGCCGATGACCAGGTTGAAACCTTGTTGCTGGCGCTGAGTCGCGGGGCTGGCTTGCCTGGCTTGAGCGCCATGCCCGCGACATGGCAACGCGACGATTTGCGCTTTCACCGGCCGCTGTTAACGGTGCCTGCGGCTGAGATTCGCACTTGGCTGCAAGCACGTGGCGTCACGTTTGTAGAAGACCCGACCAACACCGACGAGCGCTATACGCGCAACCGCATCCGTGCGCGCCTGCTGCCGGTGCTGGAGGCCGCGTTCCCACAGTTCCGCACCACGTTTGCTCGCAGTGCGGCCAACGCCGCGCAGGCCCAGGCGCTGCTGGAAGAGTTCGCCCAGCAAGATCTGGCGCTGACCGGCGCACCGCCGGTTATCGGAGTGCTGCGCAGCCTGCCCGCGAACCGCCAAGGCAACCTGCTGCGCTATTGGTTGAAGGCCTCGTTTGGCGTGAGCCCCAGCGCCAGCCAACTGGCTGAAGCGCTGCGCCAAATCGACGCCTGCGCCACGCGCGGTCACAAGATTCACATCAAGTTGGGCGATGGTTTCCTGGTGCGGCAAGAGGCGTTGCTGCATTGGTACAATCCGAAGGCTCCAGGTCACACAGCTTGACGCTTTTTTAATGAAGCGGCGCGTGGGCCTCGGATGTATTTACGGCTGCGCCACCAGGGGCAGCATTCTGCTTCCCAACGACACAACACTTCATGGCATTGATCGTTCATAAATACGGCGGCACGTCGATGGGCTCCACCGAGCGCATCCGCAACGTTGCCAAACGCGTGGCCAAATGGGCCCGGGCCGGCCACCAGATGGTGGTGGTGCCTAGCGCCATGAGCGGCGAAACCAACCGCCTGCTCGGCCTGGCCAAGGAACTCGCTCCATCCAAATCCACCGAAGCCTACCAGCGCGAACTCGACATGCTGGCCTCCACCGGCGAGCAAGCCTCGGTGGCCTTGTTGGCGATTGCGCTGCAGGCCGAGGGCATGGAGTCCGTCAGCTACGCTGGCTGGCAAGTGCCGATTCGCACCGACAGCTCGTACACCAAGGCGCGCATCGAGTCGATTGACGACAGCAAAGTCCGCACCGACCTGGCCGCCGGCAAAGTTGTTATCGTCACCGGCTTCCAAGGCGTGGATGACGAAGGCAACATCACCACCTTGGGCCGTGGCGGCAGCGACACCTCGGCCGTGGCCGTGGCCGCCGCCATGAAGGCGCAAGAGTGCCTGATCTATACCGACGTGGATGGTGTCTACACCACCGACCCGCGCGTCGTGGCCGAAGCCCGCCGCCTGCACACCGTGAGCTTTGAAGAAATGCTCGAAATGGCATCCATGGGCTCCAAGGTGCTGCAGATCCGCTCGGTGGAGTTCGCCGGCAAATACAAGGTGCCGCTGCGCGTGTTGTCCAGCTTCACGCCTTGGGACATCGATATCAATGAAGAAGCCAAGTCTGGCACCTTGATCACTTTTGAAGAAGACGAAAAAATGGAACAAGCCCTTGTCTCCGGCATCGCGTTCAACCGCGATGAAGCCAAAATCTCCGTGCTCGGCGTGCCCGACAAACCTGGCATCGCGTACCAAATCCTGGGCGTCGTGGCCGATGCGAATATCGACGTCGATGTGATCATCCAAAACGTCAGCAAAGACGGCTTCACCGACTTCAGCTTCACCGTGAACCGCGGCGAATACGCCAAGACCATCGACCTGCTGAAAGAAAAAGTGCTGCCGGCACTGGGCGCACTGGAAGTAGTGGGCGACGCCAAGATCTGCAAGGTCAGCATCGTCGGCATCGGCATGCGCAGCCACGTGGGTGTGGCCAGCAAAATGTTCCGTTGCCTGAGCGAAGAAGGCATCAACATCCAGATGATCTCCACCAGCGAAATCAAGACCTCCGTCGTCATCGACGAGAAGTACATGGAACTCGCCGTGCGCGCTCTGCACAAAGCATTCGATTTGGATCAGCCCGCTGCGTAAAAACGGCTGATTTTCATGCGATAATCGATGGATTGGAAACGTGACCGAGTGGCCGAAGGTGCTCCCCTGCTAAGGGAGTATGGGGTGTAGAGCCTCATCGAGGGTTCGAATCCCTCCGTTTCCGCCAAGATTGCCCCTGTAGGTTTGCCTGCAGGGGCTTTTTGGTTTCTGGGGCTTCATCTGTTCGATCTCTCGACCAGGCATGTATCGAGCATCGCCGTGATGCATCTACCGCTGGAATATTTGCAGCGGGAATCCACGGCGGAGTTGGCAGATTTGTAGACAGAATCTGAACTCGGTTTGTCCCTCTATGTTCTGGCATGGAAACCACACTCTTCTGGCCTGATTGAAAAGAAGTGTGAGAACTTCGACGCGACGAATGGCCTCGTTTGGACGACAGCCTGTCTGTGGCCGCGTTAGCAAGCGGCGTGACGTTCAGTCTTTGAGCGAATGGTGCGCAATGGAGGGGCCGTAGCGCTGCATTGCGACCCAATTCGTTGCTAATGACGGGGCCGCTGTGCCGAGCGCTCCGAGCCCCAAGTGTTCCAAACGCGACTCGCCAAAACCATGGTGCCGTCGCACTTTACATAGGCGAAACCTAGCGCATCTAAGATTCTTCTTCCCTTGCTAAACCACCCGTTCCTTTTCTCTTCATCGAAAGGTGAATGAAAGGAATCGAGTGTGTGACAGAGACAGGTGAAAGGGTGAAAGTCGTATGGGACAAGCTAAGTTAAAACAGAGTGCGCTTTTCACTTCGGATGTGATTGCAGAGTGGGAATCCGAGGCGTGCGTTAACTTCGCCGTCGCTTTGGCCCGGGCCACCAAGTGGTTGCTGCACGTGGACTGGTGGGTGCCGTCCACTGACCCCCACAACAATATTCCTTTCGAGATGTGCAAACCATTGCGCGTCTACGTGGCGGATAACCAGTACGACGTTTTCGATGTCAGAGGCATTCGAAAGTTGTTCTCTTTTCAGCTTCGGACGATTCGCCAGTTGGCCCAGAGCTATGGGCGCGGCAGTCTGCGCACGGGCTACTATTCTGAAGAGCGGTTGGCTGCAGCGCCTTTGCTGAACAAGCCCGATGAACGCAAGATTGACCGTGCAGCTCAACTGATTGAGCAAAACGCGGCGTACTTGGCCGCCATCCCCAAGAGGGCGCTACCCTTGATCCCGGCCTATCAAGCAGCAGACTTTGCATATGGTCGTTGTGTGCCATTTGCCGAGGCGCTGTTTGCCGTCACCGGCTTGATGCCTGTGGCGCTGATGGCGGTCCGTTTTGCGCCAGAGTTTGTCGGTACGCAGACGGGCGAAAACGGCTACATCCATAGCATTGTTCTGCATGCCGACGGCATGGGTGAAGACAGTTGGGGCAAGGCGTCGCTCGCAGAAATCGCTGCGCGCTTTGGTGTCACGGAGTTCAGGATCGGGCGTGAAGAGCATCAGAAGGCTTTGAAGAATCTCCAGCGCAACTCCCCAGACGAGTACAGGGCGGCTGTGGACGAGGCCAAGGTGCTGATCAAGCAATATTGCGTGCCCAAGCCAACTGCGATTCGATTTTCGGAATGGGTGGACGGCTAGCTCTTCGGGTGTCTGGAGAGTGGCTTTTTTCGCGCCCGAGTTGTGGTCCTGGTGTCGGGGGCTGAAGAGTCGGGCGGCTCGCGATGCGCGCTGCCAAATCCTTCAAAAAATGACACAAAACGTCTAGAGCAAAAAGACGTTGGTCCGTAACGTAGTGCCTCGTAAACGGTGAGTTTTTCACCGTTGGCAGATCGAGGCCGTTTGTTGAATGGTGGATCTGTCTGGCCGGACACATCATCAGATGCCCTTCAACGATGATCCACTTTCCGACTCTACAAATTTCTTCGCCAGTGGTGCGGGTGCTTGCACTGGTGCCCTCTGGCATGGCGTACCGCGTCGCAAATTCTTTGATGTTTAGTTTGATCCGCGGGCTGCCAAGTGCAGCGCTGCTGCTGGCACTGACGAGCGCCAGTTCCCATCTTCGAGCCGAACCCTTGGTGCCAACGGCCGCTCCTTCTGTGGCACACACTGCGGCGCCCACGGCCCTGACCCGAGAGGCTGCAGCCGTCGGACAACATGCTGCGCAAGCTTCTGTCGTGCAGCGGTATGGCTCGTCCACGGTTGGGAGCGCCGCTGCATTGCGTTCCGTTGTGACGGGTGACCGATTGCTGGTATTGCCGGCCTGGTTGTTTTCCGATTGGCTGCATGCATTGGCCTTGAGCGCGGTGCTGTCGATCACCATTGGCTTGCGCGCCTATTGGCTGCGCCGGCGCCGTGCGCAGCATGAGATGCGCATCGCTGTGCGCATGGGCGAGCGCAACCGCATCGCGCGCGAACTGCACGACTCCTTGCTGCAGAGCTTTCATGGCCTGATGTTCCGCCTGCAGGCCGCGCGCAACATCTTGCCCAACTCGCCTGTTGAAGCGGCTGAAATGTTGGACACCACATTGACTCGGGGAGACCACGCCATGAACGAGGCGCGCCGGGCAATTCAGCAGTTGCGCAGTTTCTCGGGCGGTGAAAGCGACTTGGTGCAATCGGTCGAAGCCTTAGCGCAAGACCTGCAACTATTGGATGTCGATGCCCACTTGCCCGCGTTTCGCGTCATCGAGTTAGGCGAGGCGCGTTCTTTCGACCAACTGATCCGCGACGATATTTACTGCATCGTGCGCGAAGCCGTGCGCAACGCTTTTCACCATGCCAACGCGGGCCACATCGACGTGGAAATCCACTACACCGGGCCAAACTTTTTAATCTACGTGCGTGACGACGGGGTGGGCATGACGGCCGACGTCATCAGCCAAAAACGCCGTGCGGGACATTGGGGTATTCAAGGCATGAAAGAACGCGCGGCCAGCTTTGGTGGCGGCGTGTCCATCGACAGCAAGCGCGGTGTGGGCACCAACGTCTGCCTGATGGTGCCCGGCAAACTTTTCACCTCGGCGCGGCCGGTGCAGCAGCCTTGGCTGGCGCGCTTGCGCCCGGGTTTCCGTTCGAATATGGCGAGGAGTGCCCCATGAACCCATTGTCCGGCCGCATCCGTGTGCTGTCTGTAGACGACCATCCGCTGATCCGCGACGGCATAGCCGGGCTCATCGCCACGACGCCTGATATGGAGCTGGTGGGCGAGGCGGCGGACGGGCGCGATGCGGTGGCCAAGTACCGCCAGTTGCAGCCTTCCGTGGTGCTGATGGACATGCAGATGCCCATCATGAACGGCCTGGAAGCACTGGTGGCGATCCGCAGCGAGTTCCCTCAGGCGCGTGTTCTGTTGCTGACGACCTACTCCGGCGATGTGCTGGCGCAACGTGCCCTGAAAGCCGGCGCACGGGCCTATCTGCTCAAGAGCCTGGTGCGCACAGAGTTGCTGGATGCCATACGCGCCGTGGCTCAAGGGCAGGTGCACATCAGCCCGGCGGTGGCGATGGAACTGGCGCGCTACAGCTCGACCGATGCGCTCAGTTCGCGCGAAGTGCGGGTGTTGGAATCGATTGCGTGTGGCCATGGCAACAAGACCGTCGCGCGCGAGTTGGATATTACCGAAGGCACGGTGAAGAGCCACGTCAAGAACATCTTGGCCAAGCTCTGCGCGAATGACCGAACCCACGCGGTCACGCTCGGGCTCAAGCGCGGAATCATTGAGGGCTAGTCTCGTTTGAGGCCCTCTCCGCCACATCGTTTGACAACGACTGTCTCCACCTGGTCCACCCGCCGCAAAGTGATTTCCGCCGGTGCGGGTGGCTTGGCCGCGCTGGGTTTGGCGGCGCTCTTGGCCAGCCCACTAAAAACGTCTACCGGCTACCCCAACCGGCCGATAGAACTGGTCGTGCCTTTTGCTGCAGGCTCCTCAGCTGACATCGTGGCACGTGCGTTGGCGGATGGTTTGGCGCAGCGTCTGGGCCAACCGGTGGTAGTGGTGAATCGGCCCGGCGGTGGCGGCGTGGTTTGTTATGGCTACATGTTGCACAAGCCTGCAGACGGCTACACGCTCATCCTCAGTTCACCGGCCATCCTCACGGCGTATCACGCGGGTATTGCCAACTTCAACTACCGAGACCTGGCGTTTTTAGGTGGCGTGACAGTGGAGAACCCCATCGTCGCGGTGCGTGCCAACGCCGCTTGGCGCGATCTGCGCGAACTGGTGGCGTTTGCGCGAGAGCACCCCGGCATGCTGAAGGTAGGCAACTCCGGCCCCGGCAGCCAGACACAGATCACCGCCTTCGCATTTTTTGCGCAGCAGAATACGCACCCCTTACACGTGCCATTTTCTACGGCGCAGGTGGTGACCGCCTTGCTGGGTGGAGAGATCGATGCCGTCGTCCAGTTGCCCAGTGCCATCCTGCCGCATGTGCAAAGCGGCACCTTGAAGATCATTGGCACACTGTCTCGGCAACGCGAGCCGGCGGCGGCGACCGTGCCCACGGCCATCGAGCAGGGCTTTGATTTTCATGCCGAGGTGTGGCGGGCTTTGGCGGGACCGAAAGGCCTGCCGGAGGACGTGGTGGCCACATTGGAGGCTGCGCTGCAAGAAACCGTGCAAGGCCACGCGTTCTCCACACGCGGTTTACGCGAAGGCTTTGCACCTGCCTTCCAACAGCGCCGCGCGTTTGCCGCTTCGCTAGAGGCGGAAGATGTGCTTGTGGCACAGGCCATGCGCCGCTTGGGTATTTTTAAACGATAAGCAAGCATTCTGTTTTGATCCATTCAAGTTGCTAATAGCGCTCTGGCTTGCCGTCAGTAGCGTGGGTTCTTGCCTCCGAAGGCTGGGTCGTACTTACGCATTTGGGTGAGGTCGTCTCGGCTTTTGATACCGCATTCAAGGTATTGTTGATGCAGCTTTTGCAGTTGTGAAGGGTCAATTTCAACGCCGAGGCCGGGCGTCGTTGGCACTTTCACTGAACCTTCGAAAAAGGCCAACCGGCCGCCTTTGATGACCTCTTCTTCCTGCCACGGGTAGTGCGTGTCGCAGGCGTAGGTGAGGTTGGGAATGGCGGCCGCCACATGTGTCATCGCCATCAGGCTGATACCTAGGTGAGAGTTGGAGTGCATGGACATGCCCATATCGAACACACCGCACATACGTGCCAGGGCGACGGTGGCGCGCAGGCCGCCCCAGTAATGATGGTCAGACAAGAGAATCTTCACCGCGTGCGTGGTGGCGTTGCGTTTGAACTCTTCCATCGAGGTGACACACATGTTGGTGGCCAGCGGGGCGCGGCAGTGTTTGGCCAACTCGGCCATGCCCTCCTGGCCGGGTGTCGGGTCTTCATAGTATTCAAGCAAGTCATCAAGCTCTTGGGCGGCAGCGATGCTGGTGGCGAGTGACCAGTTGGCGTTCGGATCAAGCCGTAGCGGAGCTGTGGGAAATGCCTTGCGCAAAGCTTTCATCGATGCGATTTCCACCTTCGGATCGAACACGCCGCCCTTGAGCTTGATGCTTTGAAAGCCGTATTCGGCCACCATTTTTTGCGCTTGCACGACGATTTGTTCGGGGGTTACGGCCTCGCCCCATGCATCCGGCGCGTAGGGGCGATCGATATGCTCAGCAAACTTGTAAAAAAGGTAGGCGCTATAGGGAACCTCCGGCCGAACTGCGCCACCCAGCAGGTCACAGATCGGCATGCCGAGCAGTTGCCCCTGTAGATCCATCATGGCCACTTCGAAGGCGCTAATCACCTTCTCTGCGTTCTTTGCAACGTGTGAACCTGAGGCGAGCCCGAACTGTACGGGGCGATCTGCGCTCACGCCGGGCTGGATGGCTGCGCGTACGCGTTCTTCCATGGCGTTCAACGCAAAAGGAGAAAGTCCCAGCAGTAGGTCCTGGGCATCTTTCAGTGCCCTCAGAACTGACGCGTCACCATAGGTTTCCGCGATACCCACGCGGTCATCTGAGGTCTCGACTTCGATGATGCTACGCAATGCCCATGGCTCGTGGATACCCGCGGCGTTAAGCAAGGGGCCGTCGCGGAAAGCGATGGGGGTGATCCGCACATGTTTTATCTTGACTTGATTTTTCAATTTTCTTGTCTCCAAACTTGTTGGTGCTCACCGACATGTGGGGCCGGGTATCTACTTGCCGAACATGCGGTCGCGCGCGTTCTCCAAATGTTGCCGCATGCCCTGGCTGGCGGCCTGTGGGTCGCGGCGGCGTATGGCTTCAAGCACTACTTCGTGTTCAGCCTGTACGACTCTTTGGCGGTCCACACTCTTGGTCAGCGAGAGGCTGCGCATGAGGGTCATGCTGGCCATGATTTGTTCCTGCATGGAGCCAATGGCCGAAATGAAAAATTGGTTGCGCGTCGCCCTTGCTACGGCCAGGTGGAAATCGAAATCTTCACTGGAGCCTAGACTCTGTTGGGCGATCACGGTGTTGAGTTGATGAAAGCGTTGCAGTAGATCGGCAACCTCCGCTTCGCCAGCCTTGGTGGCCGCCAGCGCTGCCGCGCCGGACTCGGTGACGATGCGGAACTCAAAGCAACGCTGCACATCGGAGAGCGTTTCCAGTGGTGTGAATCGTGGCAAGTCCGGGTCGGGGCGGCGCTGTACGTAGGTGCCTGAGCCCTGAAGCGTGTTGGTGATGCCATCGGCACGCAGGCGCGTGAGCGCTTCACGGATAGTTGGGCGAGAAGCCGTGAAACGTTCGGTCAGGGCCAACTCGGTGGGCAGTTTGTCACCCTCGGCGAACTCACCGTCGATGATGGATTTGAGGATCTCCCGGTAGACCCGGTCGACCAGGCCGGTGCCTTTGCTGCTTTTCATGTGGGTTGGAAAAAAATAGAGACTGGAGAAGTGCTGCGGATCAGAACTCTTGATCGTAAGCGAGCAGCGCCAGCGCCTGCGCTCGGATCTCTTCCATGCGATCAGCAGGGCTTGGGCTGAGCAACGGCAGGTGTGCGCCCATGTCGGCGATCCCCGACAGGCTGACGGCGTCGTGCAAAACGCGAATCAACGAAATGGACTCGCGCAGATCCTCCATAGGGAGAAACCGTGCATGCAAGGCCGTGGCTGTGGCGGTGTCGCCGCGTTTAAGAGCGCGCAACAGCGCGATGCAGGGTCTGGGCGCGATGCAGCCCGAGCCAGTGGTGAAAGACGCCAGTCCAAATTGCTGCAGGTGGACCAGGATGGGGCGCTCGCCCAAGCCACTCACAATGCGTTCGCGTGGGAGACGCTGAACCAGCTCCGCAAGGTAAGGATCCTGCGCCGGATCATCGCGCACGATGGCGTACTTGACGGCTGCAATGCTGCCTTCTTCTACGAGGTGGGCCAGCGTGGCCACGTCGATGTATTGTTCGCTCTTCAGGTAAAGCGTCAGCGGCATGCCGGCGGCGTGCACCACACGGCGCAAACCATCGGCCACACCGGCGGGCGTGGTGAAGCCGGCCATGGGCAACACCATGGCCGTGCGGTAGCCGCTGTCGCGCAGCAGCCGGGCCTGGTCCATCATCTTGCCGAAATCTGGGCCGATAGAAGGGATCACGCGTGTGGTGGGGGCGGCGGCGGCGGCCAGTTCCTGTAGCAGTTGTGCGTAGTCACTCAGTGGGCAGTGGTAAAGGTTGGCGTTGCCGCCGTACAGCAAGGTGCGGTGACCGCCTGCTTCCATGTGCCGGATCAAGCTGGCGTTTTGAGCCGTATCGAGCGTCAGATCCGGGCGCCGCGCCAAGGGCGGTACGGCCAGCACAGCGTTGCCGAATTCTTCCGCAAGCAAGGGGGTCGTGTTCATGCGTCGGGGACTCCAGAGTGGTGTGTTTGGCGGCCATGGGCCTGGCCAGCGAGGATGTGTTAATTGTATGACAAATAAAAAAGTTGTCAGACAATAAATAGCGGTTGCCTGTGCGACATGGATTGATTCACGTTGCACATAGGAGCGTTTTCAGAAGTATTTCGAGCAATTTATGTAAAGACCTATATCTACAAGGGTTTGTCCTTGATTGGCTCTGTCAAAGTTGTCTGACAAAATTGTTTGATAACTTGACAGGAGACACCCAATGTTCACGCCGCGTCGTTCCTCCCGTTTCCCTATGCCCGCCAGTACTGCCCGGCGAACTGTCTTGAAGGGTTTTGCTGGAGCGGCAGCCCTTGCTGGGGTAGGCACCTCGGCATGGGCTCAGGCTGCCAAGGAAGCTTCAGCGTTGGGCAAACTGGTGTCCGATGGCAAGTTGCCGGCGCTCGCACAGCGGCTGCCGTCCATGCCGCTGGTGGTGCAGGCCGAAAAGGTGGGTACTTATGGCGGTGTGATTCGCCGCGGGCTGCGCGGCAGTTCTGATCACAACGGCATCCTGCGCATGGTCGGTAACCAGGGTTTGGTGCGTTGGAACCTGGCTTTTACCGAAGTGCTGCCGTGTGTGGCAGCACGCTGGGAAGTCAATGCTGCCGCCACAGAGTTCATCTTCCATCTGCGCCCAGGCATGAAATGGTCTGATGGCAAGCCTTTCACGGCCGACGACATCGTCTTTGCCATTGAGGACTGCTGCAAGAACCCCGAGCTCTACAAGACGGTGCCTTCAGTGCTGGTCATCAACAACAAGCCAGTGGTTGTGACCAAGGTTAGCGACATCGCTGTCAAATTCACTTTCGCCAGTGCCTATGCGCTATTCCTGGAGCAATTGGCGACGCCGCTGGGCCAGCAACCCACGCTGTTTCCCAAGCACTACTGCAGCCAGTTTCTGCCTAAGTACAACCCCAAGGCGCTCGACAACGCCAAGGCGGCCAATGTGGCCGATTGGCCCACGTACTTCCGCAACAAGTGCGGAGACATTGAAATTCCTTCGCGCTGGGGCAACGTCGAGAAACCGACTCTGGATCCTTGGATCCTGACGGAGGCGTATTCCGGTGGTGCCACGCGCGTGGTGATGGACCGCAACCCCTATTTCTGGCAGGTAGACCAAGCCGGCAACCAGTTGCCTTACGTGGATCGCTTGAGCTTCAATATCTCGCAGGACGTAGAGTCGCTGATGCTGGATGCGCTGTCGGGCAAGCTCGACATCCAGGAGCGCCACATCGATTCGCTGCAGAACAAGCCTACGCTCTCGCAGAACATGCAAAAGGGCGGCTACCGCCTCATCGAGCTGATCAACACGAGTGCGCAGCAGGTGCAGATCTACCTGAACATGACGCACAAAGACCCAAAGATGCGCGAGATGTTCGCTAACAAGCAGTTTCGCCAGGCGCTGTCCTTGGGTATGAACCGAAAGGAAATCATTGACATCGTCTACCTTGGCCAGTCCGAGCCCTACCAGACGGGCCCGCGCCCCGGCCACCCTTGGTTCAACGAGAAGCTGGCGCACCAGTTCACCCAATACGACCCCAAGCAAGCCAATGAGCTACTGGACAAGCTGGGCTACGACAAGCGTGACGCCCAGAAATTCCGTCTGCGTCCGGACGGCCAGAAGGTGTTCTTCTCCATCGATGTGATTCCAACGCTTTACCCCGATGCCGTGGATACGTTGGAACTGGTCAAGCGCCATTGGGCTGAGATCGGCGTGGACATCAAGGTCAACACAATCGAGCGGGCTTTGTACTACACCCGGGGTGACGCCAACGACCACGACGCCGCGACCTGGCCCGGGCCCGGTGGCCTGGATCCGATGCTGGACGCGCGGGACTTTATTGCGACGCACCCGCAAGGTTCGCGTTATGCGATTCCTTGGGCGGTTTGGTTCACCTCAGGTGGTAAAGACGGTCAAGAGCCCCCTGCGAGCCAGAAACAGCGCATGAAGCTTTACGACGACGCACGTGCCACAGCCGACCTGAAGAAGCGCGGCGAGCTGATGAAGCAAGTCTTCGATCAGTGTGCCGACGCCTTCGAGACGATTGGCGTGTGTCTGGCCGTCAACTCCTTCGGCATCTGCAAGACCAACTTGCAGAACGTGCCCAAGAGTTATCCGAACGGTTGGTCATGGCCTAACCCCGCGCCGGCGCTGCCGCAGCAATTTTTCTTCACGCGTACGTAGTTTTTCACTTGGCTTCTTGAACATTGCGGCCACCCCCGGTGGTGGCTGCATGACGAACTTTTGGCCCAAACCATGTTGAGTTTCATCGTCAAACGCCTGCTGTGGATGCTGCCTTTTTTGCTGGCGATCAGCTTTTTATCCTTTGTATTGATCCAGTTGCCGCCTGGTGACTTTGTCACGACTTACATCGCCACGCTGGCAGCTTCGAACGAGGTAGTGGACCAAGGCACTGCGGCCAGTCTGCGCGAGCGTTTTGGGTTGGACCAGCCCATGATCGTGCAGTACTGGCGTTGGATCTCCAACATCGTGCTGCATGGTGACTTCGGCCTGTCGTTTGAATGGCAGCAACCCGTGGCTGACCTCATCTGGGAACGCATGAGCCTTACGCTGGTCTTGACCTTCTCTGCCTTGCTGTTGACCTGGGGCATGGCGCTGCCGATTGGCGTGTACTCCGCGGTCAAGAAGTACTCGGTCGGCGACTACTTCGTAACCTTTCTGTCTTTTGTGGGGCTGGCTATTCCGAGCTTTCTTCTGGCGCTGGTGCTGATGTACTTTGCGGCCGTGGAATTGGGGCGTGATGTGGGCGGCCTGTTTTCCGAGCAGTACCTCACGGCGCCGTGGAGCATTGCCAAGACGTTGGATCTGCTGGAGCATCTATGGATTCCGGTGGTGATCCTCGCCATCTCTGGAACGGCCAGTCTGATCCGCGTGATGCGCGCGAACATGCTCGACGAGTTGCATAAACCCTATGTGACCACCGCACGTGCCAAAGGCCTGTCAGAGTTCAACCTGATCATGAAATACCCGGTGCGCATGGCAATGAACCCCTTCATTTCGACCATTGCATGGTTGCTCCCCAATTTGGTGTCGGGCTCCATCATCGTGGCCATCGTGATGAGTCTGCCGACGGCTGGGCCCTTGCTGCTGCAGTCGCTGTTGAGCCAGGACATGTACCTGGCGGGCGCCTTCATTTTGCTGATCTGCTTGCTGACTGTCGTGGGGTCATTGGTCAGCGACATCTTGCTGGCGATGGTGGATCCGCGTATCCGGCTCGAATAAACCCTGAACGGACGCCAATACCCCTATGAGCGGCACCATCGTTTCTCCTCCTGTCACTCCTGAGCCGTTGCCAGATGAATCCGCCGCCCGCGCTTCAGCGCGCATGGCGGTCGCCTCCCAGTGGCAATTGGTCTGGTGGGCCTTCAAGCGGCACCGTCTGGCAATGGTCGGGCTGGTGATTACCGTCGTCTTGTACGTCATTGCGGTGGTGCCGGGTTTCTTTGCAGTCAACGACCCCGCCAAACAAAACGCACGAGCGGCCTTCCATCCGCCGCAGGCGCTGCATTTCATTGATACGCAGGCGGATGGTGGCTGGACCTTTCGGCCGTTTATTTATCCCTACGTGCTCAAGCGCGACCCGCAGACGCTGGCCGCTGTTTACGAGCAAGACCTTACCCGCAAGGTCTATCTGAAGATGTTTGCCCCAGGTTATGAGTATTCAGTGCTGGGGTTGTTCACGTCGAGCACGCACCTGTTTGCCTCGGAGGAGGTGCGTTCGCCCGTGTTCTTCTTCGGTGCCGACCGTCTGGGGCGTTGTGTGTACAGCCGCATCATGGTGGGCGCGCAGATCTCCCTCTCCGTGGGCTTGGTGGGCGTGATTCTGTCGCTGGTCATCGGCATTGTGTTGGGCGGCATTTCTGGCTACTACGGTGGGCGCATCGACTTTGTGATCCAACGCTTGATCGAGCTGGTGCTGTCGTTGCCCGCCATTCCCATTTGGCTTGCGGCCTCGGCTGCCGTGCCCCAGAACTGGCCGGCCGTCCTCAACTATTTCATGATCACGTTGATCCTCTCGCTGACCGGGTGGGCGCAACTGGCGCGCGTGGTGCGGGGCCGCTTTTTAAGCTTGCGCACGGAGGAGTTTGTGATGGCTGCGCGGCTGGACGGTGCCTCTGAAGGACGCATTATTTTTCGGCACATGCTGCCGAGTTTTGCAAGCCACATCATCGCGTCGATCTCGCTGGCCATTCCCGCGATGATTTTGGCCGAGACTGCGCTGAGCTTTTTGGGCTTGGGTCTGCAGCCGCCCACCATCTCGTGGGGCGTTTTGCTGCGCGAGGCGCAAAACATTCGCTCTATTGCAACAGCGCCGTGGCTCTTTACTCCTGGTGCAGCTGTGGTGCTGGCCGTCATCGCCATGAATTTCCTTGGCGACGGACTGCGTGACGCATCCGACCCTTACAACAAATGAGTATGACGAATAACGCCAACCCTTTGCTGGTCCGTGGGGACGGTAGCCCGCTGTTGCAGGTGCGAGACCTTCAGACGCATTTTCCCTTGCGCAACGGTGTCCTCAAGGCAGTAGACGGCGTGTCGTTCGATGTGCTGCGCGGGCGCACGTTGTGTGTGGTGGGGGAGAGCGGCAGCGGCAAGAGCGTCACGGCGCGCTCTATTCTGCAGATCGTGGATGATCCGGGCCGTATCGTGGGCGGCTCCATGCTGCTGCACCGCGCCAATGGCAGCAGTGTCGATCTGGCGAAGCTGGACCACCGGGGCAAGGAGATTCGCGCCATCCGTGGTGCCGAGATCGCGATGATCTTCCAGGAGCCCATGTCCTCGTTGTCGCCGGTACACACGGTGGGCAACCAGATCATGGAGGTGTTGCGCCTGCACCTCAAGATGAGCAAAGACGAGGCGCGCGCACGCTGCATCGAGTTGCTGGGCCAGGTGGAGATCCCCAATCCGTCCAAAGCTGTAGACCGGTTCACGTTCGAGTTTTCGGGGGGCATGCGCCAACGCGTCATGATCGCCATGGCGTTGGCTTGCAAACCGGCGCTGCTGATTGCCGACGAGCCAACCACGGCGTTAGACGTGACCACGCAGGCCGAGATTCTGGATCTCATCAAGCAGTTGCAGGTGAGTCAAGGCATGGCCGTGATGTTTATTACGCACGACATGGGCGTGGTGGCCGAGATCGCCGACCAGGTGATCGTGATGCACCACGGCAAGATCAAGGAGACGGGGCCCGTCGAGCGCATATTCCACGCCCCACAAGACCCCTACACCCAGATGCTGATCGGTTCGGTGACCAAGCTGGGCCGCACGGCCGACATTCGGCTGCAGCGCCCGCCCATTTCCGAGACTGCGCAACCCATCATCGACGTGCGCGATCTGTGCCTGACCTTTCGCTCCGGCAAGACCGAGATCAAGGCCGTAGACCACGTGTCGCTGAAGGTGATGCCAGGCGAATCGTTGGGCATCGTGGGCGAGTCCGGCTCTGGCAAGACCACCATGGGGCGCTGCCTTCTGCGGGTCTACGATCCGCAGTCCGGTGCCATCGACTATCGGCGCGCAGACGGTTCAGTGGTGGACTTATTGAAGACCGACAAACACACGCTCAAGGACTGTCGGCGCGAAATCCGCATGATCTTCCAGGATCCCATCAGCTCGCTGAACCCACGCATGACCGTGGCGCAGATCGTGGCGGAGCCGCTGCTGGTCAACAACATCGCCAAGGGCAAAGAGCTCGATGAGCGTGTGGCCGAGCTGCTGCAAAACGTGGGTTTGGATCCCGCCTGGCGCGAGCGCTATCCGCATGCTTTCTCGGGTGGTCAGCGGCAACGCATTGGCATCGCGCGCGCACTGGCGTTGAACCCCCGGGTGATCGTCGCTGATGAGGCCACCTCGGCGCTCGACGTGTCGTTGCGTTCGCAGATGCTGGACCTTTTGCTGAACCTGCAAGACAAGCTGGGCTTGTCCTTCATCTTCATCAGCCACGACATCGCCGTGATCCGCTACTTCTGCGACCGTGTGGCCGTGATGTACCGCGGAAAGGTGGTGGAGACGGGCGAGACCAACCAGGTCTGCGACGCGCCGACGCATCCCTACACGCAGGCGCTGTTGTCGGCGGTACCCAAGCCAGATCCGCGTCTGCGTGGGCTGCACACACGTTTTCGCTACACCGAGAAAACCTGAAGAAATCTGCTCGAGGGCCGCGCATGAAGATCACCGACATCAAAACCTTTCTGATGCATGCGGGTGCGCCGCAACCCAAGGCCTGGGCTTCAGACAACGTTTTCGGCGTCAATAGCTATTCACCAGGGATCACGGGTACGCGCAACTGGCTGTTCTTGAAGGTCTACACCGACGAAGGTATCGTGGGCATCGGTGAATGTTCCGGCTGGCCCCGCGTGGTGGAGACGGCGGTGCAGGATTTGAAACGCATCTTGATCGGCGAAGACCCAACGCACATCGAACGGATTTGGCTGCGCATGCAGTCAGCCATCATGGTGCACGGGATGACGGGCACCGTGGGTGGCGGCGCCATGACCGGTATCGACATGGCGCTATGGGACATCAAGGGCAAGGCACTGGGTGTGCCCGTGTGGAACCTGCTGGGCGGCAAGGTGCGCGACAAGATTCGCATCTATGCCCATGCCAACACGCCGGAGGTTGCGTTGAGCCTGAAGGCGCGTGGCATCACGGCCATCAAGTGTGGTGGTGTGTCCGATCCGGTGCGCATGGTCGCGCAGCTGCGCGAGTCCATCGGCGATGACATGGACCTGATGATTGACTTGCACGGGGTGCCGTGGATGACACCTGGCGATGCGGTGCAAGTCGCCCGGGCGTTGGAGCCCTACCATCTGCTTTTCATCGAGGACCCGATCGCGCCCGACAACCTGGACGGCTATAAGCGCATCCGAGATGCGGCCCACGTGCCACTGGCTGCGGGAGAGCGCATGAGCACGATCTTCGGCGAACGCGAGCTCATCACGTCTGGCCTGGTCGATGTGATACAGCCAGACACCGGCAGAGCCGGAGGCATCACGCAAATGAAGAAGATCGCCGCCATGGCCGAGGCGCACCACATCATGATGGCGCCGCACTCCGGCTCGCTGGGGCCTGTGGCCGAATATGCGGCGCTGCACGTGCTGGCGGCTATTCCGAACGCGCTGTTCTTGGAGCGTATAGAGGATGACTGGCCCGGGCGTGCCCATACGGTGAATCCGCACCCTATATCCGAGAACGGCTATTTGAAGGTGCCCGATGCGCCAGGCCTGGGCGTGGAGATCGACGAGGCCTTTGTGGCGAAGTATCCCAGCCAAGCCAACATTTCCGTTCAAGCGTCGGCGACTTCTTGCTCCTACGCCGAGGGCACGCACGATGAGAGTCTTTTTGTGCAGACACGTCTGCAGCGCGCGCGCTACTTTTCAGGTCGACAGTGAACCGCGAAACCATGCCTTTACAAGCTACCGCTCCCCTTAGCGCCGCTGCCTTAGCGGTGCTCAAAAGCACGTCTACGGCTACGTTGACCACGCTACTTTTCAAGCGCGGCCTGCGTAATGTTTTTATGCAGGGTGTGCGTGTTCTAGGCACGGGTTCTGCCCAGATGGTGGGCCCGGCCTACACGCTGCGCTACATCCCGGCCCGCGAAGATTTGGATCACATCGGTGTGTTCCAGAACCATGACCACCCGCAGCGCAAAGCCGTGGAAGAGATTCCACCTGGCCATGTGCTGGTGATGGATTGCCGTGGAGATGCCTCAGCGGCGTCGGCCGGCTCTATCCTCGTGACCCGCATGATGGTGCGCGGTGTGGCCGGTGTGGTGAGCGACGGCGGTTTGCGCGACAGCCACGAGATCGCCAAGTTGGCCATTCCCTCCTATTGCAGTGGGCCTTCCGCGCCGACCAATCTGATCAAGCACCATGCGGTGGATATCAATGTGCCCATCGGGTGCGGTGGGGTGCCTGTGTTTCCGGGCGACATCGTCGTAGGGGATCCAGACGGTGTGGTGGTGATTCCCGGTGAGATCGCAGAAGTCGTGGCCGGGGAGGCGAGCGAGCAGACTTTGTTCGAAGATTTTGTGATGGAACAGGTGTTGGCCGGCCGTCGCATCTTCGGCCTGTACCCGCCCACCGACCCCGCCACGCTAGAGCAATTCAAGACTTGGCGGGCTCAATTGAGTACCAGCGACGAAAGAAAGAAACCATGAAAATCGACCGTCTTCGCGTCTTCATGTCGCGCGATAAGGACCGCCCCCGCGTCATCGTTGCCATGGATACAGACGAAGGTATCACGGGCTGGGGCGAGTGCTACAACCACGGGCCCGACTTGGCGCTGTTTCCGCTGCTCGAGTACTTTCTGACCTTCCTGCAAGGCAAAGACCCAAGACGTGTTTCCTTCCACATCCATCACCTGCTGCAACAGACGCGATTTCCTCCAGGTGCCTTGGGCCTGGCCGCGATCTCCGCACTGGACCACTGCATGTGGGACATTTCGGCAAAGGCATTGGGGGTGCCCGTGTACATGCTGTTGGGCGGCAACGTACGTGACCGCGTGAAGGTCTATGCCGGCCTCTACACCGCACCTGAGCCTGCGGCGGCTCGCGACCAGATGGATGCTTTGAATGCCGAGTGGGGCCTGTCGGCCTTCAAGCTCAGCCCCTACCGCGTCGACATGCACCGCCACCGCTGGGGCGAGGTCGTGCGCCAAGCGGGGGACTACTTCGGCAAGTTGCGCGAGACCGTGCGCAGCGACTACGAGATGGCATTCGACGCGCACGCCAAAATTTTCGAACCTGCGCAGGCCATGCAACTGGGTAACGCGTTGGCCCCGTACGACCCGCTGTTTTTTGAGGAACCTATCCGTCCCGAAAACTTCGAGGCCTGGGGTGAACTCAAGCGCGGTTTGCGGTGCACGCTGGCGACGGGTGAATCGCTGTATAGCCGCTTTGAATTTCTGCGCCTCTTGCAGGTGCGTGGTTGCGATATCGTCCAACCTGATATCTGCGTGGTGGGCGGCATCACGGAGATGGTCAAAATCGCAGCGCTGGCCGAGGCGCATTACGTGACGATTGCGCCGCACAACCCCATGGGGCCGCTGGCCACGGCGATCAACGTGCACTTCAGCGCCGCGACAACGAATTTCCGTATTCTGGAGTACCGCTTGCCGCATGGCCCTGGGTATGTCTTCGGTACCGGCAACCAGGAGGTCGCTTCCTCAAGTCAGTACGAAGGCGCGCACTATGTGTTGGACCCATACCTGCCGAGAGAGGGTTATCTGGATTTGCGCCCGGATCGTCCCGGCTGGGGTGTAGAGATGGATGAGAAACTATTGGGCACCGAGCAGTACATCCACTGGGAGCGCAAGGTGCCGCTCAAGCCAGACGGTTCTACCGGTTACGCCTAAACCGATGGGGTTCAGCTTGTGAGCGTAAAGCGCATGCTGCCAACCAGACTCTCGCCAGGCTGCAACAAATGAGTGCCGGTACCGGCTACACCACGTGCAGCCAGGTTGAATCCATCCGCCACGTGGCTAACCGGTTCCAGGCACAGGTAGATGGGGGTATCAGGCCGATGCACCACCAAGTGGCCGAACACCGGGTCGGCTTGAATGGTCAGCCGCGCGCCTTCGGGTAAATCCACCGAAGCAGAGCCATTCCACCCGCCAACATAATCGGTCAGGGTGCCGTCGGGCAGGCGGCGCGCGGGCACATAACGTTCGTCGCTGCGTGGTTCCCGCTCGGTGCCGGGCAGGTAGTCGGTGGTGGCAGGCCATAGGCTGGTGGCCGCATAGGTCAACTTCGCTTCTGGGCTATGCAAGAAATACGGGTGCAGACCTAAGCCCGCAGGCATGGTGCGCTGGTCTGCATTGCGCAGAGTCAGTTGCACATGCAGCGACGCGGCGGTCAACTCAAAGTGCAAACGCGCCGTGTAATGCCAGGGCCAGGCAGGGCATGCTGGGCTGTCCAGCACCAGTGTGGCGTTAGCGGCATCAACCTGCTCAGCGCGCCAAGCCTGTGCGTGGGCGTTGCCGTGCAAAGTATGGGGCAAGGCATTTGGATGCGGCTCCAGTGTCACGGCTTCACCGTTCACCAACACTGTCGCATTGGCAATGCGGTTGGAGTAGGGCATCAGCGGATAGATGCCGCCTTTCGCCCAGACGATGGGGTCAAAAAAATCTTCCGGATAGGGATACAGGACATCGGCCACATCGCCATTCGGCTTGACCAGACTTAATGCCGAAACCCGTCCCCCCGCATGGGGAACGAGCCGAGCGGAAGCTCCGTCTGCCTTGAGTTCAATGACCGATGGTTCAATTCCTAAAGCCATGTTATGTCCACTTGCGTTGCAGATTTTCAGTTCGGAGGGAACGGCATGCGGCACCTTGCTTCCAGCACAAGCTTTAAGCCTTCCTTGCTCCAGGCCTTCGGCAAAGGTGCGGCACTTGTACCGTTCCAGTTGTTGACGACTTTAGCCATCACTGTCGTCAAACCATAACGCGGCAAACCCGCATGAATGCTAGCCCCGCGTTTTCAACTTTCATTGTCGAGAATACGTTCCAATATCACCCTGCGTCTGCGGGGCATTCGCATGGCGCTTGTGGGCATCATGTTGCAATGCAACAATGGCCGCGTCAGTTCATAAGGTTTCATCACCTGCACATTGCTGAACAGAAGCGATCCATGCAAAGCACCTCTCCTGTTTCGCCATCCCTCCCTTCAATGCTGCTTCCCAAGAAGACAGCCGATTCTCTGGGCTGCCCTGCGAGTAATCTTTTTCAAGACCAGGAGCTTGAGAGCGACGGAGTGCTCTTTTATCGCAAGCGCAAAGAAATCACCGCTGTGAGCCAGGTGGCGACACCAGCCAGTGCGCGTGGCTTTTTGATCGGCATTTCGATGGGCCGCAGCCAGCGCACGATCTTTGATGGCCGGCAAGCGTTGCAGCACCACTTCGAAGCGGGTTCGGTCTACATCCGCGATTTTGCGGACGACTACCGTGCCGACCTTGCCGGGCCATTCGATTTTTTGTTGATGGAAATGCCGCAGGACTTTCTGGCCCGCGCCCATGACGGCAAAGGGGCAGGGGGTCGACTTGCAACAGTCACCGGCCTCGGCGATCCGGTCTTGGCGCATCTGGCGTTGGCGCTAGCCCCTGCATTGGAGCGTCCGCACGAGGCCAGCGCTTTGTTCGTCGACCAACTCAGCGCAGTGATCGGCACACACCTGTTCGATAAATACAGCAGCGTGAAAAATCTTGAGGGCCCGAAGCGCCGCCTGATGTCGCGGCTGCATGAAGTGCGCGCCAAAGAAATGCTCAGCAGCCAGATGGACGGCAACATCACCATTGGCGCCGTGGCCGAAGCCTGTGGCTTGTCACGCAGCCACTTTACAAAAGCCTTCCGCGCCACCACCGGGCAAACGCCGCACCAGTGGCTGCAGATGCAACGTATCGATACCGCCAAGGGCTTGCTCATGCGCACCGAGCAGTCGTTGGCTGATATTGCGGCGGTGTGCGGCTTTGCCGACCAAAGCCATTTCACGCGGGTCTTCACCCAAGCTGTAGGCACGCCACCCGGTAGCTGGCGCCGCCAGGCCGCCTGAATTCGACCCAGCGGCAGGCCACTGACAGTCTGGCTCGGCCTCTCCCTCAAAAGAGGGATCGGCATCACTCCCCTCTGGTGTTGGCTGTATCGGTGATCTGCAGGATCATGCCGAGAGCTTTCATCGCTTGCCGCCATTCCCCACGCGGCAGCCTGCTCTCGCGGCGTTCTTTGCTGCATTCTTAACCCAGAGGAGTTCTCCATGGCCATCACCGCAACCCCCACCCCCGGCGCAAAGTTGTTGACACCCAAAGACCACACGCTGGTCTTGATCGACTTCCAATCGCAAATGGCTTTCGCCACCAACTCCATCGACCCCGTGCTGCTGCGCTCCAACGCTGGCCTGGTGGCCAGCGCAGCGGCCGGCTTTGGAGCCTCCACCATTCTGACCACGGTGGCCGCTAAGAGCTTTTCGGGCCCAATGTTCGACGAAGTCACAGCACCGTTTCCGGGCCAGGCGCTGCTGGACCGTACCTCGATGAACACCTGGGAAGACGCCGCCGTCATCAAGCGCATCAACGAAATCAGCAAGACGCGCATCGTGTTGGCCGGCCTGTGGACCAGCGTCTGCATCGTGGGCCCAGCGCTGTCGGCCATCGACCAAGGCTTTGAAGTTTTCGTGATTGCCGATGCCTGCGGCGACGTGTCGGCCGAAGCGCATAACCGCGCCATGGACCGCATGGTTCAGGCTGGCGCACAACCCATCACCTCGCTGCAATACCTGCTGGAAATGCAACGCGATTGGGCCCGTACCGACACCTACGACATGACCACCGGCATTGCCAAGAAGTTTGGCGGCGGCTACGGTATTGGCATCAACTATGCCCGCGCCATGTTTGGCGCCCACGAAGGCTAAGGCAACGCTGAAAACCCGGTACGCTTGTGCGTACCCGGGCTCTGCTCACATGGCTGCAGAGCCTTTCTCAACTGCAACTCTTCAGAAGACGCACCATGCCTGAACGCACCACCCCCGAACTCATCTTGCACCGTGGCCTGTTCACCACACTAGACCGCGCCAACCCCACGGCCAGCGCAGTTGCCATTCAAAACGGCCGCTTCGTGCGCGTGGGCCACGACCAAGAAGTGATGGCGTTGGCGGGCGCGGACACCAAGGTCATCGACCTGCGGGGCCGCCGGGTGTTGCCGGGCTTGATCGACAACCACCTGCACATCATCCGTGGTGGTTTGAACTTCAACCTGGAACTGCGTTGGGATGGCGTGAAGAGCCTGGCCGATGCCATGGGCATGCTGAAGCGCCAAGTCGCCATCACGCCCGCGCCCCAGTGGGTGCGCGTGGTCGGCGGTTTTACCGAGCACCAGTTTGCCGAGAAACGTTTGCCCACCATTGACGAGCTGAACGCGGTGGCGCCTGACACCCCCGTCTTCTTGCTGCACCTTTACGACCGCGCCTTGCTTAACGGTGCCGCCATGCGCGCCGTGGGCTACACCAAAGACACACCGCCGCCGCCCGGTGGCGAAATCGTGCGCGACAGCGCGGGCAACCCCACGGGCTTGCTGCTGGCCAAACCCAACGCGTCGATTCTGTACGCCACGCTGGCCAAGGGCCCTAAGCTGCCGTACGAATACCAACTCAACTCAACCCGCCACTTCATGCGCGAGTTGAACCGCCTGGGTGTGACGGGTGCCATCGACGCCGGTGGTGGTTTCCAGAACTACCCAGACGACTACAAGGTGATCCAGGAGCTGGCCGATGCGGACCAACTCACCATCCGCCTGGCCTACAACCTGTTCACGCAGAAGCCGAAAAAAGAGAAGGAAGACTTCCTCAACTGGACGGCCACCTCCCAGTACAAACAGGGCACCGATTACTTCCGCCACAACGGCGCGGGCGAGATGTTGGTGTTTTCTGCCGCCGACTTTGAAGATTTCCGCCAACCCCGCCCCGACATGGGCCCCGAGATGGAAGGCGAGCTGGAAGAAGTGGTGCGCCTGCTGGCGCAAAACCGCTGGCCGTGGCGTTTGCATGCCACCTACGACGAGACCATCAGCCGCGCGCTCGACGTGTTTGAACGCGTGAACCAAGACGTTCCACTGCAAGGCCTGAACTGGTTTTTTGACCACTGCGAAACCATCTCTGAACAGTCGATCGACCGTATCGCTGCGCTGGGCGGCGGCATCGCGGTACAGCACCGCATGGCCTACCAAGGCGAGTATTTTGTCGAACGCTACGGCCATGGTGCGGCCGAGGCCACACCGCCTGTGAAGCGCATGCTGGAGAAGGGCGTGAACGTTTCCGCCGGCACCGATGCCACGCGTGTGGCGTCGTACAACCCATGGGTGTCGCTGTCGTGGCTCATCACCGGCAAGACAGTGGGCGGCATGCAGATCACGCCGCAGCGCAATTGCCTGGATCGCGAAGCCGCGCTGCGCATGTGGACTGAAAACGTCACCTGGTTCAGCAACGAAGTGGGCAAGAAAGGCCGCATTGAAGTCGGCCAGTTTGCCGACTTGGTGGTGCCCGACCGCGACTTCTTCGCCTGTGCCGAATCCGACATTGCCGACACCACCGCGCTGCTGACGGTAGTGGGAGGCAAAGTGGTCTATGGCGCTGGCGACTTTGCACCGCACGACGACAGCGCACCGCCCCTGGCCATACCCGATTGGTCGCCCGTGCGCCGCTTTGGTGGCTACGCGGCCTGGGGTGAACAAGGCGCGCCGATGCAAGCCACGCTGCGCCAAGCGGCAGCCGCTTGCGCATGTGTCAACGACTGCAATGTGCACGGCCACCAACACGCCACCGCCTGGAGCAGCAAGCTGCCCATCGCCGATCTGAAGAGCTTTTGGGGCGCGCTGGGCTGTGCCTGCTGGGCGGTTTGATGGAGCAGCTTCGCTTGGGTTTTATCGCCCCCTGGGTGCATTGGTTGGCCTTGCTGTTCCTCTGCTCGGCCTACCTGCAAGGCGCTTTCGATAAAGCGCGCAACTTCAAGGCAGCGGTGAGTGAGATGCATCACTTCGGCCTGCGCCCGGCAGCGCCGTTGGCCGCCGCCACCATCGTCATGGAGTTCGCGGCGTCTGCCATGATCCTCACGGGCACTTACCGCTGGCTTGGTGCCTTGGCCTTGGCAGCCTTCACCGTGATGGCCGACTTCTTGGCCGACCGCTTTTGGAGCGCGCCCAAGTCGAAACGCCTTGCCGTGGCAAATGCCTTTTTTGAACACTGGGGCTTGGCCGGTGGCTTCTTGCTGGTGGCCTGGATGGACTTAGGGGGTGGCCATGGCGCCTGACCCACATTCCAACCCCCACGCCCACGCGGCCACGCCCGCCAGCAGCAGCTTTGCGCCGCTGGCGCAGCCGGTGTTTGCGGTGCTGTGGGTGGCCACGGTGCTGGGCAACATCGGCAGCTTCATGCGCGATGTGGCCAGCTCATGGATGGTGACCGAACTATCGGCCAGCCCGGCCGCCGTGTCGTTGATCCAAACCGCTGCGACCCTGCCCATCTTCTTGCTGGCGATTCCGGCTGGTGTGTTGTCCGACATTCTGGACCGCCGCCGCTTCCTCATTGCCGTGCAGATTTTGCTGGCGGCGGTCAGTGGCACTTTGCTCTACTTGTCGAAGACCAACGGGCTCACCGTGGAGTACCTGGTGGCGTTGACCTTTGTTGGCGGCATTGGTGCGGCGCTGATGGGGCCGACCTGGCAGTCCATCGTGCCCGAGCTGGTGCCGCGCAAAGACTTGAAGAACGCCGTGGCGTTGAACTCTTTGGGCGTGAACGTGGCGCGTGCCATCGGCCCGGCGGCCGGTGGGCTGCTGCTGGCCAGCTTCGGGGCGTCCATGGCGTACGGCGCAGACGTGCTGAGCTACGTTTTCGTCATCGCTGCGCTGCTGTGGTGGCGTAGGCCGCCAGCGGTGGACACTGGTTTGTCCGAGCAGTTCTTCGGTGCTTTCCGTGCGGGCTTGCGTTATGCGCGTGCCAGCCGCGAGCTGCATGTGGTGTTGTTGCGCGCAGCGGTGTTCTTCTTGTTTGCCAGCTCGGTGTGGGCGCTGTTGCCCCTGGTGTCGCGGCGCATGCTGGGCGGCACGGCCGGTTTTTACGGCGTGATGCTCGGTGCGGTGGGGGCGGGTGCCATTCTCGGGGCCCTGTTGCTGCCCAAACTGCGCGAGCGGCTGAATGCCGATGGACTGGTGCTCACGGCCTCTTTGCTCAGTGCCGGGGTGATGGGCTTGCTGGCGCTGGCGCCGCCGCAATGGGCGGCTGTGTTGTTGATGCTGGCGCTGGGCGCGGGCTGGATCATCTCGCTGACCACGTTCAACGGTGTGGCGCAGGCGGTGTTGCCCAACTGGGTGCGCGGCCGCGGGCTGGCCATCTACCTGATGGTGTTCAACGGCGCCATGGCGGCCGGCAGTTTGTGCTGGGGCCTGGTGGCGCAAGAGATTGGCATCCCCACCACCTTGTTGATTGGCGGTACGGGCCTGGTGCTGGTGGCGTTTGTTTTTGACCGCGTGAAGCTGCCCACTGGCGAGGCCGACTTGCAGCCTTCCAACCATTGGCCCGAGCCGATGTTGACCACGCCGCCCGCACACGACCGGGGGCCGGTGCTGGTGCAGATCGAATACAACGTGGCCAAGAAAGACATTCCGCCTTTCCTCTACGCCATGCGACATCTGGAGCAAGAGCGCCGCCGCGACGGCGCTTATGCCTGGGGCGTGGCCGAGCATACCGGAGAGAGTGGCTTGGTGGTCGAGTGGTTCATGGTCGAGTCGTGGGCCGAGCACTTGCGCCAACACCAACGTGTGTCCAAGGCCGATGCAGACCTGCAAGGCGACGTGCTGCGTTACCACACGGGCCCCGGCAAACCCGTGGTGCACCACTACCTGGCGCTGGATTTGAAGCACGGTAAGCCACCGACACACGCTGATGCTGGGGCCGCGCCATGAGTGAAACCCTTGCAGTAGCGAAGGCAACCCCTGAGCCCACGGCCGAGAAGCCCGTTCTCGCGCGCTTGTCGATTGCCATGTTTGGCATGGTGATGGGCATTGGTGGCTTGTCCAACGCGTGGGGCGCGGCGCACCATGTGTTGGGCGCGCCGCTGTGGATCAGCCAGGTTTTGTTGGTGTTGGCGGTGCTGATTTTTGGCGCGCTGGTGCTGGCCCATTTGGCCAAACTCGGCTTCTGTTTTGCCGAGGTGGCAGAAGAGTTTGCGCACCCCGTGCGCTCCAGTTTCTTTCCGGCGGTGTCGGTGTCGATGGTGGTGCTGTCGGTGGGTGTGCGCGCCTACGCGTTGCCCGTGGCGCACGTGCTGTGGTGGGCCGGTGCCGTCATGCATTTTGTGCTGGCTGTCACCTTGATTCGGCGCTGGATTCTGCACGCGCAGGATGAAAGCGTGCTCACGCCCGCGTGGTTCATTCCGGTGGTCGGCAACATTCTGGTGCCCGTGGGCGGCGTGCCCTTGGGCTACGTCGAGATCAGTTGGTTCTTCTTCTCGGTCGGCTTGGTCTTCTGGCTCGCGTTCTTCACCATCGTGCTGCACCGCGTGTTGTTTGTGCCAGTGATGAGCCAGCGCAGCATGCCCACGCTGTTCATCTTGCTGGCGCCGCCGTCGATTGGCTTGTCGGCCTACTTGGCGTTCACCGGCGGGCAGGCTGGCGCCCTGGGCGACATCTTGTACTGCCTGGCCTTGTTCATCGCCATTTTGCTGGCCACGCTGTGGCGGCATGTGGCGCACGGCCCGTTCTTCATGAGCTGGTGGGCCATGACGTTTCCGGCCGATGGTTGGGCCGGTGCGTCGATTGGCTTCTTTCGCGCCAGGCCTTCCATCTACACGCAGGGGATTGCGTACGCGGCACTGGCGGTGGCCAGTGGCATTGTGCTGTGGATCGCGGTGCGCACCGCACTGCACATGGTCAGCGGCGCGGCCTTTCGTGAGGATTAAGTTTCACAGCATCCGCTGTAACTCCCGCCTGTGATCAGGCATCAACCTTCCCAACCCATCAAGGAATAACACCATGAGCACCATCAAGACCAAAGACGGCGTTGAAATTTTCTACAAGGACTGGGGCGACAAGTCGGCGCAACCCATCGTGTTCTCGCACGGTTGGCCGCTCACGGCAGATGACTGGGACATCCAGATGCTGTACTTCCTGCAGCAAGGCTACCGCGTCATCGCACATGACCGCCGAGGCCACGGCCGTTCCAGCCAGACCTGGGAAGGCAACGACATGGACCATTACGCCGATGACCTGGCCGCCCTCACCGAAGCGCTGGATCTGAAGAACGCCATCCACGTGGGCCACTCCACGGGTGGCGGCGAAGTGGCGCACTATGTCGCGCGCTACGGCGGTAAGCGCGTGGCCAAGGCCGTGTTGATGAGCGCTGTGCCACCCATCATGGTGAAGACCGCGGCCAACCCCGGCGGCCTGCCGATGGAAGTGTTTGATGGCATTCGTGCCGGTGTGGCCAACAACCGCCCTGACTTCTACAAAGACATCACCATGCCGTTCTACGGCTTCAACCGTCCCGGTGCCAAGGTGCTCGAAGGCGTGCGCGAAAAGTGGTGGCTGCAGGGCATGCTGGGCTCGGTCAAGAGCCAGTACGACTGCGTGAAAGCCTTCTCAGAAACCGACTTCACCGAAGACCTGAAGGCGATTGAGGTGCCCACCTTGGTGATGCACGGTGACGACGACCAGATCGTGCCGATTGCCGACTCTGCCGAGTTGTCGGTCAAGCTGTTGAAAAAGGGTACGTTGAAGGTCTACGCTGGCTATCCGCACGGCATGTTCACCACCAACCCCGATGTAATCAACGCAGACCTGTTGGCGTTCTTCAAATCTTGAGCCAGATTTTTAACTTGGCCTCCACAGGTTGACCCTTGAGCCGCTGCAAGTCAGCGGCTTTTTTGTGCGGGGACGTGGCACCGAGCATTAACACTTGGATGCACAGGTCGGGTGGCACGCGTCTATGCTTGCTTCGCGTTTGAACCCCCCAACCTTAGAAAGCCAAGCCATGTCTGAATCCAACAAAGCCCTGGTCATTGAAGTACTGCAGTCGGTCTTTGTGCGCCGCGACACCAGCATTGTTGAAACGCGTTTTGCCAAAGACTACGTGCAGCACAACCCGCTGATCCCCAACGGGCGCGATGCTATCCCGCCGATGGTTGCCGCATTGCCCGCAGACTTTCGCTACGAGATGGGTATGGTCGTCGCCCAAGGCGACTTGGTGATGGCGCACGGCCGCTACATCGGCTGGGGTCCCAAGCCCTTGGTTGCGGTCGACATTTTTCGTGTTGTTGATGGCAAGCTCGTGGAGCACTGGGACGTGATGCAGGAAGAAGTGCCTGCATCCGCCTCGGCCAACGGTAACGCGATGTTTGCCGCTGGCTGAGATCTTTATCCACATCCAGGCCTACACCTTCCAGAAGCCCCGGTGCGGCACGCTGGCTTCTTCCAGTAACGCCGGGCCAATGCATTCAATGGCGTGGGGCGATGCCGCAAATACGTCGCGGCACGAGAGTTCGGCATCGCGCTGCTCAGCGCGCTCGCCACGGAACACACGCAGACTCACCGCGTCAATGCCAAAGATCACACGGCGGATGTTCGACCAGAAGATCGCGCCCGCACACATCACACACGGCTCGCCAGACGAATACAGCGTGGCCTGGGCCAACACCTCGCGGCTCACTGTGGGGCTGACCAAGCGCACGGCATTGGTCTCGGCGTGGCCGGTGCAGTCGCCGGTCTCGGTGGTGTTGCAGTAGGCCTCGGCCAGTAGCGAGCCATCGGCGCCGATGATCACCGCGCCGAACGGCCGGTTGCCGCGTTCGCGCCCCGTGGCGGACCAGGCAATCGCTTGCCGCAGGTAGCGGCCGTCGGTCTCGTTCAGCGTCGCTTCGTCGATTTCCGTGCTCATGCTTTCACCATCCGTTCTACCTGTACGGGCAACATGCTGCGGTTGAACAGGCCCTCAACGCTAGGCCGGTTTTTCAGGCCAAACACTTCCACCACTTCATCGACCTGCTGCTCCAGCGTGAGCTTGCGCACGTCGCCCAGGCCATGGCTCAGCGTGTCTTGCGCGCCCACGTACTGTGCGGTGATTTTCCAGCGCTCGACTTCGAGCTTCTGATCCAGCATGCCTTCGCGTTGGTGCGCAGCGGCCACGGCAACGGCGGGGTTGGTGAAGGTCTCGACAATCGCGCGGTTCGTGGCGCGCAAGAAGGCTGCCACTACTTTCGGGTTTTGCTGGATCAGTTGGTTGCTGGCCAAAATGGCGTTGCCATACAGGTTCACACCAGCCTTGGAGTAGGGCAGTATCGACAACTCTTCCATCTTCACGCGCGAGAACAGCGACAGGGCCGAATCGTGGAAGTAGGTGGCGCCATCCACATCGCCGCGCACGATGACGTTGTCGCGTGCGCTGAAGTCGGTGGTCACCCAGTTGAAGTAGTCCGGCTTCACGCGCATCTTGCGCGCCACCATGGGCCAGGCGCGGCGTGTGGCTTCCACGGCGGCGGCACCCACGCGTTTGCCTTCCAGGCTTTGGAAGTCGCTGGTGATGCCGCGATCCTTGCGGCCAATGATCACAAACGGTGCGCGGTTGTAGTACTGGTACACCGCTTGCACCAAAGGCGTGCCGCCTTGTTGGGCGTGGAATTCGGCCAGCGAGCTGATATCGCCCAGGCCCATTTGGTAAGCGCCACTGGCAATACGCGTGATGGAGGCGACCGAGCCTGAGCCCACGTCCAGCGTCACATCCAGCCCCTCATCCTTGTAGTAGCCCGCGCTCTGGGCGAGGAAGAGGGGCGCCACTTGGCCGTTGATGCGGAAGTCGAGTGTGAAGCGCAGTGGTGTGAGTTTGGGCGACGACTGGGCCCAAACGGCTGGCGCAGAAACGGAGGCGAGGGTAGTGGCGAGTGCGCTGGCACGGCCGAGAAAATGGCGGCGTTGCATGTGGGGTTGGCTCCAAATTGGACTCTTTGAAAAGCCAGTGCATCAAGCTGGTGCACCGGGGTTTCAAGAGCAATTTCCGGGCGGCCCCTCGTCGTGGGGCCAGGAGCCGCTGAACGCTTCTACTCTCGTGAAGCACGCCGGATGCACGATGCATGCCAGTGTTTTTTACCGTGGGTGTGTGATGATGGTGGCCCAACTTTTGCATAGAATTCGGCCTAGAGTAGAAGCGTTCACCTTCGCTGCCGATCTTTTTCAAAGGCGGCGCCGGCCGGAAATTGCTCTTGAGTTACCCAATTCAAGGAGCGCCCCATGCTGGTCACAAAACAACCCATCTTCCGCAAGTTCTGGCATGCCGTCATGCCGCTGGCCGACCTACAAAACGGCCCCAAGCCCTTCACCCTGCTGGGCGAAGACATCGTGGTGTTCATCGATGCCACGGGCCAACCCGCCGCCTTGCGCGACCGCTGCTGCCACCGCACCGCCAAGCTCTCCAAGGGCTGGTGTGTGAGCAGTGAAGGCCAAGCCTGCGGCACCGGCCACATCCAATGCGGCTACCACGGCTGGACCTACGACCGCAGTGGCCAGGTGGTGCGCATTCCGCAGTTCGAAGCCGACCGCAAAATCCCCGCCGACTACAAAACCACGGCCTACCACTGCACCGCGCGTTACGGCTATGCATGGGTGGCGTTGGAAGAACCGGTAGCCGACATTCCGGACATTCCCGAGTTCAGCGACCCGGCCTACCGCACCATCTTCCAATTCCACGAACGCTGGGCCACGAGCCCCATGCGCGCACTGGAAAACTCTTTCGACAACTCCCACTTCAGCTTTGTGCACCGTGCCACGTTTGGCGTGGCCGCATCGCCCAAACCCAGCCGCTACGAACTGGTGGAAAGTGACGCAGGCTTTTACGCCGAGACCATCATCGAAGCCGCCAACCCTGAGCGTTTCCAACGTATCAGCGGCGTGAAGGAAGCGATCACCACGCGGCACATGCGCAACGCGTATTTCCTGCCGTTCTCGCGCCGTCTGGACATCGAGTACCCCTCGGGCATTCGCCACATCATCATCAACTGCTTCACGCCGATTGACGACGGCAACATGCAGTTGTGCCAATGGCTGTTCCGCAACGACACCGAAGAAGATTGCCCGGCGCAGATGCTGATCGACTTTGACGAGGAGATCACGCGCGAGGACAAGGACATTTTGGAGTCGACCGATCCGGATGCGTTGGTGGATGTGCGGCGGCGTGGGGTGGAGTATTCGATGGAGTCGGATCGGCCGGGTATGTTGATTCGCAAGCGGTTGTTGGAGCTGCTGGTGAAGCATGGGGAGCAGGAGGTGTTTCGGGGAGCGTCCGCTCCTACGATCATGCTGAAGGCGGCTTAGTTGGGTGTTTGTTGGCGCTGTCGGCCGGGTCTCGCCCCGGCAGGCGACTAACTTCTTTTGCTTCGCCAAAAGAAGTCAGCAAGAAAAGGCGACCCCGCTATCTGCGTCCCCTCGCGGAGCGAGGGGCAACCTGCGCTGGACGGCTTTGGCGGGGTTTCGCTGGAACTCGCGTACCGCTCAGACAGCCAGCGAAACTGATCCCGCCAAAACCGCCCATCGCAGGCGCAGATAGAAGGGGTTGCGATACCAAATACCACCCGGCTCGTTTGCGCATCGCGGGCCGAGCGAAGCAATGGCCCGTTGGGCTTCAACTCCCGTCAGGCCGGGCCTGTGATGGGTGGGGTTGGTGGGATCAGGGCTGGTGGCTGTCTGAGCGGAACGCGAGTTCCACCAGACCCCCACCAACCCCACCCAGCGCAGGTTTGCCCTTCGCTCCGCGAAGGGTCACGGCATGGGGTCGCCTTCTCTTTGGTAACTTTCTCTTGGCGAACCAAGAGAAAGTTACTCGCCGCCGGGCGACTCCCGGCCAGCAGCGTTAATCGAAACCTCAGCGTTCCCGCCAAAAATCGAGGTGCAAGGCTGCAATCTCAGACTCAACCTCAGAAACCGGCCCCACCACCTCAATCGCCTTCTGCCCCCGCGCAAACACCTCCCGACAAGGCAAGTCCATCGTCGGATTTTCCGCATGGTTGCCCGTCAGCTCGAGCAATCGCTGCTCGGTCATCCCGTACACCACCCGCCCAATGTGCGCCCAATACTGTGTGCCCGCACACATCACGCAAGGCTCGGCTGTCGTGACCAACGTGCAGTGCCACAAATAGTCGGTGCTGTAGTTCAACGCGGCCGTGCGGGCCAGCACTGATTCCGCGTGGTTCACCGCATCCACGTTGCCCTGTTCGGCCAACACGGTTTCGCCATCTGGCGCCACCAGGATGGCGCCGAACGGATGGTGGCCCAAACCCATGGCGCGCTGCGCCACCTGGTTGGCGCGGCGCAGATGTTTTTCGATCTGCGCCTGGGTCAAGGGTGTGCGTTCTTCACTCACCTTGCGAGCCCCGGTGCGCCCAGCCCGTGGTGTGCTTTTCGATGTAGCTGAACAGCTCATACATCACCATCGCCATGGCGCCCACTACCACCAGACCGGCAAACGCCAGGCCCATCTGCATGGCCGAGCCGGCCGAGATCAGCAGGTAGCCAATGCCTTCGTTTGCGGCGGTCATCTCTGACACCGTGGTGCCGACGAAGGCCAGCGTGATGGCCACTTTGAGCGAGCCGAAGAAGTAGGGCATGGAGCGCGGCAGGCCTACCTTGACCAGCACGTCCCAACGCTTGGCGCCGAGCACACGCAACACGTCTTCCAGCTCGGGCTCCAACGTGGCCAGGCCGGTGGCAATGTTCACCATGATGGGGAAGAACGAGATCAAGAACGCCGTGAGGATGGCCGGGCCCACGCCAATGCCAAACCACACCACCAAGATGGGCACAAAGGCCGCCTTGGGCAGCGCGTTGAAGGCCGTCATCAGCGGGTAGACGGCGGCGTAAGCCAGGCGTGAACTGCCGATGACAAAGCCCAGCAACACGCCCACGACGATGGCCAAACCAAAGCCCGCCATCGTGACCCAGAAGGTGCGCCAGGCGTGGCCGGCGATGATCCATTTGAATTCAACGAACTGCGTCCAGATGCGCCAGGGGCTGGGAAAAATGAACTCCGAGACATTGAAGGCCGAGCAGACGATTTGCCACAGGATGATGAAGCCGACGAGCAAAATCCACGGCGACCAGCGTTCAATTTGTTTGGTGTTTTTCATGAGCGGGTCTTTTTCTTATTGGTTGATGACGGCGCCCGTTTTGCGCATGGCCCCGATGTGGCCGCGCAGCTCGAGCACGATGTCGGTGAACTCCTTGGTGTAGGTCACTTCCAGCTCGCGCGGGCGCGGCAGCTCGATCTCGCGGCGCACCACAAAGCGGCCAGGGCTCTTGCTCATCACGTACACGGTGTCGGCCAGGAATACACTTTCGCGCAGGTCGTGGGTGACCAGAATCACGTTGAATTGCTGTTCGGTCCACAGGTCGCGCAAGATGCACCACAACTCTTCGCGCGTGAATGCATCCAGCGCGCCAAACGGTTCGTCGAGCAGCAGCATCTTGGGCTCGTGGATGAGTGCGCGGCAAATGCTGGCGCGTTGCTGCATGCCGCCTGAGAGCTGCCATGGGAATTTGTCTTCATAACCACCCAGGCCGACCTTCTGCAGCAGCTTGCGTGCACGCTCTTCATACTCTTTGCGCTTGGCTTTGAAGTTGGAGCGGAAGGGCTCGACGATCTCCAGCGGCAACAGCACGTTTTGCACCGTGGTGCGCCAAGGCAGCAGCGACGGCGATTGAAACGCCATGCCGGATATTTTGAGCGGGCCGGTGACCGGCTGGCCGTCGATCAAGATCTTGCCCATCGACGGCATCTTCAAGCCCGTGGTGAGCTTCATGAAGGTGGACTTGCCGCAGCCCGAGGGGCCGACGATGGCGATGAATTCGCCCTGTTTCACCTTCAGGTCGATGGCTTCCACCGCGAAGTGGTTCTTGGCGAGCAACTCTTCGTTGTAGGCGAGCCAGACGTCGCGGAAATCTACAAAGGGTGCAGAAGGTACTGCAGAGAGAGCGTTGGCGTTTTCTTGCATGGTGGGAGACGGGTGGACCGGGCGGCGCCGTGCGCGCCAGAAGTCCGGTCATTCAAAATCGAAGCGCAGCACGCCGGTGCGCGTGCTGCAGAGAATGCGCCGCGAACTTACTTCTTGGCTTGCAGAATGTTCAGCTCAGCAGCAGTCGGCAAGAACGAGCCGTTCCAGATGGTGCTGGCGTCCACACGCGTCTTGGTGGCAAACGCGTCAGACACTTGCGAGGCCATCAGCGACAAGCGGCCTTGGTTGATCTGGCCAAAGCCTTCGGCGCGTGCGTTCGGGCTGTTGACCACGGTGTCGATGGCCATTTGCAGGCGGCGCGTTTCCAGCGCCACGTTGATGATGCCGTCGCGTGCCTTCACGTCTTCAATGGCGGCAGCGGGTTTGGCCATCACGTCCTTGGCGCCTTTGGTGAAGGCTTTCAAGAAGGCTTTGACGGCTTCTGGGTTTTCTTTCAGGAACTTGGGCGAGGCGATGATGGCGTTGCCGTACAGCTTCACGCCGTAGTCGGGGTAGGGCAACACCACCACATCTTCGGCCTTCACGCCACGCGCTTCCAGGTTCAGCAACGAGGTGAAGGTGAAGCCGGTGATGGCGTCGATGTCGCCGCGCACCAGCATGGTTTCGCGCAGGGGTGGGTCCATGGCGGTCCACTGCACGGTGCCCACTTTGTTCGCCTTGGCGAAGATCGGGAATGCGCGGCGGCCCGCATCAAACACCGGGGCGCCGAGCTTCTTGCCGGCCAGGTCGGCAGGCGACTTGATGCCCGACTTCTTCAGCGCCATGACGGACGCTGGTGTGTCGTTGTAGACCATCATGATGGCCACGGGCTTGTTCGGCGCGTCGGGGTTGTTGGCGTGGAACTCCATCAGCGCGGCCATGTCGGCAAAGCCCATGTCGTAAGCACCCGAGGCCACGCGCGTGACGGTGCCACCCGAGCCGTTGCCGGCGTCGATGGTGACGTCGAGCTTCACATCCTTGAAGTAACCCTTGGCGGCTGGCGTGACGAAGAAGGCGGCGGGGCCTTCAAAACGCCAGTCGAGTTGGAACTTGACCGGCACCGTTTGCGCGTGTGCAGAAGTGATGCTCAGGGCGGCGGTAAGGGCGGCCGCGACGGACAGGGTGGTCTGCAGGAATGCACGTTTGCGCATGGGTTCTCCAACGTAGGTTAATGTTGCCAGTTGTAAAGCAATATTGGTGCCTAAGTTGTTGGGGCAAGCCCCATGGCGGTGCGCAAAAGAAAACCACCCCGAAGCCCGGACCAATCCGGTGCAGCGAGGTGGTGAACTTGGTGCGCGACCACCGTCGCGCCCAGGTTTCAGTGGCTTGTTTCTTTAGCGAAACGTCGCGGCATCGGCCACGGCCAGCGCCGTCATGTTGACGACGCGGCGCACGGTGGCCGAAGGCGTGAGCACGTGGGCCGAAGCGGCCGCGCCGAGCAGGATAGGGCCGACGGTCACGCCCTTGCCTACGGTGACCTTGAGCACGTTGAACAAGATGTTGGCTGCGTCTAGGTTGGGGCAGATCAGCACGTTGGCCGAGCCGTGCAGCGTGCTGTCGAGCAGGGTGGCCGAGCGCACGTCTTCAGACAGTGCCGAATCGCCTTGCAGTTCGCCATCACATTCGATGTCCGGTGCCATCTTCACAAACAGGTCGCGGGCCTGGCGCATTTTCACGGCCGAGCGGCGCGACGACGAACCATAGTTGGAGTGCGACAAGAAGGCCACCTTGGGCGGCAGGCCAAAGCGCGTGACTTCTTCTGCGGCCATCAGGGCAATGCTTGCCAGTTCTTCGGCTGTGGGGTCTTCGTTGACGTAGGTGTCGGCGATGAACAGCGTGTGGCGGTCGAGCATGAGTGCGTTCAATGCGGCCAGGCCGGGCGCATCTTTGCGCAGGCCGATGATGTCGCGCACGTGCTGCAGGTGGTTGTCGTAGCGGCCTACCAAGCCACACAACATGGCGTCGGCGTCGCCCAACTTGACCATCAATGCGGCGATGGTGGTGTTGGAGCGGCGCACCGCGCTCTTGGCGGCTTCCTGGCTCACGCCGTCGCGGCCCTTGATCTGGTGGTAAGTTTCCCAGTATTGGCGGAAGCGTGGATCGTCTTCAGGGTTGACCACTTCGACGTCGCGGCCGATCTGCAGGCGCAGGCCGGCTTTGGCGATGCGTGCTTCGATCACGGCGGGGCGGCCGATGAGGATAGGGCGGGCCAGGTTTTCGTCCACGGCCACTTGTGCGGCGCGCAGGGCGCGTTCGTCTTCACCTTCGGCGTAGGCCACGCGTTTGGCACCAGCGGCGACGTTCTTCGCAGCGCTGAACACCGGGCTCATGAACATGCCGGTTTGGTAGACGAAGCGCGACAGCGCCTGGCGGTACGCGTCCATGTCCAGGATGGGGCGCGTGGCCACACCCGAGGCTGCAGCGGCTTCGGCCACGGCGGGGGCGATGCGCAAAATCAGGCGCGAGTCAAAAGGCGTGGGGATCAGGTAGTCGCTACCGAACACCAGCTCTTTGCCGGAGTAAGCGGCGGCCACTTCTTCGCTGATGTCGGCCTTGGCCAAGTCGGCAATTTGGCGCACGCAGGCAAGCTTCATTTCCTCGGTGATCTTGGTGGCGCCGCAATCGAGCGCGCCACGGAAGATGTACGGGAAGCACAACACGTTGTTGACCTGGTTCGGGTAGTCCGAGCGGCCGGTGGCAATGATGCAGTCCGGGCGCACGGCCTTGGCCAGCTCTGGGCGAATTTCGGGTTCGGGGTTGGCCAGCGCCAGGATGATGGGCTTGGGGCCCATGGTCTTGACCATGTCTTGCGTCAACACACCAGCGGCCGAGCAGCCGAGGAACACGTCTGCACCGTCGACCACGTCGGCCAGCGTGCGGGCAGAGGTGTCTTGTGCGTACTTGGCCTTGGAGGCATCAAAGCCACCGGGGCGGCCTTGGTAGATCACGCCCTTGGAGTCCACGGCGTAGACGTTCTCGCGCTTCACGCCCAGGCCCACCATCACGTCCAGGCAGGCGATGGCTGCAGCGCCTGCGCCCGATACGGCGATCTTCACGTTGCCGATGTCTTTGCCCACCAGTTCCAGGCCGTTCAGCAGGGCTGCGGCGGAGATGATGGCGGTGCCGTGCTGGTCGTCATGGAACACCGGAATGTTCATACGCTCGCGCAGTTTTTGTTCGATGTAGAAACACTCAGGCGCCTTGATGTCTTCAAGGTTCACGCCGCCCAGCGTGGGCTCCATGGCCGCAATGATCTCAACCAGCTTGTCAGGGTCGTTTTCGGCGAGTTCGATGTCGAATACGTCGACACCGGCAAATTTCTTGAACAGGCAGCCTTTGCCCTCCATCACCGGCTTGGACGCCAGCGGGCCGATGTTGCCCAGGCCCAGCACCGCAGTGCCATTGGTGATCACGCCCACCAGGTTGCCGCGCGAGGTGTATTCGGCCGCAAGGGAGGGGTCGCGCTCGATGTCGAGGCAAGGGTAGGCGACGCCTGGCGAGTAGGCCAGCGACAGATCGCGTTGGTTCGACAGGGGCTTGGTCGGGGTGACCGAAATCTTGCCGCGGGTCGGGCTGCTGTGGTATTCACGCGCGGCATCGCGCAGTGCCAATTCGGCGGGTGACAACTTATCGCTCATTTTTTTCTCCTCGGGATTGGCGCGAACCTAGAAGCCTACTCCAAGCTTACGGCTTACGTGCGCGCGGGCGGCTGAAGTATCGCAGTTTGCGTAGGCACTTACCCTGGATTGACGGGATGAATTTTGTCGATTTCATGGCTCTGCCGACTTGGCTCCGCGACTTGTCAATCTCTGTGAAACAAAGTGCGCTGAGTGCGGCTTGGTTGTCTCATCGGTGGCACATGGGCGGGCCAGCTGTTCCGCATGTGACGCTGATGGCGGGTCCTCGCGCTATATGGCGTCACTTCATTGCTAAAGTGCAAAGTTGTTGTTGCAACTTGGACACACGACAGCTTTATCTACTGACTCAGGAGACACGATGAAAACCCACAATATCAAACATCTATCGGCCCTCATTGCCGCACTTTTTGCAGGCAGCGCAGGTGCTGCGGGCTTCCAACTGCTGGAGCAAAACGCCAGTGGCATTGGCAATGCCTATGCCGGTTCTGCCGCCGTGGCCGAGAACGCCAGCACCATCTTCTTCAACCCCGCCGGCATGACCGAGCTGAAAGACCGCGAGTTCTCGCTGGGCGCAACGGCCATCAAGCCCAGCTTCAAGTTCCAGAACCAGGGCTCTTCGGTGGGCACGCTGGGCACCGCAGGCTCGGGCGGCGACGCAGGCAACGTGGGTGTGGCACCCAACGCCTACCTGTCGTGGAAGCTGCAGGACGGCCTGTACGGTGGTATTGGCTTTAGCGCGCCGTTTGGTTCCAAGACCGAATACGACGCGCCTTGGACGGGCAGCGCACAGTCGAACAAGTTCGACGTCAAGACCTACAACATCAACCCATCGATCGCCTGGAAGGCCAGCGATGCGGTGTCGCTGGGTTTTGGCCTGAACTGGCAACGCCTCACGGCCGACTACACGCGCCAACTGGCGGTCGTACCCACCGTGCCACCAGGCATTCCCGGTGCCACGCCACTGTCGCTGAGCATTGACGACAGCGCCTGGGGTTGGAACGTGGGCGGCTTGTTCAAGCTCTCGCCCGCCACCAAGCTTGGCGTGTCTTACCGCTCGAAGATCAAGTACGACCTGACGGGCACGCTGGCCGGCGGCAGCCCTTCGGCCGCTGTGAACGCCGCCATTGCCGCTAACGTCAAGGCCAATGTGACCTTGCCTGACACCTTCATCGCCAGCGTGGCGCACCAGCTCAACCCGAGCTGGGAGTTGCTGGGCGACGTGTCGTGGACCGGCTGGAGCAGCATTCCCAAGATCGATATCGTGCGCACTTCGGGCGCGGCTGCCGGCACCGTGGCACAGACCTTGGACACCGCGTTCCGCGACACCTGGCGCGTGGCGGTGGGCGCCAACTACAAGTACAACGATGCCTGGAAGTTCAAGTACGGTGTGGCGTATGACCAGACCCCCGTGAAGGGCGCCACCACGCGCCTGGCTTCGCTGCCGGACAACAACCGCATCTGGTTGTCGACTGGCGCGCAGTGGAAGCTCACGCAAACCTCTACCCTGGACTTCGGCTTGGCCTACCTGTACCTGAAAGACGCACAGATCCAGAACAACCAGGCCGCCGCCGGCCGTGGCGCCTTGAACGGCACCTACAAGGACAGCGGCTGGGTCATGGGCTTGCAGTACTCGCAAAGCTTCTGATCGGTACGGCCTTGCCTTCAACCGTATAACTTCGTTGGTTCGCCTTGCCGTGCTACAGCACTGTCTTCGGCTTCCCGCCTTGTTATCCGGCTGAATGCAAACCCGTACGGGTCATCGCGCGGACGCGTCCGCGCTGGGATGAAAAAAAGCCCTGAACCGCTCGCGCGGCTCAGGGCTTTTTCTATACGCGATTGATTTACGCCAGCAAGTCGCGCAGCGTGCGTGCGATCACCTTGGTGGCGCGGCGCAGGTCTTCGAGGTCAAGGCGTTCGTCGGCGCGTTTGGCGTGGGATTCGAGCACCGTGCGCGGGCCCGCACCGTAGATCACGCCGGGAATGCCGGCTTCGGCGTACAGGCGCACGTCGGTGTAGAGGGGCGTGCCCATGGCGGGAATGGGTTCGCCGAACAAGGCCTCGCCGTGTTTCTGAATCGCGTCCACCAAAGGCTTGTTGCCCGCCAGTGGCTTCATCGAATGGGCCAGCAACATGCGCTTGATGTCGATGGTGATGCCGGCCACTTCGGCGGCCGCCTTGGCGATGACGTCGCGGATATTGGCTTCCACTTCCACCGGGTTTTCTTCGGGGATCATGCGGCGGTCGAGCTTGAAGCTCACCGTGCCGGGCACCACGTTGGTGTTGGTGCCGCCTTGGATCAGTCCGACGTTGAGATAGGGGTGGTTGATGCCTTCGACGCCAGAAGTGACCTTCTTGTACAACTGGTTCTGTGCGTAGAGCGCGTTGAGGATGTGCACCGCCCCTTGCAGGGCGTCCACGCCGGATTCAGGAATGGCGGCATGCGCCATCTTGCCGTGCACGGTGACTTCCATCTGCAGGCAGCCGTTGTGCGCGGTGACCACTTGGTACGAGAAGCCGGCGGCAATCATCAAGTCGGGCTTGGTGTGTTTGTGCTTCAGCAGCCAGCCGGGGCCGACTTCGCCACCAAACTCTTCGTCGTAGGTGAAGTGCAGTTCCACGCCACCATTGAGCTTGGCACCCAGCGACTCAAGCGCGCGCACGGCAAAGGTGAAGCTGGAGAAGTCTGACTTGCTGACCGCTGTGGCGCGGCCGAACATCTTGCCGTCGGCAATTTCGGCGCCGTAGGGCGGGTGGGTCCAGCCGTCGCCGGGGGGCACCACATCGCCGTGGGCGTTCAAGGCGACCACGCGGCCTGGGCCGTAGTGGCGGCGCACGATCAGGTTGGTCACGCTTTCCATGCCCACGGCTTTGACTTCAGCGGCGGGCACGGCAAATTTTTCGGCCTGGAAGTCAAAGCCGGCCAGCAGCTCTGCCGTGCGCTCGGCGTGGGGCGCGTTGTTGCCGGGCGGCGTGTCGGTGGGCACGCGCACCAGTTGCTGCAGGAAGCCCACCTGTTCGTCGAAATGGGCGTCGATCCAGGCGTCGAGTTTGTCGTAATCGGTCATGTGTCTAAGAGGCTATTGGGTCGCAATTAGCTGGCAGTTGGTGGGCAAATGGGCGCGGGCGGATTGGCGGCCAGCGCATGCATGAGGTGGAGGAAAGCGTCCACGGCGAGCTGTATGTCGTCGTTGGTGCTGCTCTCCAAGGGGTTGTGGCTGATGCCGGAATTCAAGCCGCGCACAAACAGCATGGCTTGCGGCATCACCTTGTGCAGCTTCATGGCGTCATGGCCGGCGCCGCTGGGCAGGCGGAACAGCGGCACGCCCAGGGCCGCCACGGCGTCTTCCCAGCGCTGTTGCCAGGCTGGGGCGCTGGGTGCGGCCGAGGCCAGCTCGGTCTGCTCGGTGGTGAAGCGCAGGCCACGGCGTTCGCAGATGGCGGCCAGTTGGGCCAGCACGTCGCGTACCAGTGCATCGCGCTGTTCGTTGTTGGGCGCGCGCATGTCCAGGCTGAACACACAGCGGCCAGGCACCACGTTGATGGAGCCGCCGGGGATGTTCAAGATGCCGATGGTGCCCACCGAATCACCGTCTTGTGCGGCGCGCTGTTCCATATAGAGCGCCAGTTCGGCCACGGCGCTGGCGGCGTCGCGGCGGCTGTTCATTGGCGTGGTGCCGGCATGGCTGGCGGTGCCGATCACTTCGCACATGTAGCGTGCGTTGCCGTTGATGGAGGTGACGATGCCCAGGGGCAAGTCCAGCTCGTTCAACACCGGGCCTTGTTCGATGTGCACTTCCACAAACCCGAGATAGCGGGTCACGTCGCGCTGCAGTGCGGCAATGCCTTCCAGCGTGCCGGGGTGGCCGGCGTGCTGCATGGCTTCACGCATGGTGATGCCGTCGGCATCTTTCTGGTCGAGCCAGGCGGGTTTGAAGTCGCCAATCAAGGCGCCCGAGCCGAGGAACGTGGCCTTGTAGCGCTGGCCTTCTTCTTCGGCAAAACCCACTACTTCCAGGCCGTAAGGCAGGCGTTTGCCCGCAACGGCCAGTTGCTGCACGCAGGCCATGGGCACATAGATACCCAGGCGGCCGTCGTATTTGCCGCCGTTGCGCACGGTGTCATAGTGGCTGCCGGTCAGCAGGTAGGGCGCGTCGGTGCTGGCGCCAAAGTAGCGGCCCACCACGTTGCCTACGGCGTCGATCTCTACGCTGTCGAAGCCGCTGTTGTGCATGTCGGCTGCAATTTGTGCGGCGCAGGCGCGGTGCGCATCGGTCAGGTAGGTGACGGTGAGCTGGCCCTTCTCGGCAAAGCCGGGGTCGCTGTGTACGCTTAAAGCTTCTTGCCAGTCCCACACCTGGTTGCCCAGCGTGGGTTCAAAGCCGAACATGTCGTTCAAGCGGATTTCGGCGATGCGGTGGATGTTGCGCAGCGCTTCGGCCAGCTCAAAGTCGGGGTGGTTCAGCAGGCGGCGCGCAAAGGTGTCGAGGATCTCGCGCTTGCGCAGGCCCTGGCTGCGTGGGCCACGCACGGCCAGCACAAACGGGAAGCCAAACTTGGCGGCGTAGTCGGCATTCAGTTGCTGAATTTGCGCCAGCTCTTCAGGCGTGCAGGCGGTGAGGCCGGCCTTGGTTTGTTCGTTGGTCGACTCGGCCGTCAGGCTGTCGGTCTGCATGGCCTTGCCGGCGAGCTCGGGGTGGGCGCAAACCAGCGCGACTTTGGCGGCGCGGTCAGCGGCGGCCAGCACCTGCACCATTTGGTGCTTGAAGTGCGCCAGCGACTGGAACGGCCGCGCGGCCAAGGCCTGCTCGGCAATCCACGGCGAGTGTTCGTACAGGCCGTTCAACCACTGCGAGGCCTGGGCCAGCGGGGCGGCGTTGAGTTGCTCCAGCGTCAAGGGGGGGCGGGTGCTCATGATTTGCTCACTCTCATGGCTTCGCCTGAAACGGGTGCACCTTCTGCCAGTGCTCGGCCACGTCGATGCGGCGGCAGATCCAGACCTTCTCGTGGCTCTGCACGTAGTCTAGAAACTTCTGCAGCGCGCCAAAGCGGCCGGGCTTGCCCAGCACGCGGCAGTGCATGCCGATGCTCATCATCTTCGGTGCGGTGTCGCCTTCGGCGTACAACACGTCGAAGGTGTCCTTCAGGTAGGTGAGGAACTGGTCGCCATTGTGGAAGCCTTGCACCTGCACAAAGCGCATGTCGTTGGTGTCCAGCGAGTAGGGCACGACCAAGTGCGGCTCTTTGCTGCCGTCGCTCTTGGTGACTTCTTGCCAGAAGGGCAGGTCGTCGCCGTAGTTGTCGCTGTCGTAGGTGTAGCCGCCTTTGTCAACCAGCAGGCGGCGCGTGTTCGGGCTGTCGCGGCCGGTGTACCAGCCCTTGGGCCATTGGCCGCCGGTCAGCTCTTTGATGATGTTGTGGCCGATTTCCATGTGCTCGCGCTCCACGGATTCAGGCAGGTTCTGGTAGTGGATCCAGCGCCAGCCGTGGCAGGCGATTTCGTGGCCGAGGTCGGTGAAGGCCTTCACCAATTCGGGGTAGCGCTGCAGCGCCATCGACACCCCAAACACGGTGAGCGGCAGGTTGCGGCGTTCGAACTCACGCAAGATGCGCCACACGCCGGCACGCGAGCCGTACTCGTACATCGACTCGATGGTCATGTGCCGATCGGGGAAGGCTTGCGCGTTGATCAACTCCGAGAGAAAGGTCTCGGAAGTCGGGTCACCGTGCAGCACGCAGTTTTCGCCGCCTTCTTCGTAGTTGAGGACAAACTGCACCGCAATGCGCGCCTGGTTGGGCCATTGGGCGTGCGGCACATCGCGACCGTAACCCTTGAGGTCGCGGTCATAAGGAGGGGTTACGTCAGGCATAAATGAATGGGGACCGGGAGCGAAGGTTTGGCCGTCGATCCAGGTCCCTTAAAGAGAGTGAACTAAGAGTGAACTTGCGAACTAGCGGTCATTCATCCGCAAGCACAGATCAGGCCAAGGCCATGGCGATGTCGTTGCTTGGCACCTTGCGGTCGAAGGTCAGGCTGGATTCGATCTTGCGCAGATGGTCTTCCATCAATTGCACCGCACGCGCTTCGTCTTTGGCGGCAATGGCCTTGACGATGTCGTCGTGTTCTTCAGCGCCGATTTCTTGGGCGCTTTCGGTTTGGTACATCAGGGTGATGAGTGAGCAGCGTGAGAGCAGCTCCACCATCATCTGCACCAGCACTTCGTTCTCCAACAGTTGTGCCATGCGCACATGGAAGTCGGCTTGCACTTCAGAGCGGCCCAGAGCGTCCTTGTCTTTGAGCGCAGCCTTCTCTTGCACCAGGTGGTCTTTCAAAGCCTTGATACGGCCGGGGGTGGCTTCACGCACAAAGGCGCGCGTCATCTCGGCTTCCAGCATGCGGCGCACGGCGAAAACTTGGCGTGCTTCGGCCACCGTAGGCGCGGCCACAAAAGCGCCGCGTGCGGGCTCCAGACGGATCAAACGGTTTTGCGACAATTGAAAAAGAGCCTGCCGTACCAGCGTGCGCGAAACGCCGAAATGGTCGGCCAGTTTTTGTTCCGCGAGTTTGGTGCCGGGGTGCAGGCGATGCTCGACAATGGCTTTTGTCAAAGCATCGACGATGGTATTGGTGTTGGTGGAAGTTGGGTTGAATGAGTCCATGGAGGCTGATGATAATCCAATCTACTGGCGCTGTATACAAATTTGTTTCATCGTATGTTACTATTTTTCGTCAAGGATTCCAATGGGACTGAGCACACATGTTTTGGATACCATGCACGGCGGCCCGGCCGTTGGCATGGCCGGTGAGCTGTACACCACCGATGGTGAAAACACCAATTTGGTCAAACGGTTTGTACTCAATGCAGATGGCCGCACCGATGGTCCGCTGTATGACAACAGCACCCTGAAGAGCGGCACCTATAGGTTGGTGTTTGATGTGGCCAGCTACTTCCGCAGCCGTGGCGTGGTGTTGCCCGAGCCGAATTTCCTGAACAAGGTGAGCCTGGACTTTGGCGTGGCCGCGACCGACCAGCATTACCACGTGCCTTTGCTGGTGAGCCCTTGGAGCTACTCGACTTACCGCGGTAGCTAAGTCCAGCAATCCAGCCCGCCAACGGACGCTGGCCCGCGTCACGAAACTGTCATCCCGCTGTCGCACGATAGCGGGCTGTTGCAGCCTCACTCTCTCGTTTCATGAATCCACATCCAAATCGACGGTTGGCGCTTGCCATGGCAGCGGTAGCCGCTTCCAGCTTGGTCGCCAGCAAGGCCTCTGCGCAAAACTTTCCAGACCGCCCCGTCAAGATCATCGTGCCCTTTGCGCCCGGCGCCGGCACCGACGCCATGGCGCGCTTCATGGCGCAGAAGCTGGGTGAGGTGATGGGCGCCACCTTCGTGGTGGAAAACCGTGCCGGGGCCTCCGGTGCCATCGGCACGCAAGCCGTGGCCCAGGCCGCGCCTGATGGCTACACGCTGCTGCTGGTGGCATCGCCGTTCACCACCGTGGCCGCCGCGCTGCCCACCGCCAATTACGACCCGCTGCGCCAGTTCACCCCCGTGGGCATGATCGCCAGCGGCCCGCTGGTGTGGGCTACCAGCAGCTCTTCGTCGATCAAAGACATCAAGGGGCTGGTGCGCCAGGCCAAAGAAAAGCCGGGCGCGTTGAACTACGGCTCGGCCGGTGCGGGCGGTGTGAACCACCTGGTGCTGGAGTTGCTGAAGTCCAAGACCGGTACCTTCATCACGCACATTCCCTACCGTGGTGTGGCACCCGCCACCATGGACATGCTGGCCGGCAACATCCAGCTCATCACCGGCACCATCCCCGCGTTGCTGCCGTTCATCAAAGACGGCCGTGTGCGCCCGCTGGCCGTGACCAGTGCTAAACGCTCCAGCGCCTTGCCCGACGTGCCGAGCATGGCCGAAGTCGGCCTGGCCGGGGTGGACGTGGTGAATTACTTTGCGCTGATGGCGCCCGCCGGCACGCCGCCGGCCATCGTGACGCAGCTGAACGCCGCGCTCAACAAAACCGTGGTGCTGCCCGAGGTGACTGCGCGTTTCAAAATCGACGCGGTGGAAGCCGCGCCGGGTTCACCCGCGTTGCTGGGCCACTTCATCGAGGCCGACTACCGCGCCTGGCGCAACGTGGTGCGCACGCAGAACCTGCAGGTCACGGAGTAAATACCGCAAGCTTGCCGCCCCTCAAGCGGAGCATAACTTTCAGGGCTACAACTGCCCTTCGGTCAGCGTGTCCAGCTGGAACTGCCCGCTCTTGTCCCACAGCCACACATCGGTGTAGATCACCCGGCCCAAGCGCGCCGGCACGGGGTAGGGCGCGGCGGCGCGGGCGGTGCGTTCAATTTCCTTGACCACCTCAGGCGCGTGGCTGGGCGCACGCGACCATTGCAGGCGCGTGACCTGGCCACGGGCGTCAACACTGATGTCGAGCACCCCAATGGCGTAGAGATGCGCGGGCAGTTTGCCTTTGAAGATGCGGTCGGCGTTGTGTGCGTAGAGGTGGCGTGCGGCATCTTTGCGGTAGTCGCGTGGCGTGGTGGCCACAGAGGGCGGCGGCGGTGGCAAGGACTGCCCCGGCGCGGTGCTGCCGATGGGGGCCGATGGTGCGGTTGGGGCCACGGGTGTTGTGGCGGGGCCTGCCGGAGTCGATGGGCTACCGGCGCACCCGGCCAACAAGGCGGCGATGCTGGCGGTAGCGGCCAGGGCGGCGCTGCGGGCCCAGGTGGGGAACTGGAGTGTGGTCTTGGTCATCTGTAGAAAAAGCGGTGGGCTGGCGGTGGGCTGGCTCAGGTTCGTGTTTTGCGTCTATTGTGCCCGCGCGCAGGCATACTGCCGACATTGGCGGCCGCTTGACTTGGCCGGATCTCGGAATCGCGTGTGCACATCACAGACTTGTTTTTAACGCGCCTGGCCTCGGCGCCAGCGGTGCTCGTCAGCATTGAATCAACCCAGGGCTCGGTGCCGCGTGGCGCGGGCACCTGGATGGCGGTATTTGCCGATGGTCTGGTGGGCACGATAGGCGGTGGCCATCTCGAATTCAAAAGCGAGGCCCTGGCGCGCGACTGGCTGCTGGCCCAGCAGCGCAGCGAAAACCCGCCGCCGTTACCCGAACGTGAACGTATGGCTCTCGGCCCCAGCCTAGGGCAATGCTGTGGCGGTGTGGTGCAACTGCATTTTGAAGCCGTGACCGCTGCCGATGTGCCCGCGCTGCACCGCCGCTTGATGCCGCACTTTCGGCCGGTGGCACTGTTTGGCGGCGGGCATGTGGGCCACGCCTTGGCCCATGTTCTGGCGCCGTTGCCGTTTGCGTTGACCTGGATCGACAGCCGCGACGGCATCTTTCCCGAGACCGCGCCTGGCTACGCGCGCTGCGAACATTCCGACCCGGTGCAGGCGGCAGTGCCCGCGTTGGAGGCGGGCACCAAGGTGCTGATCATGAGCTTCAGCCATGCCGAGGACTTGGACATCGTGGCCGCTTGCCTGCTGCGCCAACGCATGCGCGGCGACCTGCCGTTCATTGGCCTCATCGGCAGCAAAACCAAATGGGCCACGTTCCGCAGTCGGCTGGCGCAGCGAGGTTTTACGGCTGAAGAGATGGCGCAGGTGACGTGCCCCATCGGTGTGCCTGGCATTGCCGGCAAAGAGCCCGAGGTGATTGCCGTGGCCGTGGCGGCACAGTTATTGCTCGACCGTGGATGACTCGTGGCTGATGTTCCACGGTTTTGTTGTCACTGATCGCCGCTCTACTTTCTGTGCATAGAATCAGCTCTTCAAAAATAACAGGCCGCAGCGGCGCAAGACTCTTAGCCGGGTCTTTTGGTCGCGGCCGAATTCTGCTCACAGTGCCCGCGGTGGTGAGCAGGTTGCCCGGCGTACCAGTCCCACGAGATATGGTGCGCCCTAAAGGTTGAGATATGGAAAGCTATTACCTCGACTGGGCCAACCTGCTGCTGCGCTGGCTTCACGTCATCACAGCCATCGCCTGGGTTGGCTCGTCGTTTTACTTCGTGTTTTTGGACAGCAGCCTCACGCCGCCCGAAGACGAAGATCTTAAAAAACAAGGCGTCAGCGGTGAGTTGTGGGCGTTGCACGGCGGCGGTTTCTACCACCCGGTGAAGTTCGCCGTGAAGCCGCCCAAGCTGCCCGGCCATCTGCATTGGTTCTACTGGGAAAGCTACAGCACCTGGCTCACGGGCTTCAGCCTGTTCACCGTGTCGTACCTGTGGAATGCCAGCACCTACCTGATCGATAAGTCGCTGATGGACTGGACGCCGGGTGCGGCCATCGGCGTGGCGCTGTCGTTCTTTGTGGTGTTCTGGATGCTGTACGACACCATCTGCCAAATCTTCGGCAAGCGCAAAAACGGCGACGCCATCGTCGGCGCTTTGGTGGCCGTGCTGGTGTGTTTTGCGGCCTGGCTGGCCTGCCACTGGTTCGCCGGGCGCGCCGCCTTCCTGCTGGTGGGCGCGATGATCGCCACCACCATGAGCGCCAACGTGTTCTTCTGGATCATTCCCGGCCAGCGCACCATGGTGAAGTGCATTGAAGAAGGCAAACCAGTCGACCCCATCCACGGCCAGCGCGGCAAACAACGCAGCGTGCACAACACCTACTTCACGCTGCCGGTGCTGTTCGCCATGCTGAGCAACCACTACAGCTTCACCTACAGCCATCCGCAGAACTGGTTGGTGCTGGTGTTGATGATGTTTGCGGGCGCGGCGATTCGCCAGTTCTTCGTGATGCGCCATGGCTATAAGCTCGGCCGCAATCGCCACCCCATTGGTTATGCCTTGGTCGGCGTGGCGGTGATCATCGGCACCATCGTCTGGATGCAACCCGCGCCGCAAGCGCCCGTGGTGGCCAGCGCTGCAGCGCCCGCTGCAGTAGGGTATGCCGAAGTGCAAAAGGTGCTGGAGCAGCGCTGCTACCAATGCCACGGCGCCCACCTGCAGATGAAGAACGTGCGGTTTGATTCGCCCGCCATGGTGAAGCAGCACGCCCAGCAAATCTACCAGCAGGCCGTGCTCACCAAGGTGATGCCGCTGAACAACGCCACCGGCATCACCGACGCCGAGCGCGCCTTGATCGGCCAGTGGTTCCAGGGCGGTGCCAAGACCGAATAGTCTTATCGGTCCGAAGGTTTGGGGTGTGCCGCCAAGGCAAGCTTACGTGTAGAGTGCAGGCATCTTTAATGGTTGCCTTGCCCTCACCAGGAGCTTGCCATGCTGAACCTCTCCATCCGCCACAAGATGCTGGCCTTCAGCTTGGCGGGGCTGGCTTTTGTGTTGCTGGTCGGTGGCATAGGCTACTTCACCGTCGGCATGCTGGCCGAGTCCACACACCACTTGAAGATCAGCGGCGATGCGGCCAAGAGCCACATGGAAGCCGACATGATGCACGACGCCTTGCGCGGCGATGCGCTCAGCGCCATGCTGGCCGGTACGCGCAAAGAGGCCGCGCAGCAACGCGTGGTGGAAGGCGAACTGGCCGAGCACACCAAGCAGTTTCGCGAGTCGATCGAAGCCTTGAACGGCTTGCACATCAACGATGAAGTGACCGCAGCCGTTACCAAGATTCGCCCCAAGCTCGATGCCTATACCAGCGCTGCGGCCGACGTGACGCGCCTGGCCTTCTCCGACCTTCCGGCCGCCGAGGCGCAGTTGCCCGGTTTCACCAAGGCCTTCAGTGCCTTGGAAGACGAGATGGAGGCGCTGGGCGAACTCATCACCAAACACGCTCAAGAGTCTGAGGAAGAAAGCGTGGCCATGGCGGCGACGGCTCGCACCACTATGCTGGTCACGGTGGTGGTGGCGGGTGTGCTGTTGCTGCTGATCGGCATGGTCACCAGCCGCAGCATTGTGGGCCCGCTAGACCGCGCTGTGGCCGTTACACGCAGGGTGGCGTCGGGTGACCTCAGCTCGCGCATTGTGGTGACGGGCGCCGGCGAAACCGCCGCGTTGTTGGCCTCGCTGCAAAGCATGAACGGCAGCCTGCTGGAGCTGGTGACCACAGTGCGCAACAGCTGCGTCAACATCGCCACCGGCTCATCTGAAATTGCCAGCGGCAGTGCCGACCTGAGCCACCGCACCGAAGAGCAAGCCAGCAGCCTGGAAGAAACCGCCGCGTCGATGGAGCAACTGACCGCCACCGTGCGCCAGAATGCCGACACCGCGCGCCAGGCCAGCGAAATGGCGGGCAGCGCGTCCAGCGCTGCGTCGGATGGCGGTGCGGTGATGGAGCGCGTCATCGCCACCATGGCTGAGATCTCCAACAGCTCGCACAAGATCGTCGACATCATTGGCGTGATCGACGGCATTGCCTTTCAAACCAACATCCTGGCGCTGAACGCGGCGGTGGAAGCCGCGCGTGCGGGCGAGCAGGGCCGTGGGTTTGCCGTGGTGGCCAGCGAAGTACGCGCCTTGGCGCAACGCAGCGCCGGGGCCGCGCGCGAGATCAAAACTTTGATCCACGATAGCGTGGGCAAAATCGACTCGGGCACCTCGCTGGTGGGCGACGCGGGCCAGTCGATGCGCGAACTGGTGGCCAAGGTGCAGCGTGTGAGTGTGCTCATCAACGAGATCAGCGCCGCCAGCGGCGAGCAAACCACCGGTCTCGACCAAGTGGGCTCTGCGGTGTCCACGCTCGACCAAGTGACCCAACAAAACGCCGCCCTGGTGGAAGAGAGCAGCGCCGCCGCCGAGAGCCTGCGCTTGCAGGCCGCGGAGTTGGAACGGGTGGTGGGGCAGTTCAAACTGCCGTAGCCCGCTGCTACGTTTGTTGTCGCTTCCTGCGCTTATGTGGTAAGCGTAAACGCCTGATTTTTCTTAAGCCTGTGGCAGCAGCTCGAAGCTTCCTAGCGGCTGCGCTTGCCCGTTCAGCACAGCCTCCACGCGGTGGGTGCCGGGGTAGTGTTTGCGTGTGGTCATCTCCGCCAACGACACGCGTTTGCCCACACGCACGGTCTCGTGTGGTTGCAGCTCCAGCGTCTTCAGCTTGAACACCTTGGGCCGCGCCTGGCCATTGGCCTTGATGTAGTGCACCGCAAAGTCCACCAGTACACGCTGCGGCGTGGCGGCGGTGTTGGTCACGTCGAAGCTGATGTTCAACGCCTCGCCAATGGCCGCGCGTGCCGGGGTGATGCTGGCTTGCGCCACACGCGCACTGGCCGCCGTACCAAAGCCCAGCACGGCCAGGGCGCCCGGCTCGGCGCGCTTCACCGCTGAACGCAACGCGTGCTGCACGATCCATTTGCGCTCGGCCGTGGCATCTTGCAACCAGGCGCGCGCGGTGTGCTCCAGCACGGTGGGGTGGTCTTTGCCAATGTCGTTCAGGTTGTTGGCGACCGAGCGGCGCACGTACAGCGCCGGGTCGTCCTTCAGCTTATCTAGCAGCGCGAGCACCGGCGTCGGGTCCTTTTGAAACGCGCGCAGCCGGCCCGCCCAGGGCAGGCGCGGGCGGCTGCCTTCCGACACCAGGCGGCGCACATGTTCACTCGGGTCTTGCGTCCACTCCGCCAGCCGCTTGAGCGTGGCTTCTGGGTGATGCTGCAGAAACGGCCGAATGCTGAACTCGGCGGTGAAGCGCTGCGTCAACGCGTGCTGCGCCGCCATCGACTCTTCAAAATGGCCGAGCCCAAACGTTGCCACAAACTGTGTGTGCGGCAAATACAAAAACGACCCGAGCGACAAGCCTTGCGCGCGGCCATGCGGTTGGTCGGCCGAGTCCAACAGAATCTGCACGGCCGTAGCGTAGTCAGCCGGCAAGTGGCGCTGCAAGGCGTTGGCAATGTGTTGGCCGCGCGGCATCAAGCCCAGTGCGTCGTAGCCGGTGAGAGCGTCTTTTAGAAACGCCTTGGCTGGGAAGCGCGGGTGCACTGCGGCGATCATTCCCGCAATCGCTTGGGGAACATCGGCGCCGTATTGGTCTTTGAGGGCTGTGGCCATAGAGTGTAGAAAGTGTGCGACGACGCGCGCTAGAAAATCGAAGCCTCTATCATGCACATCGTGCGGCGAACGACTGTAAGAACTCGCTTATCGCCCGTTGTTTTTTCAAGAACCTATCACCTTAAGACCGACCCATTCATGCGCTTTGAAGGCACGCTTAAAACCTGGCACGACGATCGCGGATTCGGCTTTATTGAGCCGACCCAGGGCGGGCAAGAAATCTTCGTCCACATCAAGGCGTTTGATCTGCGTGGGGCGCGTCCGCAAGAGCAACAGCGCGTGTCGTTTGAAGTCGAGTTGGGGCCACAAGGCAAGAAGCGCGCGAAGAACGTTATGTTGGTGCGTAAGGCTGCCGTCCGGCAGAATAAGCGGCAAAGCACTCGGCAAGTGTCTCTTGCCGAGTGGGGCGCCGCCGCTCGCCTGGCGATTCCAGCGTTTGTCTTGTTGGTTCTGGTGATCGCGGTGGTTTGGCGTGTACCGCCGGTGTTGCTGGTGGTCTACGGCGCGGCCAGTGTCCTCACTTTTCTTGCGTATGCTTTTGACAAGTCCGCAGCGCAACGCGGCGCTTGGCGCACGTCAGAAAAGAACCTGCATCTATTGGCTTTGGCAGGCGGTTGGCCCGGGGCCTTGCTGGCCCAGCAACTGCTGCGCCACAAGTCGAGCAAAGCGGAGTTTCGTTCGACGTTCTGGTTGACGGTTATCCTCAATGTGGCGGGGTTTGTTTGGCTTTGCTCGCCGTACGGACAGCCGTTGTTGTCAAGACTGTGACCTCTCTATGGCTGCGGCTGCAGGGTGAGGGCGGTTGCTACTTTCTGCAAAAGATCATCCAAGTTTGTCTATGACCGAATACGAAATCACCACCGACAAGACCCGTCTAGACGTTGCCGCCATCCATGCCTTCTTGAGCCAGACCTATTGGTCGCCAGGCATTCCCTTGGCCGTCGTCCAAAAGGCCATAGCCAACTCGTTGACGTTTGGTGTTTATCTCGGCGCAGAGCAAGTCGGCTTTGCGCGTGTGATCACCGACAAGACCACCTTTGCTTATCTGTCCGATGTCTACATTCTGGATGCGCACCGTGGCAAAGGCTTGTCTAAGCGTTTGCTCGCCACCATTCAAACGCACGAAGACTTGCAAGGTTTGCGGCGCTTCTTGTTGGCGACCAAAGATGCGCACGGTTTGTACGAGCAGTTTGGCTTCAAGCCGCTGCTCAACCCCACACGCATGATGGAAGTGTTGAACCCCAACGCCTACACATCAACGCCGTAAAGAGTCTTGCGCTTTTATCTTGGCACCCTTTAAGCCAATGGTGCAGATGCAGGTGCTCACGGGCGCTGCGCGACGACATTTGGGCTCGTTGTTTAGCCCAAGACCTTTTCCTCGGCGCCCTTCATGCAAGCGCCGACCAGCGCATGCACATGAGCAAGGCTGGTTTGAAAGGGTCCGAACAAGGTGCGGTAGATGATGGGAGCGACCACGCCGTCCATCACTGCATCCACCTCGGGCACGGCCTGGCCGCGTGCCACACCGCGTTCCAGAATCACCGCAATTTGGCTCGCCGTGTAGGCCGCGCACTGGCAGGGCACGGGCATTTCGCCCAGGCTGCTGCCGGCCAGCACATCGCGCAGCATGGCCTTGCCTACGTCTGAACTCATCTCCTCCAGATATTGTTCCGACCAGGCCACCAAGTCGCCCAACACCGTGCCGGTGTCTGCGGGCTCGGTGTCGCCGCGCATGTGATTGAGGGCCACGTCGGCCAGCAGTTCAGCCAAATCGCCCCAGCGGCGGTAGATGGTGGAGGGGGTAACGCCCGCGCGGGTGGCGATCAGTGGTACGGTCAGCGCTGTACGCCCCATTTCTTGGATGAGTTCGTGGGTCGCCTGGTGCACGGCCGACTGCACACGTGCGCTGCGCCCACCAGGGCGGGGGCCGGTTCTAGAGTTCATTTCGTGATACTAAAGCAAAAACATTGCTTTAGTGGTTTAATCGGCAAAAGCGAATAATTTGCTTTTGTTGAAAATTGGATTCTTTCATGTCGCCCACCACCGCCGCCACACCGTCATCTGCCGCTACACGGCGGCTCCCGCCTGCCACGGCGCTGTGGTTGCTGGCGTCCATCATGGTGGGGTTTCTTGCGGCTTCCAGCGCGCCGTCGCCGTTGTACGCGGTGTACCGCGAGGCCTGGGGTTTCTCGGCGTTGATGCTCACGCTGGTGTTTGGCTGCTATGCCTTCGCGCTGTTGGCTTCGTTGCTGGTGTTGGGCACCTTGTCGGACTACCGTGGCCGGCGCGAAGTGGTGGTGTTGGCGCTGGTGTTGGAGATCGCGTCGACCTTTTTGTTTTTGTACGCGGGCTCTGTGGCCTGGCTGTTTGCCGCGCGGCTGTTGCAGGGCTTGGCGACGGGTATTGCCACCAGCGTGTTGAGCGCCGCCTTGATCGACTTAGACCGCGAACGCGGCGCCCTGGTGAACACGGTGGCGCCGATGGTCGGCATGGCCTTGGGGGCTTTGGGCACAAGTGTGTTGGTGCAGTTTGCGCCCGCGCCCACCACGCTGGTATTTGAGTTGCTGCTGGTGTTGTTTGCGCTGCAAACCGTGGCCGCGTTTTTTCTGCCCGAGACGGTGTTGCGGCGCCCTGGTGCCTGGCGCTCGTTGCGTCCCAGCATTGCCATACCGGCGCAGGCGCGGCAGACCTTGTGGCAGTTGTTGCCCATGAACACCGCCTTGTGGGCATTGGGCGGTTTTTACCTGTCGCTTGGGCCCACCTTGGCGCGCATCGTCACGGGTAACAACGCGCCCGTGGTGGGCGGCGCCATCATCGCTTCGCTGGTGTTGCCGGCGGCCATCGCCATTCTTTTTGTGCGTACCCGCGCGCCACGCCCCACGGTGGTGGGCAGCACGGCCGCGTTGATCGTCGGTTTGTCCGTCACGCTGGTGGGCGTGGCGTTGCATTCAAGTGCCGTTTTCTTTGTGGGCACGATGGTGGCGGGCGTGGGTTTTGGAGCTGGCTTTAACGGCGCGTTGCGCAGCCTGGTGTCGTTGGCCACGGCGGCCGAGCGAGGCGGGCTGATGGCGGGGTTTTTTGCGTTGAGCTACCTGGCCTTTAGCCTGCCCGCCATTGCGGCAGGGCTGGCCGTGGGGCACTTTGGTTTGCACGCCTCAGCCCTGGGTTTTGGGCTGAGCCTGATCACACTGGCGTTGATTGCGCTGTGTTTGATGCTGCGTGCAGACCGGCGCTTGGCAGCCGAGCGTATTGCTGACTTTTAAGTTCGCAACACCCGGCCTTGCATTTGCTTAGCGCGGTGCCAAACGAATCGCGCCGTCCAGGCGAATCACTTCGCCGTTGAGCATGTCGTTCTCGATGATGTGCTTCGCCAGCTTGGCGTAGTCGGCAGGTGTGCCCAGGCGCGAAGGGAAGGGCACACCCGCCGCCAGTGCGTCTTGCACTTCTTGCGGCATGCCAAACAGCATGGGGGTGCCAAAGATGCCGGGGGCGATGGTCATGTTGCGGATGCCGGAGCGCGCCAGGTCGCGCGCGATGGGCAGCGTCATGCCGACGATGCCGCCTTTAGAGGCGCTGTACGCGGCTTGGCCGATCTGGCCGTCGTAGGCCGCCACAGACGCGGTAGAGATCAGCACGCCGCGTTCACCCGTGGCTTCGGGTTCGTTCTTCTCCATGGCCTCTGCCGCCAGGCGGATCATGTTGAAGCTGCCCACCAGGTTGACGGTGATGGTTTTGCTGAACACACCCAAGGCGTGTGCGCCTTTTTTACCCACCGTTTTTTCTGCCGGGGCGATGCCGGCGCAGTTGACCAGGCCCATCAGCTTGCCCAGCGATACGGCTTGGGCCACCACGGCTTGGCCGTCGGCTTCCTGGCTCACGTCGCAGCGCACAAAGGTGCTGGCGCCACCGAGTTCGCGGGCCACGGCCTCGCCTTTGTCGGCTTGCATGTCGGCCACCACCACGGTGGCACCGTTGGCCGCCAGCATACGTGCCGTGCCTTCACCCAGGCCCGATGCGCCGCCGGTGACGATGAAAACTTTGCCTGCGATATCCATGTTTGCTCCTTAGCTTTTCTAGTTGACGTTAACGTAAACGTCAATTATGTCTCAAGAGCGTGCTGTCTATTTTTTGCCAGCGCTGTGTTCCATCGCAAAACGCAGCAAGGCCGCGCTGCTGTCCAGCCCAAAGCGTTGGCGGATGTTGGCGCGGTGCGCGTCTACGGTGCGCGGGTCTATGCCCAGCACGCGGCCAATCTCTTTGCTGGTCAAGCCGTCGGCCACCAGCGCCAACACCTCGGCTTCGCGCGTGGTGAGGCTGGGTTGCTGCTGGCGCCGGTCGAGTGCGCGTTTCAACCCGGCAGGGTAGTGGGTGGCGCCGCGCATCACGGCTTCAATCGCCTGCACCAGTTCTGCGGCTTCCGACTCTTTCACCACAAAGCCCTGTGCGCCCACATCAAAGGCTTGCAGCATGTGTTCTTCTTGTGTGGACGCCGTGAACACCACGTAGCGAATCTGCGGCTGGCGCTGGCTCAACTGGCGTATCAGCTCGATGCCGCTAGTGGGCTTCATCTGCAGGTCGGTCAGCACGATGTCGGGCTGGGTTTGCTCGGCGCGGTCTAGCGCTTCTTCGGCGTTGCGCGCTTCGGCCACCACTTCGATGGGCAGGCCAAAAGCCGCCAGCAGGCTGATGAGGCTGTGCCGCATGACCGGGTGGTCGTCCACAATCAGCAGGCGGATGGGGGGTGAAGATGTGGTCACGATTTCAGTGCCGAAGGCGGTAGCCAAACGGTGAGTTGGGTGGAGCCGGGGGCGGACTCCACCTGGAAGCGGCCCCCCAGCATTTCGATGCGTTCGCGCATGTTGGTCAGACCCAGCCCGGCGCGTACTTCGCGCAGCGTGGTGTCAACGTCAAAGCCCCGGCCGTCGTCGCCCAGCAGCAGCGTCAACCCAGTATTGCCGTGGCGGAGGTGCAGCCACACGTGGCGCGCGCTGGCGTGTTTTTCGATGTTGCCCAGCGCCTCTTGCGCCACACGAAACATGGCGGTGGCCATGGCCTCGGGAATCGGGGGCAACGCGTCGATTTGTGTTTTGACGGCCACGCCGGTGCGTGCGCCAAACTCGTCGGCGGTTTGTTCCAGCGCGCTGGCCAGGCCCAGGTCGTCGAGCAGGGTGGGGCGCAGGTCGTGCGAGATACGGCGCACGTCGCGCATGGCGCTTTGCACCAGGCCAATGCCGTGCTTCAAGGTTTGGCTGGCCTCGGGTTTGCCGCGCTCCATTTGCAGCAGGGCCGACTCGCACACAAACTTCACCGACAGCAGCAGTTGGCTGATGCCATCGTGCAACTCGCGCGCCACGCGCGAACGTTCGTCTTCTTGCGAATGCACCACCTTTTGCGCCATGGCGCGCAGCTTGCTATCGGCGGCGCGCTGCTCATAAATATTGAGCGCCATGCCACCGGCCGCCACCAGCAAGAGTGCGGCCGAGGCGATGAACAGGATCTGGTTGCGCGTTTTCTGCACCGCCACGCCGGTGGACTGGGTGATCAGCGCCTGCGCTTCCTGCAGGTGGTCGAGGTACAGGCCGGTGCCAATCACCCAGCCCCATTCGGGCACCAGCTCTACATAGCCGAGCTTGCGTTCTTCGCGCCCGGTGGACGGGCGGTTCCACATGTAGTCGACAAAACCGCCGCCGGCCTGCGCCTGGTGCACGAGCTGCTGGATCATGGGCGCGCCGGTGCTGTCGCGCAGCTCCCACTGGCTGCGGCCTTCGAGCTCGGCCAGGCGCGGGTGCATCAGGCTGTTGCCTTGCAGGTCGTAGACGAAGAAGTAGTTGTCGTTGCCGAAGTCCATGCGCCGCAACAGCTCCAGCGCTTCGCGCCGCGCGGCGGGGTCGGGGCCAGCCTTTTCGCTGGGGCGGCTGTTTTCATACAAGTGCAATACCGCCCGGCGGCCCACCTGCACAAAGTGCTGCAGTTCGTCTTTGCGCGCCTGCAGCAAGATGGGCTGCATGGCCGCCATTTGCGCCTCGGCCAGTTGGTCGGACTGCTGTCGCACCACCCACACCACCGCCACGATGGCGAGCACCAGCGGCACCACCGCCAGCAGCAACACCATCGACCGTAGCCGCAATCTCAACCCTTGTTCACCCATGGGGCGATTTTCTCACTGCCCGTGAGCGCCTAGGGATAACCATTACGCAATCACACAGGGGTGGCCCCTGCACGCACACAGATGCGGGCGGCCGCAGGCACTTCGACACTCGCGGTTGGACAGTTCCGCACCAACAACCTCCAAAAACGAAGAGACCATGCAAACCACACTCACCCAAAAACTCACCCGCCACGGCGTGTGGGCGCTGGTCGCCCTCACCGGCGCCGGTGCCCTGGCCACGATTGCCCTGCACCGGGGCGAAACCGTCAACGCCTTGTGGATCGTGGTCGCGGCCCTGGCGGTCTACCTGATCGCCTACCGCTACTACAGCCTGTTCATTGCCGACAAGGTGGTCTCGCTCGATAGCCACCGCGCCACACCGGCCACGCGCCACAACGATGGCCTGGACTACGTGCCGACCAACAAGTACGTGCTGTTTGGCCATCACTTCGCGGCGATTGCCGGTGCGGGCCCGTTGGTGGGGCCGGTGTTGGCCGCGCAGATGGGTTATCTGCCGGGCATGTTGTGGATCTTGGCAGGCGTGGTGTTTGCGGGCGCGGTGCAAGATTTCTTGATCTTGTTCATCTCGACGCGGCGCGATGGCCGTTCGCTGGGCGACCTGATCAAGTCGGAGTTGGGGCCCATCCCCGGCGTGATCGCTTTGTTCGGCACCTTCATGATCATGGTGATCATCCTGGCGGTGTTGGCGCTGATCGTGGTCAAGGCCTTGGCCGACAGCCCCTGGGGCACGTTCACCGTGGGCGCCACCATTCCGCTGGCGCTGTTCATGGGCATTTACACGCGCTACATCCGGCCGGGCAAGATTGGCGAGGTGTCGGTCATTGGATTTGTGTTGTTGATCGCGTCCATCATCGTGGGCGGCCAAGTGGCGGCCAGCGAGACCTGGGCGCCGCTGTTCACGTTTGACGGCAAGCAACTCACCTGGATGTTGATTGGCTACGGCTTCATCGCTTCGGTGCTGCCCGTGTGGTTGCTGCTGGCGCCGCGCGACTATTTGTCGACCTTCTTGAAGATCGGCGCCATCTTGGCACTGGCCATCGGCATTATGTTTATCGCCCCGGATCTGAAGATGCCCGCCGTGACGCGTTTTGTCGACGGCAGCGGCCCGGTGTGGTCGGGCAGCTTGTTTCCGTTCTTGTTCATCACCATCGCCTGTGGCGCAGTGTCGGGCTTTCATGCCCTGATCTCGTCTGGCACCACGCCCAAGCTGCTGGAGAACGAGCAACACGCGCGTTTCATCGGCTACGGTGCGATGCTGGTGGAATCGTTTGTCGCCATCATGGCGCTGGTGGCCGCGTCCATCATCGAGCCCGGCGTTTACTTCGCCATGAACAGCCCGGCTGCCGTGCTCGGCACCACGGCCGAAAGCGCCGCGCAAGTGATCTCGCAATGGGGCTTTGTGGTCACGCCAGACATGCTGATCCAAACCGCCAAAGACGTGGGTGAAACCACCATCATCTCGCGTGCCGGTGGCGCTCCTACGCTGGCCGTGGGCATGGCGCAAATCTTCTCGCACATGCTGGGCGGCAAGGCCATGATGGGCTTTTGGTACCACTTCGCCATTTTGTTTGAAGCGCTGTTCATCTTGACGGCGGTGGACGCCGGCACGCGTGCCGGCCGCTTCATGCTGCAAGACTTGCTGGGCACGTTTGTGCCGTCGCTCAAGCGCACCGATTCGTGGGTGAGCAACGGCCTGGCCACCGGCCTGTGTGTGGCGGCCTGGGGCTACTTTTTGTACCAGGGCGTGGTCGATCCGCTGGGCGGCATCAACACGTTGTGGCCGCTGTTTGGCATCTCCAACCAGATGCTCGCCAGCGTGGCGCTGATGCTGGGCACGGTGGTGTTGTTCAAGATGAAGCGCGAGCAGTTCGCCTGGGTCACGCTGTTGCCCACGGCCTGGTTGCTGGCCTGCACCATGACGGCTGGCTGGCAGAAGGTGTTCGATGCCAACCCCAAGGTCGGCTTCCTGGCGCACGCCAGCAAGTACCAGACGGCGCTGGACCAAGGCCAATTGCTGGCCCCGGCCAAGTCGCTGGATCAGATGCACCGCATCATCTTCAACGATTATCTGGACGCCGGCCTGTGTGTGTTCTTCATGTTTGTGGTGATCAGCATCGTGGCCTTCGGCATCCGTGCCTGCCTGGCCGCGCGCCGCAGCAGCACGCCGACAGTGCATGAATCGTCCGGCCCCTTGCCCACGGCCGCTGCCTGACATGCTGGACCAAATTGCCACGGTGGGCCGCTACCTCGGCCAGACCGCACGCCTGATGGTCGGCGTGCCGAACTACGACACCTACGCCGCCCACCAGCGCAGCCAACACCCGGATGCGCCGGTGATGACGTACGAGGAGTTTTTCCGCGAGCGCCAAGAGGCGCGCTACGGTGGTGGCGGCAAAGGTGGGCGGGTAGGGCGCTGCTGCTAGGCCAGGTATTGGCTGGCCCGGCTTTGCATTGCCTTAGTCAAGCTCGTCAAAAGCCGCGTCGTCCGGCCCCACGTACGAAGGCGAGTGCCAGGCCGCATCGCGCATCGAGCGAGTGACCTGGTTCTCCACGCCCATCAACACGGCGAACAGCGCCATGCGCACGGGAATGCCGTTGTCGGTCTGCCGGAAGATGGCCAAACGCGGGTCGTGGTTCAGGTCGGTGCTGAGGTCGTTGGCACCCGGACGGCCGTCGCGCGGCAGCGGGTGCATCAGGATGGTGTCGGGCTTGCACACCGTGTCGACCAGCGCCTTGCAGACCTGAAACTCGGGCGTGTAGCCCTCGATTTCTTCGCCCTGAAAACGCTCTTTCTGGATGCGCGTGGCGTAGACCATGTCGGCGCCGCGCAGCCCTTCTTGCAGTGATTGGGTTTGCTCCACCACGTGGCCGTTGCGCGTGGCCAAGTCCAGCAGGTAGCTGGGCATTTCGAGCGACGGCGGCGCGATCAACGTGAACTTCAAACCCCGGTAGAGCGCGAGCAGGCGGATCAGCGAATGCACGGTGCGGCCGTACTTCAGGTCGCCCACGATGGCGATGTGGGCGCCGTCGATCAGCTTGCCCAGGCGCGAGAACTCGCGTTGGATGGTGTAGACGTCCAGAATGGCCTGGCTCGGGTGTTCGCCCGGGCCGTCGCCGGCGTTGATCACCGGGATGTTGGTGGCGCGCGCAAATTCGGCCACCGAGCCTTGGTCGGGGTGGCGCACCACCAGTGCGTCCACGTAGCCGCTCATCACGCGGCTGGTGTCGTAGATCGACTCGCCTTTGGCCATGGACGAAAACGTAAAGCCCGTGGTGTCGCACACCGTGCCGCCCAGGCGGCAAAACGCCGCGCCAAAACTCACGCGGGTGCGGGTGCTGGCTTCAAAAAAAAGGCTGCCCAGCACCGCGCCTTCCAACACACGCGTGACCTTCTGGCGGCGTGCAATCGGCTGCATGATGTCGGCGATGCGGAACAGGTCTTCCAGGCTGTCGCGGCTGAACTGGGCCACCGACAACAGGTGCGGACGGCCATCGGCGGCGATGCGTTGGGCCAGCGTGCGCACGTCGGCGGCGCCTGCGGCGTCAGGCGTGCCACGGGCTTCGTTGCGCAGAATTTCGGCGACAAACTTGTTCACCATGTCGGGCATGGCGCGCGACTCGGTGGAGTCTTCGGGCAGCAGCCAGGTGTCGAGGGCGCGGCGGCGAATGCCCAGGCGGTCGGCAAACGCCTCACGCGTGAGGTTGAGGCGACGCATCGCATCGCGTAGCAAATCTTGTTGTTTCATTTAAAAATATACGCTTAGAGTTCTTGTATTTTACTCATTGCGTATATTTTTAACTCAATCCGGTTTCTCTTTTTCTGCCAGCACTGCAATCAATTGGCTGCGGATGATGGAGGTGATGTGTTCGCGGCTGATCTGCTCCAGGATGCCGATCTGCCGGGTCACTGGTCGGCCTGGCAGGCGCAGCACACACAGGCTGCTGTCGTTGGCCCAGTCGGCGCTTTTCTGCAGCGGCACGATGGTTACGCCCACGTTTTGCCGCACCAGCTCCACAATGGCCGACACCGCGCTCAGCTCCAAAAAGTCTTGGGGCAACTGACCCAGCTTGCGCAATGTTTGCTCGATGCGAATGCCGCTCACGGTGCGCCGGTCAAAGCGCAGAAACGGCTGGTCGCGCAGCAGCGTTTTGATGCTGCTGTTCGGGCCTGCCACCTGCGAGCTGGCAATCATCACCAGCGGCTCAACATACAGCGGCGTCCACAGCAGGCCCTGCAGTTCTTTCTGCGAGTCTTCGACAAAAATCGCCGCATCGAGATGGCCGTCTTTCACGCTCTGCGCCAGGCCGCTCGACTCCTGCATCACCAGCCGCACGTTCAGTTTGGGGTACAGCGGCTTGAGTTGCACCATGGTGCGCGACAGCAGGCCCATGGCCGAGACGATGCAGCCCACCGTCACCGTGCCCGCGATTTCGCTCTCGTCGTTCAACCCCGCGCGCATCTGGTCGTAGCAGGCGATGATTTTTTCGGCGTGCGGGATCAGCGCGCGGCCCGCCACCGACAGCACCACCCCTCGGCCCGAGCGCTCGAACAGCGCGGTCTTCAACTCGTTCTCCAGCGCACGCATCTGCAAGCCTACCGCCGCCTGCGTCAACGCCACGCGACCCGACGCGCCGACGAATGAGCCGCCGTGGGCCACGGCCAGAAAGGTGCGTAGGAAGCGGATGGTGCTCATGGATCTGAATACGTTTGGGACGACGTTTGCGACTACGTTTAAATACTAAATAAGACCTTTAGTATCTTAAAAGAAAATATGGATATATCTTTTTGATCGTTTGGCGAACAATTCCTCCAGACAAATGGTTGACATATGAATCTGTTAGGCCTTGCCCCTCAGTGCCGTATGCCAGCCCAGGCTTTCACCTACTGACGGACATTGAATGGCTCACTTGCAAGACCTTCCTATCGCTGATGCTGCTGCCGACGCGGCGCTCCAGGCTGATCCTACTTTTGGCGCGCAACGTGCCGCCGCCATCTACGACGTCGGCCACAGCACCATCTTTGCCTCGCGCAGCGACCCGCGTTTTTCATACTGCACCTATGCGCCGCCGAGCACCGGCCTGGAAAAACACCCGCGCCAACTGGTGGTGGTGATGCACGGCACGGGCCGCGCCTTCACCGAATACCGCGACGCGTTTGCCGAGTTCGCCAAGTGGAACGACTGCATCGTGTTGTGCCCGCTGTTCCCCGTGGGCCCGCAGGGCGACGGCAACCGTGACGGCTTCAAGCAACTGCGTGAAGGCAACATCCGCTACGACGACATCCTGCTCGACATGGTGGACGAAGTGGCTGAAAAATTTGGCTGCGACTTCTCGAAGTTCGCGCTGTTTGGCTACTCGGGTGGCGGCCAGTTTGTGCAACGCTTCGGCTTGCTGCACCCCGAGCGCCTGTGGGCCTTGTCGATTGGTGCGCCGGGTTCGGTCACGCTGCTGGACGTGAACCAAGACTGGTGGGTGGGCGTGCGCAACTTCGAGCAAAAGTTTGGCAAGCAGCTGAACCTCGATCTGCTGCGCAAGCTGCCGGTGCATTTGATTGTGGGCAAGGCCGACATCGAAACCTGGGAAATCACCCACCGCGAAGGCGGCAAGTTCTACATGCCAGGCGCCAACGACGCTGGCCGTACGCGCCCCGAGCGTCTGGAAACCCTGCGCAAGTCCTTTGAAGCCAATGGCGTGGCCTGCAGCATGGACTTGGTCGACAACGTGCCGCACAACGGCCTGGCCTGCTGCGACAAGGTGCAAGACTTTCTGGCTGCGACGCTGCGCAGCATGCGTGCCGGCAGTTCCGGCAACGCAGGCGGTGCGGTCAGTGCCGTGGTCTAAGCGCTTGCTGTTTTAACCAAAACAAAATCAGAACCCCACCATGTTTCGCTTCGCACTGAACCGTCTGATCATGGCCTTGCCGACCCTGCTGATTGTGGCGGTCGCTGTCTTCGTTCTCATCCGTCTGATCCCTGGCGACCCCGCGCAATTGCTGCTCGGTGACCTGGCCGACCCGGTGCGCCTGGCTGAGTTGCGTGCCCGTCTGGGCCTTGACCAAAGCTGGCTGGTGCAGTTTGGCATCTGGGGCGGCCACGCACTGCGCGGCGACCTGGGGGTGTCGATCACCACCGGCGAACCGGTGCTGCACTTGGTGTGGGGCCGCTTCCTGGTCAGCGCGCAGATCGTGCTGGTGGCCGTGTTCATGGCGGCGTTGGTCGCCGTGCCGGCCGGCATGATCGCCGCGTGGCGGCAAAACCGTTGGCCCGATCTGGCGTTGGTGGGTGCTGCCACCTTGCTGGTGTCGTTGCCGACGTTTTGGCTCGGCCTGCTGTTGCTGCTGTTGTTCGGCTTGAAGCTCGAATGGCTGCCGGTGGTGGGCTATGTGTCGGTGATGAACGACTGGAAGTCCGGCCTGCTGTATTTGATCATGCCCATCCTCACGCTGTTTCTGCATGAGATTGGCGTGCTGATCCGCATGGCCCGTGCCAGCACCCTGGAGGTGCTGCGCCTGGACTACATCACCCACGCCCGCGCCAAAGGTTTGTCGGAGTTTGCGGTGATGACGCGCCACGCATTCCGTAACGCCTTCGGCCCCACCTGGACGCTGATCGGCCTGGTGCTCGGCAACCTGCTGGGCGGTGTGGCGGTGGTGGAGACGGTGTTCACCATTCCTGGTCTGGGCCGCTTGTTGGTCGACGCGATTTTTGCGCGCGACTACCCGGTGATCCAGGGTTGTTTGTTGTTTGTGGCGGTGATCTACGTGTTGACCAACTTGCTGATCGACTTTTGCTACCCCTTCTTTGATCCACGGGTGCTGGCCGAATGAAGAAGAAACTTTCTCCCCAAGCGTTGATTGGCCTGCTGGTGGTGGGCGTGATTGTGCTGGCCGCCATCGTCGGCCTGTTCTGGACGCCTTACGCACCGCTGCAAATCAACTTCTCTGCACGCTTCAAGCCGCCAGGCGGCGCCTATTGGCTGGGCACCGACGAGTTTGGCCGCGACGAGTTGTCGCGCCTGATGGCGGGCGCGTCGAACAGCCTGTGGATCAGTTGTTTGACCGTGATGTTCGCAGTCGTTGTGGGCAGCGCCATCGGTGTGGTCACGGGCTTTGTGCGCGGCTGGACAGACCGCATCGTCATGGCCTTCATCAACGCCTTGCTGGCCTTCCCCGGCTTGCTGCTGGCGCTGGCTTTGCTGGCGGTGTTTGGTGCCAACCAGTACGGCATCATTCTGGCGCTGGGCCTGGCCTACACACCTTCGGTCACGCGCATCGTGCGTGGCACGGTGTTGTCGCTGCGCGAGAAGGAGTTCATTGAATCTTCGCGCGTGCTCGGCAACTCCGAGCTTTACACCATGGTGCGCCACGTGCTGCCCAACTGTGTGGCGCCGCTCACGGTGCTGGCCACGTCGATGTTTGGCTGGGTGATTTTGTCGGAGAGCGCGCTGTCGTTCCTTGGCCTGGGTGTGCCGCCACCGGCGCCCACCTGGGGCAACATGCTGGCTTCGGCCCGACCCTATATGAACCAGGCCGCTTATCTGTCGATCTTCCCGGGCCTGTGCATTGCGCTCACGCTCTTGGGCATCAACTTCTTGGGCGACGCTGTACGCGACTTGCTCGACCCCCGTATGAAGGGTGTGGAATGAACATGGCCATCCCTCCAAAAGCATTACAAGTGCCGACGCCACTGGTGGAAGTTTCGGGCCTGAGCTTGGCCGTGGGCCGCCAGGGCCGCGAGATTGTGCGCGACGTCAGCTTCTCGATCTTGCCGGGCGAGTTTGTCGGCATCGTTGGTGAATCGGGCAGCGGCAAAACGCAAGCCGCGCGGGCCATCCTAGGCCTGACCCCGCCACCGCTGGTGCGCACCGCAGGCCGCATTCTGTTCGAGGGCGAAGACCTCTCCAGCGCCACACCAGCCCGCCTGCGCGAGCTGCGCGGTGCACGCATCGGCATGGTCTTCCAGGAGCCCATGACCTCGCTGAACCCGTCGATGACCATCGGCCGCCAGTTGGATGAAGGCCTGGCCTTGCACCGCCCCGAGCTGAGCCCTGCAGAGCGCCAAACGCGCGTGCTGCAGATGCTGGCGCGTGTCGGCATCGTCGACCCCAAGGCAGCGCTGGCCGCCTGGCCGCACGAGTTCTCGGGCGGCATGCGCCAGCGCATGATGATTGCATCGGTGATGCTGCTGGAGCCCGCGCTGCTGATCGCCGACGAGCCCACCACCGCGCTTGACGCCGTGGTGCAGCGCGACGTGCTCGAGCTGCTGGTCACGCTCACCCGCGAGAAGAACACCGCCGTGCTGTTGATCAGTCACGACCTGCCGATGGTGGCGCGTTACACCGAGCGTGTGATCGTGATGCAGCACGGTGTGGTGGTCGAAGCCGGTGGCACGGCCGAGCTGCTGGCCGCGCCCACACAAGACTACACACGCAAGTTGCTGCAAGCGATTCCACGTCGCCTGCCGGCGCGCACGTTGCCCATCGCCCACCCGGTGGTGGAAGTGCGCGGCCTGGTGTTCGACTACCCCGGTCACCGCCGCCTGTTTGGCAAGACGCCAGGCAAACGTGTGTTGCACGGCATCGACCTGGCCATCCAGCCCAAGGAAATCGTGGCGGTGGTGGGCGGCTCGGGCTCGGGCAAAACCACACTGGGGCGGGTGATTGCAGGCCTGCTCACGCCCACCGATGGCGATGTGCGTTTCCGTGGCGGCGCCATCCACAAGCGTGACCCGGGCTGGCGCGACTACCGGCTCAATTGCCAGATGGTGTTCCAAGACCCGTACTCGTCGCTCAACCCGCGCATGACCATTGGCCAACTGGTCGGTGAGGGCTTGCGCCAGGTGGACGACATGTCGAACGCCGACAAACGTGCCCGCGTCGCCAAGATGCTGCAAGAGGTGGGCTTGGGCGGCAACTTTGCCGAACGTTTTGCGCATGAGCTGTCTGGCGGCCAACGCCAGCGTGTGGCGATTGCGCGTGCGCTGGTGCGTCACCCCGCGTTTGTGATTGCCGACGAGCCGGTGTCGGCCCTCGACGTGACGGTGCGCGCCCAAGTGCTGGAACTGTTTGCCGAACTGCAAGACCGCCACGGTTTCTCGTGCCTGTTCATCAGCCACGACCTGGGCGTGGTGGAGCAGGTGGCCGACCGGGTGTTGGTGATGCAGGCTGGCCGCATCATCGAACAAGGCTCGCGCGATGCCGTGTTCGATGCGCCGCAGCACGCCTACACCCGCGAACTGCTCTCGGCCATTCCGACCTTGGTGCCCGTGCCTGGTGGTGGCATGCAGCTGAAGTGGCGCTTTGATGAAGCGCACGCCGAAGTTGCCGGCGTTGCCCAAGCTGTGACCGCGATTTGATTTTTTTCGATTTTTGATTTTCCCGTCCTCGACTCTTCCCATTTTTCTAGGAAACCCGTCATGCGATCCACCCCGTTTTTCTCTCGTGCCGCAAGCCCTCTGGCGTTTGCCGTGCTCGCGCTTTGTGGCGCTGCCTACGCGCAGCCGCAACCCACGCAAATCGTGGTGGCACAGCCGGCCGACATCCGCTCCACCAACCCCGGTGTGAACCGTGACAACACCACGGACGGCGTGGTGCTCAACATCGTAGAAGGCCTGGTGGGTTACCACGAGAACGGCACGGTGGGCCCGCTGCTGGCGCGCTCTTACACCGTCAGCCCTGATGGCCTGACCTACACCTTCAAGCTGCGCACGGGCGTGAAGTTCCACAACGGCGATCCCATGACCTCGGCCGATGTGCTGTGGAGCTGGAAGCGCTACATGGACCCGAAGACCGACTGGCGCTGCTTGTCCGACTTGGACGGCCGCTCGGGCGTGAAGGTGGTGAGCGCCACGGCCCCCGATGCGCAAACCTTTGTGCTGCAGCTCGACAAACCCTCGGCCGTGTTCCTCGACACCCTGGCCCGAACCGACTGCGCCATGGCCGCCGTCATCAGCAAGAAGTCGGTGAAAGAAGACGGCAGCTGGGACAAGCCCATTGGCACCGGCCCGTTCAAGTTTGACGAATGGAAGCGCGGCGAATACGTGACCATGAGCGCGTTTGCCGACTACCAGTCGCCTCCCGGCACCAAGGCCGACGGCTACCTGGGCTTGAAGACGCCGCAGGTTGCGCAAGTGAAGTTCTTGACCGTGCCCGACATGTCGACGTCGAAGGCCGGTTTGCAATCGGGCGCGATTGACGCCACGCAAATCACGTCTTCCGATGTGCAGGAACTGAAGGCCAACCGCGCCGTGAAGGTGATGGCCGCTGTGGATGCTGGCAAGAACACCTTGCTGATGCAGAACAACGACCCGGTGCTGAAAGACGAACGCATTCGCCAGGCGATTGCCTATTCGCTGGACATGAAGCAGATCGTCGCGGCTTCATCGGAAGGCCTGGCCCACGTCAACAACTCGGCCATTCAAGAGACCTCGGGCTTCTACAGCGCCATCCAGAAGAAGGGCTACGAGTACAACCCCGCCAAGGCCAAGAAGCTGCTGCAGGAAGCCGGCTACAAGGGCCAACCCATCGTCATCCAGGCCAACAAACGCGCCCACGTGCCGAGCTTCTCGGTGGCCGTGTTGAGCCAGGCCATGATGCAAGCGGTGGGCATCAACGCGCAGATCGAGGTGCTGGAATGGGCCACGCAACTGGACCGCTACAACAGCGGCAACTACCAGATGAGTTCGTTCACGTATTCGTCACGCCTCGACCCGGCGCTGAGCTACGAGCAGTTCTCGGGCAACAAGGTCAAGCAGCCACGCAAGGTGTGGGACGACCCAGCCGCGCAAAAGCTCATCGACCAAAGCTTTGTCGAAGCCGACCCGAAAAAGCGCCAAGCCCTGTTTGACCAACTGCACACGCTGATGATCACCAAGACTCCGCTGCTGGTGCTCTACAACGTGACCGACTCGTGGGGTGTGCGCACCCGTGTGAGCGGCTTCACCGTGTGGGAAGGCAAGCCCCTCTTGTGGGGCACGCGCCTCGGCAGCAAGTAAGCATCGTCGCTTAGCCACTGAATTTGCAGGCCAGGCAGACCACCAGTGTGTGGTCTGCGCCGCCGCATGTCTTCACTCAAAGCCAACTGGGGCTCACCATGATCAACAACATCCAACAATTCCCTTTTATCTCCGTTTCCGGCGCGCCGTTTGAGCGTGGCGTGCAGTACGGCCAACAGGCCAAAGACCGTGTGCACGGCAGCGTGCGCCTCTATGGCCAGACGCTGGTGCACCTGGGCTACAGCGAACAGGCACGCAAACGCCTGATCGATTTCTTCGCCAAAGAGATCGAGAACTTTGCGCCGCACTACGTCGAAGAAATGCGCGGCATTGCGCAGGGTGCAGGCGTCACGTTTGAAGACATCGTGATGATCAACGCCCGCACCGAAGTGCTGGCCAAGGCGCGTGCCGAAAAGGTAGAAGCCGCCGAGAGTGAGCCGGGCGACGGCTGCACTGGCGCGCTGATTTTGCCCGAGCGCTCGGCCACGGGTAACCTGATCCACGGCCAGAACTGGGACTGGCGCGCGGAGTGTGTCGAAACCTCCATCGTGCTGCGTGTACGCAACGACAACGGACCAGACTTTCTGACGTTTGTCGAAGCCGGTGGCCTGGCGCGCAGCGGCTTCAATAGTGCGGGGGTGTCCATCACCGCCAACTACCTGGAGTCGGACCGCGACTTCACACAGTTGGGCGTGCCGCTGTCGTTGATCCGCCGCAAGGTGCTGGAGCAAGAGATCTTCTCGCTGGCGATGAAGGCCGTGGGCACCACGCCCAAGTCGTGCTCGAACAACATCATGCTGGGCATGGCCGAAGGCTTTGGCATCGACTTCGAATGCACGACCGATGAGTCCTTCCCCATCTACCCCGGTGACGACAACCTCATCGTGCACGCCAACCATTGGGTGAGCGATGTGGCCCTGACCAAGCTGGTCGACATGGGCTTGAGCCAGTCGCCCGACAGCCGCTACCGCGACTGGCGCGTGCGCAAGCTGCTGAACCAAAAGGACAAGCTCAGCCGTGCCGACTTGAAGGCCGCGTTCTTCGACAACTTCGGCGCGCCGTACTCGGTGTGCCGTCCACCGCGCCTCGGTAGCCATGACAACCTGTCGGCCACGGTGGCCATGGTCATCATGGAGCCCGCCGTGGGCGAGATGGAAGTGGCGCCGCTGCCCGCCATCAACAAGGTGTTCACGCGCTACAGCTTGAAGGACGAGCCGGTGTTGGTTGCCGCCTGAGGGTTCGGCGAGGTTTGAGAAAAAAGAGCCTGCAACGGGCTCTGTCAAAGCGGGAGGTGCTATCGATGCGGTAGCGCCTCCCGTTTGTTTTTGGGGGCATGCGACCACTGTGAGGTGATAGGCGCTGCGCATCACACGCCAAAAAATAGCATCTATCCCGGTTCAGCCTGCCCACCTACTATCGCCGCGCAGACCGGCCTGATCCCACAAGGGCCGGATGCACACGATGGCCATGGCAGCGGTGTCCGGGCCATCTCCCTAAAACAAGTAGAGGAGACATTCGGTGAAAATTTCCAAGCCTTTGGGCAGAGGCCTTGCATTGGCGACTGTGGCTGTAGCGAGCAGTATGTTGGTAGCGTGCGGTGGTGGCAGTGATGTCACCTTGCAGGTCTCGAAAGGCACAGTGCTGAAGAACGTGACGGTGGTGAACACGCGCGACGGGGCGCTCTCTGCTGGCATGTCGGTGATTGTGGACGGCGGGAAGATCTTGCAGGTGACCAACCTGCCTGTGAGCACTTCGGGTTCGGCGCAGGCGGTGGACGGCACCGGCAAGTTCGTCGTGCCGGGCTACCTCGACATGCACGCCCACGTGGTCGAGACGGCAAACTTGAATCCCACGTTTTTCCCGTTGCTGATCGCCAATGGCGTGACCGGCTTCCGTGAAGAGTCGGATTCGGACGCCAACAAGGCGCGCGGAGCCAAGGTCAATGCCGATGCGGTGGCGGGTTTGCTCGATGCTCCTGAAGTCATCTTCAACGGCGGCGAGGCGCATTTGAACCCGGCGGTAAGCGCATTGGCTGCCAGCAATGCGGGCATGCCGTCCATCGACCATCTGGGCGCGGGCTGGGGGCTGCTGATGGATTGCTCGACGGAAGAGGCCACGTTGCGCCCGGCGGCCTTGGCCGGGGGCTATAAGCCGCCGTTTCCTGCAGACTATGTGGCCAACCCGCGTGCTTATGACAGCGCGCAGAACGCCCAGTTCTACCAGCGCATCTTCGACACCTACAGCGAGAGCAAATGCGTGGCGCTGAACCAGGCCTTTGTGAAGAACAACACCTGGCAAACGCCTACGCTGATTCGCCTGCGCACGCAAGATTGGGGCAACGACGCCTTGTACCGCGCCGACCCCAACCTGGCCTATGTGGAGAAGACGCGCATCGCCGGTTGGAACAAGCTGGGCGACCAGTTCGCCACCTTGCCCGCCAGCGCCGTGGCCACGCTGCAGCAGTTCTACGGGCTGCAGAAAAAGACCGTCAAACTGATGCAGCAAAACGGCGTGAAGATCATGGCCGGCTCTGATGTCGGAGGTGTGTGGCTCATCGCTGGTTTCAGTTTGCTGCAAGAGTTCCGCGAGTTGAGCGATGCAGGCCTCACACCGCTGCAGGTGCTGCAAACCACCACGTTGAACCCGGCTCAATTCCTGAAGCGTGAAGCCACCATGGGCACGGTAGAGGCGGGCAAAAACGCCGATCTGGTGCTGCTGGACGCGAACCCCATCACCAGCGCCGCCAACCTGGAAAAGATCTCGGGCGTGATGCTGCGCGGCAAATACTTCCCAAAGACTGCGCTCGACAAAATGAAGAGCGATGTGGCAGCCGCTTACCCCCGCTGATCTGTTGCTGGTCTAGCACTGGTCTAGAGCGGCGCAGGCAGCAAGCGGCGCAGCGCTTCAAAGAACAGGTCGGACTGCTCCCGCTCACCCTGAATCTGCGCCGCCACGTGGGCGGCCAGCTTGGCGTCCACGGGCTTGAGCGGCCGGCCTGTGCTTTGGGCAATGACCTGGTGCAGGCAGGCGCGCTCCAGGTAGTAGAGGTCGTCGTAGGCATGGGCGATGGTGTGGCCGGTGACGATCACGCCATGGTTGGCCAGAAAGGCGATGTCCTTGGCGGCGTTCTCGCCCATCATGCTGCTGGCAATGCGTTCACCCTCGGCGTCGTCCAGCGCCAGACCGTTGTACTCGGCGTCGATGGCGATGCGGCCCATGTAGCGCATGGCGTTTTGGCTCAGCGTGGGGTCGAGTGCGCGTTCTGCGGTGAGCGTGAGGGCCGTGGCATACGGCATGTGACAGTGCAGCACCACCGCGCGCCCGGTGAGCCGGTGCAGCGCACCGTGGATGAACAGCGCCGTGGGTTCCACACGGTGGCGGCCGGCCAGTACCTGGCCGTGCACGTCGATGAGCACGATGTCGTCCGCGCCCACTTCGCTCCAATGCAGGCCGCGCGGGTTGATGAGGTAGCGGTTTTTGGCGCCGGGCAGCATCACGCTGAAGTGGTTGCATACGCCTTCTTCCAACTGGTGGTGCGCAGCGGCCCGCAGGGCCAGGGCCAGGTCTTCGCGCAGTTGGCGCACGGCGGGGCTGGCGTATTCGGCTTCGGCGTCGTGGAGATGGGGAGGCTGTTGCGTCATTGTGGGAGTCCTTGGTGGGGCGTAAGAACGTTCTAAGAGGGACGGGGCAAGCTGCTCAGCCAGCGCTGGTGCGCCACCCGGGCGAAGCCGCGTGCCTGAATTGGCAGGAATGCGTCGTTGAAATCGTACAGGCTGTTGTGCAAGGGCACATCCCCGGGAGAGCCCGTAGCGCCGCTGGTGTGATGCCCGCCAAGATCGCGCGCATAAAAAAAGCCCGGCATGAACCGGGCTTTTGGGGCGCTTTTAACTGGGGCTAAACGCTTCAGGTGCTGAAGAAGTTGCGCAGACGGTCGGTCCAGCTTTCGCCGGATGGCGAATGTTTGCCGCCGCCTTTTTTCAGCGACTCTTCCAGCTCACGCATCAGCTTGCGCTGGTGCTCGGTGAGCTTGACCGGCGTTTCCACCGAGATGTGGCAGTACAGGTCGCCAGGGTAGCTGTCGCGCACACCCTTGATGCCCTTGCCGCGCAGGCGGAACTGCTTGCCGGCCTGGGTGCCTTCGGGAATGTCGATCGCGGCCTTGCCTTGCAGCGTGGGCACTTCAATCTCGCCACCCAAAGCGGCGGTGATGAAGCTCACCGGCACCGAGCAGTGCAGGTCGCCACCGTCGCGCTCGAAGATGTCGTGCTTCTTCAGGCGGATCTCGATGTACAGGTCGCCCGAGGGGCCGCCGTTCGAGCCAGGCTCGCCGTTGCCCACGCTGCGGATGCGCATGCCGTCGTCGATACCGGCCGGGATCTTCACTTCCAGCGTCTTTTGCTTCTTGATCTTGCCTTGGCCGCTGCACACCGTGCAGGGCTCGGGAATGATCTTGCCCGCACCACGGCAAGTGGGGCAGGTTTGCTGCACGCTGAAGAAGCCTTGGCGCATTTGCACCGTGCCCGCACCTGCGCAGGTGCCGCAGGTCTTGGCGCTGGTACCAGGCTTGGCGCCGCTGCCGTGGCAGGTGTCGCAAGCTTCCCAACTGGGGATGCGGATCTGCGCTTCTTTGCCGCGCGCCGCTTCTTCCAGCGTGATGTCCATGGCGTAGCTGAGGTCGTTGCCACGGAACACCTGGCGTCCGCCTCGGCCACCGCGACCACCTTGCTGGCCAAACATGTCGCCGAAGATGTCGCCGAAGGCTTCGGCAAAACCGCCAAAGCCTTCACCACCCGCGCCGCCGGGGCCACGCATGTTGGGATCGACACCGGCATGGCCGTATTGGTCGTAGGCTGCGCGTTTTTGCGCATCCGACAACATCTCGTAGGCTTCCTTGGCGTCCTTGAATTTCTCTTCGGCTGCCTTGGCTGCATCACCCTGGTTGCGGTCGGGGTGGTGCTTCATCGCGAGTTTGCGATAAGCCTTTTTGATTTCATCCTCACTGGCGTTCTTGGGAACGCCAAGGATCTCGTAATAGTCTCTCTTGGACATGGTGTACTAACTAAGGGGCAGGTGATGAACACAAACGCCGCACTAGGCCAGATGTTCTAGTGCGGCGGCGTAGCATGGGACGAGTCCGTTGCCAGTGGTTCAGTCAGGCCTTAGCCCTTCTTCACTTCCTTGACTTCTGCGTCCACCACGTTGTCATCGGCGGCTGGCTTGGCTGATGCAGATTCCGCGCCAGCCGATGCACCTGCGGCACCCGCAGCGCCGGCTTCGTCAGCGGCTTGCTTGGCCTGCATGTCGGCGTACATTTTCTCGCCCAGCTTTTGGCTAGCGGTCATCAGCGTGTTGGTCTTTTCTTCGATGGCGGCCTTGTCTTCACCCTTCAGGGCTTCTTCCAGGTCCTTCACCGCAGCTTCGATCTTTTCCTTCTCGCCGGCTTCGAGCTTGTCGCCGTATTCGGTCAGGTTCTTCTTCACGCTGTGCACGCTGGCTTCGCCTTGGTTACGGGCTTGCACCAGTTCGAGCTTCTTCTTGTCGTCGGCGGCATTGATTTCCGCGTCCTTCACCATCTTCTGGATTTCTTCTTCCGACAAACCGGAGTTCGCCTTGATGGTGATCTTGTTTTCCTTGCCCGTGCCCTTGTCCTTGGCGCCGACGTGCAAGATGCCGTTGGCGTCGATGTCGAACGACACTTCGATCTGTGGCGTGCCGCGCGCTGCTGGTGGGATGCCTTCGAGGTTGAACTCACCCAACAGCTTGTTGGTGGTGGCGATTTCGCGCTCACCCTGGAACACCTTGATGGTTACCGCAGGCTGGTTGTCGTCAGCGGTCGAGAACGTTTGGGCAAACTTGGTCGGGATGGTCGTGTTTTTGGCGATCATCTTGGTCATCACGCCGCCCAGGGTTTCGATGCCCAGCGACAACGGGGTCACGTCGAGCAGCAACACGTCCTTGCGGTCGCCAGACAGCACTTGGCCTTGAATGGCAGCGCCCACGGCCACGGCTTCGTCAGGGTTCACGTCCTTGCGCGGTTCCTTGCCGAAGAATTCCTTCACCTTCTCTTGCACCTTGGGCATGCGGGTCATACCGCCGACCAGGATCACGTCATGGATGTCACCCACGGACACGCCGGCATCCTTGATGGCGGTGCGGCAAGGGGCGATGGTGCGTTCGATCAGCTCTTCCACCAGGGCTTCGAGCTTGGCGCGGCTGAGCTTGATGTTCAAGTGCTTGGGACCGGTGGCATCCGCCGTCACGTAGGGCAGGTTGATGTCGGTAGCAGCGCTATTCGACAGTTCGATCTTGGCCTTTTCAGCGGCTTCTTTCAGGCGCTGCAGGGCCAGCACGTCTTTGCTCAGGTCAACGCCTTGTTCTTTCTTGAACTCGGCAATGATGTAGTCGATGATGCGTTGGTCGAAGTCTTCGCCGCCCAGGAAGGTGTCGCCGTTGGTGGACAACACTTCGAACTGCTTTTCGCCATCGACGTCTGCGATTTCGATGATGGACACGTCGAACGTGCCGCCGCCCAAGTCGTACACGGCGATCTTGCGGTCAGCCTTGTCTTGCTTGTCCAGGCCGAAAGCCAGAGCAGCAGCGGTAGGCTCGTTGATGATGCGTTTGACTTCCAGACCGGCAATGCGGCCAGCGTCCTTGGTGGCTTGGCGTTGTGCGTCGTTGAAGTAGGCCGGCACCGTGATCACGGCTTCGGTCACGGGTTCGCCGAGGTAGTCTTCGGCGGTCTTCTTCATCTTGCGCAGAATGTCGGCGGAGACTTGCTGGGCCGAGATCTTGTTGCCGCGCACTTCCACCCAGGCGTCGCCATTGTCGGCAGCGACGATCTTGTAAGGCATCAGGTCGATGTCCTTCTGGACTTCTTTTTCGGTGAACTTGCGGCCGATCAAACGCTTGACGGCGTACAGCGTGTTGGTGGGGTTGGTCACGGCCTGGCGCTTGGCGCTGGCGCCGACCAGCACTTCACCGTCTTCTTGGTAAGCGACGATGGAGGGGGTGGTGCGGGCGCCTTCGGAGTTCTCGATGACGCGCGAGGTGTTGCCTTCCATGACCGACACGCAGCTGTTGGTGGTGCCGAGGTCAATACCGATGATTCTTCCCATTTTTTTAACTCCTGAAATTTTTGAAAAATTGTGGGGCTGAACAATTCAGCCTATGTGCTTAACTTGTGGATAACTTCGAAGACTTCAAGTCGTTCAGAGAGGTTTTTCCAGCTTCAAAATAGATTTACTTGGGGGCACTGACCGTCACCAGGGCTGGACGCAGCACACGGTCGACGATGAGGTAGCCCTTTTGCAGCACGGTGACCACCGTGTTGGCGTCCAACTCGGACGGCACCATGCTGATGGCTTGGTGCTGGTGGGGGTCGAACTTGGTGCCGGCAGGCGGGTCGATCTGCACAACCTTGTTGCGCTCCAAGGCGCTCTTCAGTTGGCGCAGCGTGGCTTCGGCGCCTTCGCGGATTTGCTCAACCGTGCCGTTCTGGATGGCCAAGCCGGCTTCCAGACTGTCGGCCACGGGCAACAGGCTTTCGGCGAAGCTTTCCACGCTGAATTTGCGTGCTTTGGCGACTTCTTCTTCAGCGCGGCGACGGGCATTTTCCGCATCGGCCTTGGCGCGCAGAAACTGGTCGGCCAGATCGGCGCTTTTGGCTTTCAGCTCGGCCAATTCGGCTTGCGCCTGGGCCAAAGCTTCCACATCACTGGAGGCCAAACCGCTTTCGACCTCTTCAGGGATGGCGTTGGGATTGGGCTGGTGATAAGGATTGGATGTTGGTTCAGACATGCTTGTTAGTCGAAAAGTTGTAACGCTGCCCATACCTCGGGGCCAACCCCTTTAATTCAAGAGGGCTTTGGGCTGGATGAGCGTTTTTTGGTCGATTTACCCTGTTTGGGCAAGAAAACAGCCCCTAAACCGGCGTTTTTCGGGGTTTTGGGGCTGCTTTACGTGTGCGGCTCAAACCGCACGTGGGCGAACTTTAGCCTTGTACGTCGAGCAATTCAACGTCGAACTTCAGCGTGGCGTTGGGAGGGATCACACCGCCCGCGCCACGTGCGCCGTAGCCCAGGGCTGCGGGGATGATCAGCGTGCGGAAACCGCCCACCTTCATGCCGGCCACGCCTTCGTCCCAGCCCTTGATGACCATGCCAGCGCCCAGCGAGAACACGAATGGATCGTTGCGGTCTTTGCTGGAGTCGAACTTGGCGCCTTGCACGCCGTCGTTGTAGAGCCAGCCGGTGTAATGCACCTTGACGTTTTGGCCCTTGCGGGCTTCGGCGCCTTCGCCCACTTGTTTGTCTTCGTATTGCAGGCCGGATGCGGTGCTGTTCATCGGAATTCCTTGGTGAGATTGCTATTGAAACGGTAGCTGCTTGCGCACCGTGGGTGCGCAGAACAGGCCAAAAAACCGCTGAATTATGCCAGTAGCGACGCCGATCTCAGCAAAATCAAGCGCTTAGAGCCCCTTACAAGACTTTTCGCCGCGCCAAGTCGCGCATCAAGGCGCTGATGCCATAGGTCCACGGCTTCACCTTATCGCTGGTGTTGACGCGGTTGGCCAACTGGCCGAGTTGCGGTGTGGTCACTGTCACCACGTCGCCCACCACGTGGGTGAAGCCTTGACCGGGGCCGTGGCGGTCTTGCGTGGGCGCAAACATGGTGCCCAGGAAGAGCATGAAGCCGTCTGGGTATTGGTGGTTGGCACCGCTGGCCTGTTTGACCAGATCGAGTGGGTCGCGGCTGATCTGCGACAGGCTGCTGGCGCCATGCATGGTGAAGCCGGGCTTGCCGTCCACGGCTGGGCCGTCGACACGCATGGCCAGATCGCAGCGGCGCACGTCGTCGATGCTGAATTTGTCGTCAAACAAACGGATGAATGGGCCGATGGCGCACGAGGCGTTGTTGTCTTTGGCCTTGCCCAGCAGCAGCGCGCTGCGGCCTTCGAAGTCGCGCAGGTTGACGTCGTTGCCCAGCGCGGCGCCTTGCACCTGGCCTTTGCTGTTCACGGCCAACACAATTTCGGGCTCGGGGTTGTTCCACACGCTGCCCGGGTGGATGCCCACCTCCGCACCAATGCCCACGGCGCTGAGCACCGGCGACTTGGTGAAGATCTCGGCGTCCGGCCCAATGCCCACCTCAAGGTATTGCGACCACACGCCTTGCTGGATCAGCACTTCTTTCAAGGCCATGGCTTCTTTGGAGCCAGGCACCAGGCTGCGCAGGTTGTCGCCGATCACGGCCACCACGGCTTTTCGTACCGACTCGGCCTTACCGGCGTCGCCACGCGCTTGTTCTTCGATCACGCGTTCCAGCATCGAGGCGACAAACGTGACGCCCGAGGCCTTGATGGCCTGCAAGTCGTTGGGCGCCAGAAACCAGGGCAGGGCGGGGTTGCGGGCTTCTTCGGCCGAGTTGGCCAGTATGGCGGCGGTGTCGGCCAGGCGTTTGCCGGGCTGGGCGCGCACCAAGGCGGCGGGGTTGGCTTCTTCCAGCAGTTGGCTGGACGTGGCGGCAATGTGCTCCAGGCTGTAAATGCCGTCTGCCTGCACTTGCACCAGCACCGGGCCGGTGCCCTCGATCCAGATGCGGCCGATGAGCAAGGCTTGGGCGTGGTCGGCGGGAAGTGCTGCGGAGAGCGTCAAATGTTGCTGCATGAAATGTCTCGTTCCTATTGGGTGTTAGGTTTGTGTTGGTCTATGGCCGCTTCATGCCGTAGTGTGACGTTGCCGGGTTCATCTGCAATGAAGGTTTGGTAACGTTAAGCGGTCTTTTGATTATGCTGACTTTCGCGCGCGCCCTGGCGGCAAATCACAGCAGCGGCGCGGCGATGCTTTGGCTTCAGGCATCGCCATCGACGAGGGCACACCTATCGGCTGGCGACAGCACCACGTCGGCGGCGGTCAGCGAATCGTGCAACTGGTGCAGATGGCGTGGGCCGATCAACGCCAGCGCCGGCAGCGGATGGCTCAGCACATAGCCCAGCGCGATCTGTGTCGGCGTGAGCCCGCTACGCCGCGCCAGTTGCTGCACACGCTCGCGCCGTGCTAGGTTGACGGGGTTGGTGAACCAGCGTTGTGACTTGTCGTTGGCGGCGCCCGGGCCTTCGAGTGGGCGCGAGAAAAAGCCCTTGGCCTGGGCGGTATAGGCCATCACCGGAAATTGGTGTTGCTGGTAGCGCGCCAACTCGGCTTCATCCATCACCACGCGGGTGTCGTCTTCCTGCGCTTCAGCGCTCGATACCGCCAAACTCCATTGCAGCTGGCTGGCGCTCAGCTTGGGCAGGCCGTGTCGTTCGGCATAACGGTTGGCTGCCAGGATGCGCTCGGCCCGCCAGTTGGAGACGCCGAGCGCACGCACCGCGCCGGTGGCGGCCACGGCGGCGAGCATGTCCATGATGCGTTCTACGGGCTGGCTTTCGTCGTCGCGGTGCAGCCAGTAGAGGTCGATGCTGTCCACGCCCAGGGTTCGCAGGCTGAGGTCCAGGTCGCGCCGCACTTCTTCTAAATGCAAGCGGCTGGTGTGCATGTTCTCCAACGGTGGATGGCCGCCCTTGGTGGCGATCAACACGCGCTCGCGCAGGCCGGGGCGGTCGCGTAGCCACTCGCCCAGCGTGCGCTCGCTGGCGCCATGGCCGCCGGGCACCCAGTCGGCATAGAAGCGGGCGGTGTCTAGCATGTTGCCGCTGGCGGCCACATAGTCGTCGAGGATGCGGAACGATTCTTCGCGTGGCACGCCCGAGCCGAAGTAGTCGGTGCCCAGCACCAGGCGCGACACGTTGAGCGGGCCTTTCAGTCCTTGCAGTGCGATGGTTTGCATCAGGCTCTTGCTTTTAATAAGTGGCGCGGCCGCCCGAGAGGTCGAACACCGCGCCAGTGGCAAAGGCGCACTCGGCCGAGCACAGCCAGGCCACCTGGTCGGCCACTTCTTCGGCGGTCAAGAAGCGGCGCATCGGAATACGCGCCAGGATGGCGTCGCGGCGCTCGTCGGTCAGCGCATCGGCCATGGCGGTCATCACGGCGGCGGGGGTGACAGCGTTGACCAGAATGCCCTCGGTGGCCAACTCCTTGCCCAGCGTTTTGGTCAGCGCAATCAGCCCGGCCTTGGACGCGGCATAGGCGGCCGCTTGCGGCATGCCTTCCTTGGCCTGGATGCTCGACACATTGACGATGCGCCCGCGCCAGGCCGATGCGGGGTTCTTCAACATCAGTGGAATGACGGCGTGGCAGCATAAAAACGCGCCTACCAGGTTCACATCGAGCACCTTGCGGAACTGCGCCGGGCTGTGTTCCCAGGTGTTGGCCACCGGGCCCAGGATACCGGCGTTGTTGACCAGCGTGTCGATGTGGCCGAAGTGTGCGCGCGTGGTGGCGGCCGCAGCGGCCACCGAATCCTCGTTCGTCACGTCGACATGCTGCGCCAACACCCGCGGGCCCAGGCGCTGTGCCAGAGCTGCCGCGCCGCTGGTTTGCGCGTCCCACAGCGCGACGCTGGCCCCCGCGCCCCACAGGCGTTCGGCCATGGCCAGGCCGAGTCCGCCGCTGCCGCCGGTGATCACTGCGACGCGGCCCTTGAAGTCATACGCCAGCGCTGCGGCCATGTTTATTTGCCCACCAGTTGGTTGGTGTAGAAGGCGGTGACGGGCAGGTCGGTCTTGAGTTCCTGGTAGTCCTGGGCCATCTTGAGCGTGCGGCTCCAGTCGTCGGGGTTCATCCAGCCAATCGGTTGGCTCTCGCCGCCGGCGGCGCGTTGCAGCGTCAGACCGACCTTGAGTTGTTTGAGCGCCAGGTCTTTGTCCAGATCGGGCTTGATCTTGGCGATGGCGGCAATCGCTTCCTCAGGATTCTTCTCGGTATAGGCGATGGACTTTTGCGTGGCACGGATGAACTTCTGCACCAGCGCGGGGTTGGACTTGAGGGTGTCGGTGTGCACTGAGATCACCAGCCCCAGCGTGTTGGCGCCAATGTCGGCATAACCCAGGTTGGTGACGGCCAGGCCGCGCTGCGCCAAGATGAGCGACTGGTTTTCCAGCCCGCCGAGCATGGCGTCGACCTTCTTCTCCAGCATAGCGACGAGCTTGCCATTGCCGTCGACGCGCACGAAGTTGATCTTGTCGGCATTGAGCTTGTTGGCGCTGACGATGGACGGAAAGATCGACAGCCCGGCCTCGCCGGTGGTGGCGGCGACGGTTTTGCCTTCCAGGTCTTTGACAGTTTTGATGTTGGCGTCAGCGCGCGAGATGATGGCGAACGGCGTCTTGTTCATGATGCCCATCACCGCTTGCACGGGCGCGCCCTTGGCGGCCCCGGCGATCACGCTGCCACCGTCGCTCAAGGCAAAGGTGTCGGACTTGCTACCCACGATCTGGATCGCGCGGCCCGACCCCTGGCCCTCCCCAATCGTCAGGTCAATGCCTTCTTCTTTATAGAAGCCCTTGTCCACGCCCAGTTGGAAAAACGAGTGAAAGCCGTAGAGCAGCCAGTTCAGGCGCAGCGAGGCTTTTTCTTGTGCCATGGCGTGTCCGGCGCCCAGGGTCAGGGCTACGGCCAGGGCGGCGGTCTTCATGATCTTCTTCATACTTTTGTCTCCGGTTGGTTTTGTGGGAAAGTGAAGCGAGGAACGAAGGAAAAAGCGATTCAGTGCCCGTCGCCGGCGGGCGCCACGCCTTGTGGTTCGCGGCGCGAGATGTGCCAGGGAATGGTGAACATCTCGATCAACTCCACCAGGCCATACAGCGCCAGGCCCAGCACGCTGAGCACGATGATGGTGGCAAAGGTCATGGTGGTGTCGAGTGCGCCGTTGTACTCCAGCAGCAGAAAGCCCAGGCCTTTGTCCGATGCCACAAACTCGGCCACCACGGCGGCAGTGGACGACAGCGCGGCCGCCACCTTGAACCCGGTGAACAGCGTGGGCAGGGCGTGCGGCAGTTGGATCTTGAAGAAGGTGCGCAGGCGCGAGGCGCCGGTGGAGCGGGCCAGGTCCATGATGTCGGCGTCGACCGAGCGGAAGGCGGTAATGGCCGAGACCACCACCGGAAAGAACGACAGCAAAAACACCAGCAACACCTTGGGCATCAAGCCAAAGCCAAACCAGATGATGAACAGCGGCGCCACGGCGATCTTCGGAATGATCTGGAAGAACACCAGCAGCGGGTAGAGCGTGCGCTCCAGCGTGCGCGAGAAGGCGATGCCCAGCGCAATCAACACGCCCAACACCACGGCGGCCACAAAACCCAGCACCATGGGTTGCAAGGTGTAGAGGCTGGCGTCGACCAGGCGCGGGAACTTGGCGATCAGGCTGGTGATGATGAGGCTGGGGGCCGGCAGGATGTAGGGCTTGATGCCCGTGCCCATGCAAAACAACTGCCAGGCCAGCAAGAAGCCACCAAAGGTCAGCACCAGGCGCACGGCCTGTTGGTAGCGCCCAAACATTCGCAAATTCATGTTGTCTCCGTCTTGTGGGCTGCTCTTGCGGCGCCCGGTTTTTTTGTGGTCGCTGTGCTCCGTGTGGTTTGACAGCGGCCTGCGGTTTTGTTAATGTAACGTCATTCCAATAAAAAAACAATTCCAACAAAATGCGACTTGTCAAAGGATTACTCGACCGCTGCCTGGAGGCGCTGGAGCTGCTCGCCGCCCATCCCGAGTGGCTGCGGCTGTCGGACATTGCGCAGCAACTCGACCTGCAAAACGGCCCGACGCACCGCTTGCTGGCCAACTTGGTAGAGCAGGGCTGGGTAGAACAGCAGCCCACGACCGATCGCTACCGGCTCAGCCTGAAGCTGTCGTTGCTGGGCCAGCAATACCTGTATGGCACGGGCCTGCCTGGCCTGGTGCAGCCGGTGATCGACGGCGTGGCGCGGCAATGCAAAGAACTGGTGCGCCTGACCGTGGTCGATGGCGACCGTCTGCGCTGGTTCGCCTCGTCGCAAGGCGCGGCGCCGGGCCTGATGTACCAGCCGTCGATGTCGGGGGACATCATCTTGCACGCCACGGCCAACGGCAAAGCCTGGCTCGCCAGCCAGACCGACGAACAAGCGCTGCAGCACGCCATGCGCGCCGGCTTTGCGCAAGACGGCGCTGCCGCCATTGCGGGCGGCCCGCGCGTGGTGCGCACCGTGGCGGCGTTGTTGGAGACGCTGCAACAAACACGCGAGCGCGGCTACGGCCTGGCGGTCGAAGAGGCCGAGCCCGGCGTCAGTGCCCTGGCCGTGGTGGTGCGCAATGCCAGCGACCAGGTCGTGGGCACCATGAGCATCGCCGGGCCGTGTTTGCGCCTGAGCCCCGAGCGTTATGCCGATTGTGTGGCGCACCTTGCCGCCGCCGCGCAGACCTTGCGCATGGTGTGGCCGCGCAGCGAGGGGCTACCGGCCACGCTCGCGGCTTAGCGCGACTTCAGCATTCCCCAGATTCGGTTGGATAAAAGAGAAAAAGGAGACAAGTTTGCTGGGCATCAACATTCAACAGGTCACCAAGCGCTACCAGCGCGGCGGGACCGAAACCACGGCGCTGCAGGGCATTGACCTGCAGGTGCAGCCGGGGGAGTTCATTGCCGTGGTGGGGCCTTCGGGCTGTGGCAAGTCCACGCTCATGCGGCTGGTGGCGGGGCTGCATGGCGTCAGCAGCGGCAGCATTGAGGTCAACGGCCAGGCCGTGACCGGCCCGGTGAGCGACGTGGGCATCGTGTTCCAAAGCCCGGTGCTGCTGGAGTGGCGCAATACCTTGCAAAACGTGCTGTTCCAGGCCGACATGCGCGGCCTCAACGTCAATGAGTACAAAGACCGCGCCATGCAGTTGCTGGAGCAGGTCGGCCTGCAAGACTTTGCCGACCGCTACCCGCACGAGCTGTCGGGTGGCATGCGCCAGCGGGCATCGATTGCGCGCGCCTTGCTGCACAACCCGCCGCTGCTGTTGATGGACGAGCCCTTTGGTGCGCTGGATGCGCTCACGCGCGAGCAGGTGCGGCTGGATCTGGAAAAACTCTGGATGACGACCAAGAAGACTGTGCTGTTCATCACCCACAGCGTGGACGAGGCCGTGTTGCTGGCCGACCGCGTGCTGGTGATGTCGGCCCGGCCCGGCAAGATCGACCGCGAACTCAAGATCGACCTGCCGCGTGCACGCGGCCTGGAGGCGCGGCGCGACCAGCGCTTCTTCGATGCCTGCGACGAGATCAACGAGATATTTTTCAGCAAGGGTGTGCTGTCACGCGAAGTGGTGGCTGAAGTGAAGGCGCGAGCAGCATGACCAACGAATCTCTAGATCACCATTCTCAAGACAACGGTTGGTCTGCCGACATGGCCAACCAAGCCGCGCAGATCTTGCTAGCACGTCGTTATGCGCGCAGCCTGGGCGGACGCTTGCCCGAGGTCTGCCGTCCGCGTACCCTGGCGCAAGGCTGGCAGGTGCAGCAACTGGTGGCCCAGGCCTGGCCGGATGAAGTAGCTGGCTGGAAGTGCGGCCTGCCCACACCAGGCAAGCTGGTGGCCGGGCCCATCTTTCGCCGCGACGTGCAGACCCTGGCATTGGGTGATACCGCGGTAGCTTTGCGTGGCGTTGCCGCAGGGGCTGACAGCTGCCGCTTTGAACAAGAGATTGGCTTTGTGATCGCGCACGACTTGCCACCGCGCGCCGAGCTCTACAGCCCAGCCGAAGTGGATGCCGCCATCAGCCACGCTTGCTGCGCGATCGAGGTGGTGGGTGGCCGCTACACCGCCGAGGCCGCAGCCGAGGCGGTTTTCCCCGAGCTGCTGGCCGATGGCTTGTTCAATTCCGGCCTGCTGCTCGGGCCTGCGTTCAACGAACGGCCCTGGCGCCCGTTCGATTTGGCCTTCACGGTGAACGGCCAACACTCGACGCACGCCGCACGCAACGCCGACGGCGAGCCGCGCCCTGGTCTGTACTGGCTAGCTAACTATTTGCGCGAGAACGGCCTGGGCTTGAAAGCGGGGCAGGTGGTCATCACCGGTTCGATGGCGGGTGTGCCGACCTGGCCGGCCGCCACACGCGTCCAGGTGCAGTACGACGCGCAAGACGCATTTGATTTTTCGTTCACGATTCCAAAGGAGACAAGCACATGAGATTGGTACGTTATGGGGCGCAAGGCGCCGAGAAGCCGGGCCTGCTGGACGCACAAGGCCGCATCCGCGATTTGTCGGGCCAGGTGCCCGACATTGCCGGCAACGTGCTCGGCCCCGAAAGCCTGGCGCGGCTGCGTACGCTCGACCCCAACGCGCTGCCGCTGGTGCCCGAAGGCGTGCGCCTGGGCGCTTGTGTGGGTCAGGCGCAGAACGTGGTGTGTATCGGCCTGAACTACTCGGATCACGCCGCCGAGACCAACTCGCCCATTCCCGGTCAGCCCATCGTGTTCAACAAACACACCAGCGCATTGAGCGGCCCGAACGACGCGGTGCTGCGTGCGCCCGGCTCGGTCAAGCTGGACTGGGAGGTGGAGCTGGGCATCGTCATCGGCCAGCCTACTTGGAACGTGAGCCAGGCCGACGCGCTGCAGCATGTGGCGGGCTACTGCCTGGTGAACGATGTGTCGGAGCGTGCGTTCCAGACCGAGTTTGAAGGCCAGTGGACCAAGGGCAAGAGTTACCCCACACATTGCCCCATCGGCCCGTGGCTGCTCACGCGCGACGAAGTGCCCGACGTGCAAAACCTGTCGATGTGGCTGGACGTGAACGGCCAGCGCCGCCAGACCGGCAACACACGCACCATGATCTTTGGCGTGGACGTGATCGTCAGCTACCTCAGCCGCTTCATGGCGCTGATGCCCGGCGACGTGATCCCCACCGGCACGCCGCCGGGTGTGGGCTTTGGTTTCAAGCCGCCGATCTTCTTGAACAACGGTGACGTCATGACGCTGGGCATCGAAGGCCTGGGCGAGCAACGCCAAGAGGTCGTGCCCTACAGCGATGCGGTGAGTGAGGCCTGGGCAGCGCGTGTATTGAATGCACGTGGGGAGGCCGCATGAGTCTGGCCGGCCTGGGCGTGGTGGCCATTTGGCACAACCTGCTGCCCGAGGCCAAGCCCAACTTCTACGAATGGCACAACCGCGAGCACATGCCCGAGCGCGCCGGCATTCCCGGCTTTCTGCGCGGGCGCCGCTACATCGCGCTGCAGGGCGCGCCTGAATACTTCAACCTGTACGAGGCGCAAAGCCCCGAGGTGGTGGGCGGGCAGGACTACCTCAACCGGCTGAACGCCCCCACACCGTGGACGCAGGCTTCGGTGACGGCGTTCCGCGACGTCTCGCGTTCCATCTGCCGCGTGGACTACACTGGCGGCGTGGGCCAGGGGGGTACCATCGCCACGCTGCGTTTCGACGTGGCGTATGAACAACGCGAGGCCGTGGCGCGGCACTTGCGCCAGCAGGTGTTGCCAGCATTGCTGGAGGCGCCGGGCATTGTGGGCGCGCACCTGTGTCTGGCCGATGTGGAAGGCAGCCAGGTGCTGACGGCCGAGAAGAAGGCACGCGCCAACGCCACTCTTGTGCCCGCCTGGGTGGTGCTGGTGGAGGGCAGCCATGCGGCCGCGCTGGCGGGTGTCACGCCCGGTCTGCAGGCCGTGCTGGCACAGTCGGGGGCTGGCGACAGCGAGTTGTCGGTTTACCAGTTGGAGTACACGCGCTGCAAAACGCCTTGGGCGGCTGGCTGAATTGAGCGGTTGGCCCCATGCAAAAAGCGACCCGCAGGTCGCTTTTTTTTGTCGACGTAAGAGTGGGCTATCAGGCCGAGCTACTGGGGCTGGCTGGGCTGGCGGGCTCAGCCGCTGCGGCTTCAGCCTTTTTGGCGCGGCTGGCGACCCATTTGCCAGCAAAGGCTTGCAGGTCATTCAGGCGTTTGAGCAAGTCCATACCTGAAGGGGTGAGGCTGTAGCCGTCAGAGCCGTGGGTCAGCAACTCGGCTTCGCGCAGCTCTTTGATGCGGGTGTTCAGCGTGTTGGGTGTGATGCCACCCACGCTGTCTTGCAGCAGCCGAAAAGTTTGGGCGTGGCCATCACGCAGCGACCACAAAACGCGCAGCGCATAGCGGCATTCCAGCAAGGCCAGCAGCTGGTGAATGGCGACGTTTTCTTTGGAACTCATGATCGGCTCTCCTCGAGACATTTATTGGTTATGCGGCTTGGGGCCGGGGGGCTGGCCCATGCGGGGGCGGCAGTCCTTTGCTAGGCGGGCCTTCAGCGAGACATCTAGCGTGACAACAAGACGAGCGAACAACTATATCGCAAAATTTGTTTTGCTACTAGTTTCATAGCGAGTGTTGCGCGGATCATATGTTGTAGCCGCGAAACTGGCCGTCACTTCAGCGGTAAATCTTCTGTAAAAGCCGGATGAGCGTTTTGCGCTCCGCCACGCTCAGGCGCGAGGTGGCCTCGATTTCCAGATTGGCAGCGGTCTCTTCCGCCTGGCGCAGGAGTTCGGTGCCAACGGGTGCCAGATGCAGCCCCGTGGCGCGTCCATCATGCGGGTGGGGCAGGCGGGTGATGAGCTCGCGTTTGTCCAGCCCGGCGATGATGCCGACCAGATTGGGTGGCAGGATGCTCAGTGCGCTGCACAACTGGCGCGAAGTGATGCCGGGGTTGTGGCCAATCAGCGACAAAACCGAGAAGTCGACGATGCGTAGGTCGTACACCGCCATCTTTTGCATGAACAGCTCCACGATGCTCAGCGCCGCACGGCGGGTGTTGTAACCCATCAGGCTTTCGAGAAAGCTGGTGTCTACGGTCTCCACATGGGGCGTCGCTTGGGTGTCGGTGTTCATAGGTGAATTGTGCCAGTCAGATGGGCACTTTCGTCCACCTCAATGCCCCAGGGTTTGTGCTGGGAGCTGCAGTCGGATGCGCCTCAGATGCATCTCCAGCATGGGCAGGATGCGTTGTTGCAAAGCCACGGCGGGCACCTGCCAGCGTGGGGTGTCGGCGCCTGGTGTCTTGCCAATCTGCGCCCAGGCCCAAGCCAGAAGTACCAGTGCCACCAGTTGCAAAAAGTCGTCGGCCACGGCGTAGGGCAGGCGGGCATCGGCACCGGCGGCCAGGTGGATTTGCGTGGCCAGATAACGCAGCTCGGCCATGCGGCGCAGCACTTCGGCGTCCAGCGAACGGCTGGCGTCCAGCTCTTTGCGCAGCGACAGCAGCAAGGCCGCCAGCGCCTGGCCGCCATCGGGCAGCACTTTGCGCACCAGCAGGTCGATGGCCTGGATCTCGTTCGTGCCTTCATAAATCATGGGTACACGCGCGTCGCGCACGATTTGTTCAATGCCCCATTCGCGCACATAGCCGTGGCCGCCAAACACCTGCAGGCATGCGCTGGCGCCCGCGAAGGCTTGCGCGGTGCAGGCCGCCTTCAGCACCGGCGTGACCAGGCTGCACCAGTTCTTGGCTTGCTCGCGGCGTGCGGCGTCGGGGTGGTGCTTGGCCAGATCGAGTTCTACGCCGGTGCGGTAGGCCAGTACACGGCCACCGTCGATCCAGGCGCGTTGGGTGTCCAGAATGTGTTGCATGGCCGGGTGTTCGGCAATCAGGTCGGGCTCGCTGGTTTTGGGCAGGCCGTCGATGCGCGGCGCGCGCATTTGCCGCCGCTCCTGCGCATAGGCATGCGCCTTCTGCCAAGCCGCGTCCAGCAGGCCAATGCCTTGCAGCGCCACGTGTACGCGTGCCGCGTTCATCATCACAAACATGGCGTTGAGCCCGGCGCCGGGCGCGCCGATGATCCAGCCGGTGGCTTCGTCAAAACGCATCACACAGGTGGGGCTGCCGTGCAGGCCCATTTTTTCTTCGATGCGCTCGCACACCACGGTGTTGCGCGTGCCATCGGGCAAAACCTTCGGCACCAAAAACAGCGACAAACCTTTGGGGCCGGGCGGTGCGTCGGGCAGGCGCGCGAGCACCAGGTGAACGATGTTCTCGGTCAGGTCGTGTTCGCCGCCAGAGATGAAAATCTTCGTGCCGCTTAACGTGTAGCGCTCGTCGGCTTGTGGCGTGGCGCGGGTGCGCACCAGGCCCAGGTCGCTGCCGGCGTGCGGCTCGGTCAGGCACATGGTGGCCAGCCATTCGCCGGTGGCCACTTTCTCTAAGTAACGCGCCTGCAACTCAGGGCTGGCGTGGTGCTTCAGGCATTCGTAGGCGCCGTGCAGCAGGCCCGGCGCCATGGTCCAACCGTGGTTGGCCGCGCTGAGCATTTCAAACAACACGCCTTCCAGCACCCAGGGCAGGCCCTGGCCGCCATGGGCGGTGTCGCAGGCCAGCGCGGGCCAGCCGGCTTGCCAGAAGGCGCTGTAGGCTTCGCGGAAACCGGGCGGTGTGGTCACGCGCCCGGCTTCAAATGTGCAACCCACCTCGTCGCCCACGCGGCTGAGCGGCGCCACTTCATTCGCCACAAACTTCGCCGCTTCTTCCAGTACCTGCTGCAGCAGCGCGGGGTCGGCGTCGGCAAATGCGGGCAGGGCCTGCAACTGCTGGGGCGCCTGCAGCATGTCGTGCAGGATGAACTGGATGTCGGCAAGGTTCGGGCGGTAAGTGGTCATGCTTAAAAGTGTGGAACAGATGGGCGAAGGGTAATGCTATTTACAGCTGAAGTTGGCGGCGTCGTTCACGTCACCACTGCCGTTGTAGCGCGCCACCTTGGGGTAGGCGCACAGTGGACGGCTGCGGTTGGCAGCCCAGCCTGAAGGCAGGTCGGCGTTGGCACCAGCAGCGTTGCCGGCACCGCGTGCGTTAGCGGTCACGGCGTCAGGTGCCTGGCCTTTTTCAACCCAGTTGACCAGCGGGGTCAGCATGTCGAACTGGTCAGTGGCGGGGCCGCCGCTGCAGTGGTTCATGCCGGGCACGCGGTAGAAGCGGGCGAAATTGCTGGCGTTGGACGAGTAAGTGCTGCGCAGGGTCTCGTACCAGGCGGTGGAGTCGTCGCTGGAGAAGATCGGATCAGCCGTGCCGTGGTACAGCATGACCTTGGCGCCACGGTTGCGCAGTGTCGTCAGGTCCGATGGGTTGGGCGGCAGCATGAACGACATCGCGCTCTCGGTGTACAGCGTGCTGGTGGCGCTGACGGAAGTGAGCATGTTGTCCAGGTTGCCCGTCAAAGCCAGCAGTGGGCCGTTGAACGTGGCGGTCGGGGTGGGCGGCACGCCCCAGATCTGGCCGACACCACCGGAGTCGAGCACCAGCGGCGCGGTGAACTTCCAGAACGCCCAGCCACTGGTGTCCAGACCTGCATCGTACGGAAAGCTGTTGTAGATCTTCTTGCCGGTGGCCGTGGTGGCGCCGCTGAAGAGCCCGGCGATGGCGGTCTTCTGCGCGCTGCTGAGGCAACTGCCGTCGCGTGCACCGGAGCAGGTGGACACGTCGCGTTCCAGGTTGAAGGCGGCCTGGCAGGCGCCGGTGTCTTGCACCAGGCCATCGGTGGCGCCGTCGAGTGCATCACACTTGTTCAACACCGCTTTGCTGACGAGCGCGCGCTCGGCGGTGGTAAAGCCGGTGGAGAGGTCGCTGCTGCTGGTGGCGAGCTTGGCGTATTGCTGTGCCCCGGCAATGTTGGCAATGGCTGCCAGCGGCAAGCGGTAGCCCGGATCGCCCACCAAGAAACCATCGTATTGCGACGCGTAACGCGATGCGGCCACCATGGTGTGGCGCCCGCCGTTGGAACAGCCGCCGATGTACGAGCGGTCTGGCGCTTTGCCATAGGCCGTCTGTATCAAGCCCTTGGCCATGGGGGTGAGTTTGCCCACGGCCTGGTAGCCGTAGTCCAACCGCGCTTGCGGGTCGATGCCAAAGCCCGAGCCGATGCTGGCGGCGTGGCCGGCATCCGAGCTGACCACGGCAAAGCCCATGTTCAATGCGTTGTCGAGCGCAGCGCCGCCGTTGATGCCGCCGGTGGCGGTGACGACGTTGCCGTCGATGCCGCCGTTGGCCTGGTAGAAGAAGCGGCCGTTCCAGTCGTTCGGCAGGCGCATCTCAAAACCAATGGCGTAGGGCAAATTGTCGACCGGCCCAACGCGTTCAAACATCTTGCCGGTGACGAGGCAGTGTGCTCGCACCGGTTTGCCGGCGACGGTGAGTGTGCCGGCGGCCACGGTTTGTGCCGCCGTGACGCTGGTGTTGGCGAAGGTGAATTTGCTCGCCAGGTCGGTACAGGACTGCAGCGCGGCCGCCGTGGCCACGCTGAGTTGCGGCAGCGGCGTATCGAGCAACCCACCCGCATCGCCGCCTCCACCACACGCCGCCAGGAACGGGGCGGCAAGGGCTGAGGCCAGGATCCAGCGCGTGGAAACGCTGTGGTAGGGAACGTGCATGTTTGACTCCTCTCGAATGGTTTTAGATCTACTGACTTGCACACATCACGGGAACTGACGAGAACACACGGAAGCACAGGAAACGCCGGAACGCACCGGAATAGGTTGACGCCGTTGCTGCAGGGGTTGCCATTGCAGCAAGAGCACTTTTCTGCAGGCGTAGCTTTCCCCTGGGCGCCCTCACGCGCCCATTGGGTTTTCAAGCTCACCTCAAGCTCGCCCGCACCCGCCAGCACCTTGTGCAGGCGAAGGCGGGTTCAAAACTAAAAATCAAGAATCTGCAGAGAAACCGATCTGCTTGACCAGCGGCCCCCAGCGCTCGTACTCGGCGTGTTGCGAGCGCGCCATTTCCTCTTGGGTAGAACCGGCTGGAATCAAGCCCACCATGGCCAGGCTGTCGAGCACGCTCTTGTCTTTGAGCGCTTGGTTGATGATCGCGTTGGCGCTGGCCTGCACGGCGGCGGGCGTCTTGGCGGGTGCGTAAAAGCCAAACCATTCTTCGACCACCAGGTCGGGGAAGCCTTGTTCGGCAAAGGTTGGCACATCGGGGTAGTAGGGCGAGCGCTTCGGGCCGGAAGTCGCCAGTACGCGCAGCTTGCCGGCCTTGGCGTAGCTCAGGTAGTCGCCCGATGGGTTCATGGTGGCCGCAATTTGGCCGGCCACCAGGTCGGTGATGCCAGGCACCGTGCCCCGGTAGGGCACGTGTTTCAGTTCGACCTTGCTGCGAATGCCCAGCAAGGCGCCCAGCAGGTGCGGCATGCTGCCGGCACCTGGCGAACCATAGTTGGCAAGGGTTGGGTTGGCAGCGGCCCAGTCCAAAAAATCTTTCAGCGTTTTGACCGAGGCCGGCACCATGGGGCCTACGGCCAAGCCGTGGTGCATGACCGCGCCAATCGAAATCAGCGCAAAGTCTTCGGGCTTGTAGCTGAGCTGTTTGTAAATATAGGGGTAGACCGACATGGCCGACACCGGCGCCAGGGCCAGCACCGAGCCATCGGCTGGCGAGCCCTTCAGCGCTTCAAGCGCAATGCGGCCGCCCGCGCCGGGGCGGTTGTCGATGACAGCAGGGTTGGCGGTGTAGGGGCTCCCGGCCATTTTTTCGCCCACGCGGCGCGCCACGGTGTCACCCGCGCTGCCCGGTGGAAAGCCGTAGAAAATTTTGACTTGCGCCAAGCCCTGGGCCAGCGCCGAGAGAGGGTGCAACGTGGCCAGCGCAGCAATGCTGGCAAGACCTTGGGTGAAGAGGCGGCGGGTGGTCATGATGTCTCCTGGTGGATGTGTAGAGGTGGTCTGTGCTGCGCCACATCTAGGCGTGGCTGCAGCACCGTGTTTTTGTTTTTAGAAGACGTGGCGAATGCCGACGTTGATACCCGTCTGCGAATTGCCAGGCGCCGTGTTGCTGCCAGGCGAGCCGCCGCTGACCGACACCGTGGCCAGCGAGTCGTTGCTGATGCGGCCGAACTGGGTGTAGACGGCGGTGCGCTTCGACAGGTTGTAGATGGCGCGTGCGACGAACATCGTCGAGTCGTAGTTCGATACGTTCTTGTAGCGCAGGTCGAGCCACTGGCCTTCCAGCGTCAACGCTTCGGTGAGCGGGTAGGACGCGCCCAGATACCACAGGTCGCTGCGTGGCTTGATGGCGTCGCCATCGTTGTCGCGGCGCAGCAGGCCACCGCCAATCTTCACGCTGGCCACCTTGAAGTAGCCGCCCACATGCAGGCGGTCATCGTGTTTGCTGCTGGAATTCATGCCGCCAAACACCACGTCGGTGCTGGAGGCCGGTGTACGGCCGTTTTGTGTGTCGTAGCCAATCGCGGCGCCCCAGTTCGGCGCGTCGTATTTGGCGTACAACGACCATTGACGGCAGGCCTGTTTGTCCGAGCCGCTTTCGCCTGCGCAGTTGGTGCCAGCAGGGCTGGGACCTGCGTTCACACCATCGCGGCCAAAGCTGTATTCGGCGCCCACGGCCACGCCGCCAAAGGTGGCACGGTAGGCCACGGCGTTGTCGGCGCGCGCGTTGGGAATGTAGGCGTCGAGCGAACCCATGCCGTAGACAGCGGGGCCGATCAAATCAGAGTCGAGCAACGACCAGAACAGCATCGAGTATTGGCGACCGATGGTGACCGCACCCCAACCACCGCTCACGCCCACCCAGCTTTGGCGCCCCATGGCGCGGCCGCCCTGGTTGGCCGTACCTTGGTCGGGGGCAATACCGGCTTCCAGGGTGAAGTTGGCTTTGAGGCCGCCGCCCAGGTCTTCCGTGCCCCGCATGCCCCAGCGTGAGGGCAACAGGCTGGTGTTCGACGGCATGCGTGTGATGCTGCCGCCGCCAGCGCTGGCCACGTGGTTGAGCTGTTCAACGCCAACGTCGACGATGCCGTACAGCGTCACGCCGGACGCCGTTTGGGCATGTGCCGTGATGCCTGCGCTCAGCGCCAAAGTCGCCATGGTTGCGGTAGCGATGCGGGTGTGTTTCATGGTCTGTCTCTCTCTCTCTCTCGTTCTAAGTTCGTGGTCTTCCGTAGCTGCCTGGTTGGGGGCTCCACTACGCTCTAACTGCTATGCCGTTCGGCTGAGACGGCATGTGCCTTCGCACTCTTTGGACGGGCAGGCCGTGGGGCGCGCCTGGCGTCAAAATGTCTACTTCATCGGGGCGCCATGCGCAGTGCGCCATCGAGCCGGATCACCTCGCCATTGAGGTGGCCGTTTTGCACGATGTGCAGCGCCAGGTCGGCAAACTCTTCGGGCTTGCCCAAGCGCTGCGGAAACGGGATGGACTTGGCCAGCGACTCTTGCACCGCTTCGGGCAACTCCTGCATCAGCGGCGTGGCAAACAAACCCGGGGCGATGGTGCAGACGCGAATGCCGTGTTGCGCCAGGTCGCGCGCCATCGGCAGCGTCATGCCCACAATGCCGCCCTTTGATGCGCTGTAGGCCTGCTGGCCCACTTGGCCGTCAAACGCAGCCACCGATGCGGTGAACAACATCACCCCGCGCGCACCGTCTTCCAGCGCGGGTAACTTGGCGCAGGCTGCTGCAAACAAGCGGCTGATGTTGTAGGTGCCAATCAGGTTGATGTTGACCACTCGCGCAAAGTCTTCCAGCGGCGTGGGGGTGCCGTCGCGGCTGATGATGCGTTTGGCCGAGCCGATGCCGGCAACGTTCATCAAGATGCGCGCCGGGCCGTGGGCTTCAGCGGCGCGTCCCAGGGCGGCTTCTACCGAGGCGGTGTCGGTGATGTCGCAGGTGCAGGCCACGCCGCCAATCTCTTGCGCCACCAGGTTGGCGCGTTCGGTGTTGCGGTCGAACACTGCGACTTTGACGCCCGCTGCCGCCAGCGCACGTGCCGTGGCTTCACCGAGTCCGGAGGCGCCGCCAGTGACGATGGCGGCTTGTTCTTTTAACAGCATGGGGTTTGTCTCCTCGGGACTTTTATCTTTTATGCGTTGGCGTATTTGTCGCCCACTTCTTCGCGCAGCGGGTGGGTGTCGTAGACGATGGTCATCAGGCTGATGCGGTCGCTGCCGGGCTTGAAGTCGAAAACATCCACACAGGTGAAGGTGACGACCTTGCCATCCTTCAATGTCCAGTCGTAGCGAAAGTACGCCGCCACACGGGTGCCGTTGGTGGCGGGTTCCACGCTGGCAAACAGGTCGATAGGCGTGATCACGCTGCACGACGAGGCCGATGCCAGCTTGGGGAAGAAGTCGCTCGCGAGCATGGTGCCCAGGAAGGGCGAAATGACTTCCCCATCGGGTGCGAAGCTAGCCACCAGTGCGGAGGTGTCGCTGGCGTGCAGGGCTTTGAGGTAGCGGCGCACGGTGTCGAGGGGGGCGGTGCTCATGTTGCTCATGCGTCGGCTTTCTGAGGTTTCAGCGTGTGGGGCAGGGTGTCGGCATGCAGCGCTTGCACCGTGCCATCGCGGTGCTTCAGCACGGCGCGCTGGTTGATCGAGCCCTTGTCGGTCACTTCGCCTTTGTCGATCGACGGGGCATCGCTTTCCAGATGCGCGCGCGCAATGCGGTTGGCGCTGCCGGTGCTGCTGGCCGAGAGCGTGTTGAGCAGCTCCTGGAAGAAGGTTTGCACCGGCGCGCTGTCGAGCACGTCACGCATCGAGGCGTCTTTGGGCAAGCCCGCCAGCGTGCGCACTTTCTGTGTGGGGAAAATCAGCGCGCCCACTTCCTTGAGGTTGATGCCGGTGAGCACCACGTCTTGCACATAGGGTGCGCCTGCGGTGGTGATCTTGGCGCGCAGCGGGCCCACGCTCACAAAGGTGCCGGTGGCGAGTTTGAAGTCTTCGGCAATGCGGCCGTCAAAGCGCAGGCCACGGTGGATGTTGTGCTCGTCGATCCAGCGCACGGCATCACCGGTGCTGAAGAAACCTTCTTCGTCAAACGCTTCGGCCGTGGCTTCGGGGTTGCGCCAGTAACCGGGCGTGATGTTGGGGCCGCGGTAGCGCACTTCGGTCTTGCCATCGATGTCGACTAGCTTGAGTTCGATGCCCGGTGCCGGCAAACCCAGGTCACCAGACTGCACTTCAGGGCCGGTGATGTAGAGCGCAAACGGGCCGGACTCGGTCATGCCCAAGCCGGTGCCCATGACGATGCGTTCGCCCACTTCGGCCTCTTGTGTGCGGTGCAGGCTGTCCCATACGGGTTGGGCCAAGGCGGCGCCGGCGTAGAAGAACATCTTCACGCGCGACAGCAGGTTGCGGCGCAGCACGGCATCGGTTTCCATCGCCAGCGCAATCGCCTCGAAGCCCGTGGGCACGTTGAAGTAGACCGTGGGGGCGATTTCGCGCAGGTTGCGCAAGGTCTCGGCCATGCCGCCGGGCGTGGGTTTGCCGTCGTCGATGTAGAGCGTGCCGCCGTTGTCGAGCACGATGCCCACGTTGTGGTTGCCACCAAAGGTATGGTTCCAGGGCAGCCAGTCGATCAACACCGGTGGCTCGTCACCCAGCGCCGGAATGCAGTGGCGCAATTGCTCTTGGTTGGCGCACCACATGCGGTGTGTGTTGATCACCGCCTTGGGCAGCTTGGTCGAGCCCGAGGTGAACAGAAACTTGGTGATGGTGTCGGGGCCGGTGGCGGCCATCGCGGCGTCTACGGCTGCGGTGGCGGGCGTGTGCAACAAGGCATCAAATGCCGTGCTGGCGCGGCCTTCGATCACACCTTCTCCGAGCACCACTTCTGCATCGGCTGGCACCGCTTGTGTGATGGCGCGGCCGTAACGTTGCGCATCGGCGGCAAACACCAGGCCTGGCGTCAATGCAGCAAAAACGTGGCGCAGTTTTTCAAAGTCCTGGCTCACCGTGGAGTAGGCAGGCGAGACAGGGCAGTAAGGTACCCCGGCGATCAAGCAGCCCAACGCCATCAACGCGTGCTCAATGCTGTTTTCGCTGAGGATGGCCACAGGGCGCTCGGCACTCAGGCCACGGTCGAGCAATGCCTGGGCAATGCTGCGGGCGCTCTGCAGGGCCTGGGCGTAGCTCACGCGCACCCAGTCGCCGGTGCCGCCGTCGGCCAAGCGTTCGCGGCGCGCGATGAAGGTCTGGTCGGGCTGCGTGGCGGCCCAGTGGTGCAGCCGGTCGGTCATGCGTTCAACAAACGGCTGCAGCCTAGCGTCGGCCCGCAGGTAACGCACGCCGGGCGCGCCTTCGCGCACCACGCCGCGTGTCACGCCGAACGTCAGCGGACGGTATTTGATCTGACCGGCTGCGCTGCTCATGACTTGCTCACCTTGGCGGCGCGGCCGTCCAAGAAGGCTCGCACGCGGTCTTTGGCTTCGGGGGCGCTTTGGGCGATGGCGGCCATCAGGGCTTCGGTCATCAAGCCCTGGTCGGATGGTTGCTCGGCGATGCGTGGCAGGGCGTGCATCAGCGCGTAGTTGGTCAGCGGTGCATTGGTGGCGATGCGTTTGGCCAACTCCAGCGCCTTGTCGAACGCGGTACCGGTGGGTACAAGGTATTGCGCGAAACCTGCGCGCTCGCCGTCTTGTGCGTTGTAGACGCGGCCGGTCATCATCATGTCGGTCATGCGCGCCACGCCGATGAGTTTGGGAATGCGCACCGAGCCGCCGCCACCCACAAAAATGCCGCGCGAGCCTTCGGGCAGGGCGTAGAAGGTGGTTTCATCGGCCACACGAATATGGCAGGCGCTGGCCAGTTCCAGGCCGCCGCCGACCACCGCGCCGTGCAAGGCTGCCACCACGGGCACGGGGCCAAACTGCAGGCGCTCCAGGGCGCTGTGCCACATGCGCGAATGGTGCAGGCCTTGGCCGGCGTCGCGCTCTTTGAGTTCGCTTAAATCGAGGCCGGCGCAGAAGTGTTCGCCTTCGCCGTCGATCACGGCGGCACGCACGCTGGCGGGGAATTGATCGAACTGGTCGCGCAGGGCCAGAATGAGGCAGTCGTTCAATGCATTGCGCTTTTTACCGCGCGTCAGGCGCACCACGGCAACTTCTTGTTCGTCGCCGTGGAGTTCGAAATGGAGATCTTTAGAGGTCATCAGTGTGTTTCTTTCTGGCGTTGATTATGGTTATGCAACATAATCAATTCAAGCGAATGCTTTGTGTTTTTTATTGGGGTTATCCCGCGCTCGATTCTGAGGCTCAACGGGGTTGTGCAGCGGGTGAAACCTGCTTTTTGAGGAGACTTTATGGACTACAAAAACCTGGTGGCGATTGACATCCACACCCACGCCGAAGTGGGCTGCTGGAACCCGTTTGACAACTACGCTGAAGAGTACGACCGCGCCGCCGATAAGTACTTTCGCTCGAGCCGCCGTCCCACCATTCCCGAGACGATTGCCTACTACCGCGAACGCAAAATCGGCCTGGTGATGTTCACCGTGGACAGCGAGTCACAGATCGGTCGCCGCCGCATTCCGAACGAAGAAATCGCTGAGGCCGCGCGCGACAACAGCGACATGATGATCGCCTTTGGCAGCATCGACCCGCACAAAGGCAAGATGGGCGCACGCGAGGCCGAGCGGCTGATCACCGAGCACGGCGTGCGCGGCTTCAAGTTCCACCCCACGGTGCAGGGCTACCACCCTTACGACCGCATGGCCTGGCCGATCTACGAGGTGATCAACGCGCACAAGCTGCCTGCCATCTTCCACACCGGCCACAGCGGCATTGGCAGCGGCATGCGTTGTGGTGGCGGCTTGCGCCTGGAGTACAGCAACCCCATGCACCTGGATGACGTGGCGATTGATTTTCCTGACATGCAGATCGTGATGGCGCACCCGAGCTTTCCGTGGCAAGACGAGGCCCTGAGCGTGGCCACACACAAGCCGAATGTATGGATCGACTTGTCGGGCTGGAGCCCGAAGTATTTTCCGAAGCAACTGGTGCAGTACGCCAACACGCTGCTCAAAGACCGCATCTTGTTTGGCAGCGACTTTCCGCTGATCACGCCAGACCGCTGGATGAAAGACTTTGAAGACGCCGGCTTCAAGCCCGAAGTGATGCCCGGCATCCTGAAAGACAACGCCGTGCGCCTGCTGGGCTTGGACAAGACGCCGGCTTGAGCTAGCGAGGCTTAGAACAAACCCTTTGGAATCTTGTCCGCCTTGGTTTCCAAAGGGTTGGCCGCCAGCCAGTTGGCCGGGTACTGGCGCATGAATTCCTTGGCCTTCTCGATGCGCACGGTGAGCCACGCATCCACGGCGCCTTCGTTCAGGATGACCGGCATGTTGACGTCGTTGCCTGCAGGACGGTAGCGCCGCATCAGGGCGTGGTTGTTGGCGTTGACGGTCAATAGGGTGAAGCTCAACAGCGGGGCGCCTTCAGGTCCGCTCCAACTGGCCCACAGCCCGGCCACCGCCATGGGTTTGCCATCGACGCGTGAGATGCGTGTGGGCAGGGCTTTGCCGCTGCGCCAGTCGTCCACCCAAAAAGCTTGCATGGGCACAATACAGCGCTGGTTTTGCAGCCAGGCATCGCGGAAGTTTTTCGAGGTGCTGGCGGTCTCGGCGATGGCGTTGACCAGCTTGGGTGCGCGCAGTTTGCCGTCGGAGGCGGACTTGACCCAGTGCGGCACCAAGCCAAACTGGGCGGGCGTCAGGGCGCGACCGAGAGGGGTATCAGGTGGCGCATCGGCAGGCACGGCCACCGGCCGGATGCAAAAGCCCGACATGCGCGGCCACATGTCGCGCTCGCCCAGGGCGGCGGGCGGCTCGACGTTGAAGGCTTCGGTAAAGGATTCGGCGCGCTGGATGGATTCGTAATGGGAGCTCATGGCGGCATGGTACCGCCCCAAAGGGGCTTTAAGCTTCTTGGGGCTCGAGCGCCCGCTACACAAGCGCGGAGGACTACGTTTTATATAGCGACACGTTAGTTTCCCAGTTCGCCAGCGCTTCACAAGTGCGCGCCGCCGGTGGCCTGCAAATCGGCACCCGTGATAAACGCTCCCGCGTCCGAGCACAACAGCAACGCCGCACCAGCCATCTCTTCAGGCACACCCGCGCGATGCATGGGGTTGGCCCGGTGCGAGATGTCGGCCCACTCGGTCGCGTCTTCGCGTCGCCAAGAGTTGCGTGCGGTAGCGACCAAGCCGGGTGACAGGTTGTTCACCGTGATGCCCTCGGGCGCCAACTGCCGCGCCAGGTTGATGCACAGGTTGTGCTGCGCGCTTTTGAGCGCAGCGTAGATGGCCAACTGCGGCTCGGGCTTGGTCTGGTTGACGCTGCCCACAGTCAGGATGCGACCCCAGCCACGCGCCTGCATGCCGGGCACGGCGGCCTGCAGCAACTCCACGCTGCTGTGAAAGTTGACTTGCGTTTGCCGCAGGCGATGCGCTTCGGTGATGGCGGTGAATTCTTCGCGCTGCTGCACCGAGGCGCAGAGCACCAACACATCCACACCGCCCAATTGCCGCTCGGCTTCAGCCACCGTGCGTGTGCCCTCGCCAGGAACGGCAAAGTCGGATTCGATGAGGCAGTGGCGTGTGCCGCGCGATTGCAGTTCCGCCGCTAAGGACTGTGCCGCGCCTGCGTTGTGCAGCGCGCCGTCTACTGCCCCAGCGTATTGAATGGCCACCTCGGCGCCCGCATCGGCAAACGCCAACACGATGGCGCGGCCAATCGACAAGCTGCCGCCGGTGACCAGGGCCCGCCGCCCGGTCATGGCAAAGCGTTGCGCCAGGCGGCGGACATTGTCCAGTGAAGTTGCGTCATCCATGGCGGCACCTTTTGAAGCGGAACGGGCGAGGCCTCAACGCCGTGTGGCGGCGTAGAGCGCAAAGGCTTCTGATCATGCGGCCAGGTTCCAGTTGGCGGCTTCCCAGGCCGGTTTGCCACGCACGTCGGATTTTTGATCGTCGAACACTGTACGCGCTGGCTTGGCACCCGTGGCTTCGTACGCGGCGCGGGCCACATCGGCGCCAAGTGCGAAGATCTTCTTGGCGTCGGCAGCAGTCAGCTCTTTCTGGAAGATGGCCTTGGTGGTCGACAAACCGACCAGCGTGCGCGCATCGCCCTCGGTGATCCACGACCAGCCACGGCGGCGCCACAACACGCTGTCGATCCAGTCGCCTTGCGACACCGGGTTGCCAGCCCAGTTGGGCGAGCCGATCTTGATGATTTCGCTGGTGCCACCCTTGGCCAGCATGTCGACCGCGCGCTGGTTGGCGATGAGCACGGCCGTCACGGCCTTGGGGTTTTGCGCCAGGAACTCGCGCTGCACCACCAGCCAGATGCGGTGCGGGTAGTAGGCCTCGGGCGCGAAGGGCGTCTTCTTGAAGCTAGCCACCACTTTGCCTTCGCCCTTGCCCTCTGGGCCGGCGTAGGCCGCGCCTGTGGTGCCGTTGTTGCGCACCAGGGTGATCATGTCGCCCGCGCGTTCAGCCGTGGCCGAAGTGGGGCTTACGCTGACCACGGCGTCAATGCCCGGCTGCGCGCGGCCCAGTTCGGTGAGCGCGTTGATGTTGCGCACGGTGATGTTGACGTCCTTCGGGTCGTCCACACCAAAGTGCGCTTTCATCATGCGGGCCAGCACCAGGTGCAGATCGGAGCCGACGATGGTCAGAACGGTCTTACCCTTCAGGTCGTCGAGGTTGTGGATGCCCGACTTTGGGGGCACTTGCAAAGGGAACGGGTTGCCGCCGCCCACCAAGGCCACGGGCACTACCGGGTCTGGCCCGGTCAAGGCGCGGATGCAAGGTGTGGAGCCCAAGGCGCCAAACTGCAGTTGACCGGCGGCAATGCCTTGCAGCATGCGCAGCAGCACGGGGAACGACAGGTACTCGGCTTCCACGCCCGGCAAGCCCAGGTCTTTGGCGGCTTGTTCCAGCAGCTTTTCTTGCTGCATCTTCAGCGTGATGGCACCGGCTTCGGTCGCCAGGCCAATGCCCATGCTGAGCTTGAGCGCTTGCGCCAGCGCGGGGCTGGCCTGGAACATCGGCAGCGTGGCGATGGCGGTGGTGGCGGCCATGAAGGCGCGGCGGTTGACTTGGGTCATGTGGGCATCTCCTGAAAGTTGTTGTGGGTGTCGTGGACGTTGGGGCGCTTGGGTTGAACTCAGTTGGTCTCTTCGGTGATCGCCTGCGCTGCTTCGTCTCGGATCAGGCTCCACACGTGGCTCATCAAGCGGGCCATCTCGGGTGAATCGCGTAGTTGCGCGCGCGGGCGTGGCAGGTCGACGGTCACCACTTCCTTGATGCGGCCAGGGCGGCGGCCGAGCACCAGGATGCGGTCGGCCAGCAGTACGGCTTCGTCGATGCCGTGGGTGACGAACATCACCGTAGGGCGTTGCCGATTTGGATCGGTGTCGCCATCTCCCCACAGGCGCAACAGCTCGTCTTGCAAGATGGTGCGGGTTTGCAAGTCGACGGCGGCCAGGGGCTCATCCATCAGCCACATGCGTGGGCTGTTGGCCAGCATGCGGGCGAGGGCGCAGCGTTGGCGCATGCCACCAGACAGTTCGTGCGGAAAGCGCGCTTCAAAACCGCTGAGGCCCACCACGTCGATCAGCTTGCGCGCCTGCTCTTTGCGCGTGGCCGCGTCCACACCACGCGCAAACGGGCCAAACTCGATGTTCTGCGCCACCGTGCGCCAAGGGAAGAGGGCGTAGTCCTGAAACATTACACCGCGCTCTGGGCCAGGGCCGGTGATGGGCTTGCCTTCAAATCGGATGTCACCTACGGTGGGCGCGTTGAAGCCGGCAATCAGCGACAGCAGTGTGGACTTGCCGCAGCCGGAGGGACCGACCACGGTGACAAATTCACCCGGGCGAAAGTCGAAGTTGATGCCGGCCAGCGCTTCGACCTTGAGGCCGTCGCGCGCCGAAATATAGGTTTTGCCCACACCTGCAATGGTGACGATGGGCGGCTGCTGAGATTGGGGGGACATGGTGTTGGGCTCCTGTTCCATGCGGTGAGGCACGGTCTTGTTTATTGAGGGCTCCAGGGCAACACCCGGGCCTGTAGGCGGCGCAAGCCTGCGTCGATCAACAGGCTTACCAGCCCGATGACCAACATGTAGAACACCAGGGCGTCGACGTCGCGCTTGACGTAGAGCGTCTCCACCATCACCTGGCCGATACCGGCCACGCTGCGGCCCTGGCCTGCGACCTTGATGCCGATGGCCAGCTCGGCCGCTATGATGGAAGCCCAGGCAAAGGCCAGCGCAATGCGTGCGCCGGTGAAGATCATGGGCATGCAACTGGGTAGCAGCACCGAGCGCAGCATCACCCACGGCCCCGCACCGAGTGCGCGCGCCGCCGAGGTGAGGCGCCGATCTACCAAACGCGCGGCCTGGCTGGCGTTGACGATGAATGGAAACACCGCCGCATACGCCACCACAAACAGGGCCGCATCCCCGCGCACGCCCAGCCACAGGATGGCCATGGGAATCCAGGCGATGGGTGCAATGGAGCGCAACGCATCGAGCACGGGGCGCACGGCGCGGTCAAGAAACGGCACGGTGCCAATGGCCAGGCCGAGCGGAATGCCCACGATGGCCCCCACCGCAAAGCCAATCAACACGCGGACGATGCTGCCGCCCATGGCTTGGAAGATCACGCCGCTGGTCACCAGATCGACACCGCTGCGCCACACGCCCGAAGGTAGCGGCACCAGCCCTTGTGCGGCGGCGCTACGCACGGCCGCTTCCCACAACACCAGCACCACCGCGAGCAGCGCCAGGGGCAGTGCGAGGCGTGTGCGCGGCGACAACGCTTGGTTGGATAACAAGCTCATGATGCGGTGTGCGCTGGCATCCAGCGGCGAACAAGGTGTTGAACAAAACGCAGCAGCCCATCAGCCATCAGGCCGAGCACACCGACGATCAGAATGCCCGCCATGACGCGGTCCATCTGAAAGAACTCTTGGTACCAAAGAATGCGCCAACCAATGCCGGCATCGCCGCCCACAATCTCACCGGCCACGAGCGACATCCACGCCACACCCAGCGACAGGCGCGCGCCGGTGATGATGCTGGGCACCACGGCTGGTAGGATCACATGGCTGACCACCATGCTGCGTGAAGCGCCCAGTGAGGTGGCGGCATGCACCAGCTTTGGGTCGACACGTCGAATGCCGGCCAGCACATTGACAAACATCGGGAAGATCGACGCGTAGAAGATCAGGAAGATTGGCACCGCGCGGCCCACGCCCAGCACCAAGATGGCCAGCGGAATCCAGGCAATGGGGCCGATGGGGCGCAAGAATTCGGCGAACGGGTCGATCACTGCTTCCAGCCAGCGTGAGCTGGCGGCCAGCATGGCCAGGCCCAGTCCTGCCAGGATGCCCAGGCTGTAACCCGTGCCCAGGTGCAACAGGCTGGCGCCGATGTCGACCGGCAACTCGCTGTCGAGCATGCCGACAAACGCAGACCACACGGCGGCCGGCATGGGCACGAGGTTGCTGTTGTGGGCGCGCAGGCCAATCCATTGCCACAGCAGCAGCACGCAAGCCAGGCCGAGCAATGGCTCGATCCACCGTTGCACGCGTTTCAAGATGGGCTTAGACATGTGGTGCGCCCTCCGGTGTGCCTGCATAAACAGGCTCGGGCAAACCGCGCACACCGGGCCGAATGGCCAGCACCGCACCGGCCAGTGGCTGTGTGGCCAGGGCGGCAGCGTCCAGGCGTTGCGAGGCGGTGGTGATGAACAAGGTGTCCAACCCTGGGCCGCCGAATGTGCACGACGTGGTTTGTGAAGCCGGCAGCTGGATCAGCCGATCCAACTGGCCTTGTGGCGTGAAGCGTGCCACGCAACCCGCGCCGTAACGCGCGCTCCAAATGCAGCCATCGCTGTCCACCGTGTTGCCGTCAGACTTGCCCGGCGCGGTGCCAGCTATTACCAGTGGCGCCCAAACGCCAGGCATGCCGGTGCCGATGTCGTAAGGTGCGGCTTCAATACAGCCGGTGGCGGTGTCGACGAAATACATGGTGCGGTCGTCGGGCGAGAAAGCGATGCCGTTGGGGATGTTGACCGCCGTGCGCACGGTGCTGGCGCGGCCATCAGCATCCACGCGGTAAAGGCTGCCGGCGGTTTGCTCGCCGAAGTCCCACATGCTGCCGCACCACAGGCGACCTCGGCGGTCGGCCTTGGCTTCGTTCAAGCGGTTGTGGGGCAGCCCTTGTTCGAGCGTGCGCAAGGGGGTGATGCTGCCCGTGGCGGGGTCGAGCCAGACCAGCCGGTCGCGCAAGGCCACCACCACGCGGCCACCAGTGGCCAGTACCACGGCGCCTGCGAGTTCCGGCATTGGCCAGTGGTCAATGCGGCCGGTGCGGCTGTCCCAGCGTTTGACTTCGGGGCGGCGGATGTCTACCCACCACAACTGCGCAGTGGCACTGCACCAGGTGGCGGTTTCGGCCAGGATGTGGCCGGCCGGGGCAATGACTTCAACGGGGATTTGATCAAGCTGCATGTCAGGCTTCCCACAAGAAGGGCACGCGCTCGGTCAGCGATTGCAGCAGCGAGGCTTGCAACTGAACACCCAGTCCGTTACCGGTGGGCAACGAGGTGTGACCGTTTTGGATGGCCGGGAAAGCCGGCACCACCAACTGCTGGAACAAGGGGCTTTCGTCGAACTGCATTTCCAGCATGTCGAAAGCCGGCAGCACGCACGACAAATGCTGGCTGGCCGCGTGGCAAATCGGGCCGCTGGGGTTGTGAGGCGACACCTGCACGCCCAGCCGTTCGCATTGGGTAGCCAGGCGCAGCATTTCAGCCATGCCTCCGATGTACTTCACATCTGGCATGACCACGTCGTAGGCACCGGCTTCGCAGTAAGGGCGAAACTTTTCCCAACCAATGTTCTCTTCCAGCCCGGCCAGGCGCATGCCGAGGGCGTTGGCCTGTGTGCGCAGTCGCACCAGCGCGGGGATGTTTTCAGGCACTTCCAGCAGAGGGCATTCCACCCAATACACGCCTAAGGCGGCCGCCGCCACGTTCAGTTGGTGTGCCGTCGCCTCGTTGAAGCGCCAGTGGCAATCCACCATCAAGCGCGCTTGCGGACCCACGACCGCGCGCACTGCGGCTATGCGTTCCAGGCCCTGCTGCATGGCGTGCACGCCTTGTCCTTGCGCGCATATTGCCGCGTTGACCTCGTCAAACGGTGCGAGCTTGTACGCATGGAATCCGGCTGCCTTGGCCACGGCAGCGCTTTGCGCGAAGCCTTCGGGGGTACGGTTGACGGTGCGCCGGTTGATGTTGGCGTACACCCCAAAGGTTTCGCGCAGCGCACCCGGTTGCAGTAGGCGCGTGGCCAACGCCTGGGCCAAGGGCATTTGCTGCGTTTGGGCGTGCAACGACCACAGGGCTTGATCAATGGCGCTGACCACTGCCGCTTCAGCCAGGTTGGCGGGGACGGTGGCTGCGGCCAAAGCCCCTGGGTGGTCTGGGTTGGCCTGCGGTAGCAGGACTGGGAATAGCCGCGCGGCTGTAGCGAACAGCGAACTCTCTTGGCCTGTGAGGGTCGCCTCACCTTCGCCGATCAAGCCATCGTGGGTGCGCAGTTGCAGGAAACACCAGACGGTTTTGGGTGTGATGCGGGTGGCATGCAGCACGGCCTGCCTCAGAGGGGGGATGGATGTGGAACTCATGCGTGGTGAGGTGAGCAGGAAGAGTGGAGGGTGGTCGGGGTCAGGTACGCTTTCACGCGTGTCAGCAGTTCCCGCTTGGCTTTGTGGGCATGCGCAGCCATGAGCGTGCTGGCGGCGTCCTGGTCGTGTGCTTCCAGTGCGCTGATGAGGTGTTGGTGGTCGTTGGCCACGCCAGCAAAACGTTCGGGGCCGTGGCCAAAGTTGCGCCACAGCGCGGCCAGCAGCATCCAGTGTTTATTGATGATGGGCAGCGCTTCGGGGTTGTGGGCGCAGCGGTTGATGGTTTGGTGCAGGGTGTGGTTTTGTGCCACCACACCCGCGTAGTCGCCGCTGGCCGCGTGGCACTCCAGCGTGGTTTCGATGGCGCGCAGCTCGGCCACGTCTTCGGGTGTGCAGCGCGAGGCTGCACGGCGCACCATCATCACTTCCAGCGCGGTGCGGATCTCGAACAGGTTCTCCACAAACGCGGTATCGATGTGGCGCACGTGGGCGCCACGGTTGGGCTCGATCACCACCATTCCTTCGCCGTGCAACTGGCGCAGTGCTTCACGCACCGGCATGTGGCTGACGCCGTAGCGCGTGGCCAGCGCATCGATGGTGATGCGCTCCCCAAAACGCAATGCACCTGTCAGGATGTCATCGCGGATCAGCTGTCCGATGTCGAGTTTGGGTGGGGTCACGTCGTTTTCTTGTTTCTATTTTTGATCAAATATAAGATTTAAATGAGCTTTAGACAAATAATATTCATATAATTTGATCAAATATAGGGAATGCCCCGAACAGTGCTATGCATTCCCGCAACGCTGGGATGAGCCGTAAAAGTCGGTCGATCGCGTAAAACTGGTTACAGGTAGGCGGCGTAGAAAGAGGACAATGGCGCCTGTTTTTTGTCCTCAGCGTCGCCCGATCGGTTGCGCGCTTTTCCCGGTTTCTCAACATGTCCAATCTCATCGTTCACGGCGGCACGCCGCTTCGCGGCCGCGTCACCCCATCGGCCAATAAAAATGCAGTGTTGCCGGTGCTGTGCGCCACGCTGCTCACGCGCGAGCCGTTGCGCCTGCTGGGGGTGCCCGACATCACCGACGTGCGCAAAATCCTGGAGATCTTTCGCACCCTGGGCAGCCATGTGCACATGGACCACGCCACCAGCACGCTGGAACTGCACCACTGCGATACGGCGTTTGATGCCGCGCTGCACCGCCTGCCTGAAGAGATGCGTTCGTCCATCATGCTGGTGCCGCCGCTGCTGGCGCGCTTTGGCGTGGCGCGCCTGGAGGACAACGTGAAGGGCTGCACCCTGGGCGTGCGCGAGATCGATCCGCACGTCGACGTGTTTCGCCGTTTTGGCAGCCAGGTCGAGCGCGCCGATGGTTCGTTGATTGTGCGCACCGACGGTAAGCTGACCCCTGCCAACCACTGGCTGGATTACGCTTCGGTCACCACCACCGAAAACTTCGTGCTGTGTGCCGCCGCCGCCCATGGCACTTCCACGCTGACCAACGCCGCGTGCGAACCGCACGTGCAGGAGTTCTGCCGCTTCATGGTGATGATGGGTGCGCGCATTGACGGCATGGGCACCTCGCGCGTCACCGTGCATGGCGGCCAGACCTTAGGCGGCGGCGAGTTTCGCTTTGACGAAGACTTCCACGAGATCACCACCTTCCTGGCGCTGGGTGCCATCACCGGTGGCGATGTGGTGGTGCGCAACAGCGCGCCCGAGAACTTCCCGCTGATCGACCGTACCTTTGCCAAGTTTGGCGTGCAAATCACCCATGAAGATGGCTGGTCGCGCGCCACACGCAACGGCCCGTTGAAGGTGGAAACACCTTTCACCAGCAACGTGCTGACCAAGGTGGAAGCCGCACCGTGGCCGTATTTCCCGGTCGACCTGCTGCCCATCTTCATTGCGCTGGGCGTGCGTGCCGAGGGCAACGCCATGTTCTGGAACAAGGTGTATGACGGCGCCTTGGGCTGGACTGGCGAGTTGTCGAAGTTTGGCGCGCATGTGTTTGCGTCCGACCCGCACCGCATCGTCACCTTCGGCGGCCATACGCTCACGCCAGCGGTGGTCGAGAGCCCTTACATCATCCGCGTGGCGATTGCGCTGTTCATGGTGGCGGCCAGCATCGACGGCCGCTCCGAGATTCGCCACGCCGCTCCGATTCGCCGCGCGCATCCGCACTTCGTGGAAAACCTGCGCAGCCTGGGCGTGAATGTGGAGTGGACCAGCGAAGAGTGACCCCGCTGGACTAGTTCCCCAATGCAAAACGCGCCCCTAGAGGCGCGTTTTGCATTGGGGCGCGTCTGTCGAACGCTTAGTCTGCCTTGATGTTCGCGGCCTTGATCACCTGGGCCCATTTTTCGACTTCGGCTTTTTGGAACGTGGCGATTTGTGTGGTGCTCATGTCGGCGGGCTCCATGCCAAAGTTCTTCAACTTCTCTTGCATGTCTGGCTTGGCCAGGATGGTGCGGATCTCGCCATGCAGCTTGTCGATGATGGGCGCGGGTGTGTTGGCCGGCACAAAGATGGCTTGCCACGATACCACTTCAAAGTCTTGCAGACCGGGCACGCCAGACTCGGCCACGGTGGGCACGTCGGGCATGGACGCCAAACGTTTGGACGACGTCACCGCAATGGCGCGCAGCTTGCCGCTTTGGATGTGCGGGCCGGCCACCACGGTGGTGTCGAACATCATGTCGACCTGGCCGCCAATCACATCTTGAATCGCCGGGCCGCTGCCTTTGTAGGGGATGTGCGTGAATTTCACGCCCGACTTGTAGGCCATCAATTCCAGCGCCAAATGCTGCGACGTGCCGGTGCCCGCCGATGCCGATGACAAGCCCCCCGACGAGGCCTTGGCCTTGGCCGCGTTCACCACGTCCTTGAGCGTTTTGTACGGGCTGTTCTGGTTCACCACCAGCACCACCGGGTTGGTGCCGATGAGGGTCACGGGCGCGAACGATTTGATTGGGTCGTAGCCAATCTTCGGGTACAGGCTGACATTGATGGCGTGTGAGCTGATGGTGCCGCCCAGTAGGGTGTAGCCATCGGGTGCTGCACGCGCCGCGATCTCCGAGCCCACGCTGCCACCCGCGCCGCCTTTGTTGTCGATGATGACCGAGGTGCCCAGCGTGCCGGTGAGCTGCTGCGCGATCAAGCGCGCCAACACGTCGGTCGTGCCACCGGCAGGAAACGGCACCAGGTAAGTTATGGCCTTGCCCGTAGGCCAGTTGCCTTGTGCCCAAACGGGCAGGGCGGCTGCGGCCAATGTGGCGACAGCGGTATGGATGAGGGTGCGGCGTTGCATGCTTGTCTCCTGCAAAGGTCTATAAGAAAAAATGCCCGCAGACGCTTCATGCATCTGCGGGAGCAGCTACTCTTTTGATAGTTTTAGCTGCGGTTTAGGTCATCCCGGTTCCCTCGCGCGAACACCGTGGAACTGGCTCTGCCAGGCCACTGGTGTTGCCCCTGCAAGGGGAAGGAGCAGCGACACGCAGTGCGCGAAGCCTGGGGTGTGCAAAAAAGTCAGGGCTTGATGTTCAGTTTCTTGATCAGCTCGCCGAAGTAGACGTTATCCTTGGCCAGCGTTTCCTTGAACGCGGCACCGTCGGTGTAGACAAAGCCCAGGTTCTGCTTGTCCATCATTTCGCGCATCGAAGGCTCTTGTGCGGTCTTGGCGGTCATATCGCGCAGCTTGGCCATCACTTCTGGTGGCGTGTTCTTTGGAGCGCCCAGGCCGCGCCAGGTGCCAATGCTCAGGTCGATGCCGCGCTCTTTGGCTGTAGGCACGTTCTCGTAACCCTTGAGGCGTTTGTCGGCCATGACCATCAAGGTCTTGAGCTTGCCGGCTTGCACATAGGTCCAGACTTCGGCTGGGCTCACGGCGACGGCGTCGATGTGCCCCCCCATCAGCGACAACACGGCCGGAGCCGCACCTTGGAAGGGAATGTGGCTGAAGCTGGTGCCGGTCTTGTCGCCCAGCGCAGCAGCGGCCAAGTGCCAGATGGAGCCGTTGCCGGAGTTGCCCACGCGCACCGTATCAGGAGCCTTCTTGGCAGCGGCGAGAAATTCTTCAATCGTGTTCCAGGGTGCATCAGCCTTGACGGTGATGGCTGCCGGGTCGGAGTTGAGTTGGGCAATCGGTTGGAAATCGTCGTACTTGAACTTGGCCAGGCCCAATTGCGGCAAGGTCAGCAGCTCCACCGTGAGCACCGCAAGCTTGTAGCCATCGGGCTTGGAGTTGATGACTTCGCTCCAACCAATGGCGCCACCCGCGCCGGGCTTGTTGATCACCACAATCGGTTGGGAGATGTACTTGCGGCTGGCTTCGCCAAACGCGCGGGCCAGTGCATCGGTGCCGCCGCCGGCTTGGTAAGGCACGACCAGTTCGATCTGGTGGTTAGGAAAATCGGTTTGCGCCGAAGCAGGTGCAGCAAAACCAAAGGTCAGAGCGGCAGCGGCAAAAACGGCCGCAAGGCGTGGAACGGTAACTTTCAAAATGTCTCTCTCTCGGTTAGTGGATAGGATTTAAAAATTGCGAGCCCTATTGGCTGGGCTCTGCAGAAACGGAGGACACCGCGGAACTGGCTTTGCCAGGCCGCTGGTGTCGCCCCTGCAAGGGGTTAGCGAAGCGACACGAAGTGCGCCGAAGCTTGGGGTGTTCAACAGTTCATGGCATGTATTGGCCGCCGTTCACTTCGATGATCTGCCCGGTCACATAACTCGACAAAACTTCAGACGCCAGGAACAAGAACGCGCCGGTGCATTCATCCGCGTCACCCAGGCGGCCCATCGGAATGCCGGACTTGAACGACTCCAACATGGCAGGCGTGGAATAACGGTCGTGGAACGGCGTGACGATCACGCCCGGCGCAACAGCGTTGACGCGGATCTTGTCGCCCACCAGTTCTTTGGCCAGGCCACGCGTGGCCGTGCTCACAAAGCCCTTGGCGCCGGCGTACAGGTAAGCGCCCGGGCCACCGCCGTGGCGCGCGGCCACCGAGGTCACGTTGATGATGTTGCCGCCTTGGCCGCGTGCACGCATCAGCGGCACCACTTCGCGGCAGAAGGCCAGGGCGGAGAGGGCGTTGATGTGCAGAATGTCGTCGAACAGCGCGTCGGTCATCTCGGCGATCGGCACACGTTGCACCAAGCCGCCAGCGTTGTTGATCAACACGTCGATGTGGCCAAAGGCCTCAACGCTTTTGGCGACAGCATTTTTGATGGCTTGTGAATCGCGCACATCGGCTTGCACGGTCACGGCTTCGCCGCCTGCGGCCTGGATGTCGGCGGCCACGGCGGTGGCGGCGGCTTCAGACTGGTTGTAGTGCACCACCACTTTGGCGCCGCGTGCGCCGAAGGCCTTGGCCACGGCGGCCCCAATGCCAGTGCTGGCGCCGGTGACGAGTACAACTTTGCCTTTAAGGTCTTCCATGAAGATTCTTCCCTGGTGAGATGGTTTGCAGATCCAAAAGAACGCCTCGCGCGGGGCGGAGGCCACAAGACGGCATGCTCAACATTCCCTTTGCATGAGTAGCGCAAATGCAAGCTTGTATTGGCATGTTTTTGATAAGTCATCGTACAACTATTGGCCGTACGACAGGGGGCGGGAAAACCCGATTTGGGACGATGACAACGCGTGATGCGACAAAGAAAAAAGCCTGCCGTCACCCACCGCTCGAAGAGCTTTGGGGTGACGGCAGGCTTTTTGAATGGCGGCGACCGGCGTCGCCGCTGCGTGGGCTGAAAGCGCTCGCTTAGTCCTTCAGCACGGTTTCAGGCGGCTGGCTTTTACGCAGCCGTTCGCGGCTGTTCGACAAGTGTGTGCGCATGGCGGCGCGGGCCGATTCGGAGTCTTGCTGGCGGATGGCGGCGTAGATGTTTTCGTGTTCGCCGTGCACGCGCAGCAGGTACTGCAGGCGGCCTTCTGGTGCATTTTGCAAGGTGTTCACACGGGTGCGCGGAATGATCATCGTGCCCAGGTAGGTCATCAGGTCGGCAAAGTGTTGGTTGCCGGTGGAGCGGGCCACTTCCATGTGGAACTGGAAGTCCGATGGCACGGCATCCTGGTCGTTCTGGATGGCGTCGTGAAAGCCTTTCAGAGCGGCTTCCAGTTGCACCAGGTTGGCTTGGGTGCGGCGCTGCGCGGCCAGGCCGGCAGCCTCGGTCTCCAGGCTGATGCGCAATTCCAGCAGCGCGATGACGTCGGCCACGGTGGCAAAGTCTTCGGGTGCGATCTTGAAGTTGCCGGACTCGGGCGGCGCAATCACAAAGGTGCCGATGCCGTGTCGCGTCTCCACTAGACCGGAGGCTTGCAAGCGCGAAATGGCTTCGCGCACCACGGTTCGGCTGACGTCGAAGCGCGTCATGATTTCGGCTTCGGTGGGCAGTTTGTCGCCTTGCTGCAACTGGCCTTGGCGAATGCTGGCGGCCAGGTTGTCAACAACTTCGGAGACCAAACCACGGGCGCGGCGTGCGCGGGGCAGGCCGGCATCTGCAGCGGCGGGCACAACGGTGCCTGCAAGCGGTGCAGCGGGAGAAATGTGGGTGTTAGATTCCATCAGAGGCTTGCATGTGTCGCGAGGTGGACTCGTTTTTATTATCGGACAACGTATGACTGATGTGCTCAGTAACGCGTTCACTGTAGCAAAGCCGAAACAAAAGTCCAGTCTGCGCGGGGCTTTGTTGTAAGAGGCTGTTGAACAGAATGTTCACGGTTCAATCGGGTGTTGATGCGAGGTTGGCTTGTAAAAAAGTCCCAGGCGGCGAGGGGTGGGGCCGGGCTGGGACTTTGTTTCTTTCTACGGTGAGCGTCGCGTCAATGCACAGGGTGTCCTGTGATCAGCGAGGGCAGCCAAGTGGAGAACGCGGGTACATAGGTGACCAGGTTGATCGCAATCCATATCGCCAGGTAGTACGGCCACGCTGTTTTGGTGGCCTCGCCAATCGAGATATTGCCAATGGCACACCCCACAAACTGCACCGTTCCTACCGGTGGGTGCACCAAACCGAGCGCGCAGTTGAGCAACAGCATCATGCCGAACTGCACCGGGCCCACGTCCATTTGCATGGCCAGCGGCAGGAACAGCGGGGTGGTGATCAAGATGTGGGCGGCCATGTCCAGGAAGATGCCCAAGAAGATCTGGATGATGTTGATGTACAGCAACATCAGCCATGGCGTTTGCGTGGCGTGCATCAGCGCGCTTTCAATCGCTTCCGGAATTTCCAGGTAGGCCATTTGCCAGCGCAGCATGTTCGACACGCCGATCAGCAGCAAGATCACGCCGGTGGTCTTGGAAGCCTTCTTCAGCGACTTGATGAGCTTTTCCTTGCTCATGGTGCGGTAGATCACGGCCGTGAGGAACAGCGAGTACGCCACCGCAATGGCCGCGGCTTCGGTGGCGGTGGTCACACCGCCCATCACGCAGCCCAAGATGACCACGATCACCATCAGGCCAGGAATCGCCGCGATGAAGGTGGTCAGCACGGCCTTCCAGCCGGGGAAGCGTTCCAGCATCGAAGAGCCGTCGGCGCGCTTGGGGAAGCCGTTGCGCACGGCTTGCCAGTAGGCGGCAATCAACATGCACACCATGATCCAGAACACGGGCACCAGGCCGGCGAACATCAGGTCGCCGATGGACACACCACGGATCACGTCGCCACCGATGGTGCCGGCCGCCGCTTGCGCTGCAAACGCGTAGATGATCATGTTGTGCGATGTGGGCATCAGTGCGCCGGTGAGCGAGGCGTGGGTGGTCACGTTCACCGCGTAGTCGGCGCTGTAGCCCTCTCGCTTCATGATCGGGATCATCACGCCGCCCATGGCAGAGGTGTCGGCAATCGGCGAACCGGAGACACCGCCGAACAGCGTGCTGGCCATCACGTTGGCCAGGCCCAGCCCGCCCTTCATGTGGCCGACCATGCTGCGTGCGAAGTCGAGAATCTTGTCGGCAATGCCGCCGTGCAGCATCAACTCGCCCGAGAAGATGAAGAACGGAATCGCCAGGAACGAAAACACGTTCATGCCGGAGACCATCATCTGCATGGCGGTGGCCAATGGCAGGCCTTCCACGGCAAAGGTGGCCAGGCAGCTCAGGCCAATGGCAAACGCCACCGGCACCCCAAGTGCCAGGAAGAGCGCGAAGCTCAGGGAAAGTACAGCGAGTTCCATGATCAGGCGTGGGTTTTTTTCGTGAACAGTGCCAGCATGTGCTTCACTGAAAACAGGATGATGAGGACGCCCGCAATCATTGGCGGCACGTAGCGCCAGGCCTCTGAAATACCCAGCGTGGGAATGGTGTCGTGGCGTGTCGATGTGGCCATGTGTTCACAGCCCCACAGCAAGATGACGGCAAACGAGATGGTCAGCAGTTCCACCACAACCAGGCACAAGAACTGCGCCTTTTCGGGCAGCAGCTTGACCACCGAGTCCAGGCCGATGTGGCCTGCGTCATGCACGCCGGCAGCGGCACCAAACATGGCGACCGAGATCACCAGCAACAGGGCCACTTGTTCGACGTAGGGTGGTGCGTCATTGAAGGCGTAACGCATGATCACGCCGTAGATGACAACGATGCCCAATGCCGCCAGGCAAGCGCTGGCCGCACGCAGCACCCAATTGGACAGGTGCTCGTTGATTGAATTGAAAAGATCCATGGGGTAACTTCCCACCGGTACACCGCAACGCTCAGCAGCCTGCATGGTGCAGGGCGGGGCCCTGAACCATGCAAGCGGCTAAGCGGTTGATTGCGGTGAGACGGCTTACTTGACGTTGACGATCTCTTGCACCAGCGACTTCAGCTCAGGCGTGGATGCAAATTTGTCCCAGACAGGCTTTTCGGCGTTGACGAAGCTGGCCTTGTCGATTTCAGAGGCGGGGACGATCTTCGCGCCACCCTTCAGCACAGCGGCCTTGGCTTCTTTTTCCTTGGCGTCCCACAGGGTCACGTAGTAGGCCACCGATGCCTTGGCCGACTTGCGCAGGGCGGTTTGCTCGGCAGGCGTCAACGTGTCCCATACCTTCTTGGAGAACACCACCACTTCGGGCGTCATCACGTGCATGGTTTCAGAGAACACACCAGCGGATTCGTAGTGCTTGGCTTCTTCGTACGAAGGGATGTTGTTTTCAGCAGCATCCACCAGGCCGGTCTTCAGGCCAGAGTAAACCTCGGCCATCGGCATCGGGGCAGGAGAGGCGCCCATTGCGCCAACCATGGCCACGGCCAGGTCAGACGGCTGCACGCGGATCTTCAGACCCTTCATGTCGGCCACGGTCTTGATCGGCTTCTTGGCGTACATCGAGCGCGAACCGCTCTCGTACATGGCCAGGCCCACGAAACCGGCTTTGTCAAAAGCGGCCAGGATCTTGTCGCCTTCAGCGCCGTAGATGGCTTTGCGGAAGTGCTCCAGGTCACGGAAGATGAACGGGAACGATGGCACCATCGATTCCGGCACGATGCCGTTGAACGACGCCAGGCTCACGCGCACCATGTCGATGGCGCCGATCTTGACCTGTTCGACGGTGTCCTTTTCAGAGCCCAGCGAGCTGTCGCCAAAGACCTTGATGGTGTCTTTGCCGCCGGTGGCTTTGTTGAGTTCGTCGCCCATGTACTTCACCGCCATATTGGTGGGGAAGTCCTTGGAGTGGACGTCTGCCGAACGGAATGTCCGCGCAGAGGCTTGGCCGCTGATGGCACAGACGGCCGCAGCTGCGATGAGGCTAAGGATGGTGCGGTTGAGTTTACGCATGGTTGAGCTCCTTGTTATGTATGGGTTTGAGCGTCGAGGGATGGCCAGCGATGGGAGTTTTTAATTGCCCATAGCTGTGCCCGGTGATGGCTTTGGAAGAGCCTGATGGGAAACGGGGAGGTGTTGGCCGGGTTTGCCGCTAATGCCCTGAGGGCATGGGCGTGAGGTCAACATGTCGAATTGCCGAGAGAATTTCATTTATCAGTCATCCTATAACTTAACTTCAAAGTGCCATAACGGGTTTACCCGTAATACTTTGTTGCGAATGGGATGAGAGACTCGGGCGTCGGCGATTCTATGGGGCTCTTTTGCTAGGGCTTCAGGCGAATGACGCCAAAATGACATGGCTTTGCGCGGGTAAACCTCAGTGAAAAACCCCTTGACAATGCGACGCCAAATCCTGAAAATTTGAAGTCATCAGACAACGTACGACTGATGTGTTAATCGGATGAACGCGCGCTTCATGCTGCGTTGTTGCCGGCGTAACCCATCCTTTATCCCCTCGAGAGAAGTAAACATGACCCTGAAAGTGCACGAAAAAATCTTGTTGACCGGTGCCGCAGGTGGCCTGGGCAAAGTGCTGCGCGAAAGCCTCAAGCAAAACTGCAATACGCTGCGCCTGTCTGATATTGCTGACTTTGGCCCCGCTGGTGCCAACGAAGAAGTGATGTTGGCCGACCTGGCCGACGCTGCTGCTGTAGATGCGATGGTGCAGGGCGTGGACGCTATCGTGCACCTGGGTGGCATCTCGGTTGATGGCCCGTTCCTGCCCATCATGCAGGCCAACATCCTGGGCCTGTACAACTTGTACGAAGCCGCACGCCGCTTTGGTGTAAAGCGCATCGTGTTCGCCAGCTCCAACCATGTGGTTGGTTTCTACAGCCAGGGCGAAACCATTGACGCTGACGCGCCTCCGCGTCCCGACAGCTTCTACGGCCTGAGCAAAGCCTTTGGTGAAGACCTATCGAAGTTCTACTTCGAGCGCTACGGCATCGAAACCGCCTGCGTGCGCATCGGTTCTTCGTTCCCCAAGCCACGCGACCGCCGCATGTTGGCTACCTGGCTGAGCTACGGCGACCTGCACCGCTTGGTCACCGCCTGCCTGACCACGCCCGTGCTCAACCACAGCATCATCTTCGGCATGTCGAACAACGCCGTCACCTGGTGGGACAACAGCCGCGCCAAACACGTGGGTTATGTGCCGCAAGACAGCTCGGAACAGTTCCGCGAAGAAATCTACGCGCAAACCAGTGCTCCTGATTTGAAGAATCCCGCGCACACCTCGCACGGCGGTGGTTTTGTGGTGCAAGGTCCTTACCAGCCATGAGCAATGCGCCCGTGATCAGCAACACGCGTGACCGCGTGGGTGAATGCCCGGTGTGGGACCCCGTCGGCCAAGCGCTGTTCTGGGTCGACATCGAAGGCCGCTTCATCCGCCGCTGGGATGCTGCCTCTGACGCTGTGCAAAGCTGGGCCTTGCCTGAGCGCGTGGGCTGCATCGCCCTGACGGCCGACAAGGGGGGCAACCGCGTGGTGATCGCTGCCATGGAAACGGGGGTGTTTTCCGTCGAGTTGCTGGCCGCACCCGAAGTGCGTGTGAAGCTGCTGGCGCCCATCAAACACCTCGCCGAAGGCATGCGTTTCAACGACGGCCGCTGCGATGCGCAGGGCCGCTTTTGGATCAGCACCATGGTGATGGACATGGGCAAGGCCTCGCCTCTGGGTGCGTTGTACTGCTTCGATGAAAACGGCTTGAGCGCCGCCCACGTGCAAGACATCATCACGCCCAACGGCCTGGCTTTCAGCCCAGATGGCAAGACGGCTTACATGTCTGACTCACACCCCAGCGTGCAACGCATCTGGGCGTTTGAGTTTGATGCCGAGCACGGCAAGCTGGCCGACCCGAAAGAATTTGTCGATATGACCAACCTGCCAGGCCGCCCCGATGGCGCGGCCGTGGACGCGGAAGGTCACTACTGGATTTGCGGAAATGACGCCGGAAAGGTGCACCGCTTCGATCCACAAGGCCGCCTGGTGAAGTCGCTGGAGGTGCCGGTGGCCAAGCCATCGATGTGCGCCTTTGGTGGCCCGAACCTAGATGTGTTGTACGTCACGTCCATCCTGCCCGGCACCGTGGCAGCCGATGCGCCGGGACTCAACGGGGCTGTTTTTGCACTGGAGCCAGGAGTGAGAGGCTTGGCCGAACCAGTGTTTTCGCGTTTTCCCTTGTCGCTCTAACAGAGCATTTTTTAACTATAAGTCGGAGGCTCATTCATGAAATCTTTTAACCGTTTTTCGTTCCGCGTTGCCACAGTCGCAGCTGGCGTGCTGGCCAGCTTGTGCATGTCGGCGCAGGCCGTCGAGTTGCGCTCGGCAGACGTTCACAACAGCGACGACTATCCAACGGTCGCTGCGGTCAAGCACATGAGTGAGGTCCTCTCCAAGCAGAGCGGCGGCAAGTTCACCATCAAGGTGTTCAACAAGAGCGCCCTGGGCTCCGAGAAAGAAACGCTGGACCAGGTGAAGATCGGCGCACTCGATCTGAACCGCGTCAACATCAGCTCGCTGAACTCGATCTGCCCGAAGAGCCTGGTGCCGACCATGCCCTTCCTGTTCGACTCGATCTCGCACATGCGCAAGACCTTGGATGGCGCTATCGGCGAAGAAATCCTGAAGGGTTGTGAGAGCCAAGGCCTCGTGGGCTTGGCCTTCTATGACAGCGGCGCACGTTCCATCTACGCGAAGAAGCCTGTGCGTACCATCGCCGATGCAAAGGGCCTGAAGATCCGCGTGCAGCAGTCTGAACTGTGGGTTTCGCTGGTCGGTGCCATGGGCGCCAACGCCACGCCAATGCCCACCGGTGAAGTGCTGACCGCGCTGAAGACCGGCCTGATCGACGCTGCTGAAAACAACATCCCTTCGTACGAAGGTTTCCAGCACTACGAAGCCGTCAAGGTGTACTCGCGCACCGAACACTCCATGGCGCCCGAAATGCTGGTGATGTCCAAGGCCGTGTTTGACAAGCTGTCGCCAGCCGACCAAGCCATGTTCCGTGCTGCGGCCAAGGAATCGGTGACGTTCCAACGTCAGAAGTGGGATGAGCAGGAAGCCAAGGCTTTGGCCATCGTGACCAAGGCTGGTGCGCAAATCGTGACGGACGTGGACAAGGCCTCGTTCAAGACCGCGATGGCACCGGTCTATGCCAAGTTCATCACGACGCCTGATCTGCAGCGTCTGGTGAAGGCTGTTCAGGACACCAAGTAAACCCACGATCGCGCGCTGCCTGGGCCGGCCCATGCCGGTCTGTGGGGCGCGCGTTCCTCTAGGAACCCTATGAGTGCATCCTATACATCGACCCCGGCTACGGCCGCGGCCACCACGGCGGCCGTGAGCCCCGTCGCTCCCGGACTCGACGCCGAACACGAGCGCCCAGAGGCGCGTCATTTCTATGCGCGCCTCTGCGGCTTTCTCAGCAAGACCTGCCTGGTCCTCGGCATCATCTGCCTGATCGGTATCATTCTCAGCGTGCAGACCCAGGTGATCGGCCGCTACATCTTCAACGACACCCCGACCTGGGCTGAAGCATTGGCCCTGCAATTGGTGTTGTACGTCACCGCTTTCGGCGTGGCCGTGGGCGTGCGCGACGCGGGCCACATCGGTCTGGAGTCGCTGGTGTCTTTGCTGCCAGAAAACATGCGCCTGAAGCTGGAAATCCTGATCCATGTGATCGTCGTGGTGTTCGGCGTCATCATGGTTCAAAACGGCATCCTCTGGACGCGTCTGAAGTGGGACGAACTGGATCCCATGCTGCATTTGCCCGTCGGTATCGACTACCTGTCGCTGGTGATCTGCGGCGTGTTGATCGTGATGTTTTCCATCGAACACATCCTGGCGTTGGTGCGTCACGAAGAAGTTGTTCCGTCCTGGTACTGACTGAAAGAATTCAATGGAACTGACAGTTCTCTCTCTAAGCTTTGCGATATTGCTGGTGCTAGGGGTGCCGGTGGCGTTCTCCATCGGCCTGGCCTCGGTCTGCACCGTGCTGTATTCGGGTATTCCCACCGCCATCGTGTTTCAGAAGATGGTTGGCGGCATGCAGGTGTTTTCTTTCCTGGCCATTCCGTTCTTCGTGTTTGCCGGTGAATTGATGTTGTACGGCGGCATTGCCGACCGTATCGTGCGTTTTGCCAACAGTCTGGTCGGCCATGTGCGTGGCGGCCTGGGCATGAGCAACGTGATCGGTTGCACCTTGTTCGGCGGCGTGGCCGGTTCCCCTTTGGCCGACGTGTCGGCCATGGGCTCGGTAATGATCCCGCTGATGAAGAAGGAAGGCTACGACGCCGACTACGCCGTGAACGTGACCACCCATGCGGCACTGGTGGGCGCGCTGATGCCAACTTCGCACAACCTGATCATCTTCGCGTTGGCCACCACGGGCATTGCCTCGGTCAGCGTGTTCAATCTGATTTTGGCTGGCGTGATTCCTGCGCTGCTGTTGACCATCTGCAACTTGGTGGCGGCCTACTACGTGGCGGTGAAGCGTGGTTACCCCACCCATGGCACCTTCCCAGGCTGGAAAGTTGTGACCAGAGCCTTCCTGGCCGCAATGCCTGGTCTGCTGATCGTGGTGATCATCTTGGCGGGCATCTTGTCTGGCATCTTTACCGCGACCGAATCGGCCGCGACTGCGGTGCTTTGGGCGTTGCTGGTGACGGTGCTGGTTTACCGTTCGCTGTCGTGGCAGCACTTCCTGAAGGCTTGCGCCAAGGCGTGCAAGACGACGGGCGTGGTGCTGCTGCTGATCGGTATTTCGTCGGCCTTCGGCTACTTCATGGCGCTGTACGAAGTGCCGCAGAAGACCGGCGCGTTGATGACGTCCGTGTCGGCTACGCCGTGGGTCATTTTCCTGATGATCAACGTGCTGTTGTTCGTGCTGGGTACTTTCTTGGACATGGCTGCCACCATCCTGATTTGCACGCCGATCTTCTTGCCTATCGCTGCGCAGTTCGGTATGGACCCAGTTCAGTTCGGCATCGTCATGCTGATCAACTGTGCGCTGGGCCTGAACACGCCGCCTGTGGGGGTGACGCAGTTCGTCGGTTGTGCCATCGGGGAGATATCGGTGGGGCAGGTGATGAAGTCGATCCTGCCCTTCTACGGTGCGCTAACGGTTTGTCTGGCGCTTGTGACCTACGTGCCCGCGTTTTCGCTGTGGCTGCCGAGTGTGTTCAGATAACGGAGGCAAGAGAAAACCATGACGCTGAATCGCCGAAATCTGTTGCTGGCCACGGGGGCTTTGGCCACCGTGGGGGCGCCCGCATGGGCACAGGCCTATCCAACCAAACCCATCAAGCTGATCGTGCCTTACCCGCCGGGCGGCTCGTCGGACATCATTGCGCGCTCCATCAGTCAGCCGCTTTCTGAAGCGCTGAAGCAGTCGGTGATCGTGGAAAACCGCCCAGGTGCCAACGGCAACCTGGGCGCCGAATTCGTTGCCAAATCGGCACCCGATGGTCACACGCTGTTGCTGTGTGATGTGGGCGCACTGGCCATCAGCCCCTCGGTCTACACCAAGCTGGCTTTTGACCCGAGCAAAGACCTGCGTGGTGTGACCATGCTGGCCTACTCGCCGCACATGCTGGTGGTGCACCCATCGGTGCCGGTCGCCAACCTCAAGGAGTTGGTGGCGTATTCGAAGAAAACGGACTTGAACTTTGCCGTCACTGCCATGGGCAGCGCGCCGCATCTGGCGGGTGTGGCGGTAGAACGCGCCAGTGGCGCCAAGTGGATCTACGTGCCCTATAAGGGCGGCGTGCAAGCCATTGGAGACACCATGGGCGGCCAAACCCAGGTGCTGATGAACGGCATGCTGGCCACCCTGCCGCACGTGCAAAGTGGCAAGCTCAAGGTGCTGGCCATCTCGAAGAAAACGCGTATGCCGCTGGTGGGCGATGTGCCCACACTGGCAGAGCAAGGTTTGACCAATTTTGAGTCTGGTACCTGGCAAGGTGTGTTGACGCCCAACGGCACGCCTGCGGCCGTGGTCACCAAGCTCAACAACGAGTTGATCAAGATCATTCGCAGCCCCGACATTCGCTCGCGCCTGACCGGGCAGGGGGCTGAGGTGGTGACGATGTTGCCTACCGAGCAAGACCAGTTCTTTAACCAGGAACGCACTCGCTGGGCCCAAGTGGTGAAGGACGGCAACATCCGGCTTGATTGATGCGGCCTGGCCGCATCACAGACTCGCCAAGTTAACAACTAAAAGGCAGGCGCCGACCACGGTGCCGAATTCTCTAACATCAAATCCAACACATTGTTTTAAGGTAGACCATCATGAGCATGAACCCACAAGACCTCAAGAAAATCATGGGCTCCGGCCTGTTGTCGTTCCCCGTGACCGACTTCGACGCCCAAGGCAACTTCAACGCCAAGAGCTACGCCGCCCGCCTCGAATGGCTGGCCCCGTACGGCGCCTCGGCCCTGTTCGCCGCCGGCGGCACGGGCGAGTATTTCTCGCTCGAATCCAAAGAGTATTCCGAGATCATCAAGACCGCTGTCGACACCTGCCGTGGCAAGGTGCCGATCATTGCCGGCGCCGGCGGCCCGACCCGCGTGGCCATCCAGCACGCCCAAGAAGCCGAGCGCCTGGGCGCCCACGGCATCTTGTTGCTGCCGCACTACCTGACCGAAGCCGGCCAGGAAGGCCTGATCGAACACGTGGCGCAAGTCTGCAACAGCGTGAAGTTCGGCGTCATCGTCTACAACCGCGACCGCACCAAGCTCACGCCCAACTCGCTGGCCATCCTGGCCGAGCGCTGCCCTAACCTCATCGGCTTCAAGGACGGCGTGGGCAATATTGAGACCATGTCTTCCATCTTCATGAAGATGGGCGACCGTTTCGCCTACCTGGGTGGCTTGCCCACCGCTGAAGTTTACGCAGCCGCCTACAAGGCACTGGGCACGCCGGTGTACTCGTCGGCCGTGTTCAACTTCATCCCCAAGACGGCAATGGACTTCTACAAGGCCGTGGCCGCTGACGACATCACCACGCAGCACCGTCTGCTGAAGGAGTTCTTCATGCCTTACCTGGAAATCCGCAACCGCGTGGAAGGCTACGGCGTGAGCATCATCAAGGCCGGCGCCAAGCTGGTCGGCCACGATGCAGGCCCCGTGCGTGCACCGCTGTCGGACCTGAAGCCCAACGAAGTTGAAATGCTGGCTGCGCTGATCAAGAAGCTTGGCCCACAGTAACCACGGCTTAGCTCGCTAGAGCGATAGGCGATGCTAGCTTTGCTACCATCGCCTTTGCGCATTTAGGCTCGCTCTGGTCATCGTTTTCTGACTGTTGTGCTTGGCGTTTCCACGCACAACAGCCTGTCTCCCGAACCCCCTTCAAGGAACCTGCAACATGACATCCAAGCATGACAACCTGATCAACGGCCAATGGGTCGCTGGTGCTACCTATGCCCCCAACGTCAACCCGTCGAACCTGTCCGACGTGATCGGCGAATACACACAAGCGGACGCGGCCCAGTTGGACGCTGCCGTCAAGGCCGCCCGCGCTGCTTTCCCCGCCTGGTCGACCGGCAACGTGCAAGCGCGTGCCGACGCACTCGACAAGATCGGCAATGAAATTCTGGCGCGCCGCGAAGAACTCGGCACGCTGCTGTCGCGCGAAGAAGGCAAGACCAAGCCCGAAGGCATTGGTGAAGTGACCCGTGCAGGCAACATCTTCAAGTTCTTCGCGGGTGAATGCCTGCGTTTGGCCGGTGAAATTCTGCCTTCCGTGCGCACCGGTGTGCACGTGGAAATCACCCGCGAACCGTTGGGTGTGGTGGGCCTCATCACCCCATGGAACTTCCCCATCGCCATCCCGGCCTGGAAGATCGCGCCCGCACTGGCCTATGGTAATTGCGTGGTGATCAAGCCTGCCGACCTGGTGCCAGGTTGCGCCTGGGCACTGGCCGACATCATCAACCGCAGCGGCATCCCTGCGGGCGTGTTCAACCTGGTGATGGGCCGTGGCTCGGTCATCGGTGACCCGTTGGTCAACCACCCTAGCATCGACGCCATCAGCTTCACCGGTTCGCAAAGCGTTGGCGCCCGTATTGCCCAGCAATGCGCTGTGAACCTGAAGAAGGTGCAGCTGGAGATGGGTGGCAAGAACCCACAAGTCATTCTGGACGACGCCGACCTGGCCCAAGCCGTGGAACTGAGCGTGCAAAGCGCGTTCTTCTCCACCGGCCAACGCTGCACCGCATCGAGCCGCCTGATCGTCACCGAAGGCATCTACAGCAAGTTTGTCGACGCTGTGACCGCTCGCATGGCCACGCTGAAGATTGGCGACGCCCTGGCTGCTGGTATCGACATCGGCCCGGTCTCTTCGCAATCGCAGCTTGAGCAAGATTTGGGCTACGTGCAAATCGGCCAGGACGAAGGCGCCAAGCTGGTGGCCGGTGGCCAACGCCTGAAGCTCGGCACCGAAGGTTTCTACATGGCACCCGCCCTGTTGACCGACACCACTGCCGACATGCGCATCAACAAGGAAGAAGTGTTCGGCCCCGTGGCCAGCATCATCCGCGTGAAGGGCTACGAAGAAGCGCTGTTCGAATCGAACAACACGCCTTTCGGCCTGTCGGCTGGCATTGCCACCACTTCGCTGAAATACGCCACGCACTTCAAGCGCCACAGCCAAGCCGGCATGGTGATGGTCAACCTGCCCACCGCAGGCGTCGACTACCACGTGCCGTTTGGCGGCCGCAAGAGCAGCAGTTTCGGCGCGCGCGAACAAGGCCGTTACGCACAAGAGTTCTTCACCACCGTGAAGACCGCTTACGTCGGCGTCTAATCGTAGGCAACCTCCAGCGTTTGCTGTGAAAGCCACCCTTCGGGGTGGCTTTTTTATGTGTTGAAGTTGCGGCCCTTCCACCCCAGGTCTACAGTGCGCAGACCACAAGGGGGCCGCATGAAACTACGCATCGCGAGTTACAACGTCGAGAACCTGTTCCGCCGCGCGGCGATTCTCAACATCCGCGACAGTGCGCGCACCGATGCGCTGCTCGACCAGGTGCGCGTGCTGCAAGGCTTGCTGGACCGCGCCACTTACGACGCGCCGCTCAAAGACAAGGTCTTCGCGGTGTCGCACGAATTGCTGCTGTATCTAGACGTGCGCAAAGACGCGGGCTCTCTGGGCGACTGGAAAAAGGAGAGCGGACTCACCGGCTTTCGCATCAACAAAAGCTGTAAAGGCCGGGGCGACTGGCTGGGCCAAATCGTCTTCAAGGACCAGGAGTTCAACGATCAGCAGCGCAAGAACACGGGCAAAGTGATCAAGGCGCTGAACGCCGACATCTTGTGTGCGGTGGAGGTGGAAGGCATGGACGTGCTGCGCAGCTTCAATAGCCAGATTTTGGGCAGCAAGAAGTTCAAGCAGTTTGTGATGATCGACAGCCCGAACGACCCGCGCGGCATCGACGTGGCCTGCCTAACACGCCACAAAATCGCCAGCGTGCGTACCCATGTGTTTGACGCTGGCAAGGTGTTCAACCCCGTCTTCAGCCGCGACTGCCTGGAGGTGGCGATAGACGCCGGCCTGAGCCGCCCCGTCTACGTGTTGTGCAACCACTTCAAAAGCCAGAACGGCAAGACTGCTGCCGAGAAAAAGAAGTCTGCAGAAAAACGGCTGGATCAATCCAACCGCGTGGCCGACATCTTGACGCAAACCTATGACTTGAAGAAAGACTACGTGGTGGTGGTGGGCGATTTGAACGAAGACGCTGCCAACCCACTGCAAAGCCTGGCGCCGCTTTTTGCCGAGCCGGGTTTGACACCCGTCATAGACCCCGCCCAGCCCGTGACCGACCGCTACACCTACTACTTCGAAGGTGGCCCGCGTGGCGAGCGGCTGAACCAGCTGGACTACATCTTTCTGTCGCAGCCGCTCACGCGTGTCATCAAAGCCAGCGGCATTGAGCGGCGCGGCATCTTTGATATTCAGAACATCGCGCGCAAAGAAGGCGCGCCGGCGCAGACTGGTTTTGCCGAGGTGACGTCGTGGGACAACGGTGCTTCTGATCACGCAGGCGTCTGGGTCGAAGTGGCCGTGACATGAAGCGCAGGCCCCCTAACAGTGCCTTAAACAAAAAATGCCTAGGGCGCATGCCAGGAATGCGTAGGGCGCTGCGTTATTGATAGTGGCGCTAGATCGGCGGAAACGTCGAGAACTGTGCGGCCAGCACCATCTGCGCCCAGGCGCGTCGCTCGGCTATCAGCGATGGGCAGCGCGCATGGCCCAGCCCCTGGGCGCATTGCAGCTCCATCATGTTGGTAGGGATGCTGTCGTCATTGTTGACGGCTGCCACGCCCAGGAAAGCGCGCCCATTGGTGGCCAAGGTATCGAAGAAATAGGCGTCGCGCTGAACCATGCCGTCCTTGAAGCGCCCACGGTAGTAGCCTTTGCGGTTGACCTGCAAAGCGCCCTTGCGCATGGGGCCGAGGTAAGACCACGCGGGGTCTTGCACCACCTGCGTGCCGGGTGTGTCGATCTGCGTGACCACGCGCTCGAACACGACGGATTGGTGCTGGCTTTCGGCATCATTCGCCGTGGCGCGCACTTGTACCAGCATCGCCATACGCGGCCAGCCCGGGCCTTGCACCGCGATGAAGTCGCCCTGCGTGCGCAAGGTCGCGCCCTCTGGCACCGCTAGCGTGGCACCAAGTTGCAGGTCTTGGTAGATGTCGTACCGGAAGGTTTCGGGGTGGAACGCTTGGAACACGGTAGCCAACTGGCGCAGGCCGAGTTCATCGTCGGCGCTTGCCGCCAACTGGGCAAACGTGCGGCTGCGCAGCCGCGTGAGCGTGACGCCGTTTAACCGAGGCAGCGTTTTCACGTTGGACTGCAGATCGGCGGCAAAGCGTAGGTTCACCGCGTTGGCGCGTGGCAGTTCGGTTGTGGTGGAGGCAGCGAGTTGCTCCAGGTGTTTGGCGGGGATGCCCCAGCAGATACCGATCGCGCCTTCTTCAAGCCCACCATTCGCCACGCCAACAACCTGGCCGCGGCTGTCGAGCAAGGGCGCCCCAGACAAACCTGGCACCAGATTGCCTTCGAGGTTCAAGATCTCCAGCGAGGCGCTGGGGTAGTCGGTCAGCGTGGCCAGCACCTTCGGCGGCAAGATTGCGGACAAACGGTCGCCGCCAAAGCGCCGCTTGACTTCCGTGGTGCTGGCACCAGGGCTGTTGAGTGCAAAGCCGAGTGCATCCATTGATTGCTTGACGGCTGGCAGGTTGGTGTTCAACGCGAGGAACGGGCGTGCCAGAGGCTGAGGCAAGCGCAGCAGCACCAAGTCTGCGGACTTGAGCACGCGTTCGACCTTGAGCGGGTGCGAGGCTTCAATCTTGCCTTGGGCATTGACTACATGGCCGACCACGTTCTGCGCGCTGTCTACCACGTGCAGTGCGGTGACGACGTGCTGATCGTCCGGCCATAGAAAGCCGGAGGCGGTGTGGGTGCCGGCATCGACCTTGATGACCGATGCGCTGGCTTTGGCCAGCATGTCTCCCGGCTGCAGTTGTGTGGGGGTTTGCGCGTGCACCTTGCCAGCCAGTCGCAACGCGATGGCTGCGCCGCTGCCCAAAATCAACGCGCGGCGCATAAGGCCCCAACGGCGGTGACCAGTGCCACTTTGCGCTGGCTTTCGTCTGGCAGTTCGGCCTCCAGCGAGCGCGTAAAGTTGGCGAGCGTGACGAACCCCGCAGCTTGGTAGGCTGTGGCGGCTGCGGCGACGTCCTTGAAACGCGAGGGCGCGAGTTTTTCGCAGGTGGAGGTGTCCGCGCCAAACAGCACGGTGGCGCGGGCATCGGGTGCAGCAGAGGCGGCGGCGGGCGCTGAGGCCGCACGCGCCGCCGGGAACTCCTTGCTGGCCACCAGACGGCGTGCTTCATCGGCGCTGAAGCCAGCGGCCTGCACCGCAGCCACTTGCTGTGCCAGGCTAGGGCGCTCTGGCGACAACACATCATGTGTGCGCATCCAGATGCCAGCGGCGAGGCCGACGATGGCGGCAATGCCCAACGCACCCGAGCGCCAGGCCGCGTCGCGTTGACGCGCGGGTGTGGGAGCGGGAGCAGTGTCGTTGGCCTTGGTGAACGGTAGCACCAAGGCACCCAAGAGCGCGGCCAGCGCCCCCACCACCAACGACACGACGGGCGAGGTCGACAGGCCCATGAGCAATCCGAGCAGCAGCCCGATACTGGCCCCGGAGAACAGTTGAACAGCCAAAGTCGCCCCCTTGCTTGGCAGCCTTAAGGTCTGCCCATCGTGCCATATCTGTCCACATCTGTGCAGAGATTTGCAAGCCCTGGGCGCGTGGTTTACCCCTGTGGCCTTATCCGTCCGAGGGGCTGCACCACTGCCCGGAGTGCGGGGCAACATCGGCGGGCGCACCGTCCCGCCAGAGTTGCCCATCGTTCAGTTGCTGCGCCGTGCCCGGAGCGATGTCGAAGTCCACCTGCAGTGCGCCTGCCACGCGCGTGTCTTCGATGGGCAACTCCCAGGTGAGAAACACCAGCGTGCAATCGTCGACGGGGGCAAAGTCTTCTGCTTGGAAGCCGCTGGTGTGACGCCGGATGACGGCATGCGGCTGGCCGGTGTCGAATACCACCGCCGTGCCGCGCACCAAGGGGATGCGCTGGCCCGCCTGCGGAAAGTGCAGATCCAGGCCCTTGTCTTCACTTAAGAACAGGTTGCAAAACGCCGCCGCGCCGTACTGGCCGCCATCGTGGTGGTACTTGGCGCCACGGCAGACCATCAAGGCGATGTCGCTCTCGGTTAACAGCTCTCCCAAGCCGAGCGTTTGAGTCCACGCTGCCATGGCCTGCACACAGTGCCGGTAGTCTGGCCAGCGCATGCGCGCGCGGGCCAGCGGCAACTGCTCCACATCGCCGGGTTCCAATCCTAGATTTTCTTGGGTCTCTCGCTCCCAATCAGCTACCAGCCGGGCAGGTGGTGCCGGCACTTCCAATGTGCGGGTGAGCACAAGGTCGCTAACACTGCGGCTACGCATGGCTTCGGCGCTGCGATAGAAAGAGGTGAGGCGATTCGAGGCGTGAGGGGACGGCATGCAGGCAGTGTAGTCAGCTCACGTCGTCGTGATGATGTCTACGGGCGTAGCGTTACTTCGCCCCAGCCTTCTTCTTTGAACTGGGCTTGGTCAGGGCCTGCTTCTCGGCTTCTTTTACACCCGCGCTGGCTTGCAGGCGGCGGCAGTCAGAATCCTGACCTGGGCCGGTTTCGATGAGCGGTAGCAGCGCAGCAATCGGCGCCACAGTCAGCAGTGCGACGGCGCTACCCGCGCGTGCCAACAGTGGGCCTTTGTGTAATTCGTAGTCGGCCTGGTTGAAGCGGCCGTAGAGGCGCACCGGTGTGCGCAGCGACAAAATGCCGACGTTCTTGGGTTTGGGGGTGAGCGTGACATCGAACTTCTCGTCCTTCAGGTTGAAGCCGCCGTCCCCCAGAATTTGCGTTTGTTCGGTGTCCACCACCAGCAGCTTGGACTTGCCGATGCCGTCCTTGATGTCGAACGCCATGCCGCCGCAGTTCACGCTGATGGTTTTGTCGCCACCGGCCAGCAGTTGCAGGATCTTGCCGCCGTTGAGTCCGCTGGCGGCATCCAGCAGGTTCGATATCCGGCCGTTGGATATGGCCGCCGAAACCTTCCCGTTGGCATTGCCCGCCGCGTCTGCAATCGAGTTGCCGCGCCCTGCGAGTTGCACGCTGGCGCCCAGCAGGCCTGCGCCTTGCGCCAGCTTGGAATCTGGCGGCGTGAGCCGGTCGACGCGAATGCCACGGAAGTCAATCTTGGCATCGGTGCTGATGGTGGGCTGACGTGCATCGAGCGTGATTTCCGAGGTGATCTTGCCGCCCGCAAAACCAAACTCCAGCGGCGTTAATTTCATGACGGCGTTATGCAGGTGCAGCGAGGCGTTCATGCTCTCCAGTGGCAGGTCGATGGCTTCCTTGGGGACGACGAGTTTGGTGGCGACCAGCGTGACGTCGGCGTCGATCTTTTGTAGGCGGCTGCCGTCAAAGGTGCCGGCGGGCAAGACATGGGTCGGATCCACCTGGGCTGCGGCGGCCGTTGCCGTGGCCTTGGTGTTGGTCTGGGCCTGCGTCAACGGTGGCTTGCCACCGCTGTTTTTCGTTTGCACACCAATCAGTGGACCCAGATCGGCCACCTGCAGGTTGTTGCTGCGCAGGTCGGCGGTGAGTAGTGGGCGAGGCTCTTTGTCCACGTAGGCCGCGCTGCCGCGCACATCGGTTGAGCCAATCTTGCCGTTCAGGTCATCGATGCCGTAGCGGTTGCCTTTGAGCACCAGGTGGCCTTGCAACAGGTAGGGCGGCGATGCAGGCAATGGCAGCAGCAGGAAAGGGTATAGATTGGCCAACGTCTGGCCTTGGATCTTCAGTTGGGTGTCGATGGCGGTGATGTTGGCTGCATCGGTGACCGTGCCTTCGACCGATAGCTTGGTGGTGCCCGCCACCAAATCGCCCTTGAGCGGAAACGGTATGCCCGACTCTTGAAAGCTCAGCACTTCACCGCTGAGCGCGTTGCCCGAAAAGCTCGCGCCGTGGTACTTGCCTTTGAACACGTAGCGCGTGGCATAGCGGCTGTTCTCGGGCTTGGCATTGGCGTCCTTCACCTGTTCTTGCTTGGCGGGGTCGAAGGTTTCGGCCTGTACGTCAATGTCGAACGGTTGCCCGTGGTCGAGATAGCGCAAGCGGCCCTGGTCCACAGACAAAGACGCAATGCGCAGCTTGCTCGGTTCAGACGTTTCCGACGGGGCTGTCAACGTCCAATTACGGCGCTGGTCTTTCAGCCGCTCGAAAATCAAATCGGGCTTCGTCAGTGCCACGCGCCGAATCAAAATCTTTTCGGGCAGGTCGCGCAGCGAGACGGAAAACTCCAGGGTTTCGATGCGCGCCATCGCATCTTCCTTGGACCATTCGGTGTTGCTGAAATACACATCGCGCATGCGGATGGTGGGCGTCAAACCTAAACGCACATGCAGATCAGAAATGGTGAAGGTGCGTTGCGTCTTGTTGGAGATGTAGCGCTCCAGCGGATGGCGAAACCAGTTCCAGTCGAACAAGATGAACAACAGAACCAGTGCTGCCACAAGCACCAGAAGAATCGGGTGGCGGCGCGGCAAGGAAGTGAGGCTTTGATCCGCCATCATCTGGCCCGCCACATTTTGGGCAGGCTGCTTGAAGCCTTGCATCCATACAACCATTCATTCATGAGACCCAGCCTACCGGGCTTTGTCGAAGGCCGCAGCGGGGGCATGCCGCATAACGCCGTAGGCGATGGCTGACGAAAGAGACGGCGGATAGGGTGGACAGAGGGGCTTATGTTTATGCCTAAAGATTTGTTCCCAAACGGGGCCTATTCATGTCTACTGTTTGGTTTTCCGCTTCAAGATTTTTATGCAAACTCCCATGCAAAAGCACAAGCGCCGCTTTTGGCCACAGGCTGCAGCGTTGATCCTTGCACTTCCTTTGGTGGCCTTGGCGGCAGACGATTTTCCGAGCAAGCCTTTGAAATTGGTGGTGCCATACCCAGCGGGTGGCATTGCCGACAAGATTGCGCGCGAGGCCGCCGAGCAATTGGCGCTGCGCTTGAAGCAGCCGGTGGTGGTCGAGAACCGTAGCGGTGCGGCAGGCAATATCGGCTTTGACTACGTGGCGCGCCAACCGGCGGATGGCTACACTTGGTTGTTGGCGCCCGCGTCCAACCTTACGGTGCAGCCAGCCTTATTCAAAAACCTGAGCTACGACCTTGCACGCGACTTCACACCGGTGTCGCTGCTGGTGCAAACGCCGCAGGTGTTGTTGGTGAACCCCACGGTGCCGGTGAAGAGCATGCGCGAGTTGATCGACTACTCGAAACAGAACCCCGGCAAGGTGAATTACGGGGTGAGCCTGGGCTCTTTCCCTCATTTGGCCGGCGAACTGCTGCGCAGCCAGACGGGGGCGAACTTCACCGCCATTCCCTACCAGGGGCTGGCTCCTGCGCTGGTGGATCTGCTGTCGGGGCAAACGCAATTCATCTTCAACGAGGTGGTGACTGCCTTGCCGCAAGTGCAGTCAGGCAAGCTCAAACCGCTGGCCGTGGCGTACCACACACGCGTACCGTGGTTGCCACAGGTGCCTACGGCGGCAGAAGCTGGCTTTCCTGGGTTTGAGGTGACATCCTGGTATGGCGTGGTGGTGCGCAGCGGCACACCTGGCGCCATCGTGAACCGTGTATCGCAAGAACTGCAGGCGATTGTGCAGGCGCCCGAATTCAAGAAACGTTATGACGACATTGGCGCCTTCACCGTGGGTAACTCGCCCGAGGCGTTTGGCCGCTTCATCCAGTCTGAAACTGTGAAATGGACGGCTGTAGTGAAGCAAGCGGGTATCGAGCCAAACTGAACCGCGGCTTGGCTGGGCCTATAGCCGCAGTCGCCCCACATAGCCGGTCATTTCCAGGTAGCCCTGGCCCACCGTGCGGCCAGTGGCGTCACGTAGCGTGCTCAAGCCTTCCCAATACTGCGTGCCGGTGGAGGCGCGGCTGTCGAGTTCTTGCGCGTCTACTGTGGCGTGTACCGAGAAGGTGCCAGCGGGTGTTTGCACCTGCCACTCGACCGGGTAGCGGCCTTGGCTTTGCGGGCTGAGCCATGTGCGTTTGGGGGTGAAGGTGACCGCATCAGCGGCAAAGGTTTGCAGCTTGCCCTCGGCGCTGCGGTAGGAACCACCAGCCCAAAGCGCAGAGCCATCGGCGCGGCGCAGATGAAACGCGGTGAGGGCGTCGCCGTTGTCCAGGTTCATGCCGATCCAGTCCCATCCCACAGCTTCGGGGTGCAGCACGGCCTGGCTCCATTCGTGGTCGAGCCAGGCGCGGCCGGTGTCGATTTTGAAGGGCCGGCCTTGCAGGGTAAGAGTGCCTGCCACTTGCAGTTGCGGCTGGCTCACGTAGTAACTGGCTTGCTCGGCCTGCGGCCCTTTGCGCGACAACCCTTGCTGCCCCTGCAGCAGCGGTGGCTGGGTGGCGGTGAGGCGCAGGTCCAACGTGAAATCGGCTGCGGGCAAGTGCGCGGTAAAGGTGGACGGAGGGCCGGGCTCGCGCATCAACGACCAGTCGAGCAGGCGCAACCGCGTGTCGGCCTCGCTGGCCTCGGCCACGTCAAAACCTGCGCGCGCCAGGCGCTGGTCGTGCCAGAGTTTTTGGCCTTGCACATCGGTCAGGGCGGCGTGCGCCAGCAGCAATTGTTTGGCGGCAAAGTGCGAGGTCATGGCTTGCGTGGACGCCACGCGCGAGCGGAAGAACGTCAGTTGAAAGCCGAACTGGCGCGTGCCAGAAGTGGCATGCCCGGTGATGTACCACCACTCGGTTTGAAAGTCCGGGTGGCTGCCGTGGTCGCGCGGAAACTGCAGTTGAACGGGGGGAAGGCTGTAGCTGATACTGGGCCAGGCTGCGAGGGCGGCAACGGTGGCGACGACATGGCGGCGGTGCATGCTGGGCATTGTGTCAGAGCCAGTTCTGCGGGCTTGGGGCTCTGTAGCGATACCGTGGTGTACCATGCGCGACGTTTTCATTGACGCATACAAAAATTGTCTATGCATCCCATTTTTGACATTGTTCACTCCACCACTTACCGGTATGCGCGTCCGGTCACGTTTGGCGCCCACCGGGTGATGTTCCGGCCCCGCGCCAACCACGACATTCGGGTGCTGGCCACTGATTTGAAGGTCAGCCCGCACGCCAATGTCTACCTGGTGCAAGACGTGTTCTCCAACTCGGTCGCCATGGTGCAGCCCTTGGAGCCCGCGGCCGAGCTACAGATCGTCTGCTCGTTCACCATTGAACACGCAGGTTCGTACAACCTGGAGCTGCCGATGGAAGAGCAGGCCGTGCAGTACCCGTTTTCCTATGCTGCCAGCGATCGCCTGGATCTGGAGCATTACCTGCGGCCGCACTATGCCGACCCCGATGGTGTGGTGCAGAACTGGGCGCGCCAGTTTGTGCGCCCCAAACTGGCGGCTGATGGCTCGGGCACCATCGTCATGCCCAACAGTCGGCAGGTGTTGGTCGACATGACACACCACATCAAGAACACGCTGCGCTACGCCTCGCGGGAGGAAGAGGGCACCCAAAGCCCGGTGCAAACGCTCACCTTGGGCGCAGGTTCGTGCCGCGACTACGCTTTGCTGATGATGGAAGCAGCGCGGCGCTTGGGGTACGCCTGCCGTTTTGTCTCTGGCTACCTGTATGACCCGGCGTTGGACCGCTTTGACGCGCAGGGTGATGCGGTGGTCGGCGCTGGCGCCACCCACGCATGGGTGCATGTGTATTTGCCTGGGCCGGGTTGGGTGGCGTTTGACCCGACGAATGCCTTGTTCGGCGGCACCAACCTGATCCGCGTGGCCACTTCACGTGACCCGTCGCAGGCGTCGCCAGTCTCGGGTAGTTGGGACGGCGAACTGGAGGACTACCTGGGCATGGAGGTCGAAGTGAAGGTCACGCGGCGCTGAACTTCGGCCTGAACCTGGTCATGTGACGGTTGGGTGGCACCCTATTTGCGCTTGAATTGATCCAATCAACGTTGGGAATGACTCTCAAATAGGCATCAAACGCTATCATCCCACCTTGGCGTTTGCGGTACTGCCTGCGCCTGCCCCGGGGCCGCTGTGCCCGCGCGGGCCCGAGCTTGCGGAAGTGTTGGGGTGAAAGCGTTTCATGGACGTGAGAGGTTTCATACAGAGTTGCAAGTCGGTTTGCAACGCAGCGGGGCACGCCATGTGCTCGCGCATCAACGGACGGGCTGCATTTTGATCAGCAGTCTGAAGCTGCAGAAAAAATGGGTGGTGATGATCGGCGTGTTGCTGATCCTCGTCTTCATTGGTCTTGCCTGGCTGCAAGTGCGCCAGTTTGTGCAGCTGAGTTCCAGTTTTTCAGGTCGCAACGTGCAGGCCATGCGCCGCGCGTCGACCATGCTCAGCGAGTTTGAGCGTTTTGAACGCGCCCTGGAGCGGGACAGCTACCAGCGCACCGCCGAGAGCCGCGCCCATCTGCAATTGCGCTACGACCTGTTTGTGAACCAGGTGCAGGTATTTGCCAACGCCATTCACCGCCCCTACACCAGCCGCGACATGCTGTACCGCGCCGTGCACGAGGCGGTGACGCATTTTGTCGAAGAGGCCGACCACTACCTCGGCGAGTCCCCCGACCGCGAGTACAACGCCGCCGCCGCGCTGGTGCTGCTGGGCAAAACGCAACTGGAATTGCGTGAGCCGATTTTTGATTACATGCTGCACGTCTACAGCGTGACCTCCGAGGCCGTCGACGGCCAGCGTGCAGCCGTGTCGCGCCACCTGGTGGTGACGCTGGCGCTGGCGGTGGTGCAAACCTTGTTGACCGGTGTGTTTGCGCTGGGCGTGGTGCAACTGATGCGCCAGCGCGAGTTGTCCAAAACAGCGCAAGACCGCGCCGAAGCTGAACTGGTGGCCCACCTGCGCCATCAAGAATGGCGGCTGGAGCAACTGGTGGCCGAGCGCACGGCCGAGCTCGAGGCGGCCAACGCCCGTTTGCTGGCGCTGAGCGCCACCGATGGCCTGACCGGCATTGCCAACCGGCGCCATTTTGACGACATGCTCACGCAGGAATGGAACCGCCAAGCCCGATCTGGCCGGCCGTTGGCGCTCGCCATGATCGACGTGGACTGGTTCAAGTTCTACAACGATTTTTACGGCCACCAAGCCGGGGACGACTGCCTGCGCATTGTGGCGGCGGCCGTGGCCAGCCACGTACGCCGCGCGGGCGACATGGCTGCGCGTTATGGCGGCGAAGAGTTCGTGTTTGTGGCGCCGGGGCTGGATGCGTCTGAGATGCAGCATCTGGCCGAGACCATCCGTGCGGTGGTGGAACATAAGCGCATGCCGCACGCCAAGTCACCGCTGGGGAGCGTCACGCTGAGCATTGGCGTGGCGGTGTTGGTGCCTACGGCCGGCGGCTCACCGGAAATGCTGATCGGCCAGGCAGACTCTGCGCTTTACAAGGCCAAGCAGCGGGGGCGCAACCAGGTGGTGCTGGGTGGTGCGCTGGAAGTGTTGATCTGAACGCCCTGAAATAGGGCCCAGCGCAGACTCGCCGATCTAGGCTGGGCCCCGTATGGGGTTCATTTTTCTGCCGGGTGCATTGCAGCGCAGTTACTGCAAGGATCCCCATCTCGAATCGTCTTGATGACCTCTGGGAGCACGGTCTGCCTGTCTGCTCGCGCCAGTGGGCTTACCGCTTGTTCTCTTATGCTGAACCTGCGCGAAAGCGTATCTAATTATTTTTTGAATTATTTTTAATTATTTAAATGTATTATTTTTATTGAATGTGTAATTATTAATTTCTTCTTTTGTTGATTTTTGTCAAAATTATATGTTTTTGAAATTTGTAAAAAATACCATTTTAAATTTATTATGTAATTAAAATGATTTCTTATTGTTTTGTCGATATTCTTGACAATGAATTTGAAAATATTTTTTATGGAAAGGCTAATGACTTGATTTTCATGTGATTTATTTCATTGGCATATTCTCTGCTTGTTAATGCTGCGCGTCAGCTAGAAATAGAGGATTCGTAATTAAAAACCCAATGGAGTAAAGAAATGAAAAAAAATTTCGCCCCCTTAGCCATGGCTGCTTTCTTAGGATTTTCTAGTGTTGCCGCCAGTGCAGCCACGACCTATCCTGATTTCACAGTTCAGGAAGGTAGTGTTGCAGGCAATACAGATAATGTAATTGTTGCTGATAAATTAAACGGTGCTTACACGGAGTTGATTAACATCAAGGCTGGCGCAAGCCCTACGGACCTCACCTTTTCCAGCGCAGCATACGTGGACTTCGGTGCCTACTTCAAGGATGACGGCACCGTTGTCCACGTGCCAACGCAATTGAATGCATTGAATGGATATGGTCTTTATGCTGTGTTTTATGCTGAAGGCACCGTGCGGCAGGAAGGCGTCTTCATGGGTCGTACTGGGCAAGTGCGTCTTTATATTGATCCAGATCAAAATACGAAAAAATCCATTGATGAAAATGGCCAGGTTGTTCGAGATGGCTCGGGTGATGACTATGAGATTGCATCAAGCTTGAGTTTGTCGGGTAATGGCGGAAATGGACTGGATGGCAATACCGGGGCTTTTAATTTTCTGTTTAGCAATTTACAACTTACACCACAGGGAAAGTTGTTTTTTGTTTCTCCAGATCCGTTCTATCAGCTCGCGATCGTGAATGGGGATTTTGATGGCGAGATCATTGAGCCCGGCACCCATACCTACGTTGGAGATGTAAGTGCTGTATTTAATAAGGTGCCAGAACCTGGCAGTTTGGCTCTTTTCGGTTTGAGCCTGGCGGGGCTGGGTGTGATGCAACGCCGGCGCCAAGGCAATCGCCCAAAATAGTCGCAAACGCAGTAGACCAAATACCGGATGTTGCAATAGCCTGTTGAGGGCAATATGGCGATGCTTGGAGAACGGCTGGCGTTTTACCAATCTTCCTTCACCGCCAGCACGGCATTGCGGCTAGCGGCTGAGCGGCCCGCCAGCCAGGCTGTTGCGGTGCCGGCCAGCACCACGGCCAGGCACAGCAGCAACAAGCGTGGCCAGGGCAGGCGCAGGTCCATAGTCCAGTGAAAGCTTTGCGGGTTGACCACAAACACCAGCACCATCGCCACCGCAATGCCCAGCGCCAGGCCAGCGGCTGAGCCCACCAAAGTCCAGGCAGCGCCTTCACCTGCCACCACTGTGAGGATTTGCCGCCGCGTCAGGCCCAAATGGGCCAGCAAACCAAACTCTTTTCGGCGCGCCAGCACCTGTGCGCTGAAGCTGGCCGCCACGCCAAACAGGCCGATGGCAATGGCCACGGCTTGCAGCCAGTAGGTCACAGCAAAGCTGCGGTCGAAGATGCGCAGCGAAGTGGCGCGGATGTCGCCCACCTGGGCGAAGCTTAGTTCCGCCGCGTCCACTTTGGCCAATGTGCGCACCGCTTGCTCGACTTGCGCGGGCTCGCTGCCGGGACGCAGCCACAGGGCCATATCGTTGACTTGGGTGTCGCCGCTCAGGGCCACGTAGTCGGCTTGGTCGATGGCGATGGCACCGAACTGGCGGGCGTAGTCGCGCCACACGCCAGCTATGAAAAATCTAGCTGTCTGTGCTTTTGCAGTATGCGTAGACGGCACAAAAGACTTGGAAAGCAAGGAGAACTCAGTGCCTGGCCGCGCGCCGTACAGGTCGACCATGGGCTCACTGACGTACACCCCGACCATGCCTTCAGGCACTGGCAAAGCTGGGCTCACCAAGGGCAATGCAGAACCCTGTGCGCTGACGACTGGACGAGAGATGAACGCCACGCTGGGCAAACCAGGGTCGAGCTGCAAGGGCACGACGCGCAGCGTGCTCACGCGTTGCACCTCAGGTAACTTTGCCACCGCTTCCGGCAACGCTGGGGGCAACACGGCGCTGTCGCCACTGCTGGGGCCAGTGCCCGTGCGCACGTACAGGTCGGCGGGCAGGACCACGTCGAGCCAGTCAATCACCGAGCCGCGAAAGCTCGTGACCATCACCGTCAACGCCACGGCCAGGCTAAGCGCAGCCACCACGCCGCTCACCGCCACGGCCGCACTTTCGCGCACACGACGCGCGCGCTCAATTGCCAGCGTAGGCAGCAGCCGGTGGGCCAGCAGGGGGGCCAGGCGGTCGTAGAGCAGGCCAATCCACCAAGGCAACACGGCAATGCCACCGATCAGCAGCAACGCTACCGCAACGTACGCTGCCAGCGGCATGCCGGCGATGGGCGGCACAAACGCCAGCGCCACTCCGGCCATCAGCAGCGCCACGCCGGGCCAGCGCGCGGGTGCAGCCGTGCCTACCTGACCCAAGCCTTTGAGGGTTTGCGCCGGTGGCAAGCGTTGCGCCAGTTTGGCGGGCCACCAGCCGCCGGCCAAGGCCGCCGCCACGCCCAGCGAGCCAAACAGCAGCGCCATGCCAGCTTGCCACTGCAGCGCCGGGGCGACACCTGCAAAGTAGCCACCGCCCAAGTCACCTCCCAGCACGCGCAGCGCCGTGGCTGCCAGGGCTGTGCCCATCGCAATACCGGCCACACTGCCCACCAGGCCGAGCACCAAGGATTCGGCCAGCACCAGTTGCAGGCGCTGCCGCCCTGTGAGGCCCAGCACGCCAAGCAACGCAAACTGCTGCAGCCGCTTCGCTACGCTGAGCGACAACACCGAGAACACCAAGAACGCCCCCGTGAACAAGGCCACCAAAGCCAGCACGGTGAGGTTGACGCGGTAGGCACGTGAGAGGTTGTTGATGCGTTCGGCCGAGTCGCCGGGTTGCACGGCTTGCACACCGGGCGGCAAGGCCAGGGCGGTGAGCAAGGTGCTTTGCTGGGTGCCGGGCTGCAGACGCAGATCGATGCGCGAGAGCTGACCTTGGCGCGCGAAGCTGTCTTGTGCGGCACCAATGTCCATCACCAGCAGCGGCATCCCGTCGCCCGCAACATTGCCGGCCACGCGCAGGGAGTGATGGGCTTGGCCTTGCTGAAGTTGGACGCAGTTGGCATTGGCAACCAAAGCGCATGGCGTGATGCGCAACTGCTGGCGCGCGCTGGCGTTGAGGAATACCGCGTCGGGCGCAAACAGGTCGAGCCGGTTGGCGTTGTCGTCGTCCAAACGAGGCAGCAGGCCCGGCGCCACGGCGGCCACGCGCAGGCTGTCCACGCCTACTACGCGCACGCTTTTGAGTGTGCCGTCGGCAGCGGTGGCGGCAGCGTCGATCTCCAGCACCGGGCTGGCCACCGCTACCTCGGGCCGTGTGGCGACGCGCGCGAACAAGGCCTCATTGAACGGGGTCTGCGTGGCGCGCAACGTCAAGTCAGGCTGGCCGCTGACCACGCGTGCGGCGCTGGCAAATTCGCTGAGTGCCGAGGTGTTGATGAGGTGCACCGAGAACGCCAGCGCCACACCCAGCATCACCGCCAGCACGGCGGTGGCGCTGCGCCAAGGGTGGTGGCGCAGCTCCTGCCATGAGTAGCTGGCCAGCAGGGCCAGCACCGTGTTGGGCGCGCGCTGGGCTTGTTGTGGCTTGGCTAACTCGGCGTCCATGTCGTTCTAGACGAAGCCGTTGGCGCTGAGGTGCAGCACCCGGTCGGCGCGCGCGGCAGCGGTGTCGGAGTGGGTCACCAGCACCAGCGCCGTGCCGTGGTCGCGTGCCTGGGCGATCAGGCTGTCCATCACGCGTTGGGCGGTGCTGGGGTCAAGGTTGCCGGTGGGCTCATCGGCCAGCAGCAGGCGCGGCTGGTGCACCAGCGCACGCGCAATGGCCACGCGCTGGCATTGGCCGCCGCTGAGCTGTTGCGGCAAGCGTGCGCCCAGACCGGTCAGGCCCACGGCGTCGAGCAAGGCGTTGATGCGTGCGGGGTCGCTGCGGCCCAGCAGCATCAAGGGCAGGGCAATGTTTTGTGCCACGTCCAGGTGCGGCAGCACATGGAAGGCCTGGAACACAAAGCCCACCTTTTCGCGGCGCAGCAGGGCGCGCTGGTCGTCGTTCAATGGCGCGAGGTCGGTGCCGTCCAGCGTCACCGTGCCGCTGCTCCAATCGTCCAGCCCGGCCATGCAGTTAAGCAGCGTGGACTTGCCCACGCCCGACTCCCCGACGATGGCGACGAACTCGCCCGCGTGCACGCTTAAATCGACGTGGCTGAAGACGGCGGCATCGCCATAACGTTTGCTCAAGCCCTGCAGTTGCAGGATGGGCTTTGCGCTCATGCGGGTGCGAGGTGCTCGTCCACCAAACGCAGCACTTCGGCCACGGGCTCGGCGCCATCGGCGGCCACGCATTGGCGGCGCGGCATGGAGCGAAGCCAGGTGATCTGCCGCTTGGCCAATTGGCGTGTGGCGGCAATGCCTTGCTCGCGCAAGGTGGCTAGGGTAGCGGGCTTGAGGTCGGGGTCTTCGTCCAGCGCCGTCCAGACTTGGCGGTAGCCCACGCAGCGCATGCTCGGCATGTCGGGCGTGAGGTCGCCACGCGCGCGCAGAGCGCGCACTTCGTCGATGAAGCCTGTGGCAAGCATGGCGTCGAAGCGCTGCGCAATGCGTTGGTGCAGCCAGGCGCGGTCGTCTGGTTCTAAGGAAATAAAGGCCACAGCGCTCATGCGCTCTGCGTAAGCTGCTTCTGTTTTAGGAGTGTGCAGGGCCGACATGGGTTGACCCGACAGGGCATAGACCTCCAGCGCGCGTTGAATGCGCTGCGCATCGGCGGGCTGCAGGCGCGCGGCGGTCACGGGGTCTACGGCGGCCAGCTTGGCGTGCATGGCGGGCCAGCCCAGCGCGGCAGCTTCGGCTTCCAACAAAGCGCGCACGGCGGCGTTGGCTTGGGGCAACTCGTCCAGCCCGTCGAACAATGCTTTGAGGTACAGCATGGTGCCGCCCACCAGCAGCGGCAGGTGGCCGCGTGCGGTGATGTCATGCATCAGGCGTTCGGCGTCGGCCGCAAACTCGGCGGCGTTGTAGACCTGCAGCGGGTCGCGGATGTTGATGAGGTGGTGCGGGGCCACGGCCATTTCAGCCGCATCGGGTTTGGCCGTGCCAATGTCCATACCCTTGAACACCAGCGCCGAATCGACGCTGATGATTTCCACCGGCTTGCGCGGCGCCAAGTGGCGCGCAATGGCCAAGGCCGCAGCGGTTTTGCCCGAGGCCGTGGGGCCGGCTAGAACGATGGCTTGAGGGAGCGCTGTGATCATGCGGCTTTGGCGGGGCTAGGGGTTGGGTCGCCGTGTTTTTGCACCAGCGTCCAGGTGATGAGGGCGATGACCGCCGTCCAGAACCACATGCCGTTGGTCAGCGGGAACACCGTGCCATCGGCGGTGGCGCCCAGCCAGGCGCCCATGCCAAAAGCGCCCAACATCATGGCAAAACCGCTGAGCGCCGAGGCCGCACCGGCCATGCGCGGGAATGGCCCTACGGCGCCGCTTTGGCTGCACGGTTGGTTGACGCCATGGGCCAGCACAATGAGGTAGGCGGGCAACAAAATCGCCCAGGGGCTGAACACACCAGCCAGGGCCAAGCCACCCAGCAAGGTGCCGCCGGTGAGCGACATCACACCCGCTCGCTTCAGCGTTTTGCGCACGCCGTGACGTGGCAGCCAGTAGCGGCACAAGAAGGTGCCGCACAGGTAGGCAAACGCTACGCTGAACATCGCCAGGCCGCACAGCGCTTTGCTCATGCCCATGATCTTGATGAACACAAAGGGCGAACTGGCCAGCATGGTGAAGAGCACGCAGTACGAGGCCGTGCCCAGCAGGGTGAAAGCGATGAACGTGGGGTTGCGCACAATGGTTACCCAGTTGTGCCACAGCGCGCCAAACTGCAAGGCATTCGGGTTCTTCACGGTCACGGTTTCTTCAAAACGCCAGAACACCACGGCCAGCACAGCCGCGCCCACCACAGCCGGCGCAAACAAGGCGCTGCGCCAGCCCAGGGTTTCGGCCAGCAGCCCGCCAATAGGGGGCGACAGGCAGGCCATCACACCCAGGCCGCTGAGCGCCTTGGACATGACGCGTGCGCCCATCTCGGGCACGTACAGGTCACGGATGATGGCGCGGGCACACATCACCCCCGCGCCCATGGCCGCACCTTGCAGCGCACGCCACAGCACCAGCATTTCAATCGACGTGGCGGTGGCGCCACCGGCTGCAGCCAAGGCGTAGACGGCCAGGCCTGCGAGCATGATGGGGCGGCGGCCAAAGCGATCGGACAGCGGGCCCCAGATCAACTGCGAAATGCCGAAGGCCAGCAGCAGCGCACTCAGCGTGAGCTGGGTTCTGGACACTGTGGCTTGCAAGCCTTCACTCAGCGCGGGCAGCGCGGGAAGGTAGAGGTCGGTGGTGACGGGTTGCAGGCCGAGGCACAGCGCGAGGATGAGCACAACCGTGCCGGGCAGCATGGCGGGCGTGGTGGTGGTGGCGGGGCTCGCGGCGGAACCCGCAGACTTGAGAGGGGAAGCAGACATCCGGCGAGGCTAACAGATGCGCTACGCCCCTGCCGCCGAATGCAGCAAGTCAGAGCCTGGTGATGGGGATCGACCGGCCCTGCTTTAGAACCAGATCAAAGCAAGGTTAGAGCCAGGGTTTGACCCAGCCCAGGCCATCGCTGGTGGCACCCTTGGCGGCCCCGCGCGCGGGGCGGTACTCGCAGCCTATCCAGCCGTCGTAACCCAGGTCGTCCAGCAGCTTGAACAGGTAGGGGTAGTTGATTTCACCCACATCGGGCTCGTGCCGCTCGGGCACACCGGCAATCTGGATGTGGCCGACGTTGCCGGTGGGGATGTATTGGCGGATGTGGCTTGCCAGATCGCCCTCAACCACTTGCAGGTGGTACAGATCCATCTGCACCTTGAGGTTGGGCGCGCCCACGTCGGCCACCACGGCATGCGCCTGGTCTTGGCGGTTCAGGTAGTAGCCCGGCATGTCGCGGGTGTTGATGGGTTCGATCAGCACGTTGATACCCAGCGGCGCGGCCATGGCGGCAGCGGCGCGCAGGTTTGCCACATAGGTGGCGCGCAGTAGCGCGTGGTCGGCGCCAGCGGGCACCAGGCCGGCCATGGTGTGCACGCGCGGGCAGCCAAGGGCTTGGGCGTATTCCAGCGCCCTCGCGAAGTTGGCGCGAAACTCGGCCTCGCGGCCGGGCAGGCAGGCCATGCCGCGTTCACCCGCATCCCAGTTGCCGGGAGGCGCGTTGAACAACACTTGCTGCAGGCCGTGTGCCTTGAGCTTGGCGGCCAACACATCGGGCGCGTAGGCGTAGGGGAACAGAAACTCCACGGCCTTGAAGCCGTCTTTCGCGGCGGCGGCAAAACGGTCGAGAAAATCCACGTCGTTGTAGAGCATGGACAGGTTGGCGGCGAAACGGGGCATGGGTGTCTCCTTTATTCTTTAGATTAGGCTTACCAAGAAGCCGCAAAGGTTTGGCGCAGCTCGTCGATCTGCTGTTCGGTTAGCGCGCTGGCGCGGCCTGCGTTCAGCAGCCACAGGCGCGCGGTTTCTTCGAGTTCTTCTAGCGTGGCCATGGCCTGTGCGGGTGTGTGGTGCCACACGTTGGGACCAAGCCGGGCCAGCATTACCGCGCGAATGGGGCTTCCCGCTGCGGCATAACGGCCGATGGTTTGCGCCACCTCTTCGGCGGCTTCTGCGGCACCCGGGCGGTGGTAGGTGATGTGCGGCACGTGGCCGACCTTCATCACGAAGTAGGGCGTGATGGGGGGCAGTAGTTCGGCACCGGATTCTGCTTGCAATGAACAAGCCACCGTATGCGTGCTGTGCGTGTGGATGACGCAGCGCGCGGGCTGTGTGGTGCTGGCGCTGGCCTCGTAAATGCGCCGGTGAAGGGTGATGGTTTTGCTGGCGCGTGCGCCGCTGATCTGTTGGCCTTGCGGGTCGAGCAGGGCCAGGTCTTCGGGTACCAACTGGCCCAGGCAGGAATCGGTGGGGGTGATCAAAAAGCCATTCGCCAAACGCACGCTGATGTTGCCTGCGGTGGCGTGCACGTAGCCACGCGCGAACAGCGAGGCGCCTACGCGGCAGATCTCGGCGCGGGCTTCATGCTCGGGCAAAAAATCGGAAGTCATTGCAGTTGGGTAAACGCTTTGGTGAAGAAGTCCACACTGCCGAAGTTGCCCGACTTTAGCGCCAGGTGCAAGCCTTGCACCTTGTTGACCGTGGCGTGGCACCACGGCACGCCGGGGTCGATTTGCGGGCCGATGCGCAATTGGGTGATGCCGAGCCTTTGTACCACCGCGCCCGAGGTCTCGCCGCCTGCCACCACCAGTTGCTGTGCGCCCATGGCCACCAGGCCGCTGGCGATTTTGGCAATGGTGTCTTCCACCATGGCACCGGCCTCATTCGTGCCGAGTTGGCCTTGAATTTTTTTCACTGCATCGGGCGTGGCGGTGGAATACACCAGCACCGGGCCCTGCGCCAACTTGTCTTTGGCCCAGGCCAGGGCATCACCGGCAACATCGGCGCCAGCGGCGATTTGCAGTGGGTCAAGGGCCAGGGCTGCGCCGCCCGTGCTGATGAAGTGCGCCACTTGCTGGTTGGTGGCGACCGAGCAACTGCCCGACACGATCGCTCTGTAGCCTTGAGGCGCTGGCAACGCGGCGGCTTGGCTAGAGGGCTTCAAGCCAAAGTTAGCGGGTAACGCAATCGCCACACCCGAGCCAGCCGTCACCAGGGGCATGTCGCGCAGCGCAGGGCCCAGGCGCAGCAAGTCGTCGTTGGACACAGCATCGACCACGGCCATGCCCACGCCTTCGGCCTGCAACTGCGCGATGCGTTCGCGGATGGCGGCTTCGCCAAGAGCCACCACGCGGTGGTCGATCAGCCCCACCTTTTGCTCGGTTTGGGCCTGCAGCACACGCACCAGGTTAGCGTCGGTCATAGGGGTCAGCGGGTGGTGTTGCATGCCGCTTTCGTTCAGCAGCTTGTCGCCCACAAACAGGTAGCCCTTGAACACCGTGCGCTGGTTGTCGGGGAAGGCCGGTGTGGCAATGGTGAAGGGCGTGTCCAGGGCTTGCATCAGTGCATCGGTTACCGGGCCAATGTTGCCGCTGGCGGTGCTGTCAAAGGTGGAGCAGTATTTGAAGTAGATCTGCGCCGCCCCTTGCTGGCGCAGCCAGTGCAGCGCGGCCAGCGACTGCTCCACCGCTTCTGCGGCAGGAATGGTGCGCGACTTCAGTGCCACCACCACGGCATCCACATCGTCGTGCAGGGGCGTGGCTGGCACGCCAATGGTTTGCACCACGCGCATGCCGGCGCGCACCAGGTTGTTGGCCAGATCAGTGGCGCCGGTGAAGTCGTCGGCAATGCAGCCGAGCAGCAGGGCTTTGGTCATGATGTTTGGTCTTTGCCAGTAGGCAGCGTAATGCCTGGGAAGATTTTGATCACCGCGCTGTCATCCTCGCGGCCATGCCCGGCGGTTGAGGCCTGCATGAACATTTGGTGCGCCGTGGCGGCCAGCGGCAGTGGGAACTTGGTGGCGCGGGCGGTGTCGAGCACCAGGCCCAGGTCTTTCACAAAAATGTCGACAGCCGAGAGCGGCGTGTAGTCGGCCGCCAGCACATGGGCCATGCGGTTTTCAAACATCCAACTGTTGCCCGCACTGTGGGTGATCACCTCGTACAACGCGTCTGCGTCCACACCTTCGCGCAGACCCAGCGCCATGGCTTCGGCGGCCACGGCAATGTGCACACCGGCGAGCAACTGGTTGATGATCTTCACCTTGCTGCCGGCGCCCGCCTGGTCGCCCAAGCGGTACACCTTGCCGGCCATGGCGTCGAGCACGGCGTTGGCGGCCGCATAGGCTTCGGTCTTGGCCGAGGTCATCATCGTCATCTGGCCCGACGCCGCCTTGGCCGCGCCGCCGGAAATGGGCGCGTCGACATAGTGCAGTCCCAGCCCGTTGAGCCGCGCTTCTTGGGCAATCGACCAGTTGGGGTCGACGGTGGAGCACATGACATAGGTGGTGCCGGGCTTAGCTGCGCTGGCCACGCCGTCATGGCCATACAACACGGCCTCGTTTTGCGCCGCGTTCACCACCACGGACACCACCACCGGACACGCGGCCGCCAGTGCTGCGGGTGTGGCGCAGGCCACACCGCCTTCGGTAGCAAATGCGGCGGCGGCTTCGGGGCGCACGTCACACACGTGCACGTTGAAGCCATTGCTGCGCAGCGTTTTGGCAATGCCCAAACCCATGGCACCTAGGCCGATGACGCCAACGGGGGAGGGGGAAGTGGGCATAGGTGTTCCTGCGAAGTTTTGAGGATATTCGTCAGGTCATCATACAAATTTGAGCGACTTCAGCTATCGGGTAAACACCGGATAAGTGTTCGATTGGCTGTAGCTTGCGGCTTGCCTCGATGGCGCAAATGGTGCGGATGGAAAGGCACAGAGAGAGTGCACCAACCGTTGCAAATGCGTCTGCCCCGCCAACCTATACTTTTGACCCGCCGCGTGAACACCCTCAACCTTTGATTGGCGTTGCGGTTCACCTCATTCAAACCAGAGTCCCGCACTTGATGTCGTCCGAAACCGGTTCTTCCGCACCATACGGTGCTGGCGCCAGCAGCCCCGTTCCCTCCTCGCGCAAACCCATGAGCTTGCCACGCCTGGCCGACATGCACGCGCGCGGTGAAAAGATCAGCATGCTCACCGCCTACGACGCCACCTTTGCAGCGATGGCCGATGCGGCCGGGGTCGACTGTTTGCTGGTGGGCGACTCGCTAGGCATGGTGTGCCAAGGCTTGACCAGCACGGTGAGTGTGACGCTCGACACCATGCGCTACCACACCGAAAGCGTGGCGCGCGGGTTACAACGCAGCCAAGGCACAGCCTGGCTGATTGCCGACTTACCCTTTGGCAGCTACCAGGAGTCGCGCGAGCAAGCCCTGCGCAGCGCCACGGTGTTGATGCAGGCTGGCGCGCAAATGGTGAAGCTGGAAGGCGGTGGCTGGACGGTGGACACCGTGCGCTTTCTGGTGGAGCGCGGCATTCCGGTGTGCGCGCATTTGGGCCTGACGCCGCAAACCGTGCATGCCTTGGGTGGCTACCGCGTGCAAGGGCGCGATGTGGAAGCGGCCGAACGTTTACGCCGCGAAGCGCGTGCGCTGCAAGACGCCGGTGCGGCCATGTTGGTGCTGGAAATGGTGCCCGCCGCACTGGCGGCAGAGGTCACCACACAACTGCAAAGCTGCGCCACCATTGGCATTGGGGCCGGGCAAGCGACCGCAGGCCAGGTGCTGGTGCTGCACGACATGCTGGGCATCAACCTCGGCAAGATGCCGAAGTTTGTGCGCAACTTTTTGGATGGTGAAGCGACCAGCATCGCGCAGGCCCTAGCGGCGTATGTGCAAGCGGTGAAAGACGGTAGCTTCCCCGACGACAAACTCCACGCCTGGTAGCCCCTCGATACAAGCCCATCACCATGTATATCGCCCGCAGCATTCCAGAACTCCGCAGCCATTTGGCAGCCTACCAACGCCCGGCCTTTGTGCCCACCATGGGCAACTTGCACGATGGCCATCTGGCCTTGGTGCGGCAGGCCAAACCGTTGGGTGACGTAACCGTGGCCAGCATCTTCGTGAACCGCTTGCAGTTTTTGCCGCACGAAGACTTTGACTCTTACCCCCGCACCTGGGACGCCGATTGCGCCAAGCTGCAAGCCGCTGGCTGTGATGTGCTGTTTGCCCCGAACGAGGCCGCGCTGTACCCCGAGCCGCAAACCTACAAGGTGCACCCCGACCCGGTGCTGGGCGACATGTTGGAAGGGCACTTCCGGCCAGGCTTTTTCACTGGCGTTTGCACGGTGGTGATGAAGCTGTTCGCTTGTGTGCAGCCGCGCGTGGCGGTGTTTGGCAAAAAGGACTACCAGCAGTTGATGGTGATTCGGCATATGGTGCGCCAGTTCGCGTTGCCTATCGACGTGGTGGGCTGTGAAACGCTGCGGGCCGAGAGCGGGCTGGCGCTGTCATCGCGCAACGGTTACTTGAGCGAGGCCGAGCGTGCAGAAGCCGCCCGACTGTCGCAAACCTTGCGGGCGATGGTTGACGCTGTGGCCGCTGGTGAGCGTGACTTCGCTGCTATAGAGCAACGCGCTGTGCAATCGTTGGTTGAACGTGGCTGGCAGCCAGACTACTTGGTGCTGCGTCGGCAAAGCGATTTGCAAGTGCCCACCGTGGGCGATGCTCTGGTGGCTTTGGCCGCAGTCCGTTTGGGCTCGACGCGCTTGATCGACAACCTGGAGTTGTCTTCTAGCTGACCCGCAGCGCGCTACTTGCGCTGTTCGCCAGGTACCGGCCCCAGATCCAACAGGTCGCGCGCCAGGCGCTGCCCGTCCTGCTGCCAGAAGGCTGCGCCGGCTTCCCGCATGCGCTGAATGGCGTTGTCCATATGTGTGGTGGCGGCGGCGCGTGCGGCATGGCGGTTGCCGGCGGCGATGGCGGCCACAGTCTCCGCGTGCTCAAACGTCACGGCCGCCGCAAAGTCTTTCCTGCGCGCTTCGTTGGCGCGGGTGACGCGGGTCACGCCGTGGAGAAATTGCGCCAAGTAGTCGAGCGTGTGCAGCAGGTAGCTGTTGTTGGCGGCCAGCGCAATCGCGCGGTGAAACTGCACGTCTTCGGCTACGCCGTTTTCGCCGCGCTGCACGGCGGCTTCAATGGCCAGCACGGCGTTGTGGATGGCCTGCATTTGCGCCGGCGTGTGGCGTTGGGCGGCGAGGTCGGCCACCTCGGCCTCCAGGGCGCGGCGCACTTCCACGATTTGGATCACGGCTTCCATTGAATCGGAGTGCAGCGGGTCAAACCGCAGCGACTCGCCTGCCGGGGGCTGCTGCACATACACGCCGCTGCCCTGGCGCGCATCGACTAGGCCCTGCGAGCGCAGGCGCGACATGGCTTCGCGCACCACGGTGCGGCTCACATTGAATTGCTGCACCAGCGCGGCTTCGGTCGGAAGTTTGTCGCCGGTGGCCATGCGGCCAGAGCGGATTTCGGCTTCCAGCGCGTGGGCGACCTGGTCCGACAGCTTGGCCCCAGGTTTGATGGCAACGAAAGAAACCGACATGCAGCGTGCCTTAGGTGTTGAGGGTGGCCATGCCGAAGAAGCAAGCCTCAGTTCGGGACTTTAACCCAGCACCCTCAGATTTCGGGGTGTGGATTACACCGTCCCTGGGCTCCCTCTGCGGCCTTAGACCGTGCGGTTACGCGCCAGCGGCGGGTTCTTCGAGAAGTAGCCGATGATGCCGCGCATGATGGCGTCAGACAACTGTTGTTGGTAGGCGTCGCTGCGCAGGCGGGTTTCTTCTTCGGGGTTACTGATGAAGGCGGTCTCGATCAACACGCTGGGAATGTCGGGCGCTTTCAACACCGCAAAGCCGGCCTGTTCCACACGCGGTTTGTGCAGGCGGCCCACGTTGCCAATCTCTCCCAGCAGCGCGCTGCCGAGCTTCAGGCTGTCGTTGATTTGCGCGGTGGTGCTCATGTCAAGCATGGCTTTTTGCACCTGCGCGTCTTTGACCTGAGTGTTCACGCCGCCAATCAAGTCAGCGTTGTTTTCTTTGTTCGCCAGCCAGCGGGCCGCGCTGCTCGACGCCGAACCGTGGCTCAGCGCAAACACGCTGGCGCCGCGCGCCTCGGGAGTGATGAAGGCGTCGGCGTGGATGCTGACGAACAGGTCGGCTTGCACACGCCGCGCTTTTTGCACACGCACTTGCAGCGGCACAAAGAAGTCGGCATCGCGCGTCATGTAGGCGCGCATCGGGTTGCCGTTGATGGTGGACGCGTTGATGCGCTCGCGCAGGCGGTGCGCCACTTGCAGCACGATGTCTTTTTCGCGCGTGCCTTTGGGGCCGATGGCGCCGGGGTCTTCGCCGCCATGGCCGGGGTCGAGCGCAATGATGATGAGGCGGTCGGTGCGGTTGCCTTTGCCGCTAGAGGCCGTGTTGGTGGGCGGTGGCTCGTTGTCTGGAGTGTTGGCTCCGGGCTTGGCCTTGGAAGGATTTTGGCCTTTGCCGCTGGTGGCGTCGCTGGCGTCAGCCGTGGCCACTGGCGGGTTGGGGTGGGGTGGCGGGGTGGCCGGAGCCAACTGTGGTTTGTCCGACTGCTTGGCGATCAGCTCGGCCAGCGGGTCGGGCGTGGCGTTCGGCGCGAGCGACGGCGTGGTCACCACATTGGTGGCCGGTGTGCGGTCTTTGATGCGCTCGGCAATCAAGGCCTCCAGCGGGTCTTCGGCTTGTGCGGGGTAGAGGTCGAGCACCAGGCGGTGCTGGTAGGCGGCCACCGGGGCGAGCGTGAACACTTGCGGTTTGGCCGCGCGCTTGAGGTCGATCACCATGCGCACGATGCCCGGAGCGTTTTGCCCCACACGGATACCGGCAATGTTCGGGTCGTTGGCCTGCACCTGGCCCACCAGTTCGCGCAGAGCCGGGTTGAGGTCAATGCCTTCAATGTCCACGGCCAGGCGCGGCGGGTCGGCCACAAAGGTTTGGCGGGTGACCAACGCAGTGTCGGACTCGATGGTCACGCGCGAATAGTCGGGGGCGGGCCATACACGCACGGCCACAATGCCGGCGCCGCGCGCGATGTGGTGGGCGCCGAGCAGCAGGGCCAGCATGCCGCCCTGCAATCCGTGGAGTGCATCGCGGCGCTTCATGCGGCGGTCTCCTGTTGCAGTAGTTGAAGCAGGGCCGCACCAGCGGCGGTGTGGGCGGCGAGGTGAACCTGGCGGCGGGTTTCGTCCATGGGCGTCAATTGAATGGCGAGGTCGGGTGGGGGGAGCAGGGCGCCGGCAAGGTCTGGCCATTCGGCGATCTTCAAGCCGGGGCTGGCGAAGATGTCGCGAAAGCCTGCGTCTTCCCACTCGCGGGGATCGGTAAAACGGTAAAAGTCGAAGTGCGAGATGGCCAGCGTGGCACTGTCATGGGTGACTTCATAAGGCTCAACCACCGCGTAGGTGGGGCTCTTGATGCGGCCTTGAATGCCCAGCGCGCGTAGCAGGTAGCGCACAAAGGTGGTCTTGCCCGTGCCCAGCGGCCCTTGCAGGGTGATGAAAGCGTTGGCGATGCCAGGCCATGCGGCCAGCCGTTCGGCAAAGCGCTGGGTGGCCGCCTCGTCTTGCCATTCCAACAGCATCTGCTGCGGCATCGGGGCAGGGCTTTCTACAATCGGCTGGTGATGAACAGTACTCAGAACGAAGATCTCCAGTTGGTGTCTCAAATTCAGCTTTGGGCACGTGAGCTGGGATTTTCCCAAATCGGCGTGGCCCCGGTCGATTTATCTTCGGCCGAAGCCGGTCTGAGTGCCTGGTTGGCCCAAGGGTTCCATGGCGACATGGCTTATATGGCAACACATGGACTCAAACGTGCACGCCCGGCCGAGCTGGTGCCGGGCACGGTGAGCGTGATCACGGCACGCATGAATTATCTGCCGCGCGACACACCATCGGACTGGCAGGGCGTGGAATTTTCGCGGCTGACGCGGCCCAACGAAGGCATCGTATCGGTCTACGCGCGTGGCCGCGATTATCACAAGGTGCTGCGCGCGCGCCTGCAAAAGCTCAGCGAACGTATTGCGGCGCACGTGGGGCCGCTGGGGTTTCGCGTGTTCACCGATTCGGCTCCTGTGCTGGAGGCTGAGCTGGCCTCACGCAGCGGCCAGGGCTGGCGCGGCAAACACACGTTGGTGCTTAGTCGCGATGCGGGGTCGATGTTTTTTCTGGGCGAGATCTATGTGGATTTGGCCTTGCCGGCCACCGCCCCCACCAGTGAGCATTGCGGTAGCTGCTCGGCATGTATCGACGTGTGCCCCACACAAGCCATTTTGGCGCCGCAGCGACTTGATGCGCGGCGTTGCATTTCTTACCTGACGATTGAACATGCGGGGCCGATCCCTGAAGACATGCGCCCCTTGTTGGCGAACCGCATTTATGGCTGCGACGATTGCCAACTCGCCTGCCCGTGGAACAAGTTTGCCCAACGCTCGGTACTACCGGACTTTGATGAGCGCAAAGGTTTGAGCGGCGCCAAACTCACCACGCTGTTTGGTTGGACGGAAGAAGAGTTTTTGCGTTACACCGAAGGCAGTCCAATCCGCCGCATTGGTGTGGAGCGCTGGCGCCGCAATATTGCAGTGGCCATGGGTAACGCGGTTCGCTCTGGTGCGGATGATGAGCTACTTTTGCAGACGTTGGCTGCTGGTGCACAGAGTGATTCACCATTGGTTCGCGAACATGCCACGTGGGCACTGGCCCAGCACCCGGGATAAGTCTGCAGCGGTGTGAATTGAGGCGCCAAAGCAAATCAGCCAAAACCCCATGCCCATAGGCACAAGAAGTTTTGGCTGATGGATGCGGGAGACGATGGCGTCTACGGCGGCGATTTTTTTCGCGTTACTTACGAGCCTTCTGGCGGCGACGCACACCTGCTGCGGCGATCAGACCCAAGCCCATCAATGCGACGCTGGTCGGTTCTGGCACGTGGTTCGTAGGATCTTGGCCGGGCACGATGGGATCGCTGGTGATGACGAAGTTGAAGGTGAAGGCGTTTGCACGAACTTCTTCAGTCGTGAAGCCAATGCACTTGGCGGCTGCACCAGCGGCTGCACAGGCCGCATCAGACAGCGTTTGCAGCTTGTCGTCGCCGGCGAAGAAACTCACGTAGTAATTGTTGTTGTCAAAGCTGAACCTGTTGTTCGTGGCGCCAGAAAACACAAAGATGTCGTTGCACGGCGTGGGGCTGGCCACCACGCAGGTGCCGCCATTGGTCGTTTCGAGGAAGTTGATCTGGTATGGGAAAGCGATCGACGTTGTTTCACCTGTGCCTGCGGGCGTGAGAGCCGTCAAGGTCAGCGAAGAGGTGATGATGGCGCGGCTCAGTGTGCCGGGCGCTACGCCAGTGGCATCGGGGGCGATTGGATTGTTGTAGTGCGTGGTGGTGTTGGTCGCTTTTGCCGCGCCATTGGTTTGAACCGTGCCGGTGGTGGATGGGTTGGAAATGGCCAGGCCGCTGCGGTTGGAGCCCACATAAGGCAGTCCACAAGGTGCTGCACCCCAGGTGATCCATTGCGCATTGCCCGATTGGCAGCCGTTGCTGTTGGTAAATGAAGCGGCCGTGAACGCAGTGTTGGCGGTATAGGTCCATTCGGTGATCAATGGACCGGCAGAAGCGAGGCCAGCTGACAGGCCAAAAGCGGCGGCGAGGGACAGAAAAGCGGTCTTGGAAGCAGTTCGGATGTTCATGGTCATGCAATAGAGTTGATTGGATTCGCTACATGACCGTATGGCGTTTGAAGAGCTTTCATTCGCGAGCGTTTTGATCTTGTATACGATAAAATTATTGTATTTAATTGCTTTGATATGTATGTGATAAGTAATTCACGTATGCTGAGGCACACAATGTGGCGGCCTCGGAAACAGTGCCGAAAGTCACAAGACAAGAAGCAAATCCAACTGCGCATGAAAAAACCGGCTGCCGTGCTACATGGCGGCGGGGCCGGTTGTGTGGGGACTGCTGAAGGGCTGGGCTTGGAGACGAGTGCCTGGAAATGACGCCTAAGCCTAAGAACTGACGGCTAAGTTACAAATGACAGCGCGAATGGAATGCTCAACATGCCGAGCAAGGTGGATACGCTGACGAGGGCAGCGGTGAGGGCCCCGTCGTATCCCATCTTGGCGGCCAGTACGTAGCAGCTAGAGGCTGTAGGCAAAGCCGAAAACGCAATCAACACCGTCGTTTGAATCTGGGACAGCCCAAATCCCCACGCCACGCCGATCGCAACCAACGGCGCGATGAAGTGGCGGATGGCGAGCACCGAAATTGCCAACGCCTTGGCACGTGCCAGCGAGTTGAACTGCATGCCCGCACCGGCCGCCATCAGTCCCATCGCCAGCGACGCGGACCCTATACGCGTTACCGTGGGCTCCAACCAGGTGGGGATCTGAAAACCCAGCAGGTTGACCAGCAGTCCCGAGCCGGTGGCGACGATGAGTGGATTGCGCACCAGCTCGCGGGCAAATCTGCGTTGTGCCTGGCGGGCCATGGGCCAGATTGCGGCAACGTTATAGAGTGGCACACACACACCGATCAGCACGGCAATCAGTTGCTGCCCGGTGGCCCCACCTAAACGCTCGGCCAATGCCAAGGCGACAAAGGAGTTGAAGCGAAAGGCGACCTGGGCACAGGCGGCATGTTCGCGACGATCAATCTTGCGGCCCAGCCAGGGCAGATAGGGGAGTGCATAGGCGATGCCGATGACGAGCAAGCCAAGTGTCCACCCCGCACCGATGACAGCCGAGGCTGCACCAAGGTCAAGCGGGTTCTTGACGATGGAGTGGAACAGCAATACCGGGAACAGGCAGTAGTAGGTGAGGCTTTCCACCTGGGCCCAGACGGTGCGATTCAACGCGGTGTAGCGGCAGATCAAGAAGCCACAGAGGATGAGCGAAAAGTCGGGGAAGAGGAGTTGGGCGTAGTTCACCAACTGAGAATACCAGCGAGTCCACAACCACTCGCGGGCTATCACCCATTCCAGGAAAGAAGTCTCTCGGTATAGTGTGTTGACGAACAAACCCACGAGGTTTCACAAGAGTCTTGGCGGGTGATTTTTTTGTTTATAAGGAGACGGTTTGATGCAACGACAGATTGTGCGTAGTGTTTTTGCTCTCGGGGCGATGGGGGTGGCGGCCTTTGCAGGCCAGGCCTTGGCACAGGGTTATCCCAACAAAGTGATCAAGCTGCAGGTGCCATTTGCACCCGGCGGCACCACCGACATCATTGCGCGCGTGATCGCCGAGCCGCTGGGCAAAGCGCTGGGCCAAAGCGTGATCGTGGACAACAAGGCAGGTGGTGGTGGCGTGGTGGGGGCGCTGGAAACCGCGCGTGCCGCACCTGATGGCTACTCGCTCGGCATCGCCACGGTGTCGACCACCGCAGCCAACCCGGCCATCAACCCGAAGATCCCATACAACCCCATCACGGACTTCACCCCCATCATCAACATTGCCGCCACGCCCAACATCATTGCGGTGAACCCTGGCTTTCCGGCAAAGGACTACAAGTCGTTTGTCGCCGAATTGATGAAGTCACCAGGCAAGTATTCGTACTCGTCGTCCGGCACCGGCGGCATTGGCCACCTGCAGATGGAGCTGTACAAAAACATGACGAAAACCTTCGTCACGCACATTCCCTACCGTGGTGCCGGCCCAGCGCTGAACGACACCGTGGCCGGGCAGGTGCCAATGATTTTTGACAACCTGCCGTCTGCGTTGCCGTTCATTCAAAGCAACCGCCTGGTGCCGATTGTGGTGGCCGCACCGCAGCGCGTGGCCAGCTTGCCCAACGTGCCCACCTTCAAAGAAGTGGGACTGGAGCCGGTGAACCGCATGGCCTACTACGGCATCTATGGCCCCAAGGGTTTGCCGAAGGAAGTGGTCGACAAGATCAACGCTGGCGTGCGCAAGGCGCTGGAAGAGCCCGCCGTGCGCAAGCGCATTGAAGAGACCGGCTCCATCATCATCGGCAACACGCCGGAGCAGTTTGCAGCGCAAATTCAGGCCGAGTACGACGTCTACAAAAAAGTGGTGACGGACTCCAGGCTCACGCTCGATTAGGCGCCGCGCTTGGGTCTCGCGACAAGCCGCCCTTCGAGGCGGCTTTTTTGCGTCCATCAAGACGGTGGGCCCGGTGTTTACAATTTCGCACTTGCTCCCGCAGACTGCGGTGCCTTGGCGCATCGCATTCCCCGTCTTCACTTTCTGGGCCACACGGCCCAGTTCGCTCTTAAATTCTCATGACCCAAGAACACAGCCGTTGGCGCGCCGAATGGGCGCCCAGCATTCCACGCGAATTGATGGCTGGCGCCGTGGCCACGTTTGCGTTGATTCCAGAGGTCATCGCGTTTTCGTTTGTCGCGGGGGTGGACCCAGCGGTTGGCCTGTTCGCCTCGTTTGTGATTTCCGTGGTGATCGCCTTCACCGGCGGGCGCCCGGCCATGGTGTCGGCAGCAGCGGGCTCGGTGGCCTTGGTGGCAGCACCGCTGGTGCAGTCGCATGGTGTGCAGTACTTGTTGGCGGCGGGCATTTTGGCCGGCCTGGTGCAAGTCTTGTTTGGTGTGCTGCGGCTTGGGGTGCTGATGCGTTTTGTGTCGACCTCGGTGCGCACCGGCTTTGTCAACGCCTTGGCGATTCTGATTTTCTCGGCGCAGATGCCGCATTTGATTGGCGCGAACCTGGCAACCTGGGCCATGGTGGCGTTGGGGCTGGTCGTCATTTACCTGCTGCCACGTTTGACCACTGCGGTGCCGTCGCCACTGGTGTGCATCGTGGTGGTCTCGCTGGTGGGCCACGCACTGGGCTTGCCGCTGAAGACCGTGGCCGACCTCGGTTTGCTGCCCGATGCCTTGCCCAGCTTCGCGCTGCCGCAAGTGCCGTTTTCGCTGGAAACCCTGCGCTTGATCGCACTGCCAGCCTTGGCCATTGCCATGGTGGGTTTGCTGGAATCGATGATGACGGCCAGCGTGGTCGATGACCTGACCGACACGCCCAGTTCCAAAAGCCGCGAGTGCTCGGGCCTGGGCCTGGCCAACGTGGCGGCCAGCTTTTTCGGCGGTATCGCAGGCTGCGGCATGATCGGCCAGACCGTGAGCAATGTGCGCTACGGCGGCCGTGGCCGCCTGTCCACCTTGTTCGCGGGAGTGTTTTTGCTGATCTTGATGGTGCTGCTCAAACCCTGGGTGTCGCAGGTGCCGGTGGCGGCCTTGGTGGCCATCATGGTGATGGTGTCGGCTTCGACCTTCGATTGGGGATCGCTGCGCACCTTGGTGCGGCACCCCAAGTTGTCGAGTGCGGTGATGCTGGTCACCGTGGTGGTCACGTTGATCACGCACAACCTGGCCGCTGGCGTGGCGGTGGGCGTGTTGCTCAGCGGCGTGTTCTTTACCTTCAAGGTGGCACAGTTGCTGAAGGTGACGGTAAGCGGAGAAGAGGTGTTGACTTACCGAGTCTCCGGCCAGGTGTTCTTCGCCTCGGCCGACATGCTGGTCGATGCTTTTGATGTGCGCGAGGTAGACGGCCGGCCGGTGCAGATCGAAGTGACGGGCGCGCACTTCTGGGACATTACCGCCGTGGCCGCACTCGACAAGGTGTGCCAGCGCTTGCGCAAACACGGCAGCACCGTCGAGGTGTTGGGGCTCAACCCCCACAGCCAGGCGCTGGTGGCCAGGCTTGACCTCGACGGCGGTTAGGGCAACGCTGAACAAGCCCCTCGTGCGCCGCGTTCCCTCGTTTTGGGCGATCTGCTGCGTTGCAAATCCGCGCCATAGCTGCGGCTATGGCTGTGGCTGCTTTGACAATTCAGTCCTTGCATCTCATCCCAAACCGAGGTTCGCGCCATCACAGGGACTTGTTCAGCGTCGCCCTGGGCCAACTTTAAAGTTGGTAGAACGTGCGGATCACTTGCCAGGCGTCTTCTGGCGTGTCGACGTATTTCACCAAGTCCACATCGGCTGGTGAGATCGCGCCTTCTTCCACCAATACGTCCAGGTTGATCAGGCGCTTCCAGTAGTCGGTGCCGTACAAGATGATGGGCACGGCTTTGGCCTTGCCGGTTTGCACCAACGTCAGCACTTCAAACAACTCGTCCAGCGTGCCAAAGCCGCCGGGGAAAGCCACCATGGCTTTGGCGCGCATCATGAAGTGCATTTTGCGCAGCGCGAAGTAGTGGAACTTGAAGTTCAACGAGGGCGACACAAAACGGTTGCCGCTTTGTTCGTGCGGCAGGGCGATGCTGAGGCCCACATTCATGGCGCCCATCTCGTGTGCGCCACGGTTGGCGGCTTCCATCACGCCGGGGCCGCCACCGGTGGCAATGTACAAGCGCTCGGCCGGTGGGCGGGCGTTGCTGTACTCGGCCACCACGCGGCCGAACAGTCGAGCCTGGTCGTAGAAGTGGGCGTTGCGCACGCGGCGTTCAGCGGTTTTGATGGCAGCAGCATCGCCACTGGCTTTGGCCTTGACGAGTTCTTCTGCGGCCACGTCAGGCTCGGGAAAGCGCGCGCTGCCAAACACCACGATGGTGTTTTCGATGCCCTGCGCCTGTTGCGCCAAGTCGGGTTTGAGCATTTCCAACTGGAAGCGGATGCCACGCGTTTCGCGGCGCAACAAAAACTCCGGGTCGGCAAAGGCCAGGCGGTAGGCGTCAGGCGCCAGCGGCGCTCCGTCGTCGGTGTGGGCTTGCAGGTCGCTCCAGTCAAGGGCGACAGCGCGGTCGTTGAGTTTTTCAGTGGTTTCCATGGTCTTCATTGTGCGGCACTTGGCGCACGGATTTGTTGTTGTTCAGTGGTTCACGGGTTGTTGGGATTGCAGTCTTGGATGACCTCATGCACGAAGCGTAGTTTATGCAGCGCGGCTTCGGACAGGGCGAACGGGTAAGCGTCGTTTTGCCCCAGGCTGCGGTTCAGGCTATTGAGTAACAAGGTGACTGGCACCCATTGTTGAATCATGGCATCGAAGTCGCTTTCTTCGCCCTCGAACGGGTTGTCGGGCGTTTGGGTTTCGTCGGGGCCGGGGCTGGGGATGACCAGGCTGGTGTGGTAGGCCGCCGCCGTTTCCAGCAGGTCGACCATATGCAAGTAGTGGGCCCAGGTTTCGGCCCAGTCTTCCCATGGGTGCGCCTGGGCATAGGCGCTGACAAAAGCGCCTTGCCACACGTTGGTATGACCGTTGGCGTAATGCGCTTGCAGCGCCAAACCGTAGTCTTGCGACTCGTCGCCAAACACGGCGCGAAAGTCATCAATGCGGTTGCCGTCGCGGATCAGCCGATCCCAGTAAAAGTGGCCCGATTCATGGCGCAGGTGACCAAGCAAGGTGCGATAAGGTTCGCGCAGGGCGACGCGGCGGCGCGCACGTTCGTCATCGTCTGCCTCGGCAATATTCAGGGTGATGGTGCCGTTGGCGTGGCCCGTCATCACCGGGGCCTGGCCGGGTATGTCAGCCAAGAAGGCGTAGACCGGCGAAAAGAAAGTCGAGTCCGTGCTGCGGGTGGCCGTCAGGCCCAAGCGTGCCAGGGTATAGAACATGCGTCGTTTTGCCGACTCCACACGCGCCCAACGTTGCACGTTGTCGGGCTGGCTCAGGTCGGGCAGCAGTTGGGTTTGCCGACACGAGATGCACAGCGGGTTCGGGTCGCTTTCTTCTACGGCGAAGTTGCAGGCCTGGTAGGTATCGTGGTTGTGGCACATGCGGTAGCGCGGCATGTCGGCCTGGGCGGCTTCCCCGCTGTTTTCTCCATCGCGTGGAGCCATACGTTGAAAACGTTGCCACAAGGCTGGCGCCGGTGGTGGCGGTGCAGCCTGGGTTTGAATATCCTGCGGCTCCAGCGGTGCGTTTTCCGGTGGTGCAGGCGTTGGGTTTTCGGCCTGTGAGAAAGATGGTGCGGCCGGTTCTGGGGACAGGGTTTCAGGTGCCGCAACCAAGGCGGCCAGAGGCAGGCCAGGCTCAGGCAGTACAGCCAGTTTCGAGCCGCAGTTGAGGCACAGAACGTTCTCAAAAAAAAGCGGCTGCTCGCAGTTGTCGCAGCTAAAGAGTTTCATGGTGGCAGCCCGATATGCCGCATGGCGGCTGTTGTTGGTGTTGATTCACCCTGGCCCAATAGAAACGCCGAGCCAGCCCTTGCAAAATGGGCTGGCTCGGCGTCATTGTGGTCCGAATCGGTGGCCTTGTCCGTTGTGGTCAAGCCACTGATGGCATGGCGTTAAAACTTAGGGGCGCACCACCAGCTTGTTTTCCACACCGGTCACGCCCTTGACGGTACGGGTGATGGATTCAGCTTGAGACTTTTCAGCGGTTGACTTGGCAAAGCCGGCCAGCGACACAACGCCCTTGAGGGTTTGCACGTTGATCGCACCAGCGTCAACGGTCTTGTCCTCTACAAATTTGGCCTTTACGGCGGTGGTGATGGCCGAGTCGTCAACATACGAGCCGACGGACTGTTGATCACGCACCACGGCGCAGCCGGTGGACAAGACGGTGATACCAGCCATGGCGGCAAAAACAAGAGCACGAGCGTATTTCATAGTTGTTCCTTTTTGATGACTACAGTGCCTAGGTTTGAAAAACTCACCGGTCTGTGGCACCACCCCGACCGGTTGCATTGGCTTTGAAAGCAATGCCACTCAACAGAACTCAGAAACCAGCCTTAACTTGAGATGGCCTGTGCAAGGTAAAAAAACCGCCTAAGCCACTCCCTCCGTTTGGTTTGCGGGGGCGTTCAGCATAGCCCTTCCCCCGGAATTTGAATACTCAGGGTTGTGACCGCATCGCCCACAGGGCGCCGACGACCAGCGCACCTGCCGCTGTGGCCACCATCACCGCGCTCAAGGGGCGCTCGGCAACGTACTGGCGAGCGTACTGGGCCATGCGTTCAGATTCGGCACAGGCCGCGCGGGCTTGGGCACCTGCATCCACCACCGCTTGCTCTGCCGACTGCAAGACATCTTCTGAAAGCTTGCGTCCGGCTTTTCTGACATGGTGCAGTGGCGGGGTTGGCGTGCCTGCTGGCGTTTGTGACTTGAAAAACAGCATGGTGTTTTCTCCTATGTTGAGGCTGGGCGAAAAGAGCGGGTATCCAAAATATTTAGAGAACCGGCCCTATCCGCGCTTGAACAAGCTGATCACGAAGGTGACGACAGCCATGATGGCGAAGATCAAAAACAGGATCTTGGCGATTTCGACGGCGCCTGCGGCAATGCCACCGAAGCCAAAGACAGCGGCAATCAGGGCGATCACCAGGAATACGACTGAGTAGTGCAGCATCTCGAACTCCTTGTAGGGCAGGACCCTTATGGGTTGTTGGCGTTCGGATTTGAACGACCTGATGCAAGGTTAAGGCTGCACCTGTAGCAAACGCATCGGCAGGGAGCGGTTCACAGCGTCAGCGACTGCGCGACGCATTTGTAGGCGTAAAGCCCGTGCGCGGAACGGGGAGGGCCTTAACGTAAAAGAAGCCGGTGGCGCCCTGCAGAGAAGCGCAGGGTGCTGCTATATCCATAGCGGGAAGATGAGGGAAGGGACCCTCGCCTCAAGTTTCATTTGTTCCGCTTACGCGTCTGCGTGCTGCGCCTCGGAGGGCTGCTCCGCAGGACTATTGACGGCCGGCAATGCCGCCAGGATTAGCGTGCCCTTGCCTGCGCGCGAAGAAGGTGGGGATTCGATATCGAGCGTGCCGCCTACGGCCTCGACCCGGTGGCGCATGCCCACCAAACCGTGGCCCGTGCGGGTTAGGCTGGTGTTGAAGCCTACGCCGTTGTCATACACGGACACCGCTAGCTTTTGCCCCTTCAGGCACAGCTTGACCTCGATCTCCGTGGCCTGGGCATATTTGTAGATGTTGGTCAGCGACTCCTGCACCAGGCGGTAGATGATGAGCTCGGTGCCATCGTCCAGCTCGATAGGTTCAAACTCCGTCTTCACGGGAATGCCAGCGCGTTCGCTGAACTCGCGCGTCAGGATGTCCAGCGAGGCCAGCAGCCCCAGGTTGAACAACGCCGAGGGGCGCAAGTCTTCGATGATGCGGCGCTTCAAGGCAATCACGCTGTTGAGCGACTCTGACAGGTGCTGCAGCCGCTCCAGTATTTCTGGTCCGCCCGGGGCCAGCTTAGATTTCAGCCGCGCCACGTCCAGCTTGGCGGCCGTCAGCAGCGCACCCAGTTCGTCATGCAGTTCACGTGCCAGATGGCCGCGCTCCTGTTCACGCACGGTCTGCAAATGGGTGGCGAGTTCTGCCAGCGAGGCGGTGCGCTCTTTCACCAGTTGATTCAACAGATCGCGTTCTTTCTGCAGGTTTTCTTGCTCGCGCACATTGAGCTCATGCACTACACGGGTCTGGTGGAGGTACATGTAAAACGCCAGCAAACCCACCAGCGCTACTAGCGCAATGCCAATGCGCGACAGCAGCAGCGAGCGGTTGATCTGTTGCTGCCCGCTGGCCACCTTGGATTGCGTGCGTTCGATCATGGCCAGAGACTGGTTGCGGATGGCGTCCATCTGCTCACGCCCCACATCGGTGGTCAACACAAACTTCCACGCATCGTCGTTGCCCTGCATGCGTAGGCGCACGCTGACATCCATTTCAGACAGTTTGCCTTGTACCGAGCGCGATAGTTGCGTAAAACTCTGCAGGTCTTGCGGGTGGGTGTTGTAGAAGGCTTGCAGGTTCTCCAGGTTCTTTTGCAGTTCTCCGGTTGCGGTTTCGTATGGCTTCAGATAGCCGGCGTCTCCGGTCAGCAGATAGCCACGTTGGCCAGTCTCGGCATCCACCATCAATTGCAAGAGTTTGCTCAACTGGTTGGTGTTTTGCTGCGCTTCGGTGAAGTCGCTCAGGGCCGCCACCGAGCGCACGTAGCCGGTTTCGTTGATGCCCACCAGCAGTACCGCAGCCAAAATGGCCAGCGGCAGGCTAATGGCCATTTTGGGAATAGTGAGTCGTTTCATAGAGGGCAATGAAGAGGCGTCAAGGAGAGGGCGCCATGTTTATGGGAGATACCGGTGTCGCAATAGCTGGTTTTGATCAACAATGATTGAAATTGTTCGCGACAAAACCGGTTTAAAGAGCGGTGCAGTAAAAGAAGTTGAGTGGTCGCATTCGACCTAACGAGTAGTGAGAAATTGAGATGATCAAAATAGGTATCGTGGACGACCACGCCATCGTGCGTTCCGGCTTGCGCCAGTTCTTTTCCGAGCAGGTAGACCTGCGGGTCGTGGGCGAGGCGGCCAGCGGGCGCGAGGCCATTGACTTGGTGCGCAACGAGGAGATGGATGTGCTGCTCATGGACTTGTCCATGCCCGGCCAGTCGGGCTTGGATGTTTTGGCGATGATCCGCGCCAAGGCGCCGGACCTGGCCATCCTGATCCTGAGTGGCTACCCCGAAGAACACTACGCCATGAACCTGATTCGCCAAGGCGCGAGCGGCTACCTGAACAAAGAGTGCGACCCTTCTGAAATCGTCAATGCGATTCGTACCGTATCGCTGGGCCGCCGCTACATCACCCCGGCCGTGGCCGAGTTGCTGGCCCAGCAGATCAACCGCAAGGGTGATGCGCCAGCGCATGAGCAGTTGTCTGAACGTGAGTTTCAAGTGTTTTTGAAGTTGGCCAAGGGTGAAACGGCGGGCGACATTGCTGACGCTTTGTCGCTCAGCGTGAAGACGGTGAGCACCTACCGCACGCGCCTGATGGAAAAACTCAACCTCGCCACCAACAGCGACCTGACCTACTACGCGCTGAAAAACAAGCTGATCGATTGATCGGCAAACCCCATCGTCAACAAAAAGCCGGGCTCGCGCAAGGAGTCCGGCTTTTTGTTGTCTGGGGGCTGTGATCACGATGGACTTTGAGATTGCGTACTCCGCTCGCCAAACGTGCCACATTCACACCGCATTGTGGGTTCGGAGCTATTTCTTAGGACGACTGTGCGGCCTGCTCGACACAGAAGTCGATCAGCGCGTCAATTTCATTGGATTTGTCGAACACGGCATCCACGCCCAACTGCAGGCAGCGCTGGCGGATATCGGCGGTAGCGTAATTGCTGAGAACCACCATTTTTTGGTTGGGCGCGCGTTTGCGGCAAGCTGAGAGAACTCCGAGTCCGCTACCTTGTTTTAGGAAAAGGTCGACAATCGCCAAGTCCCATTCCTGGGTGTTGCCGGTCAACCATGAGGTTCCACCGTTTTCCGATTCTGTGGTGCCTACCACGCTCACGCCGGCCAATTCTTCAAGTGTGGCAATCAAATTTTCGCGGATCGTCGGACTGTCTTCGACGATGTATGTTCTAAGTCCCACGATGAGCCACTCTTCTTCTGTTGGTCAGAGGCCTCGCCAAGCCTTGAGATGGGGCTTGTGTGCGAGACCTCAAAAAAATGTGAATACGCATGGATGGAATAGTGCCCTGTATTCGGTTTGGATTCTGCCAGTGCCCACGGCGGTTGCTTGTAAGACTTGGCCTACAGCGCAACAGATTTTTTGGCTCTTGTCTTGGCTCTTTCCTCAGCTTTCCTCGTCGGCGGTTTGCATCTCACGCCATGCGCCGTGCATCCTAACTCTCCAACACTTTTAAAACTATGTCCGATGACGGTTTAGCGGCGCTTTTGCGCCAACGCGCTTATGTGCGCATGTGGTTGTCCCGCTTGTTTGGTACGGCCGGCACTCAGATGCTGATGGTGGCCATTGGCTGGCAGATGTATGACTTGACCGGCAGCGCCTGGGACTTGGGTCTGGTGGGCTTGTACCAGTTTGCACCTGCGTTGCTGCTCACACTGGTGGCCGGGCACGTGGCCGACCGTATGCACCGCGGCCACATCGTGGCCGCCTGCATGGTCACGCAGGCGCTGGTGTCGCTGCTGCTGGTGTGGTCGACCCACGGCGGCTGGGTGCACCGCGACTTGTTGCTCGGCTTGTCGGTCGGCCTGGGCGTGGCGCGGGCTTTTCAAATGCCGGCTCAGCAGGCGCTCACGCCCATGCTGGTGCCGCCGAGCATGCTGGCGCGCGCCATGGCGCTGAGTTCAGTGGGCACGCAGTCGGCGGTGATTGGAGGCCCGGCCTTGGGTGGCGTGATTTTTGTGGCCGGGGCGAGTGTGGTATACGGCACCTGCGCGGTGTTGTTTGGTTTGGGTTGCATCCTGGTCGGTGGCTTGAAGTACAACCACGCCCCCGCGCCGCGTGAGCCCATCTCCATGCACACGCTGCTGGCGGGTGTGCGTTTCATCTGGCAGCGCAAGCCGGTGCTGGGCGCCGTGTCGCTCGACTTGTTTGCCGTGCTGCTGGGCGGCGCCACGGCGTTGTTGCCAATGTATGCCAAAGACATCCTGCACACCGGCCCTTGGGGTTTGGGCCTGTTGCGTGCCGCACCCGCCGTGGGTGCGCTGGTGACTTCGGTAGTACTGACGCGCTGGCCCTTGCAGCGGCGCGTGGGCTACACGCTGCTGACGGCGGTGGCCATTTACGGCGTGTGCATGGTGAGCTTTGGCTTGTCGACCCACTTAGGTCTATCGATTGTGGTGCTGGGCATTTCAGGTGGCGCCGACATGGTGAGCGTGGTGGTGCGCCAAACCCTGGTGCAACTGGAAACCCCGAACGAGATGCGCGGGCGGGTCAGCGCGGTCAACTCGGTGTTCATCGGTGCCAGCAACCAACTGGGCGAATTCGAGTCCGGGGCCACGGCCGCTTTGCTGGGGCCAGTGGGCTCGGTGGTGCTAGGCGGCGTGGGTACGCTACTCGTGGCCGCGCTGTGGCTGCGGTTGTTTCCGTCTCTGGCGCAACGCGACCGCATGTCTTGAGCGGCAGCGGGTGGGGGCGGGGGCAGGGCCTGTTGTTTTTGCCAGGAAGCTGAATTCACGCACCTTGGCTATAGGGCATGTGCCCCTATGGACTGCAGGGCAGGCTGGCTACGATGTTTTTCCCATTCAGAGGAGATCACCGTATGAATCAGCGCTGCGCGATGCAATCCACCTCCGTTGTCAGACCGAAAACCACTTGGGGGCGCCATTCCGCTTGGCGGCTGGGGCTGCTGGCCTGCGCCGCTCTGCTGGCCGCCTGCTCGGGCGACGATGATGGCCCGCCAGCCGCCACCTTCAGTGCGCAGATCCGCACCACCTCATATGGTGTGCCGCACATCCTGGCTGACAACTTCAAGGGTGCGGGCTACGGTTATGGCTACGCCTTTGCGCAAGAAAACATCTGCCTGTTTGCCGAAGACCTGGTGACGCTGCGCGGCGAACGGGCCAAGTACTTTGGCGCGACCGGCGGCTATCTTGGTCAACTGGGCACAACGTCGGGTAATGTGGATTCAGACTTCTTCTACAAGCTGCTGTTCACGCCCGCGCAGGCCGCCAAGCTCAAGGCCGGTTCCAGCCAGAACGCACAAGACCTGGCCGTGGGCTTTGTGGCAGGCTACAACCGCTACCTGGCCGAGACTGGCGTCGCCAACCTGCCCACCGCCTGCCGCAACGCCGCCTGGGTCACACCCATGACCGAAGACGAAGCCTACCTGCACTACGCGCGTGTGGCCATGACGGGCGGCTCCATGGCCTTCATCGACGCGATTGGCCGCGCAGCACCTCCGGCCACCGTGGTGACCAAGGCCGATGTTCAGAAGCAAAAACAAAATCGGAAGCGGCTGACACCTGCACAAGTACCAGTTGTGCCCGATTACAGCCAGGCCCCGCTCATCGCCGGGCTGCAAAACCTGCGCGACCACACCATCGGCTCCAACGGCCTGGCCCTGGGCCGCGACACCACGCAAAGCGGCAAAGGCCTGCTGCTGGGCAACCCGCACTTTCCGTGGTGGGGCGGCCTGCGGCTGCACCAGGTGCACCTGACCGTGCCGAGTGAAAACTACGACGTGATGGGCGCCACCTTGCTGGGCGTGCCGTTGCCGCTGATCGGTTTCAACAGCACGCTGGCTTGGAGCCACACGTTCTCGACCGACAACCGCTTCACGCTGCGCTACCTGGCGCTCGACCCGAGCAATCCCACGCGCTACATCAAGGATGGCCAGTCCATTCCCATGACCGCCGTGCCGCTGAGCATCACCGCCAAAGCGGCTGACGGCACGCTGAGCCAGATCAACCGCACGCTCTACACCACCGAGTTTGGCCCCATGCTGATGGACAGCAGCTTCACCTGGAGCGCCAGCGCTGCCTTTGCCATCCAAGATGCCAACCTGGGCAACGTGAAGCTCATCGACCAGGTGATCTTGAACGGCAAAGCCACCACGGTAGACGGTCTGCGCCAAGCCGCAGCCACCTACACCGCAATGCCGTGGGTCAACACCATTGCCGCCGACATTGATGGCAACACGCTATACGGCAACTTTTCGGTGGCCGCCAAGGTGGCCGATGCACAACTGGCCGCCTGTGTGCCTGTGCCGTTTCAGCCGCTGTTGGCCAGCAATGGCGTGGTGGTGATGGCCGGCACCACGGCCGCGTGTGATTGGAGTGGCAGCATTCCCGCCGCTGGCCGGCCGTGGGTGGCGCGCAGCGACTACACGCTAAACGCCAACGACAGCCACTGGTGGCCCAGCCGCAGTACTTTTTTGGCCGGTTTTGCCAAGATCATTGCCACCGGCCCGAATGCCGAAGCCGTGCCGCAAAACAACCGCACCCGCACCGGCCACGCCCTGGTGCGCGACCGCCTGGCCAGCACCGATGGTTTGGCTGGTAACAGCTTCACCATGGCCAACCTGCAGCAAATCTACCAACAAGGCCACTTCTTCAAGGCCGATAAATGGCTACCCGATTTTGTAGCCGCCTGCTTGGCCAGCGGCACCGCCAGTGCCGCGGCACGCGACGCTTGCACGGTGCTGCAAAGCTGGGACCGCACCGAGGCTCTGGGCAGCAGTGGCGCGGTGTTGTTCAACGAGTTGTACGGTGCGTTGGGCGAGCTGACCGCTGCCTCGTGGTGGGCCGTGCCCTATAGCGCGGCCGATCCGTTGGAGACCCCACGCGGTGCGGCCAACACCGCCGCCGCCCTGGCACAGCTTGAAACGCTGGTGGCCAGCACCCAGTTCGACACCGCCGCCAAGCGCCGGGCACGCCCGCAAGATGTGCAAGTCATTTCGCGCCCCGAGGGCGTGTTGCCGATGGCCGGCAGCCGCTACAGCTTCTTCAACTGGCGTGGTGTCAAAACCCAGGTGGCACCGGGCAGCTTCGTCTACACCGCCGACCCCAGCACCAACGCCGGGGGTTACGGCAACAGCTACATCCAGTTTGTGACCTGGGACGGCACGGGCCCTGTGGCCGAAGGCATCTTGACGTACAGCCAGTCGTCCAACCCCGCCAGCAAGCACTTCAGCGATCAGACGCGTGAATACGCCGCCGGCAAATGGGTGAAGCTGCCTTATACGCAGGCGCAGATCACGGCTGATACCAACTACAAGCTGACCAAGATCAGCCAGTAGCTTGAGGTCTTGGGACGGTGGGTGGACAGCGGCTTCAAACGCCGTCGTCCGCGCCTTCGTCCACCTCGGGTGGGGGCTGTTCGGCCTCGTTGTCGCCAAACAAGGCCAACCGCGCCTGCGGACTGAGCACCGGGGCGCGCAACTCCTGGCCCAGGTTCAGGCCACGCTGCACACCTTCACGGGCCGAGACCTGCGCGTACCAGCGCTGAATGTGGGGGTGTGCCTCCAGGTCCACCTCGTGCCCACTGTGCAAACGGACGGTGGGCAAGGTGGCCATGTCGGCAATGCTGAACTCAGAACCGGCAATGAAGGCGCCGGTTTTCTCCAACTGAGCCTCCAGCATGCCGTACAGCCGGTGCACCTCGCGTGTGAAGTGTTCTACAGCGTATGCGTTTTCGCCACTGCTGGACGGCGCATAGCGGCGGAAGTGGATGTTCTGCGCGCAGGTGGGGGACAAGCTGCCGAAGTGCCACGCGAGCCATTGCAGCGTTTCATAGCGTGAGCGGCCTGACTGGGGCAGAAAGCGTTTGGTCTTTTCGGCCAGGTAGGTCAGGATGGCACCGCTTTCCAACACTGTGATGGGCGTTCGGCCTTTTTCTGGCGCGTGGTCCACCACCGCCGGCATGCGGTGGTTGGGTCCCATCAAGGCCATGAACTCGGGACTGAACTGTTCGCCCCGGCCAATGTTGACCGGCACCATTTGATAGGGCAGGCCACATTCTTCGAGCATGATGGAAACGCGCCAACCGTTGGGTGTGGGCCAGTAGTGGAACTCGATCATGTGACGTGGGGCAGGGATGGGTGGAAGCCTTTTTAGCGGATGCACCAGTATGCCCGCGTTGCTTATTTCCGGCCAACTTCAAGGGTGGCCCCAGGTATTTTCATGGCTTCTTTTTGTCGCCACATGTTAGGCTCGGGGTTGGGTTTTCGCCATCTGCGCCTGACACCTTCGTCGGGCACAATGGTTATGCATGAAACCCGTTTATCGATTCAAAGAGGGCAGCACGCACCTCGTGCTCGACTCGCCCCATAGCGGCACCGACTACCCGGCCGACTTTGGGTACGCTTGCCCGCTGCCTTTGCTGCGCCAGGCCGAAGATACGCACGTCGAAAAGCTCTACGACTTCGCCCCGGCCATGGGGGTGGCCTGGGTGGAGGCGCTGTTTCCGCGCAGTTATCTGGACGCCAACCGCAACACCACCGAGATCGATGTCGACATGTTCGACGCCCCCTGGCCCCACCCCGTGGCCACCGATCCCGCCGTGCTGACCAAAGTACGTCTGGGCAAGGGCTTGATCTGGCGCTTGACCGACGACGGCCTGCCGCTGTACCAACGCCAGTTGACGGTGGCTGAGGCCGAGGCGCGCATTGCGAACTGCTGGCAGCCGTACCACGCTACTGTGGCGGGCGCCATTGACGCGGCGCATGCGCGCCACGGCTTCAGCATCCACATCAATTGCCACTCCATGCCGGCGGTGGCCTCAAAATTTGCCACCGGCTTTCCGGGCGAGGCGCATGCCGAGTTTGTGGTGGGCGACCGCGATGGCAGCACGGCCCACCCGGCGCTGTCGCACTTGGTGTGCCAGCACCTGCGTGGCCTGGGTTACGACGTGGCCTACAACCACCCCTACAAAGGTGTGGAGTTGGTGCGCCGTTACAGTCAGCCCTCGGCGCAGCGCCACAGTTTGCAGATCGAAATTAACCGCAAGTTGTACATGAACGAAGAAACCCTGGACATGACCGACGGCTTTGCCGCACTGCAAACCAGCTTGAAGTCGCTGGTCACCTTGTTGCTGAACACCGACCCCCGGGAGCTGTGATGGACCGCGTTGAATGTGTGGTGATTGGCGCCGGCGTGGTGGGGCTGGCCGTGGCGCGTGCCTTGGCCTTGGCCGGGCGTGAAGTGATGGTGCTGGAGGCGGCTGACGCCATTGGCACCGGCACCAGTTCGCGCAACAGCGAAGTGATCCATGCTGGCATCTATTACGCCAAAGGCTCGCTCAAGGCCGAGTTGTGTGTGCAGGGCAAAAACATGCTCTACGACTATTGCGCTGAGCGTGGCATTGCGCACCGCCGCTGCGGCAAGCTGATCGTGGCCACGTCGGAAGAACAACTGCCGCAGTTGCAAGGCATCATCGCCAAGGGCGCGGCCAATGGCGTGAACGACCTGGTGCTGTTGAGCGCTGAGGAAGCCCGCGCGCTGGAGCCGCAATTGAACTGCGTCGGCGCGGTGTACTCGCCCAGCACCGGCATTGTTGACAGCCATGCGCTCATGCTGAGCTTGCTGGGCGATATGGAGAACGCTGGCGGCATGTTGGCGTTGAATTCGCCCCTGAAGCAAGCGCAGTGTGCGCAAAATGCTATTGTCTTGGTAGCGAAAGACGGCACCGAGCTGGAGGCCGAATGGGTGGTGAATGCTGCCGGTTTGTCGGCCCCGGCGTTGGCCAGCCGCTTTGCGGGCCTGGCACCCGAACACGTGCCCACCGCCTATTACGCCAAGGGCAACTACTTCACCCTGAGCGGCCGCGCGCCGTTCTCGCACCTGATCTACCCCGCGCCTGAAGCCGCTGGCCTGGGCGTGCACCTCACACTCGACATGGGCGGCCAAGCCAAGTTTGGCCCCGATGTGCAATGGGTGGACGACCCGGCCGACCTGCAGGTCGATCCGCGCCGAGGCGACGGTTTTTATGCCGAGGTGCGCAAGTATTGGCCCGGCCTGCCAGACGGCGCGCTGCAACCCGGCTACGCCGGCATGCGCCCGAAAATCCAGGCACCGCACGAGGCCGCCAAAGACTTTGTGATCCAGGGGCCAGCCGTGCATGGCGTGCCTGGGCTGGTCAACCTTTTTGGCATTGAATCCCCCGGCTTGACCAGTTCGTTGGCGATTGCCGAGCGCGTGCTGCAATGCCTGCAAAACCAGCCGAGCTACGCATGAGTTCAAGCGCAGGGGTTTCGGTGCCGGCCGCGCTGCACGTGGGGCGCACGCCGGGTAATGGCGGGCGGGTAGGGCGCGCCTTTTGGGTGATGGTGCAGCGCGTGGTGGTGATGGCTGCCTGTGTCGATATCCTGTTTTTTGTGCTTTTCCACTTTCTGCATTCGCCCTTTTTGGCGTGGATGAACGTGGTCAGCGTGGCCCTTTATGCCAGTGCCTACGCGCTATTGCAGCGGCGGCAAAACGTGCTGGCGCTGGTGCTCATCTGGGTGGAGGTGCTGGGCCATGCGGCCATCGGCACCATGCTCATCGGCTGGGGCGCTGGCTTTCACTACTACCTGATGATGTTCATCCCGGCCATTGTGGTGAGCAATGCGCCGCGCGGCCGGGCCGTGTTGCTGGTGCTGATGCTGTTGGCGTTCTACCTGGGGCTGGACATGGCCTCTGAAGCCTACGGCCCGTGGGCGCCGCTGAGCCGTTGGGACATTCACGTGGTCAATGCCTTCAACGTGGCGATCGTGTTTGCCATGTTCTCGTACGTGGCCCACGTCTACCGCAATGCTGTGGTCAACGCCGAGAAGCGCTTGCACCAACTTGCCACGCGCGACTCGCTCACCGGCCTGTCGAACCGGCGCCACTTCCTGGCGCTGGCCGAACACGCCATCGCACGTAGCCACCGCCACCAGCGGCCGCTGGCGCTGGTGTTGATCGACATCGATCACTTCAAGCAGATCAACGACATCCACGGCCATGATGCGGGCGACAAAGTGCTGGTGCGGGTGGGCGAGCTGCTGCGCCGCACCTGCCGCGAAGAAGACATCGTGGCGCGCTGGGGCGGCGAAGAGTTCTTGCTGATGCTGCCCGACAACGACCGCACTGGCGCCGAAAAGCTGGCGGAACGTTTTCGTATCGTCGCGCAAGACCAACGCCTGGCGTTGGAGCCGCGCGCGGCCGACACTGTCATCACCGAGCAGGGCATCGCCTTCACCGTCTCACTGGGTGTGGCCGAGGTGCGGCCTTATGAGGCACTGAACGACGCGATTGCCCGTGCCGACAAGGCGCTCTACAGCGCCAAGGCTGGCGGTCGCAACCGGGTGGCGGTGGGCTGAGCTGCTTGGCAGCGTGCCGCTCCGGGCGCGCAAACGACAGCGACAAACTGCTATGCAATAAAACGATTCCGCTCGCGCGGCTTCGCCTAAACTGCGGCATGACCAAAGGGAAACACGTTTTTGCCGCCGTAGGCCTCTTGCTCGCGTCCGCTTGGGCGCAGGCGGCGACTGCCGTGACAGAGCCCGTGTGGCTCACTATTTTGGGCGACCCGCTCGACCCTGTGGCCGAAACCGTGCAAGTCGATGTGACCAGTGCGGTGGCGTTTGAGTCAGCACGCTTGGTGAGCATCCGCGCCAATCGCTCGCGCGACCGGATGGCCCGCGACGGCCTGGATTTTCGATCCTACGTCTCGTCCGTGTTGATCGACTGCACCGCCGGCACGGCACGGCACCGTGCCCAGTCCCTGTACACCGGGCCGCTGTGGACGGGCGAGATGCGATACGTGAAGTACGACGAAAAAGACATTCGCATGCTGGCCTTCAAAGATATGCCCGCCAACCCGAAAGACCGCATCATCAAGGCGGCCTGTTCGATCAGCATGGTGCAAAAAACCAAGTAGCGCCGCTTTTTGGGGGCTTCTGCACTCCACCGGGCCATTTGCTGCTCTGCAGCATAGTCCCTCCCTTGGCCGACAGTTCTATCGGACAAGGCTTACAAGGCCCACGCTTGGCCGCTTCAACAATGTCTCTCAGACGAATCGCATGAACACATTCTTCAGGCTCTGATGATGGGTTCTGCGTCAGGTTCGTCGTTTTCCTATGTCTTCGTATGGGGTTTGTCTGTTCCGCCCGAAGCGGGTGGGATGGGCATAAAACCTGCATGTGTTTTTAAGCTGTTGGTTCTGAGAGGTGTCCCATGTTCACTGAAACGATGCACCGTTCTGCCATTCCGGTTCCCGTGCGCGTGCCGCCCGTGGAAACCGAGATTGGCGTGGTCATGCCCTACACCTCGGGCCTGCAGGGTCATTGCAGCGGCCACGAAGTGGCCACCAGGCGAGAGATTGCCCGGCGTATCGCGCGCCTCAAGGGCTTTCGCCTTGCCGAAGAGTTGCCCCAAGCCGCCTGGCCCACGCAAACTTATTTGATCCCCTGCGAAACCCTGGTGGGGGTGGACGCTGCCGAGCGTTTGGGTGTGCGCAGCACGGATGATTTTTTTGGCGGTGTGGTGCCCGAAGCCTTTGTGGCGACCAAGGCCATCAGCCACCCCCTGTATTCGCCAGACGCGGTAGCGCCCGCAGGCTGGAACCCCGACTTCTACCCCATGGTGGCCAAGGCCGTGCTGCCGGGCTACACCGCTTATTCGCGCGAAGATGCGGCCTTGGCGGCGGAGCGCTTGCTGCCCCTCGGCGCGCTGCGCATCAAACCCGTCGCCGCGACGGGCGGACGCGGCCAAACCGTGGTGCACGACCGCACCGCTTTTAATGCGGTTTTGGCGGTCATGGACAACGACGCTTTGCGCGAGCATGGCGTGGTGCTGGAACACGATCTGTCGGAGGTTGAAACCCTGAGCGTGGGCCAGGTGTGTGTGGCCGGCATGGTGGTCAGCTACTTTGGCCGGCAGTTGCTCACGCCCGACAACCAAGGTGCCATGGTGTACGGCGGCTCGGATTTGATGGCGGTGCGCGGCGGCTTCGATGCCTTGCTGGCCACGCTGCCCTTTGGTGCGATCCGTACCGCTGTGGAGCATGCGCTGGTGTACGACGTGGCCGTCAAAGCCTGTTTCTCCGGTTTTTTTGCCTCGCGCACCAATTACGACGTGGCCCTCGGGGTCAACGCCGTGGGTCAGCGTTGTTCCGGTGTGCTGGAGCAATCCTGGCGCATGGGCGGCGCTTCACCCGCTGAAATCGCCGCGCTGGAAGCCTTTCATGCCGACAAGGGCCTGAAGACCCTGCGCGCCAGTTGCATCGAAAAGTTTGGCCCGACCAAGGCCTTGCCCGAATACTCTGTGGTGTATTACCAAGGTGACGACCCTGAAGTGGGCTTGCTCACCAAATACGCCGTGCTGGATCTGGATGGCTACAGCACCAAGCCACAGCCCGCTGCATTGCGTTGAAGCACGTATCCAGCAGTCCCGCCCCAATCCGTTTCACCGTTCATCTCACTGAACACCACTCTAGGGAGAATCCTATGGAAGCCGTTTTGCTGAGCTATCTCAAACAACTCGATGGTTCGATCGAGAGTGCTGGCGTGCCGGTCACCGAGTCTTGCCCAGTCATGATCGACTACGTAGCCAAGCTGGTGGACGGCGGTTATGTGGACGCCAAGATACTGCCATCGTTCCCCGGTGAAGAGGGCGGGCCGGTGGTGGACGTGGCAGTGGTCTACAACACCACCGACAGCGGGCGTGCCCTGCTGGATCGCGTCAGGGCTTGAGTTTTTGAAGAGGTGACCAGGGCAAGGGCCTAGGTGACCTCTTCGTCCCCAAGCTGAGGGTTTTCTACTTGCGGTTTTTTCGCAGCGTCTCGGCCGCTTGCTGCACCAGCGCCGGGCCGCGGTAAATCAGCCCGGTGTAGATCTGCACCACGTCGGCACCCGCATCGATCTTGCTTTGCGCGTCTTGCGCGGACAGCACACCGCCCACGCCGATGATGGGGAAGTCTTTGCCAAGGGCCGTGCGCAACTGGCGGATCACGCGGTTACTGGCTTCCAGCACCGGCGCGCCGCTCAGCCCGCCAGCTTCTTCCGCGTGGGGCAGGCCGGCCACGGCGTCGCGGCTCAGCGTGGTGTTGGTGGCAACCACGCCGTCCATGCCATGGCGCTGCAGCGTGGCGGCGATCACTTGCACTTGTTCTTCGGTCAAATCGGGCGCGATCTTCACGAAGATCGGCACACGTTTGCCGTGTTCGACAGCCAGTGTCTCGCGGCGTGCGGCCACGGCGGACAACAGGCCGTCCAGCGCCTCGTCGCTTTGCAGCGCGCGCAGGTTCTTGGTGTTGGGGCTGGAGATGTTGACCGTCACGTAGTCGGCGTGCGGGTACACGCCGGCCAGGCCGATCAAGTAGTCGTCGGTCGCTTGCTCAATCGGCGTGGCGGCGTTCTTGCCGATGTTCAGGCCGAGCAGCATCGGCTTGCCCGGGTGCTGCTGGCGGAACTTGGCTTTGCGCACGTTGGCGATGAACGCGTCCAGCCCTTCGTTGTTGAAGCCCAGGCGGTTGATCAGCGCCTGGCGCGCGGGCAGGCGGAAGATGCGCGGTTTTGGGTTGCCCGGCTGGCCCTTGGGCGTGACCGTGCCCACTTCTGCAAAACCGAAGCCCATGGTGGCAAAGGCGTCGATGCAGCGCGCGTTCTTGTCTAGCCCGGCGGCCAAGCCCACGCGGTTGGGAAATGGCAGGCCGGCCAGGGTGATGGGGTCGTCCACGCGGGTCTGGCAATAGGCCCATTGCAGGGGTGTGCCCTGGGCCATGGCGAGGCTGCCAAGGGTCAACTCATGCGCGGCTTCGGCATCCATGCCGAACAGGAAAGGACGGGCTAGCCCGTAAGGGATCAGAGACATTGGATAATTCTGGCTGTAACTTATAGCAACCCGGATTCTCCCAGATGAACTCACCCGCTCCCGCATTGTCGCAAGACGCCCTGAAAACACTCGTCGGCGAGGCTGCCCTGCAGTACGTCGTGCCCGGCGAAATCGTTGGTGTGGGCACCGGCTCCACCGTCAACAAGTTCATCGACGCACTGGCCACCATCAAAGACCAGATCAAGGGGGCGGTGTCCAGCTCGGTCGCCTCTACCGAGCGCCTGCAAGCCTTGGGCATCAAGGTGCTCGAAGCCTCTGAAGTGGAAGAACTGTCGGTCTACATCGACGGCGCAGACGAGATCGACCACCAGGGCCATATGGTCAAGGGTGGTGGCGCCGCGCTCACGCGCGAGAAGATTGTGGCCGCGCAGTCGCGCAAGTTTGTGTGTATTGCCGATGCTTCCAAGCTGGTGCAGACGCTGGGCCAGTTTCCGCTGCCTGTGGAAGTGATTCCCATGGCCACGGCCCACGTCATTCGCCGCTTTGCTGCCATGGGCGGCCAGGCTGCAGTGCGTCAGAAGAATGGTCAACCCTTGGTGACCGATAACGGCCAGCACATCGTGGACGTGACCGGCCTGTCGATTGCCGACCCACTGGCCTTTGAAACCGACGTGAGCCAATGGCCTGGCGTCGTGACGGTTGGCGTGTTTGCGCACCAGAAGGCGCACGTTTGCCTGTTGGGCACGGCGGAAGGTGTGAAGACGCTGACGTTCTAAGCCACACAGTGCAGCAATAAAAACGCCCGATCATGTCGGGCGTTTTGCTTTGGGTTAGGCGTTTTCTAGAACTGAATGCCCGTCGGGTTGCTGGGTGAAGGCGCATTGCGCGGCTGCGGATCTTGCGGTGGTGCTTGCGGCGTGTTGGCTTGGGGCGCGGCGCCCGGCGTGGCCTGCTCCGGTGCCTTCACGGCGACCAGTGGCGTGGCGGCGGGGCGGCGGTAGTTGGTTGGCAACTGCGAGGTCTTGGGGTAACCGGCTGCGTCGAGGTACTGCGTCCACTCCACATCCGAGAACCCCTTGAGCTGTTGGCCACCGATAGTGCCAAAAGGCAGGGCGTTGTCGCTGCTGATGCGTTGCAGCGCGTCGTTGTCTTCATTGGTGTTGACGGTGCGCTCACTGTACGGCACGCCCCGGCTGTTCAGCAGATTGCGTGCGCTGTTGCAGGGCGCGCAGTCTTTGCTGGTGTACAGCGTGACCGGGTATTGCCGCGCCACTTGCTGCAGCGCGTAAGGCAACACATTTCCGGTGCCTGCGGTGTTAGCCGCAGCCTCGGCGCGGGCGTCCACACTGGCTTTGGCCGGCGAACTGGGCGGTGGGGGACGATCGGAGAACGTCACCTTGCCGTCCGGTCCGACGATGCGGTAGACCGCCTGGGCCATGGCGCTATGGCCTGCCAGCAACAACGCCGTGGTGGCCAGCAGGGGTAATAGCTTCGGGGGCAAAGGCATCAACAACTCCAAAGATTGAGCAAAAACCGACGTTCAAAAAATCAGGCCATGCCTTGGTGGCGCAGCAGGGCATCCAGCGACGGCTCGCGCCCGCGGAATGCCTTGAACGACTCCATGGCTGGGCGGCTGCCGCCAGCTTCCAGAATGGCCTGGCGGTATTTTCGGCCGGTTTCGATGTTTGGCAACCCGTCGGCACCCGCCGTTTCTTCAAACGCAGCGTAGGCATCGGCGCTTAGCACTTCAGCCCACTTGTAGCTGTAGTAACCGGCGGCGTAACCCCCGGCGAAGATGTGGCTGAAGGTGTTGGCGCTACGGTTGAACTCAGGCACCGGCAACACGGCCACTTCTGCACGCACCTTGCGCAGCAGCGGCATGAAGTCCTGGTCGGGGGCTTGTTCGGTGTGCAACAGCATGTCGAACAGCGAGAACTCGATCTGGCGCAGCGTTTGCAGGCCGCTTTGGAAGTTTTTCGCGGCGGTCATCTTGTCGAACAGCTCGCGTGGCAAGGCAGCGCCGGTCTGCACGTGGGAAGTCATGTGTTTGAGCACATCCCATTCCCAGCAGAAGTTTTCCATGAACTGGCTGGGCAGCTCCACCGCATCCCACTCTACGCCGCTGATGCCGGAGACATCGCGTTCGTTCACCTGGGTCAGCATGTGGTGCAGGCCGTGGCCAAACTCGTGGAACAGCGTGGTCACGTCGTCGTGCGTCAGCAGGGGCGGCTGGCCGCCCACGCCTTCGGCGAAGTTGCAGACCAGTTGCGCCACGGGCGTTTGCAGCGTGTGGGTGTCGGGGCGCAGCCAGCGGGCGCGCACGTCATCCATCCAGGCACCACCGCGTTTGCCGGTGCGGGCAGAGGGGTCGAGGTAGAACTGGCCTACCAACTGGGGCTTGCCGTCACCTTGCGTGCTGGGGCGCTCAATACGGTAGAACTCGACCGATGGGTGCCACACCGGCGCGCTGTCGCGGCGGATCGACACTTCAAACAGCGTTTCGATGATCTTGAACAGACCGGCCAGCACCTTGGGCGCGGTGAAGTACTGTTTGACTTCTTGCTCGCTGAACGAATAGCGCGCTTCCTTGAGCTTTTCGCCGATGTAGGCCCAGTCCCAGGGTTGTGGGTCGGCCAAGCTCAGGTTTTGTGCGGCGAACTCGCGCAGGTCGGCTGCGTCTTTAAGGGCGTAGGGGCGGGCGCGTGAGCCGAGGTCACGCAGGAAGTGGATCACTTCATCGGGCGACTTGGCCATCTTCGGCACCACCGACACTTCACCGAAGTTCTTGTAGCCCAGCAATTGCGCTTCTTCATGGCGCAGCGCCAGGATTTCGCGGATGAGCGCAGTGTTGTCAAACTTCAGCGCATCGGCCGGGGCTTGGTCGGAAGCACGCGTGGCGTAAGCGCGGTAGAGCTTTTCGCGCAGGGCGCTGCTGTGGGCGAACTGCATCACCGGCAGGTAGCAGGGCAGCTTCAGCGTGATCTTGTAGCCTTCTTTGCCATCGGTCTTGGCGGCAGCAGCGGCGGCTTCGAGCACGTCGTCTGGCACACCTTTGACTTCATCGGCGCTGGCGTAGTAGGCGTAGGCGTCGGTTGCGTCCAAGGCGTTTTCGCTGAACTTCTGGCTCAACTCGGCCGCGCGTTCCTGGATGGCGGCAAAGCGCTCCTTGGCCGCACCCGTGAGTTCGGCGCCGCTGAGCACAAAGTTGCGCACGGCGTTGCGGTGCGCTTGGGCTTGCTCGGGGTTGAGCTTGGCCCGGTCCATGGCCTTGTACTTGGCGTACAGGCGCTCGTCGGCGCCCAGGCGTGTCCAGAATTCGGTGACGATGGGCAGGGCGGCGTTGTAGGCCGCACGCAGCTCGGGGCTGTCGGCCACGCTGTTCAAGTGGCTGACGGCGCCCCAGGCGCGGCCCAGTTCCTCGGTGGCCACATCCAGGCTGGCGGACATGGCGTTCCAGTCGGCGGGGAAGTCTGGCGCGGTCACGGTCTCCAAAGCTTTGTCGGCTTTGGCCAGCAGCACTTCGATGGCAGGCGCCACATGCTCGGGCAGGATCCGGTCAAACAGCGGCAGGTCGGAGAAGTCGAGGAGTGGATTGTTCATAGTCTCAAAGTGGCGACGGTTTGGGGTGGCTTCAAGTGCTTAGAACAGGAGTCCTGCAAAAGGGTTTAGTTCCGGCTTGCAGGGGTTCTCTTCAGACGCCTTTGGAGGCGTTTTCTGCGGCGGTGAGGGTGTTGACCAACAACATGGCGCGCGTCATTGGGCCCACGCCGCCAGGGACCGGCGTGATCCAGCCAGCGACTTCCTTGACGCCGTCGAAGTCGACGTCGCCGCAGAGCTTGCCTTCGGCATTGCGGTTCATGCCCACGTCGATGACGACGGCACCGGGTTTGACCATGTCAGCCGTCAAGACGTTTTGCTTGCCCACGGCGGCGACGATCACGTCGGCCTGCAGTGTCATGGCCTTCAAGTCTGGTGTGGCGCTGTGGCAGATGGTGACGGTGGCGTTTTGCTGCAGCAGCATCAGCGCCATGGGTTTGCCGACGATGTTGCTGCGGCCGATGACCACCGCGTGTTTGCCGCGCAGGTTGTAGCCAATCGACTCGATCATCTTCATGCAGCCAAACGGCGTGCAGGGCCAGAAGCCCGGTTGGCCGACCATCAAGGCGCCGGCGCTGGCGACGTGGAAGCCGTCCACGTCTTTTGCGGGGGCGATGCGCTCAATGACCTTGTGCGCATCCATGTGTTTGGGCAGTGGCAGTTGCACCAGAATGCCGTGCACGGCGGGGTCGTTGTTCAGCTTGTCGATGTGGGCCAGCAGGGCGGCTTCTGTCAGGTCGGCGGGAAAGCGCTCCAGCGTGGCCTCCAAACCGGTCTGCTGGCTGTCGTTGACCTTGTGCTTCACATAGACCTGGCTGGCCGGATCTTCGCCCACCAGCACAATCGCCAGGCGCGGCGTGATGCCACGGGCTTTGAGCGCCTGGGTGCGGCCGGCGACGTCGGTACGGATGGTTTGGGCGAGGGCGTTGCCGTCAATAAGTGCTGCGGTCATGGTTCAAAATTTAAGTAAAAACGCCCGCGAACGTAAGGTGAGCGGGCGTAGGGTGCTACTAAGATAGTAGTGGTGTTAGGTAGCGTTACTTGGGGTTCTGTTGCCCCAGAGCAATCTTCAGCAGGTCGGCCACGGTGTTGGCGTTGAGCTTTTCCATGATGTTGGCGCGGTGCGCTTCCACGGTCTTGATGCTGATGCCCAGGTCGTCGGCAATTTGCTTGTTCAAGCGGCCGGCGACGATGCGCTCCAGCACTTGGCTTTCACGCGAGGTGAGCTTGGACAACAAGGCGTCGCGGCTGGCGGCTTGCTGGTGGTCGGTGAAGTTGACCTTGGCGTGCTCAAGCATGCGCTCGACCAGGCTGACCAACTCGTCTTCTTTAAAAGGCTTCTGGATAAAGTCCATGGCGCCCTTCTTCATGGTGTCGACCGCCATGGGCACGTCGCCATGGCCGGTGATGAACACGATGGGCAGCGGCGAGCGACGTTCCATCAGGCGGTCTTGCAATTCCAGGCCGGTCATGCCGCCCATGCGGATGTCAACGATGAGACAGGCTACCTCTCGGGAGTCGTAGCGGCTTAAAAACGATTCTGCGGAATCGAAGCAGCGGACGCGGTAGTCCTTGCCTTCGAGCAGCCACTGCAAAGAGTCGCGGACGGCTTCGTCGTCATCGACCACATACACAGTGCCTTTTTTCGGAATCAAACTCATGCAGTCACTCCGGAGTCATGGTGGGAGAGGCTGGAGCGTCAAGCGCTACAGCAGGAACAGTCGGAATTGTCGGAACACTAGGTTTAGCCAGAGGGATCCAGAATGAGAAACGGCACCCTGTTACCTCCGAACCATTGTAGAGGTTCTGTGCCTGCATTCTTCCGGCGTGTGATTCGATAATGCTGCGGCACAAATTGAGGCCCATGCCCATGCCCGAAGCCTTGGTGGTGAAGAAGGCTTCGAACAGTCTGTCGCGGATTTCCGGGGCCAGGCCGGCGCCGGTATCGGTCACGGCAAACTCCACGCCTTGCTGATCCTGGTCGGTCTTGGGCAACACGCGCAGTTCAATATTGCGCTGCGCGGCAGGACGCTGTGCCGAGTCGATGGCTTCTGCTGCGTTGCGCAGCAAGTTCACCAACACCTGCTCGATCAGGATAGGGTCGACCATCAGCTTGGGGAGGCGCGCGGCGAGGTAGTGGCTCAGGCGCACGTTGCGGCGGCGCAGTTCGATGCCGGCCAGCTCGATGGATTCGTCGACGATGTCTTCGATGATCGACAGCGTTCGGTTGGGTTCGCTGCGTTTCACAAACGACTGGATGCGCTGGATGATCTGCCCCGCGCGCTGGGCCTGGCGTGCGGTTTTGTCGAGTGCGGCCAGCAGGTCTTCCTGGCTGATGCCTTGGCCCTTGATGCGCGAGCTCATGCCGCTGCAATAGTTGGAGATGGCGGCCAGCGGCTGGTTGAGCTCGTGCGCCACGCTGGAGGCCATTTCACCCATGGTGATCAGGCGGCTGGAGGTTTGTGCGCGCTCGGTTTGTAGCGTGTACTGTTCTTCGGCGCGGCGGCGTGGCGTGATGTCGGTGGCAATCACCATTTGCACCAGGCGACCGTCCACCCAGGTGAGGTAGCGCGAGCGTACTTCCAGCCACTTGCCCAGACCGGGCGAAAAGATTTCGGAGCTTTCGCTCTCGGTGTTGGTCAGGCTGTCGGTCGGCAGGCCGGCGAACGAGTCGACCTCGTCGGTGCTTTCGTCGTTGCTGGACGTGGCCACGCCGGCTTGCGCCAGCAATTGTTCGTGGCCTTCGGTCTGCACGCCAAACCACAGGCGATAAAGTTTGTTGGCAAACAGCAGTTCGTGGCTGTTGAGTGGCGCCACAGAGACCGAGGCGTCCAGCGCCTCCAGCACTGTAGTGAAACGCTCGTACGAGGCCGACAACTGCGCACGAATGCGGTTGGGCTCGGTGATGTCGGTCATCGACGTCATCCAGCCGGTTTGTTTGCCCACGGCGTCGATCAGCGGTGACACATACAGGCGGGCATCAAAGATGGTGCCGTCGCGCCGTTTCACGCGCACTTGAAAGCCGCCAGGGGTGGAGCGGCCGTTCAGCTCGTCTTCCAGTCGTGCGGCCAGGTAGTCCACGTCTTCTTCGGGCCAGTAGGGGAAGGGCGCGGTGCGGCCCACCAGTTCGAAGTCGCTCCAGCCGGTCATCTGGCAGAAGGCGGCGTTCACGTAGGTGATGCGGCCTTGCAGGTCGAGTGCACGCATGCCGGTGGCCATGGAGTTTTCCATGGCGCGGCGGAAGTTGGTTTCGGCCATCAAAGCTTGTTGGGCTTGCAGGCGGCGGCGTGTGTGGCGCCAGTTGCCGATGAGCATCCAGGCTGTCAACACGCTCAGTGCGCCCACCAGCCAGAACAGCCCGCTGCCGATCACGCCCTGCGAAGTGCGGTACGCCTGCGCGCGTAAAACCAAACCGTTGCCGACGGGTGAGACCGGCACTTGGTAGGCCTCGGTTTGTGCCGACCACGGCAGATAGCGGCTGCCATTGGGCCGGGCGGGGAGGCTGGTGCCGGCCAAGGTTTGCCCGGAGGCACCCAGCAGCGACACCGCGTATTTGGCCTGCACTTCGGCGGGCACGCCAAAACGCAGCAAGCCTTCGTTGGAGTACTCGGCCAGCAGCATGCCCGAGAAGCGGCCGCGGTCGTTCAGCGGAATGTGCAGTTGCAGCATGGCCGGGCCCTCCACGTCAGAGGGCTGGGCATACACCGGTTGCTGCAGGTCGCGCGCCAGGCTGAAGGTGCTTTCGGTGTCGCCACCGGGGCGCAGTACCTGGTCGACCTTGCGCTCCTGGGCGGTGGGCAGGCTGGGGGAGGAATAGGCGGCGATGATGCGCCGGCGCTCGTCAATCCAGCTCACGGTTTGTACTTCAGGGTGCTGGGCGATCAATGATTCTGCGCGGCTGGTGAACTCCTGCGCGTCGACTTCCTCGTTCGAAATGTCGCGCCCGATGCGCATCAATTGTTCTTGTCGCTCCAGCAGGCGCAGGCGGATTTGTTGCTGGGTGTATTCGACGTCGCGCTTCACCGCTTCCTGCTCGCGGTCGAGTTCCTGCAGGCGCAAATACATGAACGACGAACCAATGGCCGCAAAAAACAGCAGCACGGCAATCAGCGGCGCCAGCATGGCGTAGCGGTCTTGCCGGTGCGGCGTTTGTCGGCTCCACCAGCGCTTCCACCAATTGGTGCGCTTGGGTGTGCCGGGGTTCAAGGGCGTCGGTCGCGAATACATATGAGAGCGAGTGTAGGCGGGCTCGACCTGCTTGAAATCCGGCCAAGTGCATTTGATGATTGGGTTTTTCCAGTGAATATTACATTATGAAATCATTCCTCATATATTGAAACGAGAAAACAAATGTGAGAAACTCCACGCGCCGGTCAAAATCACGGCCATCCCGTTCAAAATAGTGCACATACCCAAGAGGAGACAGCATGTCCGCCATACCCGAAAACGTACGTGGCTCTGCCGCCAACGACGTCGACAACCAGGAAACCCGTGAATGGATGGACGCGTTGTCGGCCGTTATCGCGGCTGAAGGGCCTGAACGGGCCCATGCCCTGCTTGAAGAATTGCTTGAACACGCGCGTCAAAGCAGCATCGATCTGCCGTTCTCTGCCACCACTGGCTATGTGAACACCATCGAGACCAACAACGAAGAGCGTTGCCCCGGCAACCTCGAAATTGAAGAACGCCTGCGCGCCTACATGCGCTGGAACGCCATGGCCATGGTGGTCAAGGCCAACCGCCACCACCCCGTGGACGGTGGCGATCTGGGCGGCCACATCGGCTCGTTCGCCTCGCTGGCCAACATGTTTGGCGCCGGCTTCAACCACTTCTGGCATGCCGAGAGTGAAAACCACGGTGGCGACTGCCTCTACATCCAAGGCCACGTGTCGCCCGGCGTTTACGCCCGCGCCTACCTGGAAGGCCGCCTGACCGAAGAACAACTGCTGAACTTCCGCCAGGAAGTGGACGGCAAGGGCCTCTCCAGCTACCCGCATCCCAAGCTGATGCCCGAGTTCTGGCAGTTCCCCACGGTGTCGATGGGTCTGGGCCCACTGATGGCCATTTACCAAGCCCGCTTCCTGAAGTACCTGCACGCCCGTGGCATTGCCAACACCGAAAACCGCAAGGTCTGGGTGTTCTGCGGCGACGGCGAAATGGACGAAGTCGAATCGCTGGGCGCCATCGGCCTGGCCGCACGCGAAAAACTCGACAACCTGGTGTTCGTCATCAACTGCAACCTGCAGCGCCTGGACGGCCCGGTGCGCGGCAACGGCAAGATCATCCAGGAACTCGAAGGCGAGTTCCGCGGTGCTGGCTGGAACGTCATCAAGCTGATCTGGGGTAGCGACTGGGATCCACTGTTGGCCCGCGACAAAGACGGCGCCCTGAAGAAGCTGATGATGGACACGCTGGATGGCGATTACCAGTCCTTCAAGGCCAATGACGGCGCTTACGTGCGCAAGCACTTCTTCGGCCGCGATCCACGCACCGCTGAAATGGTCGCCAAGATGAGCGATGCCGACATCTGGGCCCTGCGCCGTGGCGGCCACGACCCACAAAAGGTCTACGCCGCGTTTGACGCCGCCGTGAAGCACAAAGACCAGCCGACCGTGCTGCTGATCAAGACCGTCAAGGGTTTTGGCATGGGCAAGATCGGCGAAGGCAAGAACAACGTGCACCAGACCAAAAAGCTGGCGGACGAAGACATCAAGGCCTTCCGCGATCGTTTCAACATCCCGATTCCAGACAGCCAGATCGCCGACATTCCGTTCTACAAGCCGGCCGACGACACGCCTGAAATGAAGTACCTGCACGAGCGCCGCAAGGCCTTGGGCGGCTACCTGCCACACCGCCGCGTCAAGGCCGACGAGAGCTTCACCGTGCCCTCGCTCGAAGTGTTCAAGTCGGTGATGGACCCCACGCCCGAAGGCCGTGAGATTTCCACCACCCAGGCCTATGTGCGCTTCCTGACGCAACTGCTGCGCGACCAGGCCCTGGGCCCACGCATCGTGCCGATTCTGGTGGACGAAGCCCGTACCTTCGGTATGGAAGGGCTGTTCCGCCAAGTGGGCATCTACAACCCCGCAGGCCAGCAGTACACCCCGGTCGACAAAGACCAGGTCATGTACTACAAGGAAGACAAGGCCGGGCAGATTCTGCAGGAAGGCATCAACGAAGCCGGCGGCATGTCGAGCTGGATTGCCGCAGCCACCAGCTACAGCACCAGCAACCGCATCATGGTGCCGTTCTACGTGTACTACTCGATGTTCGGCTTCCAGCGCATTGGCGACCTGGCCTGGGCGGCGGGCGACATGCAAGCGCGCGGCTTCTTGTTGGGCGGCACTTCGGGCCGTACCACGCTGAACGGCGAAGGCCTGCAGCACGAAGACGGCCACAGCCACATCCTGGCCAACACCATTCCGAACTGCGTGAGCTACGACCCGACCTTCGCCCACGAAGTCGGCGTGATCCTGCACCACGGTTTGAAGCGCATGGTGGAGAAGCAAGACAACGTCTTCTACTACCTGACGCTGCTGAACGAAAACTACGCCATGCCTGGCCTGACGCCCGGCACCGAAGAGCAGATCATCAAGGGCATGTACCTGTGCAAGCCCGCTGCCAACGGTAAAGGCACCGTGCAACTGCTGGGTTCGGGCACCATCCTGCGCGAATCGATTGCTGCGCAAGAACTGCTGGAAAAAGAGTGGGGCATTGCGGCCAACGTCTGGAGCTGCCCAAGCTTCAATGAACTAACCCGCGACGGCCAGGAAGCCGAACGCTTCAACCTGCTGCACCCGCTGGAAACCCCACGCACCTCGTTCGTGGAAGACCAGTTGGCCAAGTTCGAAGGCCCCGTGGTTGCCTCCACCGACTACATGAAGGCTTACGCCGAACAGATTCGCCCGTTCATCCCCAAGGGCCGCACTTACAAGGTGCTGGGCACCGACGGTTTTGGCCGCAGCGACTTCCGCAGCAAGCTGCGCGAGCACTTCGAAGTCAACCGCCACTACATCGTGGTGGCCACGCTGAAGGCTTTGGCTGAAGACGGCACGGTGCCGGTGGCCAAGGTGGCAGAGGCCATCACCAAGTACGGCATCAATGCCGACAAGATCAACCCGCTCTACGCTTGATGCACGCCCTATAAAAGCTGCCTCTTGAGCCGCCCCGGCCCTGGTCGGGGCGGTTCAGCACCGTTTTTGGAGACAACACATGGCATTGATTGAGATTCAAGTTCCCGACATTGGGGACTTCGACGAAGTAACGGTTATCGAGCTGCTGGTCAAACCCGGCGATACCGTCAAGGCTGAGCAATCGCTCATCACCGTGGAGAGCGACAAGGCCTCCATGGAAATTCCGAGCAGCCACGCGGGTGTGGTCAAGGAACTCAAGGTCAAGCTGGGCGACAAGGTCAAGCAAGGCTCTATCGTGATTTCGCTCGAAGGTGAGGGCGGTGCTGCTGCTCCTGCTGCAGCCCCGGCTGCCGCAGCGGCAGCTCCGGCGCCTGTCGCGGCGCCGGCACCCGCTGCTGCGCCAGCCGCTGCTGCAGGCCCGGTTGAAGTGCGCGTACCCGACATTGGCGACTTCAAGGACGTGACCGTCATCGAAGTCATGGTCAAGCCCGGCGACGCCATCAAGGTCGAGCAATCGCTGATCACCGTGGAAAGTGATAAAGCCTCGATGGAAATTCCATCGTCCGCTGCCGGCACGCTGAAAGAATTGAAGGTCAAGCTCGGTGACACCGTAAACATCGGTGACCTGCTGGCAATTCTGGAAGGTGTGGCTTCGGCCGCTGCTCCAGCTCCAGCCGCTGCACCCACGGCTGCCGCCCCCGCAGCTGCGCCTGCTGCAGCACCTGCCGCCGCTGCTGCAGTCGCGGCGCCCGCTGCGGTTGCTGTGCCCGCACACAATCCCACTGTGGCCCCCACGGGTGCGTTGCCCCACGCATCGCCATCGGTACGCAAGTTCGCCCGCGAACTCGGTGTGCCGCTCGAAGAAGTCAAGGGTTCCGGCCCCAAGGGCCGCATCCTTGAGGGCGACGTGCAGTCGTTCACCAAGGCCGTCATGGCCGGTGCTGCGCAAACCAAGGCCCAGGCGGCCAAGGCACCCGCTGGCGGCGGTGGCGACGGCGCAGCACTGGGCCTGATCCCATGGCCCAAGGTCGACTTCACCAAGTTCGGCACGGTGGAACGCAAGGACCTGTCGCGCATCAAGAAGATCAGCGGCGCCAACTTGCACCGCAACTGGGTGATGATCCCGCACGTCACCAACAACGACGATGCCGACATCACCGAACTCGAAGCCTTCCGCGTCTCGACCAACAAAGAGAACGAGAAGTCTGGCGTCAAGGTCACCATGCTGGCTTTTGTCATCAAGGCCGTGGTCTCGGCACTGAAGAAGTTCCCCGAGTTCAACACCAGCCTCGACGGCGACCAACTGGTCTACAAACAGTACTACCACATCGGTTTTGCGGCCGACACGCCAAACGGCCTCGTAGTGCCCGTGCTGCGCGACGCCGACAAGAAGGGCGTACTGCAGATCAGCCAAGAGATGGGCGAACTGGCCAAGAAGGCGCGCGACGGCAAGCTCGGCGCGGCCGACATGACCGGCGGCTGCTTCTCCATCAGCTCGCTGGGCGGCATCGGTGGCACCCACTTCACGCCGATCATCAACGCGCCTGAAGTCGCCATCCTGGGCTTGTCGAAGAGCGCGATGAAGCCGGTGTGGGACGGCAAGCAGTTTGTGCCGCGCCTGACGCTGCCGCTGTCGCTTTCTTACGACCACCGCGTGATCGACGGCGCCTCCGCCGCGCGTTTCAACGCGTACCTGGGCCAAGTCCTGGCTGACTTCCGCAGAGTCTTGTTGTAATGAACACCCCCAGCCTTCGCGCACTGCGTGTCGCTACTGCCACCCCCTTGCAGGGGGCAACACCAGCAGCCTGGCAAAGCCAGTTCTGCGGTGTTCCGCGTGAATGCAGCGCTGCGCGCGGAAAGGCTGATCGTTCATGACGACCGTCGTTGTCGTTAAAAAAGGCGGTCAGGTGGCGATAGCCGCCGACACGCTGGTGACCTTTGGCGAGACCCGCCTGGGTCACCGTTTTGAAGACAACAGCAAGATCTTCAAGGTCGACACGCCGGCCGGCATCAGCTACGTGGGCATGGCCGGCACGGTGGCGCACTTTCCGGTGCTGCGCAAAGCCATGGTGGCCTTGCCCAAAGATCAGTTGCGCATGGGCAGCAAAGACGAGGTGTTCGATACCTTCGTCAAGCTGCACCCGTTGCTCAAGGAGTCGTTTTTCTTGCAGACGAAAGAAGACGACAACGACCCTTACGAGTCGAGCCAGTTCTCGGTGGTGGTGGCCAATGCCACCGGCATTTACGGCCTGTACAGCTACCGCGAAGTGTTCGAGTTCAAGGAGTTCTGGGGCATTGGTTCGGGCCGTAGCTTTGCGCTCGGCGCCATGCACGCGGGCTGGGCCTCGGCTAAAACCGCGCGCGAGTTGGCGGTGCAGGGCGTGCAGGCGGCGTGCGAGTTCGACAAGAACTCGGCTGGCCCTGTGGATGTGTTTACGTTGAAGCTCAAGGCATAGGCTCAGCAAACAGACAAATAGGCCCACGCTGGTTCAAGCGGCGTAGGCAAAACTTGTGGAGATAAAGAAATGGCAGTCGTAGAAATCAAGGTTCCAGACATTGGCGATTTCGCCGAAGTCACGGTGATCGAATTGCTGGTCAAGGTCGGCGACACCATCAAGCCCGAGCAGTCGCTCATCACCGTCGAAAGCGACAAGGCCTCGATGGAAATCCCGGCGTCGCAAGGCGGCGTGGTCAAAGAGCTGAAGGTTGCGCTTGGCGACAAGGTCAAAGAAGGCTCGTTGGTGTTGTTGGTGGAAGGTGAGGCCGCTGCCAGTGCTCCCGCTGCGCCCGCACCGGCTCCTGCTGCCGCCGCACCGGCTGCTGCAGCCCCAGCGCCTGCTGCCGCTGCAGTTGCCGCACCACCGGCCGCCAGCTTCGCCGGCACGGCCGACCAAGAGTTCGACGTGTTGGTGCTCGGCGGTGGCCCTGGTGGCTACTCCGCCGCCTTCCGCGCGGCCGACCTCGGCTTGAAGGTGGTGATCGTTGAACGCTACGCCACCCTGGGAGGTGTGTGTTTGAACGTCGGCTGCATTCCTTCCAAGGCACTGCTGCACGTGGCCGCCGTGATGGACGAAGTGAGCCACATGGCCGCGCTGGGCGTGGACTTTGGTGCGCCTACGGTCGACATCAACAAGCTGCGTACGCACAAAGAAAAGGTCATCGGCAAGTTGACCGGCGGCCTGGCGGCCATGGCCAAGATGCGCAAGGTCACCATCCTGCGCGGCACGGGCCAGTTTGTCGGCGCCAACCACCTGCAAGTGGAAGAAACTACCGGCGCCAAGGGGCAAGAAAAGTCGGGCAAAACCCAGACCATCGCGTTCAAGAAGGCCATCATCGCCGCCGGTTCACAAGCTGTGCGCCTGCCGTTCATGCCGCAAGACCCGCGCGTGGTCGACAGCACCGGCGCGCTTGAACTCACGCAAGTGCCCAAGCGCATGTTGATCCTGGGCGGCGGCATCATCGGCCTGGAAATGGGCACCGTTTACAGCACGCTGGGCGCCCGCCTGGACGTGGTGGAAATGATGGACGGCCTGATGCAGGGCGCCGACCGCGACCTCGTCAAGATCTGGCAAAAAATGAATGCGCCACGTTTTGACAACATCATGCTCAAGACTAAGACGGTGGGCGCCGAAGCCACGCCTGAAGGCATCAAGGTGACGTTTGCGCCCGCAGAAGACGGCGTGACCGTGCCCGAGCCACAAACCTACGACCTTGTGCTGCAAGCCGTGGGCCGCACGCCGAACGGCAAAAAGCTCGCCGCCGAAAAGGCTGGCGTGGCCGTGACCGACCGTGGTTTCATCCCCGTGGACATCCAGATGCGCACCAACGTGCCGCACATCTTCGCCATCGGCGACATCGTGGGCCAGCCCATGCTGGCGCACAAGGCGGTGCACGAAGGCCACGTGGCCGCAGAAGTGATTGCGGGTGAACTGCAAGGCAACAAGGAACTGGCAGCCGCGGCGTTCAACGCACGCGTCATTCCAAGCGTGGCCTACACCGACCCGGAAGTCGCCTGGGTGGGCCTTACCGAAGACCAGGCCAAGGCTCAAGGCATCAAGGTCAAGAAGGGCCTGTTCCCCTGGAACGCATCTGGCCGCGCCATCGCCAATGGCCGCGACGAAGGTGTCACCAAGCTGCTGTTTGATGATTCTCCAGAAGCGCATGGCCACGGCAAGATCCTGGGCGGCGGCATGGTTGGCACGCACGCTGGCGACATGATCGGCGAAATTGCACTGGCGATCGAAATGGGTGCGGACGCGGTGGACATCGGCAAGACCATCCACCCACACCCCACGCTGGGCGAAAGCATCGGCATGGCGGCAGAAATTGCCCACGGCAGCTGCACCGACGTGCCGCCGCAACGCAGGTGATGGGTTAAACCCAAACTGCTACGGATTCAGTAGCTGGCCGCGCAAATCCTCTGAGGGTTGCGCGGCTTTTTAGTATGGGGTTTCAGCTTACTGCAGAGGCCCCAGGGCGGTGAATTTTTATCCCACACCGTCGATCTGTACGAGTACCTCTTCGGCCATTCCCCTAACTTCCACTGCTGCATCCAAGAGCGCATCCTTATCGCCACTTGCCACTCGCAATGCCAAGGCGAACGGCTGCAAGAAATCTGCGAAGCGGCTGCGTTCCATTAACAAAAGAAGAGGCTTGGACAAGCCAATCGCATGGCATTCAAAGCATTGTTCTTTGAGTTCGTAGAACGCAGATTTGTCGCCTTCGCTGACGAGCGCTGCTAGAGCATCAAGCGCTTGCATCGCCAGGTCGTTGTTGCCGAGCCAGCAATGGGCCTGCAGCCGAATATTGTGATCGCGTGCTCCGTCTAGCTTGAGCGTTTGCCTGAACAGCACATTTGCTTCTTCATTTCGCTTTAACCGCGCTAATAATCGTGCAAGGTTCACCACCGGTAGCGGGCTAAGTTGGTCGCATGCCATTGCAGTTCGATAGGCGACCTCTGCTTCATCATAGCGATGCAATCGATCCTGCAGAAGCTCGCCTAAGCCAATCCATGCCCAAACCCACTTAGGATCGAGTTCGATGGCCTTGCGGTAAGCAACCTCCGCATCGTCGAAGCGACCAAATTTCCCGCTAAGTAGGTCGCCCAAACTTATCTGTGACCAAGCAGATTTAGGATTAAAAGCTATCGCTTTACGGTAAGCCGCTTCGGCATCTTTGTGGCGGCTAGGTGATTTGCTCAGTAAATCCCCTAACTCATCCCATGGCTGCTCTTGTGGAGAGGCTAGCGCAATCGCTTTGCGATAGGCTATTTCCGCCTCCTCATAACGCTGAGGCTCGTCGCTTAGAAGATTTCCCAAGCTTTTCCATGGCATCGCCCACTTAGTGTCGAGTTCGATGGCTTTGCGATAGGCCGCTTCTGCTTCCTCAAACCCACCCGGTTTTTTGCTTAGCAGATCGCCCAAAGCGTCCCATGACATGGCTAGTTCCGGATTTAGTTCAATGACTCTTCGGTAAACCGTTTCGGCCTCTTCGGGGCGGTGGAGTCTTTCGCTAAGTAAATATGCCAATGCAGCTAGCGGAGCTATTGATTTTGGGGCGATTTCGACGGCTTTGCGGTAGGCAGCTTCGGCTTCCTCGTAGCGATTGAGTTTGTGCGCGAGTAAATCTCCGAGGGCTCCCCATGAGCGCTCAAAATTCGGAGCAAGTTCGAGTGCCTTTCGATAGGCTTCCTCTGCTTCTTTGTATTTGTTTAGGTGCTCGCTAAATAGATCAGCCAAAGCGAGCCAGGCGGGTAGCGACTCAGGATCGAGTTCGAGGGCGTTCCTATAGGCCTGTTCAGCTTCGTCATAGCGGGTGCTCTTGTATTGCAATAGTGCCCCCAAAATGCTCCATGACACCACTGGGTTTGCGTCTAGTTTGATCGCGTTACGGCAGGCCAACTCTGCATCCGCAAAGCGATCTGGCGCAGTGCTCAATAGCACGCTTAAGCGGCGCCAGGGCATTGCCCACTTTGGATTTAACTCAATGACTTTTCGGTAGGCTGTTTCGGCTTCGCCCTTTCGATTTAAATGTGCACTGAGCAGGTTGGCTAGATGGATCCAAGCCTGCGCACTGTTTGGCGCTAGCTCAATCGCCTTTCTGCACGCCAACTCTATTTCCGGATCGCTGCCTCCATTTATCAGGCGAGACAAAGCAAGCACGAACGCTGGCGGATGTGACTCAAAGCAATCATTCATTTGCGTAAATGCAAGTTTCGTATCAGGGCAATCTGCAAAAAATTGCCCGTGAATCACTGCTTCTTCTACTCGTTCAACGCTTTCTTGGTCGTACTCCGAAATCAGATACCTTCTTTTTTTTGATAGAACGAGCCGTGTGTCACTGATCGCGTTTGGCGACATGTGTTTGCTGTCTGTCGCCAATTTTTCCTTTTCCGTCAGCGTGAGGTGTAGTGCGCCGCTAACCTCCGTCACCCAAGATTGGCGGTCTTGTTCTGGAAGGGGTGTTTGCATTAATGTTTTGCGCAAAGACTCCAGTCGCTCCAGGTAGTTGTGGGGCGTGGAGTAGTCGGCGTCCTCTCCATCCAGCTCATAGAGTTCATTGACGACGGCACTTTTTCTAGCCTGTTGGAAAATTGCCCAATCCAGTTGGCGACTTTCCTGTGCGTCTCGTGGCATGGCGTAGACGATTGCACGGGAATACTCCAGTTCTGGACCCTCACAATCAAGACCATCTTTGTGTTTTTTCCTGCGGGCTCGTGCCAAACCCTGAAGCTCGTCATTGCTGTACCACAGACGCATGAATTCCACTAGCCACCCCACGCGTGCGCGTGCGCCGCGTGGCGCATTGCGCATGAGGTACCAGATATTGAAAAAACGCTCACTGCACTGATAACCAAATCTTTTGGTGCCGCTCAGAGTGGTTTTTTCAATTAATCCCTCCTGCTCCAATCGTGTGAGTTGTGCGCTGACCGAGCTCACAGGCAGTGCTGCTGCACGAGCCAGCACTTTTGCGGTAACAGGAGCCCAGTATTCCATGACGTGGGCGATGACTTTGCGTGGCTGGTCAGCAAGCACTTCCAAGCGGGCTTTGTACAGAGGGGTCATTGCATCCAGCAGCCGCTCTAGATCTGTACGCACGTTGTCGCGGCCACCTGCGACAAATAGCTCATAAAGCATGACGGTGGTGCGGGGATTTCCGCCGGTGAGCTGGCGCATGGCGCGTAGCCGTTCGGGACGGGCGGTCAACACACGCGTTACCTCGGCTTCAGCTTCGTCCCCTTTCAGTCCACGGCCTGCGCCAAAGACGCGTGCCATCGTTTGTATAGCGGTTTGCATCTCAGGGAGGGTGAGGGGGCGCAACTCAATGAGCTGAAAAAAGTCCAGAAAAGCATCGCTATATAGGCCGTTTGCTTCCAATGGTTGGTAGCTACCGCCTAGCCAAAGCATGTGAGGCGAATGCAGCAGAGCCTTGCGTACACGCCATAGGGCCGAGGCGCCTCCGTCCTGTTTTATGCCGCGTTTGTTTGCTTCACTGCCGGCCAGATTGGCGAACAACAAGTCGGTACTATCGATGAGTAATAGAAGGCGTTTCTTCCGGGTTTCGCACCACTGCTTTATCCAGGCTAGTGCGGCCTCTTCGCGCTGCTCTTTTGGCAAATTTATCAGTCGGGCAAGTTCAGTGTCGACTTCTGTTGTTGGCTGTTCATGGCGTTCCAACGTATCTCCGAGCGCACCGATGACGTTGCTCCATAGCTCAGCAGGAGTACTGACGGTATATTGCTCTTCTGGAAAACGCAAAGGTAGCCATGTTTGGAGTAATTCCGGGTCATCTTCGACCGCTAGTGCTACGCGCTGCAACAGGGTCGACTTGCCCATGCCGCGCTGTCCGGTAATTAATAGGTGCTGAGGGGCAACATTGGGAGCGGAGGCTCGCAATACTTCTAAGATCGTTGCCAGTTCCCGTTGACGAGCCACGAAAATGGTACGTAGTTCGTCGGGACTCCACAGATGTGGGTTGTATTTCGCAGTGGCCGCGATGCCATTCCGATTTGCCCAATTTGATTCGACTGGGATTGGTTGGGCTTCAGACATGGTTGCGGCTCCAATAATCTCGCAGCAAGAACGACAAAAACTTGACGCGCCCTGATGCGTCCGCTGGACTGATGTACCCCTCTTCTTGGAGTTTGCTCAGAATGGTTTGCTGGCGTGCTGCACGCTGATCTGGATCTTGCTCTAATTTGGCGAGCCGAGCGTGCAATTGGCGCTGCGTTAAGCCAACCTCCGTTTTCGCCAAGGCGGTGAGCATGATGTTGGCGAAAGCTAGATCCGGGCCTCCCAGATCTCGTTGTATGCGCTGCTCCCAATGAATGAAGCGTGACCGTGCGGACAGTAGGCGCTCATAAGCGCTGTCGATATCGTCACGTGTCAATTCTTGATTCAGCTTGCCTTGCGGCGGTGGCAGTGTTTCATCCAAGCGGTCGCGGGCAGCCTTAGATGTCTCGTCGAGTAACAGGCACAGGTAGAACGGGGACAGCCAGCCAACCCGTCCGCAGAGGTACTCCGCTTCTGTTGGACTGATGGACCAGCTTTCGCGTTGTGCGAAAGTGCAGATCATGTCTCGTGCTGCCTTGGGTTTGAAGGGACCAATCGGGTACTCATAGCAGTCGTTGAACTGCGCACTGAGGCCATATTTCTCCAGCAGAGCATTTAATCCAATGGAGCCAGTAAAGAGAAAACGGCATGCAATACCGGGAGTAACTCTCCAGCCACGCAGCCAAGCCAGCAAGGCCTCGGCTTCTTTTTGATCGCTGATGAAGAGCTTTTGAAGAAAGACTGAAAACTCGTCAATAAAGATGAGTACGGGTGCGGCTGTCAGCCTCGTTTGCAGGTCGGTGGCGGATTTGTACCAAGTTTGTTTGGCGTTGGCTTGTAGCTCGAGTGCACCGCCAACGCCCCCTAATCCTTTTAACTCAATTTTTTTGACGCTTGAGAGCCATTGTTTTGCGGTGCCCGTCAGAGAGCCGAGATAGCCCTTGACGGAGGCATCTGGAAAGTGATTTGAAATTTCGTCAATGAACGCTTTAGCACCTTCGATGCCTTGGACATCCACATGCTTGGCAAGCAGGCCCTTGGTTTCCGCCTCTTCGCGTAGCCGGTTTACGATGGACGATTTTCCTAGTCTGCGCGGGCCACTGGCAACGACGTGATCGTTTTCCAGGTAGCCCCATAAATCGGTGCATTCTGTTTTACGGTCGTAGAAATCATTCCCAGTGGCGATGGCTCCAAGCTTCATAAAGTGCTTCCTAAATTTAATGATACGAAATTGTATTAATTCAATTTTGTAGTGATTTTAGTTTCTTGGGGATTTTTGCAAGTTCTTCTAAAAATCACTAGGAGTGCGGTCGGCACCCACGCGGGGGACATAATCGGCGAAATCGCCCTGGCGATCGAAATGGGCGCGGACGCGGTGGACATCGGCAAGACCATCCACCCACACCCCACGCTGGGCGAAAGCATCGGCATGGCGGCTGAAATCGCCCACGGCAGCTGCACGGACGTGCCGCCGCAGCGCAAGTGATGGGTTAAGCCCAAACTGCTACGGATTCAGTAGCTGGCCGCGCAAATCCTCTACGGATTGCGCGGCTTTTTTATTGCGGCTCTGATCGCGCAGTGAGTGGCCCCAAAAACGGGTTGAGAAAATTTTCTGCAGAAAAACGCGCGGCGCACAATATTGCCGATTCTGAAACGTCATCAGAGGTATGGATTCGCTGATGCCCTCGTTGCCCCCCGTGAATGACTGACCAAGACCGCGCCATTGCCGATGTGGTGTTGCGCGAGCGCTCGCGGTTGGGCAATTTCATCCGGCAGCGTGTGCGCGATGCGACGGATGCGGAAGACATCTTGCAAGACGTGTTCTATGAGTTTGTGGAGGCCTATCGGCTTCCCGAGCCGATTGAACAGGTTGGCGCGTGGCTTTTCCAAGTGGCGCGTCATCGCATCATTGACCGCTTTCGCAAGAAGCGCGAGCAGCCTTTGAATGATGCCGCCGGGGACGATGAAGACGAGGACAGCGGGGCGTATCGGCTCGATCTTGCGTTGCCATCGCTAGACGCGGGGCCGGAAGCGCAGTTCGCCCGATCGGTTTTGCTGAACGCCTTGCAAATGGCCCTGGACAAGTTGCCCGACAACCAGCGCGAGGTCTTTGTGGCGCACGAGATTGAGGGCCGCAGCTTCAAGGAAATCGCGGCGGAGAGTGGCGTGGCCGTGAACACCTTGCTGGCCCGCAAGCGTTACGCGATCTTGGCTTTGCGGGCACGCCTGCAAGCGGTGTACGACGAATTTGAAACTTGATGACGTTTGATGAAGGAGAAGAAACATGAGATCAAAAATCGGCGCTTGGCGCTATGTGGCGTGGCCTGTTTTCGGCCTGCTGGCGATCGCCGTGATGGGCGGGGCGGTCATGCTGCTGTGGAATGCCGTGGCGCCCGCCTTGTTTGGTGATGCCCGGCAGATCGATTACCTGCACGCACTGGGCTTGTTGGTGCTGTGCCGCATCCTCTTTGGTGGCTTTCGCGGTCATGGCGGTTGGCACGGCCGCCACCGCTGGAACAAATGGCAAGCCATGACGCCCGAGGAGCGCGAGCAGTTTCATCGGCGCGGTCCTTGGGGTCGCGCTGTGGGCGAACAGAAATGACTGCAGCGACTTCCACCTCAAGCGACAAGGCCGTGCCCTTGAAGTTTTCGGGCTACCAGAAAACCGTCGTCGCCATTTTGGCCTTCCTGCAGTTCGCTGTCATTTTGGATTTCATGCTGATGGCGCCGTTGGGCGCGGTCATCATGCCAACGCTGGGCATCAGCGCCAGCCAGTTTGGGCTGGTGGTGTCGGCCTATGCGTTCAGCGCGGGTGCGGCGGGCTTGCTGACGGCGGGCTTTGCGGACCGTTATGACCGCAAGACCTTGCTGCTGTTTTTCTACGCCGGCTTTGTGCTGGGCACGTTGTGGTGCGGCTTGGCGCAAAGCTTTGAGACCTTGCTGATGGCCCGTGTCATCACCGGTTTGTTTGGCGGTGTCATCGGCTCGGTGGTGCTGGCCATCGCAACCGACCTGTTCGCGCCGCAGATGCGTGGCCGTGTGATGGGTGTGGTGCAGACGGCCTTTGCCGCGAGCCAGGTGCTGGGCATCCCCGTTGGGTTATACCTGTCCAACCAATGGAGTTGGCACATGCCATTTCTGGCGATGGCTGCACTGGGCCTGCTCGGTGGTGTGGCTGTCGCCTGGGGTATGCGGCCCGTGGTTGAACACCTGAAAGTGCCGCAAGAGCACAGCCCGTTGATGCACTTGTTTCACACCTTGGTGGAGCCGCGCTACCTGCTGGCATTTGCCACCACGGCGCTGGTCACCACCGGCGGGTTCATGCTCATGCCCTTCAGCAGCGCGTTTACCGTGCACAACCTGGGGATCAGCCTGGACCATCTGCCCACGGTCTATCTGATCACCGGCTTGTGCACCATTGTGTTCGGGCCCTTGATTGGCAAGGCGTCCGATGCGTTTGGCCAACTGCGCGTGTTCATGTTCGGCACGGTGGTGACGATTGTCATGGTGTTGGTCTACACACACCTCGGCCCGGTGTCTTTGGCGACGGTGATTGTGGTCAATGCCGTCATGTTCGTCGGCATCTTCTCGCGCATGATTCCGTTTCGGGCGCTGGTCGCCTCGGTGCCAACGGTAGCGCAGCGCGGATCGTTCAACGCCATCAGCGGCTCGCTGCAGCAGCTCTCTGGCGGCATCGCTTCCGTCATTGCAGGCAATATCGTCACCATTGGCGCCGACGGCAAGCTGCAGCACTTTGATGTTGCGGGCTATGTGGTGTTGGGGGCGTCCGTGGCGGCTGCGCTCTTGCTGTGGCAGTTGCAGCGCAGCACGCGGAGCCAGGCTCTTGCGACCTAATGCCCGTCGCTAAACATGGAGGCGAAAGCCGCGTGGATCCGAAAGGTCGACGCGGCTTTTTATTTGGGCCACATAATGGCCGATGACAGAGCCCACCCCTCCCCATAAGCGCCGCGTACGTTACGCTGGCACCCATCCGCGCCAGTTTGAAGAAAAGTACAAAGAGCTTGACCCCACGCGCCATGCGGACGAGGTCGAGAAAGTCATGCAGCGCGGGCAAACGCCTGCGGGCATGCACCGCTCGATCTGTGTCGATGAAATCCTCGCTATTCTGAAACCCCTGCCGGGTGAAACCGGCCTGGATTTGACCTTGGGCTTTGGCGGCCACACGCTGGCCATGCTGCCGCTGGTGCAGCCTGGCGGGCGCATGTTTGGCATGGATGTGGACCCGATTGAGCTGCCCCGCACCACGGCGCGGCTGCGGGCCTTGGGTTATGGCGAAGAGGCGCTCAGCGTGCACCGTGCCAACTTCAGCGAGCTGGCGACCTTGCTGCCGCAGGCCGGCGGGGGCTTTGACTTTGCGCTGGCCGACCTGGGCGTGTCGTCCATGCAGATCGACAACCCGGCACGCGGCTTCAGCTTCCGCGCCGATGGACCGCTGGACTTGCGCCTGGACCCCACCAGCGGCCAGTCGGCCAGCGAGCTGCTGCTGTGCGTCACGCGCCCTCGGCTACGCGACCTGCTGGCCGACAACTCGGACGAGCCCTTTGCCATCCCCTTGGCCGCCGCGCTGCAAGGCCAGTATCTGCAGACGACTGTGCAACTGGCCGACCTGGTGCGGGCCACCATGGAGCTGGTCTACAAGCGCAGCATGCCCGCAGAAGAACGTTTGGCCGAGACCAAGAAAGTGCTGCAACGCACGTTTCAGGCGTTGCGCATCGAGGTGAATGACGAGTTTGGCGTGCTGGACGCCATGCTGCTGAACTTGCCCGCCTGCCTGAAGCCGGGTGGCCGCGTGGCGATTCTGAGCTTTCATTCCGGCGAAGACCGGCGCGTGAAGAAGTGCTTTCAAACCGGCGAGCGCAACGGCACCTTCAGCAGCGTGGCCGCCGATCCGATCCGCGCCTCATATGACGAGCAGCGCAGCAACCCACGCTCCACCTCCGCCAAGCTGCGCTGGGCGGTGCGGGCGCTGCACTGATGGATTGTTCCGCGTTACTGCCCGGGTTATGCCCCGGGCTTTGCGCGGCCTTTTGTGGGCGCAGCGGTTGCTCACAGCCCAAGCTGCTGCATACTGCCCACTCCCATCCGCGCCTGCGCTCTTGATGCCGTCCTGGCATCCCCAGCAAATTCGCTCACGAAAGTCGATATGCCGGGCTATGCGCTCAAACAAGAATCCGTCCCCGTGCTGGGCGCTGCTGCGCTGCACATCAGCAGTCTGCTTGACCGCGAGCAGTTCAGCGACCCGCTGGGGCACGCCTTGGCGGTAGGCATTTCGTCCGGCAACTGGCCGCTGTTTGGCATGGTCTGGCCATCGGGGCTGCAATTGGCTGCCGCCATGGCGCTGCGGCCGCTGCATGCCGGCGAAAGCATTCTGGAGATTGGCTGCGGCCTGGCGCTGGCCAGCCTGGTGTGCCACCGGCGCGGCGCGCTGGTGACGGCGAGCGACTGCCATCCCTTGGCCGGCACCTTTTTGCTGGAGAACCTGCGCCTCAACGGTCTGGCACCCATGCGCTACTGCCACGGCGACTGGTCGCACGTGCCCACACAACTGCCCGAGCAAGACCTCGCGCCCAAGGTGCAGGGGCGCTTTGACCTGATCATGGGCAGCGACGTGCTGTACGAACGCGACGACGGCGGCGCGCTGCCCAACTTCATCGAACGCCATGCCATGCCGGTGAGCGAAGTGTTGATTGTCGACCCCGAGCGTGGCAACCGCGCGGCCTTCACACGGCGCCTGAAAAACCTCGGTTTTGAGCTGGAAGAAACTTTACTGCGCGATGAAGCCGTGGCCGATGAGCCGCTCTATCGCGGGCGGCTGTTGCGTTACCGGCGACACTGAGGTCGCACACCGCCTCTACAACCTGGGTGTTGCGTCTATCCCGCGCCTGCAACAACTGCTCACGTCTTCCGAGTCCACATTCGCCTAGCCTTTGCGTTTGATAAAAACCTTGGGAGTGCGCGATGCGTTCTAAACGTCTTTGGCTTGGAGTAGTCTTGGTCACGATGATGATGCTGACGGGTTGTGGCGGTGGCAGCGACGGCGGCGTTTTGGCGGCAGGCTTGAAGCCGCAAAAAATCATCATCGACAGCGACTACAACACCATGAGTGACGACGGCCAGTTGGGTGTCATGGCGGTGCAGTTGCAAGCCAAGGGTTTGGTGCAGGTGATGGGCATCACCGTCGTGTCTGGTAACCAGTGGCTGGTGCAGGGCGTGTCCGACGGCCTGCGTTCGGTCGAGCGCCTGGGCGTGGGCGACCGCATCGGCATCTACGCGGGGGCCAACCTGGCGCTGAACCACACCTATGCCGATATCCAAGCCGAGCAAACCGCGGGAGCCGGTGGCGACGGTTATCTTGGTGCGTGGAGCAGTCCCGAGCCGCTGACCACCGCCGACCTCAAACCCACACCAGACGGCTTTGCCACGCACACCCAAGTGCAAAGCAAAAGTGCGGTGGATTTCATCGTCGACACCGTCAAAGCCAACCCGCACGAAATCACCATTCTGGCGATTGGCCCGCTCACCAACATTGCCCTGGCGACAAAACGCAACCCGGAAATCGTGCCGCTGATCAAGCGCATCATCTACATGGGCGGCGCCATCGATGTGCCCGGCAACACCACCAAGTTTGCCGAGTTCAACTGGTGGTTCGACCCCACGGCTGCGCAATATGTGGTGCGCCTGCCCATTCCCCAAGTGGTGGTGCCGCTGGATGTGACCGACACCGTGCTGTTGACCAAACCGATCTACGACGCCATTGCCCATGCCCCCCAACCCACGGCGGTGACCACTGTTTATAAAGAAGCCAACGGCTACGGCTTTGACGGCAAGAACGGCTTTGAAAACAACCCCAACTACACGCAGAACATCTGGGACACGCTGACGTTGGCCTACCTCATCGACCCCGCCTACGCGACCGAAACCGTCGAACGTTATGTGGACGTGGTGGACACCGTGGGCGCCGCCGACAACGGCCGTTCCGTTGGTTATGCCGCGCAACCTGCAGGCAGTCCGGCTTTGCAAAAAATGACCGTGGTGAAGAAGTTCGACACCAGCGCTTTCTTCAAGCTGTATGTGGACTTGCTGACACGGCCCGTGCCGGTGGTGTTGCCAGTGCCGTGATGAGGTTTGTTTGAATTTGCTACTGATTATGTAGCTGCCTGCGCAGTAGGAAAGCGCTCTGTGCGGCCTTTTTCTTTAAGGTACCGCTACAAGATGGCCCAAGGATCCACAATCTCGATGCCCGTGCCTTTGAAGTCTTTGACGTTGCGCGTGGCCACCCCAAAACCATGCGCACGCGCAATCGATGCGATGGCGCAGTCGGCAAAACCCAGGGGGTTGCCTTGCCGTTGCGCATCGGTATTGAGCTTTGCAAAGACTTCTGCGGCCTTGGTATCAAAAGACAAAATGCGGCCTTCAAACAGGGCCAACACCTGCGTCTTCAGCGCTTGCACCAGGGGGGCACGCCGCTTGCCAGCGGGCATGGCCTCAACGCCGGCCAGCAACTCGGCCACATTGATGGCGGTGAGAAAGAGTGTTTGCGGCTCTTGCGCGTTGAGCCAGTCCAATACGGCAGGGTTGGGGGCTGGCTTGAGAGGCTCGGAGACGACGTTGGTGTCCAGAATCATCATGGCGGTGAAGCTGGCTTAATCAAAGCTGGCAGGTTCGACCGGCTGCTTGTCGCGGGTGGTCTGGAGTGTCACCCCGCCCAGGGCGTGGCCAATCGCGGCCAAGCTGGAGCCCAAGCCGACCTTCGGTGCGACCGCCGCGTCCAAGATGAACCGGATCTCGGCTTCGGTGCTGCGGCCTTGTTGCGCAGCGCGCAACTTCAAAGCGCGGTGGGTGGCGTCGGTCAGATTTCTGACGGTGACAGATGGCATTGATATCACTCCTTCAGAGTTGCTGGCAATGATATCAATTTGGTGATTTGATGGCAAATATCAACGGGCGTTTAAAATCTCAGCCATTGCTACGGATTCCGTAGCTGGCTGCGCTTTTACCATAAGCACCAAACGGCTCTTTTGTTCATCTGAATACTACCCACTCACACCATGCAAGCCCTGCTGAACACCATAGCCGCGATGGCCTTGCCGCTCGACGCCAACCACACCACCGACGCCCAGCGCGTTTTTCATGGCCGTGGCGGCTTGTTTCATGGCTGTGAACATTGGGCGCTGGACTTCTTTCCGCCCGTTTTTGTGTTGACGAGTTTTCAGCCGGTGGCGGAGGACGAACTCACCACCATTGGCGATGCATTGGCGGCACGCTGGCAAGAGCTTGCGCCCGGTCAAGCGCTCAACTGGGTTTTTCAGTGCCGCCACGCCAGTCAAACCGAAACCCGGTTGATGGCCGGTGCCGTGCCCGAGCCCCACGTGGTGACGGAGCAGGGTGCTAGCTTTCGCGTGCACGTGCTCAAGGGGCAAAACCACGGCTTGTTTCTCGACATGGCCGAGGGCCGCCGCTGGGTGCGCGAACACGTCAAGGCCACGGCCGATGCCACCGGCCGCGTGCGCTTCAAAGTGCTGAACCTGTTTGCCTACACCTGTGCCTTCTCGGTGGTGGCGTTGCAGGCCGGGGCCAAGCAGGTGGTCAACGTCGACATGGGCCACGGCGCCATCGCCATCGGGCAGCAAAACCACCAGCTCAACGGCGTCTCTGCCGGGGCGAGTTTTCTGGCGCACGACATCTTCAGCTCGTGGGGCAAGATCACGCGCGGCGGCCCTTACGACTTGGTAATCGTCGACCCGCCCAGCTACCAGAAGGGCAGCTTCATCGCCACCAAGGACTACGCCAAACTTATTCGCCGTCTGCCGGATCTGCTGGAGAGCGGCGGCCACGCCATGTTGTGCCTGAACGCCCCCGAACTCGGTGTGGCGTTCTTGCAAGACCAGGTGCGCGAACTGGTGCCCGACCTGAGCTTTGTGGCGCGCGTGACCAACCCGCCAGTGTTTGCCGATGTGTCGGAAGACCGGTCGCTGAAGGTGCTGGTCTACAAAGCACCTTAAACGCGTTTTTCGTTCAACTGCCCAGCAACTCTTCGGTGATAACCCGCCACTCTTCCGGCTCCACCGGGGTGATGGACAAGCGGCTGCCCTTTTGCAGCACCCGCATATTGGCCAATGCCGGCTGCTCGCGTAACGCTGCCAGGTTCAGCAAACGCGTCTTGCGCAGAGCTTGCACGTCCAGCAGCAACCAGCGCGGTTTGTCGCTCGGCGATTTGGGGTCGTAGTAAGGCGAGGCAGGGTCAAACTGTGTCGGGTCGGTTCGCGTACCGGATGCCACACGTGCCAAGCCGACGATGCCGGGCTCGGCACAACTGGAGTGGTAGAACAACACCCCATCGCCCACCTGCATCCCATCACGCATGAAGTTGCGCGCCTGGTAGTTGCGCACTCCCGTCCACGGCACCGTGGCGCTGGGCGCGGCCAGGGCGTCGTCGATGGAGCATTCTTCGGGCTCTGACTTCATCAGCCAGAAATGGGCAGGGCGAGCGCCAGTGGTCATGCTAACAATCTCCGGTTATTGACCCTGTTCAGATGCAAGCCACGCATCTGCGGGAATGGGGTCCTTGCTGCCCACCTTGTCCCAGGCCGTTTGAGCCGCTTGTGCGGTACTGCTGGCAGCGCGTTTTTCGAAGAACTGAGCGGTCTCCATCGCGCTGATTTTTTCCGCAATGGCGACCACGAAAAACTGGTTCATGGTGGTGTCGTCGGCAGCGGCGATGCGTTTGGCAGCTTGCTTTAACGATTCGGGCAAGCGAAGGGCGTATTGGCTCATGGTTAACTCCTGAGTGGTTTGAGTTGAAAGCGAGTGAAGCTTTGCTCCGGGTTCAGCACGGTCAAACCAAAACGTAGCGCGGGCTGAAAATCGCGCAGGTTGTAGGTCACGATGGCGTCCACTTGTGCATTGGCAGCCGCCTCCAACACCATTTCATCTGACGGATCCTTCAACTGTGGGCGCCATTGGTAGTGGGTGGCGACCGGTTCGATCAAACCCGCCAACTCGTTCAGGATTGCGTCCACATCTTTGGGCAGTAAACCCGACGCTGCCAGTTGGTGTGGGCGTTTCAGCACATCTTCATATTCCAAGAACAACGCAGGGCTGCAACACATGGTGGCTGCTTGTTGCCGCACCAGTTGTAGCAAGGCAAACGACGGGCCGAGTCGATTGCGCGTGGCCGCGACCAATATGTTGGTGTCGATGACTAAACGGCATGCCAATTTCATATCGCCAATGATATCAATTTGTGGTCGTTTGCGGAACCGCTTGCTTTGACTTGATGCTCTATCTGCTATTTAAACAATAGCTTCCTTCGCTTTTTAAATCAGTGCAAAGCCGCTATTCGCTTCATGCCTTTTGTGGAGTGTGGAGCGGCCTCCTCCAACAGAGTGTGGGTGAGGCGGGCGAGGGCGTTGCTCGAAATATTCTTGTCGCACTGCATCCAAATTCGACCCTCGCGTGTAGTACCTGTAGCAGCCAGCCAGGCTGCGGTTTTTCTAACTGCTAACAGGAGCACACCATGTCGATTCGAAATCTCACGCTGGTCGCCGCCGCCATCTCCGCCACCGCCTTGCTGACCGCTTGCGGCAGCATGTCGCCCAGCATGCCAATGCAACCCATGTTCAGCCAGGACAGCCTGCCCGATGCCGTGAAAGTACCCGCTGGCAACAAGGTCGCCATGGAAACCGTGGGCGTGGGCCAGATCACATACGAATGCCGCGACAAGGCCGGCACGCCTGGTGCCATGGAGTGGTTCTTCGTTGGTCCCGATGCGGCGCTGAACAACCGCGCGGGCAAACAAGTGGGCAAGTATTACGGCCCACCAGCCACGTGGGAGTCCATGGACGGCTCCAAGCTCACCGCCACCCAATTGGCGGCGGCCCCGGCCGGTGCAGGCAACATTCCTTACCAACTGGTGAAGGCCAACCCCGCCATGGGCATGGGTGCCATGAGCGGCGTGACGCACATCCAGCGCGTGGCGACCAAGGGCGGCGTAGCGCCCGCCGCAGCGTGCACCACCGCCAACAAGGGCGCGCGCGAAGTGGTGAAGTACCAGGCCGACTACATTTTCTGGAAGGCGGCTTAAGCTAGGGGCATTCGGGAATAGACGTGGGCGCTTCGCCTAAACTGCGGCGAACGAGGCGAGGGTGGTCGCACCAGCCGCCCACCGGACACACCTCAACCCACGTGCCCAACTCCGCAGATTCCCCCACCGCTTTCGACTACGAGCGCGCCTTGCAGGCTTGCGCTGGGGGAGACCGCATGGCGCTGCAACGCATCTACCAACAAGAGAGCCGCTACCTGCTGGGCGTGGCGCTGCGCATCGTGCGACAGCGCCAGCAGGCCGAAGACGTGGTGCACGACGCGTTCCTGAACATCTGGCACCAGGCCAGCCGCTTTGATGCGCAACTGGGCTCAGGCCGTGGCTGGATTTACAGCGTGGTACGCAACCTGGCGCTGAACGCCGTGCGCAACGGGGCGCGCCAAGTGACGGTAGACGAAGAAACCACGGCCGCCGTCGAAAGCCGCCAGGCCCTGGATGCACACGCGGACGTGGAAGACGCGTTTGCCTTGCGCGCCAATCTGGGCCAACTGAACGATTGCCTGGCGCAACTGGAGCCGGCGCGGCGCAACTGCATTCTGTTCGCCTATGTCGACGGCTGCTCGCACGGAGAAATTGCCGAACGCACGAAGACACCGTTGGGCACGGTCAAAGCCTGGATCAAGCGCGGCATGAGCAGCCTGCGCACTTGCATGGGGGGCGTTGCGGTATGAGTACCCCTGAAGAGATTCAAGACTTGGCTAGCGAGTACGTTCTGGGCACTTTGTCGGTTACGCGTCGGCTTGAGGTGGCGCAACGTTTGACCGTCGATGCCGACTTGCGTGCCGCCGTCACCGCGTGGCAAGAGCGGCTACTGCCGTTGACGACGTTGGCCGAGCCGGTGGAGCCGTCGCCCGGTTTGTGGCGGCGCATTGAATTGAGCCTTGACCCCACACCCGTCCTGGCGCAGCCGCCCAAGCCCATCGGCTGGTGGCAAAGTCTGAACCTCTGGCGCGGCTTGGCCGCCACCGGTTTTGCGGCGGCGGCCATCTTGGCATCCGTACTGTTGCAGCGCGAGATGGCGGGACCAGCCGCACCGGGTTACCTGGTGGTGTTGGTGGCGCCGCAGAGCCAGGCCCCCGGCTGGGTGGTGCAGGCTGTGCAGGGTGGCACGGCGGGCGGCGCCCAGCAGCAAATCAAACTCGTGCCCCTGGGTGAGCCTGGCCGTGCCGCTGTGCCGGCCGAGAAGACGCTGCAGTTCTGGACCAAGGCCGACGGCTGGACGGGCCCGGTGTCGCTCGGCCTGGTGCAGCCTGGGCAAACCGTGCAGATTCCGCTGGACAAGCTGCCACCGTTGCAACCCAACCAGTTGTTTGAGTTGACGCTGGAGCCCGCCAACGGCTCACCCACCGGGTGGCCCACAGGTCCGATCCAGTTCATTGGCCGCGCGGTGCAGTTGTAACTTCACTGGCGAGTTCTGCGGGCGGCCGTTCCGCCACGGATATGGCGGTAAAATCGCCGACCAGTTGAAGCATGTGCCAGCCGCATGTTTGCAGCAAACTGTCCGTAGCTCAGTTGGATAGAGCATCAGCCTTCTAAGCTGAGGGTCACAGGTTCGATCCCTGTCGGGCAGGCCATCCTAGGTTTCTCTCCCCCCACTTGTTTGCTCCTGCTCGCGAGCGCCCGATTTCCACTGGGCCGCCGTGGTCGCGTATCCAATTTTTGGCCTACCGTCCAGAAAAATTGGGATTCAGAGCGCTTGCGGGTAGTATGAGCACATCTTAGAACTGCATTCGCCTACTGTTGACGATGAAGTCCCACTTGCTGCGCCGCTTCTTGTTCACGCGAGGTCGTGCAGTGGTGTCATGGTCCTGGCTGGCCTTGTTTCTGGTGTTGGCGGGTGGCACCACCCTGACGTGGCAGGAATGGACGCGCTCCCGCGAGCTGGAGCACACGCGCCGTCTGCAGCAGTTTGACCAGCAGGTGGAACAGGTGGCTGGCGCGATGCGTGCTCGCTTAGCGGCCAACGAACAGTTGCTGCGCGCCGGGTCCGCGCTTTTCTCGGCGTCTGATGACGTCAGTCGTTCCGAGTGGCGTGTCTTTGGCCAGCAGATGAACATGCTGACCAGTTACCCTGGCTTGCAATTGCTAGGCGTGGCCCAGGCTGTGGGCGCCGCTGAACTTACGCAGTTTGAACAGCAGGTGCGGGCCGAATCCCCAGCGTTGCGGGCTTACAGTGTTCCATCTGGCAAAGACCGGCAGGAGTACGCCCCGGTGCTGTATGCGGAGCCGGCGCCGGCACCCGCAGGCACCATGCATCCGCTATTGGGCACCGATCTTCTGACAATGCCTGCCGTTCAGCGGGCTGTACATTTGGCGCGAGATTCGGGCGACGTGGCGCTGTCTGACAAGTTGATGGCCAGCGCCACGCTGCCTTTCAGTGCCGGAGCTGTGGCGGACATTGCGGGCGGGTCTGCTTCTGCCGCCACGCCCAGCGGTGCTGCCGACAACGTTGTCCAGACCGTGCTGGTCATTCCCGTGTACCGCAAGAATGTGCCCTTGGTCACGGTGCCAGACCGGCGCACGGCCATCCAGTTCTATGTGTTCGGCGTGGTGCGCGTCGAAGACTTGATGCAGGCCGTGCTGCGCAACGAAGGTGGCCGGCTGGCGGTGCAGTTGTATGCCGGCCAACAGCAAACCGCAGACGCGCAAATGTTCAGCCTGCGCACCGAGCGACTTGACGAAATGAATCCCGCGGAGCGCCTGCAGCGCCTGGTGCCGGTGGAGTACGGCCAACGCACCTGGACGTTGCGGCTGACGTCGCTGCCCGAGACGGGCGCGCCGCCGCTAGGCCATCCTGCGTCGGTGGTCATCATGGGCAGCACGCTGACGCTGCTGCTCAGTAGCTTGCTGGGCTTGTTGATCCTGCTGCGCACCCGTGCGGAAACGCGCGCCGACGACATGGGCGTGGCCTACCGTCGCAGCGAAGCCTGGGCACAAGCCATCGTGACGCACTCGGCAGAAGGTATCGTCACGGCCGATGCAGCAGGGCGGGTGCTGGGCGCCAACGCTGCGGCCGAGGCCGTGCTGGGGTATCCGGCGCGGGGCATGGAGGGCTTGTCTTTGGCGGCCTTGCTGCCGCTGCCACTGCAGCAGATGCTGGACGACCCCATGGAAACGCCGTGGCGCATGGAGTCTGCACTGCGCACGATTGACGGGCGCAACATCGAGGTGCGCACGGCCACCAGCGTCATGCGTTTGGATGGGCAACGGGGCTTTGTGGTGATGCTCAGCGACGTGACCGAGCAAAAGCGCGCCGACAAGCACACGCTGGAAATGGCGCAATTGAATGCGGCCATTTTGCAAAGCGCTCCCTTCATGGTCATCATGACCGACACCCAGGGCCGCATTCGCGCCGCCAATGCGGCGACGGAACGCATGCTTTGGTATGGGCGCGATGAACTGGTGGGACGCCAGGCTGCCGAGACACTGCTGACGGCGGAAGAAATGCAAGCGCATGCTGAGCAAGCCTCGGTGGAGCTGGGCTTGCCAGTGCCTGTGGGGGCCGTGGGCGCGCGCGTGCTGCGTGGGTTGACTGAAGAGCGGGAATGGAGCTTCAAACGCAAAGACGGCTCGCATCTGGCCGTCAACATGGCGCTGGCGGCCATGCGCGGGGTGGATGGCAAGGCCACGGGGTTTGTCGGCATTGCGTATGACGTCAGCGAGCGCAAGCGCTCGGAGAGCCGCATCCGCCATCTGGCCCACCACGACACTTTGACCGACCTGCCCAACCGCGCGCTATTGCACGACCGCGTGGCGGTGGCCATTGAACATGCCAAGCGCAACAACCGGACCATGGCGGTGATGCTGCTGGACCTGGACCACTTCAAGCAGATCAACGATTCGCTGGGCCATAGCGTGGGCGACGTGGTGCTCAAAGAGGTGGCGGCGCGCCTGCGGGCCACCGTGCGCCAGTCAGACACTGTGGCGCGCATGGGCGGTGATGAGTTTTGCGTGGTGCTCAGCGACGTGGACGGGCGCAGTGAGTCCACCATGGTGGCGCAAAAGATTGTCGAGGCGGTGCAGCCCGCTATTCGTGCGGGCGAGCGTGAACTGCATGTCACTGCCAGCGTGGGCATCGCCCTGTACCCCAGCGACGGCGCCGACCTGGCCGCACTGCTGCAAAACGCCGACATCGCCATGTACGACGCCAAGAAACACGGGCGCGATGCGTACCGTGTTTTTGCAGCCCAAATGCAAACCGAAACGCTCCACCGGCGTGACCTGGAAGAACACCTGCGTAACGCATTGGACAACAACCAACTGGTGTTGCACTACCAGCCCCGACTGGACCTGGAGACCGGAGATGTCGGTGGTATTGAAGCGCTGTTGCGCTGGAACCTGCCGGGGTTGGACATGCTGTACCCCGAGCAGTTTCTCGCCCTGGCCGAAGAAACCGGCTGCATTGTGGCGATGGGCGAGTGGGTGCTGGCGCAAGCCTGTGCGGCGGCGGTGCAACTGCAAGACCACTTTGGCGTGCCCATGTCGATTGCGGTGAATTTGTCGCCACGGCAGTTCCGCCACACCAATCTGCTGCCCATCGTGGATGCTGCCTTGGCCAGTTCCGGGCTGTCGCCTGAACTGCTGGAGCTGGACGTGACGGAAGAGGTGCTGTTTGATGAAACGCCTTTTGTGGCAGAACTACAGCGCTCGCTGCAAACGCGCGGTGTGCGTTTGACGATTGATGACTTTGGCACCGGCCACGCCAGCTTGATTCACCTGCACCGCTTCAAGGTCGGTATGCTGAAGGTGGACCGTAGTTTTGTGTCCGATCTCACGTCCAACCCCGCGAGCGAGTCGTTCCTGCGCGCGGTGCTGGCCGTGGCCGAAAGTGTGGGCTTGGCGGTGACGGCCGAGGGCATCGAGTCCGCCGATCAACTGACCGCCTTGCGTCGCCTGGGCTGTGCATTTGGGCAGGGCCAGTACTTCTGCCGGCCGCTGCACCTGGACGAGTTGATGGTCTGGCTGTTGGCCCATGCCCACGGCAAAAAGGTGGCCGTGGACACCGCGCCAGACGACTTGGCCTAGCTGGCTTTGTGCCGCTGGTGCTGCGTGGCGCCGAACAAAATGTCGCGTGACTTGTCGTCGGTGATCGGCTTGCGCAGGTCGGCCAAGACCTTCACCCCGCGTTGCACCGCCGGGCGTGCCGCGATGCGCTCAAACCAGTCTTTCAGGTGCGGAAAATCGGCCCAATCGATCCCCTGGTTTTGCCAACTGCGCAGCCACGGGAAGATGGCGATGTCCGCAATCGTGTAGCTGTTGCCAGCGATGAATTTGCGGCTGGCCAATTGGGTGTCCATCACGCCGTACAAACGCTTGGCCTCGTTGGTGTAGCGGTCGATGGCGTACGGCAGCTTTTCAGGGGCGTACATACGGAAGTGGTGCGCCTGGCCGAGCATGGGACCTACGCCGCCCATCTGGAACATCAGCCACTGCAACACGTCAAACTTTGCGCGGTCGCTCTTCGGCAAAAACTTGCCGGTCTTGGCCGCCAGGTACAACAGAATCGCCCCCGACTCAAACAACGCAATCGGCTTGCCGTCCGGCCCTTCGGAATCCACCATCGCCGGGATCTTGTTGTTCGGGCTGATCTTCAAAAAAGCCGGGTCAAACTGGTCACCTTTGCCGATGTTCACGGCCCGCGCGGTGTAGGGGAGCTTGCACTCCTCCAGCATGATGTGCACTTTGTGGCCGTTGGGCGTGGGCCAGGAGAAAACTTCGATCATGAGCAGCGTCCTACAGGGTTAATACAGGCCAATAGAGCTGCCGAATGTAGGCCAAATGATGGGCCTCTGCAGGCGGGGGGATTTGCCGCCCCGCTTGCAGAGGAAAGCGCTCAAGAACCGCGTGTGATCGGCATTTCCACTTCGCGCGGATGCACGGCGTATTTGCCGAGTTCCATCTTGGCAATCGCGTTGCGGTGCACTTCGTCCGGGCCATCGGCAAAGCGCAGCGTGCGCGCGTGGGCGTAGGCGTTGGCCAGAGGGAAGTCGTCGCTCATGCCGCCGCCGCCGTGCACCTGCATGGCCCAGTCGATCACCTGGCAGGCCATGCTGGGCGCCACCACCTTGATCATGGCGATGTCGTTCTTTGCCACCTTGTTGCCGGCCACGTCCATCAGCCAGGCGGTCTTCAGCGTGAGCAGGCGTGCCATGTCGATCTTGCAGCGGGCTTCGGCAATGCGCTCTTGCGTCACGGTTTGCGCGGCCACGGGTTTGCCAAAGGCCACGCGGCTGGAGGCGCGTTTGCACATCAGCTCCAGCGCGCGCTCGGCCAGGCCGATGAGGCGCATGCAGTGGTGGATGCGGCCGGGGCCGAGGCGCCCTTGGGCAATCTCGAAGCCACGGCCTTCGCCCAGCAAAATGTTGCCAGCAGGTACACGCACGTTCTCGAACGTCATCTCCATGTGGCCATGCGGCGCGTCGTCGTAGCCCATGACCGACAGCGGGCGAATCACCTTCACGCCGGGGGTGTCGGCCGGCACCAAGATCATGCTTTGCTGTGAATGGCGCGGCGCTTCGGGGTCGCTTTTGCCCATGGTGATGTAGATGGCGCAGCGTGGGTCGCCCGCGCCAGAGATCCACCACTTGCGGCCATTGATCACGTAGTCGTCGCCCTGGCGCTCGATGCGCGTGGCGATGTTGGTGGCGTCGCTTGAGGCCACGTCGGGTTCGGTCATGGCAAAGGCCGAGCGGATTTGGCCCTCGAGCAGCGGTTTCAGCCAGCGGGCCTTGTTTTCTTCGGAGCCATAGCGCGCGATGGTTTCCATGTTGCCGGTGTCGGGTGCCGAGCAGTTGAACACCTCGCTGGCCCAGACCACGCGGCCCATGATTTCGGCCAGCGGTGCGTATTCCTGGTTGGTCAAACCCGCGCCCTCGTAGCCCGAGGCGGCGGCGCTGTCCACCGGCAAAAACAGGTTCCACAAGCCGGCAGCGCGTGCCTTGGTTTTCAGCGCTTCGATGGTTTGCAGCGGTGTCCAACGTTTGCCTGCTGCCGTGTTGGCAGCCAGCTCTTGTGCGTAGGTGGCTTCGGCCGGGTAGATGTGTTCGTCCATGAAGCGCAGCAGTTTGGCCTGCAGCTCTTTGGTCTTGGGGGAGTAGTCGAAATCCATGCGGGTCTCCTTGATATTGGGGTGTTGTTGTTCAGGTTTTTTGAGCGAACTGCCAGGCCATTTCGGCCAGCGGGCGCGCGCCAGCGGCCGAGGCTTTGGCCTGTTCGCTGGAGGCTGTGCCGGCTTCCACACGTTTGGCTATGCCTTGCAGAATCGCGGCCAGGCGGAACAGGTTGTAGGCCAGGTAGAAGTTCCAGTCGGCCTTCAACGATTCAAAACTGGCCAGCCCAGTGCGCTCGCAATACAGGCGGATGTAGGCTTCTTCGCTGGGAATGCCCAACGCTGGCAAATCGAGCCCGCCAATGCCGCGAAACGCGCCTGGCGGAATGTGCCAGGCCATGCAGTGGTAGCTGAAGTCGGCCAGCGGGTGGCCCAGGGTCGACAGCTCCCAGTCGAGTACCGCCAACACGCGGGGCTCGGTGGGGTGGAACATCAGGTTGTCGAGCCGGTAGTCGCCGTGCACGATGCTGGTGTGGCTGTCGTCGCGTGCGTCGGCCGGAATGTGGGCGGGCAGCCAGTCGATGAGCTTGTCCATCGCCGGAATGGGCTGGGTTTGCGAAGCGATGTATTGCTTGCTCCAGCGGCCAATTTGTCGCTCGAAGTAGTTGCCCGGTTTGCCGTAGTTCGCCAGGCCTTGCTGGGCAAACGGTACCTGGTGCAGGGCGGCCATCACGCGGTTCATCTCGTTGTAGATGGCGCCGCGCTCGGTGGGTGTCATGCCGGGCAGCGACTGGTCCCACAACACGCGGCCCTGCATGAACTCCATGACGTAGAAGGCCCGGCCGACCACCGATTCGTCTTCGCACAGGCAGAGCATTTGCGGCACGGGCACATCGGTGCCGTGCAAGCCGCGCATTACGGCAAATTCTCGCTCGATGGCGTGCGCCGACGGCAGCAGTTTGGCCACCGGCCCGGGCTTGGCGCGCATCACATAGGTGCGCGTGGGCGTGATGAGTTTGTAGGTGGGGTTGGATTGGCCGCCCTTGAACAGCTCGATAGTCAGGGGGCCGGTAAAGCCGTCGAGGTTTTGCGTCAGCCAGGCGCTCAGGGCTTCGGCGTCGAGGGCTTGGGTGCCGGTGGCAGCGCGGGTGCCGACGAATTGAGAGAAGTCGGTGCGGGCAGTGGTGGTAGCAGTCATAGTGCAGGCTTCATGGTGTTGTGCCCGAAGCTTGCATCCTGGGACCACAGGCTTTCAGACGTCGACGTTGACGACGCGCAGCAGCGCATCGCGATCGCGAATGGTCAGCCCGGCGGGTTCGACACGGATCGCCCCCTCGCGCTCCATTTGCTTCAACTCTTGGTTGACCCGTTGGCGCGATGCACCCAGCAACTGGGCCAACTCTTCCTGTGCCAGTTGCAGGCTGATGCGGATCTCGTCCGGGTCGGCGAGGCTTTGCACGCCATAGCTGCGGCCCAAATGGATCAACTGCTTGGCCAGGCGCGCGCGCAAGGGCAGGGTGTTCAGGTCTTCCACCAGGCCGAACAGCAGGCGAATGCGGCGTGACTGCAGCGCCAACAGCGCTTCGTACAGCTCGGTGTGGGTGTCCAGAATCTTGCGGAAATCGGCCCGTGCCACACATACGATGGTGGTGTCGCCATGCGCATAGGCGTCGTGGGTGCGTCGGTCGCCGTCGAAGATCGCCACATCGCCAAACCAGATGCCGGGCTCGACATAGGTCAGCGTGATCTGCTTGCCCGAGACCGAGGTGGAGCCCACCCGCACCGCGCCCTTGGCGCAGGCCACCCATTCTTCTGGTGGGTCGCCGCGGGCGGCGATCAGCTCTCCATCTTTGTAGCGTTTGACGTAGGTGCATCGAAGAATATCGTGCCGCAATGAGGGCGATAACGACGCGAACCAGCGACCAGAATTGATCGCGGCGCGTTCTTCCATGTTAAGAATGGGCTCGTCCATGACGTGTCTTTTCGGTGACTTATTCGGGTGTGTCCCTAGGCGTGAGGCGCAGGGGAGTGGCTCAACATGAGCACGGTTTAAACAAACTTTGGCGCCTTCTTTTCCAGAAAGGCGTTGATGCCAATGCCCGCATTTTCGTGGAAAAGGTTCTTGGCGAAATGGGTATGTTCTGCTGCCAGGTGCTGGTGCAGCGTGTGGCCTGGCGCTTCTGCCAGCAATTCCTTGATGCTGGCCAGAGCGTTCGGCGCCATGGCGTTGATGCGTTCGGCCAGTTGCAGCGCGGTTTCCAGGGCCTGGCCGGGCTCGGCCAGGCGGTTGACCACGCCCAGCGCGTGCAGCCGGTCAGCGGGCAGGCGGTCGCCCAGCATCAGCATTTCGGTGGCCAACTGGCGTGGCAGGCTCTGCGCCAGGCTCCAGCTCGCGCCGCCGTCGGGCGACAAACCGATGTTGCTGTAGGCCATGCTGAACACCGCGTCGCGCGCGGCCACCACCATGTCGCAGGCCAGGGCCAGCGAGAAACCAGCACCGGCGGCCGCGCCTTCTACCGCTGCGATCACCGGTTTGGGGAAGGTGCGGATGTCTTCGATCCAGTTGTGCAGCGCTTCCAGGCTGGCCGATTGCACGCTGGCCGGTTCGTTGCGGTTGGCGCGCAGGCGCTGCAGATCGCCGCCGGCGCTGAAGTGGGCGCCGTCGCCAACGATCACCACGCTGCGCACCTCGGGGTTGCTTTCGGCCACGCCCAGGGCTTCAACGCCGGCAGCGTAGATCGCCGGGCCGAGCGCGTTGCGGTGCTCAGGATGGCTGAGCGTGAGCACCATGGTCATGCCATGGCTGGTGCTTTTGAGTTCTGCGGGCATGGGGGGCGTGTTTAGGTCTTGGGTCGTGTGTTTACTCTTCGACGTGCAGCAGGCTCAGGCCGATGGCGCCGCGCCGGCGCAGCCAGGGGCTGGGGCGGTAACGCGGGTCGCCGTAGACCGTCTGCATGTTGAACAGGATTTCCAGCACGTTGGTCGGGCCATACAGGTTGCCCATGGCCAATGGGCCTTGCGGGTAGCCCAGGCCCAGGGTGACGGCGGTCTCTAGATCGGTCGGGGTGCAGATGCCTTGTTGGCACATGTCCGAGGCGATGTTGACGATGGTGGCCACCACGCGCTGGCTGATGAAACCGCCGCTGTCGCGCACCACGCTCACGGGGGTGCCGTCGCTGGCGAAAAGGGCGTGGGCGGCGTCCCGCATGTCGGTGCGGGTGGCGGGGTTGGTGGCCAGTACGCGGCGTTTTTGTGCCTTGGCTTCGACCAGCATGTCGATACCGATGGTGCGCGCCGGGTCGAGCCGTTCCACCACGGCCACCGTGGTGACGTCAAAGCCCAGAGGCGCCACCAGCGTCAGCGCCTGGGAAGAGGGCGCGGCGCCGGTTTCGATGGTGGCGCCCAGATCCTTCAGCAACTGCAGCAGCTCCAGGCGACGCGTGGCGCGGGGCGACACCCACACTGGCGGAATGTTGGCGACCACAGGCGTGGCCGGTTCGGCGGGCACTTGGGCGACGCCATCGACGTAGCGGTAAAAGCCTTCACCCGTCTTCTTGCCCAGAAGGCCACCGGCAAGACGCTGTGCGGTGATGGCGCTGGGGCGGTAACGCGGCTCTTCAAAATACTGGCGGTAGACCGACTCCATCACCGGGTGGGAGACGTCGAGTGCGGTCAAGTCCATCAGCTCGAAAGGCCCGAGCTTGAAGCCCAACTGGTCTTTCAGAATGCGGTCGATGGTGGCGAAGTCAGCCACGTTTTCGCTGGCGATGCGCAGTGCCTCGGTGCCAAATCCACGGCCGGCGTGGTTGACGATGAAGCCGGGCGTGTCTTGCGCGGCCACAGGCGTATGGCCCATTTGCTTGGCATAGGCTGCCAGATCGGCGCACACGGCGGGGCTGGTCTTGATGCCGGCCACCACCTCCACCACCTTCATCAACGGTACGGGGTTGAAGAAGTGAAAGCCCGCGCACTGTTCGGGGCGCTTCAGTCCGGCGGCAATGGCGGTAACAGAGAGGGAGGATGTGTTGGTGGCTAGGACGGCATGCGGCTGCACCAGCGCTTCCAGTTCGGCAAAGATGGCGCGCTTGATGTCCAGCCGCTCCACAGCCGCTTCGACGACCAGATCGCAGTCGGCCAGATCGGCCAATGCTCCTGCAATTTGAATGCGGCTTTTGGCCTCAAGGGTTTGCTCTGCTGACATGCGGCCTTTGCTGGCCAGCTTGTCCCATTGCTCGCCCAAGGCGGCTTGTGCCTTGCGTGCCGCATCGGGCTGCGTATCAAATAGTTTGACGGTACTGCCCGCCTGTGCTGCAATTTGAGCGATGCCTCGGCCCATGGCACCTGTGCCGACGAGGCCGATACGGGGATACAGAATTTTCATACTTGGAATTATGACTTGCTAGCTCTGGCGCGATGGTGTGCCAGAATCAGGACAAAATGTAACTACCACTTTGCAGTGAAACTACGAACAACTCTCCTAGGGTCGACTTTATTGGTAGCTGCCGTCGGCAGTTCAGCGTTGTCACTGGGACGGGCTAGAGGCGCGGCGGTACTCGGCCAACCTCTTGATTTGCAGTTCGACGTGCGGCTGGACCAAGCCGACGAAGTGGGCTCCCAGTGTTTTTCCGCTGAAGTCTTTTTGGGCGACACCAGTACCGACGTTGGTCGTGTGCAGGTGAACGTCTACAACACCCCCCCATCGTTGGATGCGCGCGTGCGGGTGCGGACCTTCTCCAATGTGAACGAACCGGTTGTGAGCGTTGTATTGCGTTCACAGTGTGGCCAAAATGCCTCACGCCGATACGATTTTTTGACCGACTTCCCGGTGGAGATGCGCTCGGCCCCGGTGCCGACCGTGATCCCGGCGGCAACCACGGCGCCAGCGACGGCGTCTCCGCCGCCTTCTCCATCCCCTTCTTCTGCCGCCGCCCAGTCCAGCGGCCAGGATACGTCATCCGCTCCCGCCGTTGCCGCCCCTGCGCCGCCCGTGCGCGCGCCCCGGCCCGTTGCGGTGATGCCGCCGGCCCCGGCACCCGTGCGTCGCCCATCTGCACCCGCCAAACCCAAACCGGCTGTAGCGGCTAGCGCGCCAACGGCACCGCCGCCACCTCCGGCACCGACGGCACCCGCACCACAGGCCAAGGCAGAGCCCGCCCGAGGCAAGCCTCGTTTGCAACTGGACGTGGCGCCCACGCCGGACGACCGTCAGGTGGTGCTTAAACCATCGACTGAGATGCTCAGCGTGCCGACTGAAAGCGGCACGCAACGTTCTGATGCCGCTGCCGCTTGGCGCGCCTTGAATCTTCAGCCTGCTGAGAACCCAGAAGATAAAAAGCGGTTGCTGCTGCTGGAGGCTGAGGCCACTGCGCTCAAAGCCCAGTTGGCCAAGCGCGATCAAGAATTTCAAACGCGCCTGGAGCGTCTGGAGAGTGGTCGTTTCGACAGCAATGTGGTGTACGGCTTGTTGGCCATGCTGCTGGCGGCGCTTGCTGCAGCCGCTTATTGGTGGGACCGCTCCCGTAAGTCGACTGCCAGCGTGGCCGATTGGTCGCGCCACAGCGTGTCCGATCTGGCCGAATCCGAGTTGCATAGCGGCCGGGTTTCGGCGGTTGATGTGCCCTTGCCAGTGGACGAAGACGAGTTGGCAGAACCAGTGCCCGTGCCCGTAGCGCCCACGCCGAGGGCGAAGCCTGTGTTGGCGGACCACTTGTCTGAAGTCGTTGAAAACACACCGGGCTTCAGGGATTCGGTGTTTGATGACTTGCAGGCGCTGTCGGCCGTCACTGCGCCAAAGAACGCGGGTGCCGCTGGAGTTGGCGCAGCAGCATTGGGCGCGGCTGCGGCCGTCGGTGCGGCAGGCGCTATGGGGGCACACGCAGCGTCGGGTCAGCCACGCAGTGTGGTTGTCGACGAATTCCTGGACGTGCGGCAGCACTCCGATTTCTTCGTGTCGTTGGGGCAGTATGACCAAGCCATTGATCTGCTGCAGAAGACCATCGACGAGAGCATCGAGCTCAACCCTTTGGCCTATCTTGAGTTGCTGAAGATCCATCAAAAGCTTGGGCACCAAGCCGAATACGATCGCCTGCGCGCCGACTTCAACCGGGTGTTTAACGGCCGCGTGCCGCCGCTTGCGTCATTTCATGAAGAAGGCCATCGGTTGGAAGAGCATCCGTCGGCCATGCTCAAGATCGAGAACAGTTGGGGTTCCCCCAGTGGGCTCGGTACTTTGGAAGAGTTGCTCTTCCGCTCGCCCGGCAGTTCGGGTACGCCGCAGTTTGATCTGGCGGCTTACCGCGACCTGCTGATGCTTTACGCGGCCGCCAAAAGCGAAGGCCAAGAGCGCCTCGAAAGCCCGAGCGCATTGCTGGCCAAGTTCTCAGGATCCAAGACAGGACAGAGACCATCATCTTTGCCGGTTGAGCCGGTTTTGCCGGTGCCCACGTCCGGTCTTGGTGCCGCATTGCCTGCGCTTGACTTGCCGGTTGCGACCCCTGCAGTGGGTGAAGACAGTCACACGCAGCCGATGTTGCTGCTGTCGGAAATGTCGAAGATCGACGACACCGTGGCTTCGTCGAAGCCAACAACAGGATCAGCCAACAACGAGCCACTCGACCTAGATCTCGATCTGAACCTGGATTTCACGAACTCGGAACTGCAGGCGATGTCGGGCCCGGAGAAGATGGCTGACCTAGACCTGGACTTGCCATTGCTCGAAGACGCCCCTATCACTTTGCAGCCCGTGCAGCCTCCGAGTGACGACAGCCGTGTGCCGGGCTTTCCTGCCGCGCCGCCGGTGGACAGCAATCTGATCGAGTTCGACTTGTTCGATCCGAACATTGAAGCCAAGATTTCGCCTAAAAATCCCAAATGACTTGAGTCACTGATTGCAGCGAACAAAACAAAAAGCCGGGGTCACCCGGCTTTTTGTTTTTTGACGTTCCGCTCTTTTGCGGGCTGCTATCAGCGTCGCACTTGCAGCGACCCAGGGTTGACGATGTTGGTCGGTGTGCCGCGGATGTAGTTCAAGATGTTGTCAAACGCAGCGTTGAAGTACAGCTCGTAGCTGTCTTGCTCCACATAGCCAATGTGTGGTGTGCAAATACAGTTTTCCAGGCGCAGCAGGGCATGGCCTTGCAGAATGGGCTCACTCTCAAATACGTCCACTGCCGCCATGCCGGGGCGGCCACGGTTCAGGCCTGCCAGCAGGGCGTCAGGCTCGATGAGTTCGGCGCGAGAGGTGTTGACCAGCAGCGAGGTCGGCTTCATGCGCGACAAGTCTTCCAGTGTGACCAGGTTGCGTGTGCCATCGTTCAAGCGCAGGTGCAAAGAGATGATGTCCGACTCTGCAAAAAAGGCTTCGCGGCTGGGCGCCACGCCCAAGCCATCGGCCATGGCGCGCTGGCACGAAGCTTCGCTGCCCCACACCACCACGTTCATGCTGAACGCCCGTGCGTATTGCGCCACGAGCTTGCCGATCTTGCCGTAACCCAGAATGCCAATGCTGCGGCCCTTGAGCACCGTGCCGAGCCCAAAATTTGGCGGCATGGACGCGGTCTTCATGCCCGACTGCTGCCAGGCGCCGTGCTTCAGGTTGCCAATGTATTGGGGCAGGCGTCGCGTAGCGGCCATGATCAGCGCCCAGGTCAGCTCGGCCGGGGCAATGGACGAGCCCACACCTTCAGCCACCGCAATGCCGCGTTCCGAACAGGCTTCGATATCGATGTGGGAGCCGATGCGCCCGGTCTGTGCAATCAGCCGCAGTCGAGGCAGCTTTTCAATCAGTTGGCGGTTCAGGTGGGTGCGTTCGCGAATCAGGACGATGATGTCGGCGTCTTTGAGCCTGACCGACAACTGCCCCAAACCCTTCACGGTGTTGGTGTACACCTTGGCGGTATAGGGCTCCAGCTTGGCTGCACAGTTGAGTTTGCGCACGGCATCTTGGTAGTCGTCCAGGATCACAATATTCATGAACCCTATTGTGCCTTGGAGTCTGCGCCGTGGTGCTGTTGCATCGACAGCTTTGTGGCTCGGCATCTGCAAAATCTGGCGCCAATGCTGGCGTTGCGCCGCATGCCGAGTGGTGGCGCGCAGGTCATGCAGCGCGCCACATATGCAAACCGTTACTTCATTGCGCGAGCATGCTGCTGGCGTTGGCCTCGATGGCGGCCAGCCGATCCAACTCGGCACAAACATCGGCCATGCGGCCCGAAATCACCATGCGCCCAGCGCTGGCGGCGGCAGAGGCGGTGTCGACCACGCGCACCACCCGCAGAGGGCGTACAGCAGCGCGCTGCGCCGACCGTACCGGTGCATGTGCAAAAGGCTGCGTGCCTGCTGCGGGACGTGCGGCGCGGTTTGTGGCGCAAGCGTTGCGGGCGGGTGCTTGCAATTCGCGGTACGACGCGGCCGTGGCTGCCGTGTGGCGCAGCGCCTGGCTTTTGCCAGCGGCGAGCCAACCTTTGAGCCCATGCAATGCTGTGGCCCAACCAGTCATCGAGACGGTGTGTGAAAACAATGCCATTCCCATGTGAATCTCCTCAAGCGAGTAGTGAACACAGGCAGGATTTGAATGAACACGCCGCAACGGGGTTGTTGACTGCACAGGCGCAGCCCAACGCCCGCCACCCGTTGTGGCGTGGGGGTTAAAAGCTAAATGGGGGTTAGGGGCGCTGCTAACTGAGCAGCGTGTTGCGGATCAAGCCGACCGCTAAGCCTTCAATTTCAAACGGCTCCCCGGGCTCGACCACGATGGTTTCGTAGTCGGGGTTTTCGGGCAACAGCTCGATCACATCTTTGGTGCGTCGGAAGCGCTTCACCGTCACGTCGTCGCCCAGGCGGGCCACGACGATCTGGCCGTTCTTGGCTTCGCGGGCCGACTTCACGGCCAACAGGTCGCCGTCGATGATACCGATGTCGCGCATGGACATGCCGCGCACCTTCAGCAGGTAATCGGGCGTGTGCTGGAACAAACCACTTTCAACGTAATAGGTCTGCGACACATGCTCTTGCGCCAGAATGGGGGAGCCTGCGGCCACGCGGCCAATCAGGGGCAATGCCAGTTGCGCCATGTTGGGGAACGTGAGACTGTGGCCAAGGATTCCGTTACGGGATTCGTTGATGGAGCGCAGCGTATCGCTCTTGAGCCGAATGCCGCGCGAGGTGCCGCTGACCAACTCGATGACGCCTTTGCGCGCCAGGGCTTGCAAGTGTTCTTCAGCGGCATTGGCCGAGCGGAAGCCGAGTTCGGCAGCGATTTCAGCGCGCGTTGGAGGAGCGCCGGTGCGCGCCACAGCGGTCTGGATCAGCTCAAGGATTTGTTGCTGGCGGGCAGTGAGTTTGGCGGAAAACTGTGGCATGTCCATGTGGCGCTCCAGAGCAAGACGGTAGTGGCGGTTGGCAACAGCAGTTTAAATTTAAGCTGTTTGAATATCCAGTACCTGTATTTTTATTCAGTTTTTGAGGGATTGCAAGTCATGACAGAAAAGTTGTCTCCAACCCACGCGGTTGGCGGGGTTAAATCGGCTGAAGGACAGCGCACGGTTGTGGTCTTGGGCACAGGCGGCACTATCGCTGGCAAGGCCGCCACGGCCGGCGACAACGTGGGTTACACCGCCGCGCAAGTGGGTGTGGAGCAACTACTCGATGCTGTGCCCGCGCTGCAGCAGATGGGCGTGACCCTGCTGGCCGAGCAAGTGGCCCAGCTCGACAGCAAAGACATGACGCACGCCGCGTGGCAGCAACTCGCCTGGCGCGTGGCGCATTGGCTGGCGCAGCCCGAGGTGTGCGGTGTGGTCATCACGCACGGCACCGACACCCTGGAAGAAACCGCCTACTTTTTGCAGGCCGTGCTCGATCCGGCCAAGCCCGTGGTGCTCACGTGCGCCATGCGCCCGTCTACCGCCGTTGCGCCCGACGGCCCGCAAAACATTCTGGATGCCGTGGCTGTGGCCAAGACGCCTGGCGCGCGTGGTGTGGTCGCTGTCTGCGCGGGCACCGTGCATGGCGCGCTGGATGTGCAGAAGGTGCACACCTATCGGCTCGATGCGTTTGGCTCTGGCGATGCCGGCCCGCTGGGCCATGTGGAAGAGGGCGTGCTGCGCCGCTTGCGCCCCTGGCCGCTGGGCAATGGCTTGCCCGAACGGTTCAAGAAGAATCTGCCGTTCAAAGGCTCGGCACTCGCGCAAGTGGCGATCCAACACATCGCCATCACGGACGCGTTTGCGCACCTTCAGCCAGACGTGAACCAGTGGCCTGAGGTGGAGATCATCGTCAGCCACGCGGGGGCCAGCGGCACCGTGGTACAGGCGCTGGTGGCGCAGGGCGTGCGCGGTTTGGTGGTGGCCACCACGGGCAATGGCTCGGTGCACTACGTGCTGGAAGCAGCTTTGCGCGCGGCGCAGGCCAAAGGGGTGGCGGTGCTGCGCGCCACACGTTGCACCAGCGGGCGCATTGTGGGCGCGGCAGAGGAGGCGCCGAATGCGTTGCTGGATGCCGGCACCTTGTCGCCAGTGAAGGCGCGTGTGGCGTTGATGCTGGCGTTGCTGAGCCCGATCGACGACTAACGCAGGCCCGCGGTATCACCGGCCCATGAAAAAAGCCGCCTGACCCTTTTGAAGGGCCTTGCGGCTTTTTGTTTGCCCGGAGGCTTCTGCTATTTCTCTTGGCGGCTTAGGCAGACAAGGCTTGCAGTGCACGCGAGGTAATTTCATCCACTGTGCCCATGCCGCTGATGGCGCGGTACTTGGGGGCTGCGGCGGGGTCGTTCTTCGCCCAGCTGGAGTAGTAGTCGACCAGTGGACGGGTCTGTGCGCTGTAAACCTCGAGGCGCTTGCGCACGGTTTCTTCCTTGTCGTCGTCGCGCTGGATCAGCGGTTCGCCGGTCACGTCGTCCAGGCCTTCCACTTTGGGTGGGTTGAACTTGACGTGGTAGGTGCGGCCCGAGGCAGCGTGTGAACGGCGGCCGCTCATGCGTTCGATGATGGCTTCAAACGGCACGTCGATTTCCAGCACGTAGTCCAGCTTCACGCCGGCAGCCTTCATGGCATCAGCCTGGGGCAGGGTGCGGGGGAAGCCGTCAAACAGGCAGCCCTTGGCGCAGTCTGGCTGGGCCAGGCGCTCTTTCACCAGGTTGATGATCAGGTCGTCGCTGACCAAACCACCGGACTTCATGATCTGTTCGGCCTGTTGACCGAGTGGGGTGCCGGCCTTGACGGCCGCGCGCAACATGTCGCCCGTAGAAATCTGCGGGATGCCGTATTTTTGGCAGATGAATGTTGCTTGCGTACCTTTGCCCGCGCCAGGCGCGCCCAACAAAATCAGTCTCATGGATGTCCTCGGAAGTTTTAAAAATCGCGTGGCACTGCTGGCGGAGAACGGGCTCTAGGCGCCGCAGTGCTTCATGGGGCAAGGATAGCATGCGCAAACCCGCACGAGCCTTACGTCGGCTGATTTCGCCCGCCCCAAAGTTGCCGTGGCGCCGCTGAACGCCAGCGCGCGCCAAAGCTCAATACAGTTTGCGCACCCTCGCCAGGTCTTCCGGCGTGTCTACGCCAGGGCCGGGAATGTGCTGGGTGACATGCACCGCGATGCGATAGCCGTGCCACATGGCCCGCAGCTGCTCCAGCGCTTCGCAGGTCTCGATGGGGGCCACTGGCAATGTCGGGAACAGGCGCAAGAAGCCTGCCCGGTAGCCGTAAACGCCAATGTGGCGCAGCGGGTTCAGCGGCGGCAGCGCTTCAAAGCGGGGCAAGCCACCGGCTTCAGCGGCGGGCTTGGCGCCGTCGCGCCAGAAGGCGATGGGCGCGCGGCTGAAGTACAGCGCGTGTTGTTGTGCGTCGAGCACCACCTTCACCACGTTGGGGTTGGTGTACTCGGCCACGTTGTCGATGGCATGGGCGGCGGTGCTCATGCTCACATCGGTGCGCGTGGTCAGCAGGGCGGCCACTTCGTCGATGAGCGCGGGCACGATCAGCGGCTCGTCACCTTGCACGTTGACGACCACGGCGTCGTCAGGCAGGCCCAAGAGCGTGCAGGCCTCGGCCAGGCGGTCGCTGCCAGAGGGGTGGTCTTGCCGTGTGAGGATGGCTTCCACGCCATGCCCTTCGCAGGCGGCGATGATCTCGGGGCTGTCGCCCGCGACCACCACACGTTTGGCCGACGACTTCTGGGCGCGCTGCGCCACACGCACCACCATGGGCACGTCGCCGAGCGCGGCCAGGGGTTTGTTGGGCAGGCGGGTGGACGCCATGCGCGCGGGAATGAGTACGGTGTAGTCCACAGCTCAGAGTCCCAATTCAGCGTCGGTCAGGGTGCGGGCTTCGTTTTCCAGCAGCACCGGGATGCCGTCGCGCACGGGGTAGGCCAGGCGCGCGCTGCGCGAGGTCAGCTCTTGGCGTTCGCGGTCGTATTGCAGCGGGCCCTTGGTCACGGGGCAGACGAGCAGTTCAAGAAGTTTCGGATCCATGCGGGTGTTTCAGTCGGCGTGAATTGGATGGGCGCTGGGGTCGAAGGAGCCGACCGTTGAAGCGCTCAGGCAGCAGACAAAGTGCTCGATGATACCGGCCCCAAACCTAGTTGGGTTAGCCTGGCATCTAGCGCGGTGAAGAACGTTGTATCGAATTGCAGTTGCAGCGGCACGGCCAAGGCCGTGGGTTCGTATTGCCACAATTTTACGGCATCTTTTTCAGTGCAAACCAAGGGCTCTGGCATGGTGGATGAGCGCTGCCAGCTCTGAAAATCATAGTGATCGGGCAGGGCGATGCGAGCCCCAAGCTGCAGGCCAGCGGCTTCCAGCATCTGGAAGAAAGCCTGCGGCTGGCCGATGCCCGCCAGCGCGGTGACGGGCTGGCCGCGCAGCGTTTCAAGCGCAACAGTGCTGCCATCGGCCCGCACGGTGTAAGGTGCCAGCGCGCGTTGCACGCGAAAGCCTGCGGGTTGGGTAAACGCGGGCTGCGAGCCGGTGTGCAAAATCAGGTCGACCTTGCGCGGCCAGGCTTCGCGTAGCGGGCCAGCGGGCAGCAGCCAGCCGTTGCCGGCGCCCCGGTTGTCGAACACACAAATCTCGATGTCGCGCTGCAGCGGGTAGTGCTGCAGACCGTCGTCGCACACCACTACTTGGGTTTGTGGGTAGGCGGCCAGCAGGGCTTGCACGGCCTCTGGGCGGCGGCGTGCCACAAACACCGGCACGTCGGTCGTGAGCTGGATCAATGCGGGTTCGTCGCCTACTTCGGCCACAGGGCTGGTGATTGTGACCTCGCGGCAATCTGAGCCTTTTTTGGGCAGTTGCCGGCCATGGCCGCGCGACACCACACCGACCATCAGTCCGCGCGCTTGCAGATGCTGTACCAGCCCGATGACCACCGGCGTTTTGCCCGTGCCGCCGGCCACCACGTTGCCCACCACGATGACGGGCACGGGCGCTTTGTAGGTTTTGAGCCAGCCGAGCTGGTAGAGCGCGCGCCGCGTGCTGCTGAGTGCGCGGTACAACAGCGACCACGGCCACAGCGCACAAGCCAGCAAGCCACGCCCGCGCCAGGCGCGAACCACGGCGCTTTCAATCGACGGGCTGGACATCGCGAATATCTGGGGCTGTGAGTGAAGCTGTGGATGTGACGCTATTTCGTCCCGGCTTGGCCCGAGGTCTGCGTGGCAAACGTCACCTGGCTCAAGCCCGAACGGCGCGCCGCTTCCATCACGGTAATGACCGATTGGTGCGCCGCGCTGGCATCGGCGCTGATGATCAGCACCATGTCTTTGTTGGCCTGTGCCGCGTCGCGCAGGGCACGGGCGACGTTTTCCACGCTGCGGCCATCAACCGCTTGGCGGTTGACCGAGTAGCGACCGTCGGCGCTCACCGCCACGATGATTTCCTTGGGCCGGTCGCGCTGCGCTTCGGCGTCGGCCACGGGCAGCTTGATTTGCAGCTCGGTGAATTTGCTGTACGTGGTGGACAGCATCAAAAAGATCAGCACCACCAGCAGCACATCGATGAACGGGATCAGGTTGATCTCGGGTTCTTCGCGTTCGCGGTGGCGAAAGTTCATGGGGCGCATGAAGTGCCAGCCCCTTAACCGCGCTTGCGCAGTTGGCCCAGGTGGCGCGCCAGTTGGTCGCCCGCCAGTTCCAGGTTCAGCAGGTATTCGTCTACCCGGGCGCGGAAGTAGCGCCAGAAGATCAGCGACGGAATCGCCACGATCAGGCCAAACGCGGTGTTGTACAGCGCGATCGAAATGCCCTGCGCCAGTTGCGCCGGGTTGCCGCTGCCGGCACCACCCGAGCCCGACTGCGAGCCGAAGATCTCGATCATGCCGATCACCGTGCCCAGCAGGCCCAGCAGCGGAGCTGCCGAGGCGATGGTGGCCAGCGCGCTCAAATACTTCTCCAGCCGATGCGCCACGGCGCGGCCGGTGCTTTCCATGCTGCCGCGAATGTCTTCTTCGGTGGCATGGGGGTTGGTGTTCACCACGCGCAGACCGCTGGCCAACACTTCACCCATGGCCGAGTTTTGCGCCAACTGGCTGACGATGTTGGGTGCGGGCACGCCGTTTTGGGCGACGTTGAGCACTTCGGTCAACAGTTTTGGCGGTGCAACTTTGGAGGTTTTGAGGCTGACGAAGCGCTCGATGATCAGGGCTAGGGCAAGAACGGAACATGCGACCAGGGGCCAAATGGGCCAGCCTGCGGCTTGTATGATCGAAAACAAATTGGGCACTCCGCACAGATAATCTGCGCATGATTATGTCCTAGCGCCCGGTCCGGGTGCATCTTTTGTACACCAATGTTGTTCCAACACTTGGACTTTCCGCTTCAGCCTCTGAAACCCCACTTTCTTTCCCACAGGTACCCACAAGATCTGTGGATAACTTTGTGAAGAACCTGTAGGACAACCCGCGAAATCCAGCATTCATGCGGCTTCGTGTCAATTTGATTAAATTTTAATCATTATTAATTCGTTTGAAATCAATAACTTACACCGTGATTGCTGGGCTTGCAGTGCTTTTTGAGAACTATTTCCATATGCCTACCACATCTCAGGCCGCTGTGGAGTACTCCAACTCCCCATGCTGCGCAGCAGCACGGCCGAGGAGCGCGACGTGACTGGATTTGCTTCTATATCTGACGCGGCGGCGCCACGAATCTGGGCAGTTGGCGCGCTATGCCGCGCCGTTGCTGACACCTTGGAGGCGCGCTTCAATCCCGTGGCCGTGCGCGGCGAGATTTCGGGCTTCTCGCGCGCATCCAGCGGGCATTGCTACTTCAGCATCAAAGACGCCAACGGCCAAATCCGCTGCGCCATGTTTCGGCGCGCCGCCAGCTTGCTGGACTTTGCGCCACGTGATGGCGAACTGGTAGAACTGCGTGGCCGCTTGGGCGTGTACGAGGCGCGGGGCGATCTGCAGTTGGTGGTCGAATCCATGTCACGCGCCGGGCAGGGTGCTTTGTTCGAGCAGTTTTTGCGGCTCAAGGCGCAACTCGAAAGCGAAGGCCTGTTTGATGCTGAGCTGAAGCGGCCTTTGCCGCTGCTGCCGCGCGGTATTGGGGTGGTCACCTCTTTGGGCGCCGCCGCGTTGCACGATGTGGTGACCGCCTTGCGTCGGCGTGTGCCGCACATTCCGGTGGTGGTGGCGCCTGCCGCGGTGCAGGGGGCTGCAGCGGCCGGCGAGATTCGCAAGGCGCTATCAAGTTTGTATCAGCTTGCGTATGCTGGAATTGCGTCGGAGGGCGATTTTGTTGATGAATTGAAAGCCCCACCTATTGACGTCATTCTGCTGGTGCGCGGCGGTGGCTCGATTGAAGACCTATGGTCTTTCAACGACGAAGCGCTGGCCCGGCTGATCCGCCAAAGTCCGGTGCCCATCGTCAGCGGTGTGGGCCACGAAACCGACTTCACCATCGCCGACTTTGTGGCCGACCTGCGTGCTCCCACGCCGACTGCTGCGGCCGAACTGGTGGCGCAGCCGCGCGAGGTGTGGCTGGGGGCTTTGGAACTGGCGGGCGAACGCTTGAATGACGCCGTGCTGCGCCAGCTCGACAACCGCAGCCAACGGCTCGACCAAGCCGCCGCACGTTTGGGGCGGCCTTCGGGTTGGCTCGCGCGGCAGCAGGCGCAACTGGGCCAACAAGCGCAGCGCCTGCGGTATGAGAACCGCAGCCACCTGCAGCGGTTGCGCCAACAGTTGGACGCGTCGCAGCGCAGCTTCGGCCCGGCGGTCACCAGCGCCACTTCACGCGCGCGGCAGCGGTTAGAGCGTGCCGAGCGCAGCTTGTCGCTGCTCGATCCTCGCCTGGTGTTGCAGCGTGGTTATGCTTTGCTCACCAATGCAGAAGGGCATGTGTTGACCAGTGCCAAGCAGACCCAGCCAGGCCAGCAGGTGCACGCTGATTTTGCGGATGGTTCCGTCGATATGACCGTCATCGGCGAAAGGCTAATTTAGTTTTTACAATGGTTTGATAAAACGGTTTCGACGACGGTTTCTTACTACCAACCCACGAGGATAAAAAATGGAACACACCCTGCCACCATTGCCCTACGCGATCGACGCGCTTGCCCCGGCTTACTCCAAAGAAACGCTTGAATTCCACCATGGCAAGCACCACAACGCTTACGTGGTCAACCTGAACAACCTGCAAAAAGGCACCGAGTTCGAGAGCATGACGCTCGAAGAAATCGTCAAGAAGTCCAGCGGCGGTATCTACAACAACGCAGCCCAGATCTGGAACCACACCTTCTTCTGGAACTGCATGAAGTCCGCCGGTGGTGGCGAACCTTCTGGTGCGTTGGCTGCAGCCATCACCGCCAAGTGGGGCAGCTATGCCGCTTTCAAGGAAGCGTTTGTGAAAAGCGCCGTGGGCAACTTCGGTTCCGGCTGGACCTGGCTGGTGAAGAAGGCCGACGGCACGGTTGACATCGTCAACACCGGCGCTGCCGGCACGCCTTTGACGACCGCTGACAAGGCCCTGTTGACCGTGGACGTGTGGGAACACGCTTACTACATCGACTACCGCAACCTGCGTCCCAAGTTCGTCGAGACCTTCCTCGACAAGCTGGTGAACTGGGGCTTTGCCGAAAGCAATTTCGCCTAAGCCTTTAAAGCTTTCGCGAACAAAAAAACCGACCCTTGGGTCGGTTTTTTGTTTTCCGGCGCAGCTCGGTCAACCGGCCTTCTTGCCTTCAAACGGCTTGCCGGTTAGCTTGCTGCCAGCCTTGATACCTTTCTTGGCAAACCAGCCCACGTTCATCTCCAGCACATAGCGCACCGGACGCTTGGAGCAGTGGGAGTCCAGTGTTTGCGGCTTCATGTCTTCAAGGTTGACGATGGTGCCGTCGTCGTCCACAAAGGCGGCCGTCAAGGGCAGGATGGTGTTCTTCATCCAGAAGCACTGCTGGCTGGGGGTTTCAAACACAAACAGCATGCCTTCCTGCTGCGGCATCTCTTTGCGGAACATTAAACCAATCTCGCGCTGCTGCGAGGTGATGGCCAACTGCGTGTCGATGACGTACATGCCTGCACCAATCTGTATGCGCGGCAAATCCATCTGCGGCGCGTCTTGCGCGTGGGCGGTACCCGAGAGCCCTGCGGCGGCCAGCCACAAACCGGCGATCACACCACGCCAAAGTTGATTACGCCAAGTCATCTTCATGGACTGCACTTTCTAGTCATGTGAATGCGGAGAGTTGCGAGTAGGCAAAAAAATGCCCGCTATGGAGCGGGCAATTTTCGTCTAAAAAAGCAGCAGATGTTTAAGCGGCTTTATGAGCGGCGTGGGTCTTGCTGGTTTTCTTGGCAGAGGTCTTGTGCTTGGTGGCCTTCTTGGCGTGCGTGGAGTGCGTCGCGGCGGCAGGCTTTGCGGCTACGGAAGCTTCTGCAGCGACAGGCGCAGGGGCTTGGGCAAAGGCGCCAGCAGCGAACAAGCTGACGAGGAGAGCGGCGGCGATCTTTTTCATTTGGAACATCCTTGGGAATCAAAAGTTGTCGAAGGTTATGGGTGTATCCCCGCCTCTCAGCATATCTGAAAGGTACTGCTCTAACGGGTGCCCCCCGGCGCGAGTTGACAGCTTTACGAAAATTCACGTGGCACCCAAGCGACCCGGTTTCGATGGGCACGCCGGGCGCTGAAATCCACCTAAGACTAGAATCTTTCGGCCCTTGCGCTAATCCCACAAACAACCCACAAACAAGAGTGCATGCTGACGGCTTGCACCCACCGGAGAACATTTTTCATGTACCAGCACATCCAAGTACCGGCTGAAGGTCAGAAGATCACGGTCAACGCCGACAAGACGTTGAACGTGCCCGATCAGCCCATCATCCCCTACATCGAGGGTGACGGTACCGGACGCGACATCACCCCCGTGATGCTGAAAGTGGTGGACGCTGCAGTGGCCAAGGCCTACGGTGGCAAGCGCAAGATCCAGTGGATGCAGGTGTTTGCCGGTGAAATGGCCACCAAGATTTACGGCCCCGACGTGTGGCTGCCCGAAGAAACCCTGCAAGTTGTGCGCGAGTACCTGGTGTCCATCAAGGGCCCGCTGACCACGCCTGTGGGCGGCGGTATCCGTTCGCTCAACGTGGCGCTGCGCCAGGAGCTGGACTTGTACGTTTGCATGCGCCCGGTGCAGTACTTCAAGGGTGTGCCGTCGCCGTTGAAAGAGCCTGAGAAGACCAACATGGTGATCTTCCGCGAGAACTCGGAAGACATCTACGCCGGCATCGAATACGAAGCCGAGAGCGAGAAGGCCAAGAAGCTCATCAAGTTCCTGCAGGATGAGATGGGCGTGAAGAAGATCCGCTTCCCCAACACCTCGGCCATCGGCATCAAGCCGGTGTCGATCGAAGGCACGGAGCGGCTGATCCGCAAGGCCATTCAATACGCCATCGACAACGAAAAGCCCAACGTCACCATCGTGCACAAGGGCAACATCATGAAGTTCACCGAAGGTGGCTTCCGTGACTGGGCCTACGCGCTGGCGCAAAAAGAGTTTGGTGCCGAACTGATCGACGGCGGCCCATGGTGCCGCCTGAAGAGCCCGAAGACCGGCAAAGAAATCATCATCAAAGACGTGATTGCCGATGCCTTCTTGCAGCAAATCCTGCTGCGCCCCGCCGAGTACAGCGTGGTGGCCACGCTGAACCTGAACGGCGACTACATCTCGGACGCGCTGGCCGCGCAGGTCGGCGGCATTGGCATTGCGCCGGGCGGCAACATCTCCGATACCGTGGCCATGTTCGAAGCCACCCACGGCACGGCGCCCAAGTACGCCGGCAAAGACTACGTGAACCCCGGCTCGGTCATCCTCTCGGCCGAGATGATGCTGCGCCACATGGGCTGGATCGAAGCCGCCAATCTGGTGATCAAGTCGCTCGAAGCGTCCATCCTCTCCAAAAAGGTGACCTACGACTTTGCGCGCCTGATGGAGGGCGCAACGCAGGTGAGCTGTTCCGGCTTTGGCCGCGTCATGGTCGAAAACATGTGATGCCCGGGTAGCCTCGAACTTGTTCGGGGCTACTTCTGTATCGGCGTCATGCCTGCGCCACGCCTTGCCCCGCGCGTTGCAGCCGCTCGGTGCTCACCACCCGCACGTGGCGCTTGTCGACTTCCAGCACGCCGTCTGCGGCCAGCTTGCTGAAGATGCGGCTCACAGTTTCGATCTTCAGCCCCAGGTAAGAGCCGATCTCGGCGCGCGACATGCGCAGCACCAGCTCGGTGGCCGACAGCCCCCGCGTGTGCAGGCGCTGCAGCAGGTTGAGTAGAAACGACGCCACACGCTCCTCGGCGCTCATGCGCCCCAGTAGCAACATCACCCCGCGCTCGCGCACAATTTCGCGGCCCATCACCTGGTAGATATGGCGTTGCAGCGGCGCGATTTCGCGCGCCAGGATTTCCATCTTGCTGAACGACATGGCGCAGACCTCAGCGTCTTCCAGCGCCACTGCTGTGCACGCGTGCTGGCCGGTGCCAATGCCGTCGAGCCCCAGCATCTCGTTGGCCATCTGAAAGCCGATGATCTGGTCGTGGCCCTCAGGTGTGGTGTGTGTGGTCTTGAAGAAACCGGTGCGCACCGCAAACAGCGAGCGGAAGTTCTCGCCTTCCTGGTACAGCGTGGCGCCGCGCCGCACACGGATGCGCTGCGTCACCAAACCGTCCATCTGCTCAAGCTGCGCGCAGCTCAGGCCGACGGGCAGGCAGCGCTCGCGCAGGTTGCATTGGGAGCACGCGATGTGGGTGGGCGGATTTTTCACGTTGGTTCCTTGCAGCGATGGAGACGGCATAGAGCGAAACGGGTTCTGCGTGGGCAATCGACGCAACCGGGGCTTCGGTGATTTGGAATACAGACACGGCGTTGTGCAGCGCTTTGGCACTGCCGGTGAGCGATGCGGCAGCGGCCGCCGACTCTTCCACCAGCGCGGCGTTTTGCTGCGTGACACCGTCGAGTTGCGTCACGGCTTCATTCACTTGCGAAATGCCTTGTGATTGCTCGTGCGCGGCGGCGGTGATCTGCTGCACCATGTTGCCGACTTGCGATACCGATTGCATCACCTCGTGCAGCACGCTGCCCGCGCTGTTGATGCGCTTCGTGCCTTCCACCGTGCGCTGTTGCGCCTGGCCAATCAGTAGCCGAATCTCTTTCGCGGCCGACGAGCTGCGTTGCGCCAGGGCGCGCACTTCGGTGGCCACCACGCTAAAGCCCCGGCCTTGCTCGCCAGCTCGGGCCGCTTCAATGGCAGCGTTGAGCGAGAGGATGTTGGTCTGGAACGAAATGCTCTCGATCAGGTCGCTGATGTCGCCAATCTGGCGCGACGATTGTTCGATGGCCGCCATGGCTTGGCCTGCGTCTTCCACGGCTTGTTCGCCGCGTTGTGCCAGGGCCGTGCTTGCTTCGCTCTGGCGGCAAACTTGCTCGGCCGTGTCGGCGCTTTGGCGCACGGTACTGGCCAGTTCTTCCATCGACGCGGCGGTTTCTTCCAGGTTGCTGGCTTGGGTTTCGGTGCGCTCCGAAAGGTCCAGGCTACCTTGAGCGATTTCGCCGGCCGAGGTGCTAAAGCCTTCCATCTCGCGCCGCACGTCGCCCACCACGGCGCGCAGGTTCACCTGGATTTGGGTGAGCCGGCGCATCAAGCCGCCCAAGGGCTGCGGGTGGTTCAGGCGGGCGCGGCTGGTGAGGTTGCAGGCCGACAGCTCCCCGGCAAAACGCACGGCATCGGCCAAGCCGCTGCTCAGCTTCAGGTGGAACCAGGCCAGGGCCGAAGCCAAGCCCACGCTCAATACTGCCGCGCGCGCAGCCAGGGCTTGCGCGCCTTGCCAGCCCAGCACGTCGGGCAGCAGCGCCAGACCTGCGACGGCGAACACCAGCGCTGCAAGCCAGGCCGTCAACGGCGCGCCGCGCAGCCGCTGTGGCCAGCCCTGCACGCCGCGCCGGTGCACCGCACCTTCGTTCAATACCAGCGAGGGGCGCGTGCTGTGCTTTTCACGGTTCAACTGGTCGTACAGCTTTTGCGCTTCCACCACCTGGGCCCGGCTGGGCTGTACACGCACCGACATATAACCCTTGGGCTTGCCGCCTTCCATGATGGGCGTGACGTTGGCCTCGACCCAATAGTAGTCGCCGTCCGCGCGCCGGTTCTTCACCATGCCGGTCCACGGCTGACCACGGCCGATGGTGCGCCACATGTCTTTGAAGGCCGCCTCTGGCATGTCGGGGTGGCGAATGAGGTTGTGCGGCTGGCCGATCAACTCCTCGTAGCTGAAGCCCGAGGTGGTCATGAAGGCTTCGTTGCAGTGGGTGATGTGACCCCGGGTGTCGGTGGTCGACACCAGCAGATCGGTGGCGGGGAAGAGATACTCGTTCTGGCTCACGGGCAGGTTGGTTTGCATGGCAACATCCTTTGGTGCACACGTGGTGTGTGCTGATGAGGACTGTAGGTTTGCGCCTACAAAAACACTGTCAGGAGTTCTTGACTGGCGCTGCGGGGAGACTTGGCTGCGCGCATCGACTTCGCTTGAAACGTATGCTTATGGAATGCGGGCCCGCACCGATGAACCAAACAACGGCGCATAGAATCATTTCGTCCCGGGCGGCGCACTCTGCGGCCCGGTGGCATGCGAGGTGCATAACCAAATCTGACTGGAACGATGAATGCCCCCGAGCGACACAAGTCCACCCCCAGGCGCCCCTTCGGTGCGTGATCCTGCCTTAATCTCCCCTCCGTCACCCGATTTGCCGGACAGCGGCGCCTGGCTTTCCGCCATGTTCGAGTCGGCTATGGACGGCATCGTCGCGGTGGATGAAAACCAGACCGTCATTTTGTTCAACCAGGCCGCCGAGCGCATGTTCCGCTGCACGGCAGCCTCAGCGCTGGGCCAGTCGCTCACACGCTTCATTCCCCAGCGTTACCGGGTGCAGCACCAGGGCCACATGCAGGCCTTTGGTGCCACGGGCGTGACCGCGCGGCGCATGGGCAAGCTGGGGCCCATCAGCGGTTTGCGTGCCGATGGTGAAGAGTTTCCGATCGAGGCCTCCATCTCGCATGTGGCGGTGAACGGCAAGCCGCTCTACACCGTGATCTTGCGTGACGTGACCGAGCGCGTGCGCGCCGAGCAACGTGTGGCCGAGCACCAGGCCACCTTGGCCGCCATCATCGACGCGGCGAGTGATGCCGTGGTCAGCACCGATGCGCTGGGCACGATCACGCTGTTCAATCCGGCGGCCGAGCGCATTTTTGGCCGCTCTGCGCAAGCCATGTTGGGCCAGCCGCTAGAGGCCTTGATGCCGCAGCGCTACCGCAGCCGCCACGGCGGCGATCTGCAGGGGTTTGCCCAGTCGAACGTCACGCGGCGCGCCATGGGAGCAGGGCGGGTGAAAGGGGTGAACGCGCAGGGCGATGAGCTGGAACTGGAGGCGTCGATCTCGCAGGCCACGGTGAACGGCAAGCTCACGCTGACGGCCATCTTGCGCGACGTGACCGAGCGCGTCAGGGCCGAGACGGCCTTGCTCAAGTACCAGTTTGAATTGTCTGAGCTGACGCAACTGCTCATGACCCAAGAGAAAATCACCACCCGCCGTTTGGCGCAAGCCTTGCACGATCAGCTAGGCCAAACGTTGACGGCTATTCGTTTGTCGTTTGACCTGGCCAGTGCAACGGCCGCCGCAGCAGCACCCCCGCCGTATGCGCCCAGCCGTCATGTGCAACACCTCAGCGACTTGATCGACCAGGCGATCCGCGAGGTGCGTCAGGTCTTGGTGGATTTGCGCCCGCCGCTGCTCGACGACAACGGCCTGGCCGCCGCACTGGAGAACGAAGTGCGCACGCGCAGCCGGGCGCCGCTAGGCTTAGACCTTTTGCTCGAAACTGAGCCCGAAGTATTCGACCTGCGCTGGCCGGCCGACGTGGAATATGCCGCCTTCATGGTCGCGCGCGAAGCGCTTGGCAACGCCATTCACCACGCCGGGGCTTCGTTGATCCGTGTGGTGTTGACGGGTGATGCCCAGTCGTTTCAGCTTGAAGTGCTGGACGACGGGCGCGGCCTGGCCGCAGACGCCGCACGCGACAAGCCTGGCCACCTGGGCATGGTGGGCATGCGCGAGCGTGCATTGGCCATGGGCGCGCGGTTTACCGTGCAAAGCCCGGCGGAAGGCGGCGTGGCGGTGCGCCTGTCGTGGGCGCAGGCGAATTGAAGCAAATTGATTTGACTGAGATGGAACGATGACTTCTTTGTACCTGGTAGACGACCACCAAATGGTGCGCGAAGGTTTGCGCGCGGTGCTGCAAGCCGCTGGCCACCAAGTGGTGGGCGAAACGGCAGACCCGACCGAAGCCGTGGCCGACCTGGCGCGGTGCCAGCCGCAAGTGCTGTTGCTCGACTTGAGCCTGGGTGGGCGCTCCGGCATGGAGGTGCTGGTGGAAATTCAGCGCCGCGCGCTCACGGTGCGCGTGGTGGTGCTCACCATGTCGGCGCAGCCGCAGCATGTGGCCGAGGCTTTGCGCTTGGGCGCTTCGGGCTACGTGCTCAAAGGCGCGCCTGCCAGCGAAGTGCTGCGCGCCATTGACGCCGTGGTGCTGGGCAAACGCTACCTGGGCCAAGAGGTGGCCGACCTGGCCGTGCAGGCCCTCACAGGCGATGCGGGCAGCGACCCCTTTGCCACGCTGTCGCCACGCGAGCGGCAAATTGTGGCGATGGTGGTGCGCGGCCAGTCCAGCGCGGCGGTGGGCCGCGAACTGCATTTGTCGCCCAAGACCATCGACACCTACCGCAGCCGCCTCATGGCCAAACTCGGCGTGGGCGACGTGACCGCGCTGGTGCGGCTGGCCATGCGCCATGGTTTGGTGGAAGACGACGGCGCTTAAGTTCTTCCTCCCTTTTTCTTCTCTTTTTTCTCGCGTTCTCCTCTCGAAAAAGCATCTTTGACGCGGACGCCCCACGGGCAGAATCAAGAGTTCCCCACAGACGTTAGCGCGCGCCTCTTTTAAAGTTTCCACCCGTGGTTTAAGCGGTTTTGTGCGGCACGTTGGGGCTGCCGCCCGAGCACACAGGTGGAGATGATATTGACGGTCAATGCAGACGAAGAACGCTCGGTAGAGCAGGCAAAACCCCGAGGCGATTTGACAGGCGTGGTGCTGCAAGCGCTGCAACAGGCGCCCGCGCCGATGGTACTCACCGATGCGCAAGGCGTGATCTTGCGGGTCAACACCGCGTTTGAAAACGCCACCGGATTCAGTGCCGATGAACTCGAAGGCGAGCGCCCCTCGAAGTTGCGTTCGGGCTTGCAAGGCCCGGCCTTTTACCGTGGTATGTGGCAGGGCCTGCTGCGCGATGGCCGCTGGCAAGGCGACGTGTGGAACAAGCGCAAGGACGGCAGTGTTTACCAGGAATGTCTGGGCATTGTGGCCTTGCGCGTGCCCGAGTCGGAAGAGACGTATTACCTCGGCACCTATAGCGGCCTGATCTCGCCGCTGGTGCTGCGCAAAAAGATGGCGCTGCACGGCGACACCGACCCCACCACCGGCCTGCTCAGTCGCAGCGCCTTGCTGGGCGCGCTGGAGCACATTCGCGACCAGGGCGCGCAAGTGCATGTATTGGTGCTGGATATCGATGGTTTCACGGTGCTGAACGAGCAGTTTGGCTTGGCGGGGGGCGATGCCATCCTGCGCCAGATGGCCGTGCGCTGCACCCAGGTAGCGGCGTCGCACACCAGCTCCAGCATCGTGGGGCGCGTGGGGCCGGATGAGTTCGCCATCGGCTTGGTTGTGCCCTCTGAGCACCGCGCAGGTAACCAGGGTGCGGACTGGATTCAGCAGTTTGCCAACCGTTTGAGCGCCGCCATGGCGCAGCCGTTTGAACTCAGCGGTGGCCGCAAAACGCTGATCAGCGTGAGCATCGGCTCGGCTTCCAGTGCACCGGCCGGTGCGCCCGGTTCGGGGGCGGCGGCAGAGACTTTGTTGCACGCCTCGTTTGCGCGGCAGCAGGCTGTGCCGGGCGACGGCGCTTTGCAGAAGTACGAGGCGCAAGCACGGCAGCGCCAGTTGGGACCCCGGCTGCGCGAGGCCGTGCAAAAAAACGAGATCGCCGTGGCCTACCAGCCCAAGGTTGATTTGAAGACCGGCGCGCTTGCCGGTGTGGAGGCGCTGGCCCGCTGGCGGCTGCCCGATGGCATGGCCGTTGCACCTTCCGAATTCATCCCGCTGGCCGAGCGCCTGGGCTTGATCGGCCGCCTGGGCGAATGTGTGTTGAACCAGGTCTTGGCCGACCTGGCGCACTGGGGCCGCGACGGCCTGGAGCAGCCCGTGGTGGCGGTCAATTTCTCGGCGCTGCAGTTCCATGGCGGTGATCCGGCGCAAGACCTGGCCGATGCCATTTCACGCTACGGCGTGCCGCCCGAATTCATTGAAGTGGAGTTGACCGAGTCGTTGCTCATCGGTGAGATGGAGACCGTGATGCAGTCGCTGCAGGCCATGCGCCACTTGGGCGTGCGGCTCAGCATTGACGACTTCGGCACCGGGTATTCGTCGCTGGCCTACCTGCGCCGTTTTCCGATTCAGTATTTGAAGATCGACCGGCAGTTTGTGACCGATATGCTGGAAGACCCCTCGGCTTGCGAAATCGTGCGCGTGATTGTGGAGCTGGCGCACCGTTTGGGCCTGCGGTGTATTGCCGAAGGCATTGAAACCGTGGATCAACTCGCGCTGCTGCGCGCCATGGGTTGTGATGAGGGCCAGGGCTACTTGCTGGCCAAGCCCATGGAAGGCGCTGCGCTCACCGCCCTGTTGGGCCGCCGCATGCCTTGGCACGGCTTGTTTGCGGCCATGCCGCCACATGCTGAGGCTGCGAAGGAAATGGGTTTTGCTGACCTGGATCAACTGAGCTTGGCAGAGCGCTGGGCACACTGAGATGTATGCGTCACCTTGCCCTTCCCGAACAACCCCCACGCCTTTGTGCACGCCTGGGTGTCAGGATTCTCGCCCCTTGGGATCGGAGAGGGCATGTTTTGACCAAAGTCTGTACGGAGGCGTTGTGCCCACTTCGGTGATAGGCGCAGGGCATAGCACCACATCGCGGCCATGTGTGCTCACTGTGTTTCCCCATCGCGAAGCCCGCGACCTGGTGCGCGAAGTGTGCGCCGCGCGAGTCCCGTCCCCCCGGGTACTGGATGCCGCTTCCCCGACCGATGCCGTGATGACCCTGCTGTCGACCGACGTTGACCTGGTGTTGGTTGACGTGGATGGCGCGGGCGAGTTGCTGGCGGCGCTGACGCGGCACGTGCAACGCTCCGCACCCGACGCGACCTTGGTGGGGTTTAGTGCAGGCTGCTGGCGTAGACCGCGGTCAGAGGAGCAGGAGATGCCTGACGCAACGGAGGCGTCGGGCCACGCTCGCCCGTGGAACGAACTGCCGGGTACCTTGTCACGCTGGCTGCAGCAGTGGCAATTGCATCGTGTGGATGGATGAATAGGCGGCTCAGAGCTGCGCTCCTACGGCGCTCATCTGCATAGCGAGAGTGCTTTGCGCACAGCGGCTCTTCAGGGTGCGCATGATAAGATTTACAAACCGAAGCAAGCGGCGCTGGTTCAGCCGCAACTCACCCGAATCCCTTCATTCACTGCGCGGTAACGCCTGTGTGCTTTTCTGAGTTTTCAGGTGTTTTTTCGGTGTTTCGTTCTCTTTGATCGCATGCGGTATCAACACGGCATCGCGGTATTCCTCATTTCTGAATACTGGGCTCGCTCCTGCCAAGCGAGGTCCCAGGTTCTCGTGCAACGTTTGCTGGAGCATTAAGCTGTCATGACTGGGCATCGTGTGCTGGTGGCGCTTTCTGCGCTTTGCAGCCTTCTATTTCTGCTGTGGGTTTTGTGGTTTTGCCGCTTCGGCGTGGACTTCAGAGACGAGGGCTTGTACTTCGTCTGGATGGCCAACCCCTTCAAGTACGACTTCTCGGTCACACAGTTTGGCTACCTCTATCACCCGTTCTTTGAACTGGTGGACCACAGCATCGTGGGCATCCGGCGGCTCAATTTGGTTTTTACGTTTGCACTCGCGTGGGTATTGGCTGATCGCTGTCTTCTCACGCGTGGCTTTTCGGGCACGCGCAGCGTTCGTATTACCTTGTCTGCGGGGTTGGCGGTTGCGTCGCTTTCTTTTTTGCATGTCTGGCTACCCACGCCAAGCTATAACTGGATGGCGCTGCAAGGCCTCATGATCACCTGTACGGGGCTGCTCATGAGCGAACGGGCACCACGCTACCAAGTACTTTTCCCGGTCTTGGTCGGTTTTGGCGGTTGGCTCACATTCATGGCCAAGCCGAGTACAGCGGCGGGTCTGGCGGTGTGTGCGCTGGTGTATCTGGTGATTTCTCGGAAGTTTGCCTGGAAGCCCATGCTTTTCACTGTGGCTGTGGCGGTGCTGCTTTTGTTGGGGATTGCCCTGGTGATCGACGGTTCTGTCCTGCGCTTCATTGAGCGATATCAAATCTCTATTCACATGGCGAAAGTCATGATGGGGCAAAACAACCCCATGTCCTTGCTGCCCAGGCTTGGCACACTGCGGCTCGACCCTGCGACGCGAGCCCAGATCATCGGCGGTGTCTGCGCCTTGGTGGTGCTCAGCGGACTGGCTACGCTGCGATCTCGCGCGGCTGCAGTTCTAAGCCAGTTAGGTATTTTGGTTTTGGCGGTGGCGACCCTCATGCTGATCTTCGGGCGTTTTCCGGCATTGCTCGGCATTGAGAATTACCGCGGATTGCTCGTCGGCATCATCCCGCTCGCCGCATTGGTTGTGCTGCCACTTCGGTGGTTGCAGAAAAGGCCTGCAGCATTGGGTATTTTTCCCGACGTGCTGTTGATCTTGGCCATGCCGGTGATCTATGTGCTGGGTACGTCCAACGACAACTGGTGGCAGATCAGCCATGCAACCCTGTTTTGGGCGCTTGCTGCCGCCATGCTGGCAGTCGTACCAAAGGCAGTGTCGGATTCAGCCACGGATTCGTCGTCAGTACCGACAGCGGCTTCCTGGCACTTGGCCCCGGTGCTGGCTATAGTGTTAGCCACTCAGTTCATTACCGCCGCGATTGTGCAAACAGGAATCGAAGCGCCTTATGGCCAGTCGGCTGGCTTGCGCAACCAGCATCAGCGCGTGACGCTTGGCTTGTCGGATGCGACTCTTAGGCTGACTCCAGGCTTTGCCAGTTACCTGAACGATGCGCAGCGTAAGTCGGCTGAGGTGGGCTTTGCGCCAGGAATGCCTTTGATTGATCTCACCGGGCGCTCGCCGTCCGTGCTGTATGCCATGCGCGCCAGCAGCACTGCTGGGGCCTGGTTGATTGGCGGCTACCCAGGCAGCGATCCGTTGGCTAGCGCCATGCTGGAGCGCACAAGCTGTGAGGAACTGGCGCGCGCCTGGCTCTTGTATCAACCTGTGGGGTCAACTGGTCTGTCACCAAAGATTCTTTCGGTTTTTGGCGCCGACATGGAGGCCGACTATGAAGTCGCCACCACCATCGTTTTGTCCGAGCGTTTCTTTGGCTCGCCGGAGCATTGGGTGCAACACCTGCTGAAACCCCGGCGCTCTCCGGAGGTCGCCGAGGCGGCTTGTGTCAAAGCGCGATCAGCCAAACCCTGAAACATTGCAGGGTTCGAGGGTTGAGGTTGATCGCTTTCTAGATCACTGAGGCCACTTCATCTCACCCTTGATCACCTTGGCGCTCAGCTCCAGCGAGCCAGGTTCGCCCAAGCTTGGATACGCGCTTTGCATCGCGCCGATCAGCGCAGCAGAGTCTTTGGCCTTGCTGGCTTGTGCCTCAAAAGTCTTCAGATAAGCGGCGGTGAATTGCACAGCAGCCAAACCTTTGGGTACTTCGCCCAGGTAGTGGCCCGGCACCACGGCTGTGGGTTTCAGCGCCTCGATGGTCTTCAACGTGGTTTGCCAGTTTTGGCGTGAAGCGGGTGTTTGTGTGTCGGCCACCCACACGTGGATGCCGCTGGAAACCACCACGCCACCGGCCACCGTTTTCAGCGATGGAATCCACACGTAGCTGCGTTCGGGGCTCGGGCCCTTCAAGCCTTTGATGTCCAGCGCTTGGCCGTCCACCAGGATGCGTTCGCCTTGCAGCACGGCGGGCAGCACCACCTTCTTCGGCGCGTTGTCTTTCAAGATCGGGCCCCAATAGCCCAGCTTGCCGTCCATGGATTCTTTGATGTGTGCCACGGTGGGCGCGGTGGCGACGATCTTGGCGTCTGGAAAAGCCGCCTGGATCACGTCCAGCCCAAAGTAGTAGTCCGGGTCGCTGTGGCTGATGTAGACCACGGTGAGTTTCTTGCCGCTGGCCTTGATCTTTTGCACCAGCGCCTCGGCATCGTTGCGCTGGAATTGCGCGTCGATCAACACCGCCTCTTTGGCGCCGCTGACGATGACGGACGTGACCGGGAAGATGGCTTTGTCGCCAGGGTTGTAGACGTCAAGTGTGAGCGGCGTGGCAGCATGGGCCACGCCAAGTGCGGCAGTTGCGAAAGCGAGGGTGGCGGTGGCGGTAGCGAGCAGGGTGCGGCGTTGCATGAAAAGGCCTTTGTTTTGAGAGAAGGCCTTGAGGATATGTTGCCTGGATCGATTGAAAAACCGCCGATCAATCAACTATTTGTTGCTTGATTCGGATGAATTGCCGTCCAGATGCTTGCCCAACAACGCCAGCATGGCCGGGTGTGGCTCGTGGCCCGCGCCGGGCACCAAGTCCAGCCTGGCCTTGGCTTGCAGGTGCTGCAGTCGCGCAAAGGCGTTCTGCGCTTGTGCGGCGGGCATGACCGGGTCAGCCGTGCCATGCAACAGGTGGATGCTGCTGCTGGGCTTGTGCAGCGGCAACTCGGCGTAGCGGCCGGCCATGGCGACCACGTGGCCTGCAGGCGGTGCATCGAGCTTGGTGGATTCAAGCGCCATGATGGCCCCTTGCGAAAATCCCACCAGCCAGGTGTGGCCGGCGTCCACCCCTGCCGCGCGCTGCCAGAGCTGCACCGTGGCCACAAAGCCGGGCATGGCGGCAGCCACACGGGCCAGCCGGTTTTCTTCGGTGATGCCGCGCACCGAAAACCACTGCAAGCCATTGGAAATATCCGACGGCTCTGGCGACGCCACACTCACCACAAAGGCGTTGCGGTCGCGCTGGGCAAACCATTGCGCGACGCCCACAAGCGACTGCGGCACGGAACCCACGCCGTGGGTCAGCAGCACCAGGGACGAGGCTGGCGTGGTAGGTTGTTGGACGATGATGGAGGCAGAGTGCATGGCTACTTTTTTCGGTTTGAATGGTTAGGCCGTCGCGGCTTCAGGCGTTTGCTGGGTTGCGCTGGCCAAGCCGGGCAACTCGCCAAACACATAACCTTCCATCGACAACACGCCGTAGGTCACGCCGCCGTCAATCACTTCCACCGGTTCATTTGCCGTGCTGGCTCCAATCGCTACCAACAACGGCAGGTAGTGTTCGTCCGATGGGTGTGCCCGTTGCGCGTGCGGCGCTTGGGTGCGGTAGGCCACCAGTGCGGCGGTATCAATCGCCACTGCGGCGCGGCGGATCCAGCGCACGAAGTCGAGCACATAGGGCTCTTGGTCGCCATCGAGCGTATGGCGAAACTCGTACAGGTTGTGGGTCAGGCTGCCAGACGCCAGGATCAACACGCCACGCTCGCGCAGCGGTGCCAGCGCACGGCCCAACTGCAACGCGCCTTCAGCGCTGATGTCCACCGGCAACGACAACTGAAACACCGGCACGTCGCCCTGCGGCAGCATGTGCATCAGCGGCACCCAGGCGCCGTGGTCTAGGCCCTGGTTTTCTTGCGCGGAAATGGGCAGGCCAGCGGCTTTGAGCAACTCCAGCGTTTCTTGTGCCACGGCGGGTGCTCCCTTGGCGGGGTAGTGCAGGCGGTACAGCGCTGATGGAAAGCCGCCGAAGTCGTGCACCGTTTCGGGCGCGACGGCGGTGCTGACGCGCAGGCCGCGTGTTTGCCAGTGTGGCGACACCACCAGAATGGCGCGCAGACCCTCTAGCTGCTGAATGCGCTCGCCAATGCCGCGCAGCAAGGGCCCGGCACGGCCAGGCTCCAGCGCAAACGTGGGGGCGCCGTGGGAGACAAAAATGCTGGGCAAGAGAGCGGTGGTGGACATGGCAGTTTCCTCGGTGGGGGAGCAGATGGCGTCTTGGACGCGATAGGAATGAACTGTAGATGTCTCGACCTGCGAGATAAACACCGATACTCGGCACATATTGTTTTGAAATTCGAGACGATGGACATTCTCCAAGCCATGAAAACCTTTGTCGCCGTGGTCGAGGCGGGCAGTTTTGTCGGCGCCATCGACATGGTGGCGCTCTCCAAGCCGGCCATCTCGCGCCACATTGCCGACCTGGAGCAGCGCCTGGGCGTGCGGCTGCTGCAACGCACCACGCGGCGCCTGTCGCTCACCGATGAGGGGCAGCTGTATTACCAGCGCTGCAAAGAAGTGCTGCAGGCGGTGGACGAGGCCGAGGCCGAAGCGGGCTCGGCCACGGGCCAGGCGCGCGGCCGTTTGCGCATTGGCGCGCCGCAGACCTTTGGCACCTTGTACCTGGCGGCGCTGTGGGGGCGTTTTGCGGCCGAGAACCCGCAGGTCACGCTGGACATTTTGTTGTCCGACAGCCTTGTCGACTTGGTGGAGGATGGCTACGACCTGGTGGTGCGCATCGCCCACATGCGCGACTCGGCGCTGGTGAGCCGCGTGCTGGCGCACACGCGCATGGTGCTGTGTGCCTCGCCGCCGTACCTTGAAAAACACGGCACGCCCCGGCACCCGCACGAGCTGGCGCAACACGCGGTGGTGTCGTACAGCAATTGGTCGTTGGGCGACGTGTGGCGTTTCGAAGGGCCGGCTGGTGAGGTGACCGTGCGCACCCATTCGCGCATCTATACCAACAGCGGCGACACCTGCCGCGCGGCGGCCTTGGAGCACCAGGGCATCATCTTGCAGCCCGACTTCTTGGTGCACGCCGACTTGCGCAGCGGCGACTTGGTGGAGCTGATGCCCGAGTTCAACGCGGGCCAGATGGCCATCCATGCGGTGTACCCCACGCGCAAGCAGTTGCCGCTGAAGGTGCGGCGCCTGGTGGACTTTTTGGTCGACGCGCTGCGTGATCCGCCGTGGAGCGCCGACGCTGCGGATGGGGTGGCGCCATGAGCCGAGACAACACTGCTAGCGACCTGATCGGCCTGGTGCTCGGCACCCTCAGAACCGAGCGCGCCACCACCGCGCGCTTCACGCTCTCTGCGCCCTGGGCGCTGCGCTCTGAAGGGGTAGAAGGCCTGTTGATACGCGTGAGCGTGGGGGCGCCGTACTGGATTCAGACCGATGGTGCCGAGCCGGTGCTGGTGCAACCCGGCGACATTGTGCTGCTGCCACAAGGCGCGCCACACGTGGTGGCGTCGGCCCTGGGTTTGCCGCAAGTGCCCTTCAGCGGACTGCTGGCGCAACACATGCAGGGCGCGCATGGCGACCACCCAATCAGCTTTGCGCATGGCGAAGCGAGCGGCGCCGTCACAGACCTGTTCTCTTTGCACCTATGGATGCCGCAGCACCAAGGCGTGTCGCTGTTGTCGTGGCTGCCGCCGTTGTTGCTGTTGCGCGCCGCCGATGTGGCGACCACGCGCAGCTTGGCGCTGGCGACCCAAGCCTTGGTGGAAGAAACGCTGGCGCAAAGCCCTGGCTGGCAATTGGCTACCGCGCGTTTGGCCGACCTGTTGTTGGTGCACGTGCTGCGGGCGCATTTACATGGGGACGTGGGTGGGCAGGGAGCGCAGGGTGCGCAAGGCTGGCTCGCCGGCATTCGCGACAAGGCCATTGGCAAGGCCTTGGCGCAGATGCATTCCAACCCCGAGCTGCCGTGGTCGGTGGCGAATTTGTCGCGCGTGAGCCACCAGTCGCGCTCGGTGTTCAGCGAACGTTTTCTGGAACTGATGGGCAGCACACCCATGCGTTATCTGGCCAGCGTGCGCATGGGCATTGCGCGTCAGCAGTTTGACCAGGGCGTGGACGACGTTTGGCGCGTGGCGCAAGACGTGGGTTATGCCTCGGAGAAAGCGTTTGCGCGTGCGTTTGAGCGCTGGTCGGGGCACACACCCAGCCAGTACCTGAAGTTGCGGACGAACAGTTCCCACACTCGGCGTTCCAAGGGTTGAGCTTGGCGAGAGGCGGCTGAAGAATGGCGGCATGAAAACCACTTCTTCCGTTCCCCCCAAAGTCTTGATCGTGGGCGCTGGCATTGCGGGTTGCTCTGCGGCCATCGCGCTGGCCCAAAACGGCTGGGCCGTTTCCGTCATTGAAAAACAGCCGCAATGGCAGTTCCAAAGTTCTGGCATTTTTGTTTACAGCAACGGCCTGGCGCAGTTCGCGCAGTTGGGGGTGATGGACGAGCTGGTGCGTGCCGGGTTCCCCATCCCCACCGGGCGCAACGTGTACCTCGATGCGCAGGGCCAGCCGATTGTCGACGTGCTCTACCCCAACGTGGGGCCGCACGGCACGCCGCCGATTCTGGGCGTGAAACGCGCTGAAATGCACCGTGTGTTGTCCACGCGGCTGCAAGGGTTGGGCGTAGACGTGGCACTGGGCACATCGGTGGCGGCACTGGTGCAGCAGCACGGCGCGGTGGAGGTCACTCTGTCGAGCGGCCACACCGAAACGTTTGACTTGGTACTGGGCGCCGATGGCATTCGCTCCGCCATCCGCGCCATGTTGTGGCCCGAAGTGCAACCGGTGTATTCGGGCCTGGGCGTGTGGCGCAGCGTGCACCGCCGCCCGCCAGAACTGGTCGACAAAATCATGATGATGGGCGTGGGCAAACGGCTGGGCATCATGCCCATTTCGGACGAGAAGCTCTATATCTTCGGCACCATAGCCGAGCCTAAAAGCGCCTGGTTCGACCGAGCCGATTGGCCCGCCACCATGCGGGCCAAGTTCGCCGAATTTGGTGCGCCGGTGCGGCAGTTTCTCAACGAGATTTCGGCAGAGTCGGAGGTGCTCTACACCGCTGTGGAGGAGGTCATCATGCCCACGCCGTGGCACCAAGGGCGCGTGTTGTTGATTGGCGATGCGGCACATGCGTCTACGCCGTTCATGGGGCAGGGCGGCGCGATGGCGGTGCAAGACGCGGTGGTGCTGGGCCAACTGTTGGCGGATCACGGCGCTGAGCATGCGAATGTGCCGCTGGCCCTCAAAGCTTTTGAGCAGCGCCGCGCGCCGGTGTGCCAGTTTGTGCAAGACGCTTCACGCCGCGTGGGCCAGGCGGGGGCGGTGGAAGACCTGGCCGCTTATCAAAAAAGCATACAAGCCATGCCGCAAACGGCGCAGGCGCATGTGGATTCTTTTTACCGCGAACTTCAGCGTGTGAATAGCGCGTGAATATCGCGTAAGGCCTAGATTGAAACATCGCCCAAGTGCGCCGCCATCGCTTCGCGCAGCAAGTCGGCCAATCGGGCCACGGGCGGCTCGGGCTCAGCTTGGGCGCGGTACATGGCCAAGGCCAACGACGGCAATGCGGGCAGGCGTGTGCCGCTGCGGTCAAGCACACGCACGTGGGCGGGCAAACCAAAGCGTGTGCGCACCGACAAACCCAGCCCCGCCGATGTGGCCGCCCACAGCGCGGCCAGGCTGGTGCTGGTGAAGGCGTGGCGCCATGCAATGCCGCTGCGGTCCAGCGTGTGCGTGACCACATCGCGGAGCGGGCAGGGGGCATCCAGCAGCACCAGCGGCAAAGGTTCTTTCGCCTTGCGCGGGCCGGCACCGCGTTGCTGCTGCGCCCACCAGGGGACATCCAGCGCTTCAGGTGAGGCGGGGCCGATCCACTGCAGCGGGAGGCGAGCCAAGCGTTCACCTTGCGCCATCGACGCTTTGCCCTCTACCTCCCAGACCAAGGCCAGGTCGAGCGCACCCAAGTCCAGACGTTCGCGCAACTCGGCGCTGCGCGCCACGCAGGCTTCGATGCGCACCTTGGGGTGCGCACGTGCAAAGCGGCCCAGCACGCCGGGCAACACGGCCTCGCCCAAGTCTTCCTGCAGCCCCAGGCGCACCCAGCCTTCAAGGTCGGCGCCGCGCATGGCGGCAGCGGCTTCGTCGTTGATCTCCAGCAGGCGGTGCGCGTAGGCGAGCATGGTTTCGCCCGCATCGGTCAGCTCCAGGCCACGGCCTGCCTTGCGCAACAGGGGAGTGCCGGCCTGCATTTCCAGCTTCTTCAACTGGGCGCTAATAGCCGACGTGGAACGCCCCAGTTTGTCGGCCGCACGTGCGTAGCTGCCCAGCGCCACGCCGGTGGAAAAGCTGCGCAGCACGTCAAGGTCGAACATCACTTGGGTCATCAAACCATCCTGTTTTTGGGGACTGTGGGTCAAATATTATCTGATTTTCAAAACAGTGGCGGCGGCTGAAAATTTCGCTCATGACTGTTTTAAACACTACGCCACCCCCTCGTTTACCAAGCCAACGCTGGAAAGTCCTCGCCGCTGGCGTGGCCGCCAACGCTGCTTTTTCTACCGCCTTCAGCGGCATTCCCATGACCGCTGTGCTCATGCGCTCCGGCTACAGGCTGGACAACGCCACCCTCGGCTTGGTGCTCGGGCTGATGGGTTTGGGCATCGCCATCAGCGAACTGCCCTGGGGAATGTTGACCGACCGCTGGGGCGACCGCCCGGTCTTGCTCACAGGCCTGGGCGCCACGGCGCTGGCGCTCTTGGCGATGGCGCTGTTCGCGGCACCAATGCATGGCCAGGTGCCGGGCTTGGGCGTGTTGGGCACCGGCCTGTTGCTGGTAGGGCTGCTGGGCGGCAGCGTCAACGGTGCCAGCGGGCGCGCGGTGATGGGCTGGTTTGCCGATGGCGAGCGCGGCTTGGCGATGAGCATTCGGCAGACCGCCGTGCCACTGGGCGGTGGCCTCGGCGCCGTGCTGTTGCCCGCAGTCACCTTGCACTTTGGCTTTGCGGCGATGTACGGCTTGTTGGGCGCACTGTGTTTGCTGAGCGCCTTGCTGGTGATACTGTGGGTGCACGAGCCACCGACGCTGGTGCACATGGCGGCCACATCAAGTGCCAAGGTGGCGGCCCGCAACGGGCCGCTGCACGATGCGCGTGTGTGGCGCCTGGTGGCCGGCATCGGCATTTTGTGTGCACCGCAATTTGCGTTGCTGACCTTCGGCACGGTGTTTTTGCAAGACTTTGGCGGCGCTGGTTTGGCCGTGATCAGTGCAAGCATGGCCACGCTGCAAGTTGGCGCCATGGTGATGCGCGTGTGGAGCGGCCGCTGGACCGACCGCCGCAAGAACCGGCCGGCCTACCTGCGCGCGTGCAGTTGGCTCAGTGTGGCGCTGTTCGCGCTGTTGGGCGCGGTGGCGGGGTCGGGCCACGTCTTCAGCGATGGCGGCATGGCGGGGCGCGTGGGCTTGGTTGTGCTGCTGGTGGCCTGCGGCGTGTGTGTGTCTGCCTGGCATGGCGTTGCTTACACCGAGCTGGCCACGCTCTCGGGTGCGGGCCGTGCGGGCACGGCGCTGGGTATGGCCAACACCAGTGTGTTCATCGTGTGTTTTCTGACGCCGCTTTGCATTCCGCATCTGCTGGCATTCCAGGGCTGGCCGCTGGTGTGGTTTGCGGCCAGCGCTTGTGCGGTGCTGGCGGCGCCGTTACTGCAACCGGCCAAGCCTCACGGGCTTGGTCGCTGGCTTAGGCTCAGGTTTATGCGCGTGGAGGCCCGTCACTTTGCGCCGCCGTGCCTGGCGGGGCAAGCAACTGTTCCAGCGGCAGATCCAGCCCCACCTTCACGCGGTCCATGGCCACCAGCGTCTTGAAGCGTTTGACGTTGTTGTTCTGGAAGAACAAGGCGCGGGTCAGCTCGGTGTACTGGCCCATGTTCTGCACCGCAAAAATCAACACAAAGTCCCACTCGCCCGCCACGTAGTAACACTGCTGCACCTGCGGGCAGGCGCCGAAGCTGCGCTTCATGGCGTCGAGCAGGTCGATGCGTTCGCTCTCCACCTCCACCTGGGCAATGACGGTCAACTCCATGCCCACGGCGCTGGGGTTCACCACCACTGAGAACTTGTCGATCACGCCTTCATCCGCCAGCCGCTTGATGCGCCGGTTGACTGCGGCCGACGACAAACCGATTTGCGCGCCCAGTTCGGCCTGCGATTGGCGCGCGTCGTGCTGCAGGTGGGACAGCAGCTTGAGATCAAACGGGTCGAGTGGCGTTGGGGGTGAGGTTGGCATTGAGCGGTAAACCTGCAGAACGTAATAAAAGTGCGTAGCGGGTGGCAAATGCGCAGCAATTGTGCGGCCTCAAAAAATATTATTGCAGTACTAGCTCAGCCCCGTTCACCTCCAGAGGATTTTCATGTCGACGATTGATGCGCCACCTTCTACCGAGCCCAGCCTGAGCGCAGACCTCACCCGCTGGCGCCGGCAACTGCACACCATGCCCGAGACCGGCTTTGAAGAGCACCACACTTCGGCCTTTGTGGCCAAGACCTTGCGCGCCTTGGGCTACGAGGTGTTTGAAGGCATTGGCGGCACGGGCTTGGTGGCCAGCCTGCAAGTGGGGCAGGGCACCGGCGTGATCGGCATACGCGCCGAGATGGACGCCTTGAACATGGCCGAGACCGCCGCCGGCCGCGCGTGGGCCTCTGCCAACCCCGGCAAGATGCACGCCTGCGGGCACGACGGCCATATGTCCATCGTGCTCGGCGCCGCGCGTTTGCTGCGCGAACGCAAGAACTTCAACGGCACGGTGCGCTTCATCTTCCAGCCCGCCGAAGAGCATGGCCGTGGCGCCAAAGCCATGATGGCCGATGGCCTGTTCCAGCGTTTTCCGGTCGACGAGATCTATGGCCTGCACAACATGCCGGGGCAGGCCGCGGGCACCATCGCCACGCGCGCGGGCGGCATCATGGCGAGTGAAGACAACTTCGTCATCCACATCAAAGGCCGTGGCACACATGCGGCGCGGCCACACATGGGCATTGACCCCATCGTCATCGGCGCGGAGATTGTGCTGGCGCTGCAAACCATTGTGTCGCGCACGCTGGACCCGAGCGCGCAAGCTGTGGTGTCGTGCACCGAGTTCATCACCGATGGCATCCGCAACGCCATTCCGTCCAACGTGGTCATCAAGGGCGACACGCGCAGCTACGACCCGCAAGTGCAGGCGACCCTGGCGCGGCGCATGCGCGAGATTTGCGAGGGCATTTGCAAGCTGCACGGCGCGGAGTGCCAGTTCGACTACAGCTTTGAATTCGAGCCCACCGTCAACTGGCCCGAGTACCTGCCCTACGCCGTGGCCGCCGCCACTGCCGTGGTGGGCGCTGAGCGCGTGGATGCGCAGGTGCCCGCCATGATGGCATCGGAAGACTTCGGTGCCTTCTTGCGCGTGGTGCCGGGCGTGTTTGTGTTCTTGGGCAATGGCGCTGATGGCGAAGTGGGCGGCGTGCCGCTGCACAACGGCACCTACGACTTCAACGATGCCACGCTGGTGACCGGTGCCGAATATTTTGCCGAGCTGGTGCGCCTGCGTTTACCGCGTTGAGCTTCCGATTTTCTACCTCTTCAATTCCTCATTTATGCAACTCGTTTCCAACCCGCAGTCCATTCGCGCACCGTACCCCGCCGAGCTCAAAACCATCATGTCGATTGCCGAGGCACGCCGCACGCGGGCCTGGCTGGCGCCGTGGAAACACTTGGCGCCAGACGCCACGCCGTTGTGGTCGTTGCCCAAACTTGCAGCCGACTTGGGCTTGGGCGGCGTGTTTGTCAAAGACGAATCCAAACGCTCAGCCCTCGGCAGCTTCAAGGCCTTGGGCGCCCCTGCCGCATTCATCCGCCTGGTCTTGCGCGAGCACCCCGGTTGGGACGCGACCGGCGTGCTGCGCGGCGACTACCGTGCGGCCTTGAACGGCTTGGTCGTCATCAGCGCCACCGACGGCAACCATGGCCGCGCCTTGGCGGCCGCCGCACAGAGCGCCGGTGTTCGCTGCGTCATCGTGCTGCACCAGCATGTGAGCGACGAGCGTGAACACGCCATTGCCGCATTTGGCGCTGAGATCGTGCGCATCGCGGGCAACTACGACGACTCCGTGACCCATGCCGCGCAGCTGGCCGAGGCCCACGGCTGGCGCGTGGTGTCCGACACCTCGTACCCCGGCTACGAAGACATTCCACGCGACGTGATGCAAGGCTACGGTGCGTTGGTAGACGAATTTGCTGAGCAGACGGATGAACCCTTCACTCACGTGCTGCTGCAAGGCGGCGTGGGTGGCATGGCCGCTGGCGTGGCGAGTTATTTGTGGGAGCAGTGGGGCGCGCAACGGCCCATCTTCATCGTGGTCGAGCCGCAGCAGGCCGACTGCCTGATGCAAAGCGCGTTGAACGGTGTGGCGTCCAAGGCTACGGGTAGTGTCGATTCGGTGATGGCTGGCTTGGCCTGCGGCGAAACATCACCATTGGCCTGGCGCTTCCTCGTGCCATCGGTCGATTTTTTCTTGACGATTGAAGACGATCAGGCGGTCGAAGCGATGCGCTTGTTGGCCCACGGCGCCAAGGGCGATGTGCCCATTGTCAGCGGCGAGTCTGGGGCTGCGGGGCTGGCCGGCGTCTTGGCGCTGACCCGAGATGAAGCTTTTCGCGCCCAGGTGGGTTTGGGGGCCGAGGCACGCGTTCTGGTGGTCAATACCGAAGGTGCGACGGCGCCTAGCGTCTACCAACAACTGGCGGGGCTTGCGGCGGAAAACGTGTTGCGCGCCCAACAACATTGGCAAAACGCCAATGGCTTTTGATGCCGGTGTTGTAGAGGTGAGCGGGAAGCCTGCGGCTCAATACCGCGTGGCGCGCAATTCCTGGGGGCCGGTGTGGTTGCGCTGCTTGGGCGCGAAGTCCCCCATTTCGTCAAACAGCTCGGTGTGAATGGCTTCGTTGGCATCGCCGCAGGCGGCGAGCAAGATTACCGGGATCATCGAAAAAGCGTGCGAAATGCGGGCAACGTGGGAAGAAAATTTGGAGACTTGAGGCATGGCACAGTTGCTAGGGTCAAAAACCTCACTGTGCGGCCCCTCTGTGTTTTAAGCGTGACGCGATTGTGAACTTTGCTGCCGCAATGTTTTTTGCCAAGTAGATCACGCGCTGCCGGTGCTAACACCAGACGGTTTTACCAGTCGCCCGAAATCCGCTCTGGAGGCTCTTTGGCCTTGGGCAGCCTGGCCGCCCAAACCATCAACCAAACAAGAAGCGTGATACAGGCTGCCATGAGCAACACGCAAAAAACGAATTCTGCTTCGTGCTCTTCTTGGCTAAAGCGATCGTAGACAAATAGTCCAAATGGAAAAAGGGAAGCCGCCGCGAGCCACTTAGCGGTCGAAATGATTCGTTGAACTGCCATTGCCAACCCTTGGATTTGCTTGTTGTTGATCTGCTTGGCCTATCACACAGGTTGGTGGTGTGATTTGGTTACTGAAATGTAACAAATAACGCCTGAAATCAACATCTTTTGCTTGGCTGATGTGCCTGATCTCATCCTTCTGCAAGGGCAACTTCCCACTGAGATGGCCTTCGCCATTCCCTCTTGAGGTTCGTTAAGACATTTGGCGGCGGTAATGGAACTGTAATAAGAGCAAGTTGTGGCATGGATTATGCTCAAAAGTGTGACTTATTCGTCAACAGAGGCTTGCCTTGAATCCATATTCGCTTTGGCCGATTTTTGCTGCCTTCGCTCTCGCGTGGCTTCTCTGTGCAGTCTTTCGCGCCGATGGTGCCCCTATGGAGCCGGGGAGGCAGACAAGCCTAGATGGGCTCCGTGGATACCTGGCGTTTTCGGTGTTCCTGCACCATGCATCGTTCTATTTTGAATTTCCGCACACGGGGCTGTTCTTAGAGCCTCCATCTCGCGTGTATTCGCATCTCGGGGATAGCAGCGTCAAGCTGTTTTTTATGATCACAGGCTTCTTGTTTTACTCGAAGCTGCTACGTGCTAAATCGAGGCCAGCCCGCGATTTCGATTGGGTGGGGTTGTATGCGGGCCGCTTCTGCCGCATCGTGCCGATGTACTGGGTGGCAATACTTGCGATGTTCGTCGTTGTTGGGATCGTGACCGGGTTCCAACTAAGAGAACCAGCGTATGTGCTCATCGCAAAGATGCTCAACTGGCTTAATTTTTTCTTTACCACTCAACCGGAAGTGAACGGCCTCAACAGCAAATTGATCTTGTCGGGTGTGATCTGGACGTTGATTGTCGAGTGGATGTTCTATTTATTTTTGCCGGTGCTGGCGCTTGGGCTGGGCATCAAGGTCCCAAAGGCAATCTTGGCCTTGGCGCTCATTCCATGTGGCTGGTTGGTGGTGTTTGTCAGTTTTCGAACCCATAGCACTCTGGTCAATATCGTGCCTTTCTTTGGAGGGGTACTGGCTGCATATGTCAATCAATCAACCCAGTGGACAAGAGCTCTTCAGGCACCCGTCTTTGGTGTGGTCGTGTTGGCTGGACTTGCTTTAACCCTGCTGTTGACCCCGAATGGCCACAACTTCATAACCCCTTTGTTTTTGACGATGGCATTTATTCCAATTGCGTGCGGAAACACCGTTTTTGGCCTGCTGAGAATTAAAGCAGCGAGATTTTTGGGTGAAATATCGTTCAGCGTTTACTTGCTGCACGGTATGGTGCTCTATATCACCTTCTTACTCATATTGCCCAAATTTGTGTCTGGAAGACTCACTCCCGAGGTTCATTGGGGAATTGTGCTTTTTCTTGTTCCGGTGCTTTTGGGTTTGAGTACGTTGACGTTCAAAACCATTGAAAACCGATGGCTGCATGCTACGCCATGGCTCACAGAAAAAATTCGCCGAATTCCAATTTTTACGGCAACCCGTGCCGCAAAGGGTTCTAGCGCCACACTGGGTTAAGTGTTGTCGGATCTTTAGTCGATTGCTTTTCCGGGAGTTATTTTGTAGATGATGGGCAAGGGATAGCCATTTTTCGCCCTTGATATTAACTTTTTGACTTTTACAACTAAAAGTAGCTAAAAAATTAAATGCATAAATTTGGTTCTATTCAAATCGCAAGAGCATTGGCAGCATTTGTAGTTGTGTGTGTTCATGTTAGTTTTACCCTTAAGTATGTGCTTCCCGAGGGGCTTTCATGGCCAGCCATGTTGTCTTTTGGTTCTGCTGGTGTTGATGTGTTTTTTATTATCAGTGGCTTCATTATTTGTGCCGTTCTCGATAAGGAGAAAATCACTTCAAGGGACTTCATCATGCGTCGCATAACCCGTATATTGCCTACTTACTGGGTTATTACTACGATCTGGTTGGCCATGTTGTTCGTGACCAAGCGAGATTTGCCAGAACCACTTGAGTTTGTGACCTCATATCTTGTTTTTCCTATGAAAGGCTTTCCGGCTCTAGGGGTGGGCTGGACGCTCGAGCATGAATTCATCTTTTACGCTATTGCTGCAATATTGATTTTTGCTGGTAAACAATTATGGTTGGCCAGAGTCTTGGCGGTTCTGTTCGGATTTGGCGTTGTGTTTCATGTTATCTTGCCGGAACTGGGGTATGACGACATCTGGGATTATCATTTATTCTCTCTTTATCAAATTAATTTCTTTTCCGGTGTAATGCTTTATCGATATAGGGATAACGTTTCACGCTTTAATCCTGTTATGTTATTGATTGCAAGTGCTTTGGTATTTTGTGCAGCAGCAGTCATTACTTCGCAACTTTATGGTGGCCATGTTGACACGCAGCCTGCCGGGTTTAAGGGGCTTTTTCGCGTGGCTATTTATGTCATTGCCGGATTGCTTTTGCTTTCGGGGCTGCTTTCCCTTGAGGCCCGATCACCCAGGTTTTTGGAGAATGCAGTTGCGAGAACTTTAGAGAAGATCGGAGAAGCGTCTTATGGGCTTTATTTAACGCACTTGCTCGTGTTCGCCGTGATCAGTTTTGTGTTGTCAAAGATCCACTTGCCCGCTGCATATGCTTGGGGCGTTGTAATTTTCAGCTTGGTGTCGGCTGTCGTCGTTTCCTTGCTGTGGTACTCAACGTGTGAGGTACGTTTGACAAGGTGGGCGAAGCAGAAAGTGAAGGCGGATATTTTTAACAAAGTGGCGGCTTAGGAATACACGGCCTATCCAATCACAACCTGATGGCGCAGATTTTCGTCGAGTGCATAGGGGGGAGGCCAATGTTTGTGAATCCAGAGCACCGCGTGATAGCGATCACGATTTGCAGTTTGTGCAAACGCGACGGCGGAGAGAAGAGCGAGCGCGGCGAGTTGGGGGAGCCGCAGTAGCCCAACAACTGCAAAACGCCGGAGAGCCGTGTGCTCATTCGGTGGTGTAGTGCAATCTGCCGGAGCTACTGATTTCATGCATGAACTTGACCTGTGCAAGAAGTTCAAAGCCGCAATGCAAAAAGCCCCGTACTTGCGTACGGGGCTTTGCAATTTTTTGGCTCCTCAACCTGGGCTCGAACCAGGGACCTACGGATTAACAGTCCGGCGCTCTACCAACTGAGCTATTGAGGAACATCGTTTGTCACAGCCTCGTATTATAGGCACATTTTTGGTGTTTTTACAAACTCACTCGAAATCCGATGCGAAAAGTTCGTGGGGCCCCAGAAAAAAGATAAATGTGGCCGAACTGGGTGGGCGACTCCTGGAAGTAGGTTTTGTCGAACAGGTTGTCCACGCCCAGTATCCACGTGGTATTGGTGGCACCCAGCTTGGTGTTGTAGCGCAGCGTGGCGTCGACGCGGGTCCAGGCGCCGAGCATGATGGACTCGTCGGCCGTCACGGCGCGCTGGCCTTCGTGCGACAGCAAGCCTTCGATCTGCATGCCGGGCACTGCCGTCAGGTTGTAGGCCACGCGGGCGCGCAGGGCCCAGTCGGGCACGTTGGTGGGGCGCTTGCCGTTGTTCTGTGGCTCCAGCGTGCTGCCTTCGCGGCGCGCGTGCAGCAGCGTGGCGCTGCCGTCGAGGGCCCAGGGGCCGCTGCGCCATTGGCTGCTGGCTTCCAGGCCACGGTGCACGGCGTCGCCGTCATAGCCAGCGGGGCAATCTACGACGAACAGACGTGTGCAAGCGTCAACGTTCGAGATCGGGCGCTTGATCTGAAAAGCGGCCAGTTGCCAGCCCAGGTTCTCGCTGCCGCCTTTGACGCCCACTTCAAACTGCTTGGACTTGGCTGCGGGCAAAGCTTGGCCTGCGTTGGTGAATCCAATAGCGGGGTTGTTCGGCATCACACTCGATTCCAAACCTTCACCGTAACTGGCATAGACCACTGCCGCGTTCGGCAGCTTGTAGCTGGCCGCCAACCAAGGGGTGTTCAGGCTGTCGCTGTAGCTGGTGGGGTTGCTGCCATCGGTAAGCGCGCTGTCGCGTTGCAGGCGGGTGTGGCGCAGGCCGACCCAGGTGGTGAACTCGGGCGTCCAGTGGATGGCGTCTTGCAGCGCGAATTCCAGGCTGCGTTCGTCGCGGTTGGTGTTGCCGACAAACAGCGATGGGTCTGCGGGCAGCACAGTTTGGCCGTCGATGGTGCCGATGCCAACAGGGTTATAGGCGTACTCCTCAAACCGGTTGCGCACGCGGCTGCTGGTCAAACCTATGCCGAGGTCGTGCTTCACGCTGCCTGTTGTTACGTTGCCCTGCAGGCGCAGGTTGGCGCCGGTTTGGGTGCGGCGTTCGTTGTCGCTGCGAAAGTCGTACATGTCGAACGTGCCATCGCTGCAGAAGCGGTCGTACACGTTTTCGGCGCTGCAGCCGAAGGGGTAGGCCAGGTGGTCGTCGGTCTTGAGTCGTTGCTGGCCCACTTGCGCCGACCAGCGCCAGTCGGTGTTGATGGCTTGCTGCAAACGTACGGTGCCGGTAAATGCATCAAACACCGAAGGCTGCGACCACGGCTGATTGTTCAGGTTCAGGCGGGGGTTGGGCTGCGGCGGCAACTGGTTGCCGATAACGCTGGTGCCGGCCACGCTGGGTTGTGACTTGTGGCTGTTTTCAAACTCGACTTCCAGCACGGTGTCGCGCGTCAGACGCCAGTCGGCGGCCAGGGCGAAGAGGTTGCGGCTGCCATCGACGTTGTAGGTTTCGGGGCGCAGCTTTTCAGCGGCGACGTTGAGGCGGTAGCCAAACTGGCGCTCGGCGCCGAAGCGGCCGCCCAGGTCGACAGCGGTGAGCAGGCTGCCGCGCCCCGTCCATTCGACGTTGATTTCGCGCAGGTCGTGCTCGGTCGGGCGTTTGACCACGTAGTTCACCAAACCGCCGGGCGCGCTGGTGCCGGCCTGGATGCCGCTGGTGCCCTTCAAGATTTCAATGCGCTCTTTGTTCTCCAGCGGGATGGAGGTTTCGGCGCTGATGGACAAGCCCTCGCGGCGGTAGTTGAAGCGGTTGTCGAGCGTGAAGCCGCGCACGCTCAGGAAGTCCCAGTAGCCGGGCGAGTTGTAGGCGTCGGCTACCGAGGCGTCGAACTGCGTCAGGTCGGCCAGGCGGCGCGCGCCGACGTTTTGCAACTCGGTGTGGCCCACTACGGTGACGGACAGCGGCACTTCAAGCAAGGGCACGTCGCCAAAGCCGGTGACGTCGGCCATGGGGGCGGCGGTTTGGTCGTTGACGGTGATGGTGCTGAGCGTGGCAGCGTCTTGCGCATGCACTGTAAGTGCTACAAATACAGAAGTTGCTGCCGCAATGCTGGAGCGCTTAAAGTGCCAATTTGGCTTGAAAGATGATCTGCGAGTGGCCATGGTGAAAACAGCGGCTTCGCGGGAGCTTGAAGGGTCTGGATCTGCCGTGTGAGAGATGCGCTCATCGGTTGGAAGATGGGCGCGCGGCGAGACTGGTTTCATGCTTCCCTGCGCGAGGATTACCTCAATCAGGTTCGAAGGGACTTTCTCAGTCGTCCGGCCCTGGCCGGTCCAACACCCCTAGCGGTGCTTCGCCCTGGAGCGAAGTTGTGGCCGATTTTACGCGGCCTTTGCATTGGTTAACGCGCGGTCTACGGTCGATCAGCTTCCGACGAGGATCTGCTTGAGATTCGCCACTGCCAATTCCGGGTTGGGCGCTTGCACCAGCGCGCGCACCACAGCCACCGAGCCGACGCCGCTGGCGGCCACGGCAGGCATCTGCGCCGCGTCGATGCCGCCAATGGCCACCAGCGGCGTGCCACGCAGCAGCCGCGCATAGGCATACAAGCGTGCCAAGCCTTGTGGCGCGGTGGCCATCTTTTTCAGCGTGGTGGGGAATACGGCGCCCATGGCGATGTAGCTGGGGCTCACGGCGTCGGCGCGCACCATTTCGGCATAGCCGTGGGTGCTGACGCCGAGGCGAATACCGGAGGCGCGGATGGTCTCCAGCTCGGCCGGTTGCAGGGCGTCCAAGTCTTCCTGGCCCAGGTGCACACCGTAGGCTCCGGCATTGATGGCGGCGCGCCAGTGGTCGTTGATGAACAGCAGGCTGCCGGTGTCTTGCACGGCGGCCACGGCGGCGTGCACCTCGCGCACGATGGCGGCGTGGTCGTCCGACTTGAAGCGCAACTGCACCGTGGGCACGCTGGCGCGCGCCATGCGGCCAACCCAGGCGGCATCGGGCAGCACGGCGTAGAGGCCTAAGCGGTCAGGGCAGGGCGCGAAGGCGTTGGCGCGCGGGCGTGGGGCCAGGCCGAAATCGGCCGGAGTATCGGGCCAGGCCGTGGCATCAAATTGACCGGTTCGCGCGGTCTGCGCTTGCCAGGCCAGCGCCAGGCATTCGGCGTCTAGCGGAATGAAGCCCAGGCGCAGGCAGGCCAGCTTGGCGGCTTGGTACACGGCATCTGCGCGGCTGAAGTCGGGTGTGGCTTCAACCGGTTCGGCTGCGGGCAAGAAGGTGGCGCGATGCGCGTCGAAGATGGCTTGCGCCTGGTATTCAATGGTGGGCATGGAGGGGCTCAAGACTGGTGCCAGAAAGGCGTGCCCAACACGGGCGTGCTGGGCTGTGCGGCGTGTTGTTCGGCCATGGCGCCGCTCTGGTAGGCGGCGCGGCCGGCGTCTACCGCGTCGGCGAACGCACCAGCCATGCGCACCGGGTCTTGCGACAAGGCCACCGCGGTGTTCAGCAGCACGGCGTCAAAACCCCACTCCATCACCTGGCAGGCATGCGATGGGCGGCCCAGGCCGGCATCCACAATCAACGGCACGGTGAGCCGCTCGCGCAGCACCTGCAGCGCGTAGGGGTTGACGGGGCCTTTGCCGGTGCCGATGGGCGCAGCCCAGGGCATGACGGCCTGGCAGCCCACATCGACCAGGCGCTGGCACAGCACCAGATCTTCGGTGCAGTAGGGCAGAACCTTGAAGCCGTCTTTGATCAGCGTGGCGGCCGTGGCCACGAGGTTCAGCGTGTCGGGCTGCAGGGTGTAGTCGTCGCCAATCAGTTCGAGCTTGATCCAGTCGGTGGCAAACACTTCACGCGCCATGTGGGCGGTGGTGATGGCCTCTTGCGGGCTGTGGCAACCGGCGGTGTTGGGCAGCACCGGCACGCCCAACTGGCGCAGCAGGGCCCAGAAGCCATTGCCAGTGTCATCGCCGCCCGTGCCCTCATGGTGGCCAGGTTTGAGGTTTTGCCGGCGCAGCGAGGCCGTGACCATGGCGGGCTTGGCGCGGCGAATGGCGGCTTCCATCACGGCTGGTGACGGGTAGCGTGCCGTGCCCAGCAGCAGGCGGCTGGTGAAGGTTTCGCCGTAGAGCAGCAGCGGATCTAGTGTGGTGTTTTCAGCCATGGCTAGCCTCCGGTCACGGGGTGGATGATTTCAATCTTGTCGCCGTCTTGCAGCGGCGTTTGCGCGAGCTTGGAGCCGGGCACAAATTGCAGGTTGACCGCGGTGGCAAACGGCGGGCGCGCGCCTATGGCCTCGGCGGCTTGTGCCAGCGTGGCGCCATCGGGCAACTGGTGGGGTTGTTGGTTGATCAGGACGTTCATGGTTTTTCAGGCAGTGCCGTGTGGGTCAGCCCAAAGCTCTCGGCCAATGGGCTGTGGCCGGTCGACACGACTTCAAGCGCGGCGTCCAGCATGGCGGGCGCGATCATGAAACCGTGGCGGTACAGGCCGTTGATCTGCAGTGTCTGGGGCCCAAGCCCGCGTAGCGCGGGCAGGTTGTCTGGCAGGGCGGGGCGGCATTGGGTGGCGATTTCCAGAATGCGCGCTTCGGCAAAACCGCTGTGCACGGCGTAGGCGGCGCTCAGCAGTTCGAGTGTGGAGCGCACGCTGGCGGGGGAGAGGTCGTCGCTTTCAATTTCGGTGGCGCCAATCACGAACACGCCCTCGGGTTTGGGCGCGATGTAGAGCGGGTAGCGTGGGTGCACCAGGCGTGTGGGTCGGCTCAGGTACACGTCGGGCGCGTGCACCCGCACCACCTCGCCACGCACGCCGCGCAAGGCGCTCCACTGCGGGCGGGCGCCCAGGCCACGGCAGTCGAACGTCCAATCGAAATTGCCGTTTAAATCTTCTGGCGCGCGGGGGCTGTGCCAGTGAATGTCTACTCCCAGTGCCGGCAGCGCCTGGCCCAATGCGGCCAGTAGCGCGCGGTTGTCGAGCTGGCCTTCTTCGGGCAGGTAGATGCCTTGGGCAAAACGATCGCCCAACGCGGGCTCCAGCGCGGCAATGCCTGCAGCATCTAGCCGCTGCGGTGCGGGCAACTCGGGCATGTTGCGCTGGTTGGCCGCCAGTTGCTGGCCCAGCCGCGCCGCCTCAGCCGCGTCTTGCCGGTGCCACACGATCAAGGTGCCGGCTTGCTGCAAGAAAACGGGTGGAGCGTAGGCTGCGAGGTCAGCCACCAAGGCGGGCCAGCGGCCCAGCGCGTAGCGGCCCATTTGCACCACGCTAGGCTCGGTGACGGCCGATTCGGCCAGCGGCGCCAACATGGCGGCGGCCACGCGTGCGGCGGCGTTTTCGGCACCCGGGCCTGCGGCGTCAAAGATCGACACGCGGCAGCCTTGGCGCGCGAGCGCAAACGCCAGCAGGCGGCCCATGAGGCCGGCACCCAAGATGGCAACGCTGCTGGAAGAGGTGAGGAGGTTCATGTGTCCAACTGGAAAAACAGGTGGACAAAACGGGGCGCAAAGGGGAGGGCGCCAGGCATTTGAAACTCCCCACGCCAGCATGATCTGGATCGGGTCGCAAGCGTTGAAGTCACCGCAAGGTGTTGAACACGCTTAGGGTTTTTCTCAGCCCTGCCATCACAGCAAGACACCCCTGTTTCATCCGAGTCTGCAATTACAGCACAGCGCATGCCGCGAGCCCCGATAATTTGCCTATGACCCTCTCGTCCACCATCTCTTCTACTCAACCATCTTTGCAACGTTACCTGCGTGTGTTGTCCATCGCCGGCTCCGACAGTGGTGGCGGCGCGGGCATCCAGGCCGACCTGAAAACCTTCTCGGCCCTGGGCTGCTACGGCATGACCGCCATCAGCGCGCTCACCGCGCAAAACACCCAAGGCGTGACCGGCATCCACGGCGTGCCACCGGCGTTTTTGAAGGCGCAACTGCAGGCCGTGCTGGACGACATTGGCAGCGACGCCGTGAAGATCGGCATGCTGCATTCGCCCGAGGTGGTGGAGGTGGTGGCCTGGGCGATTGACCATTACCAACTGCGCAACGTGGTGCTCGACCCCGTGATGGTGGCCACCAGTGGCGACCGGCTGATGGCCAGCGAAACTGTGCAGGTGTTGGTGCGCGAACTGTTCCCGCGCGCCACGGTGATCACGCCGAATTTGGACGAAGCCGCGTTGTTGCTCGGCCGTGATGTGCGTGAGTTGGCTAGCGTAGATGCCCTCAACGAAGCGGCAACTGCGCTGCTGGCGCTGGGTGCTCCCGCCGTGTTGCTCAAGGGGGGCCACTTGCCGGGCGATGAGGTAGTTGATGTGTTGGCTCTGCCCGATGGCACACGCCAACACTTGCATGCGCAGCGCATCGCCACGCCGAATGGGCACGGCACGGGCTGCACCTTGTCTTCTGCCATCGCCTGTTATTTGGCGCAGCGCATGCCGCTGTCGCTGGCCGTGGGCCGGGCGCGTGAATACATCTTGAACGCCATTGCCGCAGGCGCCCACGTGCGCACCGGGCAGGGCGCGGGGCCGTTGAACCACGGCTTCAACCCGGTGGCCATGCAGACGCGGCCATTGCAGGCTTAAGGGTTTAAGAAAAATAGGCTGTTTGCGCATACGGCAGTAGAGCAAGCAGCTAGGCTATTGATAGCGTTCTGGCGCCACTGCTGCGCGTCAACCAAGCCATTACAAATGTGGCTGCAAGCGTGGGTAAAGCTGCTCCAAACTGAGGCGCCAACTGTGCGAGCAGGTGGTACAGCACAATGCCCGCGAGCCACAAGCCCGCGGCCACCACATCGACGCGGCGCGCTGTCAGCAGTGGTGTTTCAGTCGACGTGCCAAGCCGTCCCAGGATCACGCCAAAGAGTGGCACAAACACCGAACTCAGCAGCAGCAAAAAAGGCTCCAGACTGTGCATGGGCAGCACCAGCGCCAGGCCCGTGCACACCACAGCCAACAACAAGCCCCAGCGGCGCACGCTCCAGCGCGGCTGCAGGCTGTGCGCGCTGACCGAGCCCGAATACACGTCGCCATAAGCGTTGTCCAGCTCGTCGATCAAGATCAGCCCCAGCGCTAACAGGCCACCTTGTGCCAGCAGCAACGCGGTGACCAACTGCACGCCCGGTTCGGCCACCGACACCACCATCACGCCCAGCGCATAACACCAGATGTTGGCCAGCACATAGCCCAGCCACGTGCCGCCCATGCTGCCGCGCGGGCTGCGGCCGTGGCGTGCGTAGTCGGCCACCAGTGGCAACCACGACACCGGCATGGCGATCACCAGGTCGAGCGCCGACAACATGCCCATGCTGCCGTCGCCGGGGCGCTGCCAGAACGCATCAAAACCTTTGGCCGCGAGGGCGTGTGCGAACTGCCAGGTCAGCCACAGCAGCGACACCACCACCAGCGGCAAACCAAAGCGGCTGACGAAACCGCGCACCAGCTTGAGCATGGAGCCCGCAAGCAGGGCGGTCAGCACCGCGCCCCAGAGCAAGGTGGTGGCGAGGATGCCCATGGGTCCATCCAATGGCAGGCCAAACATCTGCTGACCGATGGCTGCGGTGCCTTCGCGCATCACCACCAGCTCAAACGTCGTCCAGCCTATGAGTTGCACGATGTTCAGCCCGACGGGCAGGCGCGCAAACAGGCTGCCGTAGGTGGCGTGCATCAGGCCCGCGCTGGAGAGGCCAGTGCGGCAGCCGACTTGCGCTGTCCACGCCAGCAAACCCGCGCCAATCGCCGAGCCGAGCACGATGGCCAAGATGGCCTCTTGTGTGCCCACGGCGGGCACCAGATAAGCGCCAATCTGCATCACCAGCAAGCCCACGCCCAGGCTGAACCACAGCGCAGCTTGGTCGCGCCAGCCGAAGACACGCGCGTTGCCCGGCATGGGGGTCAGGGCTTCATTTTGAAAAGGTGAAATTGGCTCAGTCATGTCGGGCTCCTCGCAGCAGGGCAGGCAAACCACGGCAGAGGACATAGGTGCCACAGACAGTATTGGATACAGCGCGAGGCCGATACACGGTGTGGCAGACCAGCTTCCCTGCGCGAGGATTACCTCAATCAGGTTCAAAGGGACTTTCTCAGTCGCAGCACGTGTGTGCGGCAACACCCCTAGCAATGCGCCTCGGTGAGATGAACCGTGACGCGACGCAGATTCTAGCCTGCGTCGCCTGTTAGCTTACACAGGGTTACAGCGGCGTACGCACCAGTGGCTTCTACAATCCGCGTTCATTCAATCGCCAGCCATACGATTCGGCGTATACCGCTTCCCCGGAACGGGGTCGTCGCCGAATAGCCATATTTGAAGCCCATGAACTGCCTACGCCAGCCGCTGATTGCGGCAGCCTTTATCTGCCTTGGCGGCCATGCCGCCGCGCAGAACCAACCTGAGGCTCCGGCCTACAAACCGAATCTTTGGCGTGTGGAGATCAGCCCCTACACCTACCACTACTCGTACAACCCCGAGCACCGTCCGGTGCACTTGATCGGCGTGGAGCGCGAGACCCCTGACCGCTGGTTTTTCGGCGCCGCGTACTTCACCAATTCGTTTGGACAGGACAGCGGCTACGCGTACTTTGGCCGCAGCTACTACAACGTGTTGGACAGCTTGCCCCGCGTTTACATGAAGTTGTCGGCCGGCGTTCTGTACGGCTACAAGCCGCCCTATGAGGATAAGGTGCCGCTGAACCACAACGGCTTTTCACCCGCCATCGTGCCGGCGGTTGGCTGGCGCTTTAACGGCGGATGGAACGCACAGATCAACGTGCTGGGCGCAGCTGCGTTGACCTTCTCGCTGGTCAAAGAACTCTAGAGCCTTAAAGCCGGCGCAACGGCTTCTTCTTCCACACCAGCCGGTAGTAAGTGGTTTGCAGCCCCAGCATACAAATGAAGGTGATGGGGTAGGCGATCCAGATGCCATTCAGCCCCATGTGCTGGCTCAGCAGCCAAGCCACCGGCACCTCGATACCCAAGATGCAGAAGATGGAAATACTGGTGGGCACCAGCACGCTCCCGCTGGCGCGCATCAGCCCCGAGAGCACCGCCTGCATGCCAAAAATAATGGTGCTCCACAGCATGATGTGCAGCAGCGTTTGCGCCAGTTCAATCACTGGTGGCGAGGTGATGAACAGCGCCAGAATGTGGCGCGAGAACAGATAAGCCAGCAGCACCAAGGTGCCCGTGAGCGCCAGGTTCAGATGGATGCCGGTGCGCGCAATCTTGCCCAGAGTATGGCCTCGGCCTGCGCCAATGGCCTGCGCGCCCAGGATTGACGCCGTGATGGCAATCGACAACGCCGGAAACTGCACATACGCCACCACCTGGTTGACCGCACCGTAGGCGGCTGTGGCGTCCGAGCCAAAGCGGTTGACCAGGAACAGCACGGCCACCTCAGACAGCGCAATCACCACCATCTGCACGCCCGTGGGCAAACCAATGCGCAGCACTTTGGCCAGCAGCGCAGGCTGGATACGCATGCTGCGCAGGAACGTCGCATCGGGCGCCAACGGGTGTTTGCGCCACAGCAGATACAGCGCCAGCCACACGGTGGCCACCACATACGACACTACCGCGCCCCACGCGCCGCTGACCACGCCCATTTGCGGCAAACCCCACCAGCCGCGAATCAATGCGGGCGTGACCAGCAGGCCGACGGCGGTGGAAATACAGAGCGTCCACAACGGCGTGACCGAGTCGCCCACACCCCGCAGCATCGACGTGGCGAGCAAAAACACAAACAGCCCCGGCATGGCCCAGAACATCACCCGCGCATAGGCCGTGGTGCTGGGCAGGATGTCGGCTGGTGTCCCCAGCCCGGTCATGAAAAGGTGTGTGAAGCTGCCGCCAAACACCGCCACCACCGCCCCTGCGATCAAGCCCACCGATAAGGTGGTGCCCGCAATGGCTTTGACCCGCGCGGGCTCTTTTGCGCCCCAGGCCTGACCAATCAGCACCGATGCCCCGGCACCCAGGCCAATGGAAAACGCGATGAAGAAAAACACCACCGGAAAAAACGCTGACACCGCCGCCAGTGCCTGCACGCCCAGCATCTGCCCCAGGTAGATGTTGTTGAACGTGCCCGAGAGCGCCTGCAAGATGTTGCTGACCATCATCGGGATGAGGAAGGTCACGAAGGTGCGCCACATGCGGGGTGGCTTGGCAGGGGCGGGCGGAATGGCCGTGGAGGTGGCGGTGCCGCTCGCAACAGACTGAGGAGGCTGGGTCATGGTGCGGAGTTTGTGTTTTGGTTGTCGAGCGCAGGTGCCGCTAGACGCAGCATATAGCTGCGCACGTCGGCCGGCCAAGCGGCAGTCCATTGGTGGAGGGCCGAGGTGTCTGCTGCAAACAACGCCCGGCTGGCTTCTTCAAAACCGGGGGCGTCGCCCGCCATGGCTTGCATGAAGCGATAGCTGGCTTCCTGCGCAAGCCGCGAGCGGTAAGCGGTTTGGCTGTGACGTCGCGCATCTTCTACCAGTTTGCGCAGCGCAACCGATGCACCGCCGGGTTGGGCGTTGAGCCAATCCCAGTGGCGCGGCAGCAGGGTGACCTCGCGCGGCACCACACCCAGGCGTGGCCGACCGGGCCGGCGCGGTGCTTCATCGGTCGCCTCGCCAGCGGTTTCTGGTGCTGGCGCGGTGGCGCTGATGGCGTTCAACATGGCCGTCAAGGTCGGGTGTGATGGCAAGCGTTGCAGCACGGCGTCCAAGGTGTCACGTAAATCCAGCTCGACCTGGCGACCATCTTGGTCATTGAAGACCCACAAGCGGGTGTCCGGTGCGGCTAGGCTGGTGTTGTGCACTTGCGTGGCCACACTCGCCAAGTCACCGTGCGCAATGCATTGGGTGCCGGCAAAGGCGGTGAACAGTGGCGTAAGGGGCGGGTGGTCTGCAGGCGCGGGTGAAGATGGGTTTTGAGGCATGTGACTATTATTACCCGGATTTAATTATTGTTCAATTAAATCCGGGTAAAACATTTGCGCCTGGAGATTTTGCTGTTCCTCAAAGGGCATGTGCCTGTTTCAAAAAAAGCGGCTTTGAATAAGCGGCTACACGACAGTTATTCGAGCGATCAAGCAGATTGAATTGGCGCACCACTCGGCGTAGAGTGGTGTAAGACGTGGCCGACGTTTGAATCCGCGACATCCCACAAATTGCCGGCCAGCAGAGGCACACACTTTGCCAGCGAGGACGCACGTTCATTAGGCGGTAGTTGGATGAAAGCGGCAGCATCACTAAGGGGCCACCATGCATAAAGCAGTCGTGAGCAGAGGTGTTGAAGGTGTGATGGGAAAACCAGGCAAGACGCGTTGGATGCCGCGTCTGGCCCGACCGAGTGCCTTGCTTTTGTCGGGCAGTTGTGGCGCCTTGTGTGGCTTCAATGTGTGGGCAGACGAAACCGCGAGTCAGACTTTGGCCGCGAACACCACGCCGTCTTCCTATGCGGGTTATGCGGGGTACACCGGTGCGGCTGAAGCCTCAGAGTCCACCGACCGTGATACGGCCCCCGCACAGCGCCGTGGCCACACCGAAGTCCGCGCGATCAGCTTGCCCACGTGGGACCGGCCCTCGGCGGCTGATGCAGCCCAACGCGGTGCTTTTGGTGGCAGTGGTTACGGCAGTGCGTTTGGCAACTCCCTTGGCAATTTCAACGGCAACACCGACATGCCACCGATGCGCGTGGAGTTCAGCCACTGGGCGCGTGTGAGCGGCGGCGCGGGGGTGGCGCTTGGGGTGGTGCAGCCCGGCAGCAGCGCAGCCGTGAGCAGTGGCCCAGCGGAGGTGCGAGACCCGTCATCCACTGGTTCAAGTGTGGAGCTGGGCTTGCGCTGGCGCGGCAATATTGCGGAGCAGCGTCGTTTGGACATTGGCGCGTGGCGCCGCGTCACCAACACCACGCCAGACGCCTACACCCTGACGCAAACCAATGACAGCGCGCTGTACGCCGCCCGCGTAGAAGTGCAGTTCCCGACCGCGAAGTACGGCGGGTTGGCGCCGGAGTTGGGCGCGGTGGGCATGGAGATGAACGGCGGCGGTAAAGTGGTGCTGCGCGCCAAGCGCGGCGGGCCGATGGTCTATTACCGCGCCAAGTTCTAGTCTTTAGGTCGACTTAGCCCGCGTCGGTTTTCACTGGTGTGGCGACACCCAGCAACTGGTGCAGGCGCGGCGACGTGGTGGTGTATTGCAGCAGCGTTTTGCGCTCGGGGAACACGATGGCGGCCGTCGCAAATGCGGCCAGCACACATTCGTGGAAGCCACACACAATCAGCTTCTTTTTACCGAGGTAGGTGTTGATGTCGCCCACGGCAAAGATGCCTGGCTCGCTGGTGGCAAAGGCTTCGGTGTCGACCTGCAGTTGCTTGCGCTCCATCGCCAGGCCCCAATCGGCCACCGGGCCGAGCTTGGGTGACAGGCCGAGGTAGACGATCAACTGCTGCGCCGGGTGCAAGGTGGTAGCGCCATCCACGTCGATGATGTTCAGCCCGGTGAGGGCGCGATTAACGCCTTGCTCAGCGCTTTGTTCAAAGCCAGTGATCTGCCCCACCTTGAAGTCCAGTTGGCCGGCTTCACGCAAGGCCAGCAGCTCGGCCACCGCCATGGCGGGCGCCTGCAGCACTTCTCGGCGGTGCAGCAGGGTGATGCTGCGCGGGCGCGCGCCGTCGGGCAGCGCGGCGAGGTCGAGCACGGCTTGCACCGCGACCTCATCTCCGCCCATCACCCACACATCTTGCCCCACCAGCGCAGGTGCTGGCGCCGCGTGGTAGTGCAGGTGACGGCCTTCCAATATCTCGACGCCTTCAACCTTGAGCTTGCGGGGCTCAAATGCGCCCACGCCTGCCGCGATCAATACGGCTTTGGTCAGGAAGCGTTGGCCGCGCGTGGTTTCTAGCGCGAAGCGGCCGTCGGCCTCGCGTTGCAACGCGCGCACCGACTGGCCGAGGTGGTAGGTCGGCTTGAACGGTGCGGCTTGCTTCTCCAACTGCGCTACCAGTTCACGGCCGGTGCAGGCCACCACGGCGGGAATGTCGTAGATTGGTTTGTCGGGGTAGAGCTCAATACATTGGCCGCCGACATAGGGCAACGAGTCGATGACGTGGGCGCTGATCTCCAGCAACCCGAGCTGGAATACCTGGAACAGGCCGACCGGCCCGGCACCGATGACAACGGCATCGGTCTCGATCAATGAGGAAGGGGTAGATGTGGTCACGAACTGAAATGTAAAACGGGGCCTGCGAAATGCGCGGCCCCGTTTAGTTTGAGCTTGGTGCCCAAAAGGTCTTAGCTAAGAACTTAGCTAAAAAGTTAGCGAACCAGTTGTTCAACCTTGTTCGGCTTGTCTTTCCACTCGTCGGCATCAGGCAACGCCGGCTTGCGCTTGGTGATGCTCTTCCAGCCATCGGCACGGGCCAGTTCGGCGTTGATCTTGATGAAGGCGAGTTGCTCTGGTGGCAAGTCTTCTTCAGCAAAGATGGCGTTGGCGGGGCATTCTGGGATGCAGACGGCGCAGTCGATGCACTCGTCCGGATCGATCACCAGCATGTTGGGGCCTTCGCGGAAGCAGTCCACGGGGCAAACATCGACGCAGTCGGTGTATTTGCACTGGATGCAGTTTTCAGAGACGACGTGAGTCATGTGTGTAAGTAGTAGATGGGTCTTGTGGGACGAGCGTCTGGCGTTTTTATAGGGCACCCGCAGCGGCGGATGCCTTTACGCTTTTTGCGCAACCCAGCATTTTAAGGGTTTCCGCGAACCAGCACCGCGCCAGAGGTTTTGTGCGACGCGGTGTCGACCAGAACTAACGAACCGAGCGCCCGCGATTGCACAAACGGCCGTGTGGCAATGGCTTCTTGCAAAGCCAGTTCAATGTGACCAATGGCGTTGGGCGCCAACTCGGTGGCGTCTTCCTCGGCCAGGGTGTTGATGTCCAGCTTGTGCACGATGCGCTTCACCTTGGCCTTGACCCAGCGGTGACCGTGCAGCGCCCAATACACGCGGCCAGCGACCAGCGGTTCGTCGTCCATCCAGGCCACCGTGGCCGAGATCTCGCGGCTGGCTTCAAACTGGCCGGGGGCCAGCAGCCAATCGCCACGCGACACATCGACTTCGCGGTCTAGCGTGATGCCTGCGCTGTTGCCCGCGAGCACGCTGGTGGGGCGGCGCGCGTGGTCGAGCACCTGTGCCACCGTGGCGGTTTGGCCGCTCGGCAAGATGCGGATTTCTTGGCCCACTTGCACGCTGCCCGTGGCCACGCGGCCCCAGAACACGCGGCGGCCTTGGCTGGTGTCGCTGCTGGAGTGGAACTTCTCCACCCACTGCACCGGGAAAGCGAAGGCCTGATCCGTTTCGGCAGGTGTGCTGGGCAGTTGCTCCAGGATTTGCAGCAGCGTGGGGCCGGTGTAGCCGCACCAGTCGGGCGTATCGCTGTGCCCGGCTTCAACCACGTTCCAGCCTTTCAGTGCCGAGATCGGCACGATGGCTTTGACGGGGATTTCGGCGGCTGCGGCAAACTTGTTCAAAGCGGCGCTGATGTGTGCAAAGGCCAGGGCCGAGTCAGCCACCGCGTCGAGCTTGTTGATGGCGAACACGATGCTCGGCACGCGCAGCAGGTGGCACAGCAGCGAGTGGCGGCGGGTTTGCGGCAGCAGTTCCAGCGCGGCGTTTTTCCAGTCGAGCTTGGTGGCATCGACCAGCACCACGGCGGCATCGGCGCTGCTGGCGGCGGTGACCATGTTGCGCGTGTATTGCTCGTGGCCGGGCGCGTCGCCGATGATGAACTTGCGGTCTTCGGTGTTGAAGTAGCGGTAGGCCACGTCGATGGTGATGCCTTGCTCGCGCTCGGCCGACAGGCCGTCGGTCAGCAGCGCAAGGTCTGTTTCACCTTGGCGTTGCACACCGGCCAGGTGGTCTTGCAGCACGGCTTTGGTGTCGACCAGCAGGCGGCCGATGAGCGTGCTCTTGCCGTCGTCGACGGAGCCGCAGGTGATGAATTTCAGGGCCGACAGGGCTTGGGTTGTGGTTGCGGTCATCAGAAGTACCCGTCTTTCTTACGTTTTTCCATGGACGCTTCGGATGTTTTATCGTCCATGCGTGTGGCGCCGCGTTCACTCACGTCGGCGGCCAAGGTTTCGATCACGATGTCGGCGGCGGTTGCGGCATCGCTTTCCACCGGGCAGGTGCAGGTGATGTCACCCACGGTACGGAAGCGCACTTGGCGCATCTCGGCGGTTTCACCGGCCTTCAGCGGCGTGAGCTCGGTGACCGGCACCAGCAGGCCTTTGCGTTCCACCACTTCGCGTTGGTGCGTGTAGTAGAGCGAGGGCAGGGCGATGTTTTCGCGCTCGATGTATTGCCACACGTCCAGCTCGGTCCAGTTGCTGATGGGGAACACGCGGAAATGTTCGCCGGGCTGCAAGCGGGTGTTGAACAACGTCCACAGCTCGGGACGCTGGGCCTTGGGCTGCCATTGGCCGAAGCTGTCGCGGTGCGAAAAGATGCGCTCTTTGGCGCGCGCCTTTTCTTCGTCGCGGCGGGCACCGCCGATGAGGGCGTCGAAGCGAAATTCTTCAATCGCTTCCAGCAGCGTGACCGACTGGTGCACGTTGCGCGACTCACCGGGATGGGCCAGGCGCACGGTGCCGCGCTTCATCGAGTCTTCGACGTTGCGCACGATGAGTTCGGCGCCGAGCTCCTTGGCGCGGAAGTCGCGGAAGTCGGTCACTTCATGGAAGTTGTGGCCGGTGTCGATCATCAACAGCGGGTAGGGAATGCGGCCCACACCAAACGCTTTTTCTGCGCACTTCAGCAGCACCAGCGAGTCTTTGCCGCCCGAGAACAGCAGTGTTGGGCGCTCGAACACCGCCGCGACTTCGCGCAGGATAAAAATGGTTTCTTCTTCCAGCGCGTCCAGGTGGGCGTTGCTGAGGTGGGCGGCAGCTTGGGTCATCGGGGCTGTGTTTTCTAAAGGGGCACGGGCGTTCATGGGCGGGTCACATTTCTGTGGAAATCAATGCGCAAGGTGCAAGCCGCACTCGCGGTTGTCTTCGCCCTTGGTTGGGTCCACGTAGTCGAAGTTGTTGGGCAGGCCGTGGGTTTCGCAGTATTCGTACAAATCTTTGGACGACCAGTGCAGCAGCGGCGCAACCTTGATCAGGCCGTCAGGATTGATGCTGACGGGATCCATCTGGGCGCGCACGGCGGTGTCGGTGGCGCGCAGGGCGGTGAACCACACCTTGGGGGCGGTTTCACGCAAGGCGCGGGCAAATGGCTCCAGCTTTACTTCTTCGGTAAAGGCTGCGTGGCGCGGGTCGTCCAGCGCGGGCGTGGGGCCTTCTACGGCTTCGCGGTGTGCCCGCGAACGGCGTGGCAGGTAGATCTGCAGGTTGAGCTTGAGCCGCTGGGTGACTTCATCGACGAAACGGTAGGTTGCTTCGGTGTTGTAGCCGTTGTCCATCCAGACCACGGGCACATCGGGCCGCACGCGCGTGACCATGTGCAGGATGACCGCCTCGAACGGGCGGAAGTTGGTGGTGACGATGGACGGTTGGTCCAGGCCAAGGGCCCAGTCCACCAGTCCTTGGGCGTTGCGGCCCAGTTCGGCGTTGACGTGTGCGAGGTCTAGGGTGCTCATGTGTCTGCTTTGCTCAGGCTGCGTTCAAGCAGCGTTCAGGCTGCGGTGGTTGCTTGGTCGCGCAGTTCGGGTTCAACAAACAGCGGCTTCACGTGCACGGCATCCCCTTGGTAGAAGGCTTTGAAACGGTCGAACTGGCGCTGGGCGGCGCTGGCGTCCACACCTTCGCGCAGCACGGCCACGTCAAAACCGCTGCGCTGCATTTGCACCAGTTGGTCGATCAGCACGTCGCCGGTGGCGCGGATTTCGCCTTTGAATTCGAGGCGGCGGCGCAGCAAAAAGGCTTGGCTGTAGGCGCGGCCATCGGTGAACTTGGGGAACACCAGGTCGATGCGGGTCACGCCTTCGAGGGCCAGCGTGCGTGGGTCCACGTCGTTGGCCACGGTGAGGATGCCGTTTTGGGCATCAGATCCTACTTCCGGGCCCTGTGTATGTGCGGCGGCAGCTATGATTTTCATTGTCTTATTTCTTTCTCAAACAGAGGCTTAGGCGGCCACAGCAGCAGGACGGCCGGTGCTGATACGGGCTGCGTTGGCGGCTTGTTTGAACGGGTCTTGGCCCACGCGGCGCAGCGTGTCGATAAAGGTTTCGGTTTTGCCATGACCACTTTGATCGCTTTGGCGGTTGGCGCGGTAGGTGTCGAGCAGGGCTTCGATCACTTCAGGCACTTCAGCGGCGCTGAACGAGGGGCCCACTACCTTGCCGGCAGCGGCGTGACCGGACAGGTCCGAGCCATCAGATCCGGCCAGCGTCACTTGGTACCACTCCTGGCCGTCTTTATCCACGCCCAGAATGCCGATGTGGGCACTGTGGTGGTGGCCGCAAGAGTTGATGCAACCGCTCATGTGCAGGTCGATCTCGCCCAGGTCGTGCAGCTCGTCCATGTCCTGGTAGCGCGCCGTGATGGCCTCGGCAATCGGCAACGAACGGGCGTTGGCCAGGGCGCAGAAGTCGCCACCGGGGCAGGCAATCATGTCGGTCAGCAGGCGGATGTTGCTCAGGGCCAAGCCAGCGGCGCGGGCCTCGGTGTAGAGCGCGGTCAACTCGTCTTCGCGCACCCAAGGCAGCACCAGGTTTTGGTCGTGCGTCACACGCGCTTCGCCGGCGCTGTAGCGGTCCATCAGGTCGGCGGCACCGGCCAGTTGGTCGGCCGTGGCGTCGCCGGGCGAGTAGCCGGGGCGCTTGAAAGACAGCGTGACGATGCGCAGTGCAGGATTCTTGTGGGCCGACACGTTTTGCTTCAACCAACGTTGGTATTCCGTGGCGCTGGTGTCAAAGTTGGCGGGGGCTGCAATGGTCGATGCGGGCAGCGTGCCTTGGCGGCTGGCGGGCACTTCAAAGCTGGCGGACACGCGGTCCAGCTCGGCTTGCGTGATGGTGTGCGGGCCACCGTCGTGAGCAATGATTTCCTTGTATTCGGCTTCGACCTCGTCGATATAACGTTGGCCTTCGGCCTTCACCAGAATCTTGATGCGTGCCTTGTAGATGTTGTCGCGGCGGCCCCAGCGGTTGTAGACGCGGATCACGGCTTCGAGGTAGTTGAGCAATTGGTTCCAAGGCAGGAACTCGCGGATCACCGTGCCTACCACGGGGGTGCGGCCCATGCCGCCGCCCACCATCACGCGCAGGCCCACTTCGCCGGCTTCGTTCTTCAACACGTGCAGGCCCACGTCGTGCCAGGCGGTGGCGGCGCGGTCGTCGGTCGCGCCGGTGATGGCGATCTTGAACTTGCGTGGCAAGAAGGCGAACTCAGGGTGCAGCGTGCTCCATTGGCGAATGATTTCGGCGATGGGGCGTGGGTCGGCGATTTCGTCTACGGCCACACCAGCGCGTTCGTCGCTGGTGGTGTTACGGATGCAGTTGCCGCTGGTCTGGATGCCGTGCAGGTGCACGCTGGCCAGCAGGTCCATCACGTCGGCGCTCTTGACCAAGGGAATCCAGTTGAACTGCACGTTCTGGCGCGTGGTGAAGTGGGCCACGGCGCTGGGCAGGCTGGTCAGATCGCTCAGGCCGGGGTTGGCCTTGGAGAGGTCGTTTTCTTCCTTGCGGTCGTAGTCGCGGGCGATGGTGCCGAGCACGCGGACTTGCGCGCTGTTGATTTCGCCGTAAGGCACGGCGATGCGTAGCATGGGCGCAAAGCGTTGCACGTACCAGCCGTTTTGCAGGCGCAGCGGGCGAAACTCGTCTTCGGCCAGTTTGCCGGCTTGCCAACGTTCCAATTGGTCGCGGAACTGGGCGGCGCGCAACTGAACGAACTGCTTGTCGAATGTGGTGTATTGGTACATCTTTTAGGTCAACGTCATCGAAGGTTGAGGGGCTTGCAGCGCACCGGTCAAGCCGGCGGCCTCACGTGTGCATTGGTGGCAAACCCGCGATTGTTCTACAAAGCGATCAACTTTGCGCCGGCGTAGGCCAGCAGCAGAGATAAAAGGGAGCGAATCAGGCGCTCAGGCGTCTTGCGCATGAGTTGCGAGCCAATCCAAATGCCCGGCAACGAGCCCACCAGCAACTTGGCCAGCAGGGCCCATTCCACCGAGCCGATGGATGCGTGGCCCAGACCGGCCACCAGCGTGAGCGGCACGGCGTGGGCGATGTCTACCGCCACAATGCGCGGCAAAGAAAGGGCGGGGTACAGCAGCATCAGCACCAGCACACCAATGGCGCCGGCCCCTACCGAAGTGAGCGTGACCAAGGCGCCAATCACCGCACCAAACACCACCGGCAGCACCTTGCTGCGCAGCGTGGGGTGGTGGCTGGCGATGGCCGCAGCGGCCGGGGTACCGGCGGTTTTACCGCGAATGGCTTTATAGAGTGTGGCCACAGCGGTCAGCAACAGAGCCACGCCCAGCGTGGTCGTCATCACGCGCTGCACCGCTGGGTCGGCCGGGCCTAAGTGGTTCAACACGGCGAGTGTGACCAGCGACGCGGGCACACTGCCTGCAGCCATGCGCAACACGATGGACCAGTCGATGACCTTGGCGCGCGCCAGAGCGACCGAGCCGCCCATCTTGGTGAAGGCAGCAAACAGCAGGTCGGTGCCAATCGCCAAGTGCGGCTTCACGCCGAAGAAAAAGATCAGCAACGGCGTCATCAACGAGCCGCCGCCTACGCCGGTTAAACCGACGATGAACCCGACAAAAAAGCCAGCAAAAACGAACGCGATATCGTGCATAGGGCTGCACTATAAAAGTGGCCCTTATGGATACAAACTACATTTTTGTTTGACCAATATGTGCATAAACATATGAGGGAATCATCTCAACCCATGGTTTGGCACCATTACGGCAGAATGCGGGCCTTTGCCATCCCACCTACTTCCGTAGCTGATCCATGCTTGATCTGACGCAGCTCCTTAACGACCACGCCACCACCTTGGCCGTGTTTGATGAACTGCAACTGCGATTGGCCAAGACTGGCGCGGTGTTGCGCGCGCCGCCGCCAGCGCCCACCACGTGTTGTGGGCGCGGCTGCAACGGCTGCGTGTGGGAGGGGTTTTACGACGCGGCTAACTACTGGCGCGACGATGCGCTGGAGGCGCTCCAGGCTTTCGACGCTCTGAAAAACCTCAGGCTTCAGGAATAGGCTCGGGCGCCTTGACCTGGTACGCCTCGCCCCACGCCGCCAGCGACGGGATGATGGAAGGGTACAGCGCCACGCCATCCAGCAACTGCTGTTGCAGCAGCTTCAACCCGTTTTCACCCGGCGTGCGCACCGGATGGCCCGCCTTGGCCGGGCGCGAGGCGCGGCAGCTCTGGGTGACTTTGTCGGTCTGGCGCGTGAAGGCGTCGAGTCCGGCGAAGGCGCGTGGGTCGATGATCTGCAGAAACACCGTGGCACCCCAGCCTTCCTTGGGATCGGCGCGGCCGTGGCCGGCCAGGCCGCCGGTCAGGGCCTCGACCAGCAGCGTCAAACCGTAGCCCTTGTGGCCTGAGTCTTTGCCGCCCAGCGGCAAGATCGTGCCCTTGGGGTCGGCAAACAACACCGCCGGGTCGGCGCTGGGTTCGCCGTGACCATCCATCACCCACTGCGCGGGCAGATGGCGGTTTTCCTTGTGCAGGCGGTTGGTCAAGCCGTTGGTGGTGGCCGAGGTCGACACATCCATCAACACCGGCAGCGTCGACGTGGGAATGCCGGCCGAGATCGGGTTGGGCGTGAACACCGGGTCGAGCCCGCCAAACGGGGCCACGCTCTCGCCGTTGGGGTCGGAACAGGTCAGCACCATCAGCAAGCCCTGGTCGGTGGCGCGCTTTAAGAAGGCGGCCAGGCAGGCAATGTGGTGGCTGCGGCGAATGACCACCGTGCAGGTGCCCAGGCGCGCGGCGCGTTCCATGGCAATGTCCATGGCCTTGAGCACCAGCCACGGGCCGGGCAGGCGGCGGCCGTCCCAGCTGATGGCGGCGGGGTGGTCGGCCAGCACGGTGGGGCCGCCGTCTTTGGCCATGGCACCCGATTTGAGTTCGCCCAGGTAACCCGCCAGTTGCGCAAAGCCGTGGGTGTTGTGGCCCAGAAGGTCGCCCTCCAGCAGAATTTCGGCTACCGCGCGGGCCTTTTCAGCGTCCAGGCCTGCTTGGGTCAGCAGGGCTTCGGCGTAGGCCAGGAGGTCGGTCGGGCGGTAGCGCATGGTGTTTGTCTCTTTCCTTGTGTATTTAGATTAGCTGGACAGGATCTTCGATACCGCTTCGTCGCCCTGGTTGAACCAGGCTTGCAACGGCGGCGGGTAGCTTTCTTCGGCCGACTCCACCCAGTTCAAGCGCACCTGGCGTTGCAGCGCGCGCAGTTGCCAGGCCATTTCGCGGGTGATGAGCGATAGCTCAATGGCGGTCAATCCGGTGATAGTGGAGGTGTCGATCTGGCTCAGCAGGTCGGGCGAGGTGCCGGTTTCCACCAGCGTGCGGCGCATGCGCGCACAACGTGCGGCCACATGCAGCAGGGCGCTACGCCGGGCTTGGGTGACGCGTGCGTCGCCGGCCAGCGAGGCGGGCCAATCGGCCAGGGTTTTGTCGATAGCCGAGAGGCTGGCCACGGGGTCTGGCACTTCTTCGTCAAATGGCTCGACGATGGCGTCTTCTTCGGGCGGCGGGTTCAGTAGCGCCAACACGCGGGTGACCAGCTCGGGCTGGTAGCGCTGGCGGTTGGTGCGCAACAGCACCGACAGGCGCAACTCGGCATGGCTGCGGTGCGGCTTGATCATGGCCGCCACCAGTTGTGCCAAGGCCAGCAGGGCGCCCCAGGGGCTGACATAGGCACCAGAGATGCCGCTGGGGTAACCCGAGCCATCCAACATTTCATGGTGTTCGCGCACAGCCCGCACCATGTCGCGCGAATATTCTTTGTGCTCTTGCAGCAACAGGGCCGACACCAGCGGGTGTGAATACAACTGGCGCCGCTCGTTGCGGCTGATCTGTTGCTTGGGCTGCAATAGCACGGGGTCGACATGCAGCATGCCCAGATCGTGCAGCAGTCCGCCGGACATGATCATCACCAGGTCTGAGCGCAGCACCTGCGGGCGGCGGCCCAGCCAACCGGCGATCAAGGCCGTGGCCACGAAGTACCTGAACTGCTCGGGGTGGACGTCGCGCGCCACCGTGAGCTGGAAGGCGATGGGCTTGGGCAGCGGCAGGGATTCGAGCAAGTCCAGCAGCACCAGCCGATCCTGCGGCTTGGGTGTCATGCGGGCAAACATCGGCAGTTCTGTAAACAGCTCTTCGGCCGTGGCGCGCAGGTCGCGGCCGCGTACCGGGCCTTCTACATCGAGTGCGTTTTGCCAGGGCTCGGCCGACTGGTGCTGCATGAGGCGCTCATACAGCTTGGCGGTCATTTTGGTGCCGCGGTCGATGAGCTTGATGCCTTGGGCGGTGAAGATCGCGTTGGTGGCGACCAGGGGCCGTTGTTCGCCCATCTGGGCCACGGCTTTATTGAAATGGGGCGAGTCAGCTACGCGTTCTGGCATGGGCAAGTTTGTAACACAGGGAAATCGGCGCAAACGCCGCGTATGCGTATTTTCGAGGGATCATATGGGCATGCCGCAAACAAAACCTGCTCACTTTTATTCTCCGACCATTGTTCAACGTCTTACCGCCGACCGCCCGGTGCGCGCGGCTTTGGTGGGCTACGGTTCTGCCGGGCGGATTTTTCATGCACCCTTGTTGTCTGGCGCGCCGGGCATTGAACTGGCATGCATCGTCAGCAGCAAGCCTGAAGCCGTGCGCCAGGACTGGCCCCACACACTGGTCGTGGCCACCGCAGACGAAGCCTTTGCCAATCCCGATATTGATTTGGTGGTGATCGCCACCAGCAACCAAACCCACCACCCGCTGGCGCGCGCGGCACTGCTGGCCGGCAAACACGTGGTGGTCGACAAACCGTGCACCGTCACCCTGGCCGAGACCGAGGACCTGCTGGGCCTGGCGCGCACCGGCGAACGCATGCTGGCGGTGTTTCAAAACCGTCGCTTCGATGCCGATTTTCTGGCGCTGCGTGAAGTGGCGGCCAGCGGCGAGTTGGGGCGCTTGGTGCACTTCGAGTCGCACTACGACCGCTACCGCCCCGAGGTGCTGAGCCGCTGGCGTGATGACGACATTCCCGGTTCTGGCCTGTGGGTGGACCTGGGCGCGCACTTGGTCGACCAGGCGCTGCAACTGTTTGGCGTGCCCGACGACATCTTGGTTGACCTGGCCCTGCAGCGCGACGGCGCCCGCACCAACGACTACTTCCACGCCCAGTTTCGCTATGACAGACAACACCCCGGCTTGCGTGTGGTGCTGCACGGCAGCGCGCTGGTACCCAAGCTCGGGCCGCGTTATGCGCTGCACGGCACCAAGGGCTCGTTCATCAAATATGGGCTGGACACGCAAGAAGACGCCCTGAAAGCCGGCGCCCGCCCACAGTGGGGTGATCTGGCCGCCTGGGGCCGCGATCCGGATGTGGGCGAACTGGTGTTTCCGCAAGACGGCGCGCCGGTTCGTCGCGCAGCGCCCGATCTGCCGGGCAACTACCTTGCCTACTACGGCCAGGTGGCGGCGTTTTTGCGCGGCCAGGCAGAAGCACCGCCGGTCACGCCCGCCGAGGTTTACCAAGTGATGGCGGTGCTGGAGCGCGGCCGCCACAGCGCCGACAAGGGCCATCGGGTCGATACCTCGGATTTACGCGGCCTCTGAGATAAGGAGGGGCTGAGTAGCCCTACAGTGGGTGTTTTAAGAGGGGAGCAACTACAATCTAGGGTTATTCCCCCACAAAGACCCCGATGAACGCCCCAGTTGACGTTTCCTTTTTTGCGCGCGCCGCCAAGCCGCTGACCAGTTACCGCAAGTACTGGGCATCCCGTTTTGGCACGGCCAAATTTCTGCCGACCTCGCGCAAGGAGATGGAAGCTCTGGGCTGGGACAGTTGCGACGTCATTGTGGTGACCGGCGACGCCTATGTCGACCACCCAAGCTTTGGCATGTCCGTCATCGGCCGCATGCTGGAAGCCCAGGGCTTCCGCGTCGGCATCATCGCCCAACCCGATTGGCAAAGCGCCGAGCCGTTCAAGGTCCTGGGCAAACCGAACCTGTTCTTCGGCGTGACCGCCGGCAACATGGATTCGATGATCAACCGCTACACGGCGGACCGCAAAATCCGCAGCGACGACGCCTACACCCCCGGTGACGTGGGCGGCTCGCGCCCCGACCGTGCCGCCATCGTCTATTCCCAGCGCTGCCGCGAAGCGTGGAACGATGTGCCCATCATCCTGGGCGGCATCGAAGGCAGCCTGCGCCGCATCGCGCACTACGACTACTGGTCGGACAAGGTGCGCCGTTCCATCGTGGTGGACGCCAAGTGCGATCTGCTGCTGTACGGCAACGCCGAGCGCGCCATTGTCGAAATTGCCCACCGCCTGGGTGCCAAAGAGCCGGTGCAAGACATTACCGACGTGCGCGGCACGGCCTTTGTGCGCCGCAGCACGCCCGAGGGCTGGTTCGAGATTGACTCCACCACGGTGGATGCGCCCGGCCGCGTCGAAGCGCACATCAACCCGTATTTGATGGTGTCTGACCAGGCCAAGGCCAACGGCGAAACCTGCGCCAAAGAAGACGAAGCCAACGCCGTCGCCGCGCAGGCCGAAGCCGCCGCCCGTGGCAAGGCTGGCAGCGCCATCACCTTGCCCGCAGCCTTGGCTACCAACCCCAACGTCAAGCCGCTGACCTTTGTGCCGAACCCCGCGCTGCGCGGTCTGGGCTCCCACAAAGTGCCGCCGCGTGAACGCAGCGTGTTGCGCCTGCCTTCGTACGAGCAAGTGCGCGCCGACCCTGTGCTCTACGCCCATGCCAACCGCGTGCTGCATCTGGAAACCAACCCCGGCAACGCCCGCGCGCTGGTGCAGGCGCATGGTGAAGGCAACACCGCGCGTGACGTGTGGATCAACCCGCCACCCATCCCGCTGACCACGGCCGAGATGGACCATGTGTTCGACCTGCCGTACGCACGCAGCCCGCACCCCAGCTACGCCGATGAAAACGGCAGCCATGACGGTGCCACCAAAATCCCGGCGTGGGAGATGATCCGCTTCTCGGTCAACATCATGCGTGGCTGTTTTGGCGGCTGCACTTTCTGCTCCATCACTGAGCACGAAGGCCGCATCATCCAAAGCCGCTCTGAAGACTCGATCATCAAAGAGGTGGAAGCCATTCGTGATTCGGTGCAGGGCTTTACCGGCACCATTTCCGACCTGGGTGGCCCCACGGCCAACATGTACCGCATCGGCTGCAAGACGCCGGAGATCGAAGCCGCTTGCCGCAAGCCGAGCTGCGTGTACCCGGGCATCTGCCAGAACCTCAACACCAACCACGATCCGCTCATCAAGATCTACCGCCGTGCGCGTGCGCTCAAGGGCATCAAGAAGATTTTGATCGGCTCCGGCCTGCGTTACGACCTGGCCGTGCAGTCGCCCGAGTACGTGAAAGAGCTGGTGCAGCACCACGTGGGCGGCTACTTGAAGATCGCCCCCGAGCACACCGAGCAAGGCCCGTTGTCGAAGATGATGAAGCCGGGCATCGGCAGCTACGACAAGTTCAAGCAGATGTTCGAGAAGTACTCGGCTGAAGCGGGCAAGAAGCAGTACCTCATTCCGTACTTCATCGCTGCGCACCCGGGCACGACCGATGAAGACATGATGAATCTGGCCATCTGGCTGAAGAAGAACGGTTTCCGCGCCGACCAGGTGCAAACCTTCTACCCCAGCCCCATGGCCACGGCCACCACCATGTACCACACCAACCGCAACCCGCTGCGCAAGATCACGCGCACCAGCGAGTCGGTGGACATCGTGCGTGGCGACAAGCGCCGGCGCCTGCACAAAGCGTTTTTGCGTTACCACGATTCGAACAACTGGCCGCTGCTGCGCGAAGCCTTGAAGGCCATGGGCCGTGCCGACCTGATTGGCAACGGCAAGCAGCATTTGATTCCAAGCTGGCAGCCGCTGACCGACGGCACCTACCAAAGTGCGCGCCGTTCCAATTCCACCCCTGTGGCCGGTAAGGCGCCAGGTGCGGCCAAGGCCGCAGGAGCCGGTAAGGTGATCAGCGGCAAACCACAACGCGGCCGCATTTTGACCCAGCATACCGGTCTACCACCCCGTGAAACTGGTGCCGCCAAGCGGCCTGGCACCGGGAAGAAACGCTAAGTTTCAGACCCAAGAAAAGGGGCCTTGCAGCAATGCAAGGCCCCTTTTTTACGGACTGCGGTTAGCGCCGTTCGTTGGCGCTCGGCTTATTGTCCAGCGCGTCATTCAACGCATCGCGCAAAAGCTGCAACTCGTCGGTCGAGAACGTGCCAGAGAACTTCACCTGGTGTTCAGGCCGTTTGGCTGTGGCGACGAAGCGGCTGATCAGCAAATGGTGGCCAGAGTCCGTGGGTGTGACGCGCGCGTCGATTTGCCAGCCAGAGGTGGATTGAAATACCTGCATTTGATTTTTTCTTGCCCCGCAGACGGTGAGAACGTCTGCTGCGTGCGGGGAAGAGTCGCGGCTCAACGTTTTAGCAGTTGTTAACGCCCCTGCAATAGTCATAACTCGGGCGGCTACCTTGACGGGTAGCTCGTGGATTGTAACGGTTCCGGCGATGCGGTTGACCGCATCGCCGGAAGTCACGCTCCCTTACTGTGGCACCAAGCCTGCGGCCTTGACCAGTTCTGCGTGAAGCTTGATGTCTGCGGCAATCGTGCGCTGCAGTTCTTCGGGTGAGCTTGGTGCGACTTCGATGCCGCTTTCACCCAGCTTGGCCGTGAGTTCTGCGTCCATGGCAGCGCGCACGGCGGCGTTCAGCTTGTCGACGATGGGGCGCGGCGTCTTGGCCGGTGCCAGCAGCCCAATCCATGCGGAGAGCGACAAGTCAGCAATGCCGCTTTCGGCCATGGTGGGGGTGTTGGGCAGCTTGGGCGTGCGTTGTGGGCTCATGATGCCAAGCGCAAACAGCTTGCCCGCCTGAATGTGCGGCAGGGCTTCGGGCAGCACCGCAAACATGGCGTCCACCGTGCCGGCCAGCGTGTCGTTGACCGCCAGTGCGCCACCCTTGTAGGGCACGTGCAGCAGTTGGACTTTGGTGCGGGTCTCGAACATCAGCCCGCCCAGGTGTTGCGGGCTGCCGTCGCCAGACGAGGCGAACGTAATCTGTCCAGGAGACGCCTTGGCAGCGGCCAGAAAAGCGGCCAGAGTGGGGTACTTCTGCTTGTCTTTCACCACCAGCACCATGGGCTGGTTGACCAGGCGCGCCACGGGGGTGAAGTCGGCCTCGGGGTCGTAGGGCAGGGTCTTGAAGATGCTCTTGTTGGTGGTCAGGAACGACGCGGGTGACACCGTGAGGGTGTAGCCGTCCGGCGCCGATTTCGCCACCGCCGGCATGCCGATCTGTCCGGACCCGCCCGCGCGGTTGTCGATGATGAAGGGTTGGTTCAAGCTGGTGTTGAGCTTCTGGCCTAGTGCCCGAGCGATCATGTCCACACTGCCACCGGCCGGCAATCCGACGATGATCTTCACAGGATGGTCGGGGTAGGTGTTTTGTGCCAGCAAAGGGGCGCAGAAGCTCAGCAGGCCGACGGTGCAACCCAGGGTGGTGACAAGATGGCGAATGTTCATAGTGCGATCGTTTTGTATGTGGTCAAAGACTCAATACGTACAGCAAGTTCCATGCCGATGACCGATAGGCATACGTCTGCGAACACCAGGTGAAGCCCTGTGGCGACACCCAGAGACGCACTTCATCAATCAGTTTTTTCTACGCCGGCTGCGACGAGCGGCGCGCTTCTGCCAAACCATTTCGAAGCAGCGTGTGCCAACGCCGCTGCGTCGGGGTCGGCATCGCTGGCCCAGGCTACAACGCCGTCAGGGCGTACCAGTAGCGCTTGCAGGCCAAGGCGCTCGGTGGCGCCTTGCGCCGCATAGGCGATGCGCCCGTGCCATGGCGCAACGGCTGATTTCAGTTGTGCGTTGCGGCCAAAATCCACCAAAAGGCCCTGGCCTTTTTGAAGGTGCTCGGCGAGCTGGCTTCCATCGTTGAACTCGAACTCCGGCGCGCTGCGGCCAACCAGTGGGTGGCTGTCTCCCAGCTCGTAGCGCAACCTCAACCCCCACACGCGTTCAGCGAAATAGCTTGCGCCATCGCGTGTATCGATCAGCTCGCGGATGATGGCTTCCAGCGCGCGTGAGCTTGGGCTGGGCCGCATCAGCCCCACCTGGGCACGCGACCAATCGAGGATCTGCGCCCCCACCGGATGGCGTTCCGCGTGGTAGCTGTCGAGCAGGCCCTCTGGCGCTTCGCCAAGGATGGTGGCGGCCAACTTCCAGCCCAGATTCATGGCGTCGCCCACACCCAGGTTCAGCCCTTGGCCGCCAAGAGGGGAATGGATGTGGGCGGCGTCGCCCGCCAGCAGCACACGCCCTTTGCGGTAAGCCGTGGCTTGAAACGCGCGGTCGGTCCAGGTGGTGGCAAGCTTGACTGCAGTGATGTTGACCGCCGCACCGGACACACGCCGCAGCACCGACTCCACGTGTTCCTGGGTCATCGCCTGCGTGCGATGAAAAGCGCCGCCGTCGAAATCCACCATGGCGATGGTGCCGGGCGGTTGGTAGGTGTACATGCCGTTCGGCGTGTAGTGCCTGCCTGGTGCCAGTGCGTCAGCATTGGCCATCTCAATCTCCACTGAGTAGCCCGTGAACTCAGGCGCGGTGCCCACAAATTCAAAGCCCGCCAACTTGCGCACGGAGCTGCGGCCGCCGTCGCAACCTACCAGCCAGCGTACGTTGAAGGCCTGTTCACCTGCATGAAGGGCTACGCCGTCCATCGAGGCATTCACGTTTTGCACGCCCAGACCGCGCCGGATGTCGGCCCCCAACTCGCGGGCGCGGCTCTCCAGCACAGTCTCCATGGCTTCCATCGTCGTCGCCATGCCGCCCACTGCCGGCTGGGGCAGGTGATACGGCCACTTGCTGGAGTCGATGTTGTCTTCAAAAAACTGAATGCCGGCGAAGTGGCCGCCGGGGCGGCGCGGCTGTTGCATCCAATGCGCCGCCTGTGTCGCGCCGCCCTTGGTTGACGGGCTTTGGGCGGCTGTTTGTGCCTTGAGTTTGTCTAACAAGCCCCGGCGGTTCAAGGCGTCCATGGTGGGCACGGAAAGGCCGCGCATGCCAAAGGGCAGTTGCTTGAACGGCGAGGTCGGGTCGAGGGCCTGTTCTAGCAACAGAACTGAGACGCCGCGCAAACGCAGTTCGCAGGCCAGAAACAAACCCACCGGGCCCGCGCCGACGATGGCGACGTCGAAATCATGTGTTGGTGAATTGCGCATCAAATACTCCTGAGTGTCTGTTCGACCGGAGCAGTTCATGATTTGAGAACCACACGGACGAACAAGAAATGAATGCCCGAGTGGCATCGCTTGTTCGTCGTGGGGCCTCTTGTGTGAGCAAGAAACAGAGCCTTCGTTTCCGAAGGAACTTGGGCTGACCAAACCAAGTTTGCCTTTTTCGACGTCGCCACTTTAGCATCCCACGGGCCTCTCATGCGTGGCGCAGGCCTGGCCGAAAGGTGGTGGGTGTGGCTCACCCAAGCGGCTGTCTTTCTACGGTCTGATGGCCACGGCTTAGCTGGCTTTGCGCTGCCGCGTTGCCGCACTACGCGGCTTTTCATCCTGCCCGTAGTAGGCCAACGCCAGGGTGCGCAGCAACTCGGTGGCCAGGCGGCTGGGCCGGGTGGCGGGGCGCGCCTTGGGCACGGCCAGCACCACGCGGTTGCGCACGGCGGGGCTGACGATGGCGGCCACGTGCAGCGGTTGCGGGTAGTTCCATAGCCGCGCGGCGCTGGCGGGCAACACGGTGTGCGAGACGCCACGCGCCACCAGCGACAACACGGTTTGTACCGAGTCCACTTCGGCCACGATGGACAGCGGCAGGCCGCGCGGCCGAGTTTCTTTTTCCAGCAATTGGCGCAGCGCGTTGGGGCCGCTGGGCATGACCAGGGGCAGGGCGGCCACATCGGCCAGCTTCATGCGGGCGGGCAAGGGCTTGGGGCCAAACAGCACCAGGGGTTCGCGCGCCAAGGTTTCCTCTTGCACCTGCGCGGAGTGCGGCGGGTCGAACAGAATGGCCGCGTCCAGCTTGCCGGCCACCAGCCATTCGCGCAGGCGAATGCTCAGCGCTTCCACCACACAGATCACGGCGTCGGGGTACTGCGCGCGAAAGCGTTCTATCAAGTCTGCCGTGAGCACTTGTGCCACGCGGGGTGGTAAGCCCACCATGACGCGGCCGTGCGGACTGGCGCGGCGTTCGTGCATGTCAGCGCGGGCGCGGTCGGCCAGCTCAAAAATGTTGCGCGCATGGGCCAGCAGCGCCAGGCCGGACTCGGTAGCCTCTGCGCCACGGCCGGTGCGCACCAGCAGCGGTTGCCCCACTTCCTGCTCCAACAGCAACACTTGGCGGCTCAGTGCTGGTTGCGACATGTGGAGCGCGGCGGCGCCTCGGCTGAAGCTGCCGGCCTCGACCACGGCGGCGAAATAGTGCAGGCGCGTCAGGTCCATGAGGTGTTTTGTGCGGGCATGTGGGTGCGGGTTTTCACCGATGAATGTATAGGTTTTACGGATAGCTGGTATCCAGAAAAAGCAAGTCTAGAGGCCAGTAGCCAGCCGCACAATTCGGGAAACCACACACCCCTCAAGATGCCTGTGACACCCGTTCAAACCTACCTCAGCAAGCCATCCAAGCCGCATCTGGCGTTGCCGCCCGGTGCTTGTGATGCCCACGTGCACGTGTTCGGCCCGGCTGATCGATTTCCATATGCCGAGGCGCGTAGCTTCACGCCTGTGGATGCGCCAAAGGACAAGCTGTTTGCGCTGCACCAGTATCTGGGCATCAGCCGCTGTGTGATCGTGCAGTCGGCCGTGCATGGCTTTGACAACCGCGCGGTGGAAGATGCGATGGCTGCGGGTGGCGGGCGCTACCTGGGCGTGGCGCTGGTGCCGTTGTCCATTTCCGATGCAGAGTTGGCGCGCCTGGCCGCAGTTGGGTTTCGCGGGGTGCGCTTCAACTTCATGCGGCACCTGGTGGCCAGCGCTGGGGTTGACGAGGTGGTGGCCTTCAGTCATCGCCTGGCGCCACTGGGCATGCATCTGCAAGTGCATTTTGAAAGCGCGCTGGTGCACGTGCTGGGTGAGCGCCTGGCGCGCAGCGCGGTGCCGGTGGTGATTGACCACATGGGGCGTGTGGATGCCGCCCTCGGCCCGGACCATGCCGACTTTGTGGCGCTGCGCCGCTTGCTGCAAAACCCGTTGTTTCGCATGAAGGTCAGCGGCGTGGACCGCATTGCCTCAGGCCTGCAAAGCTATGCACAAGGTGTGGCGCTGGCGCGGCTGCTGGTGCAAGACGCGCCCGAGCGCTGCTTCTGGGGCAGCGACTGGCCGCACCCCAACCACCACCACATTCCAGACGACGGTGTGCTGGTCGACCTGCTGGCCGACATTGCGCCCGATGCCGCCACACGCCAGCAACTGCTGGTGGACAACCCGATGGCGTTTTACCGTTTCCCTAGCTGAGTGCGATGAGTGCCATGACCGAATCTTTGCAAGCTTTTCAACCCAACGCGCGCCGCCTTGAAGGCAAAGTGGTGCTGGTCACCGGTGCCGGTTCTGTGGGCCCCGGCTGGGGTAATGGCCGCGCCATCGCCGTGCGTTTTGCGCAAGAGGGCGCGCGCGTGTTTGGTGTAGACCGCGCGGTGCAGGCCATGGATGAAACCCGGGCGCGCATCGTCGCGGCCCACGGCGAGTTTGAAGGCACGGCTTGTGATGTGACCAGCAGCGAGGCCGTGGCCGAGGTGTTGGCGCAATGCATGGCACGGTTTGGCCGCATCGACATCCTGGTCAACAACGTGGGCGGCTCGGCCAAGGGGGGCCCCGAAGAAATGAGCGAAGAGGTGTGGGACACGCAAATCGACCACAACCTGAAGAGTGTGTTCCTCACCTGCAAACACGTGCTGCCGCACATGGTGGCGCAGGGCGGCGGGGCCATCGTCAACCTCTCCAGCACCTCGGGCCTGCGCTGGACCGGCTCGGCGCAGATCGCCTACGCGGCGACCAAGGCGGCGGTGATCCAGTTCAGCCGCGTGCTGGCCGTGCAGTATGCCGACCGGGGCGTGCGCGTGAACACCGTGGTGCCGGGCCAATTGCACACGCCCATGGTGGAGACGCGGCTGGCCGGCCAACGCGCCGGTGGTGATGTGCAAACGCTGCTGGCCCAGCGCCAGGCGCGCATTCCGCTGCCCTTCATGGGCGATGGGCGCGACACCGCTGCGGCGGCGCTGTACCTCGCGTCCGACGAGGCGCGCTTCGTTACGGGCACGGAGATCGTGGTCGATGGCGGCATGTCGGTGCGCTGCGACTAAAAAATATTCAACAGGAGACAAAACCATGTTCAAACCTTCAACGCGTCGACTTACCTCTCGCCGCTGGACGCTGCGCTTGGCCGCCCTCGCAGCGGTCACCCTGCTGGCCGCGCCGGGCGCCTTCGCGCAAGACAAGATCACCCGCATCGTCGTCGCCTTCCCACCCGGCGGCCCGGTGGACTTTGTGGCCCGCGCCATGGCCGATCAGTTGGGTAAAGAGCTGGGCGGCCAGCAGGTGATCATCGAGAACAAGGCCGGGGCCAACGGCGCCATCGCGGCCGAATACGTGTCGCGCGCCGCGCCCGATGCACACACGCTGTGGCTCACCAGTGTGGGGGCGGTGGCCATCAACCCGTCGCTGTACGACAAGCTGCCCTACGACCCGGTGCGCGACCTCACGCCGGTGTCGCTGGCGGTGCGCAATGTCGAAGTGCTGGTGGTGCCCGCAAGCGCGCCCTACAACACCGGCGCCGAGTTTGTGGCCGCCGCGCGCAAGAGTGAGCAGCCCTTGACCCTGGCCTCATCCGGCACCGGCAGCGTGCCGCACCTGGCAATGGAGCAACTGTCCGACGCCGCCAAGGTGCCGCTGATGCACGTGCCCTACAAAGGCGCGGCACCGGCCATCAACGACGTGATGGCCGGCCACGTGAACGGCTTCTTTGGCGACATCCCAGGGCTGATCGGCTTCATCAAAGGCGGCAAGCTCAAACCGATTGGCATCGCCGCCACCAAGCGCCACCCGCTGCTGCCAGATGTGAAGACTTTCGCCGAGATGGGCGTGCCCGGGGTGGACTCGGACAACTGGTACGCCTTGTTTGCCGCCAAAGGCACACCACCCGCTGCTGTTGAGGCCATGAACCAAGCCGTGCGCCGCACACTGGACAACGAATCGGTGAAGAGCAAGCTGATGGCTTCGGGCGCCGAGCCCGCGCCGTCGTCGCCCGCCGACCTGGCCAAACTGCTGGCCGCCGACAGCGCCAAGTGGTCGGCCGTGGTGCGCAGCAAAAACATCAAACCTGATTGAGGCTTTTTCATCCCATGCGTTTAAACCCCATCACGCCGGGAACCCGCCCGGAACTGGCTGCCCAAGAGGCGCAAATCCTGGCCGCACGTGGCCGCATTTCGCCGCTGTACCAGGTGCTGCTGAACAGCCCGCCGGTGGCCCACGGCTGGGAGCAAATGCTCTCGGCCGTGCGCAACCACAACAGCTTGCCGGCCAGCCTGCGCGAACTGGTGATCCTGCGCGTGGCCGTGCTCAACCGCGCGCCGTATGAATTCGATGCCCACGTGCCGCATGCGCTGGCCGCTGGTGTGTTGCCGGCCACCATCGAGGCCACACGCGCGCCATCACCACAGACGGCGCCAGATCTGGCAGACATTGAGCGCCTGGTGCTCGAATACGCCGACGCCATGACACGCGACATCACCGTGCCCGAGGCCTTGTTTGCCCGCGTGCGGGCGAGCTTTGACGACCAGGCACTGCTCGACCTGACCGCCACCGTAGCCGCCTACAACATGGTGTCGCGCCTGCTGGTGGCGCTGCAGATTGGGCATTGAGCATGGCAAGCCTTACTGAATTGCAGTTGCTGCAGGCACGGGTGCCCGCGTCTGTGAATGTGGCGGTGGTAGAGGCCGACGTGCTGGCTTTCTGCGCCGCAGGCCAACTGCCGCTGCGCCGCCTGGCTTGGTCGCCCACGCTGCATGAAATCTATGTGTACGTGGCGTCTGCAGCGGTCAGCGTGGCCGCATTCACGACACACTGCCCCTGGGCACTGGATGCCTGCGCCTCGCGGCTGGAGCAGGTGTTCGACATATCCGGCGTTTCGCACGGCGCCGAGCCACGCTTCCATTACGTGGTGGAGATGGACCCCGAAGACGGTTGGATGCCCGAGATCACCCGCTGGTACGACACCGAGCACATGCCCGGCCTGGCTGCCGTGCCCGGCTGCATTCGCGCCTCGCGATTCTTGAACCACGGCCACGGCCCGTTGTCGCTGGCGTGTTACGACCTCACCCATGCCGAGGCGCTGGGCTCGGCGCCCTGGCTGGCGGTGCGCGCCACCGCATGGAGCGATGTGGCGCGGCCGCACTTCACCAACACCAAACGCACCATGTTCGAGGTGCCCCGAAGCGTGGACTTCTCATAAGGATATGTGTGTGCACATGGGTTTCGTGGCTTCAATGCCACATCCCCGTGGCCTGCATGTGGTTGTCACCTCGAAGTGGTAGGCATTCGTTCATTGCGACGATAGACTCGCGCTCGCCCGATCTTCCGGGCCGCAGGTTTGTCGTCAATTTGATGGACTAGAACAATGCACTACAAAGAATCCAGAGAACGCAGCGCCGAACTGCTGCGCGCCGCCATTGGCCACATGGGCCACCATGATGCGGCGCTGAACCCTCTGAGTTTTACGGTCTGGTATGAATATGCGGCGGGCCTGAATCTACGGCTCAACGAAGCCATTGCGCGCCGCCTCGTGGAGGAGCCACGGTTTGGCGACGCGACCATCGAGCGGCTGTACCGCGAGCACATTGCCAGCATCGACGTGGCCACCATGGAGCGTATTGGCAACGACTTCAAACGCACCATGCATGGCATGGCCGAGTCGGCCTCGAACACCGGTGCGCAGGCGGGCGCCTTTGGCGCGCAACTGTTCAACCTGACGCGGGCTTTGCAGGACAGCGATGCCCCCGCATTGGGGCCTTGGTTGTCCGAGGCGCTGCAGGGCACGGCCGAGATGAAAAGCTCCGCCGAAGCTTTGCAGCAGCGCGTGGCCGCAAGCCAGCGCGAGATTGAGCGGCTGCAGGGCGAGCTGACCCGGGTGCGCGATGAATCTTTGGTCGACACCCTGACCGGCACCTTGAACCGCAAGGGCTTCGAGTCCAAGGTGCAGGACCTGCTGCAGCCCGCAGTGGAAGAGTCGCCACCGAACTGCCTGGTGATGCTCGACATCGACCACTTCAAGAAGGTCAACGACACCCATGGCCACGTGATGGGCGACAAGGTGATCGAGTTGCTGGGTGAGATTCTGCGCACCTCGGTCACGCACAAGTCGCATGCCGTGGCGCGCTACGGCGGTGAAGAGTTCGCGATTTTGCTGCCGCGCACTTCGCTCGAAGAAAGCCTGCAACTGGCCGAGAAGGTGCGCGAACGCACCAAGGCCATGAAGATCCGCAACCGCACCACGCAAGAGGTCATCATGACGGTGACCATCTCCGCCGGCGTGGCTGTGGCGCGTGATGATGATGACGTGGCCAGCCTGGTGGCGCGTGCCGATGGGGCGTTGTACCAGGCCAAACAATCGGGCCGTAACCGCGTGACTTGCGCTGAGGCGCTGCCCGACTTCGCTTAGCTTTTACTTTGGCAGTGTGTGCAGCGGCACATCGTTTTGCGTGGCGATGTGCTCTAGCTGCTGCCCGGTCTTGCCTGCCAGAAACGCCGCAATGGCCTGGTATGTGGTCGGGGCCAGCATGTCGCTGTTGGCCGCCAAGCCGGCGACGCCGCATAACGCCGCCGCGAAGTGTGGCTCCAGCGCGGCCACGGCCACTCGGCCACCTTTGCACGGGTAGATGCGGTAGCCCGCATGTTGGCCGCCGAGCAGGGCGCCCGGCGCGGTCAGCCCCCATTGGCGCGGTAGCGCCAGGTAGGCGGCCGCATCGGCCAGCGCGACTTCCAGATAGGCGCCGGGTGCACCGGTGTGGCGCAGCAGCGCCAGTTGCAAGACGGCCTCTGTGGCTTGCAGCGCGCCGCCCATGTCGGCAAACAGCGAAGCGGGCAGGTCCAGTCCGGGCAGCAGACCGTGCTCGGCTTGGTAGGTGAGGTCGTGGCCTGGCTCTTCGGCGCGTGCACCCAAGGCGCCGACGATGGAGACTTGCGACAACGCTGGGTACTGCTTGTGCAGCGTACGCCAGTCGAGCCCAAGCTTGGGCAAGGCAGACGGGCGAAAAGAGGTCAGCAGCACGTCGGTTTTGGCCAGCGCGCGGTGCAGCGCTTTTTGCCCCTCGGGGGTTTTGAGGTTGGCGCTTTGCACACGAATGCCCTTGTGCAAAGTGGCGTAGACCGCCGGGTTGTAGTGGGCCATGGGATCGCCGCTGGCCTGGGCCCCTGAAGGCCCAGGAGGCTCGATCTTCATGCAGGTGGCGCCCATGGCCCGGCAACGTAGCAAGGCGGCCGGGCCGGGCAGGTTGAGCGCCAGGCTCAGGATGCGAATGCCCTTTAGTGGCTTGATCGGCTTAGTCAGTTTGGCGGGCTTTGGGCGTTCGGTGCTTGCAGACTTGGGCATGCGCAATGGCTTTTCTTCAGGTGCTAGTGGCCCCTATTCTGCAAGCGCACAGGGCTTCCCAGCCCTGTGGTTTACGCGGGCTTAGCGGCGTTTTTGCCGTGTGCGGGCGAAGCCCATCAAACCCAGTGCCAGGATCATCAGCGCCCAGGTTTGTGGCTCGGGTACGGTGAGCACTTGGGCATAGTGGTACAGGTCCACGCGCAGCAAGTCGTTGGTTGGGTTCTGGCCCGAACGTGCCGGATCGACGATGAGTTCGATGTAGAGGTCTACGCCGCCCTTGCCGTTGTCCAGCAGCGCAATGCCTTCGACTTCGCGGTCGCCATCGGGCTTGGGCAACTGGAAGATTTCTTCGACCGCGCCGGTGAGCAGGTTGGCGCGGTAGACCGATTGCGCATCGTTGTCCGAGGTCATGTAGAGCCAGTCGCCGTACACCTTGGCACCCTGGATGCTCTTGGTGTTGGTGTCGAGCGTGATGGTGCGCAGAAAGCTCCAGTCGTCCAGGTTGTAGACGTTGAGCGTGTTGCCGTTCTGGTATTCCTTGCCGTAGCCCAGGCCGCGCGCGGCGTCCACTGCAAACCAGCTGGCCACGTCTTTCTTCGGGTTGGCGGGCGAGCCAGTGATTTCGTACGACACGCCGGTGTAGCTCAGGTCAGCCGCGTTGAAGATGGCGATGTGCGGCTTGGTGTAGCCCGAGGTGCTGTCGAGCGACACGTACAACTTGCCGTTGTAGTAGTCGATGTCACCAATGTGGTTGAGCCCTTGTGCCAGCAGGTTCAGGGGAATGCCGGGCGTGACGGCGCCGGGCGGCGTGAAGGTCGAATTGCGCTGTACCGAGGTGAAGCTCTGGTCGGCGCGCTCCAGACCGTATTGCCATGAAAAGAACCACTGGTTGCCATCGGTGGCTATGCCTTGCGAGCGGTAGATGCCCGACTTGGCGGGGTCGTTGGCATAGAACTGCTGGGTGTCGGCGAGTTGCCAGGTGGGGGTGGCGTGGGCCGTGATGGCCGTTACCGCCAGCGTGGCAGAGAACAGGAGCGCGCGGGCGCAAAGACGCAGCTTAAACATGATTCCCTCGGACTTGAAGTGTTGTATTGGTTTGAAGGCTCCTGCGTGTGTACGCATGGCCGAGGGGCAGCGTACGGAGCATGCAAGTCAGCGTTGTGACATGCCGAGGGGACAAACCATCCCGAGATGGCGTTCTGCGTGTTGATGACACCCAGGCTGCGCAGCGTGGGGTATCGCAGCGTATTGCAGCGCATGTACATGTGTATGCGCTGCCTGGGCCAAGGCCTTGCGCCCTGGCTTTAAAGAGTGCTTTTACTTCGCTGCGCTGGCGGCCGTGGCGTTGGCTGCTGCGGCGGCCGCCAATGCTGCGGCAACGGCGTCGCCTGCGGGTGGGGCTGTGTTGTCTGCAGCGGCCGCTGGCGCTGGTGTGGCTGGGGCACTGGCCGCTTCAGCAGCGGGTGTTGCCACCGGTGCAGGGGCGGGCGCCGCTGCGGGAGCTTCTTCCTTTTTGCCGCAAGCGGCCAGAACCAACGTAGCCAGAATGACGGAGAGCGCGAGGTTTTTGTGCATTGGAAGACTTTGAAAAAGTTAGAAGCGAAGGGAGGACAACGGTAAATGGCCCACCGCATGTTGCGGCATGCGGGCACAACGGTCGCAGCAACTTACGTGCCGTTCGTTGCGCTGATCCACCGTTTGCTTATCAAAATCGTCCGGAGAAAGCTAAACCCTACAGTGCATTCAAGTCAGCGCTCTCCAGTAGTTGCTTAGGCGCGCCTTGTTTCGCCACCTTGAGCATCGCCAGGCCAATCTGTTCGCTGGTCAGCACCTGGTTGGGAAACCAGCGCCGCAACAACGGCCACAAGGGTTTGGTGGCCGAGTACAACACGCGGTACGCCGTGGTTTTGGACTTGACGCCGTGCAGCGGCTGGATGGCGCCAGGGCGAAACATGTAGGCGGCCTTGAAGGGCAGGGCCAGCAAGGCGTTTTCGGTTCTGCCTTTGACGCGGGCCCACATCACCGGGCCTTTCTCTGTGCTGTCGCAGCCCGCGCCGGAGACGTAGACAAACGTCATTTGCGGATTCAAGCGCGCCAGAGTGTTGGCGGCGGCGAGTGTCATGTCGTAGGTGGTGTGGCTGTAATCGGCCTCGGTCATGCCGGCGGCGGAGACCCCCAGGCAGAAAAAGCAGGCGTCGAAAGGTGTCAACTCGGCCTCGATGCTTTCGTAGTGCCACAGATCGGCGTGGCGCAGTTGCTGCAGCTTGGGGTGCTGGTCTGCCGTGGGGGTGCGGCCCACGGTTTTGACCAGCGCAACAGCGGGGTCGAGCAAACACTCGCGCAACACGGCTTGGCCCAGCATGCCGGTGGCGCCGAAGATCAGAACGTTCATGGGGAAGGGCTCCGTGGACTCACAAGATGTGGGCCACTTTACTCGGCAAGTACCCGCCATGCGGGTTACCGATCGTTAGTTTTCGGATGCGAGCGAACGTACCCGTTGCTCCACGGGTGGCAGAAAGCGTCCGTCGAACAAACGTTCTGGCGCTGGTGCATGGGCCAACCGTTTGGCCTTGTGCATCAGCGATATGGTTTGCGCCAGGCGTGCGGGGTCGGTTGCGCCGATGCCCAGCGTGGCGCCTTCGCTGTGCGCCATCTCCAGCGCCAGTGTGCCGGCCAGGCGGGCGCGGTTGGCCACGCGGTCGATGGCCGGGTTGCGCAAGGCCACGGCTTCAATGGCCGCATCCACATCGGCCACGGTGTCGGCCACGCCACGGTTGACCGCGCGCACCAGGCCCGCCACCACGCCGGGGTGGTCGCGCCGCAAGGCAGGGGTCACCATCAACGCCGCGCCGTAAAGCGAGGGAACGTGGTGGCGCCATTCAAAGTGGCGCAGGGCGGTGGTGGGCTCGATGCCAGCCTCGATCGACTGCGCGTTGATGGTGTTCACAAAGCCGAACAGCCCATCCCACTGGCCTTGCAGCATCAGCGCCACCAGTTCGCGGTGCGGCAGGCCAGAGACTTCGATCTTCACACTGGCGGGGTCGATGCCGCAGGCCATGCAGAACTCGGGGAACATGCGCCAGGCGGCGTCGTTCGGGTGGGTGACCAGCGTGCGGCCCACCAGGTCCTTGGGCGAGCGCACCGGGCCCAGGGCCGGCACGGCGATGGTGTAGGGCGAGCGGTTGTGCATGGCGTAGACGCTTATGGGCGCGTCTTCCGGGCGGGCGGTGGCCCACTCGACCAAGGCGTTCATGTCGCCATAACCGGCGTCAAACAAGCCATCAGCCAGCTTGGGCACGGCGTTGGCCAGGGTGTCGCCTTCGGTGAAGTCGATGGCCAGGCCTTCGTCGCGAAAGTAGCCTCGGTCATCGGCCAAGAAGAACCAGGCCTGCGGGCCCGAGTAAAACGTGTTCAGGATGAACCGCAGGCGGAACAGGTTGGCAGATGAGGTGCGCATGGTGAGGGATTCTGCAATACAAGCTTAAAGCTTGATGCCCGCGCCCTTGACCGTCGGCCCGAGCACGTTCACCTGGTCTTTGACGAAGCCGTTGAACATGGCCACGGTCTCGGGCTTGGCAACGATGCCCAGTTCGGTCAGCTTCTTCTGGATCTCGGGCATCACCAGCACTTCGTTGCAGGCGGTGTTGAGTCGCGCGATGACGTCGGCGGGCATTTTGGCGGGGCCAGACAGGCCGAAGAAGTTTTCCAGCACCAGTTTGGGTTGGCCGAGTTCGGCAATGGTCGGCACATCGGCCATCAACGGCGAGCGCTGGGTGCTGGTGACGGCCAGCGGCACCAGTTGGCCGGCCTTGAAGAAGGTCACATACGACGTAATCACATCAATGCCAACCGGAATGGTGTTGGCAATCAGGTCGGTGGTCATAGGGGCGCCGCCACGGTAGGGCACATGCACCATGTTGATGCCTGTTTGCTTTTTCAGCAGTTCGCCGTGGATGTGGCCGATGGAACCCGGGCCGCCCGAGCCGAAGTTGATGCTGCCGTCTTTGCGCGCCTGGGCTTCAAAGTCGGCATAGGTTTTGAGGCCCGACGGCTTACTGGCCATGATCACCAGCGGTGCGGCGCCCAGATAGGCCACGTGGGTAAAGGCCGTGACGGGGTCGTAGGGCAGCTTGTCGAGTGTGAAAGGCCCCAGCGCAATCGGCGTGGTGTTCGACAGCATCAGCGTGTAGCCGTCGGCCGCAGAGCCCGCCACCTGTGTGCCGCCGATGGTGCCGCCGCCACCCGGTTTGTTGTCCACCACCACGGCCTGGCCCAGCTTGGTGCTCAGTTGCTCGGCCATCAAGCGTGCCAGCACATCGCTGGAGCCACCCGGCGGAAAGGTCACGATGATTTTGATTGGCTTGTCGGGCCACTGCGCAAAGGCGGGCAGGGCGGCCAGGGCGGCGCTGGCACTCAGAAATTGCAGCGCGCCGCGGCGCGTGGAGCGAAAGGTGTTCATGGGGTTCCTCTGGAGATGACCGGGGCGAGTGGGGCAAAGCCGTAAAAGGAACCCACTAAGCAAATATTGGGCCGGTCGTGTGGGGTGTGCCGTGCGTGCTGCTGCTTAAACTCGGCGCATGCAAAAGAATCAAAACCTCTCCATGGTTCAAAAAGCCATGGGGCCCGTGTTTGACCAGTTGCCCGCCGCTGCGCAGCGGTTTCACCGCCTGAACGGGCGGCACACGCTGCATGGTTGGGTAGAGACCGCCGCGCCGGATTCGTGGCCCGCCAAGTTTCTGGCGTGGTGCACGGGCACGCCGCAGGCGGCCAGCCGTGGGGCTATCCGGTTCGAGTTGGATGCGCGCTCAGACGTGGAGACTTGGACACGCCACTTCCCCAGCCAAAGCATGACCTCGCAGATGCGCTTGCACGCTGGTCATGTGGTGGCGTCCTTGGGCGCCGCGCGGTTGACGTTTCTGCTGCTATTAGATGGCGGCCATTTGGAGATGCGGCTGCAACGCATGCATTTCTGCGGCATTCCTTGCCCGGCCTGGCTGCGCCCGAGGTTGATTGCGCGGGAGTCGGGCGTCGATGACCAACTGCATTTTCATGTGCAAGCTGCGCTGCCTTGGGTGGGGGTTGTGGCCCTCTATAAGGGGCATCTGAATCTGCAGGCGGCCACGTGATCGTTGTGTTTGATGCCCAGTGTTTGTTGTGTAACGGCTGGGTGCAGTTTCTGTTGCGCCACGACAAGAAAGGCGTGATTCGATTTGCCTCGATGCAAGGCGCTGTGGGCCAACGGCTGCTGGCGCAGGCGGGCTTGCGGGTCGATGGGTTGCAGACGCTGCTGCTGGTGGACGACTCGACTAGTGCTGCCGCCGTGCGCAGTTGGCAGCACACAGCAGCCATCTTGCGGCTGCTGCATGCCTTGGGTTGGCCCTGGCGTTTGGCTTGGGTGGGCTGGCTGGTGCCCTCGCCGCTGCGCGACAGCTTGTACCGGTGGTTGGCGCGCAACCGCTATCGCTGGTTTGGCCGCTCAGAGTTGTGCTTGATGCCGCCGGTGAATTACAGCGCGCGCTTTCTCGACTAAAAGCAGAAGGTAAGACTGCGCATTAAAGCGGCGCGTCTTTCAAGCGTTGCAGCTCGGCTTTTTCTTCGTCCAGCTTCTTCTGGCGGCTGGCCACTTTGCTGGCGCTGCTTTGGCTCTTGGCTTTTTCGAGATCGCGTTCACGCTCGGCCACTTTCTTCTCTTGGCCGCGCACTTTGCCGTCGTGGGTCGACTGCAGTTTGGCTTCGGTGCAGCCGCTGCTGACCTCTTTCTGCGCACGCTCCAGCCCGCGCACTTTCTGCTTGTGGCCACCGGCCTTGGCGGCATCGATCTCGGCGCCGATGGCATCAAACTTGGCCTGGCATGGCGCGTCGAGTTTGGCTTGGGCGAAGGTAGCCGAGGCCGCGCAGGTCAGGGTAGCGGCGGCCAACAGGTGCAAAAACTTCATACGTGCTCCAAGTAAAGGGTTGGAGCACGATAGCACGCGGCTTGCGGTGCAGCGGTAGCCTTAAACCAGCGGCAAGCCCACGTAGTTTTCGGCCAACGAGGTCGATGCTGCGTGTGACTGCACCAGGTAGTCCAACTCGGCTTCCTGGATCTTCTGGCCGAACTCGCCGGTCTCAGGGAAGCGGTGCATCAGCGAGGTGAACCACCACGAGAAGCGCTCGGCCTTCCACACGCGGCGCAGGCAGCGGTCGGAGTAGGTGTCGATGCCCACGTCGGACTTTTCGCGGTAGAACTCGGTGAGTGCGCTCGACAGGTAGCCCACATCGCTAGCCGCCAGGTTCAAGCCCTTGGCACCGGTGGGCGGCACGATGTGGGCCGCGTCGCCCGCCAGGAACAGGCGGCCGAAGCGCATGGGCTCGGCCACAAAGCTGCGCAGCGGGGCAATGCTTTTTTCCAGCGACGGGCCGGTGACGAGGTTGGCGGCGGCTTCGGGGTCGAGGCGGCTGCGCAGCTCGTTCCAGAAGGCGTCGTCGCTCCAGTTCTCCACCTTTTCTTCCATCGGCACCTGCACGTAGTAGCGGCTGCGCGTGGCGCTGCGCATGCTGCACAGGGCAAAGCCGCGTGGCGTGTTGGCGTAAATCAGCTCGTGCGAGACCGGTGGCACATCGGCCAGCACGCCGAGCCAACCGAAGGGGTAGACCTTTTCATACGTGTGCAGCTTTTCTTGCGGCACGCTGGCGCGGCTGACGCCGTGGTAGCCGTCGCAACCGGCGATGAAGTCGCAGCTGATCTCGTGTGTTTGGCCGTCTTTGGTGTAGCGCACCTTGGGGTGGGCGCTGTCAAAGTCATGCAGCGTCACGTCGCGCGCTTCGTAGATGGTGGTCAGGCCTTCTTCAGCGCGGGCTTGCATCAGGTCGCGCGTGACCTCGGTCTGGCCGTAGACCATCACCTGTTTGCCGCCACTCAAGCCTTGCAAGTCGATGCGATGGCGCGCGCCCTTGAACAACAACTCAATGCCATGGTGCGGCAGGCCTTCTGCGTGCATGCGCTGGCCGACACCGGCAGCATCTAGCAGGTCCATGGTGATCTGTTCCAGCACACCGGCGCGGATGCGGCCCAGCACATAGTCGGGGCTTTGGCGCTCCACCACCACGGCATCGATGCCGGCCTTGTACAACAGTTGGGCGAGCAGCAGACCGGAAGGGCCGGCGCCAATGATGGCAACTTGGGTGCGCATGGAATTGTCTCCTTGAGGGGCGATAGTCGAAATCTACGCAAAGCTTAGAACGCATATGAAGTTGCCGCTAGTAAGTTGTCTAACCGATTGCGCGATGATCGGATTGCTTGTGCGATGATCGCGCAATCATTTAAATGGCATTGCAAGCAAAGGTTGGCAGCATGGACATCGCCAAGGCGGATCTGATTGAAGGCATGGCTAAAGGCATGGCCGTGTTGGAGAGTTTCGACACTGAGCGGCAGCGGCTTAACGCGACGCTGGCGGCACAGCGCGCGGGCTTGACGCGTGCGGCCGCGCGCCGCCATCTACTCACACTTGCGCACCTGGGTTACCTGGAAACTGACGGCAGTTACTTCTGGCTGGCACCCAAGGTGTTGCGCTTCTCGGGGAGTTACCTTGGGTCGGCTCGATTACCGCGTTTGTCGCAGCCCACGTTGAACCGGCTGGCGGCACAGACGCAGGAGTCATTTTCGGTGGTGGTGCGCGATGGCGACGAGGTGGTGATCGTGGCGCGCAGCGGCAACGACCGCGCGGAGGCCACGGGCGCACTGGCTGGTGGCGTAGGGGCCGAAGGACGCCGTGCGCGCATCCTGGCTTATGGCCTGCACCTGGGGGCGCGTTTACCGGCTTTTGCCACTTCCACCGGCAGGGTGCTGCTGGCTTCGTTGAACCGCACCGAGTTTGCGGCGTGGATGAAGGGGCGCGAGTTCCACCGGCTCACCACGCACACGCTGACTGAGCCCAAGGCACTTCGCGCCGCCGTAGCGCAGGCGCGTGCCGATGATTTTTGTGTGGCCAGCGAAGAGCACGAAATTGGCGTGCACGCTTTGGCCGTGCCGCTGCGCAACCTACAGGGCCGCACCATGGCCGCACTCAATGTGGTGACTTCGCCGCAGCGGCTGCAGCAGGAGGTGATGCGGCGCGAGTTGCTGCCGTTGTTGCAAGAGGCGGCCCGCGAATTGCGGCCGTTGTTGTAGTGGCTGGTGCGGTGCAGGCCTCTGACCGTCAGCAGGTTCTTACCGCAGGTGGGCCAAGGGTCAATATTTGGTTTCTATAATCCAAATGAAAAGCATTCTTATCTGGATGCTTTTGATCGGTTTTCGTTTTTTTCATGTGCCCGCTGTTGTGATGCGGCGGGGTGGTCATTTTTAATGTGGGTTGAATAGCAATGCAGTCTCAAACAGGCACTTCGCGTCGGTCGGTGGTTTTGGGTTTAGGTCTTGGCGGGCTGAGCCTGACGTCGTTGGGTGCGCGTGCGCAATCCGATGATGGCCTGTTGATCTACAACGCACAGCACGCCACGCTGACCGCCTCGTGGGTAGACGCCTTCACGCGTGCCACGGGCATCAAAGTGACCGTGCGCGACGGCGGCGACTCCGAGATCGCCAACCAGATCGTCCAAGAGGGCAACCGTTCTCCCGCAGATATCTTCTTGACGGAAAACTCGCCAGGCATGGTGTTGGTGGACAACGCGGGCCTGTTGGCACCGCTGGAGCCCGCCACACTGGCTCAGGTGCCGCCAGAATATCGCCCGGCGAATGGCCACTGGACGGGCATTGCCGCCCGCAGCACTTTGTTTGTGTACCACAAGGTCAAACTCTCGCGCGATCGATTGCCGAAGTCGATCATGGACTTGGCCAAACCTGAGTGGAAAGGCCGTTGGGGTGCCGCACCGGCGGGGCCCGACTTCCAGGCCATCGTCAGCGCTATTTTGCAATTGAAGGGCGAAGCGGCCACGGCCGAATGGCTCAAGGGCCTGAAAGAAAACGTGGTCGTGTTCCGCAGCAACAGTGCGGCCATGAAGGCGGCCAACGACGGCGTGGTGGAAGGCGCGTTGATCTACCACTATTACTACTATGGTGACGCCGCGCAGCAGAAGACCAGCAGCAGCGACAAGCTGGGCCTGCACTACTTCCGCAACCAAGACCCGGGCGCGTTTGTCAGCGTGTCGGGCGGTGGCATTCTGGCGTCGAGCAAGCGCCAGGCGCAGGCGCAATCCTTCATCAAATGGCTGACCGGCCCCGGCGGCCAAGACATTTTGCGTACCGGGCGTTCGTTTGAGTACGCCGTGGGCGTGGGCGCCGCATCCAACCGCAACCTAGTGCCGCTGGCGGACCTGCAAGCGCCGCGAGTGGAGATGGCCAAGCTCAACACCAGCAAGACTACGCAGTTGATGATGGACGCAGGCCTGCTTTAAAGGCTTTGTTCAAGGCCTTGGCGTCCAGGCAGAGCGTCGAACGCGCTTTGCTTGCGTCTACAGGCCTTGCAGGACTTCGCTGCGTTTTTGCTGGTATTCGGCTTCGGTGATGAGGTTTTTCTCGCGCAAGCTTTTGAGGCCATCCAGGCGTTGCGCCTGTTCGTTGAAGAAGGCCGCATCGCGTGGCTTCACGGGTATCGGCGTAGTGGCTTGGATCACCGCTTTGGTTGGCGGCGGTGCCAGCGTCGCGGTTTTTAAATCGGCACTGAGCGGGAAGACCAGCCAACTCGCCGCTCGGCTCTTGGCCAATGGGCTCTGCAGCACGGTGCTGCCGGTCGATTTGCGTGACGCCACCGGAAAGTCCGGCACCTTGGCCGCCCCGCGCCAACGGTCGTAATAGTCAAAGCGCGTGGCTTGCACCAGCAGTTGCAAACCTTCTGCGGTCACAAAGATGCGCGCAGTGGCCACGGTAGGTGCTTCAATCGAGTTGGCCGCGCGCCGCGCGGAGCTTTGCACCAACACGTCTTCGCCAGCGCTAGCCGCAGCCAGGGCTTCGCTGATGGCGGGTGCCAAGGTCCAAGCCTCGGCACTGCTGAACAGCGGCTCGGTGCCGTCCTTGCCTTTGGGCATGCGCACCGACGACAGCAGTTTCTCCACCAGCGCTTCAGACACCTTGGCGGGGTGTCGGTTGGGCGCTGCATCGGCCACATCGGTTTTGGTGGGTTGTAAACGCACAAACGAGAACTCGCCTAACGGCCACACTTTGCGCGCGGGCTCGTCGCTATTGGCCATGGCAGTTGTATTGCCCAGCATTGCATCCAACCATCCCGCGTACGCTGCGGGGGTGGACACCATGCAGGTGGCAGCCCATATCAACGCCAACCAGCGCGCATGGGGTTTCAGATGAAAGGGAAGGCGTTGCATGGGGGCGCGTTTGTGTCATGGGTTGTGCGGGCTATTCAACGACATCTCAAAGACGTTCGAGCATGCCTTGAATAGGTGGAGAGAGTCATCACACCGTGGCCAAAGCCAGCGGTGTGACGGCTCAAGCAGGGCTTACCACCAAGCTTCGATTTGGGCACCGAAGGCGGTGTTGCCGCCCTTGCCATCGCGACCAAAACTGCCGGCGTTGGCAATGCCGGCCGCGTCGTTCCAGTTGGCGCGTGTGGCGTAGAGGCGGAACTCTGGGCGTGTCCAGAAGTTGGTGTTAGGCGCGAAGGCCACGGCCACCGTACCTTTGTTCAGGCGTTGCGAGGCTTGGCCATCGACTTCGCGTTTGGTGCTGCCCACTTCTGCCAGCAGCTTGGTGTTCTTCGCAATACCGTAGCTCATGCGACCGCCCACAGAAAAGTCTTTGATCTTGGCGCCGTTGTCTGGATTGAGTGTTTGGTAGCCAATCAAGGCTTGGCCGCCAAACTTGCCAATCTGCCAGTTGATGGCATCGGCGATACGCGTTTGTTTGGCGCCACCCAGAGCCGAGGCGCTGCTGGTGTCCAGGTTGAAGAACTGGCCGCTCAGCGAAGCGTGGCCGGTGGAGGTTTGCAGGAACAGGGTGTTGTCTAGGCCGGTGGTCAGGAAGTTGGACTGCTGGTGCACCAAGCCGAAGGCGGAGCCGTCTTTGCCTTGGTTGAAGTCGCCGCTGATAAAGCCCGCCGTGAGGTTGAGTTTGCCGCCTGGATTCACTTCCAGGTTGATCAGTTGCAAGTTCACGCGCTTGGCATTGTTGAAGCTGGTGTTCTTGTTGTCCATGTTGCCATCGGTAGAGGCAGAAATGTTCAACGTGCCGGAGCCGATCTTGAACCCGTCCACACCCGCGCCGTAGTTGTCGCCGTCTTGTGCGAGCCAGTTGTCGACGATGTGGATATCGGCAATGCGGTGGAAGCGTTGGCCGGCCCAGAAGGTCAGCTCAGGGGCGAACGACAGGCCGCTGATGTCGGTGTACAACTGGGCGGTGCCGGAGGTGCCGTTGTATACCTTGGGCATGTAGTAGGTGCCCCACTTCAGGCCTTCGCCCAGGCTCCACTTTTTGCCGATACCGAACTCCATGTAGTTATCGCCTTCATTGCCTAGGCGGTACTTCTGCAGGTCGCCGCCCAGGCTGTAGCCACCCTTGGCACCGTTGCCACTGGCACCATAAAAGCCGGTGCGCATGTAGCCCGTGAACTCCAGACCGGTCGATGCCATGGCCTTTTTGACAGCCGCGTCGATTTGCGTTGTCATGCTGTCGTCCAGCACTTCGGATGGCTTGGATGACGACTGGCGTTCGTCTGGAGCAGGGGCGGTTTGTGCAAAGGTTTGTGAACCCATGGCCAGTAAGGACGCGGCTGCGGCGATGGCTCGTAGGTGGTAGCGTTTCATGAAGTTGTCTCTCTTATCGGGGCGGTAAAGCAAGAAGTCGTCCCCGGCTCAGCAAGTCGGTCCGGGGCGGGTGAGGTGGCGCAGAGGGTTGGCGCTGGTGTTGTTTGGGCTGCTGCAAGCTGTGGGGATGGCACGCTGCAGACGCCGCCGAGCGGTAACCCGGCGGAGTGCCATCACACCTGGTGGAGGAAATACTCGGGTCGAAAATCTTTGAGGTTGGGCAGCACGTGGTCGGCCTCGTGCAGCTCGGTGGGGCTGCCCACACCGATGGCGTACATGCCGGCGGCTTTGATGGCCTGGACACCTGCAATGGCGTCTTCGACCCCGATGCAATCGGCGGGTTGGCAGTTGAGTGCCGATGCTGCACGCAAAAAGACTTCGGGATGCGGCTTGCCATGGACGACGGTGTTGGCGTCGACCACGTGGTCGAACATGTTGGTAATGCCGAGCCGACCCAGCACGCTAAGTGCGTTTTTGCTGGCAGAGGCCAAGCCGACAAAGCAACCGGCTTCGCGCACCCGTTTGAGCGTGTCCAACGCGCCGGGCAACAAGTCGGCTGGGGTAATGCCGTCGATCAAACCGACATAGAAGTCGTTCTTGTTGTTGGCCAGCGCGAGTTTTTGCTCTTGCGTATAGCTGCGGCTGGATTGCGCAAGGATGAGCTCCAGCGAGTCCATGCGCGAGACGCCTTTGAGCTTCTCGTTGAAGGTTTCGTCAAATGACAAACCCTGGCTTTGCGCCAAACGCTGCCAGGCGACGAAATGCAGATGCGCGGTGTCGGTGATCACACCATCGAGATCGAAGATGAAGGCGCGGCGGGTGCTGGTCATTGCGTGGAGTCCTATCAAGAGCGGGAAGAGCTGGAAAGGCGAACTTCGGGTTGGCTGATGTCAAGCTGCACGGCTTGCCCCTGGTGCACAAAGCTCAGGCTGTCGCCTTGCAAAAGCCGGTAGGTGCATGCGTCGCGCTCGACCACCACTTGCAGTTGCGCTTGGTGCAAGCGCAACTTGAAGGCGTAGCGTGTCCAGCCCGCAGGCAGCGTGGGCGAGAACGAAGGTTGTGCGCTGTTTTGGCGTAGGCCTGCAAAGCCGGCAACCACGCCCAGCCAGCTCCCGGCCATGGCGGCGGTGTGTACGCCGTTGGCGGTGTTGTGGTGGTGGTCGTCGAGGTCGGTGCGGGCGCCCTCGAGAAAGTACTGGTAGGCCTTGTCGTGGTAGCCCACTTCGCTGGCCACGATGCCGAAGATGCAGCGCGACAGTGATGAATCGTGTGTCGTTAGCGGTTCGTAGTAGTCGAAGTCGCGACGCTTGGCATCCAGGTCGAACTCCTCGCCGAGTAACATCAAGGCGAGCACCACGTCAGCTTGCTTGCAGATTTGGTGGCGGTAAATTACCAGTGAGTGGTAGTGCAACAGCAGCGGACTCTTGGCCGGATCCACATCCGCCGCTTCCCAACGCGGCTTGGACAAGAAGCTGTCGTCCTGCGGGTGAATACCGCGTGCCTCGTCAAACGGGATGTACATGGCCTCGGCGGCTTCCGCCCATCGGCTTTGTTCCTGAGCGGTCAAACCAATCTTGGACGCTACTTGCTGAAACGCCTGTGGCCGGTGCGCTTGCAGCCATGTTGTGATACGTGTTGCCAGGCGCAAGTGCATCTGCGCCATGGCATTGGTGTAGAGGTTGTTATTGACGAGTGCGGTGTATTCGTCCGGGCCGGTGACGGTATGGATGCAGAAACGACGCGTGGCGCTGTTGGCGAAGTTGCCGTTTTCAAAATGTCCTTGGCCCAACCACAGGCGTACGGTTTCAAACACCAACTCCGCGCCATGGTGCGCGATGAACTCATCGTCGCCGGTAGCCTCCCAGTAGCGTTTGACGGCATAGGCAATGTCGGCGTTGATGTGAAACTGCGCTGTGCCCGCTGGAAAGTAAGATGAGCATTCTTCGCCTGCAATCGTGCGCCAGGGAAACAGTGCGCCTTTGTCGTGGGCCAGTTCACGGGCGCGGGCACGGGCCGCATCGAGGGTGTTGTAGCGAAACTCCAGCAGCTTGCGCGCGATGTCGGGCCGCGTGTAGAGCATCACGGGAAACACGTAGATTTCGGTGTCCCAGAAGTAGTGACCGTCGTAGCCGCTGCCGCTCACACCCTTGGCGGCAATGTTGGTGCGGCCATCGCGTCCTACCGACTGCAGCAGTTGCAGCAGGTTGAAGCGGATGCCCTGTTGTAGCGCCGGATCGCCTTCAATCTCTACATCAGCGTCTTGCCAGAACTTGGCCAGGTAGAGGTGTTGCTCTGCGCGCAGTTGGTCAAAGCCGATTTGGCGTGCCTGGGCTACTTGGCGTTCTGCTTCGGCAGCCAAGGCTTCACCGGCGAAGTCGCGCGAGGTGACGAGCGAGCAGTACTTCACCAGCACGAGTGCGGAGCCTGCAGGAACTTCGGCTGTGTAGCGTTTGCCGGGGCAATGGTCGCTTCCGATGTCAATGCCGGAGATCACCTGATCGCCAACACGGACCACAGCTTCAGCGGCACTGACGACCTCCAGCCCACTGTGTTTGGTGCGATGCGTCAGCGCAAATCCAGCCTCGGTGCGACGCAGGTTCTTCAGCTCCAATGCATTGGCCGCACTGGACGAGCCTACACGTGGATCAAAACTCTCCGCTAGCGCGCCTTGGCGTGCGTCGATTTGCGACTCAACGACGATGTTGGCAGAGGCCTCCAAAGGCTCTAGCGTGTAACGCAGCGCATAAACGTATTGGCGCTCGAAGCTCGCCAGACGTTGGCTGGTCACCCGCACACGGCGGCCCTGCGGCGAGCACCAGACGAAACTGCGCGTGAGCACACCGGTCGTGAAGTCGAGCGTGCGTTGGTAGTTTTCGATGCTGCCGGTCTTGGGATCGAAGGCCTCGCCATCCACGGACCATTGCACGGTCTTGCCGTTGGGCACACTCACCATGAACTGGTTGTGGCGCGCCAGCCCGTAGGAATTTTCTGGGTAGTGGATCGGCTCGGCGTCGTAAAAGCCGTTGATGTAAATCGCATCCTGGGTGGTACCGGGCCATAGCGCGCCTTCTTCATGGGCGCCTCGCAAACCGATGCGGCCGTTGCCGATGGTGAACAGGGTTTCGTGCAGGGCGGCGTTTTGTGCCGTTGCCAGGTTTTCTTGGAGCAGCCAGGGGCTCACCCCCAGCGCCGCTGGGGACAGGGAATCTCTTTGCATGGGTGACGCAGTGCTGTGTGACGAACTCGCCAGGACAACCTGGCAAGAAGGGACGGAATCGGCTCGGTTGCTTAGGTCGCGTTGGCTGTGCGCGAGATTGATACTCCCGCCACCATGGGTTGGCTCAACATGTGGGGCTCGGCCGTGCGCGGAGTGGCCACATCGTTTTCATCAAACAGATGCAGGCAATGCGGCGGGAAGTACAACTGGATGGGGTTGCCTACCGACACGCTGGTGTGGCCGCTTTCGCGCACGGTGACCAGTTCGCCACCGGAAAGCCGCACGTAGATATAGCTGGCCTCGCCTAACTGTTCGAGGAAAGCCACCAAGCCTGTGACCACGTTGTCGCCGGTGGTGCTGGCGATTTGTACGTGCTCGGGGCGTACACCCAGCGTAACGCTGCTGTTGGCTTTGAGGCGCGTGGCGTTGACGTGGGCGGTGCAGGCAACGTCGGCTACTTTGGCCACGGCACTACGCTCATTGGCTTGCGTGAGTTTGGCAGCGACGAAGTTCATCTTCGGGCTGCCGATGAAGCCGGCCACAAACTTGTTGACTGGATGGTGGTAGAGCTGCAGAGGCGCGCCAAACTGGGCCACGCTGCCATCGCGCTGCACGGGTTCACCCGCGTTCAGCAGCACGATTTTGTCGGCCAGTGTCATGGCCTCCACCTGGTCGTGCGTCACGTAGATCATGCTGGCGGTACCGATGTCTTTGTGCAGCTTGGCGATCTCCAAGCGGGTTTGCACGCGCAGCGAGGCATCAAGGTTGGACAGCGGCTCGTCGAACAAGAATACGCTGGGTTCACGCACGATGGCACGGCCGATGGCCACGCGCTGGCGTTGACCGCCCGACAGTTCTTTGGGCAGGCGTTTGAGCAGTGGGTCGAGTTGCAGGATCTTCGAGGCTTTGCGCACGCGTTGGTCGACGGTGGTTTTGTCGGTTCGGGTTTGCTTCAGGCCGAAGGCCATGTTGTCGTAGACCGACATGTGCGGGTACAGCGCGTAGCTCTGGAACACCATGGCCACGCCGCGGCGCGAGGGTGGGGTTTCATTCATGCGTACACCGTTGATGCTCAGGTCGCCGCTGCTGATGTCTTCAAGACCTGCGACCATGCGCAAGAGGGTGGATTTGCCGCAGCCCGAGGGGCCCACGAACACCACGAACTCGCCTTTTTTGATGTCGAGATCGACCTTGCGAATGGTGTCCATGGCGGCACCGTCATAACGCTTGTGAACGCCGCGAAAACGAATTTCAGACATAACAGTCTCCGATTATTTTTGAAGGATTTGCGTGGCAACCACGACGCCAAAAGGCGGCAATACCAGGGTGTTTTTCTCGACGCTGCCGCTTGGTAGACGGTGGCTGGTGTCGATGTCGCTGATTTCCATGTCTGAGGGCAACGCATAGCGTGCTGGGCGATCCGTTAGGTTGAACGCACACAGCAAAGCCTCGGTTGTGCCGTCGATGGCGTCGCCGACACGGGAAAAGGCGAGCACGTGGTCGTCTGCCGCCAGCAGGGTCATGGCGCCGGTTTTCAGGACGCCGCGTGTGCGACGCCATGACAAGATGTGCCGGTAGAAGTTAAACAACGAGTTTTCGTCGTTGACCTGATGCACCGCTGCCAATGGAAGGTGTTCGGCGGCCACTGGTAGCCAGGTCTTGGCACCGAAGGAAAAGCCCGCATTGGGTCGTGCAGCGTCCCAGACCATCGGTGTGCGGCAGCCGTCGCGGCCTTGGGATTCGGGCCAGAGCGTGATGCCAAAGGGGTCTTGCAGTTGGTCAAAGCGCAACTGCACTTCTGTGAGGCCTAGTTCATCGCCCTGGTAAATGCAGGGTGAGCCGCGCAGGCAGAGCAGCAAGGTCGCGACCAGGCGCAACCAAGCTGCGTTGTGTTCGCCCTTGTGCCAGCGTGTGGCTACACGCGTGACGTCATGGTTTGATACCGACCAGCAGGCCCAGCCGTCGGTGACGACCGATTCAAAACGCTGGATCACGTCGTGCAAGAAGCGCGCATCGCTACGGGTGCCGAGCAAGTCAAATCCGTAGGCCATGTGCAGCTTGTCGCCGCCACCGGTGTACTCTGCGATGCGCTCCAACGTGTTGTCATCACCTATTTCGCCGACCGAGCCAATGTTGGGGAACTCGTTCAACAAGTTACGCAATTTTTTCAGGAACTGCAGGTTGTCGGGCTGGCTTTTGTCGAAGCGGTGAATTTGCCGTGCGTAGGGCGTGGCGTTGTTCACAGCCGGGTCGTACTTGACCTCTGTGCGCGCCGGGTTGTCGCGCAGTTGGGCATCGTGAAAGCAGAAGTTGATGACGTCCAGACGGAAGCCGTCGACCCCACGGTTCAGCCAGAAGCGTATTGATTCAAGTGCCGCGTCTTGCACTGCCGGGTTGTGGAAGTTGAGATCCGGCTGGCTGGTGAGGAAGTTGTGCATGTAGTACTGCTGGCGGCGGGTGTTCCACTGCCAAGCGCTACCACCAAAGATCGACAACCAGTTGTTCGGCGGGCTGCCATCCGGCTTGGCGTCAGCCCAAACAAACCAGTCGGCGCGCGGGTTGTCGCGGCTACTGGCCGACTCCACAAACCAAGGGTGTTGGTCCGAGCAGTGGCTGAGCACCTGGTCGATCAACACCTTCAAACCGTGGGCATGGGCTTCGCGAACCAGTGTGTCGAAGTCGTCCAGCGTGCCGAACATCGGGTCGACCTGGCAATAGTCGGAGATGTCGTAACCAAAGTCCTTCATCGGGCTTTTGAAGAAGGGCGACAACCAAACCGCATCAACCCCTAGCTTCGCCAGATAAGGCAGACGCTGAACGACGCCCGCAAGGTCGCCAATGCCATCGCCGTTGCTGTCTTGAAAGCTGCGTGGGTAGACCTGGTAGAGCACGCCGCCGCGCCACCAGTTGGCTTCTTGGGCTGTGTTTTGTGTGTGTGCCATGGCATCAACCCTTCACAGCGCCGGAGGTCAAACCACCCACGATCTTGCGTTGGAAGATCAGCACCAGGGCAATGAGAGGCAGCGTGACCAGCACCGAAGCGGCCATGATCTTGCCCCATGGGATTTCGTATTTGTCGGCACCGCTGATGAGCGAGATCGACACTGGCACCGTGCGGTCGTTGTTGTCCAGCACGAAGGTGAGGGCGAACATGAACTCGTTCCATGCGGCAATGAACGCGAGCAAACCTGTGGTGACCAAAGCGGGCCACATCACCGGCAAAAAGACCTTGGTGATGATGCCCCAGGGCGTGCAGCCGTCCATGATGGCGGCTTCTTCCAGCTCTTTGGGCAGGTCACGCACAAAGGTGGTGAGTACCCAGACCGTGAAGGGCAGGGTGAACAACATGTAGGGTAGGGTGAGGCCCCACCAGTGGTTGTACAAACCCATGGCCTTCATCAGCTCAAACATGCCTGACAGCACCGCAACCTGCGGGAACATCGACACCGCCAGCACCGTCAAGAGCAACAGGCCTCGGCCTCTGAACTTGATGCGGCCCAGCGCATACGCGGCGGTGACGCCCAGCAGCAACGACGCCACGACCACGAGAAACGACACACCCAGAGAATTGAGAATGTGGCGTCCAAAGGGTTGCTCGGCTACGGTAAAGAGGGAGATGTAGTTCTTCAGCGAGGCACTCTGCGGCCAGAGTGAGGTGCTGAACAACTCGGTGCCCGATTTCAGCGACGTGACGATCGCGAAGTAGAACGGGAACAGGCAGAAAAAGCAGATCACCGCGACCAGGGCATACAGCCCCAACATGCCCAGACGCCTTTGAGTATTGAGATCCATGACGATGCTCCCCTTTATTTTTTGCCACCCAGGTCAACCCGGGAAATCTTGAGGTACAGCAGCGTGCACGCGGCGATGATGAGGAACAGCACGGTGGACGCAGCGGAGCCGAATCCAACGTAGTTGTTGTCGACGATTTCGCGTCGCACAAAGCCCGACATGCTGATGGTGTCCACGCTGTTGGAGGTCATCACGTAAATGATGTCGAACACACGCAGCGCATCGAGCAGGCGGAAGATCACAGCCACCATCAGGGCCGGCCAGATCAGCGGCAACGTCACTTTGAAGAACACTTTGATGGGGTGAATACCGTCTACGTGTGCAGCCTCGTAGCAATCGCGCGGCAACATCTGCAGCGCGGCGAGTGTGAGCAGTGCCATGAATGGCGTGGTCTTCCACACGTCGACCAACACCACCGACCACAGCGCGTAGTGCGGATCGGCCGTCCAGGCGATGTTGTGGTCGATGATGCCGGCGCTGCGCAGCATGGCGTTCATCACGCCAAACTGGTCGTGCATGATCCAGGCCCACATCTTGGCGGACACGATGGTCGGGATGGCCCACGGCACCAGTACCGCAGCGCGCACGATGGCGCGGCCTTTGAACTCCGCGTTCAGCACCAGTGCGAACACCACACCCAAAACGGTTTCAAGTACCACCGAGACGATGGCGAACTTGAAGGTGTTGCTGATGGCAAAGCCCCAATCGGTTTTCCAGAAGCCTTCGACAGCGCCAAAGTTGAAAACGCCGAAGTCGCCAAAGTAATTGGCCAAGCCCACCATGTTGTAGCTGCCGTCGCTCATCGACTCAAGCGAGGCATCGGTGAAGCTGAACCAGATGGTGCGCCCCAGTGGCCAGCCGGCCACCAGCGCCAACACGATCAAGGTAGGGGCAAGAAAGATCCAAGCACTGCGCGTGCGTTCCCGCGTCAGCTCTGATGTTTGGCTGCTCATGTTGTCTCCTGGAATGTGGAATACGTCGACAGGTAACCCAAGCCTTTGTGGAGGCGGGTTACCTGCGCGGTGTCAAAAAGACGTGTTACTTCCAGTCCGGGCCGCGGCGAATCGACTCGATCTTGCGTTCGAGCTTTTGCAGACTCACGTCGGCTTTGGCTTTGCCGGAGATCACGTCGTGTGACGCGTTCCAGAAGGCAGCAGAAACTTCGTTGTACTTGGCACCGGTGACGGTGGCGGGGCGGGGCACTGCGTTGACGAAGGTTTCATACAGTTCGCCGAAGAACGGCGTGGCCTTCAGCACGTCGGCGTCTTTGTAGAGCGCGGGCAATGTAGGGTTGTAAGAGCCGCGAATGGCGCGATCCTTTTGTACGGCGGCGCTGGTGAGGTACATCACCAGATCGGCTGCTGCGTCGGGATTCTTCGAGTACTTGCTCACCGCGAGTTGCCAGCCACCCAGCGCGGCTGCACTCTTGCCGCCTTCGCCCTTGGGCAGGGCCACCACACCCACCTTGCCTTTGACGGGGCTATCGGCACCTTGGCTGAGCGACCATGCGTAGGGCCAGTTGCGCATGAACACCGAGTTGCCTTGCTGGAAGACACCGCGTGCGTCTTCTTCGCCGTAGTTGAGCACGCCGATGGGCGCAATCGTACCGACCCAACCTGCGGCGGTGGTCAGCGCCTTGGCGGCTGCGGGGTTGTTGACCGTGATCTTGCCTGTGGCGTCGACGATGTTGCCACCGCCATAACTGGCCACCCATTCGAGCGCGTCGCAGGTCAGGCCTTCATAGGCTTTGGCTTGGAACACGTAGCCTTGCATGCCGCCATTACCAGCCTTGCGCTCGGCGGCCATGATTTTTTCTGCGGTTGCGGTGAGTTGTTCCCAGGTGGCGGGCACTTTCTCGTTGTATTTTGCGAGCAGGTCTTTGCGGTAGTAAAGCACCCCGGCATCGATGAACCAAGGCATGGCCACCAGTTTGCCGTCGACCGTGTTGTTGGCGATGACGGCAGGGAAGTGGTCCTTTTCAACGCCCTTGGTATAGGGCTTCAAGTCGAGCAGGTGTTGCTTGATGATGCCGGGCCATACGGTGTCCACCGTGATGACGTCGACGTCGGACGACTTGGCTGCAAACATCTGGCGAAACAGACCCAGGATGTCAGAGGTGGATTGCGGGATCGTCAGGTGTTTGACGGTGTTGCCGGTTTTGGCGCTCCATTCGTCTGCCGCTTTTTTGCAGAACTCGAAGTCTTGACCCACGGTGCCGCACGAAACGGTGACTGTGACGCCTGCGGCCTGCGCCGCTACGGAGCCCAGCAGCATCAATGCGGCAGCGGCGGATTTCTTCAAGACGGCAGATTTCATGTTGTCTTCCTTGGTTGTGTTTTTCATGGCGTTGTCGTGAAGCTCAAAGCGCTTACGGCATACATTGCAAAACGAAATTGCGTATTTCGTTTTGCATGATTGTTTATCGTATGCACTTAAAAAATTAAAAGTAACTATGGAACAATGTGTAATATAAAAATTGATTTAAATACATTGCACACAGGAACATGTCGCTCAAGAAAATTGCCGAAGAACTGGGGGTCTCGCTCACCACGGTGAGCCGCGCGCTGAATGGCTACCCTGAGGTCGCCAAGGCCACGCGAGAAGCGGTGTTGGCGGCCGCGCTGCGACATGGACACCAGACCGATGCGCGCGCTCGTGGCTTGGCCTTGGGACGTTCTGATGCGGTGGGTCTGGTCTTTCCGTTGACGCCAAGCGACCTGGGCGACCCGCTGCTGCTGGAGGTGATCAGCCATCTCGGCGCGCGTCTGGCGCAGGCCCGGCTGGATCTGCTCATCATTTCTGCGTCTGTGCAGGACGAAGTTGCCGCTTATCAGCGTGCGATTGCGGGCCGTCGTGTGGATGCGTTTGTAGTGCCGCGAACACGTGTGGTGGATGCGCGGCTGGAGTTGTTGCAGGCCGAGGGGGTGCCGTTTGTCGCGTACGGGCGCAGCGGTGCTTTTGAGGCGCCGTACGCCTGGCTCGACTTCGATAACTTCGCAGGTGCGCGCTTGGCCACGCAACGTTTGATCGCGCATGGGCACCGTCGGTTGGGGTACCTGGGCGCGGATGCGTTTTATAACTTTGCAGACCAGCGTTTTCAGGGCTTCAGTGCGGCGCTGCAACGGGCCGGGTTGCCTCTGGAGCGGGCTTCAGTGCTGCGCTGCGCCCTGGATCGACGTGCTGGTTACGCGGGCCTACAGCAGATGTTGTCGCAGCTGCATCCTCCCACTGCGGTGCTGGTCGACAACCACCTGGCCGGTGTCGGCGCGGTGTTGGCCGCACGTGATGCGGGCCTGGTGTTGGGGCGTGACTTCTCGTTGATTGTCTACGACGGATTAGAGGCCGACCGCTCCGTGCTGGGCGCGGTCACAACCGTTCAACAGCCCACGCCGAGCGAAGTAGGTCTGCAGTTAGCCGAGATGGTGCTCGGGCGGTTGCGCGGCGAGGATCCGGCCACGTTGCAGCGGGAGCGTGTGCCTGTTTTGGTGGATGGGACCACCGACGGGCCGTGGCTTGAACTTGGTTTATCCGGTGATGAGTTGCAACGTTAGATCGCGATATTGGCGCTGTCACGGGTGCTAAAAAACGCCGCACGTCGATCTGTGAGAAGTAACTCCGAGGTAACTCTGTGTCTGGCACGGTGGCTAATGTCGCAAGCTGTGGTCATGCTTTAACTTGGGCTTTGCAACTGCAGTTGCGCCGAGCGGGCCACGCGCACACAGTCCTTCAGATGCTCTTCGCCCAGAAAGCGGATAGCGGTGTAGCCCATCAGCGCTGCTACCGCCTGACCCGCCAACGGCACGTACTTCGCCGCCTGTTTGGCCGTCATGCGCATGCCGGCTTTGGCTGCGGCGCTGATGATCAGTTCACGCGTGATCAGCTTGCCAATGAGTACCGAGCCGACCATGGTCACGGCCTTTTGCACCTGTTCGCGCTGTGTTGGATTGAGCTTGTCGATTTGCTCGGGCGCCAAGCCAAAGGTGGCATTGACTTGTGGAATCAGCTTGCTGAGCAAGGCGGCGTCAACCGCCCAATCGAGGCCGGGAATCGGCACCATGCTGGCCCCTGCGGCAAGCATGGCCTTGCGGTGCAGCAACTGGCGGCTGCGGCGCACAGCTTGCACCAGGGTGGGGTCGCCTTCGGCGAGTTGCAGGGCTGTAGGCATGAGTTTGAACCCTCCATGCGGATCAAATCATCAGCCTAACAGCCTGTGATGTGGGCCGACTGAAAAAAGGGTATTGGCCTACGCAGCTTCTTTGCACGTACGCGACAGATCAATCAGAAGAGGCTTACGACTTCTTGCTGATGAGGCCGTAGATGAACAGCAACACCACGGCACCCACCACAGAAGCGATCCACCCCGCACCTTCGCCCGGCGCGTACCAGCCCATCTTGGCACCGATGAAGTTGGCGCCAAACGCACCGGCAATGCCGAGGATAGAGGTCATGATGATGCCCAGCTTGTCGTCGCCGGGCTTGATGGCGCGGGCGATCAAGCCCACGATGAAGCCGACGATCACAGTTCCAATCAATGACAGCATAGGAGTTTCCGTTTGAGTAGAGAAAACGCCGACTGTAATGGCTTGGCTGGAGTGTGATGTGACTTTGTCTTGCGGCATCCCCGCCAGCAGCGGGAAGCGCAACAAAGTATTACACCTCGGCCGTGCGGATGGCTTCGATCTGTTCCGACAGGCTCAGCCACTGCTCTTCCAGCGTGGCCAATTCATCGCCCACAACCTTGAGGCGTTTGCCCGCTGCAGCCAAGTCGGCTGGCGTGAGCGGCGTAGCCATCTTGGCTTCGAGTGTGTCTTTTTCTTTGGTCAGGGCGGCCATGGTCTGGTCGACCTTGTCGAGTTCTTTTTGCAGCGGCTTGGCCTGTGTGGCCAACTGCTGACGACGGGCCGAGTCAGCGCGGCGTTGCTCTGCGGGGTTGACGGCAGGGGCTGGCGCGGCCACTGGCGCCGCCGCAACAGGTTTTGCCGGCGCTGGTGCTTTGGCTGCCGCAGCGGTGGCGTTCTTGGCTTCTTCGCGCAGGCGTTTGCTTTCTTCCAGCAGGTAGCGCTGGTAGTCGTCAAGGTCACCGTCGAATGGCGCCACACCGCCGCGCGACACCATCCAGAACTCGTCGCACACCGAGCGCAGCAGCGCACGGTCGTGGCTCACCAACATCACGGTGCCTTCAAACTCGTTCAGCGCCATGGCCAGTGCTTCACGGGTGGCCAAGTCCAAGTGGTTGGTTGGCTCATCGAGCAGCAGCAGGTTGGGGCGTTGCCAGACGATCATGCACAACACCAGGCGCGCTTTTTCACCGCCGCTCATGCTGCCCACGGCTTGTTTCACCATGTCGCCGCTGAAGTTGAAAGTGCCCAGGAAGCTGCGCAGGTCTTGCTCGCGCGTGGCTTGGCCGGCCAACTTGCCGGCAGCCGTGGTTTCTTTCACCAGGCGGATCATGTGTTCCAGCGGGTTGTCGGCCGGGCGCAGCACATCCAGCTCTTGCTGGGCGAAGTAGCCGATGTTCAGGCCCTTGCCTTCGGTGATCTCGCCTTCAATCGGCTGCAGCGCACGCGCCACTGTTTTTACCAGCGTCGATTTACCTTGGCCGTTAGCACCCAGGATGCCGATGCGTTGGCCTGCCAGTACCGACTTGCTGACCTTTTGCACGATGACCGTGGGCGGCGTGCCTTCAGGCGCGTCTTCGGGCGCGGGGTAGCCAAAGGTGCAGTCGGACATCGACAGCATGGGGTTGGGTAGGTTGGCGGGCTCTTTGAACTCGAAGCTGAATTCGGCTTCGGCCAGCAGCGGCGCAATCTTTTCCATGCGGTCGAGGGCCTTGACCCGGCTTTGCGCTTGCTTGGCTTTGCTGGCCTGCGCCTTGAAGCGCGAGATGAACTTCTGCAAATGCGCGATCTTGTCTTGCTGCTTGGCGAACGAGGCTTGTTGCAGCTCCATCTTCTCGGCGCGCATGTCTTCAAACTTGCTGTAGTTGCCGCCGTAGCGGTTCAGCTTGGCGGCTTCGATATGCGCGGTGACATCGGTGATGGCGTCCAAAAATTCGCGGTCGTGGCTGATGACCAGCAGCGTGCCGGTGTAGCGCTTGAGCCAGGCTTCCAGCCACACCAGGGCGTCCAAGTCCAAGTGGTTGGTTGGTTCGTCGAGCAGCATCAGGTCGGACGGGCACATCAGCGCGCGGGCCAGTTGCAGGCGCATACGCCAGCCGCCGGAGAAGCTGTTCACCGGGTTGTCGAGTTCGCTGGTCTTGAAGCCCAGGCCCAAAATCAGCGCCTGCGCGCGGGCTTGCGCGTCGCCAGAACCGGCGTCGTACAGCGCCATGTAGGCGTTGGCCATGCGCTCGCCGTCGTCGGTGGCTTCGGCGGCGGTCACTTCTTGCTGCGCGGCCAGCAGCGTGGTGTCGCCTTCGATCACGAAGTCGGTGGCACTTTGCTCGGTTTCGGGCATGTCCTGTGCCACCTGGGCCAGGCGCCACTGGGCGGGTACGTTGAAGTCGCCGCCGTCCTCGTGCAGCGTGCCGTTGAGCAGCGCAAACAGCGTGGATTTGCCCGCGCCATTGCGGCCTACCAGGCCAACCTTTTCACCCGGGTTGATGGTGAGGTTGGCGCTGTCGAGCAGGACTTTGGCGCTTCGGCGCAGGACGACGTTTTTCAGGGTGATCATGAAAGGGAGCCGCTCGTGGCGGCCCTGAATACGGAATATGGGTAAGGCCAGGGCGGTGCGCTCCGGCAACGGGCCATGGCAGGTACAAATCATTGCGCTGCGGCCAATAGACCCGCGATTTTAGGGCTTCGCGCTTGTTTGCGGCTTTCTTGATGTCAGTTGGCCCGTCTCAGGCTAGGCGTAAGCCTGGATGGGCGCGGTGCGAAGCGCATGCATGATGGCCTCTCGGATCGTCAATTGGCGCTTACAGGTCGGTTACGGGAAGGTTACAAGCCTGTATGCTTTCAATGCCATGCCACTGGCCGCGCCATGGGCTTGGGCTGCTGACAAAATGCATTCGCACTAAATAAAGATGCAGCAGTCGATTACCAACAACCAAACAACTTCCGGGAATGATCCATGAGCAGCAAAAAGAGTGATTTTGGACTGATCGGTTTGGCCGTGATGGGGCAAAACCTCGTCTTGAATGTAGAGAGCCGCGGTTTCCAGGTCAGCGTGTTCAACCGTACCCCAGACAAGACCGAAGCCTTCCTGGCCGCACATCCTGGCAAGCAACTGGTGGGTAGCACCACACTGCAAGAGTTTGTGCAAAGCCTGGCCTCGCCGCGCAAGATCCAGATCATGGTCAAGGCCGGCAAGCCGGTGGACGACGTGATCGAACAGTTGATTCCGCTGCTCGACAAAGACGACATCATCATCGACGGTGGCAACAGCCTTTACACCGACACCGAGCGCCGTGACGCCTACCTCACCAGCAAGGGCTTGCGCTTCATTGGCGCGGGTGTGTCTGGTGGCGAAGAGGGCGCACGCAAGGGCCCGTCCATCATGCCGGGTGGCCCCGCTTCCACCTGGGAAGTGATGAAGCCAATCTTCGAGAGCATCTCTGCCAAGGTCGACGGCCAGCCGTGTGTGATCCACATCGGCCCGGGCGGCGCCGGCCACTACGTGAAGATGATCCACAACGGCATCGAATACGGCGACATGCAGTTGATCTGCGAGGCCTACAGCCTGTTCAAGGCAGCAGGCTTTACCACCGACGAGATGGCCGCCATCTTCAACGAGTGGAACGAAGGCGACCTGCAGAGCTACCTGATCCAGATTACCGGCAAGGCGCTGGAGCAAAAAGACCCAGAGACAGGCAAACCGCTGGTGGAACTGATCCTCGACAAGGCCGGCCAAAAGGGTACGGGCCAATGGACGCTGCTCAACGCCGCTGAAAACGCCGTGGTCATCAGCACCATCAACGCGGCTGTGGAGGCGCGTGTGTTGTCGTCGCAGAAGGCGCAGCGCGTCGAGGCCAGCAAACATCTGCAGGGCCCCAAGGCGGATTTGAGCGCCGAGAAGAAAGAACTGGTGGCCAAGGTGCACGACGCGTTGTACGCGTCTAAGGTGATCAGCTACACGCAAGGTTTTGACCTGATCAAAACCATGGGTGAAAAGAAGCAATGGGGTCTGGACTTTGGCGGCATCGCGTCCATCTGGCGCGGCGGCTGCATCATCCGTGCGCGCTTCCTGAACCACATCACCGACGCTTACCGCACCGATCCGGCGCTGGTGAATTTAATGTTGGCGCCGTTCTTCAAAGACCTGCTTAACAGCACGCAACAAAACTGGCGTGAAGTGGTTGCATTGGCCGTGCGCAACGGCATTCCGGTGCCAGCCTTCAGCGCGTCGCTGGCCTACTACGACAGCTACCGCTCGGCACGCCTGTCAGCCAACCTGCTGCAGGCGCAGCGCGACTTCTTTGGTGCGCACACCTATGAGCGTACCGACAAGCCAGCCGGAGAGTTCTTCCACACGGAATGGCCTGAAGTTATTGGGTAATGGTGGCTGTCGGGTGCACTCGTGTGCAATGCGGACGGCTGCTGACGGCCAGAACCAGACATCCGACCAGCACCTCCAGTTTCGCTCCCAATTGCACATGAAAGCAGATTTCAACCTGGCGCAGGAAATTCAGATTTGCTATCCACAGGAGCCTATTTGGGGCGAAGTTCCTGAGAGGGTGCTCGTCGAACTGGTTCAAACCCATTTTCAGGAGCCTTCGTGCGCGACGTTGGCTCTAGGCGAGCTACGGCATCGCAAGAGCACGCAGGCCACCAATCTGGCTGAATGGCTACTGCAGCAGGAGAATGCTGACCAGTGGCTGAAAAACGCCGCAGCGGATACTCTTGCTGGGGACTAACACGGCGGAACTGCCGCGATTTTCAGCCTAAGTGAAGGGGTCGGGTTTGAGCTCTATTAGCCAGCCTCTCCTCAGGCAGAATCCGGCCACAACCTGACACTGAGCTTGAAACATGGACCTTGCTGCGCTTGGAGTTCAAATTACGGCGAAGAGGGATGCCCGGATTCTCACGATTTACTCACTGCGATTGCCGTCTGACCAAGAGGAGTCGACGCTTCTCTCTCTGTTGGAGGCTATCCCAGACGGTTCGGAATTGAGCGCTGTTGACCCAGAGACAGGCGATGGCTCGATAGACGCCAGACGAATCAGAGGAGTATGGGAAACGAAACGCGGACGCCACGGCGCTCACGGAAGCTGGAAGCCAGCATCCTTGGCAGATGCCGTTGCATGGCTTCTTCCCGGTGCGCTTGCCGCTAAGAGGCATGCAAAATCGGGGTACTACGGCATCACGCTTTTGGTCCCAAATCGGGATTGACCTTAGCGTCGTTCAGCACACCTCAAGCTTCCGCTTAAGAGCAGGTCGTACGGCAGCAAAGGGCCCAAAGCGGCTGTAGCCCTTGCTCCAAAGCAGCCGCTCGACATCAATGGGATGATGCGGCGATAGCGTAGTTGGCTCCGATTGGGTAAGGCTTGGGCCCATTCAGGTCATTTGTCTTTACCATGGCCTTTGCCATGCCCCTTACCGTGGCCCTTGTCCTTTTCGCCCTGGTGACCATCGTCGTGCTGGCTGTAACGCTGCTGGTACCAATCCTCACGCACAAAGTAGACCGGCACGCCGCAGGCGTTGTACTGGCGGCAATGCTTGTCCCAATGTTTTTGGTGACCAGGCGGGATGCGCATGTAGACCGGCTGCGGGCGTACGGGCGCGCGTTGCACCCACACGGGCTCCGCCAGAACCACGGGCGGCGGTGAAGTGTTGCCGAGGTCGATGCGGCCATAGAAGCCCGGCTGACCGACCTGCACGGATACGCTGACATCCGCTGCGTGTGCAGCACCTGCCAGCAGTGCGAAGCCGAATAGGGGGAGCATGTTTTTCATGGCGTGCCTCGTTTTCTAAAGTGAACACTGAGTTGACAGTTGCGTAACGTTTCTCGGTCCCTTTGAGTCGACCATGGCCCCACGAAAAACAAAAACGAGGGGATGCCATGACATCTATCGACAAGAACCCATGTGATGCATTCGAGGCCACGTCTACCGCGTCTACCCGCGGCGATGACGTGTGGTCAGGTTTGATTGGACTGGACTTGGATTCACAGGGGCGCGGCGGTGCATCCAACGACACGCTAGTGGTCTTGCTCATCGCAGTGACCACCATATGTGGGTTTTCGCTGCTTGGCGCTGTATTGTTTATGAAGCTGCAATAACGTTCAGCTAAAACCGTTTTTGCTACAACTTGTGCAGTGCATTCGCTCCCATTTCCCAATGGGGCACAACGCCTGTGGCCTGTACCCTAATCAAGGGCTCGTGGTTTTACTACTGTCGGCAAAGCTTACGCTTACGCGCAAAGGAAAGCCCTGCCAATCCGAGACTCATCAAGGCGAATGAACCTGGCTCGGGCAGTTCCGCAACCCGCGCCGATGACACCGTGCCGAACCCATACAGATTGGCGTGCGACAGGGATTGCTTTCCTGATACGGACCATGTTCCCGACAGCGTGCCATCGACAAACGCAAAAACCGCCCAGTCAGGGTCTAGCTGGCCCTCTCCCACCTTGAAACCAATGGCAAGGTTGTCGAAGACGCTGTAGGCCACCGAGTTGATGCTGAAGGTGCCACTCGTGCCCCCTACGCCCGTTATCGTCAGCCACCCTTCATAGAGATTTCCGGCCGCGTCGGATTTGTCGGCCAGCACCCAACCCGGGTGGCTGGTCTGGAACGCGTCATTGTTCCCGTTGATATTGCCTGCCCCCACTTGCAGGCACCCTGCCACGGTGTTGGCACTGACGGTGAAGTCCCGCACACCTGCGGTACAGGCGTCGGAGGTCACCATGTTCGCCATGGCGCCTTGCGTAAAGACGGCCAAACAAGACAGAAGCAATGCGGATGTTTTCATACTGGCCATCACGTAGAGATGTTTGAGATACGCATCGCGTCAAGATGCAGACGATTCGATTTGAGCGAAAAGTGCGCAGTCCAGCAGTGAAATTTGTCACTGTTGTGGCCATTGATTCCGCAACGCGGGTAAATCGCTACTGCGTCAATGACGCGCGGGGTGAACAGCAGTGACCTACGTTAAAAAGCCTGCACTTCGGCGGGCTTTGGGGCTTACGGACGTGGGGTCTAGGCTTTGCGCTTTTGAACCAAAGCGAGGCCGACCAAGCCAAGCGAAAGCAACAACAATGACCCAGGTTCTGGCAGCAACTGCGTGGGTGTTCCGACGGGGTCGCGTGCCCACACCGAGATGTGCGAGAAGTTCTGCGCATTATTGTTATTGGGGTTCTGGAAGTCGTCTGTGTTCCATTCCCCGGTGAAAGAGTACGGCGTGGTGAAGTTAAAGCCCGGAATGCCTGACGACAACATGTTGAAGTCGAAGTCGTAGACCGCAAACCGGTCGCTGGCTTTGATGACGAAGGCCAGGTGGTCGAACGCATTGCGCCCCAGCACGGCTTGCACCTGGTCGATGATGTCGAGCGAGGTCTCCAGTGACCAGGTGCCCTGCGTGCAGTCGCCCACACAGTTCATCTTGACGTTCAGAATGTCGGCAATATTGAGCGGCTTGTCATAAGCGTCCATCACAAAGGAGCTGCCCGTGCCGTTGCTGGTTTTACCCAAATAAATCCAGCCGGGGTCGGTGTAAGAGCCGTTGTGGTCGAGGTCGAGCATGGGGGACGGCGCCGACGGATTGTTGAACCAGGTGGGGCTCAGCACTCCCGCCTGTCCATTCAACAGGCCGTCGCCCAATTGGCCGATGTTGGGGTTGGGATTATTGAATGGGTTACCCGAGTCGTTGCCGCTGTAGAGACCGCGACAACTGGTGGCATTCTGGTTGCCCGAATAGACGGTGCCCACCCCATTCAAAGGGCTGACCTCAATCGTCTTGATGGAGAACGAGTCGACACTACACGGCATGGACGGCAGTAGTGTGGGCAGTGTGGGGCCCGCGGAAGCGGTGGAGGGGAGCAGGCCAGTGAAGGCTGCTAGAGGGATGATGCACCGTAGTGCTTTGAGGAAGTTCATCGTGTCCACCTTGTCTCTTGGTGTATTGGTCACGACAAAATGCATAAACCGTTCCACAGAGGTGTGTTTTATGCAACACATTGATTTACATGAAGATTCCCTTTATCGATAAAGGGCCTCAAAACGCACTTGTAAGACGCCCCGACGTTGTTCACAGAATATGTATTTTCGCTAACTACGAAGCGTTCTCATTGCTATCAATTTTAATAAATTTAAAGCAACCAAAAGTGAGTTAATTGGCGCGTTGACGATGAAGTTTTTACTGTGTTGAACAGAACGCTTGTTGAGCCGTGTGAGTGGTGCAAAACGGCATGGAAGCTGTATCGCCGGAACGGTTTCCGATTGAATAAGGCTCGTCCAAAAGACCATTGTTGGCCGTATTCAGCGCCATGTGCCCTGAGTCCGGCTGTGGGCACATTGAACGTCCTTGATGTCAAGCCGTTCAGGGGCTTATCACTCCGCTTCCCCATCCCTTCGGCAATCTAGCGACTCCGACGGATTGGCGTTGCGTGGTGCCAAGTGGTTCCAAAGGTCTCCGAGCAGTTGGACGACTACAAGATATGTGACTGCTAAGAGCAAAACAAACTGCCATGCCGGGCGTGAGCCAGGAAACAGTGCCAGTAACGTGACCAGAAAAATCACGCTGATGATGGACCAGAGGTGACGCAGCAGCCACTTCTGGTGGCTCACGAGGGGCTGTCTCGATTCTGTCAATAACCTCATTGGCCACCTTGCGAATGTAACTGGCCGGTAGTAGCCGAACTGGGTCATCCCAGACCTACTACAAGCCGCGGGGTCCTGCTTTTTTAAGCTCCTCCAGCACCTTGGTTGTTTTCGGACTTTGAACGAACTGATACGCCTGCTCCGCATCTGAAATAGCTTGTCGCCAATTGCCCAAACCATCATAGGCCAAGGCCCGACCCACGAGGATGTCGGAGCGCAGCTTATTGTTTGATGCTCGAGCCCAGGCATTCTCGTAATCGGCAAGTGCCCTTTGGTACTCCCTAATCGTTAGGTAGACCGCCCCTCGGCTCATGAAACTCAAGGCAGCCGGCCGTAATTTAATCGAAGCGTTAAGATGCTTTAGCTTATTCGTGGTGTCTTTACGCTGACCGTAGTAAAGGGAAAGTGCATCATGCACATCGGCTTGGAAAGTTTCATCAATTTCACCACGAGCTAAGGCCGCCTCACAGAGGCGAGCGCGCGCCGTGTCATCCAGATTCTCATTTAGCTGCATGCAGGTAATGAGCACGTCAAAGGGACCCGAGTTCGGCGCTGACTGTTGCGCAGTAGAAGCCAACGCGAATACCGTAATCCCTACGGCAACTAACGCTTTCTCAAAACGCATGGTCATCTCCTTAGGGCATATGAGCAAGTGTCACAACATTAGTTAACCAGCCTGGTCCGGCAAGTTGGATACCGCAACGAAAGTCCGGTGCTGGCCGAACTGAGGGGTAACCACGGCCGACTGGTTCTGGCCGATAGTACCTGTTCGCTAAATGCCTTCCAACGGCCGCAATCAGCCTAAAGCTCCCATCTTTCGTTGACGGCATTGCAGGCGGCCATTCAGCCATTGTGGCCGAAAGCCTGCGGCTACGAAGCCGCCAGTCGCTTCTTTCCGGTGGCGGGTCTATTGCACCTTGAGGCGTCGGTCATGCCTTCGCTGTGTGGGGTGATCTCGGTTTTCGTGCTATTTGCGGCGCTCATGATTTAGGCCGTCCATTCATTCGCCAGTCGGGCGGGGCGTTCCCTCCCAACGCGAGGGGCAGTGCTTCCGTGTTCGCTCTGCAAAGCTTGCGGCTGCTGCCCGTCTCCACGGTGATTTGCAGATCGAGCACTGCGCCTTACAGGTTCGCGCAGGCCTTTTGAACGCATGAAATTTATGTTCCCGGAAAGGGGCAGTTTCCATGAATCGGCGACTGAAGCGTTCAACGGAATGGAGGTCAATCCCGAATTTCTAACGATGTGTTGGACACCACAACTCGATTCCAACATCGCCCATGGTGTGAACCAGTTCACATTTCAAACACACTTTGTCGGCCTATCTTGTCTACATTTCCTTGACAGCAGCAAAAACCTTCTGCGTTCAGCACAACGACGACAACCGCTGCCAACCTGCTCCAAAAGCACATCAAAGAGGACATGCCGAAATGAAACTCAGCAACCTGCGCATTCGCACCAGACTCAGCCTAGCTTTCGGCGGCCTGTCCCTGGTCGTCATGATGGTCGCCGGGCTCGCGCTTTACGCGCTAGCCGACGCCAACGCCCGCTTCACCGGCTTCACCAGTGGTATGAACGCCCGAGCCAACATGGCTGCCCATGTGCGCGCCGCAGTGGACGACCGCGCCATCGCCGCACGCAACCTGGTGCTGGTGACCAAGGAGTCCGACCTGGCCATTGAAAAGGCCGCAGTCACCGCCGCCCACAAGGACGTGCAGGCCAGCCTGGCCCGGCTAAACGAGATGGTCGCCGCAGGCCCCAATGTGTCCGAACAGGCGCGCAAGCTGGTGGCCGACATTGACAAGGTGGAGCAGGCCTATGGCCCAGTGGCGCTGGCCATCGTGGACCTGGTGCTGAGTGGAAAGCGTGAGCAAGCCGTGGCCCGCATGAACGACGACTGCCGCCCTCTGTTGGCTGCCCTGGTGCAAGCCACCAACGCCTACGCGCAATTCACCGAAGCTCGTACACAGGAACTGCAACAGAAAGCCGTGGCCGACTACGAACAACAGCGCAACCTGCTGGCCGGGATTTGCCTAGTGGCCATGTTGGCCGCCATTTTGGCCGGCTGGCGTATCACGCAAAGCATCACCGCCCCGCTGGACCGCGCCGTGGCTGCTGCCGACCGCATCGCCGACGGTGACCTGAGCGCTGATATCGAAGCCTCCAGCACCGACGAAACCGGCCGCCTGCTCGCCAGCCTGCAAACGATGCAGCAAAGTCTGGTGGCTACGGTGAGCGCCGTGCGTGGCAATGCCGAAAGCGTGTCGGTGGCCAGCTCCGAAATTGCGCAGGGTAACAGCGACCTCAGTATGCGCACAGAACAGCAGGCTTCTGCACTGCAACAGACCGCCGCTTCTATGGAAGAGCTCGGCACCACGGTCGCCAACAATGCCGAGAATGCCCGCCAAGCCGGCGAACTGGCCAGCGCGGCATCCAGCGTTGCCATCAAGGGTGGCGAAATGGTCGACGAAGTGGTTGCCGCCATGAAGGGCATCAACGAAAACGCACAGCAGATTTCCGACATCATCGCCGTCATCGACGGCATTGCTTTCCAAACCAACATTCTTGCGCTGAATGCCGCAGTGGAAGCTGCCCGTGCTGGCGACCAGGGCCGCGGTTTCGCCGTGGTGGCCAGCGAGGTGCGCAACCTGGCGCTACGCAGCGCCGAAGCGGCCAAGGCAATCAAGACCCTGATCACCTCTAGTGTGAAGCGTGTGGAACAAGGCACGACGTTGGTGGACCGCGCCGGCAGCACCATGCACGAAATCGTGTCCTCGGTGCAACGCGTCTCCGACATCATGAACGAGATCAGCGCCGCCAGCGCAGAACAAAGCAACAGCGTGGGCCAGGTCGGTGGCGCTGTGAACCAGATGGACCATGCCACGCAGCAGAACGCCGCCCTCGTGGAAGAAAGCGCTGCTGCCGCCGCGAGCTTGAAGACCCAGGCCGAGCAACTGGTGGCGGCTGTGGCCGTGTTCCGCCTGGCCCCTGGTATGGAAACGCGGGCTGCAACCCCAGCCGATCACCAACCGGCAGCCCCTGTCGTGCGGGCACAGATCAACACTGCGGCTTACCAGGGTGTCGAGCGCCGCGGCCCGAATCGTGCGCTGAACGTGACGCGCCTGCATCCGGTCGCCAGGGCAGCCAACACCGCCCCTGCCGCAACGCCTGCTGGTCAACGCACCGGCACAGACGACTGGAGCAGTTTCTGACGCTGCGCGTGTCGCGATTGATAGACGAGGTTGTCTATCGACCGGCGTGTGCTTGCGATATCCCCCCGATATCCGATGTGAGTCCTCGGCAGCAGAAGTCTAGCCTCCAGGCGCGTCTGCTGACTTCGGCCCATTCGGCGCGGGCTTGCTTGCGGCCTTAATACACTCGCAGCACCTCAAACTGCTGTCTGATGGCGGCGACCTGTATCCACACCTCATCACCCTCGCATTTACCCAGCATGGCCCTGCCCAAAGGGGCTTCGCTGCTGATGACCTGAACGAGCTGAGCGCCGTTGAGCAACTTCATGCTGCCCCCATCCGGCCCGAGAAAGATCTGTTGCTCCTTGTCGTCGGAATCGATTAAGCAGACCAGCGCGCCGAGGTCTATGCCTTTGCTGGCGTCATAGGGGCGCGGGCGGAATTGGCGCCAATTGGCCATCGCCTGGCGGATGCCTTCGGCGCGCCGCGCTTGCCCGGTGGCCAGGTATGCGGCTTCGAGTCCCAGTGTGTCGTATTTGTTTTCGGCGATGTTTTCTTCGTGAGTCGCCGTTTCATGGGCCGTTCGCACCGCCTGTTCGGCTTGCTGCAGGTCTTCAGTGAGCCGTTCCAGCACCTGCTGCTGCAGCAAGAACTTATCCATGATGAAACGCTGGATCTCGAACCTCAGCCTGCGAATGCCACCAAGGCCTCGCGGGTCACCAGCAACACTTGGTCGTCACCCGCGCTGGTGTCCATCCACACGACTTCCAAGCCGTCAAATGCGGTCTCGAAGTGTTCGCGTTCGTTGCCGATTTCCAGCACCAACACGGCGTGGGGAGTCATCTTCTGCGCCACGCCGACCAGCAGTTGGCGGATGAAATCCATGCCGTCGGCGCCGCCGTCCAATGCCAGGTTGGGCTCGGCCAGATACTCGGAGGGCAGGGCGGCCATGCTGGTGCTGTTGACGTACGGCGGGTTGCACAGGATCAGGTCGAACGGGCCGTCGACTGCGGCCAGGCCATCCGATTCGACCAGGCGCACGCGGTCGGCCAGGTGGTGTTTGTCGACATTGATACGTGCCACGGCCAGTGCATCGGGCGACAGATCAGCGCCGGTCACTTGCACATCGGGGAAGGTCATCGCGGTGAGGATGGCCAGGCTGCCGTTGCCGGTGCACAAGTCGAGCACGCTGTGGGTGTGTTCGCCCAGCCAAGGGTCGATGCTGGCATCGGCCAGCAACTCGGCGATGAACGAACGCGGCACGATGCTGCGCTCGTCGATGTAGAACGGCACGCCTTGCAGCCAGGCTTCTTGCGTGAGGTACGCGGCGGGTTTGCGGGTGCGGATGCGTTCTTCTAAAAGTGTAGCGACCTGCGCTTGCTGTTCGGGCGTGACAGGGGTTTCTTTCACGTCATCCAGCTCGTGGATGGGCATGCCCAATCGCCACAGTACCAGCCACGCGGCTTCGTCAAAGGCGTTGAGAGTGCCGTGGCCAAACGCCACGCCAGCTTCGCGCAGTTGCTTGGCGCTTTGTTCGATCAGTTCTATCAGTGTCATGGAAGCAGTCTTAGCCAGCGTTGGGTTGCAACTGCGCGTCCAGCAGCTCCAGCACGCGGCGGTAAATGTTCTTCAGCGGTTCAATGTCGGTGAGCGCAATGTGCTCGTCGATCTTGTGGATGGTGGCGTTTGGGGGGCCCAGTTCAATCACCTGCGGGCAGATCTTGGCGATGAAGCGGCCGTCGCTGGTGCCGCCAGTGGTGGAGAGTTCGGTCTCCAGCCCGGTCTCGTCGCGGATGGCAGCGCGCACGGTGTCCACCAAGTCGCCGGGCTCGGTCAGGAAGGGTTGGCCGCCCACGGTCCAGGCCAGGGTGTAGTCCAGCCCGTGGCGGTCCAGCACTTCGTGCACGCGCTTTTGCAGGCCGTCGGATGTGGACGCGGTAGAGAAGCGGAAGTTGAAGTCCACGACGGCGGTGCCGGGAATGACGTTGGTCGCGCCCGTGCCCGAATGGATGTTGCTGATCTGCCAACTCGTGGGTTGGAAGAATGCGTTGCCTTCGTCCCAGGTGATGGCGGCCAGTTCGGTGAGTGCGGGAAGGGCCAGGTGCACCGGGTTCTTGGCCAGTTGCGGGTAGGCGATGTGGCCTTGCACACCTTTTACTGTGAGCTTGCCGCCCATGGTGCCGCGGCGGCCGTTCTTGATCATGTCGCCGGTGCGCAGCACCGATGTGGGTTCGCCGACGATGCAGTAGTCGATCTGCTCGCCATGGGCCTGCAACCAGTCGCACATGATGACGGTGCCGTCGGTGGCAGGGCCTTCTTCGTCGCTGGTGAGCAGCAGCGCAATCGACAGATACGACTCGGGGTGCTGGGCGACGAACTCTTCCACTGCCACCACAAAGGCGGCGATGGAGGTTTTCATGTCACTGGTGCCGCGCCCAAACAGTTTGCCATCGCGGTGTGTGGGCGTGAACGGGTCGCTGGTCCATTGGTCGAGCGGGCCGGTGGGCACCACATCGGTGTGGCCGGCGAACACCAAGAGTTTGGTCTCAACAGGCGTGAGTGCGGCGGCTTCGCTGGGGCCAAAGCCTTTGCGAATGGCCCAGAGGTTGGTCACGCGAAAGTTGTCGGGGCCGCTTTCCACGGTTTCGAACACAAAGCCCAGCGGCTTCAGGCGTTCGGCAATGATCTTCTGGCAGTGCGCGTCTTCCGGGGTGACGGAGTGGCGCGAAACGAGTTGTTCGGTCAGGTGCAGGGTACGGCTCATGCCGGGGTCCTTATGCGGGCTGTCAAATGAGGGAGATGCCGGGGGCTGCGCGTCAAGTTGCTCATGACTTCACGTCCAGCGTGATTTCAGTGAACGAGGCTTCGTCGTCGGGCTCTTCAACCGGCACCGGTGCCGACTTGCGGGTGAAGTCGTTTTGCAGTCGCCACATCAGGTTGTTGGCCGAGTCGGCGTTGGCAATCGCTTCCTTGCGGTCGATGCGGCCTTCGGTGATCAAACGTGCCAGGTCGGCTTCAAAGGTTTGCGAGCCTTCGGCGATGGATTTTTCCATGGCCTCTTTCACGCCCGAGAAGTCGCCCTTGGCGATCAGGTCGGCCACGAAAGCGGTGTTCAGCAGCACTTCCACCGCTGGCACGCGGTCGCCCGTGGGCGTGCGCAGCAGGCGTTGCGACACGATGGCGCGCAGCGTGGTGGCCAAGTCGCCCAACATGGTGGGGCGCACTTCCACGGGGTAGAAATTCAGAATGCGGTTCAGCGCCTGGTGGCTGTTGTTGGCGTGCAGCGTGGCAATACACAGGTGGCCGGTCTGCGCGTAGGCAATGGCTGCTCCCATGGTTTCGCGGTCGCGGATTTCGCCGATCAAAATCACGTCAGGCGCCTGGCGCAACGCGTTCTTCAGGGCGACTTGCAGCGAGGCGGTGTCGGTGCCGATTTCGCGCTGATTCACCACCGACTTCTTGTTGCGGAACAAGTACTCCACCGGCTCTTCGATGGTCAGGATGTGCCCGCTCAAGTTCTGGTTGCGGTGGTCGATCATCGCGGCCAGCGTTGTGGACTTACCGGCGCCCGTGGCGCCCACCACCAGCAGCAGGCCGCGCTTGGCCATGATCAACTCGCTCAGCACCGGCGGCACGTTCAGCGAGTCGAGCGAGGGGATTTCACCGTTGATGTAGCGGATCACCACTGCGTAGGTGCCGCGCTGGCGCATGGCGCTGACGCGGAAGCGGCCCACGCCCGGCATCGAGATGGCGATGTTGAGCTCGCCCGACGTTTCCAGTTCTGCGATGTGCTCAGGCGCCACCACTTCGGCCAGCAGGCTGCGCGGCATGTCCACGGCCAGAATCTGGCTGTTGATCGGCACCGTCTGGCCGTTGATCTTGATCAGCGCCGGTGCGTTGGCCGAGAGGTACAGGTCGGATGCCCGCTTCTCGTGCATCAACCGCAAAATGCGTTCCATCGTGCTCATAAAGTTTCCCAGGTGAACCAGATTGCAAATGAGGCTGAAGCTTAGCGCGAGAGTTTGGCTTGAAGCGAGCCGGTCGCTTCAAGCCAACGGCGACATTACTCGCGCAGCAGGTCGTTCAGGCTGGTGGTCGAACGGGTCTTGGCGTCCACCTTCTTGACGATGATGGCAGCGTACATGCTGTAGCGGCCGTTGTCCTTGGGCAGGTTGCCGCTGACCACCACCGAGCCGGCAGGCACGCGGCCGTAGCTGATCTCACCCGTGGCGCGGTCGTAGATCGGCGTGCTTTGGCCGATGTACACACCCATCGAGATGACCGAGTTTTCTTCGACGATCACGCCTTCAACCACTTCGGAGCGGGCGCCGATGAAGCAGTTGTCTTCAATGATGGTGGGGTTGGCTTGCAGGGGTTCCAGCACGCCGCCCAGGCCCACGCCGCCAGACAAGTGCACGTTCTTGCCCACTTGCGCGCACGAGCCCACGGTAGCCCAGGTGTCGACCATGGTGCCTTCGTCCACATAGGCGCCGATGTTCACGTAGCTGGGCATCAGGATCGCGCCCTTGGCGATGAAGCTGCCGCGGCGCGCCACGGCTGGGGGCACCACGCGCACGCCGGTGGCTTTCATTTCCTCGGCGCTCAAGTTGCTGAACTTGGTCTGCACCTTGTCAAAGAACGCCAGGTCGCCGCTCTTCATGATTTCGTTGTCCTTCAGGCGGAACGACAGCAGCACGGCCTTCTTGATCCACTGGTGCACCGTCCACTGGCCCACGGCTTCGCGGGTGGCCACGCGCAGCGTGCCGTTGTTCAGTTGCTCGATGACGTGGTCAACGGCTTCGGAAACTTCTTTCGGTGCCAGCGAAGGGGAGAGGTTGGCGCGGTTGTCCCACGCGGTGTCGATAATGGTTTGCAGTTGCTGGGTCATGATGTGGAGCTCAGGTTTAAAACTAATAAAAACGGTTGAAGTCGGCCGACGTTGGGTCAGCCCTTGGCGTTGCGCGCCTGCACAAACTGCACGATGCGCCGGGCGGCTTCCGCGCACTCGGCGGTTTCGGCCACCAGTGCCATGCGGATGCGTTGCCGGCCGGGGTTCAAGGTGCCGCCGGGGTTGGCAACATCGGCTGTCTCTCTGGCTAAATAGCTGCCGGGCAGCACCGTGACATTGTAGGCAGCCAACAGGTCGCGTGCGAACGCGGCGTCGCTGTCCAGCCCATCGACCACGGCCGGGCCGGGCACCTTGGCCCAGAGGTAGAAACCAGCGTCGGGCAGGGCGACGTCCAGTACTTCGGCCAAGATGGGGGTGACCTCGGCAAACTTGGCGCGGTACTGGGCGCGGTTGTCCACCACGTGGGCTTCGTCGCCCCAGGCGGCGATGCTGGCGGTTTGCACCACCGGGCTCATGGCGCTGCCGTGGTAGGTGCGGTAGAGCAGAAAGGCTTTCATCAACGCCGCATCGCCCATCACAAAGCCGCTGCGCAGGCCGGGCACGTTGCTGCGTTTGGAGAGGCTGGTGAAGGCCACCAGGTTCTTGAAGTCGCTGCGGCCGAGTTTTGCGGCGGCTTCCAGGCCGCCCAACGGCGGCTCGTCGCGGAAGTAGATTTCGCTGTAGCACTCGTCCGAGGCGATCACAAAGCCATGTTTGTCGCTTAGCGCAAACAGCTTCTCCCATTCAGACAGCGGCATCACCGCGCCGGTGGGGTTGCCGGGCGAGCAGACGAACAGAAGCTGCGTGCGCGCCCAGACATAGGCCGGCACGCTGTCCCAGTCCACCGCAAAGTTGCGTGCCGGGTCGCTGGGCGCGTAGTAGGGCGTGGCGCCCGCCAGCAGGGCCGCGCCTTCGTAGATTTGGTAGAACGGATTCGGGCAGACCACGGTGGGAGCATTCGGAATACCTGCGCCCTGCGGGCTGCGGTGCTGAGCGCCTTCGGGCGGCCGGGCGGCGCTCGCTTTGTTCGGGTCAATCACCGTCTGGGCAAAAGCAAACAGAGCTTCGCGCGAACCATTGACCGGCAGCACTTGCGTGGCCGGGTTCAACGCCAACTGGTAGCGCCCTTGAATCCAGTCGGTGAACGACTTGCGCAGTGCCAGGTCGCCAGCGGTGGCCGGGTAAGCCGCCAAGCCGCTGGACGCGCTGATGGTGCCGCCGGACATGATGGGTGCGGTGATGGCCTCGGCCATGGCGCGCTGCAAAAACGGCGGCGTGGCGTGTTTCGGCTCGCCAATGCCCAGGCTGATGGGCCGGTAGGTCGGGTTGGGCGTGACGCTGGAGAAAAGTTGTTTCAGCCGCTCGAACGGGTAGGGCTGGAGTTTGGCAAGCAGGGGATTCATGGGCAGTGATTATCCGGTAACAAATCACCCCCGGCGCGTGGCGAGCATGTTTCCGTGCCACCAGCGTGTCATTCAAGAGAAAACAGGCTCAACTGCTCGTCCTGTATGCGGTAGATGCTCTTTAATTGGTAGCGTTAGGCTTGTCGAGAGGCGGCGTGCCGAGCACGGCCTCCACATCCACGCTGTCGATCTGTTCCGGTGACAGAAAGCGCTGCGCATAACGCAGGTGCACACCGGTGCGCAGGAACAGCGCGAACAGGTCGCCATCGATCTTGCCGCGCCGCACCAGGCGGTGCAGGATACCGACCACTTCGGACAGCGGCTTGCCCTGCTTGTACGGCCGGTCTTTGGCGGTCAGTGCCTCGAAGATGTCGGCAATGGTCATGATGCGCGCCGGCACCGACAGTTCTGCGGCGGTGAGTCCGCGCGGATAGCCCCCACCGTCCAGCGTTTCATGGTGCGTGCCTGCGTACTCGGGTACGCGGGTGAACGGCGCCGGGAAGTTGGCGTTCTCCAGCATACGAATGGTGTGGATGATGTGTTCGTTGACCTTGAAGCGCTCCTCCTCGGTTAGCGTGCCGCGCGGCAGGCACAGGTTGTGCAATTCGCCGTGGTCGTACGCATGCTCGGGCACGCGCATCTTGAAGCCCTCGGTCAGCGCTTGCGCCTCGCCGGGCTCGCGCGGCACGCGGTGCCAAGGCTGGTCGGCCAGCAGCGTCTCGGTGGCGGGCAGCGCGGGGGCGGGCCCGTCGCCACGTAACGCCAGCTCCTGCCAGGACAAGCCGATCCGGTCGTCAAAGTGCCGCTGCCAGCGTTGGCTGCCGATGCTGCGCACGCGTGCCGCATCTTCTGCTGACATGGACTCGGGCCCTTGGTTGCAGGCCGCCAGGAACGAGAAATCCTGCGTCAGCACGGCGGCGCGCCGCGCGTATTCAGTATCGGCCTGCTGCTGCGTTGCGCGGCCTTGGCGCACCGATTCGAGCGCGTGGATGCGCGCGTCGCGCAACAGCACTTCAAAGCGCATGCGCACCTCGTGCAAGCGGTTGTAGACCATCTCCAGCCGTGTCGCCTTGTCGATTACATGCTCGGGGCTGGTGATCTTGCCGCAGTCGTGCAGCCAAGCGCCGATGCGGAACTCGCGCCATTGCGCCTCGGTCTCGAAACGGAAGGTGGCCAGCGGGCCGGTGTCGGTGGCGTGGGCTTCCTGGGCCAGCATCAACGCCAGCTCGGGCACGCGCACGCAGTGTCGGCCGGTGTAGGGGCTCTTGGCGTCGATGGCGTCGCAGAGGATGCGCACCAGGCTGTCGAGCAACTGGCGCTGGGCGTCGATGAGCGCGGCCAGTTGGCTTGAGGCCTGTTCCAGCGCATGTGTGCGCGCCTGCAGGCCGGCGCGCATGGTGTCCTGGGCCTGTGCCAACTGCTGCAATTCGCGCACCTTGGTTTTGAGTAGGGGCGCAGGCGTGAAATCCATGCGGGTGATGCGCTCGGAGGTACGCAGCAGATCCTGTAGTCGCCGCGCGGTCACACCGGCAGTTAGCCATGTCAGAGGCAGCACGATGCCCAGACCGAACAGGGTCAGCAGCCAGGTCGTGCGCTGGGCGCCTGCAGTCGCCACGGTCAGGTCGTCCATCGGCGCGAGCAGCACGATGCGGTAACCCATGCCGGGCAGCGCCAGCACCTGGTGCCCGGCCATCAGGTAGTCGGCGCCCTGCAATGTCACCCGTTGGACGGCATTGCCTGCCTTTGCGCGCACCGCCGCCGCGACTGCCGTGGCCAGGGCTGGCTGGTCGATTTCGGTGACGGGCTTCATGCGCACGTTGACGGTGTTCAGCGTGTTCCAGATGCTCCCGCCTAAACGCATGGCGACCACGCGCTGCTGGTCGTCCAGTAGCAAGGCAGTACCGTGCGCGCTGAGCGGCAGGCGGTCCAGCATGCGGTCCAGCAGCGCCACCGACATGCTGACGCCCACGATGGCTTCGCCCGCTACATCGTCCGGCAGCTTGCTGAACAGGCTGAAGCCCAACGGCCCGCCAGGAAAGCGAAAGACCGGCGAGGCGAATTTTTCGTGGTGCCGCACCTGCGGATACCACTGCGACCGTGGAACCGCCGTGGCATCGATGCGCCGCTGGTGCAACTCAACATTGTTGGGGCCGAAGTAGGCGATGTCGCCCCAACGGTGTCCCTGCGCATCGTTTGCGATGTGTCCTGCGGTGTAGACGGTACCCTGCGGCGCCTCCGGGTCCACGCGCAGCACGTACGAGATCTCGCCGCTGGCGCGCGTGACGTACAGTGCCATGGCATCCTCGTACGGCAACAAGGTGCGGGCCAGAATGGTCTGCGTCGTTTTGGATGCCGGGTCCGGAAGCAGCGGCAGCGTGTCCCGCAGGTGGTCGAGCAGCTTGAGATAGCGGTCCATGGTGCCATCCGCCTCACCGAACGCGCTTGCGGACAGCAGCCGGAAGCTCTCGCGTCCTTCCATCTCGGTCTGCCGTTGCACCTTGTTCAGTACCACCCAGAGAAAACTGGCTGTGAGCACCAACACGAGCAAGGCCACGCGCAGCGTCATGTGGATCTGGAACGGCAGGAGACGCGTGGCCCTCATGGATGCCTCAGATCAGAAAGTCCAACGACAACACGGCGCTGCGCGGCGAACCATAGAAGTTTTGCCGGTTGACCCCCGTCACCTGCTCGTAATACTTTTTGTCGAACAGGTTCTCGACGGCCAAGCCGATCCGCCAGTGCTGGCCAGCCGTGTACGTCAGGTTCAGGTTCGCCAGCGCAACCGGGCCCGAGGCCACCTGCACACTATCGGCCTGGGCATAGACCTGGCTGCGCCAGAACACGCCGCCACCCACGCTCAAGCCCTGCAAGCCTTTCCATATGCCGTCGCCAAAGGCATAGCGTGCGCCCAGGTTGAGCTGCTGGCGCGGCGTGAAGGGCGCGAACAATTGCCCCTGCTGTATGACGGGCGCTTGCACGTACAGCGTCTGCGTATAGGCATAGCTGGCTTGCAGTGCCCAATGTGACGTGGGTTTTGCGTTGGCTTGAAGCTCCAGTCCCTCGCTGCGCACCTGGCCGCCAGCGACAAACGCGCCGGGAACCTCGGGGTCGGCCAGTGCCCGATCGCTGTCATCAATGCGGAACAAGGCGGCCCGTGTTTGCAGTCGGCCGTCCGCATGGTCGCCCTTGAGACCCAGTTCGACCTGCCGGGCGCGGCGCGGTGGCAAGAGGCGGCCCGATGCATCCGAGGCCGATTGCACGACCAGGCTTTGCGCCAGGCTGGCATAGGCGGTGAGCTGCGGTGTGAGGTCTACCAGCATGGCCAGGTTGGGAACGAATTTTCGGCCGGGCGCGCTGCTGGCCGTGATCTGTCCGGTGCCGGTGCTGATGACCTGCTCATGGGCCCAACTGAGCCGGCCGCCAACCAACAGGCGCCAGGGCCTGGCGAGGCTGTATTGGACCTGGCCATACAGCGCGCGCTCGTCGCGCTCGGTGCGCGAGGTGAAGCCCGGCAGGGACAGCTCCGGATAGGGCGCCGTCTGGTAGTCGCGCCGGAACAGGTCGAAGCTGCTGCGTGGACCCACGGCGAAATTGTTGTCCAGGGTTGCGCGCTGGTTGTGGCTGGCGCCCAGCAGCAGGCGGTGCTCGTGCCCCGCCAGCATGAACGGCGTGGCCAGGTACAGGTCCGCGCTGCGGTCTTGGAGGGCACCTCGAAAGTCGTCGCGCGCGAAGGCGAAGCTGCCGTCTGCCGCCACCGGGCTGGCCGCGCGGCCGGAGCGATAGAAGTTCTCGCGGTGCACGCTGCGCCACGCCGCCTTGACCAGGCCGCCGCCAAGGAACTGATGCTCGATCTCGATGAAGCGGTCGTCGAAGCTGAGGTTCTGTCGGTTCTGTTGAGAGCCGACAAAACTGCTCACCGGCAGATCCAGCAGACGGCCATCAGCCCTGGCGGGTAGTCCCAGGTCGTCCATTGAGTCCAGGCGCTGGCGTGTGGCGCCGATGGACAGCGTGGTGAACGACGTCACGTCCCATTCCAGCGTGCCATACAGCGCCTGCTTGTGTGCAAACAACAGGTCGACATAGCTGTCACGGTGTTCGTTGACCGCCACCAGGCGGCCTCGCAGGGTGCTGGCGGCATTGAGGCTGCCACCCAGATCGGCCTGCATCCGGCGCAGGCCAAAAGACCCGACGCTGCCACCGGTTTCGAAGGATCGTTTGGCCGGCGCGCGCTTGCGTACCAGATTGACGGCGCCGCCAGGCTCGCCCACACCTTGCAGCAAGCCCGCCGGCCCGCGCAGCAACTCGACGCGCTCGTATAGGAAGAGGTCAGGCCGGGTGGCGAAATTGGCGCCGTCCGCAACGGGCAGCCCGTCCAGCAGCAGGGCGCCGATGTCAAAACCGCGCGACTGGATGGTGCTGTAGTTGCCAGCGCCATCTTGCCGCGTGATGGTGACGCCGGTCACGGACTTGAGCGCCTCGTCCACGCGGGTCAGTGCGCGCTGGTCAAGCTGTTGGCGCGTGAGCACCTCGACCGAACGTGGTATCTGGCGCGTGGGCAACTGTTCTTTGCCCAGGTCCAGCGGCTGCGTGCTGGCGTCTTGTGCATCAGGACGGGGACTTGTCACAAGCACTTCCGACAACGCTGCGGGCGTGCCCTGCTGCGCACCGGCTGGCACCCCGATGAGACCGAGGATGAGGATCAGCAGGTGCGGATCTCTGGAGTGTGACGGCATCGTGCACATTTATTGAACACACAAATATGGCAATTATCAATCTGTGGGCGATCGTCTTGACTGTAAAAAACTGTTCTCTATCTGGCCTCCCTCTGGCCTCCCTCTAACGCGCCCACCGCTCAGTCCCGGTCCTGTTCCTTTCCGGTCTGTACCGGATATGCAGGACAGACGGCCCGTGCTGTCTGCTTGTGGTTTGCGAGGTTTTGCCGGACGATGGCAAGGCTTGTTGCCGCCTAGGGTTGCACCGGTCCATGGGGCGTGTCACAGCAATCACAACCAACCCCAAACCGGAGGGACGCCATGCGCTTACGTCACTTTGTGCTGGATGGCAACGGCAAGCCCATGGTGGGCTGCAGCGTGGAAGCGGTGCTGGAGCTGAAGGTTCCTGAAAAGGTGGTCAAGACCGAGACCCGCGAGGTGGCGACCGCCGCGCCAAAAGCCAAGGCCGCGACCAAAGACAGCGCCACCAAAACGGTCGCCAAAGAAGTCAACAACACCGCCAAACCTACCGAGCCCGGCAACCTGGACATGGCCAAGCTGCTGGACGCAGACCTTGGCCTGAAAGAGAACGAAACAGGAGAGGGCGGCGGCACCTCCACAACGCCGGCACGTGACGTGGTACTGGTGCTCGGCAAAACCCGCACCGACCGCTGCGGCTACGGCGTCATCGACCTGAGCCGCTTGCCCAAAGGCAGCCGCAACCTGGCAAGCCTGGTGATCCTGGCCGTGGTGGCGGGTGGCAAGGGCGACTTGCGGCTGCGTGTGCGCGACGGCACCGGCAGTGTGTCGCTGCTGACCGGGTCTTTGCTTCAACTGCTGCAGACCGGCGCGGTGGACACTGCCACGCTCGCGGCTCTAGCGGCAGGTGCCGCAGACGCCCGCGAAGCCTTGATGGCCATGTTGGAAGAAGCATTGGCCGATCGCACCGATGCTTTCACCATCATTGCCGGGGTCGGCACGCTGCTTGGCCCGGCCGGACACGTGCTGGAGCCAGACGCCACCGACTACGCTTTTTCGCCCGATTCGTTTGTGTCGCGCCGCGACGTGAAGCTGGGCGCCGACGGTTGCGAACACCTCACGCCGGCCACGCTGGCGCTGCGCCAGTACCCGATCTACCACGTGGTGGTGCACGACGAGGGCAAGCCCATCGCCGTGGGCAGTAATGGCGAAGTGAAGGCGGCGAGCAGCCACCTGCCCTCGGTGCGCGACGCGGTGGTCGAGTACCGCGACATCCGCTGGGGCCGCATTCTGGAGTTTGACCAAACGTGGAACTCGCTCGGCCACTCGTTGGGCGAGGTGAAGTACAGCCTGCCGCTGGCGCCTGGCGAAGCGGTGAAGATTGCCGTCATCGACTGGAAGCGCAGCGATGCCGCCTCCCGGCTGGGCGCCAATGCTTCCAGCGACCAGTTGCTGCACGAGCAGGTGGTGGACCGCGACATTGACGAGATCGTCAAAGGCAATGTGTCGGAGCAGCAGTCGGGCGAAACCTTCATGGCCGGGCTGGCTGGCGCCATGGACTTTCAACTGCCGCAGTTCGGCATATCAGCGGCCGGACGGCATTCGGTGGGCTTTGGCATGTCGAGCACACGCGGCAACCGCGATGTGTCGGCCCAGGCGCAAGACAGCGTGCATCTGCAAACGGTGCAGCGCAGCAACCTAGTGCGCAGCCAGAGCAGTTCGGTGGTGGTGCAGGCCACCCAGGCCGAGAGCAACTACCTGGCCACGCGCATCATCGCCAACATGAACCGGGGGCATGCGCTCACGGTGCTGTATTACGAAGTGCTGCGCCACTTGGCGGTGCGCACGCGTTTCAAGCGCGCCGACCCGGCGGTGTTGATCCCGGTGGAGACGATCTACTTCACGCAAGACCTGGCCGCGCGTTTTCGTGCGCAGCTGGAGCCCGCGTTGCTCAACCGCAAATACGCCGAAGGCTTTGAAGCGCTTGAGCGCATCAACGCCGGCATTGGCGACGCCGCGCCGCCCACCAGCGCGCCACCGGCCACCACCCCACCCACCACGCCACCAGCCGGCCCGCCGCAGCCGGTGCTGGCCACGCAGTTTGAAGTGACGCTGAAAACCGGCTGGCGCTGGAACGGCCAACGTTATGCCGGCCCGGCCGACACCGCTGGCCGTCTGCGCGTGCTGGTGCGCATGCGCGACGGCACCGACATTGAACTGGTGCGGTTGGACCAGTTTGCCCCGCCGGTGGTGGCCAACTTTGCGCACATCTTCGACTTTGCGGGCAGCAACATCCTGGGCGCCAACAACAAACGCTGGACCGTGAGCTACGACAACGCCCAGCGCGGCTTTTGCTTCGCCACCTGCACCGGCAACATCCAGGCGATTGACTTGCGCCAGGTGCAGGCCTTTGTGGTGGAGTGGACGCCGAACGCCACGCCCTTTGTGGACCTGGCCGATGGCTGGAACCTGCAAGAGGTGTCGGTCCGCCCGATGCTGCAAAGCGGCGCTTTTCTGTTTGGCTTTTTCCAGTTCACCCAAAGCTCGGGTGAACTGTTCCACTACCAGCCACCGGCGCGGCTGGGCGACCCCGCGCCCACGCAGAACCACGGCATTGCCCTGGTCAACACCGACAAGCTCAATCCCGCACCCGAGCCTGCACCCACGCCCACCCCGGCCCCTACACCCGCCCCAGCCACACCTGCCACCAACACCACGCCCAGCATCGACAGCCACCAGTGGGTGCGTCTGCTGATGCAGCACCTCAACAACAACCAGCACTACTACAGCGCCCAGGTGTGGCTCAACATGGATGCGCGCGAGCGCCGCCTGCGCCTGGCCCCCTCGGTAGGGGCGCTGCTGGCAGGCTTGGGCGAAGTACCGCTGGCCCTGTCGGGTAACCATCTGGCGTTTCGCTATTCGGGCGATTTGCCGCCTGAAGTGGCGGCGCGGCTGCCAGAATTGAAGCTCGACTTGAAGGCGTCGGAAACCGTGGTGACCTTGCCCACGCGTGGCATCTTTGCCGAGGCGCACCTGGGCCACTGCAACGCGGCCGAAAAGCGCGACATCACCCGCCTGTGGAACTTTGAAGAACTACCGGTTTCGTTGCTGCCCAACATCGACGCGCTGACCGCAGGCCCGCGCGGCACGCAAGCCACGGTCACGCCCGACAGCATGGGCGACACACCGCTCACCGTGCAAGACACGCCGACCTTGCCCGCCGCAGGTGAGGCCATCGCCCAGGCGCTGGAACTGCTGGCCAAGCCCGATATCTTCCGCGACCAGTCGACGCGCGAGCAGGTGGCCGAGATCATGGGCAAGTTGATCGAAAGCGCACAGCCGCCCAAGCTCACGGGTAGCAACATTGGCTCGGCCATCGGCGGGGGCAGCGGCAGTGGCAGCGGATCAAGCGGTGGGCTGAGCGCGCCGCCACTGGTGAGCGCCGACAACGGCAGCAGCGCGGGCGAATGGTCCAACCCCTTCGGTAGCCAGGTCAGCGACACCAGCGGCGGCGAATCTTTCCTGGCCGAGAAATACCGCAACTACCGCCTCACCGACGACAGCGACCGCTTCCAGCTCGCGCCCGAACTGGCCAAGAGTCTGACGGGCTCTGGCATGTCGCAAGACAAGGTGGATGACGTGATCTCCAGCTACGTCAAAGGTACCTCGGGTGTGGTGAAAAAAGGACCGACGACCAGTGCATCGAAGTCCCTGGTGGTGTCGCTCAATGCTCTGGTGGACGTGCAAAACGGCGTAAAGCGTGCGCTCAACGGCAACTACACGCTCACCTTCAGCCCGCCGGGTGACCAGCAGGAATCGCCTGTGACGGGTGTGCAGATGCTGGTGCGCCAGGGCGCCAACGCCAAGCGGCTGACCTTGTCGCCTGACGTCTACACCGTGCGCGCCGACTACCAGGCCGCAAGTCCCGCAGACCTGGCGGTACTACGCGAACCGCAGCGCGACAGCCTGGGGCTCAATGGCCAGCGCATCGTGGAGTGGGCCCTGGACATGTTGCAAAGCGATCTGGCCGACCAGATGACCCTGGGCGCAGAGATCCGCGCGCGCAATGTCACTGTCGATAGCAAGACCAGCGAAATTGCGTTGACGGTCAAGGCCGAGGTTGTGCCTTCGACCATGGCCGCAGCCGAAATCGAGTTTACCCAGGGCACAGACTTCACGCTCACCAACGCCAACAAGGTGCAGTTCAACTCCGGCAAGCTTTCTGAATTGGCCACCCTGCTGTTTGAAAAACTCAAGGTGCCCCAGGCGGGGGCCATCGCCAGTGTGTTGTCGTTGTTCACCATTGAAAGCAGCATTGGCGTGGATGGTCAGATCAAAGCGGGTAGTGGCAGCAAGGTGATCTTCAAGTTCACCCCGTACATCCTGCGCGACATCTGGCTGGAATGAAGGCTACAGCGTTTGGGCGGCCAGGTGCTGCGCCATCCAGTTGTCGAAGTTGATGGTGCCCAGGCGTGGGTTGGGGCCTGCAGGCACCAGCGTGCCATCCAGCAGCGCAGCGCCAAAGTACAGCGCGTCTGGAGCGCCAATCACTGCACGCCGGTCGCCCGTGGCGGCCAGGTATTTCTCAACCAAGGCCGGCATGCGGATCTTCTCGGGCCCGGCGATCTCGGCCACGCCGTTGAGTGGGGTTCCTAGTGCAAAGTCGGCCATGGCGGCGGCCACATCGTCTGAGCTGATGGGTTGCACATAGGCGGAGGGCAGGCGCACGGCGCCAGTGTCGCTGGCCGACTGCACGATGCCGCCCAAAAACTCGAAGAACTGCGTGGCCTGCACGATCGTGTAGGGCCGGCCTGAGGCGCGGATTAGCCGCTCTTGCGCAATCTTGGCGCGGAAGTAGCCGCTGGCGGCCAACTGGTCGGTGCCCACCACCGACAGCGCCACGTGGTGCTGCACACCCGCCGCCGCTTCAGCGGCCAGCAGGTTGTGGCCCGAAGTTTCAAAAAATTCAAGTACGGCGCGGTCTTCAAACGACGGCGCGTTGGCCACATCGACCACCACCTGTGCGCCCGCGAGCGCCTCGGCCAGCCCCTCGCCTGTGATGGTGTTGATGCCTGAAGACGGCGAGGCGGCAATCACTTCGTGCGCGCCGCGTGCCGGTTGGCGCAGAAGTTGAACAAGCTTGCGACCGATGAGGCCAGAGCCTCCGATGACGACGATTTTCATGGTGATACCTGGTGGTGTGTCTTAACGTGGACTTAACTTGGAGGGGGAGGCTAAGCGTTACTGCGCGGGCACTAAAACCGGCGCGTCTTTGTTCTTCAAAAACACCACCAGAAACTTGGCTGGCTTGGTTTTGCTGGCGTTGCGGCCCACGGTGTGCACGTCTTCTGGGCCTTCGTAAAAGCTCTGGCCGGGCTTGAGCGTCACTTCCTTGCCGCCCTTCACCTGCATGACGATGGCGCCTTCCAGCACGTAGACAAAAGCGTGTGCGTCGTGCCGGTGCACGGCGTCGAAGCCGCCGGGCGGGTAGGTCACGGTGATGGCCAGCATCTCTTTGCCTGGCATGTCGGCCAGGGCTTTGGACATGAGCGGGGTGACCGCTGCATCATGCGGTCCGGCCCAAGCCTGTTGCGTAGGAAGCAAAGCCGCGCCGCTGAGGCACAGCAGTGCCCCGAATTTTTTGAGGTTCAACAAAATCAGCCTTTCGATAGAGCAAACAAGTGGAAAACATGTCCACAGGGTAGAACGTATGCACGACCTCCCTGGGGCCGCGTTGAGGTGCAATCGGGATGAGTTGATCGTCAAAGACCGCAGCATGGGCTCTCTGCCCATGCAAGGGTTCTGGCGGGCAAATCGCCCGATTTCACCCCAACCCGGAGGGCAGGCACCTTATCGGGCGCCCTGCGTCGTTACAAAACCAGCCAAGGCAGGAGCCTTGGCTTGGGTTTTGCGCCTAGCAGTGCATCCCGATAAGGTGCCTGCGCGGCCCCAGGGAGGTCGTGCATACGTTCTTAGACGCACGACGCGGTCAGTTTGTGACAGCCGGATGCGACTTTGCGTATCGAAAGGTTTGGGCGGGCGCGCGGCTTAGCCCGAGAGGATAAGTTTTTTCTTAAGAAAAATAGGGCCCTGGCGCTGATGTGGAAAGCGCAAGGTGCTACTTAAACCGTAGCAAAGGCGCTTCGGCCGAAACAGAGATCAAGTCACCGCGTAGCGCCCCGGCTTGTGGTTAATCCACAAAAACACGCCCATCAGCACGGCTGCCAGCACCGAGTAGGCCACGCGGTCGGCGGGAATGACGAACAGCGCCAACACCACCACCGTGCAGTCGATCACCATCTGCACCTTGCCCGCGCGAAAGCCTTTGTATTGCTGCAGGTACAGCGTGACGATGGTGGCGCCACCCAGGCTGGCGCGGTGGCGTGCCAGGAACAGGCAGCCTGAACCCAGCAGCAAACCGCCCAACACGGCGGCGTAGGCCGGGTGCATGTCTGCCACCTTGAAGACCTGTGGCGTCCATTCGGTCAGCGCCGACAACAGTGCAATCGCCAGAAAGGTCTTGATGGTGAATTCGCGGCCCATGTATTTCCACGAGAACCAATAGAACGGCAGATTCAGCAAGAAGAACAGCTTGCCGAAACTCACCCCCGTGGCGTAGTGCAGCAGAAACGCCGCGCCCGCCGTGCCTCCGGTCAGCAACCCGGCCTGGCCCAGCAGAATCAGCGCGAGCGAGACGAAGAGGGTGCCGGTGAAGATGCCCTGAGCATCATCGACCATGGTGTGGCGTTGCAGAATGGGCGGCGACATGACAGCGGGCATGGTGTGGAAGGGCGCAGATGGTAACGTGCGGCGGTAACCGCGTGTCCCTTGCGCCGAAGCAAATTTCGGTGACTTGAAACAAGCAAGCTCCATGCCGCAGTGCAACAAACCTTCAGTTTTAAACATGAACATCTCTGCATCCGCCACCACCCGACTCGACCAAGCCCTCGCCGCCATTGATGCCGCAGGCGATGAAGGCCGCCGCATCTTCACCCGCGTCTATGCCGACGCCGCCCGTGAAGCCGCTCAGGCGGCTGACGCTCGCGCGCAACGCGGCATCAGCCTGGGCCCGCTCGACGGCCGCATCGTCTCCATCAAAGACCTGTTTGACGTGGCGGGCGAGCCGACCACCGCCGGCTCGGTACTGCTGCGCAACGCGCCACTGGCGACCATCGACGCGCCCGTGGTGCAACGCCTGCGCGCGGGCGGCGCCGTCATCGTCGGCAAAACCAACATGACGGAGTTTGCGTTCTCGGGCATTGGCCTGAATCCGCACTACGGCACGCCGGGCAACGGCATCGACCCCACGCGGATTCCGGGTGGCTCATCGTCTGGCGCGGGCGTGTCGGTGGCGCGCGGCATGGCCGAGATCGCCATTGGCTCAGACACCGGCGGCTCGGTGCGCATTCCGTCTGCGCTCAACGGCCTGGCCGGCTTCAAGCCCACACAGGCGCGGGTGCCGCGCGACGGCGCGTTTCCTTTGTCTTTTACCTTCGACACCGTGGGCCCGCTGGCGCGCAGCGTGCTCGACTGCGCGCGTGCCGATGCTGTGCTTTCGGCGCAGCCTTTCCAACCGCTGGCGCCACGGGCCGTGCGCGGCCTGCGGGTGGGCGTGCCACGCGGCTTGTTGTTCACGCAGATGGAAGTGGCGGTGTCCAACGCCATCGAGGCGGCGTTGGAAAGCGTGGCACGCGCGGGGGCACAGGTGGACGATGTCGCGCTCGACGACTGGCTCACCGCGCCGTTCCGCCTGCAAGAGCGCGGCACCATGATTGGCGCCGAGGCCACCTACATCCACCGCGCCATGATGGACAACCACGCGGCCGAGTACGACCCCATGGTGCTCTCGCGCTTGCGCCGCAGCGGCACCTTGGACGGCGCGGGTTATGTGGGGGTGCAGCAAGCCCGCGCGGCACTGCTGCCCGCGCTGGACGCGCAACTGGCCGATCTTGATGTGCTGCTGCTGCCCACCGTGCCGATCACCGCGCCGCGCATCGATGCGCTGGCCGACGACGCGGCCTTTAGCCAGGCCAACAACCTGGTGCTGCGCAACCCATCGGTCTTCAACTTCTATGACTTGCCAGCCGTGTCGCTGCCGTTGCCAGTGGGCCAGGGAGCGCTATCCGTGGGGTTGATGGTGGTGGGACGGCGTGGCGATGATCAGACTTTGCTTGGCGTCGCTGCGGCGCTGGAGGCGTTGTGGGGGCGCTAAGCCGATCAGAAGCTGTGTAGGGTGGTGGATGCAATGCTTGTAGGCGGAGACGCCGAGTTGTATGTTTGCGTTGCATCCCCGTCGTGGCCGTAAGTCGCCGGCCCCATAATTCTCGAAGGTGTAAATAAAAGTCACTCTCTCGAAAATTAAAAGGGGTTGCCGTGGGTACAAGTCAGCAAGTTTTGGCGGAGTTGTTAAAGCGTGACCAGTCTGCCGTTTTAGAGGGATGGATTGCGGCGGTCGGCGGCGCAAATCCTTCCGCAAAGGTGCGTGCAGAGGCAACTGAAATCTGGGCCACGCTGTTGCCAGCGCTGCAATCGAATGAGGCGCAAGGATCTGGCGCCGGTGCCTGGAAACCCGTCAAAGCCGCGCTTGAAGCGCTATCGGCTTCACGCGCCGCGCAAGGGACGACTGCTGGCAGCACCAGCGCATTTGTTCTGGCGCTCAAGCAGCCCATTTTTGCCGCACTGCAGACCGAACTGGCCTCTGATGCGTCGGCTCTGGTCGGCTCCATCAATGGCGTTTCGACCGTGGTCGATGCCATGGCGCAGTGGACGGTGGATGCCTACCAACTCACACGCGAACAACTGATCACGCGCCAACAACACGAGTTGCTGGAACTGTCGACCCCCGTCATCAAGCTGTGGGACGGCGTGCTCGCCGTGCCCATGATCGGCACGCTGGATTCGAACAGAACCCAACTGGTGATGGAGGCGCTGCTGCAACGCATCGTCGACACCGAGTCCACCCTGGCCATCATCGACATCACCGGTGTGCCCACGGTCGATACGCTGGTCGCCCAGCACTTGCTGAAAACGGTGACGGCCATTCGCCTGATGGGCGCCGATTGCATCATCAGCGGTATCCGTCCGCAGATTGCCCAGACCATCGTGCACCTGGGCATTGACCTTCAATCGGTGACGTCCAAGGCCACGCTGGCCGACGCGTTGGCCCTTGCGCTCAAGCGCAACGGCTACACCTTCACGAAGAACAAATAGGCCTGCGAACATGTACCGCATCCCGATTTTGCGCATGGGACGATCATTGCTCGTCACCATCCAGGTCGACATGGAAGACCAGACCGCCATGGCGCTGCAAGACGACCTGGCGGAGCAGATTTCCAAGACGGGCGCCAATGGCGTGCTGATCGACATTTCCGCGCTGGAAATTGTCGACTCGTTTGTCGGACGCATGTTGGCAGGCATCTCCGGCATCGGCCGCATTCTGGACGCCACCACGGTGGTGGTGGGCATGCAGCCGGCCGTGGCGATCACGCTGGTAGAGCTTGGCCTGTCGCTTGAAGGTGTGAAAACAGCCCTCAATGTCAGCCGCGGAATGGCGCTCCTGAATGCGTCCGCCGAGGGAGAGCAACTTGTCGAATGACACCAGTGGTTCGGTGCCCCTTCGCAACGAAGCCGACATTGTGGCCAGCCGTCAAACGGTGAGAAAACTGGCAGTTCAGCTGAAGTTTTCCATCGTCGACCAGACCAAGATGATCACGGCCGCCAGCGAGTTGTCGCGCAACACGGTGGTGTATGGCGGTGGCGGCGAAATGGAGTGGGAGCTTGTCGCCGAAGGCATCAAGCAGGGGCTGCGCCTGCGGTTCCGGGACCAAGGACCGGGCATACCCGATCTTGCGCTGGCGCTCAAAGACGGCTGGACCTCGGGCAAGGGCATGGGCCTTGGCCTTTCGGGCAGCAAGCGGCTGGTGCATGAATTTGAGCTTGAATCGACCGTGGGCGTAGGCACCTGCGTCAGCGTGACGCGTTGGAAATAATCCAGGGCTCCAGCCACAGAGCGTTTCCAGTGGACGATCCGAGCCGCGTGGGCGAGGTGCGCCGGTATGTGGCCGACCTTTGCCGCGAGCTTGGGTTTGATGAAGTGCTGGCCGGTCAAGCCGCGATTGTGGTCAACGAACTGGGTAGCAACCTGTGCAAGCATGCGGGCCGGGGCCAGTTGTGGGTTGCCACGCGCGCTGGTGCCGTGCCTGAACTTGAGGTGCTGTCGGTGGACGACGGCCCGGGCATTCGCGACTTGCCGTTGGCCATGCGTGATGGTTTCTCGACCGGTGGCTCGCCCGGTACCGGGCTGGGCGCGGTGCAACGGCTGGCCACCGATTTCGACATCCATTCCGATGTCGCGACGGGCACGGTGGTGCTGGCGCGCTTCCGCCCTAGCGTGCAGAAGCGCGGTGCGTTCAAGCTGGGGGTGGTGGCGCTGCCTGCGCCGGGTGAAGTGGTATGCGGCGACAACTGGGCCGTGGCTTTCGATGGACCGCAGGCCGCAATGCTGGTTGCCGATGGACTGGGTCACGGCGAACATGCGGCGGAAGCCGCTCATGCGGCCGTAGACCTGTTTGCCAAGCAGCCGTTTGCGGAAATGAAGAGTGCACTCGAAGAAGCCCACACGGTTTTAAGAATGACACGCGGCGCCGCCATCACGCGGGCGCAGTTGGATGCCGAGGCCGGTACGCTGTTGATTGCCGGAGCCGGGAACGTGATGATCCGCGTCATGAGCGGGGTTTTCAATCGTACGGTCCTTGTCCAAAATGGCACGGTGGGTGTGCAAATGCGGCGCGTGGAAGAAACCCGGCACGATTGGCCCGCGCATGCTGTGGTGGTGTGCCACAGTGATGGCCTGCAGTCGCGCTGGCCCCCAGAAGCCATTGCGGCACTGGTCGGGCGCGACCCGAGTTTGGCTGCTGCGGTGCTGGTGCGGGACTATGTCCGTGGACGAGACGATGTCACCGTACTCGTATTGCGCCGAGACGATTGAAAGACCTGAATGGACGACTTGACCGGACTTGACCCTGCAGCCGCAACCGACAAGCCTGTGCTTGAAGGCAACGCGCTGGTGCAGGCGCTGGCCGCTGCTGAATCAGAGGTGGAGGCCTTGCGTGCGGAGCTGGAAGAAACCAACCGTGGCGTGTTGGCGCTGTACGCCGAGCTCGACGCACAAGCCGACAACCTGCGGCAAGCGACTGAACTTAAAAGCCGTTTCCTGGCCTATATGAGCCACGAGTTTCGAACGCCCATTGGGGCCATCCAAAGCATCGCGCGCATTCTGCAAGATAAGGTGGACGGCCCGTTGACCGAAGAGCAAGAAAAACAGGTGCGTTTCATCCAGGCCACCTCGGCAGAGTTTGCCGACATGGTGAACGATCTGCTGGACCTGGCCAAGGTGGAGGCCGGCCGCATCGAAGTGTCGCCAGCGTGGTTTGAAATGGTGGATGTGTTTTCGGCACTGCGCGGCATGTTCAAGCCGGTGATCACCAATCCCGACGTGGTACTGATTTTTGAAGAGCCGGTGGACGTGCCCAAGCTGTTCTCTGACGACCGCAAGCTGGCGCAGATTCTGCGTAACTTCATCAGCAACGCGTTGAAGTTCACGCAGCGCGGCGAAATCCGCGTCAGCGCCAAACGGGTGGCCGATGAGAAGGTGCAATTTGCCGTTTCAGACACCGGTATCGGCATAGCCCCCGAGTTTCACCACGCCATCTTTCAAGACTATTCGCAGATCGACTCTCCCATCCAGAAGCGCCTGCGCGGCACGGGCTTGGGGTTATCGCTGAGCAAGCGCTTGGCTGAGTTGCTGGGTGGCGATGTCTCGTTGGCGAGCGAAACCCTGAAAGGCTCGACTTTCTATGTCACGATCCCCATCCGCGTGGCACTGAAAGACGCGCCATCGTCGGCTGAAAACCTTTCTTCCTGAATCCCATGCCTTCCGTCACCGCCGGACTCAACGTCAGCATCGACAGGTCCAAACACACCGTGCTGGTGGTGGACGACAATCCAGCCACTTGTTACGCCACCGCCCGTGCCTTGCGCGCGGCCGGGTTTCAGACCCTGGAAGCGGGCACGGGCCAGCAAGCGCTGGAGATGTCGCTAGGCGACATCTCGGCCATCGTGCTCGACGTGCATTTGCCCGACATCGGCGGGTTTGAGGTTTGCCGATTGATCCGTGCACGTGAAGTCACGACCTCACTGCCCATCGTGCACTTGTCGGCTGCGTTCATCTCTGATACCGATAAGGTCGCCGGGCTGAACGCGGGCGCCGACGCCTATCTCACACACCCGGCTGAGCCGGCCATGCTGGTGGCCACCATCCAGGCGCTGGTGCGAGCGCGGCTGGCCGAAGAGCGGGTGCACCAGAGCGAAGCCAAATTTCGTTCCATCTACGAGCAAGCCCAAAGCGGCATTGCGTTGATCGATGATGATGGACGCTTTGTCGACGCGAACCCCGCCTTGCTGGAGATGATGGGCCGAGACGCGAGCGAAGTGTTGGGCCGCCCCGTGGCCGATTTTTCGGCCCCTGGCCATGAAGCGCGCATCCAATCCATCAGCACGGCGCAAAGCGGCCCGGCGCTTTGGCGCGAAGAGGTGGTTTTTCTGGATGCCAAAGGTGGGCTGCTGCACCTGGAGTGGAGCATGGCGGCCGGTGCTAGCGGAGAGCTTCGTGTTGCGGCAGTGTCGAATGTCTCGAACCGCATTCAGCTAGAGCAAGAACGCAAGCAGCTTTTGGAGCGCGAGCAGGCGGCACGCGCCACGGCTGAGCGCTACAACCGTTCCAAGGACGACTTCGTGGCGGTGCTGTCACACGAACTGCGCAACCCGCTGAGCGCGATCATGATGAACGTGCATCAGTTGCTGCGCAAATCGCCGCCGGCCGAATACGCCAAAAGCCTGGATGCGATCAAGCGCAACGCCAGCACCCAGGCACGCATCATCAGTGACATTCTCGACGTCTCGCGCATCAACTCCGGCAAGCTGACACTGGAGCGTGAATGGGTTGAACCCGGGGCGCTCATTTCGTCTTCGCTCGATTCGCTGAAGGCCTTGATTGACGCGAAACAGTTGACGTTGAACGTCGACCTGCAGACCCACGGCTTCAAGGCCTTGGTGGACCCTGCGCGGTTTCAGCAGATTTTCTGGAACATTCTGAACAACGCCATCAAGTTTTCCAACGAAGGCGGAGCCTTGGATGTGAGTCTTGTGATCGAGGACGGGCACTTGCTGCTGACGGTGCGCGACCATGGAAAAGGGATTGAAGCCAGCTTTCTGGAACGCATTTTCGAGAAGTTCACCCAGGCCGCTACGCCTGGGAGCCGCTCTGCCGGTGGCTTGGGCCTGGGGATGTCGATCGTCAAGCATCTGGTCGATCTGCACGGCGGCGACATCAAGGTCTCAAGCCCGGGCTTGGGGCAGGGCACCACCGTCAAGGTCACGCTGCCACAAGGCCAGGTGACCGAAGAGGACTCGCCTAAACAGGATTCTGGATGGGCGGCCTTGGGCGATGGCATGGATGAACTCAAGGGCACCCGTATCCTGGTGGTCGAAGACGACAAGGAAGCTGCGGATCTACTGGCGTTGATTCTGCAGGAACGCGGCGCAACGGTTGCCATGGCGGGGGATTTTGATGCCGCAGTGGCCTCTCTGGATGCGCTTGGCGCCGATGTCATCGTCAGTGACATCGGACTTCCAGGCAAAGACGGCTACGCCTTGATGCGTTACGTGCGTGCTGCACGCGCGAGCTTCTCTACCGTGCCGGCAATTGCCCTGACTGCCTTTGGACGCGAGGCCGACCGGCAGTCGGCCATGGAAGCCGGATTTGACTTTCATTTGGCCAAACCGCTTCAGCCGCAAAAGCTGCTGGCGGCCATCAAGTCGCTGATGTCAGGGCCATCGCGCTCTGTTAATACTTGAGCCGAATGGCCAAATGGCCAAATGGCCAAAGGCTCCGCGTCAAGCGGAGGCTGCTGGCAGGGCCTCTTCAATGCTGAGCAGCATGGCCTCGAGTTCTTCGGGGTCGCTGCTTTTCAGCAACGCTCTGACATTTGGGCCAATGGTGCCCAGCCCATGCCGAAATTCATAGCCGGACAGTAGCAGCACGTGGCGGCGATCGTCATGTTGCAGCCACACGCGGGCCAAGTCTGTGCCCGACATGCCAGGAAGGCTCACATCGGTCACCAGCACATCGAAGCGTTTCGATTCGTTCAAAGCGAGCGCCGCTTCTGCATGTTCTACCGCAACGATATCGCGGTGCGCGGCCTCCATCACCGAGGCCACACCTTCTCGGATGTCGTCGTCATCTTCAACGTATAGATAGGAAATCATTCGCTCAATCTGGAAAAAATGCGATGGATGCCGGTGGTTTTGACAATGCCAGACCGTCGGAGTTTCTCTGAAGAATGGCGCCGACGACAAAGCTTGATGCTTGCCATTCTTTGTAAAGTGCGGTGACAGGGCTGTAGGCGGCTTCCGTTTTGCTCGTAGGACAGCGCGCCAGGGCGGTACGGCGCCACCACACGGTCGTATGTGATCAGTTGATTCATTGGGCTTGGGATCTAGGGGGTAGACCCGAAGAAATTTTGTAGCCACATGGGCCGAAATAATGCTCTACTCTGCTGACATCACAACGCCAAGGGAGATCTTTCCGCCATGCCGCAAAGGAAACCTATTGCCAGCCCGAGCAGTGAAATCTTGCCCACCGGCGGCAAGCAGTATGGGTTGACGTGGGGCGTGTGTATCTTGGTGATGGCGGTTGGCATGGCCGTTCTCTGTGGCTGGGCCCTCAGCGTGCCACTGTTGCGCAGTGTGATTCCGGGCGCGGTGGAAATGAAGGCCAACACTGCGGTGGGCTTGGTGGCAAGTGCCGCCGCGCTGGGCCTGATGCGGCTACGGCGCTCCAGCGCAGGAGATGGCGGTACATGGTATAGCCCATGGGCGGCTTTTCTCTCTGCGGCAGTGGCTGTGCTTGGGTTGTTGACGCTGGCCCAATACGCTTTTGGCTGGAACGCTGGGGTCGATGAGTTTCTGTTTCTGGACACTGCGGCCGCCTTCAACGTCGCGCGTGGGCGCATGTCACCCTACAGTGCTTTTGCGTTTGTCATGCTCGGCGTGGCACTGGTTGCGTTGCCGTACCGCCAAATGGTGCGGTTGACGCGTACAGCGTCCGGCCTGGTGGTGGTCATCGGTGTGGTGTCCTTTCTGGGTTACTTGTGGAACGTGAGCCAGATCGTTACCGACCGCGTGGTGCCTCCCGTGGCGGTGAATACCGCCTTGTGTTTCATCTTGCTTGGGGTAGCTATCTATCTGGAGGCTGATGCGTCGTCAAACGGTGTCAATGCGCGGGCGCGCAGCCGGCTCGAAACATTGGTGCTGGGCGGTTTCATTCCGACCGCATTGTTTGTGTTTGTCGGGGGCGGACTTACCTACCGTGCCAACGAGAACTTTGCCGAAACCGCGCAGCTCGTAGCCCACACCCAGGAGGTGCGCGCTGAACTGAGCCGAGTCTATGGTGCGCTGGTCGATACCGAGCTGGCGCGGCGCAACCAGATGTTGACCAACGAGGCTCAATTTGCCAACGACTTCAATGTGCGTGCGGAAGCGGCGCGGGCGCATCTGGACAACCTGGCGAAGCTGATTGCCGACAACGTCTCACAGCGTGAGCTGCAGCGGCAATTGACAGATCTGGTGGACAGCCGTCTCAAAGCGCTTGAGGCCGTGAGCCAGGTCTTTCAGGCCGAAGGAGGCCCGGCTGCGCAGCGGGCACTGCGTGCCGAAGCCAGCAATCGTCTGATGGCCAAAATCCATGCCCTTGTGGAGCAGATGGACGACGCCGAAGAAGCCTTGCTCAACCTGCGGCTGCAGCGTGCGCAATCGCAACGGCATTGGATGTTGGGCGTGCTGCTGGGAACGCTGGCTTTGCTGTCTGTCGTATTTGTTCGGCTGTTTCGCAATATCCGCCAGGAAGTGATGGCCCGTGGAGAGGCCGAGGACCGATTGCAGCGCCTGAATGCAGAGCTTGAAGACCGCGTGCTGGCGCGCACCGCCGAGCTTGAAGTGCAGCAATCGTTCTTGCGCCGGGTGATCGACCTGAACCGCAACCGCATCTTTGCGAAGGACTTCAGTGGCCGCTTTGTCTTGGCCAATGCGGCGATGGCCGAGGCCTATGGCCTTGAAGTCGAGCAGATCGTGGGGCACGTGGAGTCTGAATTCAACCCCGACGAAGAGCTGGTGCGCCAGTTCCAGGAAACCGACCGCCAGGTCATTGAAAGCGGCCAGGAACTGGTGATCCCTGAACAGCGCGTGCGCAATGCCCAAGGCGAAACGCGATGGGTGTCGACGGTCAAGCGCCCGATCATGTCGATGGATGGCAAGTCCACCATCCTGCTGGGGGTTTCAACCGACATCACCGAGCGCAAGGCTGCGGCCGATGAGCTACGCAGCATGGCTGTGACGCTGGAGCGGCGCGTACAGGAGCGCACGCTGGAACTCAGCGAAAGCAATGCCGCGCTGGAGCAGGCGCGCCTTGAATCAGACGCGGCCAGCCGGGCCAAGTCGGCCTTCCTGGCCAACATGAGCCACGAGATCCGCACGCCGATGAATGCCATCATCGGACTGACGCACCTGATGACGCGCGAAACCCGCGACGCCATGCAGCGTGACCGGCTCGACAAGGTCAGCAACGCTGCGCAGCACCTGCTGCAAATCATCAACGACATCCTCGACATTTCCAAAATCGAAGCCGGCAAACTCACGCTGGACGACCGGGACTTTTCGCTCGACGAGCTATTGACCAGTGCCACCGAACTCGTGTCCGCGCAGGGCCGCGACAAAGGTTTGGAGATGATCCTCGACCAGGACCATCTGCCCAACCGACTGCGCGGCGACCCGACGCGGCTGTCGCAGATTTTGATCAACCTGCTGGCCAATGCGGTCAAGTTCACCGAGCGCGGGTGGGTTCGGCTGCGCGGCCAGGTGATCGCCGAGGAGGGCGCGCGCGTGCAGTTGCGTTTTGAGGTGCAGGACACCGGGCCGGGCATCGATGAAGAGCGCCAGCGCCTGCTGTTCAGCGCCTTCGAGCAGGGCGACAACTCGTCGTCTCGGCGCCATGGCGGTACCGGCCTGGGCTTGGCCCTGTCGCGCCAGTTGGCTCGCACCATGGGGGGCGACGCCGGTGTGCAAAGTTCGCTGGGGGCCGGCAGCATGTTCTGGTTCACCGTCTGGCTCACGCGTGCTGCTCAGGTGCCGAACCGCTTGCCTGCGCCGGTGAGCCTGGCTGGTTTGCGGGCTCTGCTGGTGGACGATCTGCCCGAGGCGCAGGTGGTGATCAGCGACCGCTTGCGCCAGATGGGGCTGAAGGTGGACGCTTATGGCAGCGGGATGGATGCGGTGAGACGCGTCGAGTCTGAAATGGCCGCGGGGCGCGCCTACGACGTGTTGTTGATCGACTGGCGGATGGAGCCCATGGACGGCATCGAGACGTTGAAACAATTGCGCCAACGCATAGGCGATGGCATGCCGCCGAGCATTCTGGTGACCGCCTTCGACCAGGATTCACTGGTGCGGCGTGCGCGCGAAGCGAAGTTCGATGCGGTGATGCTCAAACCAATCGAAGCCTCAGCGCTGCTCGACCAGCTCATGCTGCTGCTGCGCAAACAGCCGCATGCCGACCTCGCGCCTGCTTCACAAGCTTCCAGTACCGAGGTTTTGCTGCAGGCGCAGCATGCAGGGCAACGCATTTTGCTGGCCGAAGACAACCCTGTGAACCGGGAGCTCGCACAGGATCTGCTGCAGATGGCAGGGCTGGAGGTCGAGACCGCAGAGGACGGCAAGGAGGCCGTTGAATTGGTTCTCTCCAGACGGTATGACCTGGTGCTGATGGACGTGCAGATGCCTTTGATGGACGGTATGGAGGCTACGCGCGTGATCCGGGGCAGCGGCGGCGCTGCCAATGGCGCGTTACCGATCATCGCCATGACGGCCAACGCCTTCCTGGACGACCGCCAGGCCTGCCTGGACGCTGGTATGAACGACCATGTTGCCAAACCCGTGAACCCGGAGTTGCTGTATGCAACATTGCTGCGTTGGTTGCCGGCCAAGGGGGACACTGCTGGCCCTTGACGCTCGATGGGTTTGCGCACCGTCTGCCCGGTTTTTGCATTCCGGACCCGGCGCAAAGCCCGAAGTGACCATCTTCCGGCTTACGATAGAGCTTCTTACATAACCCTTCAAGGAGAGCGCAGACATGCGAAACGACCTGATCACCGGTGCCGCAGCCATTGCCGCCGAAGTTCTGCGGCAGACCCAGCCGAAGTACAGCGAAATCACCGAGGAAGTCATTGCGTCCGCTTTTGAGACAGCTTACTGCGGCCTGGAAGCCGGAATTTTGCGCGTGATGGACCGTGAGGTGAGAGAGTCGTTTGAACAAGCTTGACGTTCCCGCGCTTGGCCACCCGGTCGTGCGGGTTAATTCACCTTGACCAAAGGTGGCGGGTAATAGGTGCCGTTGGACACGCCATCGAGCGGCCCGTAGAACCGCAGGGTCAAACGGTAGAGCGTTCCCTTAGGGGTGGGCAGCCAGTTACCGTCTGGTGCGTTGGCCGGTTTTTCTGCGGCAAAAAAAAGTGTGAGTGAGCCGTCAGCCCCCAGTTGCGGCTTGGTTTGCTCGTTGATCAGGAAGCGGTTCTTCGGGTTGGGCAGCACGCGAAAACGTACGCTGTCGACCGCAATCACCGACCAAAAATACTTGGCGAACCGTCTCGGCAAAGCATCTGCCGGGAAGGTCATGGTGTAGACGTTGTCACCCTTCAACTCAGCGCCCGTTGCATCGTTGCCGCCTCGGTAGTACAGCACCTCGGGTTTGATGTTGGCCCAGATACCACCGTGGTTCACCAGCAGCCGCGCGAGGTAGTCCACACCATACTCGCCCACAACACCCGGCCTTGCCCAGCCGTTGCGCGTGCTGCCGTGGCCGATGATGGCGCCGGCTTTGGCGATGTCAGCAAACGCGACTTTGCGAATCGCCTGGTCCACGCGCGAGCGCTCGGCCGGATCTTTGATCGCCTTGGCGATGGCGCGCGCATTTTGTTGGTAGCGCTCCAGGCCAGCGTTGAGATCGGGCTCGCTGTCGAGTGCCGCCTCGGTGGCGTCAAAGGCTTCTGCACCGGGAAGCTTTTCCAGCTCAAAAATGGGTGTCTTGGGGATGCTCGGCAGCTTGGGCGTGCCGGTGGCCCTGAGCTTGAACTGCTGCTGCAACGCGATGGCACCATCAAAATCGTCGCTGAGAGCGACGCGCGAAAGAATGCGTGCATATTTGACGGGCAGGTCGATGCGGCTGGTGATGCCTGCGGGCAACCGCACGTCGGTGCCTCGGTAGCAAATGGCGAAGTCGCCGTAAGCCTTTTGGGGGAAGACGCGTTCGTTGATATTGGCCAGCGTTTCACCCCAGCCATTGAGGAACTGCACGGTGAAGTAACGCCCCTTGACCTCGGGCACGGTGACGATGGTGCAGCTCGACTCATCCACCGCCACCCAGGCTTCAGAGTAGGCCACGTCCAGGTTGGGGTTTGGCCAGTCCACCGCGCCAGGCTTGCGGTGGGTCAGCGTGTTCCAGACAAAGCCCTCCTGAAAGTCGAGTTGCTGCTGGCGCGTGACATGCAGGCGGCCCAGAAGGTAGATGTAGGCATCGCTGATGTCTTGGTCGCTCATCTGTTGAGCCGACGCTTGCGGAACAAATCCGGTGATACACACAAGGGTGACTACGGCGCTCATGACCAAGGCATTCATGCGTTTCATCACATACCTCCCATGTTGGCGGGATAAAAAGCATACGCTTTATTCCAGAAAGCTTAAAGCGCCGACCTGCGAGGTTTTACAGAGCGCTCTGGGCGCAAACGTTCTTGAAGTGATTGCGCGGCGACCTCTTAAAGAATAAATTCCCACTCCTCCAGATGATTCGGTACGAGCGGCTGACCGCTTCACGCCGCTTGTGCAGCGCTTCTTGCGCACCATGCGGCGTGGTTTTTGATAGACATCCACAGACGAAAGCCCTTATGCGCAATCGAACGACTGTCTTTCTTGCCTGCATGCTCACGATGGGCTTCAGCGTGCCCTTGTCGTCGTCGGCGGTCCCAACTGGCCAGCCGCTGTCGGCAGAAGCCGTACCCGGACCGGTCGCAGGGACGCGCATCACCGAAAGTTATGCCCGAGCGGTGGCCCGCGACGTGTACTTCTGGGCTTGGCCGATGGTCAACGTCTATAACCGGCGGATTGGTTTCCGTGACCTCACGGAACCCGGTCGGCTGGGCGGCTCTTTGCCGGCCGCCCCACCCAATCAGCTCAGCATGCTGACCGACTATGTCGAGCCAACTGAGCGTGACGTCGCCTGCCCCAACCAGGATGTGGTTTACGGCGGTGGCCCGTTGGCGTTAGATATCGAGCCGGTGGTTGTGCAGGTGCCCGATTTTGGTGGTCGATTCTGGGTGTACCAAATCGTTGATCTGCGCACGGACAGCTTCGCCAGTATGGGGGCGATGTACGCGACCAAGCCTGGGTTTTATCTCTTGGTCGGACCGAACTGGAAGGGCGCAATCCCCAAAGGCATCCAGCAAGTCTTCCGCGCCAAGACCCAAACCGGCTTCATCGTGCCCCGGGTGTACATGGACGACACGGCTGCGGACCGGCAAGCGGTACAAGCCGTCATCAATCGCATCGACGTGTATGGCCTATCGAAGTACGACGGCAAAATGAAGGTGCGGGATTGGCGCAAGACGCCGTCATTCCCCGCGCCTTCGCCGCCACCCGGGGGCGGCGAGTCGCCCAAGGTGGTGCCCGAAAAGTTCTGGGAAGAGCTGCCCGTGGTCCTACAGGATGCTGCGCCGCTGACGGGCGAGCAGTCGCGTTATGCACAAGCGCTGGCACTGGTAGCAGCCGCGAGGCAGGACCCTAAGCTGATGACGGCCATCGTTGATGAGGCGAACAAGGCTGAGAAAGAGCTGATTGCACCGCTGCTTGAATTCCGCAACTTCGGCATTCCTTTGCCATACAACTGGACCACGGTGAAGAACGGTGCTGCATTCGGCACAGACTTTTTCACGCGCACGGCCGTGGCCAAGTCGAATATTTTCATCAACAAGGGCAACGAATCGCCCTACTTCTACCAGGACCTGGATGCCGCTGGTGGGCGCCTCAATGGTGCGCAGCGTTACGCCGTGACGTTTGCCAGCGGCACGCCGCCAGTCAACGGGTTCTGGTCTCTGACCTTGTACGACACCGAACATTTCTTTGTGCCGAACGAGATCAAACGGTTTTCTGTCGGCACCAAGAACAAGGATTTGAAACGCAACCCCGATGGCTCTGTGACCGTGTACGTGCAAGCGGCAGCGCCCAGCAACCCAGAGCAGCGCGCCAATTGGCTGCCTGCGCCGCAAGGCAAGGATTTCTCGCTCTACATCCGTACCTATTGGCCCAAGACAGCGGTGATGGACGGTTCATGGACACCGCCGGCAGTGACCCTGTTGCGCGATTAGGCTGGCTTACAACGCCGGCAAGTCGCGAGAGGCTTGGAGGATCAACAAACGACTGAAACCTTTGAAACCGTTACATTTCCACACCAAATCAGCTAAATGAGCGAAAATTGCATCCAATTCGATCCAGATTTCGTAACAGAGGCGATGCAACTGCGGTGGAGCATGTTCAGCGCAGGGGTATGGGGTAAGCGTCTTTAACGTTAGTCATTGGTGTGTATGCAGTTCAAACGGTATTTTCTTTCGATCGCGCTGGGCTTGACGGCCAGCTTGTTTAGCTTGGCCAGCCACGCGGGCGGGTCCGCCGGTGGTCAGTTGAATGTTCAGATGACCTTGACGTCGAGCTGCGCCATCAGTGGCACCAGCGGTCTGGGCAGTACCAACGTCAACTTTGGCAGCCTGAACTTTGGCTCGCAGCCCAGCACCTTCAGCGGCACCATTGCGGCTGATGCCAGCGGAGGCGCAGGCGGGGCAGGCTCCACCCAAGTTGTTTGTTCACCCGATGTGAGTTCGCTGACTGTTTCGGTCAGTGGCGGCAACAACGCGGGGCAGGGCGGTGCGGTCGGCACAGGCTCTCGCGCCATGAAACTTGGCGCCAGCTTCTTGCCCTACGAGGTTTACAGCGATTCCGCCATGACCACGGCCTACCCGGCGGCCGCAACCCCCTTGGGTGTTGCGCTCCCCGGCAATGGCGCGCCTCTGACATTGCCGGTGTACGGTCGTGTCAACAAGACGTCGACCAACGCCATGCCCGCAGGCAGCTATGCGGATGTGCTGCATGTCACGGTGGCTTGGTAACGCCAAGACCTAGTCAAAACGGCCCGGTGCCGAGATTCCGTTCCATCGGCGGCTCTTTCTGCTGTTCCTGTTCGTCTAGATACTCCGGCGTGTGAGTGCGTTCGCGGGGCACGTTTTGGGTTGGCCGGCCTGGCCTTGCTCTACGACTTAAACTTCAGCCCAAATGAACAATACTTCTCCCACCCCCTCGGTTTCTGCTCGCCCCGTCGTGATCTCCACCCACAACGGTTCTTTTCACGCCGACGATATTTTTGGTGTGTCTGTCCTGTTGTTGCTGCACCCTGACGCGCAACTCATCCGCACGCGCGACATGGATGTCATTGCCCAGTCAGACTTTGCTGTCGATGTGGGGGGCGAATGGGATGCGCCGCGTGGCCGGTTTGACCACCATCAGCGCGGTTTTGCCGGAGCACGTGACAGCGGTGTGGTCTACGCCAGCGCCGGGCTGGTGTGGAAAGCTTACGGCGCGGCCCTGGTGGAGAAGACTTTCAGCCTGGGTGATGCCAAACTGGCGCAGAGTGTGGCCGACGCACTGGACGAAGAGCTGGTGCAGCATCTGGACCGTGCCGATACCGGCGCGGCGCACGGTGCGCCCGGATTGTTTGGCCTGTCTGCCTTGATGTCGCAGTTCAACACCACGTGGGACTGCCGTGGCGACGCAGTGCAAGACGAAGCGCAATCGCTGGCGAGCTTCCGCAAGGCTGTGGAGGTCATGAGCACCTTGGTCAACGCCACATTGAACCAACAGCGCGCCAAGTACCAAGGCGCTGAGTTGGTGCGCGGCGCCGAGAAGCTGTTGGGTGGCGAAGTGCTGCTGATGCCGCGTGGTGGTTTGCCTTGGCGCGACGTGATCAGCAAAGAGATGCCTGAAGTCTTGTATGTGGTCTACCCCGACTCCAGCGCGCAGCAATACCAAGTGCATGTCGTGACGGTAGAGCCGCATTCGTTTCAAGCACGCAAAGACTTGCCCAAAGCCTGGGCCGGCTTGCGTTTGGCCGAACTGGCCGAGGTCACGGGTGTGGCTGATGCTGTGTTCTGCCACAACGGCCGCTTCATTGCCGGCGCCGGATCACTGGCAGGCGCTGTGCGCATGGCAGAAATCGCGCTCGCAGATTAAAGATACACACTGTCGCTTGCAAAAAGCGAACAGCGCGTTGAAAGTAAGGGGCAAATGGCGTGTTGAGCGCCTGTATCCCCACTCAAAAAGGAGCGAGACGATGACGACAGGAACGGTTCAACTGCACCGCGTGTTCAAAGCCCCGCCAGAACGCGTCTACAAAGCGTTTCTGGATGCCGATGCCATGGCCAAGTGGTTGCCGCCGTATGGCTTCACCTGTAAGGTCCACCATATGGATGCCAAGGTGGGCGGCACCTTCAAGATGTCCTTCACCAACTTTTCAAAAGGCCAGGGCCATTCATTTGGCGGCGAATACAAAGAGTTGGTGCCATCGCAAAAGATCCGCTACACAGACCGATTTGACGACCCTAATCTGCCGGGTGAGATGGTGACCACGGTGACGTTGAAGCCGGTCTTGTGTGGCACCGACTTATCGGTGGTGCAGGAAGGCATTCCATCCGTCATTCCGGTGGAGATGTGTTACCTCGGCTGGCAGGAGTCACTGGCCCAACTGGCGTTGTTGGTGGAGCCAGATATTCCTGCCGAATAAAGTCATTGGACTTGATTGCCGAAGAGGACTTCGGTTTTTACATCCAATTCACGCCGTAGTGGTCGTAGACCTTGCGGCCATAGTCGTCGGTGTAGTCGGGCGTTGCAGTGGGCTCATAGTGCGGTGCATTTTCGAGCTGCGACTTGTCCATCGGCACCACGTAGCCGTCCAGCGTGGTGTCGTACTTCAGAAGGCTCCAGGGAATGGGGTAGCGGTCGGTACCCAGGCCCAGAAAACCACCGAACTCCAGTGCGGCATAACGCACCAGACCCGAACGCTTGTCGATCATCAGGTCGTCAATAGAGCCGAGTTTGTCGCCGGCGGTGTTGTAGACGTTGGTACCTTCAACCTTGTCGGACGAAATAACAGGATTCGCAATCATGGGTGTATCTCCTTCAGGTACAGCCAGTCGACACTGTGCCGGCCAGTCTGAAGTTTGTTTATCCGCTTTTTGGCAGTCACCCACGATCAGCCAAGGCGTGATGGCCCTGTAGGTCAAAACGCCTTGCGCTTTACAGATGCGCTCTACAACAGCCAGTAGCCGTTTACAGATCTGCGCGTTGGCTTTCGCGGTAGTAGATGGCCAGCGCCTGGTAACCCGCAGGGCGGATGCGCAGCACGCGCGCAGGGCCGCCATCGCGGATGTTCAGGGGAAGTTGTGCGTCGACATAGCCCATGGCTTTGCAAAGCATGATCTGGTCGATTTCTTCGGGTGCAATAAAGGCCCGTGGCAATGGCTCTTTCGTAAGCTCTTGAAGCATCTCGATGGACATAGGTGTCTCCGGTTTTGCGAGCAGGCGAACGGCAGTGTCGTCAAATCATAAAAGCACGTTTGGCGACTTCAAAGTCATCTGTCCGACAACCCTGCAAGCGGTATGGTTCCGCCAAAACGCGGTCTTTACTTACATGAAAAAGACCCGGTTGCTATCGTCTTGAAGCCTGCTCGCGAATTGGGTGATACTCGGCCTCCAAAAAAATCATGACGATGCATATGGTCACCACAACTCCAGGTAGATTCTTTTCGCGCAGTGTGACGCTCGATAGCGGTGACGAGGTCACCGTAACGCTGCGCCAGACGCAGCACTTTGAGATCGATACCATCGATCTGGAAACGGTGGACGTGGACGACATCGAGCAACCAGCAGGCGGGCCTTACGCCAGCGAAGAGGCCGCGCTAGAAGCCGCCAAAGTGATCGCTGAGCAAGCGCTGGGATCGCTCGGCTGAACCGCTTCGCGCGGTGTCGCCCTTTACGCTGCTAGGTTAACTCGGCGCGCACCAACTGTGCGGCGTGCACCATGTTGCGTAGCGCCGCTTCGGTCTCGGGCCAGGCGCGCGTCTTCAGGCCGCAGTCAGGGTTGATCCACAGGTTGGCGGTCGGGATCACGCTGGCGGCCTTTTGCAGCAAGTGGCGCATTTCATCTACCGCCGGCACGCGTGGCGAGTGGATGTCGTACACGCCGGGGCCAATCTCGTTGGGGTATTTGAAGTCGCCAAAGCCGCGCAACAGTTCCATGCCCGAGCGGCTGGTCTCGATGGTGATCACATCGGCGTCCATGGCCGCAATCTCGGGCAGGATGTCGTTGAACTCGCTGTAGCACATGTGGGTGTGGATTTGGGTGGTGTTCAACACGCCACTGGCGCTGATGCGGAAGGCGCGTGTGGCCCATTGCAGATACGGCTTCCAGCCCGCACGGCGCAGCGGCAAACCTTCGCGGATGGCTGGCTCGTCGATCTGGATGATGCCGATGTGGGCGCGCTCCAGGTCCACCACTTCGTCGCGTATGGCCCAAGCGATTTGTTCGGTGGTGGTGCTGCGCGCTTGGTCGTCGCGCACAAACGACCATTGCAGAATGGTCACCGGGCCGGTGAGCATGCCCTTCATGGGGCGTGTGGTGAGGCTCTGCGCAAAGCGCGTCCAGTCCACCGTCATGGCCTTGGGGCGCGACACGTCGCCAAAAATCACCGGCGGCTTCACACAACGTGAACCGTAGCTTTGTACCCAGCCATTGGTGGTGAAGGCAAAACCGTCGAGCTGTTCGCCAAAGTATTCGACCATGTCATTGCGCTCGGCCTCACCGTGCACCAGCACGTCCAGGCCAATGCTTTCCTGCTTGCGCACGGCCAGCTCAATCTCTGCCTCCATGGTGGCCTGGTAGTGCGCGGCATCGAGCTGGCCACGCTTGAAAGCGGCCCGCGCGGCGCGGATGTTGGCGGTTTGCGGAAACGAGCCTATGGTGGTGGTGGGCAGAGGCGGCAGTTGAAAGCGCGCGCGTTGCAGCAACTGGCGCTCGGCAAACGGGGCGTGGCGTTGGTCGTCCAGGGGCTGGCGGTTGGCCAGACGCTGGCCCACTTCGGCGCGGTGCACACGCGGGCTGTTGCGGCGTGCGGCGTAGGCCGTGCGGGCTTGATGCAACGCGTCTTGTACGTCTGCTTCATTGCCGTTCAGCACGGCTTTCAGCGTACGCAATTCGGCCAGCTTTTCAACGGCGAAAGCCAGCCACGATTGGATGTCGGCATCCAGTTTGTCTTCAGCACGCAGGCTGTAAGGCACGTGCAAAAGAGAGCACGACGGCGCAATCCACAAGGCGCCGCGGTGCTTTTCGGTGATGGGGCGCAGGCGTTCGAGTGCGGCGTCCAGGTCGGTGCGCCAGATGTTGCGGCCGTCCACCATGCCGATCGACAGCACCTTGTGCGCGGGCAACCAGTCGCACACGCCCACCAGTTCGTCGGGCGCACGCACGGCATCCACATGCAAGCCGGCCACGGGCAACTGGCACGCCAGGCGCAGGTTTTCCTGCAGTGGCGAGAAGTAGGTGGCCAGCAGCAACTGCGGTGCGCTGCGTGCCAATTGCCAGTAGCTGGGCTCGAAGGCGTGGCGCCACAGGTCGGGCAAGTCCAGACCCATAATCGGCTCGTCGATTTGCACCCAGGTGACGCCCTGCGCCTTCAGGCGTGCGAGGATTTGGGCATACACCGGCAGCAGTTGGTCCAACAGGTTGATGCGGTTGAAGCCCAGCTCTTTCTCTTTGCCCAGCCACAGAAAACTCAAGGGGCCGAGCAGCACAACCTTGACCGGATGGCCCGCACGCTGGGCTTCGGCCACTTCTTCAAACAAACGTTCGCTTTGCAACTGGAAGCGCGTTTGCGCGGTGAACTCGGGCACCAGGTAGTGGTAGTTGGTGTCGAACCACTTGGTCATTTCCAGCGCGGGTTCGCCGGCCGAAGTGTTGTGGTGTTGGCAGCCATGGCCGCAGGCTTCACCATGCTGATCGTGTGCAGTGGCTTGTACGCCGCGCGCCATGGCGAAGTAGCGAGCCAGGCCGGGCTCGGCGCCGGTAAAGCCAAAACGCGCGGGCTCGCAGCCCAGCAGTTGCATGTGGTTGGCCACGTGGTCGTAAAAAGCGAAGTCGCCCACGGTCACAAAGTCCAGCCCTGCCGCGCGTTGTTCGGCCCAGTGTTGGGCGCGCAACTTGGCGCCTGTGGTCTCCAGCCCCTCGGCGCTGCTGCGACCGGCCCAGTAGCTTTCGAGTGCGAACTTCAGTTCGCGGTGCGCGCCCATGCGCGGAAAGCCCAGGGTGTGGGAGAGAACTTGTTTTACCGAATGCACGGTTGAAGAAAGGGTCGTCACGTTGAATTCCGTTCACTGTTTGAAAGTGGCCGAATGGTCGCGGAAGCTGGTTTATTATTCAAACGAAAGTTTTTGTTCTTCAACTTGAAAATTAATAATGATTGAACCGGCAACTGGACCAGGCTTTGCGCAATCGCCGCTGGAAATCCGCCACCTGCGCACCCTGGCCGCGCTGCGCGACACCGGCAGCCTAGTGCGTGCGGCGCAACTGCTCAACCTCACACAGTCGGCGCTGTCGCATCAGGTCAAACTGCTGGAAGACCGCTACGGCGCCGCGCTGTTCGAGCGTAAGTCGGTGCCGCCGCAGTTCAGCGCTGCCGGGCAACGCTTGCTGGCGCTGGCCGACCAGTTGTTGCCCCAGGTGGCCGAGGCCGAGCGCGACATCACGCGCCTGGCCCAGGGCCGCAGCGGCCAATTGCGCATCGCCGTGGAATGCCACACCTGTTTTGACTGGCTGATGCCCGCGATGGATGCGTTTCGCCAGCGCTGGCCCGAAGTAGAGCTGGACATCGTCTCCGGCTTCCACGCCGACCCGATTGGGCTGATCCACCAGGACCGTGCCGACATCGCCATCGTCTCCGACCTCGACCCGGCCGAGACGGTGGACTTTCACCCGTTGTTCAGCTTTGAGATTCGCGCACTGCTGGCCAACAACCACGCGCTCACCGCCAAGGCGTTTTTGACCGCTGCCGACTTTGCCGACCAAACGCTGATCACCTACCCGGTGCCTGACGAAATGCTCGACGTGATCCGCCAGGTACTGGAGCCCGCCGGCGTGCGTCCCGCGCGCCGCACCACCGAGCTGACCGTGGGCATGCTGCAACTGGTGGCCAGCGGGCGCGGCCTATGTGCGCTGCCGCTGTGGGCCGTGCAAGGCTATCTGGACCGTGGCTACGTGAGCGCGCGCCCCATTGGCGCGCAGGGTCTCACGGGGCGGTTGTACGCGGCCAGCGCCCCCAGGGTCGGCGACGCTGCCGGGCTAGGTTATCTGGCCGACTTCGTGGTCATCATGCGCGAGAGCTGCTTTTTGAGCTTGAAGGGGATTGCGTTGTTGTAAGTTTCTGCGGCACAAGCTGTTGCACCAACTGCTGTGCATGCGCGGGCAGGGCGCTCAGTTGCCGCACACACACCATCAATTGCCGCTGCGCCCACGCATCGGTCAACACAAGGCTCTTGACCCCGGCCGCATGGCCACAACGCTTGGCGACCGCCAGCGGCACGATGCCCACGCCAATGCCGTGGCCCACCATGCGGCACACCGATTCAAAGTTGCCCAGGCGAATGCGGTAGTGCAGCCGTTTGCCCAGGCGACGCGCTTGTTGGGCGATGTGTTCGTGGAAGGCGCTGCCATCCGTCAAGCCCACAAAGGATTCGTCCAGCACATCGGCCAGGCTGATGCTTTTGTGTTGCGCCAGCGCATGGTCTTGTGGCACCACCAGCACCAGCGGATCGGGGCGGAACACGTGCGTTTCCAGCCCCACCAGATCCACCGCGTCCGACACGATGCCGATGTCGCACACCTCGCGGCGCAAGGCATCGACGATGTCCACACTGGCGCGCTCTTCCAGGTCGATAGTGATGCCGGGCTGCTGCGTCAAAAAATCGGCGAGCACTTCAGGCAAGTGTTCACTCAAAGCCGAGGTGTTGCACAGCAGCTTGATATGTCCCTTGATGCCATGTCCGTAGTCGCCCATGTCGCCCTGCAACTGCGCCAACTGCTGCAACATGCGCCGCGCGTGCTGCAGCAAGGTGTGGCCGGCGGGCGTGGGCGACACGCCGCGTGGCGCACGCACCAGCAGGGGTGTGCCCAGCGAGTCTTCCATGCCGCGAATGCGTTCGCTGGCCGAGGCCAGGGTCATGTGGGTGGCCGTCGCGCCGCCGGTCAAGGTGCCGGCCTCCACCACGTGCACAAACAGCCGCAGGTCGGTCAGGTCAAGATGCATGGGTGTCTGCCGCTTTGTCGGTGGCTTCGCGTTGCGGTACGCCCAACAAACCTTCCACCACGCCGCGCCGGTAATCTGACGGTGCACAGCCTTGTGCGGCTTTGAAGAAGCGGCTGAAGTAGGCCGTGTCTTGAAACCCCAACTGCTCGGCAATGGTGGTGACCGAAGCCTGGGTGTAGGCCAGCAGGCGGCGCGCTTCCAGCACCTGGCGTTCGTGTAGCAATTCGAGCGCGCTTTGGCCGCTGAGGTTGCGGCACACGCGGCTCAAATGGTCGGCGGTTACACCTAAGGCTTCGGCGTAGAAACCCAGCGGTTTCGAAACCCTGAAGTGGTGTTCCACCAAGGCCAGGTAACGCTGAAGCAAGGCATCGCGTTGTGATTGGCGCGGTGCCGCCTCCGTACCCGCACCTTCGTGCCGCACAAACCACAAGGCGAGCAGCAACACCCACGACTGCAGCGCTTCGGCACGGCCCACGCGGGTTTGCTGGAATTCATCGCCCAGCATGTCAAACAAGCGCTGGCCTGCTGACAAGTCTGCCGGCTCAGAAGCTCCGCCTAGCACCAGCGTTTGCTGCAGCCGTTGCGCCAGCGCAGGCGCGTGTGCGGTCAACTGGCGCAACGCTGTGCTCGGCACCGTGACCTGGCAGCCCGCGCTGTGCGGTTCATACACAAAACCATGCACCGTGCCGGGGGCCACCAGCAGCGCCACGGGTGCGCGCAGCACGTGTTGCACGCCGTCCAACGTGCCCTGCATGGCGCCTTGCGTCAGCAGTTGGAACTGGTGCAGGCCTTCGTGGCGGTGCGCCGGAATCGTCCAGTGGTGCTCTTGGCCGCGCACACCAATCGACTCGTAATGCAGGCAATCGTCTGGCTGGTAATGCTGGACTTCAGAGAACGGGACAACGAGCAAGGGGGAGGCGGCCATGGTCTGGGAACGGCAGAGCGTAAAGATGAAGCGGATGCCGGAAATCTACATGCCGCTGTTTCTTTCGTCCATGGCGGTTTGCCATAGGTGTGCCTAACATCGCGGCAGATTGTTTAAAACAACCAGGAGACAAGACATGTGGAATCGGCGTGATGTGCTGCGAGGCGGGGTGTGCCTGTCTGCAGCGGGTGGTTTGAACTTGCCGGGCCTGGCCCAAGCACAACCCAGCTTATTGAATGGCAATGCCACCATCGTTTCCGGCTTCCCGGCCGGGGGCATGGGCGACAACGTGGCGCGGCCCATTGCCGAAAAACTGCGCGGCCGCTACGCCAACGCCGTGCTGGCCGATAACCGCACCGGCGCGGGTGGCCGCATCGCTGTGGAGTACGTGAAACGCGCCGCACCCGATGGACTGACCATCCTGCAAATTCCGAGTTCACCGATGGTGCTGTACCCGCACATTTACAAGAAGCTCAACTACGACCCGCTGGTCGATTTTGTGCCTGTGACCTCGGCCGTGACCTACGCGTTCTCTTTCACCGCTGGCCCCGGCGTGCCCGCAGAAGTGAAGACCGTGGCCGACTACATCAAGTGGGCGCGCGCCAACCCCAAACAAGCCAACTACGGCATTCCCGCCGCTGGTTCGGCCTTGCACTTTGCCGGCATGCTGCTGCAAAAGGCCGCGGGCATCGACATGACCAGTGTGGCCTACCGTGGCGGCGCGCCGCTGCTGAACGACGTGCTCGGCGGACAGGTGCCGGTGAGCTTCAACGTCATTGGCGAAGTGATGTCGTATATCAAGGCCGGCAAGCTGCGCTCGCTGGGCGTGACCAGCGCGCAGCGCTCACCGTTTTTGCCTGATGTTCCCACGCTGGCCGAGCAGGGTTTCAAAGACATTGCCATCCAGGAATGGCTGGGCTGGTTTATGCCTGCGCGCACGCCGCAAGACACTGTGCGCCAGCTCAACACCCAGGTGCGCGAAGCACTGCAGGCGCCCGATTACGTGGCCGCGTTGGCCGGTTTTGGCTTGCAGCCTTTTCACCAAACGCCAGAAGAGTTTGCGCGTGTGGTGAAGGCCGACTTCGACCGTTGGGCGCCGCTGGTGCGCGCCACCGGTTTCACTGCGGAGGACTGATTTCGTGCTGGAACGGACTGGGGAGATGACAGGCGCCCAGGCGCTGGTGAAAGTGTTGGCCGGCGAGGGCGTGCCCTTTGCGTTTGGCATTGTGGGTGGCAAGCTGGCGCCGTTGATGCATGCCTTGTCTCAACAGCAAAGCATACGCTTCATCGGTGTGCGCCACGAAGCTGCCGGGCCCATGATGGCTGCCGCCGTGCACGCGGGCTCGGGCCGCATGGCCGTGGCCTTGGGTGAAATGGGGCCGGGCGGTTTGAACCTTGCCTCGGGCGTGGGCGTGGCTTTCAACAACAACTTGCCGTTGCTGGCCATCACCACCAACCAGCACCGCGCCGCCGCCTACCCGCACAGCGGCATGTTCATGGACTTGGACACACGCGCCGTGCTGGCGCCCATCACCAAATGGAACGCCGTGGTGCACGACCCGCGCCGCATTCCGGAGCTGGCGCGCCGCGCCTTCCGCGAAGCCTTATCCGGCCGCCCGGGGCCCGTGCATCTGGACATTCCACAAGACGTGTTGTCGGCCACCTGCACGTTTGCCGATGACGAGTTTGATGTTCCGCCCACGCGCTACCGCGCCACCTTGGGCCCGCGCCCGGCCGATGCGCTGGTGCAAGACGCAGTAGCGCTGTTGCGCCAGGCGCGGCGCCCGTTGATCGTGGCGGGCGGCGGCGTGGTCACCAGTGGCGCAGCAGAGGCCGTGCGTGCGCTGGCTGCCTTGCTGCGCGCGCCGGTGGTGCCCACGCAAATGGCCTTGGGCGTGGTGCCCAGCGACAGCCCGCACGCCATTGGCCAAGGCGGTTTGATCTCAGGCGATGCCGTGCGCCAAGCCTTCGCCAAAGCGGACGTGGTGCTGAGCATCGGCTGCCGTTATTCGTCGTGGATGTGGGATGTGCAGGGCCCATTCACACGGCCACAGCACCAACACATCAACATTAACATCGACCCCAGCGCGCTGGGCCACCCGGCGCTGCACACTGTGGCGATGCAAGCCGATGCGGGCTTGGCGGTGCAAGATTTGTTGGCCGCGTTGTCCACCGGCGCGTCAATTTCTGTTGACCCCAACTGGCTGCCCAGCGCCCGTGCCGTGCGTGTGGACTACGAAGCCCGCCTGACTGCATTGGGCCAAGACGGCGACCCGGTGATGCACCCGGCCGTGCTGGCCCGCGCTATTGCCGCTGCCATGCCTAGTGATGCGTTGGCGGTGTTTGACGGCGGCCACACCAGCTTCTGGAGCAACGACGTCACACGCGTGCAAAACGTACGCACACGCTTTCATGAGCCCGGCATGAGTCACCTGGGTTTTGGTTTGCCTTACGCCTTGGCGCTGCAGGCACAACACCCTGGCCGGCCGGTGTTCAACATCACCGGTGACGGCTCGTTTGGCTTCACGCTGAACGAACTGGACACGGCCCGTCGCTACGGCTTGCCCGTGGTCACGCTGATCCACAACAACGAGGCCTGGGGCATCATCCGCGCGGGGCAAAAATCTCAACTTGGCTTTGAGTTTGCCACCAGTTTGGCGGGCAGCGACTACGGGGCAATAGCACGCGGCTTTGGCTGTTTTGGCGAGACCGTGACGCAGCCTGAAGACGTGGCACCCGCCTTGGCGCGCGCGCTGGCGTCCGGCCTGCCTGCGGTGCTGGACTGCCGCACCCGCTTCACGCCGCACCCGGCCGGGCCGAACTTTGGCAGCATGAACAAATTTGGCTTTGATGGCTTGTCGCAATCACAATTGCCAACATAGCCGCTACCGCATTTTCAACTTCACTTCTGGATCACTTACATGACCACTCTGACCCTGGCGCAAGCCCAAACCATCATCAGCGCCGCGCTGGCGCAGTCCAAAACCTCGGGCTACAAGCCCATGGCGGTGGCCGTGCTCGACGAAGCCGGCCACCTCAAAGCCTTTGCACGTGAAGACGGCGCCAGCATGTTCCGCTTTGACGTGGCGCGTGGCAAGGCCTGGGGAGCAGTGGGCATGGGCGCTTCCAGCCGCGTGTTGGGCCAGCGCGCCAAAGACAACCCCAACTTCTTCCTGTCGCTGGCTGCCACGGCCGAGGGCAAGTTCTTGCCGCAAACCGGCGCGGTGTTGATCCAGGATGCCGAAGGCCGCACGCTGGGCGCGGTGGGCGCCAGTGGTGGCACGGGTGATGAAGATGAGGCCATCTGTATTGCTGGGGTGGTGGCCGCAGGTTTGCGTGCGGGTTGAGTTTCAAACTGGCTCAGGCATGGCCTGAGCCTGGGTTCGCCAATGCCGCATTTTCATGCGGCAAGGCAGTCCTTACGATGGCGGCTTGCATCACCCAGCACGCCATCCATGCTTCTCCCTCAATTTCCGTCTCAACTCTTATGGCTCGCTGCCGCCGTCTTCGTCCTGGCGGGCTTGGTCAAAGGCGTGGTGGGCCTGGGTTTGCCCACCGTGGCCATGGGGCTGCTGGCCTTGGCCATGCCACCCACCCAAGCGGCTGCGCTGTTGATTGCGCCATCACTCATCACCAACCTGTGGCAACTGGGTCGCTGGGCCACGCTGCGGCCCTTGTTGTGGCGCCTGGCCCCCATGCAAATCGGCGTGGTGTTGGGCACCTTGGCGGGAGCATGGTGGTGGGGCGAGCCATCGGGCGCCTGGGCTTCGGTCGCGTTGGGCGTGGCCCTTATGGCTTACGCCGCCTGGGGCTTGGCAGGCGCGCAGGTGAGAGTGTCGCCCCGCGTTGAACAATGGCTGGGGCCTTGCGTGGGTGCGCTCACCGGTCTGGTGACTGCCGCCACTGGCGTGTTTGTGGTGCCGGCCGTGCCGTACCTGCAAGCCCTGGGTTTGCCGCGCGATGAGCTGATGCAGGCCATGGGTTTATCGTTCAGCGTCTCGACCCTGGCGCTGGCCGCAGGCTTGTCTTCCCACGCGGGCTTCACCACTGCCGATGCCGCAACCTCGCTGCTGATGTTGTTGCCAGCGGTAGGCGGCATGGCGCTGGGGCAAGTGCTGCGCAGTCGATTGTCACCGGCGCGTTTTCGCCTGTGCTTTTTCATCGGACTGGGGCTGCTCGGTTTGCACATGGTGTTGCGCCAAGTTCTCTAAAATTCCAGCATGAAAACGCAGTACTTCACCGCCACCAGCCTGGATGGTTTCATTGCCACCGAAGACGACTCGATCGAGTGGTTGTTTCCGCTGGGCGATCTGAACAACTCGAGCTACCCCGCGTTCATTGCCGAGGTGGGCGCGTTGGCCATGGGCTCCTCCACCTACGAGTGGATGCTGCGCCATGCCGACACGGTGGCCGCCGAAGTGGGCTCTCCGTGGCCCTATACCCAGCCGGTGTGGATTTTCACGAGCCGTACACTGCCCAGCATTGCAGGCGCCGACATTCGTTTCGTTCAAGGTGATGTACGGCCCATCCACGCCAACATGCGCGCGGCGGCGGGCGAAAAGAACATCTGGATCGTGGGCGGCGGTGACCTCGCGGGCCAGTTCTACGATGCGGGCCTGCTGGATGAATTCATCTTCCAAGTCGGCTCCGCCATCTTGGGCCAAGGCAAACCGCTGTTCCCGCGGCGCGTGCTCAGCCCGGTGCTGAAGCTGGATTCAGTGCGCCAGATCGGGACTGGCATGGTGGAACTGCATTACATCGTGGACAAGGTCTTAGCCGGTTAAACGGCATCGCCAGAAAATGATGGCTGCGCTGCGCCGCAGCGTTTGTCTCTACGCTCTGCTCGGGCATTGAACAGTGGGTAGAGACTTTCTCATCGCTCTACCACTTGTCGTCGGTTTTCTGCGTAGCGGCAGGTGCCGTCGCAGGTGCGGTGACGGGCGCCGCCGCAGGGCGCGGCTGAGGCTGGCGTGGTGCCGCGGTGACAACTGCTGCAGCCGCTTCGGTAGAACCCGTGGCTACTGCGGTCTTGGCCGTTGCAGCCCCTTTGAGCTCATCTCGCAATTGCAGGCCACCCACCGGAAGTTGCTCCAGGTTTGAGCGCACGTTTTCTAGCCTGCCGTAGGACAAATTTGCCGTGACGTGTTCGATGACCAATTCGCAGCAAGGTGATTCAACACGGCCCAAGCTTTGACCCGTTTGCGGGTCTTTCATTTCGGCACCCATGGAGACCATCGCGTAACGTGCGCCTTCTTTGAGTGCTTGACCACCTTGGCTTAACACCACGCTGGTACCGTCTCTGGACACTACAGTGACCGGGAACGTGCGGCGCAGAACCGAGTTGACGACCTGGTTGACCATGTCGGTGCTCATGTCTTCAAGCACTTTGCCGCCGTCCACGCCGCGCCCCAGCGTGGTGGCTTCGGTAGAAGGCGCGCTACCGCGCAACGAGTCCGATGTCATCACTTGGCGTGTAGCCACGTTCACCAGTTTTTCAGTGAGCGCCCATCCGCCAGAGTAGCTGACCAACTCGCGGTCACTTGTCTTCAACTGGTGCGCGTGTTTGTTGTACGCCAACGTGCTGACGCGGCCGCTCCACACGATGTCTGCGCTGGCCGCTTGAGACAGCTTGGCGAGTTCAGCACTGGGCGCTTGGCCGGACGAAATCATATCGAGCTCGCCCTGGATGTCGGCGCTCAACTCGCGGTCCAGCACGGCGAAGCGGCCGGTCTGCACCAAGGCGTCGCTGATGCGCTGCCGTAAGGTGGCGCCGACTTCTGCCGAAGACACCGAGCGGTCCCCCATGGGCAAGGTGGCACTATCGAAGCGAATTTTCCCAATCACCAGCTTGATTTTCTGCATCTCTGCAGACGCCTGGAACTTGGCGATCTGGGCTTCGATGGTGGCTTTGAACTGTTTGCCGCCCAGGACGCCGGGCTCCTTCAATTCCACCAGCTTGAAGTTCTGGATCACGCCGCCCGAGCGCTGTGTCACGGCTTCAGCGAATTCGTTAGCGCGCAACGAGGCCGAGTCGCGGTTGAGGCTGACGTCAAGACCGTACTTGACGTTCACGCTGGTGGTTTCAACGGCTGCGCCATTGACTTGCAAAATGGCCAGCTTCATGGCCTCTGCAACGGCTTCACCTGGAGAGGTGCCAAAGCCTTGTGCGGTAACCAGCACGTTTGCGACCTTACCCACATCGAGCACGGGCGCCGAGACGTTTGCTGGCGCAGCCGCCGCTTTTTCAGGTTCGGCCTTATTGCAGGCAGCCAAGAGAACGGCTGCCGCAACAGCCGTCAAACAGAGGAGTTGACGCATGTGGGTGTTAGTCGATATCAAAGGGCGCTGAGGGCGGCGTTGGCGTCGGCGGGCACAGGAATGTCTTGGCTTTGTGCGAACGAGACTGCGTTCTTCAAGGCACCGGTCACATTGCCCATCGAGTCAGGAAAGTTCGAGACGACGTAGACGGCTGACTGCAACTTCGGCAGTTGCAGTGGCGATGCTGTCTTGAGGCTGGAGCCCATGGCCGAAACGTTCTTGCCAACACCCGTGAATTTGGCAACACCGGTAGCCAAAAGCACCAGGCCTTTACCATACAGGGCTTTGGCGTTGGCATCCAACACGGGCTTCTTCGCCATCTCTGCGGCCACGGCGCTGGTCGATGCGGCAACCGCTTTGTTCGACTCTTCGAGTGCGTCTTTGGTCGCACCTTCGGTCAGCGAAGCTGAGGTGGCGGCAGATGTGGCCGCAGCGGTCTTCAAGCCCAGAGCGTCGGCCATCAAGCTGTTGGCGTTGAGCACGTCTTTGTTTGCGGCCACATAGCCGCGCACCAATGCATCTTGTTGACCGGTGAGGTCGCCCGCTGGCGCTGCGTTGCCCGATCCGCTCAGGCTCTTTACGCCGGGAATGGCGGGCATGCCGAACTGCGCTTGTGCTGCCGTGCTGACGCCCAGGGCGAAGAGGGTGGATGCGATGACGGTCTGGAGCTTGTGCATTGTTTTGTCTTTCAAAAGAGGCTTAGAGAATGAGATATGTAGGCGAAAGGCAAGCCAGCTTTACTGGATGCCCTTGGCGGTCAATTGGCTGGTGAGTTCGCGCGCGGCCGTGTTGGCGGCTAGCTTCAATGCGTTGCCACGGGCCGAGTCTTCGTCTGGTCCCACGCCTGCGTATTGCACCGGGCCGACCGCAGCTTGGGTCGAGGGAATGGCTTTGGCAACGTTGTAGACCTTGGCATTCACGGTCACACCCACTCGCACCAAGCCGGTGGCAGGGTCCTTGCCTGGGGCGCTGATGTCCAGCGTGCCGAGTGCGACGTAGGGCACGCCAGCAGTGCGCATGCCGGCGGCAATCGATTGCAGCGTGGCAGACTTCAGATCGTTGCCGGTTTGATAGTCTTCTTCCACCTTTGCGACCGAGAAACGTCCGCCGGTGGCTGGCTCAGCCATTCCGGCTTCGATGACTTCAAAGCCGGCGCGCGCGAACATACCGGTAAACACCACGTTCAAATTGGCGCTGGGGTACAGGCGATAGGCGGCTTCGCTGGCGCGTTGGACAGTACTGCCACCGGTTTCAATGGTGCGCGTGCGGTTGGCTGAGAAATCGGCCTTTGCCGAGGTGGATTCGTTGGTGCTGACTTGGTTACCACGGACCGACTCTCCTTCGGAGCCCTTGTTGGAGCTTGAGCCTTGCGCGTTCACGGTGACGGATTGGTCGACGCGCTTATAGACCCGATCGTCAAACGACTTTACCGAGGCCACTTCGCGCGAAACGAAGACGAACACCAACTGAGACTTTTCTGCAGCACCGGCTTTGGCCACTGCTGAGTTCGACTTCACCAAATTGCGTAGATTCGCGACGTTCAGCGAGACGCGCACGGCTACGGTGTATTGGCGCTTGTCTGGTGTGTCTTCTTCGCCGAGGACGGTGGATTCCAGAATGTAGCGGTCTGGGTTCGCCAGAATCTTCTCGCGCACGGCGTCAAAGTTTTCGCTCTCGGACTCGCCAGCTTCAGCGTAGTAGTACTCAACGGCCTTGAGCTGCGCGGCCTGCGTGGCTTTGGCCTTGTCGTCAGCCGAGGCGGCTTTGCCTTGGTAGGTCACCGAGGCCTTGCCGCGTGCTTGTTGAACTTGTGCCATGGACGAGACGGCGACACACGCCAAAACGACCGCGATGATGAAACGCGCTATTTGCATTGGGAAATAAGGAGGTTGGTTTTCAGAATCTGTGCTTCGATGTCTGGAGCCGCAGCAGCGGCTTTGACCCAGCCCATCTCTTTGGTGGACACCGCCGTGGCCAGCCGCGTGAACAACCCGTTCCACGAGTCGTAGAAAGCGGGGAAGTCGTCAACATAGGTTTGCGTTGCTGGCACGACCTTGGTCTCGCCGTTTTTCAAAGCCGTGTTGAGATAGGCCGTGCCCATCAAGGGTTGTTCAATCTTCACGGTGGCGTAGGTGCCATAGACAAAGCTATCGCCGGCTGCTACCGAGCCGAACTTGACCTTCTTGATGCCCGTGAGATCGACCGAGATGGCGTAGTCGGGCTCGGGTAGTTTCAAGCTGAAGACGGTGCCGTCTGCCACGCGCATCGGGAACACGCCGCCCACAGCATAGCCTTGTGTGAACGGAATCAACGGCACGCCTGCGCGTGTGGAAATGGCCTCGCTCACCATGTCGGCTGCCCATGTTTCGGCCATGCCAGGTTCGCTCTTCAAGTAGGTTGGCAAACTGCCCATGACGCTGGGGTCCAGCGTGACCTTGGTGACCTTCAGCAGGCGCGGCACTTGCGTGGGAATGGTCGCATTGGCGAGCACGTTGGCGTAGCGCGCGAAGATGCCGGGCTTGCTGGCCGCACCTTCGTAAACCGACTGCACCCGCGTCAAGATTTCTGCCGAAGTGGGATCCCGGTCGAAGACGTCGATATACGCAAAGCTCAACGGGTACGACCGGATCACGGTCATGGTCTTGAAGTCGAAAAACAGCGCCTGTGCCCGAACCAGCACAAACAGTTTGCGCAGGTTGCCGAAGTTCTCAACCGATACGGTTTCCGAATTCACCACCAGCGAGGTGACGATGGCTTGGTCTCGCCCCTTCAGCTCTTCTAGCATGCCTGCCGCCAGCTTGAAGTGGCGCGGCGGCACTGCGTTGATGTTGGCCTGGATGCGCGCGAACGCGAGGTTGCCGGTTTGCGCCAAGTGCTTCTCGTATGCACGAGAGTAAGGGAACCTTTGGTCCAGGCTTGCGGCATCGCCTGAAAATGCGAGGCCGGCCAATGTGACTTGGGTTTCTTGGGCTTGTGAATGGATGGGCGTAAAAAAGGCGTGCAGGAACAGCACACCGGCCATGACGGACCGTAAGAAAAAAGTCAAAATTTCCCTTTTTGATATCGGGTGTCTTGGTCAACCTTGGGTTGACCACCCGGTGCGATGAACGCGATGCGTTTTCGCTATTAATTTTCTGACATGTTACTAGGTAATTAACATGTGGTTACAACGAGTGCGAAATTGAATTGCGTCGTGATGGAACGGATCAAGACCATCTGCTCAATGGTTGGCGTTTACTGTGCAACGGCTACCACAACACTTCCTGAAGCCGCTTCTCCAGCGGTGTGCTGCTTTCTTCAACCACGCGGAACTTCACCAGCTTTTGCCGCGTTTCCAACTGGTGCTGTTCGGTGTCTCTGACGGCTCTGACCAACTTCTTCTCAGCGGTTTCGATCAAGGTCGTGCTGGTGCTCTGGTCGCTGATTTTGTGGATGTCGTAGTTGCCGCTGCCGGTGTCCAGCATGCCGTTCGAGCGTGCCTTGAGGTAGTGGGCGTCGAGCTTCTCGCTCTGGGTTTGCGTGATCGACGCATCACCCGTGTGGCTGTTGTGCTTGACGGTGGTGGTCTGGCTCAACTGGTAGTCGGCACGGCCGATTTCGTTGATGAAGCCTCGATCGTTGGTCTTCTCGAAGTCCCCGCCGAAGCTGGCTTGAAAGTCGGCCAGCCCGCTCAGCAAGGGCTGCACCTGCAGTGTCAGCGCTGGCGTCAAGGCGCTCGCCTGCGGTGTGGCGCCGTCGGCCGGCGCGGAATGCATTTGCGAGAAAACGTCTTTGAACAGTGCGACCAGCTTCGCGTCGGCATGGCTGCGCCCGGCTGCGGCATCGAACTTCTGCAGTTGCGCGTTGATGGCCGTTTGGCGTTGCGACGCACTGCTCGCGCCGGGGCCAAAGGGCAGGGCGTTGTCGACGTTCATCGCAATGTCGCCCAGCGCGCCTTTGAACGCCAGCGTCTTTTGGTCATCGCCCAGGTGCAGCGAGAAAGTCGACAAGGCTTGGTCTGCCTTGGGGTTTTTGACGTTCATGTCGACGCTGGCCAGCGCGCTACGGTCGTAGTCCATCAGCTTGGACAAGTCCATCTTGAGCTTGCCGGATTGGCCCAAGCCTTCCAGGGCCTGGTCAAAGCCTTCTGCCAAATCGGCCAAGGCTTTGCGTTCGCTGTCGCTCAGCTTGCCCGAACTGGTGACTTCGACTTGAATGCCCCGGTTGCCACCGCTGGCACCGGTGTTCACCAAAATCTTCAATTCAACGTTTTGCCCGGAGCGTGTTTTGATTTTCAGACTGACGGTGGCCGCGCCGTTTTCCACACCGCTGTGGGCCAGGGCGTCCATGGCTTGGGTGCGCTCGGTCCCTTGTGCGGTAACGTAGTCGACCATGGCCTGGCGGTAGCCGGTGCCCGTGGTGGACAGTTGCGATAACAGCGCACCACCCAGGCCGCGCCACTGCTCAGCCAAACTGCCTACTGGCGCTCTGTCGCGGTTGCGTGCCATCAACGTGCTGATGTCGTCTTTCGTATCAGTGGCCCAGGCTCGGGTGGTCTCTACCGCTGCAGGCTTGGTATAGACCGCGTTGAGAGCCGTGGCGGGCATATTGCCCAACGTTACTTGAGTCGAGGTCGAGGGCGCGGCGTTTTCAGCCAGCGCTGATGAGTCGCTCTGCAGCGCTGTGGCCGTATTGCGACTGCCGGACGGGTTGGTCAACAAGCCAGAGCTCGCAATGGTCACGTTGTTGAGGCTGGTCATGCGGTGAAGCGTCTCCCGTTTTAGTTTTATCCAAGGCATGGCTGCGGTACCGCAACCGTTTGCGAACGTTATGAACGTTATCGGCAGATCGGCTGAGATCTTGAATACAAGGTCGAGCGGTTCTCCATGTTTCGATGTTCTTCAACCCTTGTAGTCTTTGTCTGACAAGCACGCGCCTTTTGAGCCGATAGCTCGCGCGTGGGTCACGCGTTATAAAAAAGCATGCTTTTTGAAAATCTACTCAACCTATTACGCGACACCACCTTTCTGAACAACAGCCTGCAGCAATGGTGTGTGGCCTTGGTCAGTGCCCTGGTGGCCTATGGTGTCATGACGCTGGCACTGCGCTTGGCGCGTGACCGGCTTGCGCCTCGGTCTGCCCCCATAGCCTCGACAGAAGAGGACGAAGCCTCGCATGCCGCCGCAATGCATGCCGGCTCGGCGATTCGCCCGGTGTTGGCGCAAACGCTGGACGCCACGCGGCATTGGCTATTGGTGGCCGGCGCGGTGTTGATCGGCCTGCACCTGCTGGTTTTGCCCGACCGCTGGGAAGGCCGCGTGTCGCAGCTTTGGTTTGTGACCGTGGCCTTGCAGCTCGCGCTGTGGGGCGCGCGCATGATTCAGTTGTGGGTGCAGTTCTACATGCTCAAACAAGCGGGCTTGCACAGGTTACCGTCGATTGGGACGCCGCCGCCGGCCACGGTCTCGGCCACGCTGATTGGCTGGGCCCTGCAAACGGCCATGTGGGCTGTGGTGGCGCTGGCCGTCATGTCCAACCTGGGGTTCAACATCACCGCTTTTGTGGCCAGCTTGGGCATTGGCGGTATCGCCGTGGCCTTGGCCGCGCAGAATATTTTGGGCGACCTGTTCGCTTCGGTTTCCATCGCGCTGGACAAGCCTTTTGAGGTGGGCGACGCGGTGGCCACTGGCAATGTGGCCGGCACGGTGGAGCACGTGGGCTTGAAGACCACGCGCCTGCGCAGCGCCAGTGGCGAGCAGATCGTGGTGTCGAATACCGGTTTGCTGAAAGACTCGTTGAAGAACTACAAACGCATGAGCACGCGGCGCATCGAGTTCACGCTGGGGGTCAGCTACAGCACCAGCAGCGCACAGGCGGCGCAGATTCCCGAAGCGGTGCGGCGCATTGTCGAAGCGCAGCCGCAAGTGAAATTTGATCGCGCCCACTTCGCCAGCTTTGGCGACAGCGGGTTGAACTTCGTGGTGGTCTACATCATGCAAACCGCCGACTACGGCATTTATATGAACACCCAGCAGACCATCAACCTGGCGCTGATGGATGCGCTGGCCGATCTCGGTGTTGAATTTGCAGTGCCTGCGCGCAATGTGGTGTTGCCCGCCCAGTCGGCTGCCGCGCCATCACCATCTCCATCGCCTGAAGCCCCAGCGCGGGCCGGGCGTAACGCACGGCCAGCCATCGTCACGGCTTAAGTACGCAAGACAGCATGCCAAGGTGATGTTAAGAGTAAGAGGCTGATCAAACGCCATGCCCTGGTGATAATGGCCGCCATCACGATGTTGTGTTTGGCAGCCGTTTAGAGGGAACGCAGGGCTATGAGCAACTTGGCAGAGCAGGCGGTGACGGTGTTGATCAGCCGCCGTGTGAAAGCAGGGCACGAAGCTGACTTTGAGCGCATCACCGAGCAGATCATGGCGGCGGCCGCAGCCTTTCCCGGTTACCTGGGGGCGCAACTGGTACACCCGGGCGACGACCCAGGCGTGCACGACATTTTGTACCACGTGGTGCTGGCGTTCGATACCCAGGAGCATCTGGAAGCCTGGCAAAACTCTGCCGAGCGTGCGGCAGGTTTGGCCGCGTCGGCACAGCACATCGAAGGTGAAGGCGTGTCCATCATGCGTCCGGTTTCCGGTCTGGCGTTATGGTTCCGGTCACCTGCAGGCAGCGCTAACAGCGCGCCTGTGGCGCCGCCCCCCAAGTGGAAGGTTGCCATCGTCACGTGGTTGGGCATTTGCCCCACGGTGTATTTGATGTTTCTGCTGTTTGGCGAAGCGCTTGCGCCGTGGCCGTTGTTGCCGCGCATCGTCTTTTTGACCTTGCTGGTCGTGCCGCTGATGACCTGGGTGGTTGCGCCCCAACTCACCCGCATCTTCAAACCCTGGTTGTTCAAGGCCGCATCGGCCAAGTGACGCCGCTGGGCGCGGCGCCTGGGCATGACGTGATCTAACGAAACGCGTCTTCGAGTGAATGCTCCGCATCCACACGCGGCGCCAGGTTCAGCCCGGCTTCGATGTGCTCTAGGTGGTGCAGCATCAGCGAGGCGGCGCGGTCCGCGTCGCGCGCTTCGATGGCCGCGAGCAATTGTTCGTGTTCATCGGGCGTGCAACTCGGGCTGCCGGGTGCGTCGTACAAGATGATGCACAGGCAGGTCAGCGACTCCAGCTCGCGCAGCGTGCGTGCCAAGAAGCCATTGCCCGCAATTTCGGCCAGCATCAAATGAAATTCCCCGGTCAACACAATCAGCGCTGAGGTGTCGCCCGACGCACGCGCCTTGTTCTCACGCGCCACGTGGGCGCGCAAAGCGGTGATCTGCTTCGGCGTTGCCACTTCGGTCGCGGTGCGCACCAGGCTGGGCTCAATCAAGCGGCGCGCAGTGAACACATCGCGTGCTTCTTGCGGTGTGGGGCTGGCCACAAAGGCGCCCCGGTTGGGAATGTTGATGGCGATGCGGTCATGCACCAACCGGCCGGTGGCCTCGCGCACCTTGGTACGGCTGACTTCAAAAATCGCGGCGAGCTTGTCTTCAACCAATTGGGTGCCGGGCACCAGCCGGTGCTCCAGCACGGCGGTCAGGATGCGTTGGTAGATCTGGTCGGTGCTGAGGGGCGTGGAGGCGGCGGGCGCCGCTGCGAGCGTGGCTTTGGGGGCAGCTGCACGACGGCGCAGCGCGGGAGAAGAGAGTGGTGTTGCCATAGACATCGAGAGGCTCTTGGATTGCATACTATATCTAAGCATTTGTTATGTCGTAGGTGTTTGCAATTTCTAAGCCATGCCAGGCGAACGGGGAATGTCTCGGCCAAAGCCATTGGCAGAGGCCGCCTAGCCGCCGCGCACCGGCATGGATGCGCCATGCACCGCGACGTGGCGTTAGGCCTTGAAAAATGCACCACAATTGGTTTAAAAATCGCATGCAATCTTAAAAATCATTGCATGTAATCAAGATTAAGTCTGGCACGGAAGATGCGTGTGCTTAGGGGTTAGGCGCTTGTGGCGGTGGTTCGCGCAGCGTCGATTCAGTCCCCTCAGTCGCAACACGGTACTTCCATGGCCTTTCTTTCATCGGACAAAAAACAATCCTTGCCGGGGCTGCTGTTGCTGGCACCGGCGGTGGTGTTTCTGTTGGTGTGGTTCATCTGGCCCGTGCTGCAGATGCTTCTGCTCAGCGTCACGTCGCACAACGTCGATGGCGTGGCCGTGCCGGGCTGGACCTTGAACAACTACATCCGCTTGTTCACCGGCGATTTGTACGTGCGCATCCTGCTGCGCACGCTGCGTATCGCGGCGGCGGCGTGTTTCTTCTCGGTGTTGTTTGCCTACCCCTTGGCCCTGGCGATTGCGCGCGGTGGCCCCACCATGGCGCGCTTGGTCACCATCACCATCGTGGCACCGCTGCTGGTCAACGTGGTGGTGCGGGCCTACGGCTGGTCGGCCATTTTGAGCCGTAACGGCGCGCTCAACTACGTCGTCAAGGCACTGGGCATCTCGGACAACCCACCGCAACTGCTCTACACCGAATGGGCGGTGTTGATCGCCTGCGTGCACGTCTACCTGCCGTTCATGGTCATGCCTTTGGCGACGGCCATTGGCCGCATCGACCGCTCGCTGGAAGAGGCGGCGCGCATCGCCGGTGCCTCGCGGGTGGCCACGTTCTTCAAGGTGGTGTTGCCACTGAGCTTGCCAGGGTTGTCGGTCGGGGTGTCGCTGGTGTTCTCGCTCAGCGCTGCGGCCTATGTGATGCCGCAAATCCTGGGGGGCAACTTCTCGCCGTTGCTGGGCACGCTGATCGAGCAGCAGGTGGTGTCGCTCAGCGACTGGCCGTTTGGGGCGGCACTATCTGGCCTGCTGATCGTGATGGTGCTGGCCATCAACCTGGTTTTCCTTCAACTTTTGAACCGGCGCTTTGCCCGCTGGACGGCAGGTGCTGCATGAACGAGTCCACAAGTGTTTGGTTCAAGGTGCTGATTGGCGCCATCTTGCTGGTGGTGGTGGCGCCCTTGGTGGTGCCCATGATGATGGCGATATCCGACACGCCCAACATCGTGTTCCCGCCGCGCGGCTTCACGCTGCAATGGTTTGGCAAGGTGCTGCACAACCCCGATGCACAGGCGAGCTTTTCGTTCTCGTTGCAGCTTGCAGCCATCGTCACGTTTTTGTCGGTGTTGATTGGCGTGCCGGCGGCTGCCGGGCTGGTGCGCTATCGCGTGCCAGGGCGTGGTTTCATTCTGGGCCTGGTGTTGTCGCCGGTGGTGGTGCCGCTGCTGGTGACGGGTGTGGCGCTGCTGCAAGTGTTTTCGATGCTTGGCTCGCACGCCACGTTTTTGCAGTTGATCGTCGGCCACATGATCATTTGTTTGCCCTATGTGATCCGCGCCGTGACGGCCAGCCTGATGCTGGTGAACCGCAGCCTGGAAGACGCGGCTTCGGTGCTGGGCGCCACGCCCATGACGGTGGCGCGCAAGGTGATTTGGCCGCAGGTGCGCCCAGGTGTTTTGGCCGGTGCGGTGTTCGCCTTCATCGTGTCGTTTGACGACTACCCCATCTCGATGTGGCTGGCCGATGGCGACCACTTCCCGATCCCGCTGTACCTCGACAGCCAGATCCAGTTGTCGTTCGACCCGTCGATTGCCGCCATCTCGTCGTTGATGATTTTCTTTGCGCTGCTGCTCGTGCTGCTAATCGAAAAAGTGTTCGGCATCAGCATCGCCCGTCTAGCAACTTAAGTTTTAAACCCGTCCCGTCAGTCTTTCCATCTTTCATCCAAAGGACTCGCCATGTCTCAACTCCCCACCACCTCCCGCCGTAGCTTCGGCAAACTCGCGCTCGGCACCGCCGCCACCGTGGCCGCGCCGTTAGGCTTGATGCGCAATGCCTGGGCCCAAGGCAAGCAAATCCAGGTGGGCATCTGGGGTGGGGCGCAGGGCGAGTTCGTGCGCCGCAACATCATCCCCAAGTTTGAATCTGACTTCGGTTGCAAGGTGGTGGCCGAAGAGGGCTTCACCCTGGCCAACGTGCAGAAGATGCGCGCCACCAAGGCCAACCCCAAGTTCTCGGTGATGTTCATCGACGATGTGGCCATTCCCATGTGCCGCACCGAAGACCTGATCGCCCAGTTGCCCAAGGCCAACATGCCGGCGTTGGCCAAGCTCTACCCGCGTTTTGCGTACGACGGCTACGGCAGCGCGCTGGGCATTTCCATCGCCAGCATCTTCCACAACACCAGCGTGAAAGCGCCCACCAGCTACGCCGAACTGTGGGACCCGAAGTACGCTGGCAAGATCAAACTGGTCACGCCAAAAAACACGCCGTCGGTATTCTTCTTGATCGTGGCCGCCGCCGTGAAAACCGGCAAACCTTTCGCCCAAGCGCAATACGAAATCGACAACGCGTTCGACAAAGTGGCGGCCATCAAGCCCAACATCCAGAACATCTTTGACAACGGCCCGCAAGCCGCCAACGAGATCGCGCAGGGCCAGGCCGATATCGGTTTCATGGACTTGTCGAAATACATCTACCCCGCCACAGCCAAGGGCGTGCCCGTCACCATGGCCTTCCCCAAAGAAGGCAGCTTTGCCGGGGTGAACTGCCAAGTGCTGGTGAAGAACGGCCCGAACCAAGACCTGGCCGTGGCCTTCATGAACCGCATGTTGGAGCCCGGTGTGCAAAAAGGCTTGTCTGAATTCGCGTTCACCTCGCCACCGGTGTCGGGCATCGAGTTCTCGGCCGAGACCAGCAAGTACCTGGCCTACCCGGTGGAAGAGATGGACAAGCGCGGCCTGTTTGTGCCCGACTGGACGCACATCAACGCCAACCGCGCGCGCTGGACTGAGCAGCTCAACAAGATCTTCTCGGTCTGATCGTTGTTGGCTTGATTTGAATTGATGCGGAGAACCCCATGACGGCAACGCTTTCAGAAAACCCCACGCGTGGCGCCACGCTGCAGATCGACCAGGTGAGCCGCACCTACGGCAGCGGCCCGCCTGCTGTGGATGGTGTGAGCCTGCAAGTCGGGGGAGGGCAGATCCTGGCGTTGCTCGGCCCCTCGGGCTGCGGCAAAACCACCACGCTGCGCATGATTGCGGGGCTGGTGGCGCCGTCGGCTGGCGACATCCGCATCGATGGCGAATCCATCACCCGGCTGCCCACACACCAGCGCAACCTCGGCATGCTGTTCCAGAACTACGCGCTGTTTCCGCACCTCAACGTGCGCGACAACGTGGCCTTTGGTTTGGGCATGCGTGGCGTGGCCAAAGAAGAGGCCATGGCACGCAGCGATGAGGCGCTGAAGCTGGTGCAGTTGGGCGGCTATGCCGAGCGCATGCCGGCCGCGCTGTCAGGCGGGCAACAGCAGCGTGTGGCCTTGGCCCGCGCCATCGTCTACCAACCGCGTTTGCTGTTGCTGGACGAGCCCTTTGGCGCGCTCGACAAGAAGCTGCGCGAGACCATGCAGATCGAACTGCGCCAACTCTGCAACCAACTTGGTTTGACCACCGTGCTGGTGACGCATGACCAAGAAGAAGCCTTGGTGTTGGCCGATCAGATTGCGGTGATGCGCGGTGGTCGTATCGAACAAGTGGGCCCCGCACGCACGGTGTACGAGCGGCCAGGCAATGCGTTTGTGGCGGGCTTCATTGGCACGTCGAACTTTGTGCCTGCAACCTTGGCAGGTGTAGACAACGGCGTGGCCACCTTGCGCACGGCTGCAGGTGTGGACTGGACCTCTACCGTGCCGACAGCGTTGCCCGTGGGCAGCCAGGTGCAGGTGGCCATTCGCCCTGAAAGCATTCGCCTGGTGCCCACCGACTCCACCCACACCCACGGCAACCATGTGAATGGCACGGTCACACAATCGGTGTTTGTCGGCCAGTATTTGTCGGTCTGGCTCAAGCTGCCGGGCGACGCGCATTTTGTTTGCACCGTGCCTGTGGAAGCCACGGGCACCGTGACCCCGCAACCCGGCGAAACCTGGCAGGCCGTGTGGTCGCCGGAGCGCACGCTAGTCGTACCCGCTTGAGAGAAAAAGCATGCCCAAACCGCTGAACCAAGTTTTTCTGGCCGAGCCCAAATTCATGGGCGTCGTCACGCCTTCGGGCAACACCGTGGTCGAGCGCGTGACCCTGGCGATTCTGGAAAATTTTCCCCAGGTCACGCCACTGTTTTCACGCACACCGGTGTTTGGCGAAACCGATGCTTACCCCACCAGCTACGACGAACCCGGCATGTTGGGTGCCGCGCGTTTGCTGGCCCATGCCAAGCCCGATGTGATGGTGTGGAACGGCAGCAAGGGCGCGAAGATTGGGGTGGCGTACGATCACGACTTTTCCGCCAAGGTATTGGCCGAAACCGGCATTCCCTCCAGTACCTCCATCATCGCCATGGAGCAGGTGCTGCGCGAGCAAAAGATCAAGCGTGTGGCGGTGGTGACACCGTACGACGACGTCTACCAAGAGAAGCTCATCGCCGCATTGGTTGAAGCTGGGTATGACGTGGTGGGCGAGAGCCACGCGGCGCAGAAGGGCAACATCTCGTTTGCGTCGATCAGCGCTGCGGAGATTGAAGCCTTGGTGCGCAAAGTGGCGCCGAGCAAACCGGATGCGATTTTGGTGTTGTGCACCAACCTGCCCGCCGCGCCAGTGGTGCCGGCGCTGGAAGAAGAGTTCGACACTCTGATTTTGGACTCGACCGCGCTGGGGGTTTGGGCGGGGCTGAAGCTGCTTGGTTTGGACACCACGCCGGCACGAGCCTGGGGCCGCTTGTTTGGGTGAGCCGCAGCCGTTGACTGCCCGTTAGTATCGCGTCGTCAACTGCGTAAGCCATAGTGGGGAGTGGTCTACCAGCCAAGACTCCACAGGCTTGTCCAAGCCGGTCAGAATCATCGCCGCGACGGCGAGCATGATGGCCCCCATGATCACCTTGCCGGTTTGGCCCGCCTGCATCAAGCGGCCACGCACGCGGCCCATAGCGCTGCGTGACGCGTAGGCCAGCACCACCACAGGCAACGCTGCGCCGATGCCGAAAATGCCCATCAACAACGCGACCTGCGGCAGATGCGAACCCTGGCTTGCCAGCAAAACGGCTGCGCCCAGGGTGGGGCCCACGCACGGACTCCACACCACCCCTAATACCAGTCCTACAGTGAACTGGCCCCACAAGCCGTCAATGCGTACCCGTGCCAGCAACGCATGACCGGCATTGCCAATGCCAGCGGTGGCAGACGCAAAGCGCTGCTGCAAGCTGCTCGACAGCAGCACCAGTCCCAGCGCCGCCAGTAGCGTGGCTCCCACGTAACGCAGCACCGAAGTGTCCAGATCAAACGCTCCACCAACCCAGGCCAGCGTACTGCCGATCACCGCGTACGACAGTGCCAAGCCTGCGGCCAAGGCTAGCGGCGCACGTGGATGCGTGTTGGCGGCCGAACCCAGCAATATCGGAACAATGGGCAGCACACAGGGTGAAAGCGTGGTCAACAGTCCGGCCAGAAAACCCAGACCATAAGAGCCGAGGCTGAAACCCATCAGTTCAGCGTCTTCTTGACCAATGCGTCCAGTCCCGCAGCCGAGGTGTCGCCCGTGGAGCGGGCCACCTCCTGTGCACCTTTAAAGGCCACCAGCGTGCTTTGTTGGCGCACGTTGAACTTCTTCAGCACAGGCTTATCGTCGTCGTAATCGACGGTCAGCAGCGTCACGTCTTTATAGGCGGGTTGCTGCATCAGGCCGTCGAGAATCGGCTTTTGCGCCTTGCAGGTCGGGCACCAGGTGGCGCTCACGTCTACCACCACAGGCTTTCCGGCTTGTGTCAGGGTGTCAAAGGTTTGTTGGCTGTAGGGTTTGATGTCCCCTGCGAAGGCGAAGGTGCTCAAGACGGAGAAAGACAGTAGAGCGGCGGCGCGGGCGAATTTCATGGAAGAGGCTCCGGTTAATAAAGGGAGAGAGGCTGCAAACCGCACTGGGCCGTGTTTGCAGGTCGATGTGCCGAAACATGTGCTGATTCGGTCACATGGGTTGGTCGCGCTATCAGCCCACTTCTTACAACTCCTGCCTCGAAATTCAGAGGCTATTTGTATCGTCATGTGGCGCGGCCTTACATGTCGGGCCCAGTGGGTTAAGTCAATATAGATCTTGGTTTGGCACATACCAAGTCGCTTACAGAAGCGCAGGGGCGTCGCTCCGTAGGAAAACCCTGACCGTGTGGCGCGATGGACACCGGCTGACGGCACGTTGCAAGGCAGCGACCATCACGCTCATACACAACGACGCTACAGGAGACCTGCCATGTCCATTTCACTCATTCTTTTGATCATCTTGATCCTGGTCCTCATCGGCGTCTTGCCCAGTTGGGGCCATAGCCGCGCTTGGGGCTACGGGCCCAGCGGTGGCGTGGGCCTGGTGGTACTGATTCTGGTGATCCTGCTGCTGATGGGCTACATCTAGTCCGCTTGCCGTATCCAAAAAATGCCGCGCAAGTCTTGGGACTTGTGCGGCATCTTCGTTTCTGGGCCTTTACTGTGGAATCAGACTGGCGACATCAAATACGCAATAGTCGGCAACGCACCTCTCATCGTTGAGCGTGAGAGCGGAAAAATCATTGAAACCGGAACGGCTCATTCCATTGAGTTTTATATCGAGAACCACTAGCGTCACGAGGCACCTCATGGCTAACCTTGTATTCCTGTGACTTGCCTCCGACCTGGATCTACAGGCCCGGGCTGAACCTCTGTCTCAGGCCGTCTTTCTGCATGAAGGGCGTAAGCTTTTTGGACGCGCTCTGATCCTTCACCGCGTTGGCGATCCGGCCAAGGTTCTTTGCAAACTTAACCATTTGCTCAAGTCCCCGGAAAACAAATTCAATCGACGCGAGATCGCGTTCTATGCAAACTTGTTGGCGGGATGTGTTTCAAAGAAAACGCACCAAAGCCGCGATCCCGGAGACAAGCAAGGGATCGCTGATCAGGTACTCGTTCATGTGACCTGATCGCCAGCTCGTCACTACAGAAATGAACTCATGAATACTGTCAAAAATGCTGTCGACGCGGCCGCGCTCGACCAGTTGTTTCTAACCGCCAGAACCTATAACGGCTGGTTGCCCACTCCCGTCCCCGATGCGTTGATCAGGCAGCTTTATGACACGCTGAAAATGGCGCCGACCAGCGGGAACTGCAACCCCATGAGGGTTGTGTTTGTGAAGTCGCCTGAGGGCAAGAAGAAGTTGTTGCCCGGCTTGAAACCGGCCAATGCCGAGAAGACCATGCAGGCCCCTGTGACCGCCGTCATGGGCTACGACACCGCGTTCTATGAGCATCTTGATTTGCTCGCGCCGCACGTGGCCAAGGACCGGCGGGCCAACTACATCGCAGATCCAGAACTGGCGCAACGGGCCGCTTTCCGCAATGCAACATTGCAAGGGGCCTACATGCTCATGGCGGCACGTGCCCTGGGGCTGGATTGCGGGCCCATGTCGGGCATCCTGCACGATGTTCTGGACCACGAGTTCTTTCCCGGTGGCAAGGTGGTTTCCAACTTCATCATGAACATCGGCTACGGCGATCCGGCAAGCGTTCGCCCACGAGCGGCCCGCTTCGAATTCGACGACGTCTGCACCATCATTTGAGATGGCCATTGCCCATTCCCCTGCAACGAGAAGGACCTGTCTCCCGTGAACAAAGCACCTGAAGAATCTCTGCCCAAACAACGCAACCTCTACTATGGTGGCCAGTGGCAAGCCTCTGCATCCGGCTCACGCATGCCGGTGCTCAACCCGAGCACCGGAAAGAGTCTCGGCGATGTCTCTGAAGCGTTGTCGAGTGACGTGGATGCCGCTGTGGCGGCCGCTGACACCGCTTACCGCACATGGCGCAAAGTCGCACCGGCCGAACGTGCCAGGCTGCTCCGCAAGATTGCCCAGATCATCCGTGAGAATGCGCATGAACTGGCTATGGTGGATGCTGTCGATGGTGGCATCCCGATTGAAGAGGGCCTGCGTGACGTCGCCAATGCTGCGGCGCAATACGATTTCTTTGCCGGCCTGGTCACGGAGATGAAAGGCGAGTCGGTGCCGCTCGGACCCGACTCCGTCAATTTCTCCGTGCGCGAACCCCGAGGGGTAGTGGGTCGCATCATTCCGTTCAACCATCCGTTCATGTTCTGTGCCGCCAAGTCGGCAGCACCCATGGCGGCTGGCAACACGGTGGTGGTCAAAACGCCCGATCAGGCCCCGTTGAGCGCTTTGCGGTTCGCAGAGCTGATTGAAGGTGTGCTTCCCGCAGGCGTGTTCAACGTTTTGTCTGGGGGCCGTGAAGCGGGGGCTGCACTGGCTTCTCATCCCGGCGTTGCGATGGTGTCACTCATCGGCAGTGTTCCGGCAGGGCGTGCGGTGATGCGTGCGGCAGCGGACACGATCAAGCCAGTGCTGCTTGAACTCGGCGGCAAAAACGCTTTGATTGCCTTACCTGATGCCGATCCAGATGAAGTCGCCGACGGCGTGATCGCGGGCATGAACTTCACTTGGTGCGGGCAGTCATGCGGATCGACCAGTAGGGTCTTTCTGCATGCGGCCATCCACGATGCGGTGGTCGAACGCGTCAAAAAACGCATGTCTCAATTCCAGCCCGGCGACCCGACGAACCCTTCAACCACCATGGGCGCCATGATCAGCCAGGTGCAGTTCGAGAAGGCCCTCAGTTTCATTGAGCAAACCAAGCAAGAGGGCGCGCGGCTGTTGCACGGCGGCAAGCGCTCGGACGATCCCCATCTGGCCGGCGGCTTCTTCGTAGAGCCCACGATCTTTACGGAGGTGACGCCATCCATGCGCCTCGCCCGCGAAGAAGTGTTTGGCCCGGTGCTCGGCATATTTCGTTGGACCGATGAAGAGGAAATGCTGGCGGCCGTCAACGGTGTCGAGTTTGGCCTGACCTGCTCGATCTGGACCAATGACGTGCGGCATGCGCATCGCCTGGCGGCAGACGTGCAGGCCGGGTTCGTCTGGATCAATGAAGTCTCGCGTCACTTTCTGGGCACGCCGTTTGGCGGCTACAAGCAATCGGGCCTGGGCCGCGAAGAATGCCTGGAAGAGCTGATCAGCTACACGCAGCAAAAACATATCCATGTGAATTTGAAGCGGCCGGCTCGCTAGCGTCACAACGCTGTGACGGGCGGAAGATCGAAAAACGACAAAGAGGAGACAAAAATGAAAAAAGCATGTTTGTGGTCGGTGGCGCGTGCAGCACCCGCGCTCGCGTTGGTTGGTGCGATGTTCGCGAGTCCTGCCATGGCGCAGACCAAACCGTTTCCTGGAGACCGCACGATCAGCCTGGTGGTGGGCTTTGCGCCAGGCGGCTTCGCGGACAGCTTCGCACGTGTCATCGCGGATGAACTGGGTCGCAAGTGGAACGCCACCGTGATCGTTGAAAACAATGCGGGGGCGGGCGGCAACATCGCCACCGCCAACGTCGCCAGCAGGGCCGCCGACGGTTACCGCGTGCTGGTGACCACGACGGCAATTGCCATCAACAGCACCCTGTACGTCAAGCCCGGCTACAACCTCAACGACCTGACGCCCGTGGCAGTGCCCGTTTCTTCGGCGGAATCCATTGCCACCAATCCGTCGCAACCCAAGTCGCTCAAGGCCTTTCTTGAGGCGTTCAAAGACAAGGAAATTTCTTTCGCAACGGCGGGGGTCGGCTCGGGCTCGCATATTGCCGCAGAGTACTTTCTGAAGAACATCGCCAAGGTCAAAGCGCTGCATGTGCCTTTTCGTGGCGGCAACTTGTCGGTTCAGGCCGCCGTGGGAAATCAGGTCGACCTGGTGGCGTCTTCCTTCGGTGTGGCGGCCCAGGTGAACGACGGCAAATTGACAGGCTTGGCGGTGGGCAGTGTGGCGCGCGTGCCCAGCATGCCAAGCGTGCCGACGTATACCGAGAGCGGCTATCCGTTTCAGGCGGAGTCGTGGGTCGGGCTGTTTGTGCCCACCAAAACACCGGCCGACATCATCCAGAAGTACAACGCGAGCATCTTGGAGATCATGGCCGACCCTGCCGTGAAGGCGAAGTTGACCTCCATGGGTTTTCAGCAACACCGCCGAACGGTTGAAGAGTCGACAGACTATGTGAAAGACGAAGTCGTCAAGTGGGGCACGATGGTCAAGGCTATCGATCTCAAGGTTGACCAGTAAGGCACTCGCCAGCGTTCTTGCGAAACCTGCACCTTTTAAGGCGCGGCCTCACCACGTGCCGCGCGATCCATATCACCGCATTTATTGAGAAGAGCTTGTACGTCATGACAGAAAAATCCGCCCCAGCGGGCAACACTTCCGTGGTGTGGGGCAGCGATGTCATCGCAGAAACCATTCGGGCGCTAGGCTATCGTTATATTGCTCTGGTGCCGGGCTCCAGCTTTCGCGGTCTGCATGACAGCCTGGTCAACCACCTGGGCAATCACGATCCATCGATGGTGGTGTGTCTGCACGAGGAACATGCTGTTTCCATTGCCGATGGTTTCTCGCGTGTTGCGCAGGAGCCGATGGCGGTGGCATTACACGCCAATGTGGGCGTGATGCATGCCTCGATGACCATCTTCAACGCCTGGTGCGACCGACGGCCCATGCTCATCATCGGGGCCACGGGGCCGGTGGATGCGCGCAAGCGTCGGCCCTGGATCGACTGGATTCACACCTCGAAAGACCAGGGGGCGTTGATCCGCAACTTCATCAAGTGGGACGACCAGCCCACCTCGCCTGAAGCCGCGATTGAGGCGGTGTTGCGCGCCGACCAGATCACGCGAACGGCCCCGGCCGGCCCTGTGTATGTGTGCCTGGAGGTCGAAATGCAGGAAACGGCGCTCGACCGCACGGTCAAGGTGCCAGACATCCGGCGCTTTAGCCTTCCTGACGCACCAGCTGCGGCTGCCGACACCCTCCAGAAGGTGATCAGCGCGCTGCGCGAAGCCAAGTCCCCGGTGCTGCTGTTTGGCCGTGGCTCACGCGAAAGCACGGCCTGGCAAAACCGGGTGGCCCTTGCCGAGGCGTTGGGTGCAAGCGTCATGACGACCTTGCACAATGCCGCCTGCTTTCCCACCGAACACCCGTTGCATCACCTGCCACCCGTGGGTGAACGCCCGGATGCGGCCGAGAGTGCGCTGCTGCGTGAGGCCGACCTCGTCGTATCGTTTGACTGGCATGACCTGGCCGGATTTCTGAGTGCGCGGTTTGGTGAGATGCAAACACAAACACCGGCGCCAACCTGCATCGTGCATTGCTCGGTCGACGGCTTTGCGGCCAACGGCTGGACGATGGACCACCAGGCCTTCCCGGCGGCCGACATCCGTGTGCTGGCCGACCCCGACAGTTTCGTTCGCCAACTACTCGCCGAAATACGCGCCCAAAAAGACTGGACGCCCATCAGCCATAAAACCACTGGGCACTGGACGGACACGGCCCCAACCGGCCCGGATGCCACGCTGCCGTTCAACTCGGAGCAACTGGCCTTCACGCTGTCGGCCTTCTCGCGGGACAAAGACGTCACCTTTGCGCGTCTTCCCTTTGGCTGGCCGCGCATCGCCAGCCGTTTCACCACACCGCTCGACTTTCTTGGCAAGGACGGTGGCGGCGCCGTGGGCACGGGTACGGGGCACACCGTTGGCGCCGCGCTGGCTTTGCGGGGCAGTAGCCGCCTGACCATTGGCGTGATTGGGGATGGCGACTACCTCATGGGCGTCAACGCGTTGTGGACAGCTTCGCATATGAAGATTCCCATGATAATGGTCGTGGCCAACAACCGCTCGTACTACAACGACGAGGTCCACCAAGAAAGAATGGCCAAGCAACGCGGGCGGCCGGTCGAAAACAAAGGCATTGGACAGAAGCTCAACGACCCGGCCCCAGACATCGTCGGACTGGCTCTTTGCCAGGGCTTCGAAGCTGGCGAATCGGTAGGCAGCGCCGAAGAGCTGCAGCGTGCGCTTGAAAAGGGGGCGGCTGTGGTGGCGGCAGGTGGCCGCTACATCATCGACGCGCTGATCATTCCTGGTTACTCGGACAAATAAGCGGGGGGCCGAATGGAAAAAAACACTGTGACCCAAACACCTCAAACACTGACGGTGGCCTGTGGTGTCTACGACCGCACATGGCCACTCGCCGCGTCGGTGGCCGCCGTGCCCGGCTACGAACTGGCCTGGAAGCACCTTCCAACGGAGGAGATATTTTTGCGCGGCATGCTGGGCGGAGAGTTCGATATTGCCGAGATGTCGATGAGTTCCTATCTGCTGCAGTGTTCGCGCGGAGAGAACCTCTATCAGGCGATTCCGGCCTTCGTGTCCCGCAAGTTCCGGCATGGATCGATCTATGTCCGAGCCGATGCCGGCATTGAAACCCCGGCAGATCTACGGGGCCGCAAGATCGGCGTGCCAGAGTATCAACTGACGGCCAACGTCTGGGCGCGCGGGCTGCTGTCCGATGAGTATGGCGTTCGCTCGAATGAAATCCATTGGGTTATCGGTGGGGTAGAGGAGCCGGGGCGCGATGAAAAGATTCCCGTGCACTTGCCCGAGAGCTTTCAATTCACCCGGCTGCAGCCGGGGGAAACACTCTGGGAGATGATGACGCAGGGACGGCTAGACGCCATCATCGCCCCCCGTGCACCGCGCGCATTTGTCAACGGCGACAAGCGCATCCGGCGCTTGTTTGCCGATACGGTTTCGGCCGAGAAGGCCTACTACCAGAAGACCCGCCTGTTCCCCCTGATGCACGTGGTAGGCATCCGCAAGGACGTGATTGCCAGCGCGCCCGATCTGCCATCGGCGTTACTGAGCGCTCTGGAGGCCGCGAGGCGCCACGCGTTGGGCCAACTGCATCAGTCCAATGTGGACACCACCATGCTGCCTTGGCTCGATGCGCATCTGAGAGAGACCGAGGACATCATGGGTAAGGACTACTGGCCTTACGGTACCGAGGCCAATCGCAGAGACATCGAAACGCTGTGCCGGTACTCGCACGAACAAGGCATCATCAGCACACGAATGAAGGTCGAAGACCTGTTTCCGCTGGCCCTGTCTTAACTGGCTTTTTTGATTTGTTCGGCTGCCTTCTCCAGGCAGTCGACCATCATCTGCGCGGCCGGCGTCAAGCCGCGGCTCTTATTCCACATGACCCCCACCGGGCGAATGAGCAGCTTGGGAAGTGCCAGCGGCAGCACATGCAGCGATTGCGTTTCATCTCGCTGGGCTGCGGCGAAGGGCATGACACCGATGGCATGGTTCATTTGCATGTAGGAGATTGCCAGGTGGTGGGACAGGGTTTCGACATAGGTATGGGGAAGACCAAGCCCGTGCTGTTCCAGGATGCGGTCAAACGGAGCGCGCAACAGCGAACCCGAAGGAGGCAACACCCATGGGTAGGGCTGCAGGTCCGACCATTTCAGTTTTTTCTTTTTGGCAAGCGGGTGCTGGCGGCCGGTCAGCAGCGCGACGGGTTCTTCCAGCAACTCTATTTCGTTCAAGCCGTTGATGGCATCGCGCGATGCCAGCCGCCCAATCACCATGTCCAGTTTGCCTTGCCACAGATCGGGCAGCAGGTTGGTGGTGGAGGCTTCAGAGACGAGAACATTTGTGCCGGGGGCCCGCTGCCTGAGCAGCGTTAAAGACGTGGGCATTAGTACCGACGTCCAAGAAGGAGAGATGCCCACTTGGATTTTGCCCTCTACCCCCGAACTCAACGCTCGCAGGTCGTCACGCGCGTTGTGGATGTTGACCATCATCGCTCGGGCATGGCGTATCAGGCAGGCGCCGTAGGCTGTGGGGCGCACGCCCTGGAGGGAGCGCGTGAACAACTCCAGCCCCAGTCCTCTCTCCAACTCCGCCAGAGCCTTGGAGACCGCTGGCACGGTCACATGGGAAATATCGGCGACCTGTTTCAAGTTGCCAAAGTCGTCGAGTGCCACCAGGAGGCGAAGGTGACGCGCCTTGAGATTGACCTGCAAGTACGAATCGATTTGGGACATTCAGAGTACCTTGTCTTCGCTGCGGTGCAGCAAACGAAATGGCCAATCTATTGACACTGAAATGGCCCCGGCTTTTCTGACGATTCTGCCTCGGCAACGAAAGATCTGCTGCCAACATTCGGTCTACGGAACTTCGCCAATAATCAGCGTCACCCCACCCGCCCCGCTGGTCAGCGATAGTAAACGCCGATACGCTGCCCGTTGATTTCATGCACAGTGACGTTCTGCCCATATAGCTCTTGCAGCAAATCGGCGCGAATGATGTCTTGTGGTGCTCCCTGTGCCGCCACGCGCCCTTTGTGCATGGCCACGATGTGGTCGGAGTAACACGAAGCGAAGTTGATGTCATGCAGCACCAAGACAATCGTTTTACCCAGGTGCTTGGCCATGTTTTTCAGCAGTTTCATCACGACCACTGAGTGGTGTATATCCAGACTGTTGATCGGTTCGTCTAGCAGCACGTATTCCGTGTCCTGGCAGAGCACCATGGCAATGTAGGCGCGTTGGCGCTGCCCTCCGGATAGTTCATCCATAAACCGGTCGGCTAACGGCTCAAGCTCCAAGTTCGCCAAGGCAGCATTGATATGCGTGCGATCGGCCTTCGTGAGCTGGCCCTTGGAATAGGGATAGCGACCGAACGCAACCAGTTCGCGCACCGTCAGACGCGTCACCGTTTGATTGTCCTGCTTCAGGATGGCGAGGCGGCGCGCCAAGACATTACTGGGTGTTCGGGTGACGTCGACCCCATCCACGGTCACTGTTCCTGATGATGCCGGCGCCAACCGGCTCACCATGCCCAGCAACGACGACTTGCCCGCACCGTTGTGTCCAATGATGGTGGTCAAGCCTCCGGCGGGAATGCGCAATGAGATGTTGTCGATGACCGCGACATCGCCGTAATGTTTAGACGCGCGCCGCGCTTCAATCATCGCGCCGATCTCCGCGCTAACGTGTTCCAAGGATGGCTGAACATCTAGCCTCTCACAAGCTCAATGTTGCGGAGGAATAGCCCGCTTTGAGTTGTTCCAATAAGGTGGGTAAACATGACTTTCCTCTTAACCAGATCCTGCCGACAGCGCCGTGAATGCGATCCCGCCCAACAAGCTAAAACGTACGATGGACGTAGTGGAGAAGATCGACTCTTATGGTCGCGATGTCGAAGAGACATGCGTCACAGGACGACACATGCGTCGCGGCAGTATATGGATGGGCGAGCGGTTTGAAAGATGACGCGTTCAGCAGCCAGATAACTGTGAGTTATCAGCGGTGTTGCCTTCAAACCTTTTCATTTGAGGTGTCCTCGTCGTCCTAAACGCAAAGGATTTGGCGATCGGATACTGACGGCGTGTTTTCTCTGTACCTTCGTTCCGTCAGCATCGGGCGGGCTATCGGCTGATGGCACCGGTTGCTGCCCGTGGGTGAGCGGGCAGGGCGTTAGGCATACATTGATTTTGACGTTGCACATTGCCCGTCAAGTTATCAGCTACTCCCTACTACCTTCGGTACTCGTCAACACGGTGCTCTTTGGTCGGTGTTTGGCGCCTAGTTGGCGAGCCATGCGATGAGAAGTACGACGCAAAGTGCCGCCAATGTTGGATGGCGGCACTGTTTTCTGCAGGTCGTACCTCTAGGGTGCGCCGTATCGGTGGCTGAGTTCATTGAGTAGGTTTCCGCCGAGTAAGGCGGAGTCCGGCGCCACGAGCGGACATGGATCAACTGTCCTCAGTTGGGACAGAAACGCCCATGTCATTGCGACATGCGGACATTTCTGTACTCGACCGCTTTTTCAAGCGCCAAACATCAACGATGACTATCGACGTAAGTGAATCATCGAGGAGGGTGTTTCCGCGCTTGGGTTAGCAAGTTTGGCGACAGTTCAGTCCACCTTGGCGCCAGAGTCCTTGACCAGTTTGCCCCAACGTGGAATATCTTCGCGAATCATCTTGGCAAATTGCTCTGGTGTGCTGGTCGCCACGTCGGCGCCTTGCTCGCCAAGTTTCTTGTCCAGTTCCGCGTCCTTCAGCGCCTTGTTGAGATCACCGTTGAACTTGGCAGTGATGTCCTTGGGCAGGTTGGCCGGGCCCAGAATGCCGAACCAGGTGATCGACTCAAAACCCTTGTAGCCAGATTCGGCAATGGTCGGCACATCCTTGATGTCGTCCACGCGTTGCGGTGAGGTGACCGCGAGCGGTCGCATCTTTCCAGACTTGATGTGGCCCAACAGCGTGGGAATGGTCGAAACGTAGAGTTGCACTTGCCCGCTGATGACATCGGTCGCGCCTTGGGCTGCACCCTTGTACGGGATGTGCGTCATTTGGATGCCAGCCGCCTTTTGGAACGATTCCATGGCCAGGTGGGACACCGTCCCGTTGCCGGAAGTCGCGAAGTTGATGAAGGTCGGCTTTTCCTTGGCGGCCTTCACCACATCGCCAATCGTCTTGTAGGGAGAGTTCGCCCCGGTCACGATCACCAGGGGCGACGTTGCCACCAGTCCCACCGGGGTCAAGTCCTTGACCGGGTCGTACGGCAGCTTGGGGTACAGCGTCGGGTTGATGGCCAGATTGCTCGTCTGCCCCATGACAAGGGTATACCCATCAGGCGCCGCTTTCGCGACCGTGTCCACGCCCAGGTTCCCACCCGACCCGGGCTTGTTTTCCACCACGAACATGTAGCCGGACGCTATGAGCTTGTTGGTGACCTCGCGGGTAATCATGTCGGTACCGCCGCCAGCGGGGAACGGAACAATGAGGCGAATGGGTTTTGCGGTGGGCCACGTCTGGGCCTGCGCAACGGAAGAAAATAGGCAAATGGCCAAGCCTGAAAGCGCGGCGCGATGGAATAGCGGCATGTGTTGTCTCCTTTATGGAAGGACGTCTCTCGTCCCTTTGGGTTGACTGTAGAGCCGGGTTGCACGCAATACAATGACGTTCCGCAGAATGAACCAAGGTGCGATATGCGAAACAAGGAAGAAGACACGGATTCGGAACCCAATGGCGGCGTGATTGCGGTCACGCGCGCTCTGTCTCTGATGGAGGCGTTCGAGGTCGGCGAAGCTTCTCTTTCGCTGGCGGAATTGAGTCGCCGAAGCGCCATGCACAAGACCACAGTGTTGCGCTTGGCGAGGACTCTTGCGCTGTCGCACTACATGGTGCAGACCGACGACGGGCAGTGGCGATTGGGGCCTGCAGCCGGATGGCTAGGCGCGCGCTACCAATCCGGGTTCGATGTCAACAACGTGGTCGAACCGGCGCTCCACGAACTGGTCAGATTGACCGGCGAAAGTGCTTCGTTCTATGTTCGCGAAGGCAACATTCGCTCTTGCGTGGCGCGTGTAGAGGGGCCTCAATCGGTTAGGCACAACGTGCGCATCGGCGAGCGGCTGCCATTGGACAAGGGCGCGCCGGGCCGGGTCATCCTGGCTTTCAGCGGGGCCAAGGGCGAACCCTATGAAGGTATTCGAACGCGCGGATTCCACATCTCTCTGGGGGAGCGGGAAGCAGAAGTTTCCAGTGTGGCTGCACCCGTGTTCCGCACGAACTGGAACCTTTTAGGTTCCATGTGCATCTCGGGCCCAAGCTCGCGGCTCACCAAGGCAAAGCTGGAGAAACATGCCAAGAGCGTGGTCCATGCCGCCAACCAGCTTTCATACGCACTGGCTGGCAGTCGATCCTCTGCAACGCCAGCGGTGGTCTCGCGCTGGCATCCTTAACGCGTCTAGCGTTTCGCCAAAGGCAGGCCCGGTGCAGCCATCGTTGCTTGCAACACCTGCCCGTGGGTGGAGTCGGTCACGAACAAGGTTTGTCCGTCCGCTCCCCCAAACGCCAGGTTGGTCGTGGAAGCCCCTGCGGTGCCGCGCAACACTTCCACCGGCTCCCCTCGGGTGTTCAGCACCCAGACATAGCCCAGTCCCGGGTTGGCCACCAGTAGACGGCCCTGCGCATCCACCGCGAGCCCGTCCGGGCCGCTAGGGCCATACGAAGTAAAAAACTGACCGACTTTGGCTACACTGCCGTCGGGCAGCAGCGGTACGCGCCAAACGCAGTTTCCGCGCGTCACCGCCAGGTAGAGAACTTTGCCGTCTGGCGACAAGGCCACCCCATTGGGGCTGGGCACATTGTCCAGCAGCAGGTCTAGCCGGCCATCGCGGCCTAGGCGGAAGAGGCGCCCCGTGGGGTCGTGCAGCCCGGTCTGCCCCTGGTCCGTGAAATAGAGATTGCCAGCGCCGTCGAAAATCAAATCATTCACGCCCTTGAACCGTTCGCTGTTGCGACGCTCGAGGAAGGGGCTCACTTCGCCGGTTGCCACATCCAACTGCATCAACCCGTTTTTGTAGTCGGTGATGAGGAGCGTCTTCTGGTCCAGGAACTTCATGCCGTTGGGCTCGCCGTCGTACTCGGCAATACAGGTCCATTGCCCTCGTGAATCGATGCGGAACACCCGGCCCCAAGGAATGTCGCAAACGTAGAGATTGCCAGCGTCGTCTACAACCGGGCCTTCGAGGAAGGAGTCCGTGGGCGCACCACCCCGGTTAGCCTCGGCCCAGGCGCTACGCTCTGGACGTCGCAGGGTGATTGGCATCGCGCTGAAAAGCGCAAGCTCTCGTACTTGAGGGGGCTGAAGAAGAAACATGTTTTTAGTTCCTGTGGGCGCGTGCGTGCGCCGTGTTCATGTCGAAGAGAAGCCGTACAGGGCTTGGGCGTTGTCTACAGGATGCGCTTCATCGTAGCCGCATCGTCTTCGCACCGAGCGGCAAGCAGATCCGCCTGACTGCTTCACCCAAGCTTTGCCGCCGTCGAGTCATCGCTGGAATACACCGAACGCTGGCGCCTGTGTGTCTTCGACGTGCTCGATGCGACCCCGTGCGGCCAGGCCGCGAAGCGCGGGATAAAGATGTGCATGTGACGGTCGCATGCCAACGCTGGGAGTGGGCGTGCGGGTCTGTCGGTGCTCCGCGCGATCAGAACAGCCTCAAGCCGATCAATCCGCCTTGATATCACCGGTGCGAACCACCTCGTTCCACTTGGTGTCTTCCTTCTTGAGGAAGGCGGCAAACTCGGCGGCGGTGGAGCCTACAGGCTGGGCACCGAGGTCCTTCAGGCGCTGCTGTACTTCGTCTTCCTTGAGGACTTCGACAACCGTTCTCTGGAGCTTTTCAGCGATGTCCTTCGGCGTCTTCGCCGGCAGCAGCATGCCGTTCCATTCGTAGGCCTCGTAGCCCGGCACCACCGTTTCGGCCACGGTCGGGACATCCGGCAGACGCGGCGACCGCTGTGGCGACGACACGGCCAGGGCGCGCAGCTTGCCCGAGGTGATGAGGGGATAGGTTGCGGCAACCGTGCCGAACATGAAGTCGATCTGACCACCCATCACGTCGACGATGGCTGGCCCTCCGCTCTTGTACGGCACATGCAGCATGTCCAACTGAAGCTTCTGCCGAAAGAGCTCGGCTGCCAATCGCTGCACGGTGCCACTTCCACCGGATGCAAAGTTGACCTTGCCCGGCTCCTTCTTGGCTTTTGCGACCAGGTCATTCACCGTCTTGAACGGCGAATCAGCCTTGACGATCAGCGCATTTGGGGCCAGCAGCACCAGCGACAGGGGTTGCAGCGCGTCTGCCGAGAAAGGCATCTTCGGGAACAGATGCGGATTGATGGAGTACGGGGTTGCGTCGTACAGAATCGTGTAGCCATCGCCCGGGGCCTTGGCGACGAACGCAGCACCAATGGTGCCACTGGCTCCCGCACGGTTGTCGACAATGACGCTGGTGCCCAGCTTCGCCCCCATGCGGGTGGCGATCACGCGGGCTACCGCGTCAGCCGCGCCACCTGGCGCATAGGGCACCACAATGGTGATGGGGCGCTCTGGATAAGCGGCATGCGCCGCAAACGCGACGGACGCAAGGGCGGCCAAGGCCATACGGCGGGACATGCTGCGGGCCACGCGGTCGGTGAAGGAAAGCTTGAAGGAAGTCATGTATGTCTCAGTGTCTCGTTTGGTGTTTGTGATTTGTCTAAGGGATTACTCGGCTTTAAGGTCGAACTCGCGTGCCTACAACTGCAGCACGCTCAGCAGGTCTCGGCGGCGTGGATAGATGCATGGTTTGTCTCCTCTTGCGTTCTAGTTTTCGGTTCTAGCCGCTCGGGCTAAGCCTCGACCGCGTGCTTCTCGACCACGGCCAGCAAGTTTTTGGCCGATGCGATACCCATGTTGACGTAGGCATCGCTGGTCACGCCGCCGATGTGCGGACTCAGCAAAATGCGCGGCTCAGCGTGGAAGGGATGGTCGGGCGCCATGGGCTCCACGGCGAAGCTGTCCAGGCCGGCGCTGGCAACTTGTCCCGATTGAATGGCCGCAAGCAGTGCGCCTTCGTCGATCAGTCCGCCACGAGCGGTATTCACCACGATGACGCCTCGCTTGCATTGGGCAAGCGATTGCGCGTTGACCATTCTGCGGTTCTCGTCGGTCAGCGGACAGTGCAATGAAATGACATCGGCTTCGCGCCAAATCTCTTCAAGCGTCGATGGTTGGATGGTGGCGGGCAGATTCTTCGCAAAGGGGTCGAAGCCCAGGACTTTCATCTCCAGCGCGTCCGCCATCTTGGCAAAGCGTTGGCCAATGGCACCCAGGCCAATAACACCGACGGTACGGCCACCGAGTTCCAAGCTCTTGTGCGTCGCCTTGTCCCAGTGACCGGCGCGCATGCGGGCGTCGAGCGCCACCACTGATTTCGCACAAGCCAGCATCAGTGCCAAGGCTTGCTCCGCAACCGCCGCAGCGTTGGCTCCGGCCGCAGCCACCACTTCGATGCCACGCGCCTGCGCCGCAGTCTTGTCAATGGTGTCCGTGCCGCTGCCGTGCTTCGAGATGACTTTCAGAGAAGGCGCCGCGTCCATGATGGCGGCAGTCACCTTGCCATAGCGCACGATGATGGCCGTGGGGTCGTACGTCTTGCACAGCGCGATGAGATCGGCCTCGTTCGGCGTCTTGCCGGCGTAAACGACTTCATAGCCTTGCAATAGTTGCAGTGCTTGGGGCGCCAGGTCGGCGCCCGTGACCAGAACCTTCTTCACAGCGACTCTCCTTCCTTCAGCACGCCTGCAGCACGCAGGGCGGCAGGCAGCCACTTGGAGGCGGTGTCACCACGGGCAATGGCGTCCAGGCGAGCGGCTTCGTCGGCCACCTTCTTGTCGGCCAGCGCCAGCATCCCCGGGGCTTTTGCGCGCTCAATGACCACAACGCCATCGGCGTCGCCCACCACGAGATCACCGGGATTCACCGTCGCCCCGCCAGCGGAAATCGGGTGGTTGATGCGGCCGGAAATGAACTTTGTAGGACCTGCCGGGTTAAAGCCCGCGCTGAACACCGGAAAGCCGAGTTCCAGCAGTTCCAGCTTGTCGCGAATCGCGCCGTCGACGATGACACCAGCCAGGCCCTGCTTCTTGCAGGCGCTGAGCATCAGCGTGCCCATCAGAGCAGCCGTCTGGTCACCCTTGCCATCAATCACCAACACATCGCCCGGCTTGGCGAGTGCTATTGCCGCGTGGATCATCAGGTTGTCGCCAGGCCGGACTTCGACGGTGAACGCGGGGCCTGCGACGACCATGCTGTGGTGCACCGGCGCGATGCGCGCGCTCATGGTGCCGCGACGGCCCGCCACGTCGGCAAGGATGGCTGCTTGATATGTGGACGCTTTGGAGACGACATTAGCGGAGACGCGCTCGAATTCGCGAATGATTTCGGGGAGTTGGCTCATGGCTTCTTTCTTGAGGTGTGAGAAATGAGAGGGGACGAGCCGAGGGTGAAGTCGGCTTCGATGTTTATGTCGCGTTGAAGTGCACCTGGGCGCTACGGACCTGGCTGTCGGTGGCGCACGTAAACGCTGCTGTCCGCAGGAATGCCATCAAGGCTTGGTGTTCCATGGGTTGTATCTACACCGGCAGCCTGGTCTACACCGGCCTGCCAGTCGAGGTCTGCTGGAACGCCTCAAAATCGATGGTGGCCGTGGCCACTGCCCCATAAACATCTACTTGTCTCCGTTCTGGTCCCTCCGTCTTGGGTGGAGAGTTGTGGGGACTGTAGGTCGGCGTTGCATTGGTCACAATGATGGTTCATTTAATGAAACGCATGGCGTTCTGCGAAACGCCCGGTTCACGCACAGGGATTGCAAACGACGGCCGCGTCGGGGACTCCGTGGCACGCGTGCACTAACGCCTAAATATTCGAACGCGAATGCGCAAGCCGAACGCCTGAATGCCGGAGAACGTTTTGGCCGGATGATGGCTTTTTGTTCGGGAGCTACTTTTGCGATAGGGCATGCTGAGCGGGCTGGGCGGCCGCACAGATGGCTCGCTCCTCCCACAAATCGGAAATGGTGCTCATCGGCGACCGGCTGGATGCTGATATTCTGGGCGCCCATCGGTACGGGATTGAAAGCTGTTGGTTCAATCCGGGCCGGCTGGACAATCGTTCTACCGTTGAGCCTACCTATGAGGTCAACTGCCTGCGCGACCTCGTTCAAGTGCTGAAGAACGGCTTGACGCGTTAGGCTTCAGCGGCCGCCCGGCGCCCACTGTTGTACTGCGACTGAGCCCAAACCCGCCGGACACCAAGCTGCAACAGCAACGCTCGATCAACGCTAAACCTCAGGTACAAGCTGCTGCGCCAACAGCGCTTCAAACTGCGGCGGCGGCAGGGCTTTGGAGTACAGCCAGCCCTGGTAGCAGTCGCAACCGTGCTCGCGCAGAAAGTCGAGTTGCTTGGTTTGTTCCACACCTTCGGCTACCACGCTCAAATGCATGGCGTGGGCCAGTGCCAGCACAGCGCGCACCAGCGTGGCGTCGGCTTCGCGCTCGGCAATGGGTTGGATGAAGGCGCGATCGATCTTCAGCCGGGTGATGGGGAACTCGCGCAGGTAGGCGAGTGACGAGTAGCCGGTGCCAAAGTCGTCGAGCGCAATGCCCACGCCGAGCTGGCACAGCTCGCGCAGCAGGTCTTTGGTTTGCTGCGGGTCGGCCATGGCTTCGGACTCGGTGATTTCGAGTTCAATCAACTCCGGTGGCGTGCCGAATTCGGCGAGTTGTTCACCCAGGCGTTTGGCCAGGCGCTGTTGGCGAAACTGCCGGGCCGAGAGGTTGATGCCGACGCGCAGCGGCGTGCCGGCCTTGGCCCAGGCGGCGGCTTGCTGGCAGGCGGTGCGGATCACCCAGTCGCCCAATGGCAAGATCAAACCCGAAGCTTCGGCGATGGGGATGAAGCGCGCCGGGCTCACGTCTCCCAGTTCGTGGTCGTGCCAGCGCAGCAGGGCTTCGGCGCCAATGATGCGGCCGCTGCACACGTCTACTTGCGGCTGGTAGTGCAGTGCCAGATGGCCGGCTTCGAGGGCCAGCTTCAGGCGCTCTTGCAACTGCACCTTTTCTTTCATCTGCGCGCCCATGCTGGCCGAGTACACCGCGAAGGTGCCGCGCCCGGCGGCCTTGGCGCGGTACATGGCCATGTCGGCGTAACGCAGCAGGGTTTCGGCGTCGTGGGCGTCGCGCGGACACACCACCACGCCGATGCTGCCGCCGAGCTGGATTTCGCTGCCGTCCACCAGGGCGGGGCGGGCCAATGCGGCCAGCAGTTTGGTGGCCACATGGGCGGCGTCGGCCAGTTCCCCTATTTCGGGCAAGAGCACGATGAATTCATCGCCGCCCAGGCGCGCCAGGGTGTCGGCGCTGCGCAGCACGGCAGCGAGCCGGTGCGCCACTTCCACCAAGATCTTGTCGCCCACGGCGTGGCCATAACCGTCGTTGATGGATTTGAAGTCGTCCAGGTCGAGCAGCAACAAGGCCAAGGGGCGGCGCTGCCGGAGGGCCTGGGCCAGTGCCACGTTCAGGTGCTGGTGGAACATCCAACGGTTGACCAGGCCGGTCAAGCTGTCATGCGTGGCTTGGAATTGCATCTGCTGCTTCAGGCGTTTGACGCCGGTCATGTCGCGCACAAACACCACGGTGGCGGTGCGCTCGCCGGTTTGGCATTGGCTCAATGAAATGTCCACCGGCACCGAGATGCCGTCGCGGCGCAGCAAGCTCAGATTGCCGAGCCGGCCCATGGGGCGGCGTACCGGGTGCTCTGCATGGGCGCGCACGTTGGCTTGGTGGCGCTTGTGCATGGCCGGCGGCAGAAAGGTCTCGATCGGCATGCCAACCAGAGACTCGGCCACGTAGCCGGAGATCTGCGTCATGGCTTCATTGGCCAGCAAGATGGTGCCGTTGGGGTCGACCAGCATGATGCCGTCGGGCGCCGAGGCGATGATGGCGCGCGCCACGCCGTCGAGCAAACCGTTGGTGCGGCTGTGTGCGCCGTAGTACTCGGTGGGGCGGGCCAAAGAGGGGCTGGGCAGGGCGTCTCCGTACATCGGTTCAGGTTCCTACGGCCGTGACCAGGCGTCGACGCGCAGGGACACCCACAGCGGTGGTCACTGTGGGGGGCGCTTTGGCTGCGGCTTGCGAAAGGGAAGACATGGCTTCGGCGATGGCGCCAGGTTGGTTGCGAAAGACATTCACGGCCTCGACCAAGCCGTGCGCGCGATGCGCCAGTTCATCGGCGGCGGCCGATCCCTGTTCGACCAGCAGGGCGTTTTGTTGTGTCATGGTGTCAAGTTGGCGAACGGCGGTGTTGATCTCGGTCAACACACCTGCTTGGCCGGCGTTGGCGGTGCTCGATCGTTCCATCAACGCCGCCAACTGATGTACCTGCTCGACGATGGCGCTCATGGTGGTGCTGGCGGCGTTGACCAGGCGTTCACCGGCCTGCACACGTGCTTCACTTTGCGCCACCAGGGTTTTGATTTCCTTGGCGGCCGCCGTGCTGCGCTGGGCCAGCGCCCGCACTTCGCCCGCCACGACGGCGAAGCCGCGCCCTTGTGCCCCGGCGCGCGCCGCTTCTACTGCCGCATTCAGGGCCAGCAGATTGGTTTGGAACGCAATGCCTTCAACGGTGCCGATGATGTCGCCGATGTGGCCGCTGGCCTGCGCAATCTGCGCCATGGTGCCGGCCACCTGGCCCACTACCTGGCCGCCTTCGTGGGCGGCTTGCGCGGCGGTGTTGGCGAGTGTGGCGGCGGCTTGCACGGTGGCGGCGTTGTCGTGGATGGTGCCGGTGATCTCGGCCAAAGCGGCAGCCGTTTGCTCCAGGCTGGCGGCGGCTTCTTCGGTGCGGCCGCTCAAGGCATGGTTGCCCTCGGCAATGGCTTTGCAGGCATGTTGCACGCCGCTGGCTTGCAGGCTCACGTCGTCGACCAGCGAGCGCAGGTTCAGGCCAGATTGGTTCACCGCGCGCAGCAGCATGCCAATGGCGTCGATGCGCTGCAGTTGCAGCGGCTCGGTGGCTTGCCCTGCGGCCACCCGCCGCGCCTGGCCCAAAACCATTTGCAAGGGCCGCGTGATTTGCCGCTCCAGCCACAGCCCGTAGGCCAGCAAAGCCAAGCCGGTGCCGCCCGCGAAGAGTGGCCATGCGGCCTCTGTCAAGCCAGCCGCAGGTGCGGCCCACGAGGCCCCGGCCCACAGCGCCAGAAGTGGCAGATTCAGGCGCCAGCGCAACGACAAGGTCTGCAGCATTGAGCCCACCGCCAGCAGGCCAGTGCGCACCACCAAGCCTTGACGGAACACGTAGCGCTTGGCGCGGCCTTCGCGAAAGCGCTGGTACAGCGACTCGGCCGCCGCCACCTCTTCGGCGTGGGGCCGTGTGCGCACCGACATATAGCCCACCACCTGTTCGCCGCGTACCACCGGTGTGGCGTTGGCGCGCACCCAATAGTGGTCGCCATTGCGACGCCGGTTTTTCACCAGCGCCGTCCATGATTGGCCTGACTTGAGCGTGGCCCACATGTCGGCAAAGGCCTGCGATGGCATGTCGGGGTGGCGCACCAGGTTGTGCGGCTCGCCCATCAGCTCGGCGCGGTCGAAGCCGCTGGCCTCTACAAAGGCCGCGTTGGCATAACACACGCGGCTTTGCAGATCGGTTGTGGACAACAGGGTGGCGCTGGCGTCGATCAAGTGTTCGCGCTGGGTTACGGGCAAATTGGTTCTCATCGGCGCACAGTCACTACGAATGGATGAAGCTGCGGATGATGCGCAACAATTTAGTTCTAAATGAACGTCAATTCGCAGCGAATGTGACGGATCAGCCAGTTTGCGCAATGGGAACGGCGATGGGGCCGGTTACGCTGAAAATTTAGGAGACGTTTGTGAAGCAGGAGGGGCTGACAAGTTTGAGCGGCACGGGTGCACGTGTGCGGCCGCCGCAGAAGCGTTGCATGGACTGTGCTTGCCGGGAGCTGTGCCCGGTGGGCAAGTCGCCCCTTCCTGAACGTGAGGGTTTTGCGCCACTGATGCGCGAGTTTTCTTTCCGCAAGGGCCAGGTGCTGGCGGAGCAAGGCGAGCTTTCCATCAGCCTGCGCATCGTCAAGACCGGCACGCTGCTGGTGCAACGGCGCAGCCGTGAAGGGCGGCAACGCGTGATCGCATTGGCCGGCCGTGGCCAAACCCTGGGCACGTTTGCACTGCTGGCGCAACCCAATCTGTTGACCTGTGTGAGCGCCACCGCAGGCCGCTGGTGTGAACTGGACTTTGCCACCGCGCGCGGGCAGGGGGTGCTGAGCAGCCGCTTCATGTCGGGCCTGGCGTTGGCGCATATGCACGAGTTTGGCAAGCTCACCGATTGGGCCCACGTCATGCGCATGGGCGGTGCGCGCGACCAACTCTGGGCGGCGCTGCAATTGCTGTCGATTGAACAAGGCAGCCGTTGTGTGCGGTTACCCAGCCAAACCGTTCTGGCCGAGCTGCTGGGCACCACGCGTGAAACCGTGGCGCGCAGCCTGCGGGCGCTCGAAGCCAATCAACAACTGGTGCGCCGCGACCGCTGGCATTGCGAGCTGCGCCTCGATGTGTCCGATGAAGACAAGCCGCTACAACTGATGCAATGACCACCACGCGGGCAGCAACCGCCGCACTTCGGCGCGTGCAAAGCGCTGGTCCATCAGCAGGAGCGTGCCTTGGTCTTCGGGGGTGCGGATCACGCGGCCGGCGGCCTGCACCACTTTTTGCAGCCCGGGGTAGAGGTAGGCGTAGTCGTAGCCACTGCCAAAGAGGGCTTGCAGCCGCTGGCGGAACTGCTCGTTCACCGGGTTGACCTGGGGCAGGCCCAAGGTGGCGATGAAGGCGCCAATGAGGCGGTCGCCCGGTAGGTCAATACCCTCGGAGAATGCGCCGCCCAACACTGCAAAACCAATGCCCTGGCCGCCCGGCACAAAGCGCGCGAGAAACAGCGCTTGCTCGGCCTCGGCCATGCGGCGCGATTGGCGCCATACGGGTACTTCAGGTGCGTGGCGCTCAAACGCATCCGCCACTTGCTGCAGGTAGTCGTAGCTGCTGAAGAAGGCCAGGTAATGGCCCGGTGCACGCTGGTATTGCGCGGCCATGTGTTCGGCCAGCGGTTGCAACGAGGCGGTGCGGTCGGTGTAGCGCGTGGAGATGTGGTGCGCCACCTGCACCGACAACTGTGTGGCCTTGAATGGCGCGGCCACGTCGATCCAGGCGGTGTTCGTGGGCAGGCCCAGCATGTCTTGGTAGAAGTGGCGTGGGCTCAGCGTGGCCGAGAACAACACGGCCGCGTGGGCGCTGGCCAGGCGCGGCGCGAGGTGCGGAGCGGGCACCACGCAGCGCACACACAGGCGCGAGGCGGCAGCGTCTTCTTCTGGGCGTTGAATGTCGAATAACGAATGGTTTTGGTGGATGGCGGGCGGTGCTGTTTCTGCATCTGCCTGTACTGCAGCATCGGCTGCATCGCTTGTGGGGGCTTCCATCAAACCTTCTGCCAGCCGCACAAACTGCGCCGCGTCGAACTGAAAACGCTGCAGCGCGGGCTCCACATCGGTGGGGTGTTCGGCAAAGTGCTCCCCGATGGCGTTGCTGGCGTTTTGCAGGGCGTTGAGAAACCTCGGCGGCACGGCGTCGAACGCGGTGTAGGCCGTGGTCAGCGGCTTCAGCAGTGCCAGCCACTGGCGGTGCAGGCGGTCCAGCGTTTTCTGCAAGGCGGCGGGAGCGGTGCGGCGCAGCAGGCGCAGGCTGATGTGGTCGAGCGTGCAGGTGTACATCTGGCGTGCGCGCTCCAGCAGGTTGTGCGCCTCGTCGATCAGCAGCGTCACGCGCCAATTGTTTTGCTGGGCCAGGCTGTAGAGCAGGGCGCTGGTGTCGAAGTAGTAGTTCACATCGCCCACCACCACGTCGCTCCAGCGCACCATTTCCTGGCCCAGGTAGTAGGGACAGACCTGGTGCTGCAAGGCTGTTTCGCGCAGGGTGGCGCGTTCCAGCAGCGGAGTGGCGACGGCGCTTTGGCGGGCTGCAGGCAGGCGGTCGTAAAAGCCGCGCGCCAGTGGGCACGAATCGCCGTGGCAGGCTTTGTCGGGGTGTTCGCAGGCCTTGTCGCGCGCCACCAGTTCGAGCACACGAATGGCGGGCTTGTCACCCTCGGGATGGATTAGCCGCGCCGCATCCAGCGCGAGTTGGCGGCCCGAGCTTTTGGCGGTAAGGAAGTAAAGCTTGTCCACCGCTTGGCCCGGCATGGCCTTGAGCGCGGGGAACAGTGTGCCCACGGTTTTGCCAATGCCCGTGGGGGCTTGGGCCAGCAGGCTGCGGCCAGCACGTTGCACCTGGTACACGGCCTTGGCCAGTTCGCGTTGGCCGGTGCGAAAGCTGGGATGCGGAAAGGCCAGCGCGGTCAACGCCTGGTCGCGCTGCAGGCGGTGCTGGTGTTCTTGCTGTGCCCAATCGAGATAACGCGCGCATTGCAGGTTGAAATGGGCTTGCAACGTGGCGGCGCTGGCGGTCTCGGTGATCAGTGTTTCTTGCTGGCTGGCAATGTCGAAGTACACCAGCGCCAGTTGCAGTTGATTCAGGCTGCGTTGCTGGCACAGCAGCCAGCCGTACACACGCACCTGCGCCCAATGCAGCGCGCGGTGGTTGGCCGGCTGGGCCAACAGGTCGCCCCGGTAGGTTTTGATTTCTTCGAGCTGCTGCAGGGCCGGGTCAAACCCATCGGCCCGGCCGCGCACCTGCAGCGTGCCACCATCAGGTGTGGCGTAGTCGCCCTGCAAAGTGACCTCGGCTTCGTAGCCGGGCGCGCGGCGGCGGCGCACGGTGGCGTGGCCGAGCATGCCCTCCAGCGCGCTGGGGCTGGGGGTGAAGCGCAGGTCCAGGTCGCCCGCCTTGGCGGTGAACTCGCACAGGGCGCGCACGCTGACGGTGATGCGCGGATCACCCATGGAGCAGTCTCTTAAAACGGATGGCCAAAGCGCAGATAGAACCCTTGGTTGTTGCCATTGCCCTTGGCAAATTCGGCGCTGACCAGCATGTTTTCTTTGGGCTTCAAAATGTAGAACACGCCCAGGCCGGCCATGGGATAGAGGTTGTCGCCGCTGCAGGACAGGCCGCCACCATACAGGCAACTCAACCCGGCGTAGGCCTTGGCACCCCATTGGGGATGGAACATGTAGCGGTCTTCGGCCTCAAGCGTGAACACGTTTTTGCCCAGGTACTGCCCGCGCGTGTAGCCGCGCATGGAGATGGCGCTTTGATTGGCTGCCGGGGCGTCCTGTGTCCAACCTGCCTGGCTGTGCACGGCCACCACATTGTTGGTGTGTGTACGCTGGTACCAACGCAGGTCGGCAGAGTAGGTGTCGTAGCTGTTGTTGCCACCCATGATCTTGCGGTAGGCCAGGTTGTGCAGGTTGCCCAGCAGCCCGGAGGTCGGGTTGTTGACGTTGTCGCGGCTGTCGTACAGCAGGGTCAGGCCGACTCCGGCGGACACCGAGCCGGTGACGTTGGCCCAGTCCAGCACCTCGATGGATTCGGGGTCCTCGCCTTCCATGTTCAGATTGCTCTTGATGGCTTGGGCACCGATGAACCACTTGGGCGCAAAGCTGTGCAGGTAACGGGCCAGGTAGCCTTGAATGTTTTCCTGGCTGCGCACTTCGATGCCGGTATTCAGGTAGTCAACGTAGTCGTTGTGGACTTCGCCATTGAAGGCAGCCACGACCACGCGGTCGCGGTCACTGTTGAAATACAAGCGGCCAAACAAAGCCAGCACCTGGGAATGGGTGTCGGACCGCTTGGCTTGCCCGCCGATCATCGAGGGGGACGAGCCTTCGTCAAAACGTGTCACGTAGGCCGCCATCAAGCCGAGGGACGACCCCAGCTTGGGGCTGCTGCTGACCAGTGGCACCAGCAGCCAGGGCGAGCGTTCCTGTTGTGTTGGCGGGCTGGGCTCAGCGCTGGCGGCGGTGGATGTTGGCGTAGCGGTGCTAGACCCGGCCGCCGTTGCGTCTTGCGCATGAGCCACCTGCATGCTCAAAGCCAGAAACAGTACGCTCAGACCTGCCCAGCCAGCCACACGGCGGGCTGCTGGTGTTGGGTGCAGTTTTAACATGATGCGGGCCGGGGAGTTGGTCCTGCATCATAGTGCTCTGGCTCAGGCCGGCTCCATGCCCTGCGCCACCTTGGCCGCTGCGGCCGCCGGTGCGCCCATGAAGGCGATCAAGGCCTTGGCGACTTCAGGCTGCGCCGAACTTGTGGCCACACCGGCCGAGAAGGTGGTCGTGATCTGGATGGCCGGGGGCAGGGGGCCCAGCACGTCGATGCCGGTCAAATGGATGAGTTCGCTGAGCTGCTGAAAGCCCAGTTCAACCTCGCCCTTGGCGACCAGTGAACCCACCGGCACGCCAGGGGGCGCCTGCACGATGCGGCTTTTGATCTCTTCGGCAATGCCCCAGCGCTCGAACAGCTTGGCCAGTTGCACGCCGCTCGGGCCGGTGGAGTAGCTCAGGTTTTTGGCGGCCAGTACAGCGGCCTTCACCGATGCTTCGGAGCTGATGTCGATCTTCGGCGCACCCTGGCGCACGGCAATGGCCACGCCCGAGTGGGCCAGGTCGACACGGCTGCCCGGCAGCACTTTGCCGGCTGTGATGAGTTGGTCGATGGCGTTGGAGGCCAGTGCCACTACGTCGAAGGCTTCATCGGCCTGCACGCGTTTGGCGGCGTCCACACCGCCCACCGACTCCAGTTGCACCGTGTGTGGCGCCTGGGCTTGGTACTGGGCAATGAGTTCGGCCAGCACTTGTTTGGTGGCCATGGAAGAAATCAGACGGATGGACGATGCCATGGGGCAGGCTCCTTTGAAATGCGAGGACTAGCAGGTTGTCAGGCCGTCAAAAGACGTGCGTGGCATTGGCATAAATTACAACATGGCCGGCGTGGAATCGACGGCGGGAGCCAGCGCAAATCGCTATAACTGTTATGGCGAATGTGGCAGGTGGAAAAGCTTTAAGGCGACGCTGGGACTTGTTCAGCGTAGCCTTAAATCTTGGTTCTGAACCACCGGCGATGGCGCCAGGCGATCAGCACCAGGCCGCCCACCACCAGCACCGCCACCACCTGCAGAAAACGGTGTTCGTACTGCCGCAAGTTGCCCAGCCACTGGTGCGCCCACTGCACCAGCAGCGTGCCGAACAGGCCCACCACCCAGGCCCACACCACCGCACCGATCAGGCTTAGAGGAGCAAATACGCTAAAGCGCATGCGGCTCAGACCCAAAGCCAGCGGCAGCCAGGCACGCAAGCCCCAGGCGTAACGGATGGCAAAGATGGCCAGCAGCGGGTGGCGCTCGGCAATGCCCAGGGGTTTGGCCAGCTTCTGCTGTGCGGTAGGGAAACGCTGCAACACGCTTTGGCCGTGTTTGCGCCCGAGGTAAAAGTACATGAGGTCGCTGGCGAATGCCGCGCCCGCTGCACAGGCAATCACCAAGGGAAGTTTCAGGTACCCCTGATGTGCGGCGTAAGCACCCAACAACAACATCGTGTCGTTTTCAAAGATACCAATGGTGGCGATGGCCCAATAGCCATATTGCTGGAGGAGTTCATGCAGGTGCATGCAGCCATTGTGCCGATAAAAGCGTGGAACCATGTGTCGGGAAAATGGCTGACATCACGCCAGAACCAGCATGCCAGAATGTGCGCACATGAACCCACACCCGATGTTCCATTCCCCCTCTTTGCGTCGCTGCCTGGCGGCTTGGCTGTTTGACTTTGGCCGTGGCGTACGCGCGGCTTGCCTGCTGGCGCTGGTTGGCGCGCTGTTGTGTTTGTTGGCGGGGGCGCCTTTGGCGCATGCTGCACCCGCCGCGGTGTCGGCTGCGGCTGCCGAGGAAGCGGTCGATTTGCAGACCCTGCGTACCCAGCTCGACAAAGCGCAGGCAGCCTTGGCGAACCCGCAGACCGACGAGCAAATGGATGCGCTGCGCGACGTGGCCCAGCGCAGCGTGGTCAACGGCCAGGCCGCCGCTGCGGAGATGACGCCCAAGCTGGCCGAAGCGAAAGCGCGCCTGACCGAGTTGGGCGCACCGCCCACCACGGGCAAGGAAGCGCCGGAGATCGCGCGCCTGCGCAAGGAAGCGCAGGACGACGTCACCAGCCTGGATGCCAAGGTCAAGCTGGCGAATTTGCTGGCAGTGGAAGGGCAGCAAACCCTGGACCAGATTCGCGCAGCGCGCCGCTCCACGTTCCAGACCGAGCTGGGCAGCCGTACCGCCTCCATCCTGTCCGACCGTTTTTGGCGCGACTTGAGCGCCGGTGCGCAAGACGATGCGCGCCGCACCGAACATCTGTTTGAAAACGCCTGGGGCGTGACCCGTGCCATTCCCACCTGGGCCTTGGTGGGCGCGTTGTTGCTGGCGGCCTTGGTCATGGTGTTGCGCGTGTGGATCGGCAAGCTGCTGACAAAGTTGTTGAGCACCCGGGTGCCATCGGGACGGCTGCGCCGCTCGTTGTACGCGCTGCTGCACGTGGTGCTGGCTACGCTCACGCCGTTGATCTTTATCGAGGTGGTCGCTTTGGGCTTGAGTTGGATGGCGCCCGAAGAACACCCGCAGGATTTGCTGCGCGCCTTGTCTGGACCGCTGTGCTTTGGCGGTTTTGTGGCGGGCCTGGGCAACGCGCTGTTGTCGGCCGGGCGTCCGAGTTGGCGTTTGTTGCCCTTGCCCGACAACGTGGCCAACGGCCTGCGTTACTTTCCGCTGGTGATGGCCGTGGTGATGGTGATCGGCTGGATTGCCGATCAGTTCTACGGTTTGCTCGACACCAGCTTGGCTACAACCGTGGCTGTGCACTGCATTTTGGCGCTGAGTATGGGCGTGGTGCTGGTGCTGGCGGTGATGCGCGGCCGCCGCCTGCAAGCGGCGAATCTGGCGAATGCCGCGACAGAGGCCGACACACGCCAAGCCCCGCGCTGGCTGCAACTGGTGGCAGTAGGAGCCTGGCTGGTGTTGCTGGGGTGTATTGCCAGCTTGCTGCTGGGCTACGTGGCGTTTGGTTCGTACATGCTGCGCCAGATCATCTGGAGCACATTGGTGTTGGCCACCGCCTACTTGCTGATGGTGGTGGTAGTGGACGTGTGCGAAACCTGGCAAGGCCAGCCTCCTGCGCCAGAGGGCTCGCCGCCCGACGTCACCCCGCAAAACGCGACGCGCCTGCGCCAGCAGGTGGCGGTGTGGATTTCCGGCCTGTTGCGTCTGGCCCTGTTGGCGGTGGCGGTGTTGTTGATCGTGGCGCCGGTGGGCGAGGGCCCCATGGAATTGTTCGAGCGCAGCAACATGCTGGGCCAGGGCTTGAAGATCGGCCAGGTCAACCTGCGCCCCGCACTGATTGTGCAGGCCGTGATCGTGTTGCTGGCCAGTCTGGGGCTGCTGCGTCTGCTGCGTCGTTGGCTGCACGACAGCCTGTTGCCCACCACGCAAATGGACAACGGCATGCGCACCTCGGTGCTCACGCTGGTGAACTACGTGGGGATGGTGCTGGCGGTGGCGATGACGCTGTCCGCCGTGGGCATCAGCCTGGAAGGCATTGCCTGGGTGGCCAGTGCCTTGTCGGTGGGCATTGGCTTTGGCCTGCAAGCCGTGGTGCAAAACTTCGTCTCTGGCCTGATCTTGCTGGCGGAGCGGCCGGTGAAGGTGGGCGACTGGGTCACGCTTGATACTGTGGAGGGCGATATTCGCCGCATCAACGTGCGCGCCACCGAAATCCAGTTGGGCGACCGCTCCACCGTGATCGTGCCAAACTCAGAGCTCATCACCAAGATCGTGCGCAACGTCACCATGGCCAACCCGCTAGGCCGGGTGCAGGTGTTGCTGCCCATGCCGCTCGATACCGACGCCGCACAGGTGAGCCGCTTGTTGATGGAGGCCATGGTGGCGCACCCCGCCGTTTTGCAAACCCCTGCACCCACGGTGGCGCTGGAAGGGCTGGATGTGCAGGGTCGGTTGAAGTTCACCGCCACGTGTTACGTGAGTTCGCCGCGCGTGACCTACAACACCCGCAGCGAGTTGTGGTTCACCGTGCTGGAGTCCCTACGTGTGGCGCGCTTGCCGCTGCATGCCACGCAGCGCATGCAGTTCAGCGCCATACCCGGGGAAGGGGGCGTGCCCTCGTTGTTGGCGCAGGCGTCGAGTGGCGAGGATGGTGCAGATGGCCCGGATGCAGGGTCGGTACATTCTGCCCAGCCACAGCCCGAAGTGAAAGAGCGCACACAAGATATTCAAAAGCAATAGCCGCTTGCGCTGGCTTTCGTCTTTGGCGAATGGTGGTGGTCACGCGCCTGCAATGGAAGCCGTTGCACGGCAGGTAGAACTGCCGCGCATGTGGCAAACACCGACAGAAGGCGCGAGGAAGTTAGCCCCTCACTCGGCGCGAATGTTCGCGTCTTCGATGACCTTTTTCCATTTTGCGGCTTCCTTGGCGGCAAAGCTCATGGCTTCTTCAGGTGTACCGCCTGCGGGCTTGATGCTGAGCTCGGCCAGTTTGTCTTTGGTGACTTTCTCGTTCAGCACGAAATTGAGGGACTTGTTCAATTTGGCGACCACGTCTGGCGGCGTACCGACGGGCGCCAACAGCGTGTACCAGACCACCATCTCAAAATCCTTCAGGCCCGATTCGCTCACAGTCGGCAGGTCTGGGAGCATCGGCGAGCGCTGCAGCGAGGTCACGGCAAGCCCGCGTATCTTGCCCGAGGCCATGAGCGGCATGGCTTCTGGTGCAAGGATCAGCATGAAGTCGACGTGACCGGCCATCAGGTCTTGCACGGCAGGTGCGCCGCCTTTGTAGGGGATGTGCACGGCCTGCACACCCGCCGCTTTCAGGAACAATTCGGTCGCCAGGTGGTTGGGTGTGCCGGCGCCGGGCGACGCATAGTTGCGGCCTGGGTTGGCTTTCAGGTAGCCGAGGAACTCCGCCATGTTCTTTGCGGGCACGTTGGGATTCACGGCGATCATGCCGGGCACATCGGCCACGCGGCCGATGGCGGTCAATTCTTTGGTGGCATCAAATGGCAGTTTGGGAAACAGCGTCGGGTTGATCGACTGGGTGGTGAGCGTGACCAGCAGCAGTGTGTAGCCGTCGGCTGGAGACTTGGCCACAGCACCGGCACCTACCGCTTCAGCGGCGCCGGGGCGGTTGTCTACCACCACCGGTTGGCCCAGGTTTTCCGACAGGCGCAATCCGACAAACCGTGCCAGCACATCGGTGGTGCCGCCGGGCGCATAGGGCACCACAATCTTCACCGGTTTGGTGGGGAAATCGGCGGCAGCCGCCAGCGTGGCCCAGGCTGAGAACGCCACCAATGCAACCATTCTGCGTGTCAGTTTTTTCATGTCTCTTCCTCGTTATAGGTCTATGCGCTATTCGCCGTGTACGTAGTACCTGCGGCTAAACGGATGCGGCGTCCAGCCGCGGCGGGTCTTCTGCTCCAGTGGAGAGAATTTCTTCAATCAGGCGATGGGTGAGCAGCGCTTCGCGTCCGCTGACGCTGGGCGCGCGGCGATGCACGATGGCGTCCAGGAAGTCGCGGTACAGCGCGGTGTGGGCAGCGGGAGAAAAATCCATGATGGCGTCGCCGCTGCCGGTTTTGGCTTCACCTTCCACAAGCTCGGTTCGCCCATCGTGGTACTGCACCTGCAAACGCTCCCCAACCAGTGAGACGCTGGCCTGGCTGAACACCAACTCAATTGATTCAGTTCGGCCGGGATACATTGCCGTGGTGGCCATCAGGTTGCCCGGCGCGCCGTTGCCGAGGGTCAGCAATGCGGAGACAAAATCCTCAGTCTGCATTTGATGGATTTGCGTCGTCATGACTTGCGCCGCCACCACCTTGCGTACACCCACCAGGCTGCGAAACAAATCCAGCGAATGGATCGCCTGCGTCAGCAACACACCGCCGCCATCACGCTCCAGCGTGCCGCGCCCGGGCTGGTCGTAGTAGCCGGCCTGTGAGCGCCACCATGGCACCTGCAGAATGCCAGCCTGCAGCGTGCCGAGTGTGCCGGAGTCGAGCAACTCGCGCAGGCGAACGGCACCCGCCCGAAAGCGATGCTGCAAGACCACGCCGAAGCACAGCTTGCTGGCGTCTGCCATTTGCACCAGTTCTTCTGCGCGCTGTAGTGAGACATCCAATGGCTTTTCAACCAACGTGTGTTTGCCTGCGGCGAGCGTTTGTTTTGCAAGAGCCAGATGGGTGTTGGCCGGTGTTGCAAGGACCACTGCATCGACAGCGGCATCGGCCAGCACTTCGCTCAAGTTGCTGGTGAACCGTGCGCTCTCTGGCACCAGCCTTTGGCGTACTGGAGGCACATTGGATGTGCCTCTGGTCACGCACCAGCGCAGGTCGACGCGGTCTTTTAACGCGGCAAAGCTGGCCAGGTGCGGCTCTGCTCCGGGGCCCAGGCCCACCAGGGCGATGCTGATTTTTTTCATCAGGTGTTGTCTTTCAATGCCAGTGCGTCGGCCTCAAGTGCCAGTCGGCATACCGTGAAGGCGTGGTCGTGCGAAATAGCGGTTTCGGTGCGATGTTGAATGTCGTGGATCAGTTTCTTGAAGAAGGTGATGGGCTCGTCCTTGCAGTCGATGTAGCGCGTGCCGTGTCGGTCGCAAAGGAAAAGGTGGTCAGTGCCACTGCGCCCCTCAATATCCACGTACTTGCGCAGTTCGATGGAGCCTTCGGTCCCGGTGATGAACAAGCGGCCATCACCCCAGGTGGGCAGACCGTCGGCGGTGAACCAGTCCACCCGCACGTAGCCGCGTGAGAGGTTGGTCTTCGATTTCAAAGCCACCTCGCCGAAGTCTTGAAAGTCGGGTTTGGTGGCCTTGCCGAAATGCCCCACCGACGCGAGTGTGATCTCCGCATCGGTAGAGCGCGTGAGCGTGAGGAACTGGTCAATTTGATGCGACGCAATGTCCACCAGAATCCCGCCGTAGGTGGACTTGTCGAAAAACCAATCCGGCCGAATCGCGGCATTCAAGCGGTGCGGGCCCAAGCCTATGGTTTGCACCACGTCGCCAATCGCGCCGTCGGCGATGAGCCGTTGGGCTGCGCCTACCGAGGGCACAATCATGCGCTCCGAAAAACAGATCGCAAAGCGGCGTCCGGTTTCCTTCACAGCGGCTTGCACCTGCTGCAACTGCAGGCGGTCGGTGATGCCGGGTTTGTCCGCCAGCACATCCTTGCCGTGCCGCATGGCTTCGATCGCGATGCCTGCGCGATGCGACGGCACGGCGGCCGTCACAATCAGGTCGATGGCCGGGTTCTCATACAGTTGCGCCGCAGAGTCGACGCCGCGCAACTGCGGAAAGCGGCTTTGAAGGCCCTCCAGCACTTTTGCATCGGTCGAGCTGGCCAGGTAGCCGGCGCAACTGGCGCCTTCACGCAGCAGCCCTTCGATGAGGTGGTAGATGTGTCGGTGGTCGGCACCAACAACGCCGAAAGTGATCATCCGTTCAATTCCTGGGGTGGGTAAGCCAGGCATGCAGGTCACACCTGAGCGAAGCCGTCGAATCTACGAAGCTGGCCATACGTAAACTGTTAACGTTAATGGATGACTTCTGGAGCTTGGTTGAGCGTCAACTGAATTTTCTAATTTGCTCACCCATGAATCGTAAGCATGCAATCGATAGTGATCGATAACAATTGACCGGTCAAGAAGACAGTCCTAGAGCTTTCCCTAGGCGTGCGTGGTTCAGGCCCGGTGAACGGGTGGCGTCGTCACAGAAAACCTATCCAACGACCTGCGAGCAAGGCGGATAGCCAAAGAACGATGGACGCGATTGCGCGCAGTCGGACTGCGCGGGTGGTGCCATGTCCTTGCATGACTTGCGCCCAATCCACGCTGACGTGTTGCCAAACGATGTTGGCCATGGCCAAAGCAAGCATGGCCAGCTTGAACAGAAACGCCGGGTTTCCCACGTAATCCGATGGGCGGACGGAGAAAAGCCATAGCCCGGTCAGCACCGCCAAGGCCAAGCCGCAGCGGGCAAACCGGGGCAGGATGCGCGCTAGAAGTTTTAGCTCACCACCGGCGACATTTCTTGCGAGCAGCACGTCCAGCGGAATGATGCTGCCCACCAAAAGCGCGATGCCCACAATGTGGACCGCGTTGACCAACATGTAAGCCGTGCCCGAGCTTTGCAGCCAGAGCGCACCCGGCCAAGCAGCGATCAGGTCAAGCACGAAACATCAATCCTTGATGCGCTCCGGGTACATGTCGTAGTTTTTGCCATCCAGGGTGATGCGTACAGCCTTCATGTGCAGCGCATTTTTTTCGGTGGAGCGGTTGCCGCGAACGGTGATGGCGTCTCCTGGCTTGGCCGTGCCGCCCTTGAATCCAGAGCGCTCGGTCTGCGATGGGTTTCCCAAGTCAACTTGCCAAGTGCCGCCCTCTGGCGATTTCACTTTCAAGGTGGGGTGCGGCGGCGCCATCGAAATCGACTCGATGGTGCCTTGCAGCGTCATTTGATCACCCTCAGCCCATGACCAGCCGTGATGGGCGAAAGCCTCCACCGAGGCGAGCGTCAGCAGGGTCGCGGTCAATGCTTGTGCCCTGCGACCCCAACTGGAAGTGCAAACAGCTTTCATATCCACTCCTGTCGTCTAAGAAAACAGTGTGTTTCACTGGCGAGGAGGAAGTTCCCTCGCCAGCAATGCCGCAGAGGGCGTGCTTAGTGCTGCTGCGGGCTGGCGTAGGCTGAGTCGATCTGCTCGTGGATGGTGTTCCACAGTGGCTTGATCAGCAGGCGCAAATCGTCGTACATACCTTGCACACGCATGACCGATGGAATGCGCTGCCCACGGTGCTCCACCGGGCCGCCAATGGGTTTGATGTGCACCCCCAGCTTGCCAAAGTGCTCGGCCAGACGTGGCTCGGTCAAGGTGAATAAGTACTCGATGCCATGGCGCTGGGCCAGCAGCACGGCGCCCATGTACAGGCTGACGGGGATGAACGGAAAGCGCGGTTGTTTGTCGTCGCCGAAATCGCCTTCAGAGATGACGGCCGCGCTGCCTTGCTCGCCTTTGCGCCGACGAAACTCGGCCAGCACCGCCAGGCGCGAGACTTCGGCAATGCGCTCTCGTGGCAGTTTGGCGGGGTCGATGATGCTGCGGTCCAGCGTGTTGCGGCAGGTCAGCTCGAAGGGCAGGGGAGAGTCGGGTTGGTTGGGGTCGGTGAACACCACGCGGGCGCAACCCACGGGGCGCAGCGGTTCGCGCGAGGTGCGCAGCAGGCAGTGCTTAGAGCGCTGGTCGTATTGGTCGGTTTCGCGTTGGTCGGCGCGTACCGGCTCAAAGCCGAGTTCGCGGGCATAGACGTCGTGGCGGATGAAAAACACTTCGTCCACACTCGTCTCGTCGAGTGCGGGCGCAATCGAAAAATAGCTCTTGTAGCCGTCGCTTAAATTGGCTCTTCTGCTCTCGGACATGAAACCCTCTGTGTGGCGTGTACGCGCCACGTATTTTCTTGTTTGTGTTTCTGGGTGCTGAATTTCTTACCGCAGCCCATCCCTCTCACTTTGCACCATTTCCAACCGTTGTACTCAGCACAACCTCGGTTTTCAATGGGGCAGCCCCCTAGTTTTTGCACCTTGGCGACAGTTGTAGCTGCCGCCCCGAGCCTACATCAAACCCCGGTCACAGATAGCGTCCAGGGTGTTTTTTGCCAGGCTGCCACTTCCTCTCGCAAAAGATGGGCCGATTGCGGATATGCCTCTGCCCAGCCTTCGGGGCAGGCCAGCGTGAATTTCTGTTTGGCGTTTGATGGCGCCGCCAACTGCAGGCCCGCGACTTCGGGGTCGCGCCGCGCGTGGCACAAGATCACCGACAAACGCAGGGCCAGCAACTGGTGGATGAAGCCAGCGTCCAGAAGGTCGATGTCGAGCTTACGCAATTTGCCGCGATGGCCCAGCACCAGTTGGCTCAGGCGGTGCAGCTCGGGCAGCGAAAAGCCGGGCGCATGGGCATTGGCCAGAATGTAGGCGCCATGGCGGTGGTAGTCGCTGTGCGAAATGTGGCTGCCGATCTCGTGCAGTTGCGCGGCCCAGGCGAGTTTGCGTTGGGCGCGTTCAAACTCCACATCGCCATCGACTGGCACCCCAGAAGGATGCTCCAGTTGGCTGTAGAGCAGGGTGGCGGTGCTTGTGACACGCGCCATCTGTTCGCGGTCGGCATCAAACTTTTCGGCCAGACGCTCTACGGTGGCGGCACGCAGATCGGTGTGCACCTGTTCGCGTTGCACCAGGTCGTACAGCACGCCATGGCGTAGGGCACCATCTGCGGCTTGCATGTGGTCTATGCCCAGCAGGTCAAACAGCGCACACAAGATGCTGATGCCGCCGCCAATCACCAGGCGGCGGTCGTCCTTGATGCCTTCCAGGCGCAGCTTGTCGACGTGGCCGGCCTTGAGGAGCTGCTCCATGATCCAGTTCAGCCCGCGCCGGTCGATGGTGTCTTTGGGCCAACCTGCGGCGGTCAACACATCGGCCACGGCGCCAACGGTGCCCGAAGCGCCATAGGCCATGTCCCATTGGCTGGGGCGGTAGATGCTGATGGCCTCATCAAGCACTGCTTTGGCAGCGATTTCGGCGGCGCGAAAGGCGGCTGGAGTGAGTTGGCCGTCGGCAAAATAATGCATCGACCAAGACACACTGCCCACGCGGTACGACTCGGTGGTGCTGGCCTCGTAGCCTTGGCCCAGGATGAGTTCGGTGGAGCGCCCGCCAATGTCGATCACCAGGCGGCGTTCATCAGACTGCGGCAGCAATTGCGCCACACCTTGGTAGATCAGCCGGGCTTCTTCGCGGCCCGGAATCACGTCGATGTGAAAGCCCAGGATTTCCGCCGCGCGGTCTAGAAACTCCTGGCGGTTACGTGCTTCGCGCAGGGTTTGGGTGGCCACGGCGCGCACCTGATGGCGCTCAAAACCAGCCAGCCGTTCGGCAAAACGCGCCAGACAGTCCCAGCCGCGCTGCATGGCGTCGAGCGAAAGCATGCGGTCGGCGTCGAGGCCGTTGCCTTGGCGAACGGTCTCTTTGAGGTATTCGGTGCGGTGGATTTGCCCGTTGTCGAGGCGGCCGATTTCCAGCCGGAAGCTATTGGAACCAAGGTCCAGTGCTGCAAGAAGAGTTCCGTTTTTCATGAAATGAGGCAGATTTTGTGCGCAGCATAGCACCGGGAGACAGAAGCGATGCGGGTTTTCGAGCATCGAGATGCTATCTATTGCGTAGCTGTCTGCGTATGAATGGCGCGCGTTGTAGCGTACTTTTTCATTTAATGACGCATGTTTACAACAACTTGGCGTGGGTAAGGCCTGCAGGGAGCATGCAAGGCGTGCCCCAAATCTGGGCGAAGCACCAGCGCAGGAGTGAATTTGTCACATGCTTGTCATACAAGCGTCTTAAATTCACCCCATCGCAGTAAATGCTGCGTGGAGAGTGAGCTGAGCGCTCTCGCCGTTTTGACCCCTTTGCCTAACTTACCTAAAAGGTACTGAGATGAAATCTTCCTTCCAAATCGCCCTGACCAGCCTGGCTGGTGCCGCTGTGTTGTCGTTCACTGGCCTGGCCAGCGCGCAGGACGTGACGGGCGCCGGCGCCAGCTTCCCGGCGCCGCTGTATTCGAAGTGGGCCGCTGATTACAACAAGGCCACCGGCCACAAGATCAACTACCAATCCGTGGGTTCTGGCGCTGGCGTGAAGCAAATCGAAGCCAAGACCGTGGATTTCGGCGCTTCTGACGCTCCCCTGACCGACGACGAATTGAAGGCCAAGGGCCTGATCCAGTTCCCTACTGTGATCGGTGGCGTGGTGCCAGTCGTGAACATCACCGGCATCAAGCCCGGCGAACTGAAGCTCAATGGCCAAGTGCTGGGCGACATCTACCTGGGCAAGATCACCAAGTGGAACGACGCTGCCGTCAAGGCACTGAACCCCAACCTGGCTTTGCCTGATGCCGCCATCGCCCCTGTGCGCCGCGCTGACGGTTCGGGCACCAGCTTTGCCTTCACCAACTACCTGAGCCAAGTGAATCCCGAGTGGAAGAGCAAGGTCGGCGAAGGTACGGCAGTGAACTGGCCTACCGGCGCGGGTGGCAAGGGTAACGAAGGCGTGGCCGCATTTGTGGGCCGCCTGCCAAACTCCATCGGCTACGTGGAATACGCCTACGTCAAGCAAAACAAGATGACCTATGCCCTGATGCAAAACGCCAGCGGCAACTTCGTGTCGCCTGACGATAGCGCTTTCAAGGCCGCTGCTGCTGGTGCTGACTGGGCCAAGAGCTTCTACCAAATCCTGAACAACAAGCCTGGCAAGGACGCTTGGCCTATCACCACGGCTACCTTCATCTTGATGCACAAGGTGCAAGACAAGCCTGCCCAAGCGACCGCTTCGCTGAAGTTCTTCGACTGGGCTTACAAGCAAGGCGACAAGACGGCTGACGATCTGGACTACGTGCCAATGCCTGACAGCGTGAAGGAAATCATCGCCAAAGCCTGGGGTGAGATCAAGGACGGCTCCGGCAAACCAGTGGCTTTCAAGTAATTTCAATTGAAAACAACCCTAGGGACTTCACAAGTGTCTTCTACACTACCGCTCAACGAAACCGCCCTGGGGTTGCCTGGCTCATCGGCCGGGCGGGGTGGTGAGCGCTCCATGACCATTCCTCCTGCACCACGCGCCCGCACTCTGGGCCCGTTGGCCGATCGGCTGTTCGGCATGGCCGCGAAAGGGGCAGCGCTGCTGACCCTGGCGCTGCTGGTCGGCATCCTGTTTTCTCTGGTGGTGGGCGCCTGGCCCGCCATCTCCAAATATGGCCTGAGTTTCGTCACCAGCACGGTCTGGGACCCGGTCGCCGAAGAGTACGGCGGCCTGGTGATGATCTACGGCACGCTGGCCACTTCCATCATCGCGCTGCTGATTGCCGTGCCGGTGAGCTTCGGCATTGCGCTGTTCCTGACTGAACTTTCCCCCGCCTGGCTGAAGCGCCCATTGGGCACGGCCATTGAACTGCTGGCAGCGGTGCCGTCCATCGTGTACGGCATGTGGGGTTTGCTGGTGTTCGGCCCGATCTTGTCGACCTACGTGCAGCAGCCGCTGCAAAGCCTGCTGGGCGGCGTTCCGTTTCTGGGGGCGTTGGTTTCCGGCCCGCCAGTGGGTATCGGCATTTTGTCGGCCGGCATCATCCTGGCGATCATGATTATTCCGTTCATCGCCTCTGTGATGCGCGACGTGTTTGAAGTGACGCCACCGCTGCTCAAAGAATCGGCCTACGGCCTCGGTTCGACAACCTGGGAAGTGGTGTACCGCGTGGTGTTGCCTTACACCAAGACCGGTGTGGTTGGCGGCATCATGCTTGGCCTGGGCCGCGCACTGGGCGAAACCATGGCGGTGACGTTCGTCATCGGCAACATGAACCAACTCGACTCGCTGAGCCTGTTCCAGGCTGCCAACAGCATCACCTCAGCCCTGGCCAACGAGTTTGCCGAAGCCGGCGCTGGTTTGCACCAAGCCGCTTTGATGTACCTGGGTCTGGTGCTGTTCTTCATCACCTTTGTGGTGTTGTCGCTGTCGAAGATCCTGCTGGTGCGCTTGAAGAAGAACGAAGGAGCCAAGTCATGAGCACTGGCGAAAACCTGCTGCGTGCAGCCGACTTGGCCAGCATGCGCCAAGCCAAATACAACCAGCGCAAGCGCGTCAACCAGATTGCCTTGATGCTGTCTCTGGCGGCCATGGCCTTCGGGGTGTTCTGGCTGGTGTGGATCCTGGTGGAAACCGTGCGCTTGGGCGTCGGTGGCCTGGCCTTGTCCACGCTGACCGAAATGACGCCACCACCCAACGAAGACGGTGGCTTGGCCAACGCGATCTACGGTTCGGTGCTGATGGTGGCCATGGCCACGTTCATCGGCACGCCGATCGGCATCATGGCCGGTATCTACCTGGCTGAATACGACACCAAGGGTTGGCTGGCCCACGTGACACGTTTTGTGAACGACATCTTGTTGTCGGCCCCGAGCATTGTCATCGGCCTGTTTGTCTACGCCGTGGTGGTGTCGCAGTTCCGCTCATTCTCGGGCTTGGCTGGTGCTCTGGCTCTGGCTTTGATCGTGATTCCGGTGGTGATCCGCACCACCGAGAACATGCTGCAACTGGTACCCGCTGGCTTGCGTGAAGCGGCCTACGCGCTGGGCACACCGAAGTGGAAAGTCATTACCGCCATCACGCTCAAAGCTGCGCGTGCCGGTGTGGTGACCGGCATCTTGCTGGCCGTGGCCCGCATCACGGGTGAAACCGCTCCGCTGCTGTTCACCGCGCTGAACAACCAGTTCTGGACGTCGAGCATGACCGACCCGATGGCGAGCCTGCCTGTCACCATCTTCAAGTTCGCCATGAGCCCCTATGAAAACTGGCAGAAGCTGGCCTGGGCTGGCGTGTTCCTGATCACCGTGGCGGTGTTGGGCCTGAACATTCTGGCTCGCGTGCTGACCCGCGAAAAACATTGATTGACCAAAACATAAAAGCGAATATGCAAGCGACTATCCAATCGAATGAATCCGCGAAGATTTCGGTCAAAGACCTGAACTTCTACTACGGCAAGTTCCACGCCCTCAAGGGCATCAATCTGGAAATCCCAGAGAAGAAGGTCACCGCCTTCATCGGCCCGTCCGGCTGCGGCAAGTCCACGTTGCTGCGCACCTTCAACCGCATGTTCGAGTTGTACCCCGAGCAGCGCGCAGAAGGCGCCATCATGCTCGACGGCGAGAACCTGCTGACGTCCAAGAGCGACGTGGCGTTGATCCGTGCCAAGGTTGGCATGGTGTTCCAAAAGCCCACGCCGTTCCCAATGTCGATTTTTGACAATATCGCCTTTGGCGTGAAGCTGTTCGAAAATCTGAGCGCCACCGACATGGAAGAGCGTGTGGAGTGGGCCCTGCGCAAAGCCGCGCTGTGGAACGAAGTGAAAGACAAGCTCAAGCAAAGCGGCTCCGGCCTGTCCGGCGGTCAACAGCAACGCCTGTGCATTGCACGCGGCATTGCCATCAAGCCTGAAGTGCTGTTGCTGGACGAGCCTTGCTCGGCGCTCGACCCGATTTCCACCTCGAAGATCGAGGAGTTGATCACCGAACTGAAGAGCGAATACACGGTGGTCATCGTGACCCACAACATGCAGCAGGCCGCCCGCTGCAGCGACTACACCGCTTACATGTACCTTGGCGACTTGATGGAGTTTGGGCCTACCGAAGACATGTTCTTCAAGCCCAAGCGCAAGGAGACCGAAGACTACATTACCGGCCGTTTCGGCTAAGGAGCAGAACAAGATGGACAAGCATCTCTCGACGCAGTTCGACAGCGAACTCAATGGTGTGTCAGCCCGCGTGATGGAGCTTGGTGGCTTGGTCGAATCGCAGATTCGCAACGCCATCTACGCCCTGTCGCAGTTCAGCGACGAAGTGGCCGCCCAGGTGACCGAGGTGGAACACCGCGTCAACACCATGGAAGTGGACATTGACCGCGAACTCTCCAGCATCATCGCCCGCCGCCAGCCTACCGCTCGCGACCTGCGTTTGCTGATCGCCATTTCCAAGACCACGGCCAACCTGGAGCGTGCAGGCGACGAAGCCAACAAGATTGCGCGCATGGCGCAGTCGATCATCAAGAGCGGCGCTTCGCGTTCGCTGCCTACGCGTGACCTGAACGTGGCTGCAGATTTGGCCTCGGGCCTGCTGCGCAAGGCGCTCGACGCATTTGCCCGGCTCGACACCGTGGCAGCGGTCAGCATCTTGAAAGAAGACGACCTGATCGACCAGGAGTTCGACGGTTTTGTGCGCAAACTCATCACCTACATGATGGAGGATCCGCGCACCATCTCCGCCAGCCTGGACTTGCTGTTTGTGGCCAAGGCCATCGAACGCATCGGCGACCACGCCAAGAACGTGGCCGAATGCATCATCTACATCGTCAAGGGCGAAGACGTGCGCCACACGACGATGGCCCAAGTGGAGTCTGCGGTTCAATGAGAAACATACCCCGGGTTCTCATCGTTGAGGACGAGCCGGCAATTGCCGAGCTGATCTCTGTCAACCTGCGCCACAGCGGCTTTCAGCCAACGTGGGCCATGGACAGCGTCACCGCGCGATGCGAACTCGACGCCGTCTTGCCCGACGTCATCCTGCTGGACTGGATGCTGCCTGGCGAAAGTGGCTTGTCTTTGGCGCGCAAGTGGCGCGCCGACCCACGCACCAAGGCTGTGCCCATCATCATGCTCACCGCCCGTGGCGATGAGACGGATCGTGTGGCCGGCCTGGATGCAGGCGCAGACGACTACATCACCAAGCCTTTCTCCACCAAGGAAATGCTGGCCCGCATCCGCGCCGTGTTGCGTCGACGCGCGCCTGAGCAGGCCGGTGGCGAGGTGACGATTGGCGACCTGGTGCTGGACGCCGGCACCTACCGCGTCACTTTCCAGGGCACCCTGGTGAAGATGGGCCCGACCGAATTCAAGCTGCTGCATTACCTGATGCAACACGCCGAGCGTGTGCACAGCCGTGCGCAACTGCTGGACCGCGTGTGGGGCGACCATGTGTTCATTGAGGAACGCACGGTGGACGTGCACGTCAAACGCCTGCGCGAAGCGCTGGGCGCGGGCGGCACCATGATTGAAACGGTGCGTGGCGCGGGTTACCGCATCACGGCGCAACCGGTGGCCAAGGTGCCCGCAGTGGCGGCAGCAGCGGTGGCAGATAAGTCTTCGGCAGCGGCGGCCTAAGCCTTTTCGTTTTTGCCTTTTTTGCGGTTCTTTGAATTGTGGTGAACACCCAAGCGATGCTGACCCGCTCACTCTATTTTCTGCTGTGCCAACTGGCTGGCGGCGCCGTCGGTTGGCAGTTGGACCGCGAGCGCGGTGCGTTGATTGGCCTAGCCCTGTCCAGTCTGGTTTGGCTGGCGATTGATCTGTTTCGCGCCAGCCGCGTGCTGCGCTGGCTGCGCGAGGGCGATGTGCGGCTGGCACCGCAAATGCACGGCGTGTGGGGCGAAGCCACCGACCGCGCGCGGCGCTTGCTGCGCCAGTCTGAACAGCGCACGGCCGACAACGCCCGGCAACTCAAAGAGTTTCTTGAAGCCATCCAGGCCTCGCCTAACGGCGTGGTGCTGCTTGACCCGACAGGGCACATCGAGTGGTGCAACCAGGTGGCGGCCGAGCATTTTGGGCTCGATCTGGAGCGCGATGTGCACCAGCAAATCGGTAACCTGGTGCGCGATCCCGCGTTTGCGGCGGGTTACGCCAAAGCGTTGCCGGGCGCGCGTATCCTGATGCTGGGCCGTGCAAGCACGCCTTCGCGCCCCGTGCGCCTGGCGGTGCAGATGCATCCGTATGGGGACGGCCATCGGCTGCTGCTGTCGCATGATGTGACGGCGCTAGAGCAGGCCGAGGCCATGCGTCGCGACTTTGTGGCCAACGTGTCGCACGAGATCCGTACGCCGTTGACGGTGTTGTCGGGCTTTGTCGAAACCCTGCAGAACTTTCCGCTGGAAGAGGCGGAGCGCCGCCGCTACCTCGACCACATGGCGCAGCAGGCCGATCGCATGCAGTCGCTGGTGCAAGACTTGCTGACGCTGTCGCGCATTGAAGGCAGCCCGATGCCGGGCTCAAGCGACTGGATCGGTTTGCACAAGCTATACGCCGAGTGCACGCACGAGGCGCAGGCGCTGTCCGCGCTGCTCACGGCGGGCAAGGGCAAGTCGCACACACTTAACTTCGGACCGGTGCCCGAGGGCGAGATCAGTGGTGTATCGAGCGAGTTGCAAAGTGCCTTGTCCAACCTGGTGGGCAACGCCGTGCGCTACACCCCAGCCCCTGGGCGAATCGACGTGGAGTGGCAAACCCTGCCGGATGGGCGCCTGGCGTTTGTCGTGCATGACACGGGCCCTGGCATCGCAGCTGAGCACATCCCGCGTTTGACCGAGCGTTTTTACCGCGTGGACACCAGCCGCTCGCGTGAAACCGGCGGCACGGGCTTGGGTTTGGCGATTGTGAAACACGTGCTGCAGCGCCACGGGGCTGAGCTGCGTATCGAAAGCACAGTGGGGCAGGGGTCGTGTTTTTCGATCATCTTTCCGGCGAACCGCTTGCGGCTGGCGACGAGCAAGGCGAAAGCCGTAGCAGCCTAGGCTGCTGCCAATTCGTCGCGGCGGATCGCGCGCCGCAGGGTGATGGCAAAAATAATAGCTGTCACCGCAAGTGCAACCGCGCTGGCAGCCCAAAATGCTTGTGGACTCTGCATGGCGGGCCAGGGGCCGACACCTAGGTAGGCCAATGCAAAACCACCCGCCAAACCCACGCCCCACAGCATCACGCTGTAAACCAACAACGGCCACACCGTGATGTGGAAGCTGCGCAGCACAAACACGGCCACGGCTTGTATGGCGTCGGCCAAGTGGTACAGCGCCACCCAGCCGAGTAGGCTGCTGGCGGCCAGCACCACGGCGGGGCTGCGGCTATAGGCTTCGGCCAGGGGTACACGGGCCAGCCACATCGCGCTGGCCAGCACCACCGCGCAACTGCCGGAGAGCCAAAAGCCACTCAGCAACGCCACTTTGGCGAGCTTCGGTTTCTCGGCCCCGCGCCAATAGCTGACGCGCGCACTGGTGGCAATGCCCAGAGATAGCGGCACCATGTACAGCACAGCAGCCACGTTGGCGGCAATTTGGTGCCCGGCCGAGGCCACGCTGCCCAGGCGTGCAATGAACAAGGCCATCAAGGTGAACGAGGTCACCTCCACCATGATCGACAGGCCACCTGGCAAGCCCAGGCGCAGCAACTGGCTGAGCAGGGGCCAATTGGGGCGCTCCAGCTTTTGCCACAGGGTGTAGGGGCGGTAGAGTGGCTGTGTGCAGAGGTTGAAGATGGCCAAGGCCAACATGGCGTAATTCACCAGCACGGTGGCCCAGGCACAGCCCACGGCGCCTTGCGCTTCCAGCCCCCAGCCGCCAAAGGTGAACCATACCGACAGCGGAATCTTCAGTGCCAGGGAACCAAGCTGCACCCAGGTCACCAAGCGCGGCCGTCCCAAGCCCTGGTTCAGCGTGCTGTAGATGCGGAAGAGCAGTGCCGGTGGCAGGCCCAGGGCCAACACCGCCAGGTAACGGCTTGCTTCCAGTTGCAGATCGGGCGGCACCTCGGCCCAGCGCAGCAAAGGCCCTGGATTTAGCAGCAACCAAATGCCCAGTAACCCACCCACCAGGCAGATGTACAGGGTTTGCCGCAGTGCGCGGCCAAGTTCCAGCGGGCGGTTGGCACCGTGCAGTTGTGCCCAGATGGGCAGCATCGACTGCAGCATGCCGGTCAGCCCCACATACACGCTGACAAAAGTGGCCGAACCTACGGAGAGTGCGGCCAAGGCGTGTTCGGAGTAGCGCCCGGCGACCACCGTGTCGGTGACACCAAAGGCCATCACCGCCAATTGGCCTACCAGTACGGTGGCTGCGTGACGGGCAATTGTTGCGGGTTCGCTGGCCATTTCGGACGCGTGCTGGGCGCCGGAACCGGTCAAGGCCGTGCGCGACGGTACAACTGCATGTCGTCGTTGGTTTCCATGCGGCGCTTCAGGTTGACGCGCAGCTTCCACTGCGACATGTCCACGTGCTGCGGCAGCAGGCTCAGGTCGGCGGGATCTACCAGCATCCATTCGCACTGTGCCTGACGTTGTGCAGGCCGGGTACGGAGTGAGCCGTGGAACTGGAAGGCAGCGATCTGCCCGCGATCCAGTCCAAACTGCTCCACACAGCTTTGGGGCGCTTCGGCCTGGATGACGGGCACGATGTGGCGCACCATGGGTGCGTAGCTGCGGGCGAAGTCGAGCACCGGCATCCACAAGGTGGTGAGCAACAACCAGCACAGCGCAGTTCCGCCAGCGGGTAACACCAGGCTTTTCCAAATGGCCGAGCGGTGGCGGCCCACGCGCCATTTCACCAGCCAGGCCCAGCTCAGCGTGGCGACCAGCGCGACCAAAAAGGTAAACAGCGAAAACGTAGGCGTAAAACCAGGCGCCAGCTTGGCGACGTTGGCAGCAGGTTGTTTCGGAAAGCCGGTCTGCATGGCAATCCAGATGACCCAAATGCCGATGCCCGCCACGGTGAAAAACAACAATGTGAACCAGTCGATCGCAGCCGCCACCGTGCGGCTCAACGTCGGCAAGGCGAAGGCTGCAAGCGTGGCCAGGGCTGGCAGCGCCAGGAGCAATGAGCGGTCGGCGGAATGGGTGGTGATGGTGGTGCCCAGACCGACGGCCACAAACAACAGCGGCAGCATCAAATGGCGTCCCAGGTTGCCGCTGACGAGCTGCTTGCGCCAGCGCCAAAGTGTCCATAGCGCCAGGGGCCACACCGGCCAAACGAACCACAACACCAAGCGGCACAGGCTGCCCCAGTCGCGCCAAGTGGCGTGGGGTAAATCAATGCGCCAGATCCATTGGTTCCAGTACCAGGCCAAGCTGGACGCGATGGCGGTCACGGCCAATACATAGGCTGTCCAGCCCAGGCTGCGGTAGTCGGACGGGGTTTCCAGCGGTGCCCATCCCGTGGCTTGGCTGGCCAAGGTGCGGCGTTCGTGACGGTCCAGTACGGTGATGACCGAGCCCCCCAGGCCCAGCCAAGCCGCCATGGCAGGCGCACCGGAGAGGGCCAAGCCAATCAACCCAAATGCGACACCAATGGCCGGCACCACCAAGCGGTACGGCATGGCCGCCAAGGCAAAGAATGTGAGCGCTGCAAAGCCAAGCTGCGCAAGAGCCGGGGTGGTTTCGTGTGAAAGCTGCGCCAAGCCCAGGCAGGCGACGAGGGCCAACAAGCCGCCATCGGCCATGGCGCGTGCGTAGTCAGCCGGCTGGGCCTCACCACCAAAGGCAAAGGCCACGGGTTGCGCGCTGGGGCTTCGGGCCAGGTAGTACACGGCGTACCAAGTGGCGATCAGCGTCAACGTCAGCAGCAACCCAAAGGGGATGCGGGCGGCGAAATCGGGGGCCACAAATGCTGGTGCCCATTGCATGGCCCAGGCGCCCAGCCAGTAAGGAACAAGGGCTTCAATATCAGGGGCCAAGCCCTGTAGCGATGGCTGAAACCAGTTGGCATGCCCCTGCGCCAATTCCAACATGTAGCCAAACGACATCATGTCGACGTTTTTCCAAGGCTCGCGCCCGAAGAAGCCAGGCAACACGTAGGCAATACAGAACAGCAACAGCGCGAGCCGTGGCAGACGACGCACGGCGCTTTGCGCCACGATGGCGGGGGTGGGTTGGGTCACAGAAGTCGGAATGTAATGCGTTTGCGTGCAGACGTCAGAAAAAGTCGCCGAATTTTGCCTGAGCGCGAGGTGTCTCAGAAAAGACCGTTTGAGGCGCGCTGGTGTTGGAAATCAGCCGGGCAACAAAAAAGGCAGCCCGGTAAAACCCGACTGCCTTTTTCGAGGAGAAGCGAACGCTTATTCTGCAGCTTTGGCGGTAGCGCCAGTCTTGCCGAAACGGTTGCGGAAGCGCTCCACGCGGCCACCCATGTTGTCCACGGACTTTTGCGTGCCCGTGTAGAAGGGGTGCGATTCGCTAGACGTATCGAGCTTGTACAGCGGCAGTTCGCGGCCGTCGTCCAACTTGATCGTTTCTTTGGTGTTCACGCACGAACGGGTCACGAACTTGAAGTTGTTGGACAAGTCCAGGAAGCAAACTTCGCGGTAGTTAGGGTGAATGCCGTCTTTCATGTTTTTTCCTTGTTCAGTTGCGCTAGCCGGTCGTGCCCTGCGTAATCGATTTACGCATGGAAAAGCACAGCCACTTTTCGCGATTAGCCTGCGATTATGGCATAAATCGCAGGGCGTATGCAATCCCGGTTGGCTTAGCCGCCTCGGCGCATCATGTCGAAGAATTCGACGTTGGTCTTGGTCGCCTTCATGTTCTTCAACATGAGCTCCATCGACTCGATTTCGTCCATGTTGTACATGAACTGGCGCAGGATGCGGCTCTTTTGCAGAATCTCGGGGGCCAGCAGCAACTCTTCGCGGCGCGTGCCACTGCGGTTGAGCTGAATCGAGGGGAACACGCGCTTTTCATATAGGCGGCGGTCCAGGTGGATTTCGCAGTTGCCCGTGCCCTTGAATTCTTCAAAAATCACTTCGTCCATGCGGCTGCCGGTGTCGACCAAAGCCGTGGCGATGATGGTCAGCGAGCCGCCTTCTTCGACGTTACGCGCAGCACCCAGGAAACGCTTGGGGCGTTGCAGGGCGTTGGAGTCCACGCCGCCGGTCAACACTTTGCCGGAAGAGGGCACAACGTTGTTGTAGGCACGGGCCAGACGCGTGATGGAGTCCAGCAAGATCACCACGTCTTTTTTCAGTTCAACCAAGCGCTTGGCGCGCTCGATCACCATCTCGGCGACGTGGACGTGGCGTGCGGCTGGCTCATCAAAAGTGGAGGCGATCACCTCGCCCTTGACCGAACGCTGCATTTCCGTCACTTCTTCGGGGCGCTCGTCCACCAGCAAGACCATCATGTGGCTGTTGGGGTAGTTGGCCGCGATGGCGTGGGCGATGTGCTGCATCATCACCGTCTTGCCGCTCTTGGGCGGAGCGACGAGCAGGGCACGTTGGCCCTTGCCGATAGGTGCGACGATGTCGATGATGCGGCCAGTGATGTTTTCATCACCCTTGATGTCGCGCTCGAGCTTCATTTGCTCTTTGGGGAACAGCGGCGTCAAGTTTTCGAACAGCACCTTGTGCTTGTTTTCTTCGGGGCCGCCACCGTTGACCTTGTCGAGCTTGTTCAGCGCAAAGTAACGCTCGCCATCCTTGGGCGTGCGCACTTCGCCTTCGATCATGTCGCCGGTGTGCAGGTTGAAGCGACGAACTTGGCTCGGGCTGATGTAGATGTCGTCGGTACTGGCGGTGTAGCTGGTGTCGGGGCTACGCAGAAAGCCAAAACCGTCGGGCAAGATCTCCAGCACACCATCGGCAATGATTTGCTCGCCGGTACGGGCGCGCTTTTTGATGATGGCAAACATCAGCTCCTGCTTGCGCATGCGGCCAGTGTTCTCAATTTCAAGCTCTTCGGCTTGTTTGAGGACTTCAGACACGTGCAGTGCCTTGAGTTCGTTTAAGTGCATGGAATGACTCCGGAAGGGAGTTCAGAGAAGAAATTCGGGGGGGTTTTGAGGAGGCTAGAAGGGCCTCACAAACCAAGTGCTCGAGCCAATGTGCCAGAGGCACTAATCAGCGAGTTGAGAGATTATGACAGGAAAATTCTAGGAGCCAAAACCGTCTGCATGACGGTTTTGGCGACGATGCAAATCAGGCGAGTTGCTGGTCGATGAACGCGGTCAATTGGGCCTTGTTCATGGCGCCAACCTTGGTGGCGGCCAGTTCGCCGCCCTTGAACAACATCAGCGTGGGGATGCCACGGATGCCGAACTTGGCAGGGATGTCGCGGTTTTCGTCGACATTCATCTTGGCAATGGTCAACTTGCCTTCGTAGCCGGTGGCCACTTCATCCAAGATCGGGGCGATCATTTTGCAGGGGCCGCACCATTCAGCCCAGTAATCCACGAGCACGGGCGTGTTGGATTTCAATACGTCGGATTCGAAAGTCGCGTCGGAAATGTGTTTGATGAGTTCGCTTGCCATGGGAATTCCTTAAGGGGCAGAGTGCTGGTACGACTAAGGTTGCGGCATTGTGACAGAAACCAAGGGCCGTCTTGGTGGCCCATTTTGCTATCGGCACCATAGCGTAAATGTAATGCTTGGTGACGTTCTTTGCAGGAGTGTCGTAAATCCGCATGGAGCAACCACGCAGCCAATGCAGGCACTGTTGAAGACGCACTCATCTTTATAGATGGTGCGCTAAAGCGTGAAAACAGTCTTTCAAGGGCTTGAGGCCGTTTTGGTCGTTTGCGCTCTGTAACTGTGCGAAGGCTGCTATTTAAAACGTAGCGATTTTGCATATGCCCTGTTTTTTGCGCTGACCTTGTGAGGCTGGGCCTGACAATCCACGGTTTGAATAAGCAGGGTTTTGACGTGAATAGTGATGAGAACCGGGCCGTGTGGCCCGATAACCAGTCGGCCGTGGTCATTGGGGCGGGCCCTGCCGGGTTGATGGCGGCTGAAGTGTTGGCGCAGGCCGGCAAAACCGTACATGTGTTCGATGCCATGCCGTCGGTAGGTCGCAAGTTTCTGCTGGCAGGCAAGGGCGGGTTGAACCTCACGCATTCGGAACCGATGGTGCCATTCGCTTCACGCTTTGGCGCACGTCAAGCGCAGGTTCAGCCTTGGCTGGATGAAATGGGGGCAACGCAATTGCGTGATTGGGCGCAGGGCTTGGGCGTGGAGACTTTCGTCGGCACTTCTGGCCGTGTGTTTCCGGTCAGCATGAAGTCGGCGCCTTTGCTGCGTGCCTGGCTGCAACGTCTGCGTGCGGCGGGCGTGGTCTTTCATATGCGGCACCGTTGGACTGGCTGGGACGACGCGGGCCTGTGGACTTTCGCTGTACCCGATGGTGCCAACCCCAGCATCCATGCCGGCGCCGTGGTGCTGGCCTTTGGCGGCGGAAGTTGGGCGCGTTTGGGTTCCGATGGCGCCTGGGTGCCGCTGCTGCAAAGCCGTGGCGTGGCCGTGGTTCCGTTAAGGCCCGCCAATTGCGGCTTTGATGTGGGCGGGCCCAATGGCGTCCCAGGCCGGCCGTCCTTGGGTTGGAGTGAACATTTCTCCTCACGTTTTGCCGGGCAACCCTTCAAGACCGTGGCCATTACCTGTACGGGCGCAGACGGCAGCATGTTCAGCCGCCAAGGCGAGTTCGTCGCCACCGCCGCTGGCATCGAAGGCAGCTTGGTGTACGCCGCATCTGCTTTGCTGCGGGATGCCATTGCGGCAAACGGCCAAGCTTCGCTGCACCTGGATTTGCTGCCGGGCAAGACCGAGGCGCAGGTTCTGGCCGAGGTGACCCATCCGCGTGGCTCGCGCTCCTTGTCCAGCCATTTGAAGAGCCGTTTGGGGCTGGATGGCATCAAGCTCGCCTTGCTTAACGAGCGCTTGAGCAAAGAGCAAATGCACGACCCGCTGGTGTTGGCGCGCAGCATCAAGGCTTTGCCGTTGAATTTGGTGGCCGCACGGCCTATCGACGAAGCCATCAGCAGTGCTGGCGGCGTGCCGTTCGAGGCCATGGACGCGCAGTTGATGCTGCAGGCCCTGCCAGGTGTGTTCTGTGCGGGTGAAATGATCGATTGGGAAGCCCCCACGGGCGGCTATTTGCTGACGGCCAGCATGGCCAGTGGGCGTGTGGCCGGGCGCGGTGCGCTGCAGTTTTTGAATCAATCTGCACCGTCTTAGGGCGCTGAATCGCTGGCTGGCTGTGCCGGCCTTGCTATTGTTTGGTGAAGCCACCAAAATCAGGCTGCGCCTTGGTGAAGAGCTCTGTGGTGTGAATCGATGCGGCCCGCGCCGCAACCCAGGCGCAACCAAGGATGCAGCATGCCGCCTGTGGAGCCCCCAGCGTCTTCTTCACCAGCGCCGCTCTCGTCGGCGCAGCCGCCAACAGCGTCACTCGCTGACCAGTTGGCCGCGCTGGCCCAGGCTGAGAATGAGGCTTTGCAAGCGCGCCGTGCGGCGTTGGGCGGCAAGACCGCCGAAGCCGCGGTCCGAGCCCAGTCATTGCCGCGCGTGGGGCTGGCCCTTTCAGGTGGCGGTGTGCGTAGCGCTACGTTTGCCTTGGGTTTGATGCGTGGGCTGGCCCAGAGCGGCACGTTGGCGGCGACTGCCGACGCGACGCCAGCCGCTGCTGAGCCAGTCGTTGATCTGCTGACGGGCCTGCCGATCGCATCACCTACGGCAACTGACCCCGGCCCTCTGGAGCGTCTCGACTATCTGTCCACCGTGTCCGGCGGCGGCTACATCGGCGCCATGTATGGCCGACTGATGCAGCGCGTGGGCATGGCGCGCGCGCAAGAGTTGATGGCCTCCAGCGGCTCGGTGGTGCTCGAATGGCTGCGCCGCAACGGCCGCTATCTCACGCCCGCAGGCTCGCGCGACACCGGCATTGCCGTCGTCACCTATCTGCGCGCCTGGCTCGCCATCCATGTCGAGTTCATGTTTGCCTGCATGTTGCTGGGCTTGCTGGTGGTGGCGCCGCACCTTTGGCAGCACAGTTATCAATTGCTCGACCCCTTGGGCTGGTCGCGCTGGTACAGCCCGTGGTGGACGCTGGCCGCCTGGGTATGGGTGCTCATGGCGCCCGGGCTCATCGTCGGTTATTGGACGGCGCGCGACGCGCCCGAGCGCACCGATGCCTTGCAGCGTGTGCTGCGTCCGCTGAAGAGCGGCTTTCTGTTGCTGGTGGTGGCGTCGGTAGCCTGGGTCTTGTGGGGTACCCTGGGGGAGGGCGACGGCCTGGATCCTGTGCGTCACGGCATGAACTGGTCGCTAGTGGCTTGCTGCGGATTGACCTCGGTGGTGGCCGGGCAGTTGGGTGTGCTGGTGTGGATGGGCGTCTCGCTCGAGTCCCATGCGCTGAATGTGGCGCGTGTACGCAATTGGCTCACGCGCGCGTTGCGCTGGGTGATGCTGGTGGCGCTATCACTCGTCGGGCTGGGTGCGCTGGATCTGCTGAGCTGGTGGATCCTGGAAGAGTTTCTCACCGACAACAACGTCTGGCTGTGGCGTGGCGTGGGGGTCGGCAGTATCGGTTTGGTGGTGTTGCGTGCATTGATGCAGCCGCTGCAGCAAATTGCGGCCGACACCACGCGCAAAGCGGTGGAATGGCTGCCACGCCTACTCAATATCGGCAGCATCATCGGGCTGTTGACCTTGGTGACCGCCTGGACGGTGCTGCTGCAATGGTTCGTCTTCGCTCCAGACCCTTTGAGCGGCCTGCGTGAGGTGCCGGCCTGGATGCGTGCCGCCATGCTGGCGGTGTTGTGGATCGGCTGGATGCTGACCACCGGCGGCAATGCGCAGATGGCCAATACCTCGTCGCTGCACAGCTTTTACCGCGCGCGCCTGACTCGGGCCTACTTGGCGGTGGGGAACCCGCAACGCAGCATCGACCCAGACCACCCGCGCAAGACCGACGTGACCGCTGTAGTGGAGGGTGACGACACGCGCCTGGCCAGCTACAAACCCGAGGCTGCAGGTGGCCCCATCCACCTCATCAACACCTGCCTGAACCAAACCCGCGACGACCAGAGCGGCCTGTACAACGCCGACCGTAAAGGCACGGCGGTGACCGCCACCTGGCGCGGCTTCGAGATCGGCCCGCGCGAGTTCATGGCGCTGAGCGACGACTACGACGCCGGCACCTTGGGGCGCTGGGTGGCGGTGTCGGGGGCGGCGGCGTCGCCGGGGGCGGGCTCGTACACCGCGCGCGGCCTGGCCTTGCTGGTGTATTTTTTGGGCGTGCGCTTGGGCTACTGGATGCGCGCGCCGCGCGAGCGGGCGGCCTTGCGCTGGCTCAGCCACATCGCCTGGTGCTGCTGGCCCAAGCCGCTGATGCTCAGCAGCGAGGCTTCGGCCACCTTTTTCGGGCTGGATCGGCCGTGGTGGTATTTGTCGGATGGCGGGCACTTCGAGAACACCGGCGTGTACCCGCTACTCAAACGCGAGCTGGATTTCATCATCCTGTCAGATGCCAGTTGCGACGCACGCTACGAATTTGGCGACCTGGAAAACCTGGTGCGCAAGGCACGCATTGATTTCGGTGCCGAGATCGACTTCTACAACCGCGACGAGGCCGCGCGCCTGCTGGCGGCCGATTCGCAAGACTTGACCGTGTTGTCGCCCGAAGACATGGGCGACAACCACTCCTGCCGTGGCGTGATGCTCGCGCGCATCCGTTACCGAGAGCGCCCGGGACCCGCCGGGACAGATGGCAAGCCTGGGCCCCTGTACCGCCCTGAAGGCACCTTGCTCGTCGTCAAGCCGAACCTGCACGACGCGTTGGACGTTGACTTGCTGGCCTACGCCCAGAAGCACCAAAGCTTTCCGCACGAATCGACCGGCGACCAGTCATTTGATGAAGCCCAGTGGGAAAGTTACCACCGCCTGGGCGAAGACTTCGGCCGCGTGCTGAACAACGACTGGCTCAGCCGCCTGCCTGGCTGGCTGGCTCCGGCGCAACATGACATGCACGTGGTGGCGCGGCTGAGTGGCCTGAAAACCATAGAAGCCCCGCGCGCCGAACCCTTCTGGCGCCGCGGTACTCGCGCCACAGCCATCGGCACGACCTTGGGGTTGGGCGCGTCCGGCACCTTGCTGCTGTCGTTGTGGCAGGTGCAAGACCAGGTGCAGCGCAGCCAGACCGACGAACAAAACGAGGCGCGCAAACTGTTCACAGACTTTTCGCTGCGCCTGCAGGACCTGGACGGCGCTTGCCCGAAGATTCCAGAACATGCGGTGACCACAGCGGCCACCTTGTTCACCTTGCGGGGAGGGAGCTCGCTGTCCGCCCTGGAGCGCGAAGGCCTGGACCGCATGGCCGATCGTGTGGCCGACGAGTGCCGCAAACCGCCGCGCGACGATCCCACCTGCAGCGCCGGGAACCAACGCATGCAGCGTGATCTGTGCACGCTGGTCGGCAAGAAAAACATCAAGAGTTCCACCTCGTTCAGCTACTGGAACCCTTCAGCGACAAGGCTGGAGCAGGCCCGCTCCAGCGCCAAGGTATGGCAGAACGTGGCGGCATATGTGCCGGTACCGCTGGCCTGGACCTTGGCCCCCGGTGTTGTGGTGGCGGGGCTGCCAAGCGGCGCTGTCGGCGGTGTGGCTGGTTCAACTGCGGGCGGTGGCGCACCCGTGGCGACTTCTGATCCCGCGAAGATGGGCCAGGCGGGGGCGGGGCAGGGTGCAAGCGGTAGTGGCGCCTTACCGGCTCCAGCTACTGGACGCAGCATTGCCGAACTCTGCACGCGCCCCGGTGGCGGCTACACCACGGTGTACCTGCAGATCTACGACGAAGCCTCGCGCCCAGCCGCCATGGCGCTACGCGAGGCCTACCTCAAACAAGCCGGCACCGTGCTGCAGGTGGCGCCGATTGAAAACGTGGTGCGCAGCGCCGAAATACGCCAGCAGCGCCGCGCCGTGCCGTGGCCCAAAGCCACGTTTGTGGTGCACGACCCCACCAGCACGGCTTGCGCCAGTGCCCTGGCCAAATTGGTGGGCCCACCTTGGGCGCAGCAAAGCGGGGGGGAGGTCGATCCGCCGTGGATCCGTGGCCTGCCCAGCCGCTTACAAGCCAACCCCGGCGTGATCGAGCTTTGGCTACCACCAGTTTCGTCGGGCTATGCGCAGAACGCGGCGTTCATGGGGCCGTCGCCAAGCCAAGACCGCTGAGCACGGCCGTTTAGCGGACAGCGGGCTGGATCGCTTTTTTGAAAGCGACTTGGAAAGGGTTCTGACTGTTTAGGCCGCAGGCGCCGACTGGCCTGCGGTGTCTCCATCTGCAGGCTTGGGCCTGTGATCGGGCCAAATGCTGGATGGAGTTTTAGAAGAAGTTGACGAGCCTTGACCCCGGCACTGGCTCCACAGTTAGGGCTGCTTGGTTCCCCACCTGACCCGGTTGGCCGCTTCCCCATGCGGGAAGGCCCGTCGGGGTCGATTGTAGTGGATGAAAAGCCAGTTCGCCGCCTTGCAGGGGAATTAACACTAGTTTGCTTGTGGGGGTCCGGGAGCGGGTGAGGGCCACCGTAGAATCTGCGGATGTCTTATCTCGTGCTCGCCCGCAAGTACCGCCCCCGCAATTTCTCCGAAATGGTTGGACAGGAGCACGTCGTCCAGGCGCTGGGCAATGCGTTGACCACACAGCGTCTGCACCATGCCTACATGTTCACCGGCACGCGCGGTGTGGGCAAGACCACTGTGTCGCGTATCTTGGCCAAGTCACTCAACTGCCAGGGCGTGGACGGCACCGGCGGCATCACGGCTGAGCCTTGCGGCGTTTGCCAGGCTTGCATGGATATCGATAGCGGCCGGTTTGTCGATTACACCGAGCTGGATGCCGCTTCCAACCGGGGTGTGGACGAAGTCCAGTCGCTGCTCGAGCAGGCGGTGTACAAGCCGGTGCAAGGGCGCTTCAAGGTCTTCATGATCGACGAAGTGCACATGCTGACCAACACCGCGTTCAACGCCATGTTGAAAACGCTGGAAGAGCCGCCCGAGTATTTAAAGTTTGTGCTGGCCACGACCGACCCGCAAAAGGTGCCGGTCACCGTGCTGTCGCGTTGCCTGCAGTTCAACCTGCGCCCGATGGCGCCTGAGACCGTGCTGTCGCATCTGCGCGGCGTGCTGGCCAAAGAAAGTGTCGAGGCCGATGCATCTTCGCTGGCACTGTTGTCGCGCGCCGCGCGTGGCTCCATGCGTGACGCCTTGTCGCTGACCGACCAAGCCATTGCCTTCGGCAGTGGCAAGCTGCAAGAAGCCCAGGTGCGCCAAATGCTCGGCAGCGTCGACAACACCTATGTGTTTCGCCTGATCGATGCACTCGCACAAGGCAACGGTCAGGCGGTCGTGGAAACCGTCAACACGCTGCGCCAAAACGGCTTGAATGCCGCGTCCACCCTCGAAGAAATGAGCATGGTGCTGCAGCGCATGGCGGTGCACCAAGCCGTGGGCGCGCAGGCCGTACCCGCGCCCGCAGACGACCCTGATGCAGGTGAAATCGCCGCGCTGGCCGAAGCCATGCCGGCCGACGAAACGCAACTGCTGTATTCGATCTGCCTGCACGGCCGCGCCGAGTTGGGCCTGGCGCCCGATGAATATGCGGCTTTGACCATGGCGTTGTTGCGCTTATTGGCTTTTAAACCCAACGCGCTGGGCCAGGCCTCCGGGGAAAAAAAAACTCTGAACCGGCCTGAAAGGGCGGTTTCTCAGGCGCCAGCAGCACCCGCAGTGGTTCGCCCGGAACCGGTGCCAGTACAGGCGCCGGTGAATGCGGCACCTGTATCGCCACCCATCGCGGCTGCCCCTATTCAAGCTGAAGCGCCTGTGGCGGCATCGGTTGCGCCGCCCTTGGCGCAGCCACCTGCGGCAGTTGTGGCGGCCCCCGCCCCCGTACCCGCCGTCGCTCCGCCAGTAGCAGCCGCCCCCAGTCGTTCGGAGGTACCACCTTGGGAAGATATTCCCGACGAAGACCCAGCTTTGGCTGCGCCTGTGCCGGCTCCGCACACGTCGCAAATGTTGGCCATGCCGGTACGCGAGCAGTCCGAGCCCAGCGAGCGTCTGCGTCCGCGTGCCGATGCTGCACCAAGCGCACGCCCACAGGCACGAGGCTTTGTCGCCACGCCTGAGGGCGATTTCTGGCATGCCACGGTGCAGCAACTGATTGCGGCGGAGGCCATCACCGCCATGACGCGCGAACTGGCGCTGCAGTCGCAACTGCTGTCGCGCGATGGCAGCCAATGGCAATTGCGTGTGGAGCGCGAGTCGCTGATGCAGCCGAGCTGCCGCGAGCGTTTGCGTACCGCTTTGCAGGCCATGCCGCCGTCTGACGGCTCGCCCGCAGCAGACGTACTAAACTTTGAAGTCGGTCTGTTGACCGATACCCCTGCGCGCCGTAACGCCGCCGCCAACGAAGAGCGGTTGCGGGTGGCCGAAGAGATCTTGCGCGAAGACCCGTTCGTGCAGACGATGATGCGTGATTTTGCGGCGAAAATCGTCCCAGGCAGCATCAAGCCGCTCTGATTCAGACACCCCCCTATTCAAACCCCATCCAAGGAATCAATATGTTCAACAAAGGACAACTCGCCGGCCTGATGAAACAAGCCCAGGCCATGCAAGACAACTTGAAGAAGGCCCAGGACGAATTGGCCTTCATCGAAGTCACGGGTGAATCGGGCGCCGGCCTGGTGAAGGTGCTGATGACTTGCAAGCACGACGTCAAGCGCATTACTATCGACCCCAGCCTTCTGGGCGAAGACAAAGACATGCTCGAAGACCTGGTGGCAGCCGCCTTCAACGCTGCGGTGCGCAAGGCCGAAGAAACCAGCCAAGAAAAAATGGGCAAGTTGACTGCTGGCATGCCTGGCCTGCCCGGCGGCATGAAGTTCCCGTTCTAAGCGTTATTTCGAGTTCTCTTCCCGAATGGCCGACCACCGTGCGCTCAGCGCTTTGATCCAGAACCTGCGCCGCCTCCCCGGCGTTGGCATCAAGTCTGCGCAGCGCATGGCCTTTCATCTGTTGCAGCACGACCGCGAGGGCGCGCAGTTGCTGGCGCGTTCGCTGGAGGAAGCGGTGTTGCACGTGCAGCACTGCGAGCAGTGCCATACGTTTACCGAGCAGGCCATCTGCGAAACCTGCAGCGACGCCTCACGCGACCCGAGCAAACTGTGTGTGATCGAGACCCCGGCCGACCAATCGGCGGTAGAGCGCACCGCCGCTTACCGTGGGCTTTATTTTGTGCTGATGGGCAAGCTCAGCCCGCTGGACGGCATTGGCCCCAAAGACATCGGCCTGCAAAAGCTGTTTGAACGTGCCAGCAACGGCGTGGTGCAAGAGGTCATTTTGGCCACCAACTTCACTGCCGAAGGTGAGGCCACGGCCCACGTCATCAGCGAAGGCATGAAAAGCCGTGGCGTGCGCGTCACGCGTCTGGCGCGTGGTGTGCCGGTGGGCAGCGAGCTGGAATATGTCGACCTGGGCACCATCGCCCACGCGTTTGTCGACCGGCGTTAACACTAAAACATGACACGCCCATCGTTTGGGCGGGGTCAATAGGCGCAGCCCCTGCTGGGGATGACCCGGATACGAAGCCGGGGAGGGTGCACTTAAGCTGGGTTTCACTTGATTTCAGAGCGAACCCACACCATGCACAAACTACCTGTGAGCCGTCGCCGATTCAATGTTCTCGCCGCTGCCGCCGTGACCGGCGTGGTGGCGACACCCGCGCTGCGCGCCCAAAGCGCGGTCGAAAAGCCGCAGATTGCGATGGCGGTGGGCGGCAAAGCCGCGTTCTACTACCTGCCGTTAACCATCTCCGAGCAACTGGGTTATTTCAAGGCCGAGGGGCTGGAGGTCGAGATCAGCGACTTTGCAGGCGGCGCGCGTGCCTTGCAGGCCGTGGTGGGCGGCTCCGCCGATGTGTGTTCCGGCGCGTTTGAGCACACCATCAACCTGCAGAGTAAGAACCAGTTTTTTCAGGCCTTTGTGCTGCAAGGCCGGGCGCCACAGATTGCGCTGGGTATCTCCAACAAAACCATGCCCAACTACCAGAAGCTGGTGGATCTAAAGGGCAAGAAGATTGGTGTTTCGGCGCCGGGCTCGTCCACCAATATGGTGGCCAACCTGGTGCTGTCGCGGGTGGGCCTCAAACCCAGCGATGTAGCGTTTGTGGGTGTGGGCACATCGGCCGGAGCGCTCGCAGCACTGCGCTCCGGGCAGATCGATGCCATGTGCAACACCGATCCGGTGATGACCATGCTGGAGCAAAAGGGCGATGTGCGCATCGTCTCCGACACACGCACGCTTAAAGGTACGCAAGAGGTGTTTGGCGGCCTCATGCCGGCGGGCTGCCTGTACGCACCGGCCGAGTTCATCTCCAAGAACCCCAAGACGGTACAGGCGCTGACGAACGCGATTGTGCGTGGCCTGAAATGGTTGCAAACCGCCGGGCCGAGTGACATCATCAAAACCGTGCCGGAGTCGTACCTGCTGGGCGACCGGGCGTTGTACTTGGCGTCGTTTGCCAAGATCCGTGAGGCGATTTCGTTGGACGGCGTCATTCCGGAGCAAGGGACTGTGACAGCGCTGAAGGCGCTGGCCAGTTTTGATCCCACGGTGAAGGCCGACAAAATCGCCTTGAACAAAACCTACACCAACGAATTCGCTCTGCGTGCAAAAGAGAAATTCCAGGCCTGAGGCGGCAATCACTTCTGACCAGGGGGCTGGCGTACCGGCGTTGCCGGATGTGTTTGCGTTGGAGTTGCTCAATGTCAGTTGTACTTTCGCGTCGCAAGAGGGCGGCGACAAAGACCGCGAACGCAGCCGCTACATAGCCATAGCCGACACCACGTTGCGCATTGCCGCTGGCGAGTTCGTCTCGGTGGTGGGGCCCACCGGCTGCGGCAAATCCACCTTGCTCAACTTGGCCGCCGGTCTGCTGTTGCCCACCACCGGCCAAGTGCGCGTGATGGGCATGCCGCTACAGGGCATCAACAGCCGCGCCGGCTACATGTTCCAGAGCGAGGCGCTGATGCCGTGGCGCACCACACTCGACAACGTTTTACTCGGCCTGCAATACCGTGGCGTGCCCGATGCACAAGCGCGGCAGCAGGCGCTGGATTGGCTTAACCGCGTGGGTTTGGGAGCCTTCACCTCGCACTTTCCGCACCAGCTCTCGGGCGGCATGCGCAAACGCACGGCGCTGGCGCAGGTGCTGGCGGTTGACCCAGACATCATCCTGATGGACGAGCCGTTCAGCGCGCTGGATGTGCAGACCCGGCAGCTCATGGAAAACGAGTTGCTCGGCATCTGGGCGGCGCGCAGGAAAGCGGTGCTGTTCATCACCCACGACCTGGACGAGGCCATTGCGCTGAGCGACCGGGTAGTTGTGTTGTCGGCCGGGCCTGCGACGCGCCCGATTGGCGACTTCAAGGTGGAATTGCCGCGTCCGCGCGATGTGGCCGAAGTGCGCATGCTGCCGGAGTTCGTCGACCTGCACGCCCGCATCTGGGCTGTGCTGCGCGACGAGGTACTCAAAGGTTATGCGCAGCAACTGCGCAAGGTGGCGTAGTGCCTATGTTGTGGAAAGCACTTAAACCCTCCAGCAAGAACATGCGCTTGTGGCAATTGGCGTTGCTGGTTTTCGGCTTGGCGGTTTGGCAAGGGCTGTCGCGCGACCAGAAGATCGCCTTCTTTCTGGGTGAGCCCCTGCAGGTGGCGGGCCGTATCTGGTCGTGGTTCATGCCGGTGGCATGGCCGGCCGGCTGGTTGTTTGCCGAAGGGCTTGAGGGCCGTGCCGACATTTACACCCACTTGGCCACGACCTTGCTGGAAACCGTGTTGGCCTTTGGCATCGGCACCGTGGGCGGTTTGGCCTGCGGGCTGTGGCTGGCCCTGGCACCGGTGGCCAGCGCCATTCTGGCGCCCTACATCAAGGCAGCCAACTCCATGCCGCGTGTGATTCTGGCGCCGATTTTTGCGCTGTGGTTTGGCCTTGGCGTGTGGAGCAAGGTGGCGCTGGCCGTCACGCTGGTGTTTTTCGTGGTGTTTTTCAACGTTTACCAGGGCGTGCGCGAAGTCAGCCCGGTGGTGCTGGCCAATGCACGCATGCTGGGCGCCAACCAGCGCCAATTGCTGCGTACCGTGTATTTACCGAGTGCCACGAGTTGGGTGTTCTCCAGCCTGCACACCTCGGTAGGCTTGGCTTTTGTGGGGGCGGTGGTGGGCGAGTACTTGGGGTCGGCGCGCGGCGTGGGTTATTTAATCTTGCAGGCCGAGGGCACGTTTGACGTCAACACCGTGTTTGCCGGCATTGTGGTGTTGACGGTGTGTGCCTTGGTGCTGGACGCGCTGGTGGGTTTGGTCGAGCGTCGCTTGATGCGCTGGCAGCCGCGTGCTGCCGTAAGCGAAACCTTGTAGCCGGGCCTTGCGGCACCGGCGCAGGGTTTCTCTTCTTCGTCTTCTTGCTATTTTTTCTTGCGCGGTGCGACCGCCACCTTGCCAGCGTTGCGCGGCGTCTTCTGCACCTTGTTCGATGCAGCGCTGGTGGAGCGCGAAGCGCTCGCGGTCTTGACGGTCACCGGAAGGTAGACCACCACCGCTTCACCCGCGCGGAAACTGGCGTTGGCTTTGACGTCGTTCCATTCGGCGACATTGGCTGCGCTCAAACGGTAACGTGCGGCGATGCTGGCCACAGAGTCACGCTTGCCCGCCTTGATGGTGGTTTTGCGTGTGACGATTTCTGGCGCCAGACTCAGGTGCGCTGTGTCGGCCACATGCTCGGCTACGTCGTTGCCGTTGGTGGCAGAACGCGGCACGATCAGTGACGAGCCGGCTTTGATCAACATGCGCGGCGGGATGTTGTTGATGCTGCGCAGATCAGATTCGTTCATGCCGACTTGTTTGGCTGCAGCGCTGACACTCATGGTGGACGGCACGGTCCAGGCGGTCCAACTGGCGTATTGACCTTGGCTGTAGGCCTCCAAGTTGCGCCGGAAGACGGTGGCGCTGTCCCATGGCAGCAAAATTTGCGGCGTGCCAGCCGCCAAAATCACCAGCTTGTGGGCGGAGGGGTTCAGCGCCTTGAAGTCGTTGAGTTCCACGTTCGCCAGCTTGGCGGCCAGTTCTACGTCGATGTCGCGCGAGATGTCGACGGTCTGGAAGTAGGGGTGGTTTTCAATCAGTGGCAGGTCGGCGTTGAACACATCGGGGTTGGCTACGATGTTTTTCACGGCCTGCAGCTTGGGCACATACAGCCGGGTTTCGGCTGGCATGTTGAGTTCGGCGTAGCTGGTGCCCAGGCCGAGCTTCTGGTTGCGTGCGATGGCGCGGCTCACGCTGCCTTCGCCCCAGTTGTAGGCGGCCAGCGCCAACTGCCAGTCGCCAAACATGCCGTAGAGCTTTTGCAGGTAGTCGAGCGCGGCGCGGGTCGAGGCCAACACGTCGCGGCGGTCATCGCGGAAGATATTTTGCTTCAGCTCGAAGTAGTTGCCCGTAGCCGGCATGAATTGCCACATGCCCGCCGCCTTGGCACTCGACACCGCCTGTGGGTTGAACGCGCTCTCGATGTACGGCAGCAGCGCCAACTCGGTGGGCATGTTGCGGCGCTCCAGCTCCTCCACAATGTGGAACAGGTACTTCTTCGAGCGCTCGGTCATGCGCAGCATGTAGTCGGGGCGGGTGGCGTACCACTGCTCGCGGTCAACCACCAGATCGCTCTCCAGATTCGGCATGGCAAAGCCGCGGCGAATGCGCTCCCACAAATCGTTGGGGGGCGTCAACTGGGCAACACCCCGTGAGCTGGCCTCAGCCGCCGAGATGGGGCGCAACTGGCCCGATGGATAAATGGCGACGTGGGGTTGGGCGGGTGGCGTGGTGGCCTTCGGTGCGGTGCTGCTTGCGCTGTCGGTACCGGTGCCGTTGGTGGGCGCCATGTTGGCGCAACCGGTCAGAACAAGAATGGCAGCCCATGCCGCCAGATGGTGAAATTTCATTTGAATTGGTTTTTCCAGGTGCGCAAGGCACCCAGCACAGTGGCTTCGGTGGTCGCGCCGGCATCAAATGCCTGGGCCGCGTGTTGCACCGAGGGCGCTGCTGTGCGCAAAAAGGGGTTGATCTGTTTTTCCTGTCCGATGCTCGACGGCAGGGTTGGTTCCCGCCGCTCGCGCTGCGCCTGGCACCACGCTGTGTAAAGGGCCAGTTCGTGATTGCCGGGCTCCACTGCGGCAGCAAACTTCAAGTTGCTCAGGGTGTACTCGTGGGCGCAGCATACGCGGGTTTCATCGGGCAACTGCGCAAACGACTGCAGAGACGCCAACATTTGTGCCGGCGTGCCCTCGAACAAGCGGCCGCAACCGCCTGAAAACAAGGTGTCGCCACAGAACAGGATGGGCTTGGCGTTGACCTGGTCTTCCGCGCCCACCGTTGGCTTGGCACAGTAATACGCAATGTGCCCGGCGGTGTGGCCCGGCACGTCCAGCACGTCGAATTTCAGCCCCAGCACTTCGATCTGGTCGCCATGGGCCAAGCGCTGCAGGGGTTCTGGGATTTTTTCGCGTGCAGGCCCGTACACTGTGGCCCCAGTGGCGTCACGCAGGGCATCCACGCCGCCGACATGGTCCGCATGGTGGTGGGTGACTAGAATCGCGGCGAGCTGCAAGCCCAGGCGCTGTAGCGCCTCGAACACCGGCGCGGGCTCTCCCGGGTCGACCACCAACGCCCGGCGTCCATCATGTAGAAGCCAAATGTAGTTATCCGTGAAGGCGGGCAGCGGAAGTAAGTTCATGAGCGGTGAAATTATAGGTTTGCAGGATTGGTTCAAGACCCCGCCCGGCCGCTATTTGCTGGAATGGGAGTGCCAGCAGTTGGATGCCGTGGTGTCTGACGTGTTTGGCTACCACGCACTGCAACTGGGTTTGCCCGAATTGCCAAGCCTTCGCAACAACCGGATGCCTTACCGCTGGGTGGCCAGCGACCGGCCTCCCAGGCCCAAAGGGGATGGCAGCGCAGGCCCGCATCCGGGCGTGGTGTTTTACACCGACTTCGGCGCTTTGCCGTTTTCTGAAGGTAGCCTGGATCTGGTGGTGTTGCCGCACAGCCTGGAGTTGGGGGCCGATCCCCACGGCACGTTGCGCGAGGTGGAGCGTGTGTTGGTGCCCGAAGGGCGGGTGGTGATTTGCGGTTTCAACCCGGCCAGTCTCTGGGGATTCTCTCGGCGGCGTGAGCGCATCTACAACCGCATGGGGTTTGGCGATGCCTATTTGCCGGGGGTGGAGGACATGATCGGCTACTGGCGGCTGCGGGACTGGCTGCGGCTGCTGAGCTTTGAGGTGGAGTCGAGCCAGTTTGGATGTTACCGCCCATCGGTGGCAAGCGAGAACTGGTTGCGCCGTTTTGAATGGATGGACCGTGCCGGCGCGCGCTGGTGGCCTATTTTGGGCGCTGTGTATTGCGTGGTGGCGGTGAAGCGGGTGCGCGGCATGCGTTTGCTGGGAACCAGTTGGAAGCCCGCCAAGGTGGGCGCCAATGCGCCGGTGCCGGTTGCCAACCGTGGCACGCATCGCGGTAGCAACTCCGGCCACCAGCGCTGAATTTTTGAGATTTGTTTGAGGAAGATTGTTTTGAACGAAGTTGTGATCTACACCGACGGCGCCTGCAAGGGCAACCCCGGCCCAGGCGGCTGGGGTGTGTTCTTGAAATGGGGCACGCTCGAGAAAGAGCTGTTCGGCGGCGAACTCGGCACCACCAACAACCGCATGGAAATGATGGCGGTGATCCAGGGCCTGGCAGCGCTCAAGCAGCCATGCACCGTGCGATTGTTTCTGGACAGCCAGTACGTGCTCAAAGGCATCACCGAATGGTTGCCCGGCTGGAAGGCGCGCGGCTGGAAAACGGCGTCCAAGGAACCCGTGAAAAACGTCGACCTGTGGCAGCAACTGGATGCGCTGGTCACCAGCAAAGGCCACAAGATCGATTGGCGCTGGGTCAAGGGCCACGCCGGAGACCCTGGCAACGAGCGCGCCGACATGCTGGCCAACCGTGGTGTCGACAAGGCGCTGGGCCGTATCTGATTTTTTGAATAACCGACTTCGCAAGTAAAGACTGCCTCTGTGGACCAAACTGCCGCGCCCGCCACCACCTTCTTGTGGCACGACTACGAGACCTTTGGTGCGCGTGTGCGCATGGACCGCCCCGCGCAGTTTGCGGCCATTCGCACCGATGCCGATCTGTGCGAAATTGGCGAGCCCATCATGCTGTACTGCCAGCCTGCGCCAGACTATTTACCCGATCCGCAATCGTGCCTGATCACCGGCATCACGCCTCAGTTGTGCCTTGAAAAGGGCGTGCCCGAGCACGAGTTTGCCGCGCGCATTAACGACGCCTTGGGCGCACCCGGCACCATTGGCGTGGGCTACAACACCATCCGGTTTGACGACGAGATCACGCGCTTCATGCTGTGGCGCAACCTCATCGATCCGTATGCACGCGAGTGGCAAAACCACTGTGGCCGTTGGGATCTGCTGGACGTGGTGCGCACCGCGCATGCCTTGCGGCCCGATGGCATCACCTGGCCTGAGCGCCCCGAGGGTGGCACCAGCTTCAGGCTGGAGCATTTGAGCGCGGCCAACGGCCTGGCGCACGAAGCTGCGCACGATGCGTTGTCGGATGTGCGCGCCACGATTGCGCTGGCGCGCCTGATCAAACAAGCGCAGCCGCGCCTGTTCGACTTCTGCCTGGCGTTGCACAAGAAGGACCGGGTAGCGGCAGAGCTGCGACTGCCCACCACGCAATCCGAGGCACGGCCATTTCTGCACATCTCGGGCATGTTTGGCGTGGAGCGCGGTTGCCTGGCGCTGATGTGGCCGTTGGCCATGCACCCGAGCAACCGTAACGAACTCATTGCCTGGGACTTGGCGCACGACCCACGCGAACTGGGCGAACTTGATGCCGCCACCATCCGCGAGCGCCTGTTCAGCAAGCGCGATGCCTTACCCGAAGGCGTGGAGCGCCTGCCCATCAAAACCGTGCACTTGAACAAGTCGCCCATGGTGATCGGCAACCTCAACACCCTCACACCGGCCATGGCGGCGCGCTGGGGTATTGACGTGCAGGCACAGTTGCAAAACGCGGCCACTGCATCGCAGTTGCCTGACATGAGCGCTATCTGGCCCGAGGTGTTTGAACGCCCCGAGACCACGGCCAAGGCTACGCCCGATGTGGACCAGGACCTGTACGGCGGCTTTGTCGGCCGCGACGACCGCCGTCGTCTGGACCACTTGCGTACTCTCACCCCGGAGCAACTGGCAGATGCACGCAGCAGCTTCGACGATCCGCGCCTGGAGGAACTGCTGTTCCGCTATCGCGCGCGCAACTTCCCAAAGGCATTGAATGAAGCCGAGCAGCAACGCTGGCTGGATCACCGAGTGGAATGCTTGTTTGAGGGCCAAGGCGGCGTGCGCACGGTGGAGCAATTGTTTGCCGAGATCGACGAGCTGAGCGAGAAGATGGGTGAGCAAGGGGACGAACGCGCGGAGGAAATCTTGGGTGCTCTGTACGACTACGCCGAGGCGATTGCACCAGAGCGGGATTAGATCGCGGGATTAGGCATTCCGCTCTAGGCTTTGTAGGACAAGAGCACACATAGGCTTATCCGTGAGCCTGGTTATGTTGCAGTGCAGCATTTGAGACTAAACTTCGTCTCATGACCAAAAGCCTCAGCAGTTTATGGCTGAAAAGCTTCACCCGCATCAGCAAAGCCCAGCAGCGCCAGGGGCGCAAGTTGCTGCAGAGTTTTCTCAGCCCGCCCATGGTGCGTACGGCGACGGCCGTCGCCAAAACCGTGGCCAAAACGGTCGCGAAATCGGCTGCGACCTCGACGCGGCTGGGCTTGTCTAAGACGATCGTCAAAACCGCCGCCAAAGCGGTATCCAAACCCTCCCCTAAACGCAGCCGAGCACCTGCACGGGCTGCTGCTGTGCGTGCCGCGGGTGTAGGGCGCTGGCTGCGTTCGTACTACCAAGCCCGTGCAGAAGGCGACACCGGTGCGCCGCGCCGCATGGACTACTGGTTGTTCTTGCCCGAGCGTCCCGCTGCACAGGCCAACGAGCCCATGCCATTGGTGGTGATGTTGCACGGCTGTACACAAGACGCGGTGTCGTTCGCCCAAGGCACACGCATGAACGCATTGGCCCAACGCGAAGGCTTTGCGGTGATGTACCCGCAGCAGTCGTTGTCTATTGACCGGCACCGCTGCTGGCATTGGCACCAGCGCGCCACACAAGCCGGTGGCGGCGAAGTGCCATGGGTGGTGGGGGCGGTGCGCAAAGTGCTGGCAGGCAATCCTATTGACCGCAGTCGCATTTACCTGGCCGGCATGTCGGCCGGGGCGGCGTTGGCCAACATCATTGCCCTGCGTTATCCAGAATACGTGGCGGCCGTGGGCCTGCATTCCAGCCCGGTGTATGGCACGGTGGATTCACGCATGGGCGCGTTTGCGGCCATGCAGCACGGATCGAGCCACAGTCTCACCGAGGCGGTGCGCGAGATGACCACACGCGTGGATTTCCCCGGCATGCCGGCCATCATCTTGCACGGGCAAGACGACAAGGTGGTGCGCTCGATCAACCTCGGCCAGTTGACGCAGCAGTTCTGCTTGCTCAACAAGGTAGACCCATCGGCGGCGCCGCTGGCTGAACAATCACATGAGGCCCGCCCCACGGGCCGTGCGCCACGCCACGCCTACGAGGTCAAGGACTATGGCAAAAGCCGCAAGGCCTTGGTGCGGGTGTGCCGTATCGACGGGCTGGACCACGCCTGGAGCGGTGGCGATGCAACTCTGCCGTTCAATGCCGCCCCCGGCCCCGACGCCAGCCAACTGATGTGGAACTTCTTTCGCCTGCACCGCCGCTCGGTGGCGGCAATGCCTGTGGCCGTTTGATCACTGCCATTCGTTTGCTATAAGCTTGATAGCTCTTGCCGCGCATGGCATATGCGCTGCAGGGCTATTTTTCTTCAAACAGAGCAAACTGAACCTTGATCATTCCTTCTTTAAGCGCCGAGTGGCTGTCGCTGCTGAGCTTGCTCTGGAGTCTCCAGATGTTTGTGCTGGTGGTCTGGGTGGTGCTGCAAAAGCGCGCACCGGTGTCCACGCTCAGTTGGATTCTTTCGCTGGTGCTGATGCCGATCTTCGGCTTTGTGGTCTATTACTACTTCGGCCCGCAGCGCCTGACCAAGCAGCGTCTTCGCCGCCTGCGCGGGCGTGCGGCGTCGCAGACCATGCAAGACATGGCGCGGCTGCGCGACTCCGAGCAAGAGGCGCCGCAAGAACTGGTGCAACTGGTCACACTAGGGCAAGCGGCCTCGGGCATTCCGGTGTCGAGTGCCGACGACGTGTTGCTGCTTTCGGGCGGCGCACGCACCTACGACGCCATTTTTGAGGCCATTCGTGCAGCACGCCATCACGTGCATCTGGAGTACTACATCTACGAGCCCGACCAGATTGGCACGGCCTTGCGCGACCTGCTGGTGACCAAGGCGCAGGCCGGTGTGCAGGTGCGCCTGCTGGTGGACGCGCTGGGCTCCAAGGGTGTGGGCAAAAAATTCTTGGCGCCGCTGATTGCGGCGGGCGCCGAAGCCGCGTTCTTCCACGAGAGCCGCATTGGGCGACGTTGGCGCCCGGTGACCAACTTTCGCACCCACCGCAAGATCGTGGTGTGTGATGGCCGTGTAGGTTTCACTGGCGGCGTGAACATCACCGACGAAGAAGACCCACGCACCCGCGACGACGCCTACCACGACGTGCATTTACGTATTGAAGGCTGCGCCGTGCGCTGGCTGCAAACCGTGTTCCTCGAAGACTGGTTCTACAGCACCGGGCAAAACGCCGACGTGCTGGGCCCCGCAGTGGAGCAGATGCTGCCGACCCTCAAGCCCGGCCACATTCCAGTGCAGATCGTCACCAGCGGGCCCGACAACGAGCGCGAGGCCATCCACCGCATGCATGTGGCCGCCATCAACATTGCCATGCGCCGTGCCTGGCTCACCACGCCGTACTTCGTGCCCGGCGAGCCCGCGCTGATGGCGCTGACCAACGCCGCATTGCGCGGCGTCGACGTGCGCTTGATGGTGCCGCGCCTGAGCGACAGCGGTTTGGTCACCGCCGCCGCGCGTTCTTACTTCGACGAGTTGACGGCTGCTGGTGTGAAGATCTGGGAATACGAGGCCCGCATGCTGCACTCGAAAACGCTGTTGGTCGACGACCACTGTGCCATGCTGGGGACTGCCAACTTCGACAACCGCAGCTTTCGCCTCAACTTCGAAGTCATGGCCGTGGTGTTTGGCCCGGCGTTGGCCGAGCCGTTGATGGCGCAGTTTCATGAGGACACAACGCATGCTGTGCAGGTGTCGCCGCAGCGGCGAGAGAAGTTTTGGCGTCGGTTGTGGGAGGCTACAGCGCGGTTGTTGTCGCCGGTGCTTTAGGGGGGATTGGCGTTGTCGGCCAGGTCCCGCCGGGGCGAGACCCGGCCGACAACGCTAATACGCGCCATAAAAGCACAAGGTAAAACCCAGTCATCATGGCATGCACCGACCGATAGAGAAGACCCGGGAAACCACCCGTCGGCATTCCACCACGAACACTTGCACACACCTGTGACTTGTGGAAAAGTGGAATCCTCAGACTTGTGTGAGCGGCGTTAAATGTGCGGTGCGTGCTAGCGAATTTGTAGCCCCAACGAAGTCTAGAAAGACGACGCACAACGCCCGTCAACAAGCCAGAGGGAAGGGAGATCGCCACCATGATCGTCGTCCACGGCTCCATTGTTGCCAAACCCCAGCACGCAGGTGCGTTGCTGGTCTTGTGCAAGACCCACGTGCACCGTGTGCGTACCGAACCTGGCTGCCTGGCCAACGAACTGCACCATGACACCGACAACCCGCTACGGCTGGTGTTTGTGGAGCGCTGGAGCAGCAAAGACGCCTTGATGGCCCACTTTGCCCAGCCGGCTTCGCGCGACTTCATCAAGCGCATGGGCGCGCTGGTGGCAGAACTGCCGTCGCTGAAGATGTATGCGGCAGAAGAGTTGACGTTGAGCGTTTGCTAAAAGCCTAATGATCGGCCAAACGTGACCAGGGGCCTGCACGCAACGGCCAAGCGCCGTATGCTTGGCGGCTATGGCTGCTACATCGCCCCACACCGCATTCAACCCTCCACTCATCGCCACGCCCGACGTTGCGGCGCCCCCTGAACTGATCGCCTTCGCCCAGCGTCACCCGCGTCTGCTGGTGCTCACCGGCGCGGGCTGCAGCACCGACTCCGGCATCCCCGATTACCGTGACGCCAATGGCGACTGGAAGCGCCCGTCGCCGGTCACATTCCAAGCCTTCATGGGCGACCTGGCCGTGCGCCAACGTTACTGGGCGCGCAGCTTGATTGGTTGGCGTGTCATTGGCCAGGCCCATCCGGGCGCAGCGCACCATGCGCTGGCCAAGCTCGAAGCGGCGGGGCGTGTGGAGTTGCTGCTGACGCAAAACGTGGATGGCCTGCACAACGCTGCTGGCAGCCAGCGCACCATCGACCTGCACGGCCGCATCGACACCGTGCGCTGCATGGCCTGCGAAGCGCGACGGTCACGCGCCGAGTTGCAGCAGGAACTGATGCACCGCAACCCTCATTGGGCCGAACTCAGCGCGCGCGCCGCGCCCGATGGTGATGCCGATCTGGATGGCCTGGACTTCAGCAGCTTCGACATTCCTACATGCCCTGTGTGCGGCACGGGCTTGCTCAAGCCGGACGTGGTGTTCTTCGGTGAAAGCGTGCCGCGCGAACGCGTGGCAGACGCGATGGCCGCACTCGACCGGGCCGACGCCGTGCTGGTCGTCGGCTCGTCATTGATGGTCTATTCGGGGTTTCGTTTTGTGCTGGCCGCGCATGAAGCGGGCAAGCCGATTGCGGCCGTGAATCTGGGGCGTACGCGGGCCGATGCGCTGTTGTCGCTCAAAGTGGTGCAGCCGATTGGGGCCACCTTGAATGGCTTGGTAGATGTTTTGATGAACGATTGAACCGCCAGGGCGGCGATGGCCCCTACAGCCAGTTGGCCACATTGGCTATTTGCAGTCACCACCCATTGAAACCGAACCATCGCGGCATTCGGTGAGGATGGCTTCGCTTCTGGGCCTGGGCACCGGCGGCACAGGCGGCGCAAAAGCCACGTTGTTGGTGGAAGGGGCCAGCGTGTAAATCAGCTTTTTGGCGCCCATCTCGCAGGTGCCGACCACTTTGCCCGAGGTGGGCGCGTTGGCGTCTGCAATTGAGATGGTGAACTGGGAAACGCCAGCGTTGCGTATCTTGGCTTCGACTTGTGATTGCAGTTCGGTGCAGGTGGCGGCAAAGCTCGGCAGTGCTGCACTGCATGCGATGAGGGCGATGGATTTGAGGAGGAGGCTAGGGGTGGCCTTGGCAGGACGAAGACGGAGCGTTGAATTCATCGCCTGATCTTCGCAAAAGTCCCCCAAGCCTCAAAAGAAGAAGTTCTGCTAGTGGTTAAAAACTATTTCGCGGACTTTTCATTTCAGGACGAAAACCCATAAATTCCCGCTGGATTGGTTACCAAAATTTTCTCCCGCACCTCGGCGGACGGGGCCCAAGTCTCCAGCAGACCCAACATCTCGGCGTCTGATGGCACAGGGTTGCGGTTGGGGTGCGGCCAGTTGCTGGCCCAAAGACAGCGGTTGGGGAAGCGCTGCACCAGCGTGCGGGCGAGCAGCGAAACGTCGGCGTACTCCGGGGCGCCGGTCTTCGAGGTTTCGTATGGCGCCGACAGCTTGACCCAGCAGTTGCCGCCCTCCAGCAGTTGCAGTAGCGCTTGAAAACCTGGGTGGTCAATACCCACGGGCTCGAGGAATTTGCCGGTGTGGTCGATCACCAAACGGCACGGCAGGCGCTGCAACAGCGTCACGTGCTCTGCAAGTTCGCGGCCATCGAGCTGCAGGTTGATGTGCCAGCCCAGCGGGGCGATGCGCGCGGCGGTGGCCTCCAGTGTGTTCCAGCCCAATTGACCGGGCGCCAACAGCATGTAGCGAATGCCGCGCACACCGCGTTGGTGCAGTGCTTTTAACTGCTCTTCGGTTTGTTGTTCGGGCGTGAGCACGGCCACGCCGCGCGCGTGTTCGCCTAGCTGGTCCAAAGCTTTCAGCAGCAAGCTGTGGTCGGTGCCATAGCCTGTGGGTTGCACGACCACTGCGCGTTGCAGGCCCAGCGCCTGCTGCATGCGCTGGTAGGCGCTCACAGGTGCGTGTGGTGGTTGGAAGGTGGCGGTGGCGGCCAGCGGGTGGCCGTCTTCGTAGATGTGGATGTGGCAGTCGCAAGCCAGGGCGGGGATGGTGGTCATGGTGTTCGGTTCAGTTGGTGGCGCGCGCGGCACGCCAGGCGCTGAGGCGTGTTGCGTTGGCCGGGTTGACAGCGCCTACGGGCATTTCGCCGCGCAAAAGGGTTTGCACCTGGGTGGCGGTCTCGACCGCCTGGTGCTCAATGGCCGGTGGCGTGAGGCCGCCGATGTGGGGTGTGGCGATGACCAACGGGTGGCGCGCCAGCTCGGGCGAGGGCATTTGGTCGGGTGCACGGCCCACGTCGAGCCCGCAGCCGGCCAAGCGGCCGCTTTGCAGCGCGGCCAGCAGGGCCTGTTCATCGACCAGGTTGCCGCGCGACGCGTTGATGAAAGTGGCGCCGGCGCGCATGGCGGCAAAGGTGTTGGCGTTCATCAGGTTTTCGGTCTCGGCGGTGGCCGCGGCCAGGCTGACCACGTGGTCGGCTTGTTGCAGCAGCGCGGGCAGCGAGCAGAGGGTGATGCCCGAATCAACGGCCAAGTCGGCCGCAGTCACATAGGGGTCGTGCACCAGCACCTGCATGCCAAAGGCGAGTGCCACGGCGCAGGTGTGGCGGCTGATTTGTCCGTAGCCAATCACGCCGAGCGTGGCGCCGCGCAGTTCACGGCCCATGCGTGGCACGGGCGAGTGGCCCGCGTGGTAGTCCACGCTGGCGGCGCTGATGTGGCGGCACAGGTCGATCAACACCCCAAAGATCCACTCGGTCACCGAGGCGATGAAGCCCGCACTGGCTTGTGTGACGAGCACGCCGTGGCGGCTGGCCGCGCCTACGTCGATGGTGCGGATGTCGACCGCGCAGCGCAGCATGGCCAGCAGATTCGGCAACGCGGCGAACAGCGCTTCATCTGCGGCAGTTTGCCGGTAGGCGATGATGAATTCACAGTCGGCGGCCAGTTGCACCAGCTCTGCTTGCGTAAGGTCGCGGTCATGTGGGTTGAAACGCACCTGGGTCACGCTGCGCAGGGCTTCGGTGGCCTTGGTGCCGAAGTATTGTTCGAGTCGGCCAGCAGGGTGGGTAATGAAAACAGTGGTCATGCGGTGGGCAGGATGGAAATAAGTGGGGGGCTAAAGAGGTGGCGGTGCCACCGAGTCGGCCCATTGGGGCTCGGGGGCAAACAAAAATTCGCCGGTGGGCGTTTGGGGTTGCGCCAGGCGCAGCATCACGCGTTCCACCATGGTTTGTGACATGGCAGGCAAAGGCAGGCGCACGGTGCTCAGCCGCGGCTGCGACAACTGGGTGAGAAACAGGCCGTCAATGCCCACGACGGAGATGTCTTGCGGCACCCGCAAACCCGCATCGCGCAGCCCGGCCAGCAGGCCGAGCGCGGTCATGTCGTTCAGGGCGACGATGCCTGTGGGCCGCGGGTGCATGGCGGCGATGACGGCGGCCTGGGCTCGGCCCATGTCGCTCATCACCGAATCGCCGTAGTGGCTGTCGGGCTGGCCTTCGATCACGGTGGCCTGCACGGCGGAGCCGGCGGCGTGCGCCGTGTCGAGAAAGCCGCGGATCTTTTCTTGCCGGCTCATGGTGTGGCCGGCTGCGCTGACGTAGACCAAACGCGTGTGGCCGTGGGCCAGCAGGTGTTCGGTGGCCAGGCGTGCGGCTTCGAAGTTGTCGACCGTGACGTGGTCCACGCTAGAGGCCTCGCCCGGCGTGGCGCGGCGGTCGTAGCTCACCAGCACCAGGCCGCGTTCGGCAGCCGAGCGGAAGTGCTGTTCGTCGGCCAGCGAGGAGATCACCACCACGCCGCGCACGCCGTGCGCCAGCAGGTCGTCAAAAAACAGCGCTTCCTTGGCCGGGTCGCGGTAGGTGTTGCCCACCAGCACGCGGTAGCCGTGTAGCTCTTGCGCGCGGGTTTCGATTTCGCGGGCCACGGCGCCGTACATCGGGTTGGCGATGGACGGCACCAGCAGCCCGAGCATGGCGACGTGCCCGGTCTTGAGCTGGCGTGCGGTGGAGTTGGGCCGAAAGTGCAGCGCCTCAATGGCCGCGTGCACGCGCGCCAAGGTGTCGCGGCGCATGCGGTCGGTGCGCCCGTTCAACACATTGGAGACGGTGCTGGCCGATACATCGGCGTGGCGTGCCACGTCCTGGATAGTGCTCATGGGAAGGTCGGCCGTTTCTGCATCGTTGGGTTTCTGTTGGCTTGCAAGCTTACCTTCACAAGCCCAGGTGTTTGGGCAGCCACAGCGAGAAGCCGGGCACCAGCACCAAGACCACCAGCATCACAAACAACACCGCCAGGTACTTCAGCATGGCGCGCGAGACACCTTTGATGTCGGTCCCAGTGATGGCGCATGTGGCAAACAGCCCCAGGCCCACCGGCGGCGCAAACAGGCCAAAGCCCATGGCGATCACCATCACCGTACCGAAGTGCAGCGGGTGGATGCCAAGTTGCTGCGCAATCGGCGTCAGCAGTGGGCCGAAGATGATCAATGCAGGCGCGCCCTCGAGTACGGCGCCAAACACAATCATCACCAGCACCGACACCATCAGAAACGCCAGACTGCCGTACTGGTGCGCAAAGCTGACCATCGATTCGGACAGCATCTGCGGAATCTGCTGGATGGTGAGCGCAAACGACACGCTGGTGGCGGTGGCCACGATGAACAGAATGCCACCGGCCATGGAGGCCGAGCGCACAAACAGCCTGGCGGTAGAACGCAGCGTGAGTTCGCGGAATGCCGCACCGCCCACCACCAGCGCGTAGACCACGGCAAAGGCCGAGACTTCGGTCGAGGTGGCGATGCCTGAGGTCACACCCTTGCCGATCATGCCCACCATCAGCAGTGCCACCAGGGCGCCGCCCAGCAGGCGCAGCATGGGCGTGCGGTTTTCAAACAGTGTGCTCGGGTCGATGCGGCCACCCACCCAGACGGCCATGGCCGCGAGTGACAGCGCCAGCACCGCTGCCGGCACCAGCCCGGCCATGAACAACCCGGCAATCGAGATGTTGGCCACGAAGCCCATGATGATCATGTTGATGCACGGCGGAATGGTCTCGGCCATGACGGCCGAACTGGCCAGCAGACCGGCGGTTTCGTTCGGGTCTTGCTTCGTTTTGCGCACCGCCGGCATGATGATGCCGCCCACCGCCGCAATGTCGGCCAGCTTGGAGCCCGAGACGCCGGAGAAAAACGCCGTGGCGGTGATGGTGATTAGCCCCAGCCCGCCGCGCACCCGGCCGAACATGCGCAGCAGCAGCTCGATGAGCCGCGCCGACATGCCGTTGGACTCCATCAGCAAACCGGCCAGCACAAAGAAGGGAATGGCCAGCAGCACAAAGTGGTCGGTGCCGGCCACCACTTGCTGCGAGTACACCAGCATAGGCAGCGAGGGGTCGGCCAGAAAGTACAGCAGCGACGATTGCGCCAGCACAAACGCAATCGGCACCCCCAGGAACAACGAACCGAAAAAGCCCATAGCCAACAGCACCCACGGCGCTGGTGCCGAGGCGGGTGCCAGCGTCAGCCACGCGGCCAGCAGCAACGCCAGCCCGGCGCAAACGCCAAAGGTGGCCCAGACGATGCGCGACGGGCCTTCCACCGCGTTGGCTACGCCGAACAGGCACATGAACAGGCTGCCCACCACCACCGGCACAACGTTGATCCACTGCGGCAAGCCGGTGGGTGTGGTCATGGAGAATGAGTCGACCAGCAGCTCGCATGACGACGCAAACAAGGCCACCGACACCGCCACCACCACCCAGTGGCTGGCTTGCAGCATGGCCGGTTGCCAACTGGCGGGCAGCCAGCCACGGAACAGATCGATGCCCACGTGTTTGCTGCGTGCCAGTACTGTGGCCGCGCCCAGGAACACCAGTACCACCATCAAGGCGCGGGCCACTTCCTCGGCCCAGTCAAATGGCTCGTGCAGGACGTAGCGGAACACCACCGAGACAAACACCACCAGCACGTCGATGGCCAACACCACGCCCGCGGCGTATTCCGAGTAGCGCAACAGCAGGTCTAGCCAACGTGCGGCGCCTTGGTGGCTTGCGGTGGATGATGAAGAGGTCAGGGCAGGGCCGCCCAGCGTATCAGCGTGCATGGTCTCAGCCCCGGGCGGATGCGATCACGTCGAACAGCGGTGCGGTCTGCGGTTGCTCCTTGGCAAAACCAGTCCACAGCTTGGCTTGCATTTCCTTGCGCATGCGGTCGCGCTCGCCCTTGTCCATGGGTGTGAAGCTCAGACCGGCTTTCTTCAGGTCGTCCACGGCGGCGGCGCCTTTCTCGGCAGCCACGGCACGCTGTTGGCGCGTGGCTTCGGCGGCGGCTTTCAAGAAGGCAGGGCGCAGGTCCGCAGGGATTTTGTCCATGCCGCGCTTGCCCGCCACCACCACCATGGGGCTGAACAAATGCTCGGTCTGCCAGCAGTGCTTGACCACCTCGTACAGCTTGCTGGCGACGACAGTGGAGGCGTCGTGCTCAAAGCCGTCGACCACCCCGGTCTGCGCCGCCATGTACAGCTCGCCAAACGGAATAGGGGTGGGAATGGCGCCCATGATCTTGAAGGTTTCGATGAACGCCGGTGTGGGCAACACACGCAGCTTGACGTTGTGCAACTCGGCCAGCGAACGCACGGGGTTGCGCGTGTAGACGCTGCGCGGCGCAAAGTGCGAGGCCCAGGTGACGACCGAGCAGCCGGTGGACTTTTGCAGCATCTCGTTGAGCTTGGTGCCGGCCGTGCCGTCCATGGCGCGGGCGACGTGGTCCCAGCTGTCGAACAGGTAGCCCAGGTCGAGCATGCCGAACTGCGGCGCCACCGTGGCCCAGATGGACGAGCCGGTGATCATCATGTCGATGGTACCCACCTTCACTTGCTGCACCACATCGCTTTCTTTGCCCAACTGGTTGTTGGGAAAGTAGTCGATGCGGATGCGGTCGCCCACGGCGGCCTTCAAAGCGTCGCGCATTTTCAGCAGCCATACATAGTGGGCAGCGTTGTCGTCGGCCACCATGGACGACGACAGGCGCAGCGCGATGGTCGATTGCGCGCTTGCGGTGGTCGCCACAAACGGGCTGGCTGCCAGCGCGGTGGCGGCGCCGGCTTGCACGAAGCTGCGGCGGGTGAAGAGCGTGGATTGAGAGGCGGTGCCGGGGGCGAAGCTGCGGTTGGCTTGGGTCATGTGAATGTCTCCTGTTGTATGGATATGGCGAAGCGATGGCATTTGTCATTGATGAGCGGGCCCGACTGGCGCATGCACGCGGAGCTTGGTTCACGTGCCCATGGCAAACCGCAGGAGAACTGTGGTTTACCGTCGTTGGATCAAGCAGTGAATGCAACTTCCCAATACCGGTGTATCGATTTACTACTTCGATTTAGTGTATCGATACACAAAACAATCTTCAAGCAGTTGGCAGACCGGATTTACCCTAGGGTTTGAGGCAACGAAGCCATTTGAAATGTGTGGTCGTGGCAACGCATGCAGGGCCGCGGCCACCGTCGCACGTCTTCATGGCTCGCCGAAGGAATAAACTCCGCTGCGAACGTTCTAACGCATTGCGTGGAATTGGGGCTGGAAGACAAACGCCATTCGTTCGGCAGACGTTGAACGGGTTTATGTGATCGGTAGCAGCTCGACTGAATGATTCGCGCACGGCCTGAGGGCCGGGCGAACTGTTTTAAAACTTAGAAGGAATAGTGATGGCAACGACGTTGGCGGTTCTGCAAAAAAAGATTCAGAAGCTACAGGCCCAGGCCGAGAAGTTGAAGGCACAAGAGGCGGTCGGCGTGATTGAGCGCATCAAGCAGGCCATCCTGCACTACGACCTCAAGCCTGAGGACTTGTTTGGTTCAGATACTGCGCCGGTGGCCAAGAAGCGGGGCAAAGCCGTCACCAGCAAAACGCCAGGCACAACCGCCAAGAAGCCGGCTTCCAAAATAAAGTTCAAAGACGAGCAAGGCCGCACCTGGACAGGCCACGGCAAGCGGCCTCGCTGGTATGTCGAGGCGATTGAAAGTGGCAAGACACCCGAAGACCTGATGGTGAAGGACTAAGCCTAGTTCGATCCAACACCCTCAATACCCTCGCAAGTCATCGATCGGCATGGCCAGCGGCCCGCCGGTGATGCGCTCCAGGGTGCGGGTCAGCACGGTGATGTCGTTGTCAAAACTGCCGTGCGCTGCGGGTTGTTTGATGGGCTTGCCGGCTTCGTCAAAAGCGGTGGTGATGGTGCTGTCGGTCACCAGCGTGGTGCGCGCGGCCAGGTCTGCGGCGGCGGCGGCGGCGCGCCAGGTGTTCAGCGTTTCGTTGGTGTCCGACGAGCCATCCCAGCCCGAGTAGTTGGCGTCGGCCACATTCGCCAGGCCGAGGATGGGGGTGTGCAGGTCGGTCTCCAGCGCGTTCGACACCAGGTAGAGCAGCGACTTGCGGTAGATTGACGCCACGGTGTCGTCGCGCTCCACGGTGTCGGACAACACATCCAGGTGCAGCCGTTTCATCACCTCTTCGTTGCTGGCGTATTGGGTGTTGGCAAACGCCACGCTGCAGGCCGGGGCGTACAAATGGGCGGACGCGAGGCAGGCGTTCAAGCCGCCGTCTTGCCCGGCCGCCGCGCGTTTGTGCAGGGCGCCCAGCAGATGGCCCAGCGCAATGGCGCCAGCCGAGTGGCCCACGATGTGCAGTTCAAACTTTTTGCCCCAGGTGCCCACCAAGGATTGCAGGGCGTCGAGCAGCAAGTCGCCGCCGCGCCGGTTGGCGTAGGCCAGGCAGGCGTTTTCTTTCATCTCGCTCCAGATCGGCTTGGCCAACGGTCGGCCAATCGATTTCTCGACCAGTAGATCGGTCTTCTCGCTAAACCATTCGCCCGCACCGGCCGCCGCAGGTTGGCGCTGGAAGCTGCTGGCGATGATGCCTCCCACCGATTCGAGCACGCCCGTCTTCCACACCAAGAACAGCGGGTAGCAGCCGTTGCCGATGAAGAAGCGCCCCATGGCGCTGGCGCGTTTGATGGCGGCCTCTTCGCTATTGAGCCCGCCGTGCACGTAAAGCACCAGGCGCTTCTTGTCGCCTTTTTGCGTGCGGAACCAGGCGTCGGGCAGGGCGTAGACCTGGCGTTGCAGCTTGCGCGGTTGTTCGTCTTCGGTGAGGTAGCGGCTCACGCGGCCATCGTTGCCCAGCACCACGCTGTGCTGGTAGGCCAGGCCCTGGTCCCACCATTTGCTGCGGTCGGCGCCAAAGCCCACACGCGAACCGTCTGGCCCCTGCACCACGGCCAAGCGACCGGCCACGACACCGGGCACTCCCATAGCGACCACCCAGGCGTCCATGCCGTTGGCCAGCCAGTCCAGGTAGCTCAGCACGGCAAAACCACCTTGGCCCCAGCCGGGGCCCCAGGAGTTTTGCAGAATGAAGCCGCGTGTGTTGAAACCGACGATGGCAAACGCATGGCCGCCGGTTTGCGAAGGCCTGCCGTCGAAAACGATTTCGGGCAGCGTGGCGTGGGTCACCGTGGTAGTGGCCTTCTTGGCTTTGGCGGCCTTCACCATTTTTACGGCCTTGGCGGCTTTTGCCGGGCCGCTGATCGGGATGGTCGGCACGTTGCCCCAGCCGTCGTGTGTGAAGGCCGAGACATAAATCGCCGCATGCTGGGCGATGGCGGCTTGCAGGTCGGTGATCGATTTGGTGTCGATGCGGTAGTACACGCCCAGCGTGTTTTGCACTGCGCGCTCGGCAAAGCCGTATTTGGCGGCCAGGGTGTTGTCGGGCGCGTAGGGCCAGTCGGTCTCCAGGCACACACCATTGTTGAACCAGCCTTTGATGGCACCACGGCAGCTCGACCCGTCGTAGTTTTCACCGTCGTACTCGTCGTGCCGACGCGCCAAGGTGTAGAGCATGCGCGGGCTTACCGACTCCATCTTGGCGGGATTCTTCGCGCGCACCCAGCGCATGTAGTTGATCACGCAGGCCAGCCCAAAGCCCGTGCAAGCACCTTCGCTGCCTTGGTCGAGCACCAGGTCAGCGGCGCTGTAGGCCTGAAGAAACTTCGCCACGTCGGCTTGCGGTGGGTGTTCTTCGGGCAGTGAAAAAGCGGCGGGCTGGAATTCACGGTCGCGCAGGTCGGTGGCGTCTTTGCGGGTGCGCATGGCGCGCACTGGGGCGGTGGTTGTTTTGCTGGTCTTGGCCGCTTTTTTCGGCTTGGCTGAGCCGCCTTTGCCCGCTGCTGCAATGGTGGGCGCGACGGGGCCCCAGATGCGCTCGGCGCGTGCAAACACGTCCGAGAAACTCTCCAACCCGTGTGAACCGCCGTTCACCAGGCGGCGCGCGGCACGCAGGTCGCCAGCGGCCAGCGCGGTGCGGAACTTGGTGGCCTTGTCGGCCAGAAACTGCGCCAGCAAAACCGCTGCGACTTCAGGCGCGTTGGCCCGGTCGGGGTCGTTTTCCAGCGGGTAGTCGATGCGTTGGCCGTAGGTGCTGTAGTTGGCGCGCCCGGTCAGTTGCACAAAGCCGCGCCCGCGAAAACGTGCGCCGTCGCCCGCTGCTTTGTTGCCGATGTCGCCCCGGTGGTCATACAGGCTGAACGGCGGGCCTTGCGGCGGTGTGTTGAAGCGCGACTGGAATTCCGAGATCGGTACAAAACCTTCGGTCTCGGCGCGGATGGTGCCTAAAGCGCCCAGCACCATGGCCTGGTCGGCGATGCCGGCCGAGCCGAGCGCGGCCATCACATAGGGTAGGTAGCGCGCGATATTGGCCGACTTGGTGGCCGGGAACAACTGGCTCACGTTGCCCACGTTCAACGGTGGGTCAAAGGCCATGGGCGCAGGGGCCGTAAGCCCGAGCAGGTTTTGCCCGTAAGGCCCGACGATGCCATCGGCAATGATGCCCACGCCGCCTTGCCAGCGGCGAATGGCCGCGTCAAAGCCTTCGTCGACCGGGCCGCTGGTTTTCTTCAGTGCGGGGAACAGGGCTGCATCGGCACCTAGCGCATCGGCCAGGGCTTTGCGGAGCTTTTCGACATCCGGGCCGCTGTCGCCCATGAAAATGAGATGCTTCATCTTCCCCTCCTTTGGAGCCTAAACACGTTTTGAATCGATGTTCTGGCGTCTGGAGAGGCGATGCGCAGGACGCCGGCTGCGCGCAGGCAGCATAGCGTTGAAGTGCCTCACCTGCAATGCGCAGTTACAAGTGAGGCGGGCGCCGGTGTCCCGTCTTTACGGGTCAGGCTGTGGGGGCTGGCGGAATGGTCAAGCCCTTGGCCACAGCGGGCCGCGCCACAAACGCTTCGAGCACGCGCTTGACTTGGGGGAAGTTTTCAAAGCCCACCAGTTCAGCCGCGCCATAAAAGCCAACTAGGTTGCGCACCCACGGGAAGATGGCGATGTCGGCAATGGAGTACTCGTCGCCTAGCATCCAGGCTTTGCCGGTGAGGTGCTTCTCCAGCACACCCAGCAGGCGGGTGGACTCGGCCACGTAGCGGTCTCGTGGGCGTTTGTCTTCAAAGTCCTTGCCGGCAAACTTGTGGAAGAAACCCAGTTGGCCAAACATCGGGCCAATGCCGCCCATCTGGAACATCACCCACTGCAGGGCCTCCAACCGTCCAGCGGCATCCGCCGGAATGAAGCGGCCAGCCTTCTCGGCCAGGTAGACCAGAATGGCGCCCGACTCAAACAGCGGCAGCGGCTTGCCACCGGGGCCGTTGGGGTCGAGGATGGCGGGGATCTTGTTGTTCACGCTCAGCGACAGGAACTCTGGCGAGAACTGGTCTTGCGTGTCGAACGCCACGCGGTGCACCTCGTAGGGCTGGCCCAGTTCTTCCAGCAAGATGGATACCTTCACGCCGTTGGGCGTGGGCAGCGAGTAGAGCTGCAGGATGTCTGGGTTTTTGGCAGGCCATTTTTTGGTGATGGCGAAGGCGGAGAGATCGGTCATGGTGGTGTTGTTCAAAAAGTGATGACGAACCGGGACGCACCTTAACGCAGGTGCTGGAGCCGGCCCGTATCCTGTTGTATTAACCCTGCATGAAACTGGTGCTCGCGGGCCGCCCCGGCAAATGCAGCGTGGCTGTGGCTGCGGGGCTTTGCGCCAGTAGGCGGCCGTTTTTCCAGACCATCAAGCGGTTGGCGCGCAGGCGAATGGCTTCCACCGGGTCGCGTGCCTGCAGCAGCACAAAGCTGGCATCGCAACCGGGTGCAAGGCCGTAGTTTGGCAGGTGCATCAGCTTGGCGGCGTTGGTGGTCACGGCTGCAAAACACTGGCGCATGCCGGCCTGGCTGGTCATTTGCGCGACGTGCAAGCCCATGTGGGCCACTTCCAGCATGTCGCCCGAGCCCAGGCTGTACCACGGGTCCATCACGCAGTCGTGGCCAAAGGCGACGTTGATTTGCCGCTCCATCAACTCGGGCACGCGCGTCATGCCACGGCGCTTGGGGTAGGTGTCGTGGCGGCCTTGCAGGGTGATGTTGATCAGCGGGTTGGCGATGATGCTGACGTCGGCCTCGGCGATCAACGCCATGAGTTTGCTGACGTAGTAGTTGTCCATGCTGTGCATGGACGTGCAGTGCGAGCCGGTGACGCGGCCGTGCAAGCCCAGGCGCTGGGTTTCATACGCCAGGGTTTCGATGTGGCGCGAATGCGGGTCGTCCGATTCGTCGCAATGCATGTCGACTAGCTTGCCTTGTTCGGCTGCTAGTTCACACAGCAGCTTGACGCTGGCCGCGCCGTCGGCCATGGTGCGCTCGAAGTGCGGAATGCCACCCACCACGTCGACGCCCAAGCTCAGCGCGCGTTTCAGGTTGTCCAAGGCTTTGGGGGCGCGCAAGATGCCGTCTTGCGGAAAGGCGACCAGTTGCAAATCGAGGTAGGGCCGCACCAGTTGTTTGACGTGCAGCAGCGCCTCGGTGGCGAGCAGGCGCGGGTCGCAAATATCAACGTGCGAGCGGATCGCCAGCAAGCCCTTGGCCACGGCCCAGTCGCAGTAGGCCAGCGCGCGTTGCACGATGGCGTCTTGTGTGAGCTGCGGCTTCAACTCGCCCCACAGCGCAATGCCTTCCAGCAGAGTGCCCGATTGGTTGATGCGCGGCAGGCCGTAGCTCAGCGTCGAGTCCATGTGGAAATGCGGGTCGACAAACGGCGTGGTGAGCAGTTGCCCGGCCGCATCCACCGTGGCGGCCGCATTGGCCTTGAGCTGCGGCTCCACGGCGGTGATCTTGCCGCCGGCCACGCCGATGTCGATGTTTTGCCGGCCGTCTGGCAGCGTGGCGTTGTGGATGATGAGGTCTAGCATGGTGGGGCTGTTTGGAAGATGAGGTTCTGTGGCGAAAGTCTAGAACGATCCGAAGAGGGTGCCCAGCACAATCACGCCCGCCAAAGCGAGCAGGGCGCCGACGATGCCGACCATCACGATGTCGAAGTAGCTTTGCTTGTGGGTACAGCCGCAGACGGCCAACAATGTGACCACGGCGCCATTGTGCGGCAGGGTGTCCAGCGTGCCCGAGCCGATGGCGGCCACGCGGTGCAGCAGTGCAGGGGCAATGCCGTTTTGCTGCGCCAATTGCAGATAGGTGGCGCCCAGCGCATCGAGCGCGATCGACAAGCCGCCCGAGGCCGAGCCGGTGAGCGCGGCCAAGATGTTGGTGGCGGCTGCCAGCGACACGAGCGGCCCGCCGCCGATGTCCAGCACGGCGTCGCGCACCAGTGAAAACGCGGGCAAGGCGGCCACCACGCCGCCAAAACCCACCAGGCAGGCGACGCTCAGCACGGGTAACACGGCGGCGTTGGCGCCGGCATCCATGCTGTCGCGCAGCGAGGCCAGGCGCTTGCGGTTGAGCAGCAGCACGCAACCAATGGCCACCAGTAGCGCTACGATCACCGCCCACACGCCACGCACTGCCGCCAGCGAGGTATTGCCCCAATGGGGCGAGGCGAGGTAGGCGGTGTCCAAACGCGGCAGCACCACGAAAGTCATCAGCAGGTTGACCAGCACCACGACCACCAGCGGCAGCGCGGCGACCAGTGGGCTGGGGGCTTCGGCGCTGCGCCGCCCCTGGTGCAACTCGCTGGGGTCGAACTCGCGTGCGGTGCTCATGCGTTCGCGCAGCACGGCGTTGTCAGATACATCGGGCCCAGGTGGTTGGGTGTTGTCGACATAACCCTCGTGCGCACGCCGCGCGGCAGCTGCCTGTCGGCCCAGCCACCACAAACCAAAGCTCAGCATCACCGCAGCAGCCAACACGCCCAGGCCGGGGGCGGCAAACGGCGTGGTACCGAAGAACGGCATGGGAATGGCGTTCTGGATCGCGGGTGTGCCGGGCAGCGCCGACATGGTGAAGGTGGACGTGCCCAGGATGATGGCGCCAGGCATGAGCCGCGTCGGAATGTTGGCCGCGCGGAACATGGCCTGGGCCATGGGTGCGATAACGAAGAAGGCCACGAACAGGCTCACGCCGCCATACGTGACCAAGGCTCCAGCCAGCACCACGGCCAGGATGGCGCGCTGCGGGCCCAGCCGCGCAGTCATCCAACTGGCGATGGCGCGCACCGAGCCGCTGTCGTCCATCAGCTTGCCGAACACCGCACCCAGTAAAAACAGCGGGAAGAACTGCGCCAAAAAGCCGGCCGCGTTCTGCATGAAGGTGATAGTCCAGTGCGCCAGCAGCGGCTCACCCGCCGCAGCGGCGGCCACCGTGGCGGCGACTGGGGTGAGCAACAACACGCTCCAACCCCGGTAGGCCAGTCCGATCAACAAGGCGAGGGCGGCCAAAATGCCGAGCAGGCCGATGAGGTCGGACAGGATCATTTAGCGCTCGCCCTTGCGGTAGGGCTGCATCAGCGCCTGTGGGTAGCTGGCTTTGCGCGCCACCAAGATTAGCGCCACGATGGACAACACAAACGGCAGCATCAAATACACCTGGTACGGCAGCCAGGCGTCACCCGACTGCTGCAGGCGCAACTGCAGCGCATCAAAAAACGCGAACAGTAGCGCGCCCAGCAGCGCCTTGCCGGGCCGCCAGGAGGCAAACACCACCAGCGCCACGCAGATCCAGCCGCGCCCGTTGACCATGTTGAAGAAGAACGCGTTGAACGCCGACAGCGTGAGAAACGCGCCCGCCACGCCCATCAGCGCCGAGCCCGCCACGATGGCGCTGGTGCGTGTGGCCGCCACCGAAACGCCTTGGCCTTCGGCCGCGCGCGGGTTCTCGCCCACCATGCGAATGGCCAGACCGGCGGGGGTGCGGTACAGCGCGTAGGCGATCACCGGCACCAGCAGCAAGGCCAGCAGCGTGAGCGGCGACTGGTGTTGCAGGATGGGAATGGGGAGCCAGGGCATGTCGCCAAACGGCGTGATGGTGGGCGGCGTGTTCACCTTCGGAAAACTCACGCGGTAGCCAAAATAACTCAGCGCGGTGGCCAGCATGGTGATGCCCAGGCCCGAGACGTGTTGCGACAACGCCATGCCCACCGTCAACCACGCGTGCAGCAGGCCAAACACGGCCCCCGCAGCGGCGGCCACCAGCACGCCGCCCCACAGTGGCGCGCCGTGGTACACGGCCAGCCAACCGGCAAACGCACCGGCGACCATGATGCCTTCGATCCCCAGGTTGAGCACCCCGGCGCGTTCACACAGCAGCACCCCCAGCGTGCCCAGAATGAGCGGCGTGGCGGTGCGCAGCGTGGCTTCCCAGAAGGCGGGGTTGGCCAGAATTTCAAGCAGAGCGTTCATTTCCAGCGCACCCGGTATTGCGTCAGCATGCTGGCCACCAGCACCGACAACAGTGACGCGGCGACGATCACATCCGCAATGTAGGTCGGTACGCTGATGGCGCGGCTCATGCTGTCGGCCCCCACCAGCACCCCGGCCACAAACACGCTGGCGGCCAACACACCCAGCGGGTGTAGGCCGGCCAACATGGCGATGACGATGCCGGTGTAGCCATAACCCGGCGACATGTCGAGCGTGACGTAGCCCGTGCGGCCAGCCACCTCAATGGCGCCCGCCAACCCGGCCAGCGCGCCCGACAGCAGCGCCACCGCCACCACGGTGCGCGTCACCCGCACACCGGCAAACGCTGCTGCACGTGCATTCGCACCCACGGCGCGGATGTTGAAACCCAGCACCGTGTACTTGAACAGCACCCACACCAGCAACGCCAACGCCACGGCGATCAGCAGGCCACTGTGCACGCGTGTTTGTTCGATGAGTTTCGACAACTCCAGCCCCTCTTGCAGGCCCACACTCTGCGGCCAGCCCATGGCGCTGGGGTCTTTCATCGGGCCATCCAGCACCAGCGACACCCCCAGCAGCATGATGAAGTTGAACAGCAGCGTGGTCACCACTTCGTCTACACCGAGCCGGGTCTTCATCAGCGCCGGGCCCAGCAGCAGTAAGGCACCGGCCAGTGCCGAGGCCAGCAGCATCAGCGGGAACAACACCCAAGGCGACCATTCCAGGCCGGTGCCGCCGTGCAGGCCGCCCACCAGCACAGCGGCCAGCGCGCCCGCGTAAAGCTGCCCCTCGGCACCGATGTTGAACAGCCGCGCCTTGAACGCCACCGTGGCCGACAAGCCGGTGAGGATGAGCGGGATGGCGCGGGTCAGTGTTTCGCTGAGCGCGAACACCGAACCAAAGCCGCCTTGGAACAGCAGCGCATAGGTTTGGCCCACGGGCGCACCGGCCCACAACACCAGCAGTGCACACACGATGAGCGTGAAGACGGCGGCGCCCACCGGGGCCAGCAACAAGGCCAGCGCCGAGCTGGCGTGGCGTTTCTCAAGCCTCATGCGGGCTCCTTTTGTTCAATGCCCGCCATCGCCAAGCCAATGTCGGCTCGCGTCCATTCGGTGGCAGGGCGCGGCGTGCCGAGGTGGCCGCCGTGCATCACGGCCACGCGGTCGCCCAGGGTGAGCACTTCGTCCAGGTCGTCGGAGATCAGCAGCACGGCGGCACCGGCGTCGCGCGCGGCAATCAAATGCTGCTGCACCGTGGCCACGGCGCCAATGTCCAGCCCCCACGTGGGTTGGTGCGCCACGATGAGGCGAGGCGGTGTGCCGTCCGGCGCGAGCAGGGCGCGGCCCAGAATGAGCTTTTGCATGTTGCCGCCCGACAGGGCGCGTGCCGCAGAAAACAAGCCGCCACCGCGCACGTCAAAAGCCTGCACCACACGCTGCGCGTAAGCCCGCGCGGCGGCGCGTCGTACCCAGCCCCAGCGCGAAAAGCTGCGGCTGCGCAGCCGTTCGGACACGGCGTTCTCCCACAACGGCAAGTCGCCCACCACGCCCACGCCATGGCGGTCTTCGGGGATGCGCGCCAGGCCTTGCTGCACCAACATGCCAGGCTGGGCGCGCAGCGGCTGGCTCAGGAATTCAACCGTGCCGCTGCTCAGCGGGCGCGTGCCACACAACACCTCGGCCAGCGCCACCTGGCCGTTGCCAGAGACCCCGGCCACGGCGACGATTTCGCCTGCGCGCAGCGTCAGCGACACCTCACGCAATGGGTCGGATGATGCGGTGCTGGCCCGCGCCATCTCACACACCGGCGCGCCGACGTTTTGTGCCGGGCGGCGCACTGGCGCATCGACCGCGTGGCCCACCATCCACTGCGCCAACTGGCTTTGCGTGAGTGCAGCCTCGCCCGTCTTGGTGGTGTTGTCGGCTTCGGCCACCAACTTGCCGTGGCGCAACACCGCCACGCGGTGCGACACCCGCAGCACTTCGCCCAGCTTGTGGCTGATGAAGATGATGGACAGACCCTGCGCCACCATCTGGCCCAGTGTGTCGAACAAGGCTTCGCTTTCCTGCGGCGTGAGCACGGCGGTGGGCTCGTCCAGAATCAGAATGCGTGCGCCTCGGTACAGCGCTTTCAAAATTTCTACGCGCTGGCGTTCACCCACCGACAAGCCGCCCACGCGTGCATCCACTTGAATGTGCAGCCCAAAACGCTGCGCCACCTCTTGCAGCTTGGCGCGTGCGGCGGCCACGTTGGATGTAGGGCGCCACCAGGGCTCGGTGCCCAGCATCACGTTGTCGAGCACGGAGAGGTTATCGGCCAGCGCAAAGTGTTGGTGCACCATGCCCACGCCGGCTTGCAGTGCGGCGCGTGGTTGGCCCGGCGGCAGGGGCTGGCCAAACACGCTGATGTGGCCGCTATCGGCGACGTAATGGCCGAACAGAATCGACATCAGCGTGGACTTGCCGGCACCGTTTTCACCCAACAGGCCCAGCACTTCGCCGCGTGCAAGCGACATGGAGATATCGCTGTTGGCGAGCACTTCGCCAAAGCGTTTGGATATTTGCGTCAAACGCAACACCTCGTGTGGTGTATTTGACTCAGATTGAGGGCGATTCGAGGGCAATTTGATTGGTTTGATTAGCTAATTCACTTGTTGACCCGACCTGTTCTCAATCATATAGTTTGACCAGAGTGACATGACGGATAACGCTGGTAAGCTCGCAACATATGTGCCTGACATCTCTTTGTGCTAGTCGTCAAGGGCAAGGTGCACATCTGAATATGTATGTTGTCGGCTGAATAACGAGACACCTAGTACCGCCTGATACTTTTGTCAGGCGGGCACGAACCAAGCTCATCATGGAACAAAAGAACTTATTGATCGTGGACGACAGCCGGGTGTCGCGCATGATGATCCGCAGCTTGATGCTGGCCAAGCGTCCGCAATGGACCTTGCATGAGGCCGCCAACGGCGACGAAGCGCTGGCCAAAGTGGCCGCAGGCGGCATCGATTACTGCACCATGGACATCAACATGCCGGGCATGGACGGCACTGAGGTGGCCGAGCGCATTCTCAAAGACCACACCGGCATTCGCCTGGTGCTGTTTTCCGCCAACGTGCAAGAAAGCCAGAAGGCGCGCGCCGTGGAACTGGGCGTGCTGTTTGTCTCCAAACCCGTGACGGAGCGCAGTGTGTCTGAAGCATTGCAGTATTTCGAGGCTGCCACTTCATGAAGATTGAAGGCCTGCACCTGGATGCGTTGACTGAAATCTTCAACGTTGGCGCAGGACGGGCAGCGGCGAGTTTGAGCGAGATTGTGGGCGACGAAGTCAAGCTGTCGGTGCCCGAGGTGAAGTTCTACAACCGCGACGAAGTTTCGGCCGATACGCTGTCACTTGCCGGTGCGCGCGTGGGCTCGGTGCGCCAGCGCTTCAGCGGTGACCTCAACCTCGATGCCTCGCTGATGTTCCGCGAAGAGCGGGCGCTTGAAATCGTGCAAGACATGCTCAAGTCCGAGATGGGTCTGGAAGACCTCGTCGAGTTTGAGCAAGAGGCGATGTGCGAGCTGGGCAACATCATCTTGAATGGTTGCATGGCCGCGATCTCCGATCTGCTGACCATCCCCTTCACCAGTACTTTGCCCGAGTATCTGGTGGACGACGCCGCTGTGGTGCTGAAGACGCTGGCCTCCAGCTCGTCGCAGCCGGTGATTCTGGTGCTGCACATGGACCTGACGATTGAGAAACGGGCCACCCACGGCTACCTGGTGTTTTTGCTGAGTTCAGACTCGCTGAACGAGTTGCTCGATGCGTTGAACAGGTTCTTGGATAGTATTTGAGCGAGGCTTGATGAACGCCACTTCTGTTGGACTGCCACTGCCCTGGGGGCAGGTGTCAGATGTGCTCGCCATGGGCGTGGTGATTCTGGATGGGCAAGGCTGCGTGCAGCACTGGAATGCATGGATGACGCGACACAGCGGCATCTCCCCCGAAGAGGTGCAGGGGCGCACCTTGGCCGAGCTGTGGGGCGGTGCGATGAGCGCGCCGTTTCTGCGCGCGTTAAGCAATGCGCAGCAATACGACTTGCCCGTGGTGATGTCGAACGTGCTGCACCGTCACCCGCTGCCATTGTTCCGCCTGCAAGGCGGCGCGCTGCCTGCAGTGGGGGTGCGAACCCGTATTCCTCAGTCCATCACGCTGATTCCACTGTTGCCACAAGCCGTGGACGTGCCGCGCTATTGCGTGATCCAGATCGTCGACACCAGCATCTACATGCACCGCGAAAAGGTGCTGCAGTCGCGCAGCGACCAGTTGAGCAGAGAGGCGGTGATTGACGGGCTCACCGGTATCTACAACCGCAAATTCTTCAACCAGCGCCTACCGGTGGAGCTGGGCCAGGCGTTGCGCAACGACACAGCCTTGTCGTTGATCATGATCGATGTGGACTGCTTCAAAGACTACAACGACAACTACGGCCACCCGGCGGGTGACCGGGTGTTGCAGGCGCTGGTGAAAACCGTGCAGCAACAACTGAGCCGCCCTTCGGACCTGTTGGCACGGTATGGTGGCGAAGAGTTCATCATGATTTTGTCGGGCTCGGACCAAGCCGGTGCGCAGCAACTGGCCGAGAAAATTCGCGTGGCGATTTCGGCCTTGGCCTTGCCCCACGCCTACTCCAACGTGGCGCCGTATGTGACGGTGAGCTTGGGTGTGACCACCTGCGTGCCCAGTGGTGTGCACAACCCTGAAGACGTGCTGGAGTCGGTGGATCAGGCTTTGTATGCGGCCAAACGCAGTGGGCGTAACACCACGCTGTGGCTGCCGGTGCGCAGTGGCGCGTTGCGCTCGCCGCCCACGCAGCAACCAGATTTTTCAGCGTCTGGTGCTGGCGGGCTGGAGGCCTGAGCCTGCGTACTTTGTACTTACTTGGCGGTTGATTTGGGTTGGCTGTCATCCACCTTCACGGTGAGCTTGCCGGCCAAAATATCTTCCTGGCGTGACTTCACTTTGGCGATCACTTCGGCGGGCACCTTCTTCTCGAACGTGCCCAGCGGCGCCAACTCGGAACCCTTGTACTTCATCATCGAATACTGACCGTAGTCTTCCGCCGCAAACTTGCCTTCTTTCACCAGCTTGATGGCGCGCTCGGCCGAAGGCTCGAAATTCCACAAGGCTGACGCCACCACCGTCTCGGGGTATTGCTCTTGCGTGTTGATCACGTTGCCAATGGCGAGTTTGCCCTTTTCCTTGGCCGCGTCGCTCACACCAAAACGCTCGGCGTACAACACGTCTGCGCCTTTGTCGATCATGGCAAAAGCGGCTTCCTTGGCCTTGGGTGGGTCGAACCAGCTGTTGATGAAGCTCACGCTGAACTCCACCTTGGGGTTGGTTTCCTTGGCGCCGGCCATGAAGGCGTTCATCAAGCGGTTGACTTCAGGAATGGGGAAGCCGCCCACCAAGCCGATTTTGTTCGACTTGGTCATGCCGCCCGCGACCAAGCCGCTGAGGTAGGCCGGCTCCTGGATGTAGTTGTCAAACACCGAGAAATTGGGCGCTTGTGGTTTGCCCGATGAGCCCAGCAGGAAGGCGACTTTGGGGAAGTCTTTGGCCACTTTGCGCGCCGCTGCTTCTACAGCAAAAGCCTCACCCACGATCAACTGGTTCCCACCGGTAGCGTACTCACGCATCACCCGCTCGTAGTCCGCATTGGCCACGTTTTCGCTGGCCTTGTATTCGATTTCGCCACGCGCCTCAGCCGCCTTCAGCGCCTTGTGCAAGCGGCTGACCCACTGCTGTTCAAACGGCACGGTATAGACCGCCGCCACCTTCAATTTGGCTTGCGCCATGGCAGGCAGCGGCAAGGACATCGCAATCGCCAAACTGCTCAGGCTCAACGCCCCCAGCAGATAACGCCGAGACGGATCAGAAGCAAAGCCGGTCATAAAAACTCCAGTTATTTTGAAGAAACCAACGAGCAAAAATCGCGCCACGCCCCAACCGGTAGTGGCTCCCCTGTCTGATTTGGGGACATCGCGGAACGGGCTTTGCCCGGCCGCAGATGTCGCCCCCTGCAAGGGGGTTGGCGAAGCGACACGCAGTGCGCGAAGACTGGGGTGAGCCTTATTGAGTTCCGAAGATCCGGTCGCCAGCATCGCCCAGGCCAGGCAGGATGTAGCCGTGGTCGTTGAGCTGGCGGTCAATCGCAGCGGTGTAGATCGGCACGTCCGGGTGCGCTTTGTGCAGTGCCGCAATGCCTTCAGGGCAGGTCAGCAGGCAAACGAACTTGATCGACTTGGGGTTCAGTTCCTTCAGTCGGTCGACCGCTGCGATGGCCGAGTTGCCGGTGGCCAGCATCGGGTCGACGATGACGATGTCGCGCTCCTGCATGTCCTTGGGCATCTTGAAGTAGTACTCCACGGCCACCAGGGTTTTCGGGTCGCGGTATAGGCCGACGTGGCCCACGCGTGCACCCGGCACCACGCTGAGCATGCCTTCCAGAATGCCGTTGCCGGCGCGCAGGATGGAGACGAAAACCAGCTTCTTGCCGTCGATGATGTTGGACTTCATGACTTCGAGCGGGGTCTCGACTTCGACCTCTTGCATCGGCATGTCGCGCGTGACTTCGTAGGCCATGAGCGAGCTCAACTCGTTGAGCAAGCGGCGGAAGGTGTTGGTGCTGGCGTCTTTGCGGCGCATCAGCGTGAGCTTATGTTGGACCAGCGGGTGGTCGACGAGGTGGACGTTATTCATACTTAATATTGTGTCTCTGTTTTAGACCTGTTTTAAAAAACGGTGCCGTCGCTCACGATGTTCAGCGGCGGTGTGCCTCCACGCAAGCGTTGTGCCAATACCCGGCCCGTGGCCCAGGTGCCGCCTTCCAACACACAGGCCAGCGGCATGGCTTCAGCCGACAGTTCCAGTTGGTTGCGCACCAGTGGAGCCAACTCGTCGAGCAGCGCCACCGTCAGTGCGCGCCACTCCACAATCAACTCATCGCGCGCATGCCAGGCCTGTTGCGCCAGTGCCGGGTCTTTGAGTTGCAGCACACCGGCGTCCAGAAACAGGCCACCGTTGCGGTACTCGGGCAGGCCGGTTAACTCGTCTAGCCCAGTCACCCGGACACCTGCCCAATCAAACGGCTCCAGCAAGGAGTAGGTGAGCCACTGCGAGAGTTTGTGGAACGGCATCCAGCCGTCGGAGAGGCCCGAGCCATGCGCGGCCGGGTGGGGCCAGCAGTCGCCCAGCGCGATGTTGCCGAGTTGGTTGGCCGATGGCCAGATGGGCGACAAGGTGCCCAGCAGTTCGGCCAGGATGTCGTGGGCAGATACTTCGGCCGTGGCGGGCACAGCCACGCCGTTGGCACCAGCGAGCACGTCGAACAAACCACCGGGGCGGCCTAGCGGGCCAAACGCCGCAGGTTGCTCGGCCAGGGTTTCGCCCAGGCGGCGCAGCAAGACCACGCGGCCTTCCAGTCCGACCAATGGGTTGGTGTCGCTGACTTGAAAAGCCTCGGCCAACTGCGCCGTGGTGATGCGGCGCAAACCTGCGGCGTCGACTTGCAGCGGGTGCTGCGCATCACTGGAAAACAGCCCGGCCATGAAGGCGTGAAAGCTCGCCACGCCCAGACCTTCGGATCGGCTGAAGCTCTTGCCGCTGGCGGCCTCGGTGTACTTCCAGTCGGCACCGGCGCCGGCATCGAGCAGCACGCTGACCACGGCCAGGTCTATCCACGTGCGTGCGCGGTCTGCGGCGTGTTGGTGGCCCTTGGCGCCAAGGGCTGTGTCGAGCAGTGCCTTGCGGTCTACCTGGCCAGCCTCGAAGTGGCGCCAGCGGCTGTGGAACGGAATGTTCAGCGCCGGGTAGTTGTAGCGGGTGACCGTGGCCACCTCCTGCGCGGCAGTGGCCATGGCGCTGTCGTCGATGTTGAACCAGCGCGACTCACCAGCGCGTGCGCGTGCCAAGAGCGCCTGGGCCCGAGTGCGAATCGCTTTTGTCGTGCGTAAAAGGGCTGCGGCGCTTGCTGGGTCTGCGTAAGATGCTTCTGAATTCATAGTGGTCGTCATGCGTCCAGGCCCCGTCCTTTGGCTTTCTTGAGTTCTTCTGCGTCAGGTACGACACCGGGGGTGAAGTAGCCAGCCGCCATCTTGGCGTCCATCTCGACACGGGCGTCGGCCGGGATCAGTTCATCAGGAATGTTCACGCGCACGCCGACCTCGATACCGGAGCCGGTGATAGCGTCGTACTTCATATTGCTCATCGACACCAGGCGGTGAATCTTCTTGATGCCCAGCCAGTGGAAGACGTCGGGCATCAACTCCTGGAAGCGCATGTCTTGCACGCCCGCCACACATTCGGTGCGCGCGAAATATTGGTCGGCGGTATCGCCACCGACCTGGCGTTTGCGCGCGTTGTAGACCAGGAACTTGGTCACCTCGCCCAAGGCGCGGCCTTCCTTGCGCGAGTAGGCCACCAGGCCGACACCACCACGCTGTGCGCCCATGATGCACTCTTCAATGGCGTGCGTGAGGTAGGGACGGCAGGTGCAGATGTCGGAGCCAAACACGTCAGAGCCGTTGCACTCGTCGTGAATGCGCGCGGTGAGTTCGACCTCTGGGTTGGCCAGATCGCGCGGGTTACCGAAGATGTAGATGGTTTGCCCGCCAATCGGCGGCAAGAAGACCTCTAGGTCGGAGCGTGTCACCAGCTCGGGGTACATGCCGCCGGTTTCTTCAAACAACACGCGGCGCAGGTCGGTCTCCGAACAATTGAAGCGGCGCGCCACTTCGGGTAGGTACCACACCGGCTCAATCGCGGCCTTGGTGACCAGTGCCGCGCCATTCGGCGTGAGGAACTTGCCATCGGCCTTGAGTCGGCCTTTCTGTAGCGCTTCGATCACCTCGGGCAGGATCACGTGCGCCTTGGTCACGGCGATGGTGGGGCGGATGTCGTAGCCAGCGGCCAGTTCGGTGGCAAACGCGTCCTGCACCATGCCGCCCCAGGGGTCGAGTGAAACGATCTTGCCCGGCTCGCTCCACTGCGGGTAGGGGCCGATGATGTCGGTGGGCGCGGTGTTGGTCAGGTCGGCTTTGTGTTGAGGATTGAGCGCGCCAGCGGCCACAGCCAGTGCGCGGTAAATGCTGTACGAGCCGCTGTGTGTGCCAATGACGTTGCGGTGCGCGCGTTTGGTGGTGGTGCCGACGACGGGGCCGCGTTCTGTGGCGGTGGCGGCCGCCCAATGCAGGGGCAGAGCGCCAAAACCGCCGGCGTGAGAAGTGAGTCGGATATGTTTGCCGCTGCTGGTTTGAACCGATGCCGTTGAGGAGGGCGGCAGCGAAGAGGCTGGGGGCGTGCTTGCGAGGTCGGTCGACATGTGGATTCCTCAAAAAATACAATGTAACGGTGCGGTGTCACGCTGACAAGTTGCCGCTTTCCATGAGCGCAATATTCGTGCCGCTGATGCCTTTTTCGCTGTCTTCGCCGTTGCGCATGTGGCGCGCCCCGCTTGATCTGGACGCGGATCAGTTGTCGTCCAGATACCCTTGCATGCGCGCGAGGTTGGCGTTCTCAAAAATCGCCATGGCGGTGCGCATGCGTTGAAAGCCGAACTTGCGGTAAAACGGCTCTTTGCCTGGCACTGCGTACAAGATGATTTTGCGGTGGTGCTTGGACAGGTCGACCAAGCGCGCGACGATCTCTTTGCCCAGGCCCGTGCCTTGGTGGCTGGGCAGCACGGCGATGTCGGCCACGTAGGCGACGTACACGCCATCGGCCAGCACGCGGCCCACGCCGACGAGCTTGCCGTTTTCGCGCACAAAGCACTTGTACATGCTGTTTGAGAACGCGAGCTTTAGATCTTCAGGGGTTTTGTGGCCTAGCGGTGCCGCCAGGTAGAGCGCGCTGAGTTCTTGCCAATTGATGTTGTGGAGCGTTTCGGACCAGACCAGAGACACAGCAGCCTTTCTGTATGGAAGAAGGCTGCAAGCTTAAGGCAACGCCGAACAAGTTGCTCTCGGTGCCCGCATCCCTACGTGGGCAGCCTAGCCGTCCCTCGGGCGTTAGAACCTATTCAACGTCGCCGCAACGCTCCCGCTGCTGCGCAAGGTTTTAGGCCAGGACGTGTGCGTCATCCGGCGTTTGGTGCGCACGACGTTGACCGCCACGGCTGGCCCACAGCGCGGCCAAGGCCAGGGCGGCCAGTGCCAGGCTCCCCGGCTCGGGCACCGTCTGCGCCAGTGCAACGATGTTGCCCGAGACTTCCTGACGCGCGTCCAGACGTGTGAAGAAGTTGCCTGGCCCAGCCATCACGGCCAAGCCAGTGATGTTGCTGCCCAGCAGCAAGGTTTCCCAATCTTCACTACTGGCGAAGGGGTTGAGGCCTAGGTTAAAAGTGATGCCGACGTCCGATGCCGACCAGGCATTGATGGTGGGTCCGCTGCCCTCGAAGAATATTTCCAGGTTGCCGTTGGTGCCCGTGCTGGTCAGAGAAACCGGCCCCAGGTCGAACGCCCGGGCCGAGCCGTCGTTCCATGAGAAAGTCCCTTGCACGTTGGTGATGGAAAGACCTGAACTGCCAGGGGCAGGCGCGCCCGTGACATCCATGCGAATGTTCGCCGTGAGCGTGGTGCCCAGCGCGATGTATTGGGCTGTGCCGAAAGAAGCATCGTCGACAGTGGCCTGGGCTGTGATCTGCACCGGCGCAGCGGTTGCGGGCTGCGCCGCGAGCAGGGTGCCGGCCAATGCCAGCTGCAAAGCCAGGTAGGAAATGGGAGCGCGCTTCATGGTGAATCCCTCCATCGCAATGCATGCGTATCAGTTGAACTGAGGGCAATGTGCCGTTTGCCGAAAACGCTGTCCAGAGCCTGTACCGGATTGACGGGACGCTGTGGGTTGAGATGCAACGAGGGGCGTGGGACACTTGCGGCAATGCCGCGCAGCCAGACTAAACTTCTGCCATGTCGCATGCAGTACTCGTGGTGGAGGATGATCCAGCCTTTCGCGCGGCCGTGACCGAGGCCCTCGAAGGTGCGGAGGATCTGCGCCTGGTGGGCGTCGCCGACGACCTGCCCGAGGGCTTGCGCCTGCTGGAGTTGACCACGCCCGATGTGCTGCTGGTCGACATTGGCCTGCCCAGCGGCAGCGGCATTGCGCTGATTCGCCGCGCCGAAGAGCTGCTGCCGCAATGCCACTCGATGGTGGTCACCGTGTTTGCCGACGACAAGGTGGTGACGCAGTGCATCGAGGCCGGCGCGGTAGGCTACCTGCTCAAAGATGCGCGCGGCATGGACGTGGTCGAGTCCATTCGCCAGCTGTGCGCTGGCGGCAGCCCCATCAGCCCGGCGATTGCGCGCCGGTTGCTCAAGCGCTTTGGTGCGCCTGCCGTGGAAAGTCCCGTGGCCGATGCACAGCGGGCACTGTTGTCCAGCCAGGAGCGGCATGTGCTGCAGCTCAGCGCCAAGGGTTACAGCTACGAAGAGATTGCCAGCCTGCTGAAGCTGTCGCGCCACACGGTGGAAACCTATGTGAAACGCATCTACCGCAAGTTGCAGGTGCACACCAAAACCGAAGCCGTGTACGAGGCGCGCAAGATGGGCCTGGTGGATGACTGAGCGCTTGTCTGACCCCGTGAAGAGCGCACCTGACGACCCGCTGCGCGAGCGTGTGCGCGAAGATTCGGTGGCCTTGTTCATGGCGCACTGGCGGGTGTCGCTGGTGGCGATTTCGCTGGTGACGGTGGCCGCGGCGTTGGGCGGGCAAGAACTGGTGTCCGAGCGCGCGCGCTGGATATGGGCCAGCGTGATTCTGGGTAACTACTTTTTGCAAGCGATGGTGATGCTGCAATTGGAGCGCGCCCCCACATTGCGCGAAGGCATTCAGCACTGGATGCCGTGGCTGCTGCTGTCGATTTTCGTTAGCGCCGTGGGCTGGGGTTTTGTGCCTTGGCTGCTGCTACAGGGGCCGGTCTCGGTACTGGTGTTTGCCAGTTTGTTCAATGCCATGTTGATCTTCTGCGTGGTGAATGCGCCGGCGACGCCTCCCATGCAGGCTTGCGCTGTGCTACCTGTGGCGGCCGTCAACACCGCAGCGTTGCTGAACCACCCAACATTGCCGTACGCCATGCCGATAGCAGCGGCGTTTGCCGTCTTGTGCGGCGTGATTCTGTTGTTTGGTGTGCGTGTGCAGGGAGCGCTGCGTGCCTCGATGCGCGAGCGGCATGTGGCGCGCGACCTGGCGCACGCGCTAGGCCTGCAACAGCAGCGGCTGGTGGAGGTGGAGCGCGAGCGCACCTTGCTGCTGGAGCGCCACCGCCTGATGCAGGACATGCACGACGGTCTGGGTTCGTCGCTGGTGTCGGCCCTGGCGCACGCCGAGCGTGGCCAGTTGCAGCCGGATGATTTGGTGCACACCTTGCATGAGTGCCTGGACGACCTGCGCGTGGTGATCGACTCGCTGGAACCGATGGATCACGACCTGGTGGCGCTGCTGGCGACGCTGCGCTTTCGTACCGGGCGTCGGCTGGAGCAGGCCGGCATTCAACTGCAGTGGGATATGCCCGACCTGCCTCCGCTGCCCTGGCTTGGCCCGCCCGAGGCCTTGCAGGTGATGCGCATCGTGCAGGAGGCTCTGAGCAATATCATCCAACATGCGCGGGCACAGCACGTGTGTATCACTGCTGCAGCGTTGGCGCACGAGGTGGAGGTGCGCATCGTCGACGATGGCGTGGGTTTTGATGCAGCGGCGTCAGACGCCTCATCTGGCGCCGCATCTGTAGAAGGACGCGGATTGCGCTCCATGCGGCAGCGCGCGCTGCGGCTGGGAGGGCGGGTGGACATCACCTCCAAGCCTGGTGAGGGCACTTGCTTGTGGTTGCGGTTGCCTGTGGAGGCGCTGAGCCCGTCCGTGTGATGCGTGACATGGGGTTTGCCATTGAGGGCTTGTGCCCATTCTGCCCGTGCGCGGCATTTTCAGCGCCGTACACCAGCTCCTGCGTCGCTTTTTTAGGCCAACAGCCTGGTCAGCACGGTGGTCAAGTTTTTCGTACAGTGTGCGGAAATGTCTTTCTGTGCCACCCAACGAAAGGCGTCGGCTTCTGGTGTGGCCACGCCGGTGCGGTGGTGCGGGAAGAAGCTGGTGCACCGGCACAGCGTCACGTCCCATGCGCTGGTTTGCAACTGCGTCTTGAACAGATGCAAGTGTTTTTTGGGCGTGTAAGACATGAGGCCCAGGTCTTGCAGCGCTTCAGGTTGCAGCGTGATGCCGGTTTCTTCAAAGGTTTCGCGCAGCGCTGCTTGCATCGGGGTTTCGCCGGGCTCGGCGCCGCCTTTGGGAATGTCCCAGAAAGACTGGTCAGTGACGTGCGCGAGCAGCAGTGCGTTGTGCTCGTTCAGGATGATCACGCCGTAAGAAACTGGTTTGGGCATTTTGTCTACCGCTGTGCACCGCGCCTGGGGTGTTGCGCACGGTGAGCCAGTAAGGAAAACTTTGTCGCAGAGAAAGCGGAGCCAACCCAAGAACAAACGCAGGGGCGCTTGTTCTCAAGTCCTCAAGTCCGCGCGCTAGACGCAAGCGTACAGCTTATGCCGTTTTTGGCAAACGGCCGTACACGTCGGCCAGATGCGCCAGCGTCTCCGCATGCCAGGGCTGGAACTGGCTCCAGTTGAAGCGCCATTCCCAATAGCCTTCGCCTTTGCCGGGCAGGTTCATGCGGTCGGCCGCGGGCAGGCCCAGCACGTCTTGCAGGGGCACGATGGCCGTGTCGGCCACACTGCCCAGGGTGCTGCGGATCAACGCCCAATGGATGTCATGGTCCAGCGACTCGGGGGAGCGACCCAGGTAGCTGGAGACGTGGTGGCGTTCGCCGATGTTGGCCTCATGCCACCAGCCTTGCGTGGTGTTGTTGTCGTGGGTGCCGGTGTAGGCAACGGTGTTGCGTTCGTAGTTGTGCGGCAGGTAGGCGTTGTCTGCGTCACCGCCAAAGGCGAAGTGCAGTATGCGCATGCCGGGGAAGTTGAACTGGCGACGCAAAGCATCCACGGCGGGCGTGATGATGCCCAAATCTTCGGCAATGATGGGCAGCGGGCCGAGTGCCGCGTGCACAGCATCGAACAACGCCGCGCCGGGGCCCGGCACCCAGCGCCCATGGATGGCGGTGGGTTCGGCGGCGGGCACCTCCCAATAGTCGGCAAAGCCACGGAAGTGGTCGATGCGCACCAGGTCGACCAGTGTGAAGGTGTGGCGGATGCGCTCGATCCACCAGGCGTAGCCTTCGGCCGCATGGGCTTGCCAGCGGTACAGCGGATTGCCCCAGCGTTGACCGGTAGCGCTGAAGTAGTCTGGCGGCACACCGGCCACCACGCTGGCGTTGCCTGCGGCATCCAGTTCAAATAGCTCCTGACGTGCCCACACTTCGGCGCTTTGGTAAGCAATGAAGATGGGTGTGTCGCCCACGATACGAATGCCGCGTTCGTTGGCGTAGGCCTTGAGACGTTCCCACTGGCCGAAGAAGCGCCATTGGCAAAACTTCCAGAAGGTGATGCGATCCGCGTGTTTTTCTTGGGCCGCGGCCATGGCGGCAGGTTGGCGTTTGGCAAGGCCATCGGGCCAAGTGTTCCATTCGGTCCAGCCATGGGATTCGGCCAGTGCCATGAAGAGGGCGTAGTCGTTGAGCCAGGCCGCGTGAGTGGTGCAAAAACGGGTGTAGTCGGCCAGTTGTTCTGGCGTAGCGCGGGCGGCAAAGCGACGCGCAGCGTTGGACAACTGCTGTACGCGCCATGGCACCATGTGGGCGAAGTTGACCCTACCGGCATGAATGGTGGGTTCGTATTGCAGATCGCCGGCTTGCAGCCAGCCTTGTTCTTGCAGGTCGGCCAGGTCGATCAACAACACATTGCCCGCAAAGGCCGAGCTGCTCATATAGGGTGAGTTGCCCGGACCAATGCCGCCTAGCGGCAAGATCTGCCAATAGGTTTGGCGCGCGGCGACGAGCCAGTCGATAAAGTGGTACGCATCGGGGCCGAGGTCGCCAGAGCCGTGGGGGCCGGGGAGCGAAGTGGGGTGCAACAAGATGCCGCTGGCGCGCGAGAAGTTCATGTCAGATCACAGAGAGGGCAAGGATTAAAGAGTGGCAGGCGGCACGAGATCGGCACCGGCCACGGCCAACAGCACCAGGCTGTTGGCCGGCACGGTGAACGGGGCCTCGCCTTGGCCGTGCCAGTTGGCATGGCCCAAAGCGTGGCTGGAATCAAGCACGGCTTGCCAGACACCGGCAGGCAGCAAGAAGTCTTGCGGGTGTGCTTCAGCGTTGACCAGCAGCAGCAAGGGGGCTGCCGCGCGGCCGGGGCGGCCAATCAGGCAGCCCAACAAGCGGTTATGGGGTGCCGCCCAGTCATCGCCCTGCAGCGGCGTGCCGTCAGCCTGCAGCCAGGCCAGGTCGTGCAGACCGCGCACATCTGGGTGGCCGCTGTACCAGCGGTTGGCAAAGGGCAGCGCTTCGCGGCGCAGCCAGAGCACCCGTGCGGTAAAGGCGATGAGGTCGCAGTCGGCTTTGGCCCAGTCGATCCAGGTGGTGGCGTTGTCCTGGCAGTAGGGGTTGTTGTTGCCTTGCTGGGTGTGGCCCAACTCGTCGCCAGCGGCCAGCATGGGGGTGCCCTGGGCCAGCAGGGTGGTGGCCAGCAGGGCGCGCTGCAGCCGCGCGCGCAAGGCCAACACTTCGGGCTGTGTGCTGGGGCCTTCTTCGCCGCAGTTGTAGCTCATGTTGTGGCTATGGCCGTCGCGGTTGTCTTCGCCATTGGCCTGGTTGCGGCGCTCGTTGTAGCTCAGCAGGTCGCGCAGGGTAAAACCGTCGTGCGACACCACATAGTTGACGGACTCGCTGGGCGCGCGTTGGCGCAGTTGGTACAGGTCGGACGATCCACACAAACGCATGGCAAAGGTGCCACGGTTGGCGACTTCGGGTGAACTGTCATCGGGCAATGCGCCCAGTACCCAGAAGCTGCGCATGCCGTCGCGGAAGTGGTCGTTCCATTCGAGCCAGCCGCGCGAGAAGCCGCCCACCTGATAGCCGCCGGGGCCAATGTCCCAGGGCTCGGCGATCATCTTTACACGGGAGAGCACCGGGTCTTGCGCCACAGCGGTGAAGAACGCGCCGTTGCGCTCAAAGCCGTGGTCGCCTCGGCCCAGCACCGGGGCCAGGTCGAAGCGGAAGCCGTCGACATGCATGTCGCTCACCCAGTAGCGCAGGCTGTCCATCACCATTTGCAGCACACGCGGTTGGCGGATGTCGACGGTATTGCCCGTGCCGGTGCTGTTTTCAAACAGCGCAGGGTTGTCGGCCAGCAAACGGTAGTAGCTGGCGTTGTCCAGGCCGCGAAAGCTGAGGTTGGGGCCGTTTTCGTCGGACTCGGCGGTGTGGTTGTAAACCACGTCCAAGATCACTTCCAGCCCCGCCGCGTGCAAGGCCTTGACCATGTCGCGGAACTCGTCGCGCGGGCAGCGGCCGTTTTGCTGGCTGGCCAAGGTGGGGTTCACGCTGAAGAAACCCAGCGTGTTGTAGCCCCAGTAGTTGGTCAGTCCCATGTGGTTCAGGCGCTCTTCGTCCACCTTGAAGTGCACCGGCAGAAGGCTTACGGCCGTCACACCCAGGCGCTGCAAATGGGCGATGGAGGCGGGGTGGGCCAGCCCGGCGTAAGTGCCGCGCAGGGCTTCGGGCAACTGTGGGTTGAGCTTGGAGAATCCTTTGACGTGCACTTCGTACAACACGGTGCTGGCTAGCGGGGTATGGGGAGCGGTGTCGCCCCCCCAGTCATAAGCATCGTGCACCACACGGGCCTTCAAGGCAGCGGCTGCGTTGTTGCGGGTTCCCACGTGCTGCAAGTGCTCGGGTTCCCCAGCGAAATGTTCTTCGCCCCAGACAAAGTGGCCGACGATGTCGCGCGCGTAGGGGTCGAGCAGGAGTTTGGATGCGTCAAACCGGTGGCCGCGATCGGGGCGCCACGGGCCATAGGCACGCAGGCCGTAAATCAGGCCCGGTTGCGCGCCCGACAAGTAGCCGTGCCACACGTCGCCGGTGTGCTCGGGCAGCTTGGCACGTGCGATTTCGGTTTTGCCGTCTGGGCTGAACACACACAGCTCCATGGCCTGGGCATGGGCTGAGAACACCGCAAAGTTCACGCCGTGCCCATCCCAATGCGCGCCCAGCGGCCAGGGTTGGCCGGCGCGCAGGCTCAGCACCTGCATGGCCGGCACATTCGGCGTAAGCCCCTTCAGCTTGAAGCCCGTGTTGAAGCCGGCGTTTTGGTCTGCAGGTTTGGTGCGCGTTGGCGCGGTCATGCTGGAAGAGCGGTCCATTCAAACACCACGGTAGCCAAGGGAGGTAACGTGAGCAGCAAGGACTGGGCCCGACCATGCCACACCACCGGCTCGGTGCGGGCCACACCCATGGGGGTGCCGACATTGCTGCCGCCGTAAAAATGCGAGTCGGTGTTGAGCCGCTCGCGGTACTCGCCAGCTTCGGGGGTACCCACGCGGTAGTGGTGACGCACCTCGGGCGTGAAGTTGCACACCACCAGCACATGGCTTTCGGGCGTGCTGCCACGGCGCACAAAGCTCAAAACTGAGTTTTCAGCGTCGTTATGTTCGATCCACTCAAACCCGGCGGGTTGGCAATCGAGTTCATGCAGGGCCGGCGTGCTGCGGTAGAGCTGGTTCAGATCGCGCACCAGGGTTTGCACACCGGCGTGTTGGCCGTCGCTCAACAAATGCCAGGGCAGGCTTTGGTCGTGGTTCCACTCGGTGTCTTGGCCAAACTCGCAGCCCATGAACAGCAGCTTTTTGCCGGGGTGTGCAAACATGAAGCCCAGGTAGCTGCGCAGGTTCGCAAATTTCTGCCAACGGTCGCCGGGCATTTTGCCGAGTAGCGAACCCTTGCCGTGCACCACTTCGTCGTGCGAAATGGGCAAGACGAAGTTCTCGTCAAACGCATAGACCAGGCCGAAGCTCATTTCGTTCTGGTGGTAGCGGCGGTATAGCGGGTCGCGTGTCATGAACGATAGGGTGTCGTGCATCCAGCCCATGTTCCACTTGTAGTGAAAGCCCAGGCCGCCCGAGTAGGTGGGGCGCGACACGCCGGGGAACGCGGTGGATTCTTCGGCCAGGGTCATGGCCTCGGGGCGCTCGGCCCCCACCACCTCGTTCATGCGCTTCAGGAAGGCAATCGATTCCAGGTTTTCGCGGCCGCCATGGATGTTCGGAATCCAACTGCCGTCGGGGCGGCTGTAGTCGCGGTAAAGCATGGAGGCTACCGCGTCCACACGCAGGCCGTCGACGCCAAAACGCTCCAGCCAATACAAGGCGTTGCCGAGCAGGAAGTTGCTGACTTCGGTGCGGCCCAGGTTGTAGATCAGCGTGTTCCAGTCGTTGTGAAAGCCTTCACGGGGATCGGCGTGTTCGTACAGCGCTGTGCCGTCAAACTGGCCCAGACCATGGGCATCGGTTGGAAAGTGTGCGGGCACCCAGTCCAGAATCAAACCCAGTCCCTTGGCATGGCACGCGGACACGAAACGTTGAAAACCTTCTGGCGTGCCGAAACGTGCCGTCGGCGCATAGAGGCCCACGGGTTGGTAACCCCACGAACCATCAAATGGGTGTTCGCTGATGGGCAGCAGCTCCAGGTGGGTGAAGCCCATGCCCACGGCGTACGGGATCAGCGTCTCGATGAGTTCGTCCCAATCGAGCCAGCGGTTGTGGTCTTCCACCTTGCGGCGCCACGAGCCCAGGTGCACCTCGTAGATGCTGACGGGGGCGCTCAAGGCGTTGGCGGCTTGGCGTTGTGCAGATGGCGGCACCACAGCCGGCATGGCAGCCACCACACTGGCGGTGGCTGGGCGCAACTCGGCTTGGCGTGCATAAGGGTCGGCACGCGGGGGCAGAGGGCGCCCATCAGCGGCGCGTAATTCAAACTTGTACCGAGCACCTGCGGCTACTGCAGGCACAAACAACTCCCACACGCCGCGCTCGGGGCGTTTGCGCATCGGGTGGCGTCGACCATCCCAGAAATTGAAGTCACCGACCACGCTGGCGCGGCTGGCGTTGGGCGCCCACACGGCAAATCGTGTGCCTTGCACGCCGTCCAGCGTGCTGGGGTGCGCGCCGAGTACTTCATAGGGGCGCAGATGGGTGCCCTCGCCCAGCAGCCACATGTCCATCTCGTTGAGGACCAGGCCAAAACGATAGGGGTCTTCTTCGGTGGTGACCGTGCCGCCTTGCCAGGTGATGCGCAACAGGTAGTGATAGGGCGCCGACAGGGTGCAGTCGCCATCGAATACGCCGTCGGCGTGGACGCGGCTCAGATTCCCCAACAACTGAGATGTCTTCGGGTGCAGTACCTCGACAGCCAATGCGGTGGGTAAAAAAGCGCGCACCGCCACACGGCCGCCAGCCTGTTGATGTGGGCCTAGAACCGCAAAGGGATCGCCGTGGCTGGCCGTTCGGATCAGATCAATCTCATGGGATGTAAGCATTTCCTGGAACTCTTTTGGACTACGGCTTCTCGGCGATGGCACCGCGGCCCGGAGGCCGTGGTGCGGAGGGGCTTACTCTTGAGCTTACTTCTGCTGCGGTTCAATGTGCCAGATTTGGCGCGCGTACTCACGGATGGTGCGGTCGGATGAGAACACCCCCATACCGGCCACGTTGGTGATGGCCCGCGCACACCACTGTGCGGGCTCGCGGTACAGGTCGTCTACCTTGTGCTGGGCCGCCACATAGGCTGCGTAGTCGGCCAGCAGCAGGTAGTGGTCTCCGCCCCACAACAACGAATCCACCAGCGCACGGTAGCGCCCCGGCTCGCTAGGCGAGAACTGACCACCGGCAATCGCGTCAAGCACCGGCTTGAGGCCGGCCACTTCTTCGTAATAGCGCATGGGGTGGTAACCCTGTTGGCGCAGCGCTTGTACTTCGGGCGTCTTCAAACCGAAGATGAAGATGTTGTCGTCGCCCACGTTCTGGCGGATTTCGATGTTGGCGCCGTCGTCGGTGCCGATGGTGAGGGCGCCGTTCAACGCCAGCTTCATGTTGCCGGTGCCGCTGGCTTCGGTGCCAGCGGTGGAAATCTGTTCAGACAAATCAGCGCCGGGCATGATGACTTCGGCCACCGAGACGCCGTAGTTGGGAATGAACACCAGCTTGAGCAAGTCGCCTACACGCGAGTCGTTGTTGATGACCAGGCCCACGTCGTGGATCAAGCGAATGATGGACTTGGCCGTGTGGTACGAAGAAGCCGCCTTGCCAGCAAAGATCACCGTGCGCGGCACCCAGCCTTTGCCGTTCGGGCCCTTGGGGTTGGCCAGAATGGCTTGGTAGCGCGTGACCACGTGCAACACGTTGAGCAACTGGCGCTTGTATTCGTGGATGCGCTTGACCTGCACGTCGAACAGGCTGTCGGGGTTGACGACCACACCGGTGGTGCGTTCGATCAGTTGCGCCAACCGCGCCTTGTTCGCGCGCTTCACCGCCATGAAAGACTTCTGGAAAGCCGCGTCCGTCGTGTGTTGGCGCAGCTTTTGCAGTTCGTCCAAATCGGCTCGCCAGCCGTTGCCAATGGTGTCGTCCAGCAGCGATGAAAGCTTGGGGTTGGCTTGTTCCAGCCAGCGGCGTGGGGTGACGCCGTTGGTCATGTTGGTGAAGCGATCCGGCCAGAGGCTGGCGAAGTCGGCAAAGATGGTTTGCACCAGCAGGTCCGAGTGCAGGGCCGACACACCGTTGACCTTGTGGCTGCCGACGATGGACAAATGCGCCATGCGCACACGGCGTTCACCGGCTTCATCGATCAGTGACAGGCGTGCCAAGAACTGGTTGTCGCCGGGGCGGTGCGCGGCGGCTTCATCCAGAAACTCTTTGTTGATGCGGAAGATGATTTCCAGGTGGCGTGGCAGCACGTGCTGGATCAAGCCCACGGGCCAGGTTTCCAACGCCTCGGGCATCAACGTGTGGTTGGTGTACGAGAAGGTCTTTTTGCAGATGCCCCAGGCGGTGTCCCAGTCCATGTTGTGCACGTCGCACAGCACGCGCATCAACTCGGCCACACCAATGGCGGGGTGGGTGTCGTTCAAGTGAATGGCCACCTTGTCGGCCAGGTTCAGCAGAGAAGGGTGCTCGCTCAAATGGCGCTGCACCAGATCGAGAATCGACGCGGCGACAAAGAAATACTCTTGCTTCAACCGCAGTTCGCGGCCGGCGGGGGTGCTGTCGTTGGGGTACAGCACCCAGGAAATGTTTTCGTATTCGTTCTTCGCGCTGGCCGCACGGGCGTAGTCGCCGGTGTTGAAGGCATTCAAGTCAATGTGCGCGGGGGCTGTGGCTTTCCACAAGCGCAGCGTGCTGACCTTTTGCGTGCCATGGCCGGGCACGACCATGTCGTAGGCCTTGGCGGCCACTTCACCGGCGTGGCGCCAGAGCGGTTTGCCGTCGACATGCTCGACCCAACCGCCGAAGTACACGGGGTAGGTGATGTGGGGGCGGGGAAATTCCCAAGGCGTGCCGTCTTCGAGCCATGGGTCTGGATGCTCAATTTGTGCACCATTTTGGATGCCTTGCGCAAACATGCCGTACTCGTAGCGAATGCCGTAACCAAACGAGGGCAGGCCGAGCGACGCCATGGAATCGAGAAAACAGGCGGCCAAGCGGCCCAAACCACCATTGCCCAGTGCGGCATCGGCTTCGCGGTCATACACGTCTTCAAGCTTCTGCGCATGCTTTTGCAGGCCTTCGGCTGCGGGGCCACGCAGCTTCAACGCACCGAGTGCGTTTGACAACGTGCGGCCCATCAAAAATTCCATCGATAGATAAACCACTCGACGGGCTTTGTCGGTATGTTGTTGTGCCTGTGTGCTGACCCAGCGTTGCGACAACTGCTGGCGCGCGACTTGCGATACCGCTTGCATCATGTCGGTCAGCGTGGCGTCGCTTGGTGCGACACCTACTGTGGACACAAGTTGTTGCGCTATTTTTTCTTGGAGGTCATGAGCTTGAGATGGTGTTGGCGTCATCATGGATTCCTTTTATCGCAGATCATCAGCGGAGGTGGGCAAATCGCCAACCGAGGTATTGAGAGCACTAGCAGAACGGCACACGCAGGTGTTATGCCATAGTCAAGGCGCTTTGAATTGTCGTATACAAATTTCTAAAACTTATTCTCGCACGCCGTAATTTCAATGTAACTGTGTTCAGTTGGATTTGATTAAGATTATTGTGCTCAATCTTGTGGGTATTAAAAACTGGAGGCGACTATGAAAACTAACGACCTGGCTCAAAGCCTGGATTTGCCCAAGCGTGCCATCGCGCTCGTCTTGGCCGGTGGCCGCGGCAGCCGCTTGATGAACCTGACCGATAAGCGTGCCAAGCCTGCGGTGTACTTTGGCGGCAAGTTCCGCATTGTTGATTTCGCGTTGTCAAATTGCCTCAATTCGGGCATTCGGCGCGTGGGTGTGATCACGCAGTACAAGTCTCACAGTCTGTTGCGTCACTTACAGCGTGGCTGGGCGTTCCTCAAAAATGAGATGAACGAGTTTGTTGATCTCCTCCCGGCGCAGCAACGTAACGACAACGAACATTGGTATCGTGGCACCGCCGATGCTGTGCAACAGAACCGCGACATCCTGGAAAGTTACGGTGCCGATTACATCGTGGTGCTGGCCGGCGACCACATCTACAAACAAAACTATGCGTTGATGTTGGCCGACCACGTGGCCAAGGGACGCGATTGCACCGTCGCCTGCATTGCCGTGCCACGCATGGAGGCCACTGCGTTTGGTGTGATGGCGGTGGATGACAACAGCCTGATCACCGACTTCCTCGAAAAACCCGCCGACCCACCCGCCATGCCGGGCAACCCAGACATGGCGTTGGCCAGCATGGGCATCTACATCTTCAACGCGGAATACCTGTACGCCGAGTTGGAGCGTGACATGGCCGACCCGAATTCGAGCCACGACTTCGGTAAAGACATCATCCCCAAAGCCGTCCGCGAAGGCCGCGCCACGGCACACCCGTTCGCGCTGAGCTTTGTGCCAAACAAAGAAGGCGACGAACCCTACTGGCGCGACGTGGGCACGATCGATGCCTACTGGGATGCCAACATCGACCTCACGGCCACCGACCCGCAGCTCAACCTGTACGACACCAGTTGGCCGATTTGGACGTACCAAGCCCAACTGCCGCCCGCCAAGTTCGTGCACAACCAGGAAGACCGCCGCGGCATGGCGATCGAATCCGTCGTCTCGGGTGGCTGCATCGTGTCGGGCCAGGTGTTCCGCTCGGTGCTGTTTTCTGGTGTGCGTGTGCACTCCTATAGTTCGGTCAACTGGTCGGTTGTGCTGCCAGACGTGACCATTGGCCGCGGAGCCCGCATCACCCGCGCCGTGATCGACCGAGGCTGCGACATTCCGGCCGACATGGTGATCGGCGAAGACGCCGAGGCGGACGCCAAGCGCTTTTATCGGAGCGAGAATGGCATCACCTTGGTTACGCCGGCGATGCTGGCAAAGTTGTAAGAATGAAGATACTGCAAGTCGGCGCTGAGATTTTTCCCCTGTTGAAAACCGGGGGGCTGGCAGATGTGTTGGGGGCTTTGCCCCAGGCGCTGATGGTCGAAGGCGCTGACGTGCGGCTGTTGCTGCCGGGCATGCCGGCTATTCTGGAAGGCTTGGCCAAAAGCCAAGTGGTGTGCGAGATCGGTGCCGTCTTTGGCGCGGCGCGCGTCACGCTGCGCAAAGGGGTGTTGAGTTGCAGCGGCGTCGAAGCCTATGTGATCGACGCACCTTATCTGTACCGCCGCCCGGGCAGTCCCTACCAAGCGGCCAACGGGCAAGAGTGGCCGGACAACGCGCAACGCTTTGCCTTGCTGGGCTGGGTGGCCGCGCACTTGGCGGCTAGCGAGCTCGATCCCTTGTGGACACCAGAAGTGGTGCATGCACACGATTGGCATGCCGCGATGGCGTGTGCCTATGTCAGCACCAACCCGGTGTCGAATGTCGGCAGCGTGTTCACCATCCACAACCTGGCTTATCAGGGCTTGTTTGAGCCGGGGGATTTTCCGTTGCTGGGACTGCCTTCGCGCTACATGATGCCCACCAGCCTGGAGTTTCATGGTCAGGTGTCGTTCATGAAGGCGGGACTGAAATACGCCAACCGTGTCACCACCGTCAGCCCCACTTATGCGGCCGAGATTGCCACGGCAGAATTTGGTTGCGGCTTGGATGGTGTGATCCGTGCCCGTGGCCGCGAGGTGTCCGGCATTTTGAATGGTGTGGACGGCGCGATTTGGGACCCGGCCACCGACGCCCACATTCCCGCTCGTTATTCATCGGGCTCCGCCAAGACCATGGCCGGCAAAGCGCGCTGCAAAGCAGCTTTGCAAAAAGCCTTGGGCCTGACCGTGGATGCCAAGGCGCCCGTGTTTGGTGTGGTTAGCCGCCTCACGTCGCAAAAAGGCTTGGACTTGGTGTTGGCCGTGGTGCCCGAGTTGCTCGCCATGGGCGCGCAGTTGGCGGTGCAGGGCAGTGGCGACCACGCTTTGGAAGCCGCCTTCACGGCTGCCGCCGAGGCCCATCCCGGCCGTATCGCCGTGCGCCTAGGTTACGACGAGGCTTTTGCCCACACGATGATTGCCGGATCGGACGCTATGCTCGTGCCGTCGCGTTTCGAGCCTTGTGGCTTGACCCAGCTTTATGCACTGCGCTACGGCACGGTGCCGGTGGTACGCCACGTGGGCGGTTTGGCCGATACCGTGGTCGACGCCGGAGACGCCGCTCCTGGTGCAACGGGTGCGCCCGGCGCCACAGGTTTCAAGTTTGGCCCTACGTTGCCTGCCGCTTTGGCTGGTGCCATGGAGCGCACCGTGCAAGTCTTTCGCCAGCCCGAACGCTGGGCTCAGCTTCAGCAAAATGGTATGGCGCAAAACTTCTCATGGGGCGCTGCCGCCAAGCAATATATGCAGCTTTACCAATCCATTTTGCCCAGTGGCAAGACGGCTTGAATTTGTTCGACCCACGTGATTTCGTAAGAAGACAGTGTTTACAATCCCGGCAGCTTGACCCAGGCTGCCTTCTCATTAGACCGACAGGAATTGTTCCATGCAGATTGCAGCTTCTATTTTCAAAGCCTACGACATTCGTGGCATCGTCCCGTCTACCGTCACCGAGGCCGTGGCCGAAGGGATTGGCAAGGCGTTTGGCACCATCGCCTTGGCCGAGGGCGAAAAAGTCGTGGCCGTGGGCCGTGATGGTCGTCTGAGCGGTCCGTCGCTGAGCGCAGCACTGATCCGAGGCTTGGCCTCGGTGGGCATTGAAGTGATCGACGTAGGTCTGGTCACTACGCCCATGCTGTATTACGCAGCCACCACGCTTTGCCGCAGCGGCATCCAGGTCACTGGTAGCCACAACCCCAAGGATTACAACGGCTTCAAGATGGTCATGGGTGGTCGTGCCATCTATGGCGAAGAGATCCAGGCCATTCGCCGCATGATGGAAGGCGAGACCTGGAAAGAGCAGCCCGGCGGCCAAGTGCGCCAAGCCAATGTGCTCGAAGCCTACACCCAGCGCATCGTCTCTGACATCAAACTCGCGCGCCCCATGAAGATCGTGGTTGACTCGGGCAATGGCATTGCCGGTGCTTCGGCGCCCGGCATTCTGCGCGCCATCGGCTGCGAAGTGATCGAGCTGTTCAGCGAGGTGGATGGCAACTTCCCCAACCACCATCCAGACCCCAGCAAGCCTGAAAACCTGGCCGACCTGATTGCCGCGCTGAAAACCAGTGGCGCCGAATTGGGTCTGGCGTTCGACGGCGACGGCGACCGCCTGGGCATCGTCACCCGCGAAGGCGTCAACATTTTCCCGGACCGCCAGATGATGCTGTTCGCTCAAGACGTGCTCACGCGCGTGCCCGGCGGCACCATTTTGTTTGACGTGAAGTGCACCCAGCGTTTGGCCCCGGCCATTCGCGAAGCCGGTGGCCAGCCGTTGATGTTCAAGACCGGCCACTCGCTGATCAAAGGCAAGATGCGCGAAATTGAAGCTGCAGGCGGCCAAGCCCCGCTGGGCGGCGAAATGAGCGGCCACATCTTCTTCAAAGAACGCTGGTTTGGCTTTGATGACGGCACCTACGCCGGCACGCGCCTGCTGGAAATCGTGAGCCGTTCGCCCGATGCCAACGTGGTGCTCAACGCCTTGCCCAGCAGCTTCTCCACGCCAGAGCTCAACGTGGCCTGCAAAGAAGGTGAACCGCCTGTGCTGGTGGCCCAAGCTGTAGCATTGGCCGACTTTGCCGCACCCGCTGAAATCAACACCATCGACGGCTTGCGTGTGGACTGGCCGGATGGCTTTGGTCTGCTGCGTGCCTCTAACACCACGCCCGTGCTGGTGCTCCGCTTTGAAGGTCAAACCGAAGAAGCGCTGCACCGCATCGAAGCAGATATGCTGAAGCTGCTGCACAAGGTCAAACCCGACGCCAGCTTTTCTGCGCCTGCACACTAGGCTTTCCCATGGAGTACACGTAGGGCATGCGACTGCTGATTGTTAAGCTGTCATCACTGGGTGATGTCATTCAGACCTTGCCCGCCCTACACGACATGCGCCAAGCGCGGCCTGGCGCCACCTTTGATTGGGTGGTGGAAGAGGCTTTTGCTCCGCTGCTGAAGGCTACTGTGCCGGGCTTGGCGCGCGTGATTCCCGTGGCGCAACGGCGCTGGCGCAAAACGCCTTTCAGCCCCACAGTGCGTGCGGAGCGCGCGTTGTTCAGCGAAACGCTGGGCAGTGTGGCCTACGACGCGGTGATCGACTTCCAAGGCCTCATCAAATCGGCCGTGATCGCGCGTCGTGCACGTCTGGCCCCTGGCGGCTGGCGCGCCACCTACGGCAACGGCAGCGAAGACTGTGGCTGGGAGTGGCCCGTGCGCTTCATGGTGCAAAAGCCGCAGCCTATGCCGCCGCGCATCCATTCCCTGCAGCGTTACCGGCGTTTGGCGGCGCTGGCCTTGGGTTATGCGCCGCGTGAAGACGGTATTTGTTATGAGGAATTGAGCGTCAAACCCCACAACCCTGACCACAGTGTGATGCTGGTGCACGGCACCACGCGGGTGGAGAACGAATGGCCGTTGGCGCGTTGGGCTGAAGTCGGGCGGCGGCTGGTGGCGCAAGGGCTTCCGGTCAGTGTGCCGCAGGCCAGTGCGTCGGAGGCGGAGTTTGCGCGCCAGTTGTGCGACGCCATTGGCCCGCAGGCCAAAGTGCTGCCGCGCATGGGCTTACCAGCCCTGGCCGAGCAGATGGCTGGGTGTGTGGGCGTGATCGGTGTGGATTCCGGCCTGAGCCATTTGGCCGTGGCCCTGAATTTGCCACATGTGCAAATTTTCAGCCAGCCGCGCATCTGGCGTGCCGGCCCGCTGGGCAGTTCTTACCAAGTCGCCGTCGGCGGGGCTCAGGCTCCGGAGGTAGACACGGTGTGGCAGGCGTGGCAATCTGTGTGGACTCAGTACCAAGATTTGCACTTGAACCAAGCCACCCCCGTGCCTGCATGAATGTTCTGATCGTCAAGCTGTCTTCGCTGACCGACGTGGTATATGCCATGCCGGCGGTACAAGACATTCGTTCAGAACTGCCAGGCACGCAAATCGATTGGGTAGTGGAGCCTAGCTTGGCCCCGCTTGTGCGGCGCTGCAACGTGGTGCATCGGGTGATTGAATGTGATCTGAGCCGTTGGCGCGAAACGGTGTTCACGGCCGAAACTCGTACCGCGTGGCGTGCCTTCATGTCCGATCTGCAGTTTGATAGTTACGACGCCGTGATTGACCTGCAGGGCGAGAACAAATCTGTCCAGGTCGCCAAAATGGCGCGCTTGAATCCCAACGGCCTGCGCTACACCCTGACCAACCAGGCCGAAGACTCCGGCTTTGAACCGTTGATGCGCCGCGTGGCCGATGTTTCCATTCCGGTGGAATTTCGAATTCCGGCTGTGCAGCGCGCGCGTGTGATGTGCGCGCGGGCATTGGTGTATGCGCTGCCCGATAAGCCCAGCTTTGGCATCACGGTGCGCGACAGCGTTGAAACCGAGAAGATCAAAAGTGTGGCGCAGCGCTTCTTTGATTCGGGTACATCGGCAGGCCCGATGCCAGTGGTGGCGTTCCTGCACGGCAGTGCAAATGCAGAAAAACTCTGGCCTGAAGACCATTGGCTGGAACTCGGCCATCGTCTCAACGACCTCGGATACACCGTGGCTTTTCCGCATGGTAGCGACGAAGAGTTGTACCGCAGTGAAAGCTTGGCTGCGCGCTTGAGCCACGCCGTGGTCTGGCCGCGCATGAGCATCGATGCAATGGTGGATGCGCTTTCGGGCTGCCTGGGGGTGATTGGCGTCGACAGTGGTCTCAGCCACATCGCCACTGCGCTGGATTTGCCTTTGGTGCAGATCTATAACATCGACACCGCCTGGCGCACCGGCCCGCTCGATGCGGACCATCAAACCTATGTTTACGCACAACCCACCCCAAAGGTCGAGGCCGTGTGGCGCGCATGGATCCAGGCCTCTGCCTTGGCCTCGCTGCGCGATTGAATGTCGTCGGTGAGCTTGATCGCCTTCGGTGCCGCTAAACGGTTGGGACTGTTGCCGTCATCGTCGTGTGCTGTGCGCTTCTTCTGAATTTAACGAATTTCTCATTTTGATCCTGCGCTTTTACTCCCTTCTGATGTGGCTGGTGCAGCCGCTGTTGCGTCGTAAGCTACGCCGGCGCGGTGTTGCCGAACCGGGTTATCTCGAAGCCGTGCAGGAGCGGTTTGGTTACTACGAAAGCCGCCGTGGCAACGCCGATACCGTGGGTGGCTACGTGTGGGTGCACGCTGTCTCTTTTGGCGAAACCCGCACCACAGCTATCTTGCTGGCCGCTTTGCGCCGGCAACTGCCGGGCATGCGCTTGCTGCTGACGCACGGCACCGCGACGGGGCGGGCTGAGGGCGCCAAGTTGCTGCAGCCAGGCGACGCGCAAGCTTGGCAGCCGTGGGATTCTGCTGGTGCGGTTCAGCGGTTCTTGCAGCACTTTCAGCCGCGCATCGGCATCCTGATGGAAACCGAGATCTGGCCTAACCTGGTCGACCGCTGCCGCCGCGCCCATATCCCTCTGGTGCTGGCGAATGCACGCCTGAGTGAAAAGTCGTTGCGCCAGGCGGAGCGCATTCCCTTTCTGGCCCACCCAGCCTATGGCGGTTTATACGCCGCTTGGGCTCAAGCTGAGTACGACGCGCAGCGGCTCAAGGCTTTGGGCGCGCCGGTGCAAGGCATCTTTGGCAACATCAAATTCGATGCAGCTCCCGACGACGCCAAGCTTCAGCAAGGGCGCGCATGGCGTCTGCGCTGGCGTGCCGCGCAAGCCGTTCCAGGCTTCCGGCCCGTGGTGATGCTGGCCAGCGCACGCGAGGGCGAAGAGTTGCTATTGCTGCAGGAAATCAAGAAAAAAATGCCTCTGATGCGCACCACAGCAGCGGAAGGTGCTCGTAATTTTGATGCTTCTGGCACTTCTTTCAGCTCACCTCAATGGCTGATCGTGCCGCGCCATCCGCAACGCTTTGATGAAGTGGTGGCATTGGCGCAAGCACAAGGCTTCACGGTGTCGCGCCGCAGCGCGTGGGCCGATGGCCCGGAAGAGGCTGATGTGTGGATTGGTGATTCGCTCGGCGAAATGGCCCTCTATTACGGCCTGTCCGACATGGCTTTGCTGGGCGGTAGTTTTGCGGAGTTGGGTGGACAAAATCTGATCGAGGCGGCAGCGTGCGGTTGCCCGATCATCATGGGCCCTTCGACGTTCAACTTTGCCGAAGCCGCAAGTCTGTCGGAAGCAGCCGGTGCAGCACGGCGCGTGACGGGTATGGCGCAAGCGCTGCAAGCCGTTGAAGAATGGCAACAAGCCCCGCAAGCCTTGGCCGCCGCAGCGGCGGCTGGCCCCGCCTTTGCCAACGCTCACCGAGGTGCGGCTGACAAAACCGCCAAAGCCGTGGCGGCCATTCTTGCGAGTTGACGAGACTCTTTGAAGAGATTCGGCCCCTCGTATTCCACCTGGGGTGAGAGGCCGGTCGGCGACTGGCGATCGGTCTTATGGGGCGATCAGCGCGTTGATGCTCGCCAGATCTTGCGGTGTGAGGGTCCCGTTGGCCTGGCGCAGTTTGAGGCTGCCCACCAATACGTCGTAGCGCGCCTTGGCCAGGTCGCGTTTGGTTTGATAGAGCTGGCTTTGTGAGTTCAGCACGTCAATGTTGATACGCACACCGACCTGGTAACCCAGACGGTTGGCATCGAGTGCGCTTTGGCTGGAGGCCTCGGCGGCCTCAAGTGCCTTGACTTGGCCTACGCCTGACAACACGCCGTAGAACGCAGCACGCGTGGCTTGCGACACGACCAGGCGCGTGGCGTCCAGGTCGGCTTGGGCCTTGTCTTCCAGAGACAAGGTTTCCTTGATGCGGTTTTGTGTGGCAAAACCCGAAAACAATGGCAAGGAAAGCGTCAGGCCGACCGTGGTGTTGCGGGTGTGAGTGTTCAGCAATCCGGCCACTGTGCCTTGCGGATTGAAGGCCTGCGTGTGTGAGGCGGTCAAATCCAGCGTGGGCTTGTGGCCGGCCTTGGCTTTCTCTGTTTCCAGACGCGCCACATCGAGGTTGACCCGGGCTTGCTGCACGCCCGGGTGCATGCTTTCAGCGGTGGTGACCATGTCGGGCAGGTCGTTCGGGTTCAGTTGTGGCAATGCGGCTTGCGTGACCAACGGGTTGGGCTGGGCGTTGACGCGGCCGACCAGCTGGTCGAGCGCCAGCTTCTTCACGCGTAGGTCGTTTTCAGCGGCAATTTCTTGGGCGATCACCAAGTCGTAGCGGGCTTGGGCTTCGCGCGAGTCGGTCACAGTCGAGGTGCCGACTTCAAAGTTGCGCTTGGCCGATGCCAACTGTTCGGCCACGGCTGTTTTTTGTGCGCGCACAAAGGTCAGGGTGTCGGTGGCGGCCAGCACATCAAAGTATGCCTGGGTCACGCGCAACACCAGGTCCTGTTCGGCCAATGTCAGTTGTGACGTAGCAATGTCGACCAGGCGCTTGCCTTGTTCGTAGGCCGCCCAGTTAGCAGGACGGTACAGCGGCTGCGAGGCTTGCAGCGTGACGTTGCTGGCGTTGAAGTCGTTACCGAAGTCGGGGTTGCTGTTTTTGAACGAGGTTTGCCCAGTGCCTGCTTGCAATGCAGCCGTGGGCAGGATGCCGGCCTTGGCCTGTTCCGATTTCGCCAGATTGGCTTCGTATTGCGCTTTGGCTGACTGATAGGTTGGGTCGATGGCGCGCGCGGCGTCATAGAGGGCTACCAGGTTTTCTGCCTGGGCCGATGCGGCACATGCGGCATTGACGGCCAGAGCGAGAAGGGCAAGACGGAAGCTACGCATGAAGTTCCTTGTGATTCGGAGACGGTGCCGGGTTCAACGCGAAAAAAACAGGGTGTACAAATTGATCAGTAGCGCGGGACAGACGGGTCGCGCAATTGCGACCAGGCGTCGATGCCGCCCGCAATGTTGACCACTTGATCGAAGCCGTTTTGCACCAGGAAGTGCGCCACGCGCTGGCTGCGGGCGCCATGGTGGCACAGGCAGGCAATGGGTTGCGTGGGGGCCAACTCGGTCAGGCGCGCAGGCACTTCGTTCATGGCGATCTTCACCAGGGTGAAGCCGTCGGCGGTGACGCTGGCGGTTTCCCATTCCCAGGGTTCGCGCACATCCAGCACAACAGCCGGGCCGTCCTGTGCAACGGTGGTGAACCAAGAGGGCAGGTCGGCGGGGCTGATTTGTTCAATCATTTGGGTTGGGTGCGGGTCAGCAGTTGAATTTAAAACTTGAAAGCCGATGGCTCAGGGAAGTTCTGCAGGCGTGGGCCGCTCACATCCCAAGGCTGAGTGGTGGTGAAGGCGGCTTGGCTGGTGCGCGTGATGATGGTGGCGCGCATCACAGGCTCCAGGCCGACGATGGCAAACAGGCGACCACCGACCTTGAGCTTTTGCAGCAGAAACTGCGGCACATCAGGCACCGAGCCGCTGAGCATGATGACGTCATAACTTTCGGGTGCGGCGCCGTCTTGCGAACCATCGGCTTCACGCACTTCCACGTTTTGCACGCCGTTCTTGCGCAGGTTTTCGCGCGCCAGTTGCGCCAGTTCAGGCTTGATTTCCAGCGACACCACGCTGCGGGCGCGGTGGGCCAGCAGGGCGGCCATGTAGCCAGAGCCGGCACCGATTTCCAGCACAGTGTCGGTAGGTTTGACTTGCAGGTCTTGCAGAGCGCGGGCTTCCACGCGTGGCGACAACATCACTTCGCCTGCGGGCAGGGGCGTTTCCATGTCGACAAAGGCAAAGGCGCGCTGGGCGGCCGGCACGAATTCTTCGCGTTTGACCACGGCCAGCAACTCCAGCACAGCGGATTCGAGCACATCCCAGGGACGGATCTGCTGTTCAATCATGTTGAAACGGGCAAGTTCTAGTGGGCTTAGGGTCGTCATGGGAGCTTTCTTTGTCGGATGCGAAACAAACCCCTGATTTTAGGGTGCCAATTCGTCATTTGCGTGGCGAGGTGCAAATCTGCGTTGCAACCATTGCGCCAGGTCGTCTACATAACAGTACACCACCGGCACCATCACCAGGGTCAACAGCGAAGATGTGATGACGCCTCCGATGACGGCTTGACCCATCGGCGCGCGTTGTTCCGAGCCTTCGCTCAGAGCGAAGGCCAGCGGCACCATGCCAAAAACCATGGCCAGCGTGGTCATCAAAATCGGCCGCAGGCGCACCTTGGCGGCCAGCAAAAGGGCGTCCACCCGGGGCAAACCGGGCTGAATGTCTCCGTTGGGTAAAGTTACTTCCTGGCGCGAGCGGATGGCGAAATCCAACAACAGGATGGCGTTCTTGGTGACCAAACCCATCAGCATGACGATGCCGATGATGGAAAACATCGACAACGTGGAGCGAAACGCCAGCAGCGCCAACACCACGCCAATCAGCGTGAGCGGCAGGGCCGTCATCAGCGCCAAGGGCTGCAAGAAGCTCTTGAACTGGCTCGCCAGAATCATGTAGATGAACACAATCGCCAGCGCCAGGGCCGACACGGCGTAGCCAAAAGACTCCTGCATATTCTTCGCCGAGCCGCTGAATTGGTACTGGTAGCCCGGCGGCAGGGCCATGCTGTCGAGCGCCGTGCGAATGTCTTTGGACACCTCGCCCGCCGAGCGCCCCGACACGTTGGCGCTGATAGCGATCTCGCGCGCCAGGCTGCGGCGGTTGATCTGGTTCGGGCCGGTGCTTTCTCGCAAGTCGGCCACCTGGTTGAGGCGCACCACGGCGGGCGGGCGGTCGCCGCTGGTGATGCTGAGCACCGGCAGGCGTGCCAGGTCTTGCAGGTGCAGGCGGGCATCGGGCGCCAGGCGCACTTTGACGTCGTAGGTTTGGTCGTCCGCCGCGCGCCAGTTGCCCACGGTTTGCCCGGCCACCAGTACGCGCAACTGAGTGCCCACGCTGTTCACGCTCAGGCCCAGGTCGGAGGCGGCTTCACGTTTTATGTCGATGTTGACCGTGGGTTTGTCGGGCTTCAAGCTGGAGTCCAAATCCACCAGGCCGGGAATCTGGCGCAGCTTCTCCAGCGCCTGGGTGTTCAGGCGGCTGAGCTGCGCCAGGTCTGGCCCTTGTAGCGAAAACTCAACGCCCTTGGCGCCGCCCACCGAATCGGTCAGCCCCACATGGGTGACGGTGATGCCCGGCACCTGCGCCAAGCGCTGGCGCAGCACCACGGACATTTGGTCGACGCTGCGTTGCCGCTCCTTGCGCTCCACCAGCCGCACATACACCGCCGCGTACATCTTGCCCTGCGCGTTGCCGGTGTTGATGCTGGTGAGGGTGTAGCGCACCTCCGGCATGTCGCGCAGGATGATGTCCACTTGCTTGGCCTTGGCCTCGGTGGCCTCCAGCGACGAACCGGCGGGCGTGTAGAAATTGACCGAGGTTTCCGAGAAATCGGCCTTGGGCACGAACTCGGTGCCCAAGAGCGGCACCATGGCCACGCTCAGCACAAAGATGGCGATGGCGGCGACCACCGTCCACACGCGGTGGCCCAGCGCCCAGCGCAAGATGCTTTGGTAGCCGTCGGACAGGCGATCGGTGGCGTCTTCAAACCAGCCGGTCACGCGGCCAAGGGTGCGGTCGTAGAACGTGATGGGCTTTTGCTTTTGGCCGTGCGCGTGGATGGTGGGGTCGTGCCAGATGCTCGACATCATCGGGTCGAGCGTGAAGCTCACAAACATCGAGATCAGCACCGCCGCCACGATGGTGATGCCAAACTCGTGGAAGAACTTGCCGATGATGCCGCCCATGAAACCAATCGGCAAAAACACCGCCACGATGGAGAACGTGGTGGCCAGCACCGCCAGGCCAATTTCCTGCGTGCCGTCGAGCGCCGCCTGGTAGGGCGTCTTGCCCATCTGCACATGGCGCACGATGTTTTCGCGCACCACAATCGCGTCGTCAATCAACAAGCCCACGCATAGGCTCAGCGCCATCAGCGTGATCATGTTGATGGTGAAGCCAAACATGTACATGAACAAGAACGTGCCGATGAGCGCAATCGGCAACGTGAGCCCGGTGATGACGGTAGAGCGCCACGAGTTCAAGAACAAAAACACGATGAGGATGGTGAGCACCGCGCCCTCAAGCAGCGAAGAGCGCACGTTGGCCACGGCCACGCGAATCGGCCGCGCGGCGTCGCCAATGGTCTCCAGCCGCACACCTGGCGGCACCTGGCTGGCCAGGTCTTTCAGCGCCTGGTTCAGGCCTTCCACCACTTCAATGGTGTTTTCGTCCTGCGCCTTTTGCACGCTCAGCAGCAGCGTGCGCTGGCCGTTGTAGAGCGCCAGGGTGTCGAGTTCTTGGGCGCCGTCGTGCACCGTGGCGACATCCGCCAAATGCACGGCACTGCCGCCACGCCGTGCCACGATCAATCTGCCGAAATCTTGCGGGTCGGTGATGCGCGCGTCGATCTGCGCCACGCGTTCACGCTCGCCGTTGCGCAGGCTGCCAATCGGCAGGTTCTGGTTTTCGCTTTGCGCGGCCTGGGCCACTTGCTGCGCGGTGACGCCCAGCGCCTCCATGGCGGCAGGTCGCAGGTAGAGGTTGATCTCGCGTTTGGCGCCGCCCACCAGCGTCACCGAGCCAGCACCGCGCACGTTTTCCAGCCGCTTCTTCAGCACCTGGTCGGCCCAGTTGGTCAGTTCCACGTCGGTCAGCGGCTTGGCGCCTTTGCTGGCATCGGGCAGTACCGCCACCGACCACACGGCGCGGCTGGCCGGGTCGAAGCGCAGCACGCGTGGCTCTTCCACTTCGTCGCGCAGACTGGGGCGGATGGACGCCACTTTTTCGCGGATGTCTTCGGCCGCCTTGCGGCCATCAATCGTCAGTTGAAACTCGATGATGACGACCGATTGCCCCTCGTAGCTGCGCGAGGTGAGGTTGTTGATGCCGGCAACCGAGTTCACGCCTTCTTCGATCTTCTTGGTGACCTCGCTCTCCACGATCTCGGGGGAGGCCCCGGGGTATTCGGTGGTGACCACCACCACGGGGAAGTCGATGTTCGGGAACTGGTCGACCTGCAGGCGCTGGTACGAAAACGCGCCCAGCACCACCAGGGCGAGCATCACCATGGTGGCGAACACAGGGTTCTTCAGACTGACTTGGGTGAACCACATAGGTCAGGACTTCGGCGCAGAGGCTGGGGTGGTGGGGGCGTTGGGCGTTGCAGGAAGGGTCGTAAAACGCACCGCCGCACCATCCGGCAAACCACCGGCCGAAGCCAGCACCACTTGCGCCTGGTCGGCCAGGCCCTGCACGGCCACCATGGGTGTGCGGTCTGGCAGCGGCCCCATGCCGCGTGCGCCCAGCTCCACCAGCACGTGAACAATGCGGCCATCGCGCACCACTTGCACGTAGGGCGTGGGTTTGTCGTTGCGTACGGCGCTTTGCGGCACGGCCAGGGCTTTGTTTTGCTCGGTATTCAAAAAGCCCTGCGCAAACAGGCCTTGGCGCAAACCAGGGGACGGGGTCAATGCCAGGTACACCAGCACGCTGCGGCTGCCAGCCATCGTGCTGGGGTTGATGCGCACCACGCGTGCCGGCACCAGCGCGCTGCTGCCTTCGATCTGCAAGTCCGCCGTTTGGCCCACGCGAATGCCCACCGATTCGGCGGCGCTCACGGCGGCTTCCATTTCCAGTTGGCGCAGGTCCACCAGCACCAGTACCTGGCCGTCCACCGGCACACGCTCGCCGTTTTGTGCGATGCGCTGCGACACCTGGCCGTCGATGGGCGAGCGCAGCACGCTGTCGGTGATGGCCTTGCGCGTCAAGTCGGCGGCGGCGTCCATGGCCAGCTTGTTGGCTTTGGCGGCTGCGAGGTTCGATTCTGAGGTTTCGAGGGCGGTGTTGGAGATGAAACCCTGGCGCACCAACGCCTGGTTGTTGGTATGTTGGCGCAACGCAATGTCGAGCTGCGCTTGTGCTGCGTCCACTTGGCGCAAGGCTTGTTGTTGCCGCGCCTGGACTTCGGTGGGCTCGATGCGCGCCAGCACCTGGCCGACCTTGACGGTGTCGCCCTCGCGCAGTTGCAGGCCTTGTAATTCCCCCGGCACGCGGGCTTTGACCACCACCGACTGCGCGGCCTTGATGGAGCCGGCCAGCGCCAGGCCCTGGTTCAGCGGCTGTACCGTGGCGACCATCACATCGCTAGGGGCGAGTTCTATCGCCTCGACTTTGGCGGGGGCTGTAGAGGCGGCCACAGCAGACTTGCGGGCGACTTGTACGCGCCAGCCAATCGCGGCCACGATGAGGAGCAGTACCAAGCCGACGATCCAGCGGCGTGTGTTCTTCATGCTGTTTTGTCTTTATGAGAAGGATGCAGGCTGAAGCCGTTCAGCACAATGTCGACCTGCGCGGCGATGTGCGCCTCGGGGTCGAGCACGGTGCCGGGTTCCAGAAAAAGCGCGCGGGTGTGTTTCCACATGGCCATGAAAATGATGATGCCGACCAGCGCATAGGCACCAGCCGTGGGGTCGATGGAGCGAAACTCGCCCCGGCTGATGCCGCGCGCCAAAATACGGCGCATCAGTGCCAGGCCGGGGCGCGAAAAGTGTTCTTGGTAATAGGCGGCGATTTCAGGGAAGTTGTGCGCCTCGCTCTGCACCAGCCGCGTGATGCCAGACGCCTTGGTGCTGCCCACGCGGCGCCACCAGCCCAGCAGGCTGGCCTGCACCAGGGCCGCGCTGGGGCCTTCAAACTTGTCGATGGCCGTGTCCCACAGCGCCATTTGTTTGCCCAGGTTCTCGTGCACCACGGCGGTGAACAGCGCTTCCTTGGTGGCGAAGTACAGAAACAGCGTGCCCTTGGAGACGCCCGCGCGCTGTGCCACTTCTTCCACACGCGTGGCGGCATAGCCTTTTTCGACGAACAGATCCAACGCGGCGGCCAGCAACTCGCCCGCGCGCTCGGCCTTGCGGCGGGTGCGTTTGGGGCGGGGCGGGGTGGCGGAACCGGGGGCGGGATCTGCAGCGGAAGGCGGTGCTGGGGCTGGCATCTATTTAATGACTGATTGGTTATTAGTCTAGATGCCCGCGCGTTGCGGGGTCAAGAGGGCGTTCGCGTAAAGAGTGCTTCAACCGCCGCGCATTTGGGTGATCTTCAACGCCAGCCACTCGCGCAACACACGTTGAGAGGCCTGCAAACCGCCTGTGGACGGCAGCCATTCGAGCAACGGTCGTTGCGTGGCTTTGGCAAAGTTGGTGGGTGCGGGCAACACGGTGAACCCGGCCGTGCGGAACAGTTGCTGCGCGCGCGGCATGTGCCAGGCGCTGGTGACCAAGGCGATGCGCTGGATGCCGTCGCGCGCCATCACGGCTTTGATCTTGGCGGCGTTTTCGGCCGTGTCGCGCGATTGGTCGTCCACCCAGCGCAGCGGCAGGCCGTAGTCTTGCGTCAGCATGCTGCGGGTAACGTCGCCTTCGGTGGGTGCGCCAGGTTCCCCTTGGTTGGCCCAGCCAATGCCGCCAGCGAAGGCCAGCGGCAAATGGCTTTGGCGTGCCAGCCAGGCGCCGTAGCGAATGCGCGCTGCAGCGTCGGCGCTGGGTTGCGCGGTGCCGTACTCGGGGTTCTCGGGCTGCAAGCCACCACCCAAAATCACGATGGCCTGGATGTTCTGCGCCTTGAAGGTTTCGACGATTTGGCTCGGGGCCAAGGCTGGCGGTGATGGCACCAGTTTCAATCCCAACCACACGGCCACGGCGTTGCAGCTCAACAACCACAGGCTGACCATGCCGATGCACAACAACCAGCGGCCGATGCGGCGGCGCTGCAGCGCCCACCAACCGCCCAAAACCATCAACAGCAGTGGCCCGGCGGGCGGCAAGACCAGGGTGGTCAAGATCGGCTTGAGTTCGGCCAGGTTAGAAATAGTCATTTATTGATAGCTGCTTACGCTTGCCAGTACTACGTAAGAAGCCATTATTCCTTAAGGCGCGAGAGCTTACTTGGTGGTGGCTTGTGCGTCCAGCGCCTGCTTCACCGCGTCGCGTAGAGCCGCTTCACCAAAGGTCTTCAGCGGCTGGCCGTTGATGTAGAAGGTGGGCGTCTGTGAGACCTGCAGTGCGTTCAAATCACTCATGTCTTGTTTGAGCATGTCGTCCATCACCGGCTTGGCCATATCGACCTTGGCGCGCTCCACGTCAAAGCCAATCGACGGCAAGAAGGACAAGATATTGCGAACCTGCGGGTTGTCGTGCGCCGCCCATTCAGATTGTTTGGCGATGACCAGATCGAGTGCCTGCCAATACATGCCTTGCACCCTGGCGGCTTCGAGTATCTTCACTGCCACTTCAGAGCCTTGGTGAAACGGTGCGTACCGCAACACCAGGCGCACATCGTTCGGGTTTTCGGCCAGGATGGATTTGACGATGGGGTAGAACTTGGCGCAGGCCTCGCAGGCCGGGTCAAAAAATTCCACGATGGTGACTTTGGCGTCCTTCGGGCCGGTGGTGGGCGCGTGGTCGGCCACCAGCAAAGCGGCGTTGGCGCGCACCAAGTCGACCTCGTAGCCGGTGGAGCGTTGGTAGAAGTAGAAACTCCAAAGACCCAACACCACGGCAGCGGCGGCAGCCAGAATCAAGGCGCCGGTATTTTTAAAAAAACTCATTTTTTCTCTCTGAATATGGAGTCGGCAGCGTGGCACATCCCGCCACGCACTGGCTGCCTGGAACGCAGCGATTGTGGCTTACCGCGCAATACCCGCTCAGCCCCGAAAGCGCACCAACCGCAACCCATTGGCGACCACCAGCAGGCTCGCACCCACGTCGGCAAACACCGCCATCCACATGGTGCCCAGGCCGGTGAGCGTGAGGATTAGAAACACGGCCTTGATACCCAGGGCCAGCGCAATGTTTTGCACCAGCAGTTTGTGCGTCTGGCGCGACAGGCGCACAAAGCGCGGCAGCTTGCGCAGGTCGTCGTCCATCAGCGCGACGTCTGCGGTTTCGATGGCGGTGCCGGTGCCGGCCGCCCCCATGGCAAAGCCAATGGTAGCGCGGGCCAGGGCAGGGGCGTCGTTGATGCCGTCGCCTACCATGCCGACGGCGGTGTCCTTGTCGTTGCTGCCGTTGATTTTGCTTTCGATGAGGCTGAGTTTGTCTTCGGGCAGCAGGTCGCCACGGGCTTCGGTAATGCCCACCTGGTCGGCAATCGCCTTGGCCGTGTGTGCGTTGTCGCCCGTGAGCATGATGGTTTTCAAACCCAGTGCGTGGAGTTCGCCGATGGCTTGGCGGCTACTGTCTTTCACCGTGTCGGCCACGGCGAACAAGCCCATCACCTCGCTTTCGGCCTGCGCTAGAAGGATGACGGTCTTGCCTTGTTTTTCCAACGCGGACAACTGCGCTTCCAGTGCTTCAGAGCATAAGCCCAGCTCGTGGATCAGCCGGTGGTTGCCCAGCACGACGCGTTGGCCGCCCAGCGTGCCTTGGGTGCCGCGCCCGGGCAGGGCTTCAAAGGCATCTACTTCGCGCAGTGGCACGGCGTCCCGCGCGGCGGCTTCGGCCACGGCACGCGACACCGGGTGGTCGGAGCGGCTCGCCAGGCTGGCGGCCAGGCTGCGCACTGCTGCTTCTGCGTGGCCGTTCAACACCACAAAATCGGTCTGTGCGGGCTTGCCGTGGGTGATGGTGCCGGTCTTGTCCAGCGCCAGCCAGCGCAGCTTGCGGCCTTCTTCCAGGTACACCCCGCCTTTGATCAAGATGCCTTGGCGAGCGGCAGCGGCCAGCCCGCTGACGATGGTGACCGGTGTGGAAATTACCAGCGCACACGGGCAGGCAATCACCAGCAACACCAGCGCTTTGTAGACCCAGTCAAACCAGTCGCCACCCAAAAACAGCGGCGGCAATACGGCCACGGCCACCGCCATGACGAACACGATGGGGGTGTAGACCTGCGCAAATTTGTCGACGAAGCGTTGCGTGGGCGCACGCGCGCCTTGGGCTTCTTCTACCGCGTGGATGATGCGGGCGAGGGTGCTGTCGCCCGTGGTGGCGGTGACCACGTATTCAAACGAGCCGGACTCGTTAATGGTGCCGGCAAACACCGTGTCGCCCTCGGTCTTCTCCACCGGCAAACTTTCGCCGGTGATGGGCGCCTGGTTGATGCTAGAGCGCCCGCTGACGATTTTGCCGTCCAGCGCAATGCGTTCGCCGGGTTTGATGCGCACGCGGGTGTCCAGCGCCACAGACTTGGCCGCTACTTCGGTCCACGTGCCGTCCACTTGCTGCACGGTGGCGCGCTCGGGGGCCAACTGCAGTAGGCCCTGGATGGCGTTGCGTGCGCGGTCCAGCGACTTGGCCTCAATCAATTCGGCCACGGTGAACAGCACCATCACCATCGCCGCCTCGGGCCATTGGCCGAGGACGAGCGCGCCGGTCACGGCGATGCTCATCAGCGCGTTGATGTTGAGGTTGCCGTTGGTGACGGCGATCCAGCCCTTTTTGTAAGTGCTGATGCCGCTAAGTAGCACGGCGGCAATTGCCAGTGCTGCGGCTAGCGCGTTGGGCAGCCCGGCCCAATGCACAGCTTCAGATGCGAGCGCTGCCACGCCGGCCAGCGCCAACGGCCACCAGGGCTTGGCGGGTTCTAGGGCGGGCTCGGCGTGCGGCGCGTTGGCATCGGCCACTTCTGGCGTGTAGCCCAGCGAGCGCACGGCTTGCAAGATGGGGTCTATGGCGGCGGGCGTGTGGCTCACCGTCAACACACGTTGCATCAGGTTGAACTCCAGGCCGTTCACGCCCGGCATGCCGCCGAGTTTTTTGCGGATCAACGCCTCTTCGGTAGGGCAGTCCATCTGCATGATGCGAATGGGGGTGGAGACGTCGCCTGTGGCCGCCTCTTTGCGGGGCGTGCTGAGTTCGGTAAGCGGCACAAGGCTTTCGGTGGCGCTGCCGCAGCACGCGTCGCCGTGGTGATGACTGTGATCATGTTGATGTGCGTGCGCGGCATCACCATGGCCATGGTCGTGGTGATCATGGTCATGATGGCTGTGCTCGGCGTGGTCATGCTTGGCATGGGCTGACATAGGGCTTTCTCCAACGAATGCCGCTATTTGGCAACCTGAAGCTACTATAGAGTCAACACGTTTTTCGGATAGCCGTATGAAAATTGGTGAATTGGCCCAGGTTGCGCAATGCACGGTGGAAACCGTGCGCTACTACGAGAAGGAAGGCCTGCTACCGGCACCCGCGCGCACGGCGGGCAACTTTCGTATGTATGGCCCCGAGCACGTGGAGCGCTTGCGCTTCATCCGCAACTGCCGCGCGCTCGACATGAGCCACGAAGAAATCCGCAGCCTGCTGCAATTGGGCGACCAGCCAGGCGGAGGCTGCGGCGCCATCAACGCCGTGTTTGAGCAGCACATGGCGCACGTGGACGAACGCATCCGCGAACTCACCCATCTGAAAGAGCAACTGGCCACGCTGCGGCAACGTTGCCAGAGCGATCAGGGTGTGGACGAATGCGGCATTCTGCAAGGTCTTGCCGACATGGAGACGGAAGTGCGGCCGGAGCGGCATACGCATTTGGGGTGAGGGTGGTCTGTGACTTCGCTCTGTTGCACACCTGATCCCGGTCAGCGTGCGCGCATCAACGGCACTGGCCGCTTGAACGAATCTATCTTTACCTGATTGATCGGTCAGCATCGGGGTGAAGACAGTCGGTTTCAGCCTGGTGCAGACGTTGGCAAACGTCCTGCCGAATAGGCATCGCAGACCAACTGCAGACATTCGCTAGAGGCAGCTCGCACAAGTGTCTTTGAGGCATCGAAAAAGGGTGTGAGGGTCACCTCAAATCACACGATGCGCCAATGGTAATCTAGAAATATTTATCCTCTCCAGGGGGATAGGTCAATAATGAGAGAATATTACTCAACCTGCGTTGCCAGTGCCGGTCCCGCTGGCATGGTCATAGCCGAAGGAAATCCGTGAATGACTGACTTTTCGACTCTTCTGCAGCAAGGCGCGTCCAGTGCGTGGCTGTTTATTCCGAGCGCGATCTTGCTGGGGGCTTTGCATGGTTTGGAGCCAGGACATTCCAAAACCATGATGGCTGCGTTCATCGTGGCGATTCGTGGCACCGTAGGCCAAGCCGTCATGCTCGGTGTTTCCGCCACCCTTTCGCATACCGCTGTGGTGTGGGTGATTGCGCTGCTGGGCTTGTACTTTGGACAGCGATAGTCGGCGGAGTCAACCGAGCCCTATCTGCAGGTGGCCTCTGCCGTGTTGATCGTGGGCGTGGCGTTGTGGATGATGTGGCGCACCTGGCGTGAGGGCCAAAGCCGGACGGCTCACCTGCGCGGAGAGGAGCACGCGCAGGGGCACCATGACGAGGTTCGCCATATCGACGCCGGCCATGGCGTGGTGCGGCTCGAGATTTTTGAAGACGGGGTACCCCCTTGCTTCCGCTTCCATGCCAAACGTCGGCAGCAGCGTTGGCCCGCGTCGGCCGTTCAGGTCCAGACAACACGTCCCGACGGTACGCAGCAGACTTTCACGTTTGCACAGCGAGACGGTTTTCTGGAGTCGACGGCCGTCATTCCGGAACCGCACGAGTTCAAGGCCCAGGTGGTGCTCGGCCATGGCAACCACACGCATCGTTACGACGTGCAGTTCACCGAGCATCACCATCATGTCCATGCTGAGACGGCCGGATTGGACTTGGGGACGGCGGAGTACCAGGACGCCCATGAGCGGGCGCACGCCGATGACATCCAGCGTCGCTTTGCCAACCGCAAGGTGACCAACGGGCAGATCATTGTGTTTGGTTTGACCGGCGGACTGATCCCCTGCCCAGCCGCCATCACCGTGTTGCTGCTTTGCCTGCAATTGAAGGAAGTGACCTTAGGAGCCGCTCTGGTCTTCTGCTTCAGCATCGGCTTGGCATTGACGTTGGTGTTGTCCGGCGCAATAGCCGCCGTAGGCGTGCGTCACGCCAGCAAACGATGGTCCGGCTTTGGCGAGCTCGCGCGCCGCGCACCCTACGTCTCTGGGACACTGATCCTGTTTGTGGGGCTGTATGTCGGCTACCACGGTGCTTCCGCCTTGCTCAGCCGCTAGGTGCCGCAGGCTTGTTTAACGGCCGTCCATCAGCGGGTACAGTCGCAAGCCTGCGCAGGCAGCGATAGGTCGCGGTACATGTAGCCCACCAAGGCCACCGGCCTGGTGACCGGCGCTTTGACCAAACGAGGTGCATTCATGCTCGCACCTCCGCTCAAGTCCCCGCTGTGCCTGATCCAAGAGCGACCTCAGGTCGCCGCTTTCTTGCCACGCACGTGGCCTTCGAGTTCAAGAAAGCTGGGCCGGTGTTGCGTGAACAGCACCTTGCGTCCGAACTCAATGGCCGTGGAAGGGTTGTAGCCTTGCATGCTCGCCAGCAAGGTGGACTTGATGCACTCCAGCTCCTTCGTGTTGTCGTTGGTTTTTTGCTCCAACAGACCGCCTAAAGGCTCGACCACACCGTAGGCCAGCAAGATACCCAGGAACGTTCCGACCAGGGCCGAGGCGATCATGCCCCCCAGCACAGCCGGTGGCTGCCCAACCGAACCCATGGTGTTGACCACGCCGAGCACGGCCGCAACGATGCCAAAAGCTGGCAGGGCTCCGGACAGACGCGCCAGGGCGGCAATCGGCGCGTGGGATTCCTGGTGGTGCGTTTCGATTTCGCTGTCCATCAGGCTCTCGATCTCGTGGGCATTCAGGTTACCGGACACCATCATGCGCAGGTAGTCAGTGGTGAACTCGACCACGTGGTGGTCGTTCAGGATGACGGGGTACTTCTTGAAAAGTTCGGATTGATTAGGCTCCTCGACGTCACCCTCGATGGCCATCAGGCCTTCCTTGCGCGCCTTCTGAAGAATGTCATAGAGCAAGGCCAGCAACTCCAGGTAGCGCTGCTTAGTGTACTTCGGGCCTTTCAGGGCCTGGGGCAGCAACTTGAGGGTGGCCCGTAGAACATCGGGTTGGTTGTTGACGGCAAACGCCCCCAACGCCCCGCCGAAGATCGTGATGAGTTCGAACGGAAGTGCTTTGAGGATGACGCCAATGTTGCCGCCGTGGAGGATGTAGACGCCAAAAATGCAGCCCATAGAGACTGCGTAGCCGATGAGAACGATCATGGTGGGATTTCCAAATGGGTTAAGGTGTCGCGGCGTGCGCCCGAACACTCGGGCCACGCAGTCAAGCGCCCCCGGCACGCAAAGCGGTTGCTCTGCGTGCCGGGGGCGGGTCGCAGCGCCAGTTCAGCGCCGCAAGTGAAGGCTTGCCGCTACTCAGCCGCCCTGACGAACGGAAAATAGAGGCAGCAGTCGCCGTGGGGGCAACTCAGTTGGCAATTTGCGGGGGACGCAGCAGCCCGGGAAGATGAGGTGAAGGGTGCAGCGACCCCGTGTGCACGGCAGGTCTCGCATGGGGTAGACCTGCAATATGGCTCGATACCGTGGTCGGCACGCACTGCGGATTACAAGTGCTTTTGTCGTGGGTGTGGTCCGGCGTGCCGGTCAGCGTGTTGGCGTGCATGCGGCCATCACCGTGATGGTGGTGGTCTGACGCCTTGTGCCATGCGGCCGAGAGCTTGCCGTGCCCGACGATTTGTAATGGCGAGCCGAGCGCCATCGCCATGACCGACTGCCACAACACCGAGCATATGAGCAAAGCAAAAAGACCGATCCGCACGCGAGACATTCTCACAGGTACTTGGTTATGTCCTTGAACTCGGCAATGGAGGCACGCACCACTGCCGGGCTTGAACCCACCACATCCTCCAGACAATGGTCCAGATGGTCGTGGATCAGCGTCTTCTTGGCTGCACTGATGGCGCGCTCAACCGCATGCAATTGCTGCGCAATGTCGCCGCAGGATCGGCCACCCTCGATCATTCCGATGACGTTTTGCAGATGGCCGTTGGCCCGCTTGAGCCGCTTTACGACATCTGCGTGGGTGGTGTGCACGTGTGGTTCAGTCATATCAAATCCTACCCCTGAGGATACCATTTGGCCTGCGTTTCAGTGATTTTCGCTGAGTCGTAAAACATGCGAATGCTCTGACGAAAAGTCAAAAGACAGTTGGCGACGCTGAAACCTCTCGATGAGCGACTGCTTTGTCAAAATGGGAAACTCAGTTTGGGCCCGGCAGTACACACTCGCTGGAGCCTGTAGAGCGACTGCTTTCGCTGTACTCCCGTCATGGGGGCAATGCACACGAGTTGGTGATCCCCCAGGTACTTTCGGCGGTTCATAAACTCAAGCGTGCTACGACACCATCCCACAAGCCCGCGCCTCATGCCGGGGCTTAGAGTGTATTGATGGGATCTGAGTGTCTATTGTTTTCAGTAATTACTGAAAATTCAAGCGAAAAATGAGATAATTCCCCCATGGCAAACCCTTGCCTCATTCGACCGCTTTATCTGAAGTTCATCTCACACTTTGGTGAGATGGGCCACCGCGGGAAGTTCGCGCTCCTCGCGCTGGATCGAGTCAATTTGTAGCTAGGACAAAAAGATGGATTGGTTTCCCATAGTCTTCGTGACGTTCAAATTTCTCGTGCTCGGCACGGGCATGTTCTTCGCCATCAAATGGCATTACGACCAAGGGAAGAAGGGCAAGGGAAGTGAGACGCGCGCGGTGCTACGCGTGGGGAGCAAGGTGGCCGTCGTCTTCGTTCTATTGCTCATGGGTCTGTTGTTCCTCACGTACAGGCTTAGTACGATGATCGGCTTGGACTTGAGCTTCTTGTGATGGCAAAAAAAGAGTTGGCCGATCAGCAACTGAAGCAGCCAACTCTTTCCACTGTGACGCGCTTTGCGGAGGCGCCCAGCCGGTTCAGTTCTGCTGCATTCCCGCCACCAACGTATTCACGTTGTAGCGCATCATTTCCAAATACGTAGCACCCGGCTGGCCAGGGGCAGACAACGCGTCAGCATACAGCGCCGGCCCCACCTTCACCCCAGCCTCAGCGGCCAGTTGCGTGATGAGCTTGGGGTTGCTCATGTTCTCGAAAAACACGGCCTTGGTTTTCTCGCGCTTGATCTGGCGCACCAGTGCGGCCACGTCTTTGGCGCTGGCTTCGGCTTCGGAGCTGATGCCTTGTGGCGCGCGGAAGCGCAATTTGTAGTGTTTGGCAAAGTAGCCAAAGGCGTCGTGCGAGGTGATGACGCGGCGCTTGGCTTCTGGCAGGGCGGCAAATTGGGCTTGGGCCCAAGTGTCGAACGCGCGCAGTTCCGTGATGTAGGCGGCGCTGTTGGCCTGGTACACCAGCGCGCCCGTGGGGTCGGCCTGGCTCAGCGCGGCGCTGATGTTGCGCACGTAGGTGATGACGTTGGTGGGGTCTTGCCAGGCATGTGGGTCACTTTCGCCGTGGCCATGACTGTGGTCGTGGTCATGGTCGTCGCCTTCGGCTTCCATGGGCTTCACGCCTTTGGAGGCCACGGCCTGGATGCCGCTGTAGCTGACCGATTTCACCAGCTTGCCCAGCCAGGGCTCGAAGCCCAGGCCGTTGCTCACCAGCACGCGGGCTTGCAGCAGCTTTTTGGCGTCGGCCGGTGACGGCTCGAAGACGTGTGCGTCTTGGTTCGCACCCACCAGCGTTTGCACCTCCACGCGGTCGCCGCCGACCACACGCGTCAGATCGGCCAGGATGCTGAAGCTGGCGGTCACGGGCACAGGCGCGGGCACTTTAGCGGCGGGTGTTTGTGCCAGTGCGGCAAGGGGCAGGGCAGTGGCGGCAAACAAGGCCAGCGAGGCTGAATACTTCAACATACGGAACAACTCCTTCAAACAATAATCAAGTTTCTGTCAAGCTTGTGAATGGCCACGGGCATGCTCATGGTCATGCTGGCGCGCGGCGCGCCAACGGGGCCACCAGCCACGCGGGGCCACCAACAAGGCCGCCGCGTACAGCACCCCGGCGCAAACGATGATGGTGGGGCCCGACGCCGTACCCAGGTGGTACGACAGCAGCAACCCGGCATAACCGGCGATGGCCGCTTGCACCACGGCAGCGGTCATCTGGCCGGGCAGGGTGTCTGACCACAGGCGCGAGGCCACGGCAGGCAGCGTCATCAAACCCACCGACATCAACGTGCCCATGGTTTGGAAACCGGCGACCAGGTTCAACACCACCAGCACCAAGAAACCTTGCTGTACCAAGCCTCCATGGCGCCCGCTGGCGGCCATGAAGCTCGGGTCAAAACTCTCCAGCAGTAGCGCGCGGTAGGCCAGGGCTACGCCAGCCAGGCTAATGCTGGCCACGCCTGCCACCAGCAGCAGGCCGTTGGCGTCCACACCCAAGGCGCTGCCAAACAAGATGTGCAGCAGGTCGAGCTGGCTGGCCCGTTGCGACACCAGCAACACTCCCAGCGCTAACGCCACCAGGTAAAGCGCGGCCAGGCTGGCGTCTTCTTTCAACACCGTGGCGCGGCTGATGAGACCGGCCACGGCCGCCACAGCAAGGCCCGCGAGCACACCGCCCACCGTCATGGCGGTGAGCGACAAGCCAAAAAACATGAAGCCAATGGCCACGCCAGGCAACACCGCATGGCTCAGCGCTTCGCCAAACAAACTCATGCGGCGCAAGGTCAGCAGTACGCCCAGCGGCGCGGCGCCCAGGGCCAGCGCCCACGACGAGACTAAGGCGCGGCGCATGAAGGCGAACTCCTGGAACGGGGCGATCAGCAGGTCGTAGAGCCCGTTGGAAAGCGGGTTGTCCAGCAAGTCGAGCAGGTTGAAGTCGATGGGGGCCATCACAAAGCTCCTTCGGGCACCAGCACGCGCGGTGCGGCGGCATGGGCATGTGGATCGGCATGGTGTTCTGCCATCACCTGCGCGCGCGCCAAGTGCTGCGGCGTCATCACCTCCGCCGTGGCGCCCCAGGCCACCACGCTGCGCGACAGCAGCAGGGTCTGCGGAAAATGCGCGGCCACTTGTGCGGCGTCGTGCAACACGGCCACCACGGTGCGACCTTCGGCGTGCCATTGCTGCACCAGGCCGAGCAAGGCACGGGTGGTGCGGCTGTCCACCGCGTTGAAGGGTTCGTCCAGCAGGATCAACTCGGCGTCTTGCACCAGTACACGCGCAAACAACAGGCGTTGAAATTGGCCGACCGACAAGGCGCCGACCGGGCGCCGTGCCAAGTCGGCCAGGCCCACGGTCTCTAACGCTTGGTCTACACGCGCCTGGCGCGTAGCGCCCACGCCGCCCAGCGCGCCGGTGGCGGGCCAGGTGCCCAGCAAGGCGCAGTCGCGCACGCTGATGGGGAAGCCACGGTCGACTTGCGCCTGTTGCGGCAAGTAGGCGATGCGTTCTTTTTTCGCCGCCACCTTCAAGCTGCCTCCGCTGGCCGGATGCAGGCCCAGCAGCGATTTGCACAGCGTACTTTTGCCCGCGCCGTTGGGGCCGACCACGGCCGTCAACGAGCCCGTGGCGATTTCACCGCTGACTTGCAGCAGCGCGGGCTGCCCCCGATAGTGGGCACAGAAATCGTCAAGAATGACCATGCTCATGGCAAGTCCGCCAGCGCCCAAGCCACGGCGACCCACAGCAACAACAAGGCCGGGCTCACGGCCAGCAAACGCAGCCACGCAGGCCAGGCGAGAAAGCTTTCGCGCCACGGAAAAAGCGCTTGGCGCGGGGCGGAAGAAGTGGGGGGGTGAGGTGTCATGACGCGGAAAACCGGAGATAATGCAACTGAATTGCATCTTATTCTATTGCAACTTTGTTGCATTAGGTGAATTTTTGTCGTGCAAGGAAACGCTATGCCCACCGAAACCTCTGCTGTTGACGATCTCCTGGCCCGCCACGGCCTGCGGCGGACGGCGGGCGCGCGCGCCGTTTTGGGCTGGCTGCTAGACCATGCCGACACCAGCTACACCCATGCCGAGTTGCAGGACGCGATGGCACAAGAAGGCGCGGCGCCACTCGACCGCGTGACGCTGTACCGCCTGGTCGACCGCATGGCACAAGCCGGTTTGCTGCTGAGCACCGTGGACGCGCAACGCGTGCGCCACTACCAGGCGATGAACCCCGGCATGGACGAGCCAACCATGGTGGCGCCGCACTTTGAATGCCGCGCCTGCCACCGCGACCTGCCGCTCACGCCCGAAGCGGAAGAGACCAATGCCAAGCTGGAAGCCGCCGCCAAAGCCGCGCTCAAGGCGCTGGAAGATCTGGGCCACCACGGCGTGAGCCTGGACTTGTCGATGCGCGGCGTGTGTTCCGACTGCACGCCCAGCCCGCTGAAGGGCCACGCGCCCAACCCGTCGCCTTCGGCCTAGTGCTTGGTGTGATGCAGCACTTTGGCCGCCCACGCCGGGGCATGCCCCGCTTAGCGGCCGGGCTGCTGGTCTTCGCGCTGCTGTGGGCGCAATGGCTCGGTGTTGTCCACCAGGAAATCCACCCGGCTTTGCCGCAGAAGGCTTCGCTGCAAGCCCAGCAGCACAGCCACGCTGCGCAATCCACACCTTCGGCCTTGCACACGGTGCTGGAGCGCCTGCTTGGCCACCACGACGATGGCATCCACGCCGCAGACTGCCGGCTTTACGACCAACTGAGCCACGCCGATGCCATGCCCGCATTGGCCGCGGCATTGGCTTTGCCACCGGTGTGGCCGGTGGTTTTTCAAACGGCGTTGCGCACCCATGCGCTGCCAACCTGGCGCGCCTGGTTCGACGCGCGAGGCCCCCCTTACTTGTGTTGAGTTTGGTTTAACCCCGCACTGCGCGCATCGGCTTTTGCCATGCGCCACCGCGGCCGTTCCCCAGGCAATCCTGAACAAGGCCCTCTCGGCGCCCGCATCCCTGGCGTGGGCAGCCTGCGGCGTTGCAAATCCTCGCCATAGCTTCGGCTATGGCTGTGGTTTGCGCCTAGCAGTCCCTCCCACGTCAGGGCGCGGCCATCCGAGGGGGCTTGTTCAGCATCGCCTCAACACAAGTTTTTATGAACCCACATTTTTCCCGCAACGCCAAGAGCGTTGCAGGCGCCGCCGTGCTGGCGTGCGCCAGCTTCCACGCGGCCGCACAAACTTCCGCTGCCACCTCTGTCGAACCCGCCAAAACCAAAGACTTGGCCGAAGTCACCGTGACGGGTAATCCGCTGGGTGCTGCAAATACAGTAGCGCCCTCCGCAGTCTTGACGGGCGACGCGCTCACATTACGCTTAAAGCCCACTTTGGGCGAAACGCTGGACGGCCTGCCCGGCGTCAGCAGCACCTACTTCGGCCCCAACGCCAGCCGCCCCATCATCCGTGGGATGGATGGCGACCGCATCCGCGTGCTGCAAAACAGTGGCGCCAGCGTGGACGCATCGGCTCTGAGCTTTGACCACGCCGTGCCCATCGACCCACTGACCACCGAGCGTATTGAAGTGCTGCGCGGCCCGAGCGCCTTGCTCTATGGCGGCAGCGCCGTGGGCGGCGTGGTCAACGCCATCGACAACCGCATTCCGCGTGAACCCGTGAACGACGGTGCGGGTGGCATCAGTGGCGAAGCGCAACTCGGCTACGCCACCGGCAACCGCGAAAAAGACGGCGGTGTGCGCCTGGAGACCGGCACCGACAAGTTTGGCCTGCACGTCGACGTGTTCGACCGCAAGACTTCCGACGTGCGCGTGCCCACCGACCTGGTCTGCGAAAAGCCTGGCTCGCCCGGCCTGGCGCAGCGCATCTGCAATTCGGCCAGCGAAACCAAGGGCGGGGCGGTGGGCGGCTCGCTGTTTTTTGACCATGGTTACCTGGGCGCATCGGTCAGCCAGTACCGCAGCGACTACGGCACCGTGGCCGAAGACGAGGTGACCATCGGCATGCGCAGCAACCGCTACGCGCTGGAAGGCGCCTGGCGCAACCCGGGCGGCGCCATCACCGGCATCAAGGCGCAGTTCGCCCACACCGACTACCGCCACACCGAATTTGAAGGCGGCGAGCCCGGCACCACGTTCACCAACCGGGGCAACGATTTCCGTATCGAGGCGCGCCATGCCGCCATCGGGCCGCTGGAGGGCGTGATCGGCCTGCAGGGCGACAACGGCCACTTTGCCGCCGAGGGCGACGAAGCCTTTGCACCACCCAGCCGCACGCGCAACCTGGCGCTGTTTGCGCTGGAAGAGTGGCGCACTGGCTGGGGCAAGCTGAGCTTCGGTGCGCGCGTGGAGAAGGTGCGCGTCAGCTCCGAAGGCAGCACCGAGATCGACCGGTTTGTCGCTGGTGAGCGCAACTTCACACCCTTCAGCATGGCCTTGGGCGGCCTGGTGAACCTCACGCCGACCTGGCAGCTCACGTCCAACCTGGCATCTACCCAACGGGCGCCCAAAGACTACGAGCTGTACGCCAACGGCCCACACTTGGCCACGGCGGCCTGGGAAACCGGCAACCCGAACCTGGGCCTGGAAAAATCTACTAGCCTCGACCTGGGCGTGGCCTGGAAAGACGGCGGCCACAGCTTCTCGCTCACCGGCTATGCCATGCATTTCAGCAACTACATCGGGCTGGACGCCACCGGCGATACGCGCGGTGTGGACGGCACGGTGAACCCCGACCCGGCCAGCGGCGAAGAGGCCTTGACCGAAACACGCTACAGAGGCGTGCGTGCGCGTTTTGTGGGGCTGGAGGCCAGCGGCAGCATCCGCCTGCTGGGCCAAGACGGCCTGCAACAAAGCGTGGACGGCCACCGGCTCGACCTGCTGTTGCGCGGCGACCTGGTGCGCGCCACCAACCTCAGCAGCGGTGAACCCTTGCCACGCATTGCGCCGCTGCGCCTGGGGGCATCGCTCGCGTGGCGCCGCAACGCTTGGGGCGCCAGCCTGGGGGCGGACTACTACGCTGCGCAAGACCGCGTGCCAAGCGTGGGCCAACGCGAGACCGAGGCCTACACGCTGGTTAACGCCTCGATGGACTACAGCCAAAACCTGGGCCGCTCGCAAGCGCTGTGGTACGCGCGTTTGGACAACCTGACCGACAAGCTGGCTTACAGCGCTACGTCGGTGTTGACCACCACGGCCTTCCCCAAAGCGCCGTTGCCTGGGCGCAGCTTGAAGGTCGGCGTGAAATTGACGTTCTGATGTGTTGATAATCGAGGGCTGATTTAATGAGACCGGGTGCGGCAATGCACCCGGTCTTCTCCCGCAAAGCCTCAAGGACTCTTTTCATGACAGCGCAAGGATTCACCACCAACATCGTGCACGCCGACAGTGCCTTCGGCACCGAGCACGGTGCCGTGCACAAACCGGTTCATAACTCGGTGCAATTTGGTTTTGACACCGTGGAAGACCTGATCGGCATGTTCCAGGGCACGTTGAAAGGCGCCTACAGCTACTCGCGCCAAGGCACGCCCACGACGGCAGCGTTGGAGGCCAAGATCACCCGCATGGAAGACGGTGTGGGCTCGGTGTCGTTTGCCACCGGCATGGCCGCCATTTGTGGCTTGTTCTTCACGCTGCTGCGCAGCGGCGACCACCTGGTGATGAGTCAGTTCGTCTTTGGCAACACCAACAGCATTGCCGACACCTTGCGCGGCCTGGGTGTGGACGTGAGCATGGTCGACGCGACCGACGCCCAAGCCGTGGCCGCCGCCGTGCGCCCCAACACCCGCATGGTGTTTGTGGAGACCGTGGCCAACCCCGGTACACAGATTGCTGATCTCGAAGGCATTGGCGCGCTGTGCAAGCAACACGGCCTGGTCTACGTGGTGGACAACACCATCCTCTCGCCCGCGCTGTTCCGCGCCAAAACGGTGGGCGCCTCCATCGTGATGAACTCGCTGACCAAAAGCATCGCCGGCCACGGCAGTGCGCTCGGTGGTTCGTTGACCGACACCGGCCTGTTCGACTGGACGCAGTACCCCAACATAGCCGAGGCCTACCGCAAGGGCGACACGGCCCAATGGGGCCTGACGCAGATCCGCAAAAAGGGCTTGCGCGACATGGGCGGTACCTTGAGCGCCGACCACGCGCACCGCATCGCCCTGGGCGCTGAAACGCTGGTGCTGCGGCAACGCCAAGCCAGCGCCACCACCTTGGCCCTGGCGCAGTTTTTGGAAAGCCACCCGGCCATCGCCAAGGTGAACTACCCCATGCTGCCGTCGCATCCACAGCACGAGCGTGCGCTTAAACACTTCAGCGCAGGCTCGTGGCTACTGTCGTTTGAATTGCGTAACGCCGATGACATGCTGGCCTTTGTGAACCGGCTGCAACTGCCGGTGAAGGCCACCGGCCTGGGCGACACCCGCACGCTGATCATCCCCGTGGCGCCCACCATCTTCTGGGAAGCCGGTGCTGAAGTGCGCGCGGCCATGGGCATTGCCGATGGCTTGGTGCGTTTGTCGGTAGGTCTGGAAGAAACGGCCGACCTGCTGGCCGATTTCAAGCAAGCCCTGGGCTGAGTTCACACTGAATTTGGGTTGACACAGAACCGCTGCGCGGCGAGTATTGCCACGCAGCGGGGCCGCGGGCTCCGGCACAACGTGGAGCGTTTCGCCTATGGTTGCCCGTGCCAGTGTCACATCCCGCAAGTCCAAAGCAGGGGCAGCAGCAGCGCCCAAAGCCGCTGTCGTGAAAGCAGCCAAGCGCCCTGCGGCATCGGTGGCAAGCCCAGCGCTCAAAAGCACCACCAAGACCCCCACGAAAGCCATTGCGAAAGCCGCTGCGAAATCAGCCGTGGAATCCATAGGCGAGCCCGTCACCGAGGCGGCGCCAAAGTCAAAGCCCACACCTGAACGCCAGCGCAAGGAAATCAACCTGGCGCTGCAGGGCGGTGGCTCGCACGGCGCCTTCAGTTGGGGCGTGCTCGACGAGTTGCTGCGCGACGGCCGGGTGCGCATTGGCGCCATCAGCGGCACCTCGGCTGGCGCCATGAACGCCGTGCTGGCGGCCGATGGCTTGACCGAAGGCGGCCCCGAGCGCGGCTCGGAATGCGCGCGCAAAAAGTTAGAGAACTTCTGGGCCGACATTGCTCAGCGTGCACGCTTCAGCCCGCTGCAGCGCAGCCCCATCGACGTGCTGCGCGGCAACTGGAGCCTGGACAATTCACCGGCCTACATCTTTGCCGACACCGTGCAGCGCGTGTTTTCGCCCACGCAGTTGAACCCGTTGCAGCTCAACCCATTGCGCGAGGTGTTGCTGGAGCACGTGGACTTTGCGCGCGTGCACACCTGCGAGCAACTGCAGATTTTTGTGGCCGCCACAAATGTGAAAACCGGCCGCGTGAAGATTTTTGACAACGCCAACGTCACGGCCGATGCTGTCATGGCTTCGGCCTGCTTGCCTGATTTGTTTCCCGCCGTGACCATCAATGGAGAGGCTTATTGGGACGGCGGCTACGCCGGCAACCCGCCGTTGTTTCCTCTGATCAGCCGCACCCAGTGCTCAGACATTGTGGTGGTGCAGATCAACCCCATCGAGCGCGAAGGCATACCGCAAACGGCGGCCGAGATCCACAGCCGCATCAGCGAAATCACCTTCAACCAAAGTCTGTTGAAAGAGTTGCGCGCGATTGAGTTTGTGCAGCGCTTGATCGAGCAGGGCGCCGTAGACCCCAAGCGCTACCGCTCGCTGCGCTGCCACTTGATTGAAAACCAGGAGGCGCTGCGGCCTCTTGGAGCCACGTCGAAGATGAACGCCGAATGGGCGTTTTTGGTGCACCTGCGCGAGATTGGCCGGCAGACTGCGGCGGCCTGGCTGACACAAAACTTTGATGCCATTGGGCAGCACGGCACCATGGAGATTGCGCCGATGTTGGACGAATAGGGGCGAGCGGCTGCCCACCCGGCTGGCAACTTTACGAAGCAGGCGTAAAAAGGTGTCAACCGTGCCTAGTGCACATTTGTTTTGTAGCCATGCACCACTTCAATCGCCGTGGATTCTGCGTTTCCGCCAGCAGCGCTAGCCTGCTGTGGCTTGCAGGCTGCGCACAGCCAGGCCCCTGGCGCGCCGCACGCCCGGAGCTGGCCGGCCTGCAGGATGCGGTGCCGGACGCCACCGCCCAGCTTGCCTGGCTGAACCGCATCACTTGGGGCGCCAATGCCAACGGCCAAGCTGCTTTGGCGCAGATGGGGCTGAAGCCCTGGCTGCAGCAGCAATTGGCCCCCCCGCCGGCGGTGTTGCCCGCGGCAGCGCAAGTTCAGATCGACGCCATGACGATCTCGCAACAAACGCTGGCGCAACTGGCGCCCAGGCTTGAAGCGCAACGCAAGGCCGCTGATGCGCTGCGTGAACTTGTAGAACGTCAGACCGCACGCCAAGCCCACCAACAAGAATTGACGCGCCTGTCGCGCGAGGCGCAGCAGCGGTTTTTGCTGCGCGCGCTGTATTCACCCAACCAGTTGCAGGAGCAGATGACGTGGTTTTGGGCCAACCATTTCAACGTCAGCACCCGCAAAGACAACCTGCGCGCTGCCGTGGCCGACTATGAAGAGCAGGCCATTCGTCCGCACGCGCTGGGCAAGTTTCGCGACCTGTTGGGTAACACCGCACGCCATCCGGCCATGCTGCGCTATCTGGATAACGTGCAAAACGCTGCCAACCGCGTCAACGAAAACTACGCCCGCGAATTGATGGAGTTGCACACCCTGGGCGTAGACGGTGGCTACACCCAGGCTGACGTGCAAGAACTCGCGCGCGTGCTCACCGGGTTGGGCGCCACGCTGCAGCCCGATGGCCCGCCGCCTGCCAACCTCAAGCCCGCGCTGGCAGCCGACTACGTGCGCCAGGGGCTGTTTGAGTTCAACCCCATGCGCCACGACTACGGCCCGAAAACCTTGCTCGGCAAGCCGCTGACGGCACGTGGGCTGGCCGAGGTGGATGAGGCGCTGGACCGACTGGCACGCGCGCCCGCTACCGCGCGTTTCATCTCGCGCAAGCTGGCGGTTTATTTTGTGGCCGATGCGCCGCCACCGGCCTTGGTGGCGCGCATGGCGGCCAGCTTTACGCGCAGCGATGGCGACATTGCCACCACACTCGCCACGCTGTTTGCGTCGCCTGAATTCAATGCTTCGCTCGGCCAGCAGTTTCGCGACCCGGTGCATTACGTGGTGGCCGGTGTGCGCCTGGCGTATGGCGAGCGCGTGGTGCACAACCTCACGCCCATGCTCAACTGGCTGAACCGCATGGGCGAGCCGCTGTACGGCCACGCTACGCCTGAAGGCTACCCGCTGCAACGGCAAGCCTGGGCCAGCCCGGCGCAGATGATGACGCGGTTTGAAATCGCCCGTAATTTGGGCGCCAGCGGCGCGGTCTTGTTCCGCGCAGCCGATAACGGGCCGCTGGAGTCTCCGGCGTTCCCAGCGTTGTCGGCGTCGCCTGCGGTGGTGGCGCTGCAAGCCACGTTGAGCGACCCCACGCGCCAGGCGCTGGCGAACGCAAAATCGCCGCAGGACTGGAATACGTTCCTACTCTCGTCCCCTGAATTCATGCTGCGGTAGCTGAAGGATTCTTATGCAACGCCGTCAACTTTTAAGTTCGCTCGCTGCCGCGCCTTTGGCTGGTTTGTCTGGGCGATTGGTGGCTGCGCCTGCGGCGGAGGGAGCGAAGCTGCTGGTGGTCTTTTTGCGTGGTGGGTACGACAGTGCCAACCTGCTGGTGCCGCACACCAGCCCGTTTTATTACCAGTCGCGCCCGCGCATTGCGGTGCCCAAGCCGGGCGAAACCGATGGCGCGTTGCCACTGGATGGGCGCTGGGGCTTGCACCCGGCGTTGGCCGCCAGCGTGTTGCCGCTTTACGCCAAGGGGCAAGCCGCGTTTCTGCCTTTTGCGGGCACCGACGATTTGACCCGCAGCCATTTCGAAACCCAGGACAGCATTGAACTCGGGCAGGCCTTGGGCCAGCCGCGCCGCGATGCGGATTCTGGTTTTTTAAACCGGCTGGTGGGCGTGCTGAACGGCCATTCCGCCGGGGCATCTGCCACATCTGATGCTTCTGCCGCCGAGGCCATGGCCTTTACCGATCAGTTGCCGATCGTGTTGCGCGGCGACGCCAAGGCCGCCAACATGGGCTTGGCGGCGGTGGGTGGGCGCGCGGTGGACGACCGGCAGAGCCAAGTGATCCGCGCCATGTACCAAGGCACGCCACTGGCCGCCACGGTGGCCGAGGGCTTTGCGGTGCGCGACGAGGTGCTGCGCTCAGTCAAGGCCGAGATGGACGCGGCCAGCCGCAACGCCATGACGGCCAAGGGTTTTGAGTTGGTGGCCCGCCGCATGGCGCGGCTCATGCGCGACCGCTTCGACATTGGCTTTGTCGACGTGGGCGGTTGGGACACCCACGTGGGCCAGGGCGCTGGCACCGGCTATCTGGCCAGCCGCTTCGAAGAACTGGGGCGCGGGCTGGCCGGTTTTGCGCAGGAGATGAGCGATGCGACCTGGCACAACACCGTGGTGGTGGTGGTCAGCGAGTTTGGCCGCACCTTCCGCGAAAACGGCACCGGCGGCACCGACCACGGCCATGGCACGGTGTACTGGCTGCTGGGTGGTGGTTTATCGGCGCAGGCCGGTGGCCAGGTGATTGGCGAGCAGGCCGAGGTGTCGGCTGCGGGCTTGTTTCAAAACCGCGATGCACCGGTGCTGAACGAGTACCGGGCTGTGTTGGGCGGGCTGTTGGGGCGCATGTATGGGTTGTCGCCAGCGCAAGTGGAGCGCGTGTTTCCGGGCGCCAAAGTGCGCGATCTTTCTATCGTTTGATCGCTTGCCGATCTACGCGCCGAAGGTGTAGCGGTAAGCGATGTTTTCGTCTTTCTTCGGGCCGCTGATCGTCCAATGCATGTCAATGCCATCGGGCTGCACGGACAGCGTCAGCGCGTACAGATCGGCGCTGCAAACGTGTGGCGTGACGGACGCCCAACCGTGCACCGTGTCGGGCTGAAGTTCCACCAGAAAAACCGGCTGGTCGGGCCCCTGGCGTAGGTGCTCCAGGCGCACGGTGTCGCCGTCTGCCAATGACCAGCGGTAGATGTTGCTGAACGGCAGGGCGGGGCGGTCTTCGCGACCGGCAGGTTGCCATTGCCCGCTCTCGTAAAAAACGATGGTGTTCGGTGATGGCGTCTCGACACGCACCTCGCCGTGGCCTTGGCCACTCCAGCCGGTGGATTTGCCGCTACGGGCGCTGAAGGTGAGCGTGCGTAGCCGACCCAGGTCGGCCATCAGTTGCGCGGCGGTCATGGCGTGGGCTCGTGTTTGAACGGGCTGCGGCCAGCCAGGTCTTCCATGTAGTGCTCGATGCCTTCGCCCTCGCGCTCCAGAAAACGCTCCACGGCTTCGGCAAACGCCGGGTGCGCCAACCAGTGGGCGCTGGTGGTACGCACCGGCATCAAGGCGCGGGCCATCTTGTGTTCCCCTTGGGCGCCGCCCTCAAACACCGCCACGCCATGCTCTATGCACCACTGCAGCGGCTGGTAGTAGCAAGCCTCGAAGTGCAGGCAGTTGACACGTTCCAGCGCACCCCAGTAGCGGCCGTAGGCCACGGTAGGGGTTGCAGCTTCGTTTGAAGAAAAATGGTTTTCTACGCTTGCTGTATTTGCGGTGACAGCTATCAAACTGCTAGCGATGGCACGGCGCTCATCGCCCTCGCCCCGCTCGGCAATGAACAGCACCCAGTTCTCGGGCATGGTCTGCGCCATCAGGCGAAAGAAGCTGGGGCTGAGGTAGGGCTTGTTGCCGTGTTCGAGGTAGGTACGTTCGTAGCAGCGGTAGAAAAAGTCCCAATCTGCGGTGCTGATGTCTTGGCCGCGTGCCCAGCGAAACGTCACGCCCGCATCGGCTACCTTGCGGCGCTCTTGGCGGATCTTTTTGCGCTTGTCTTGGTTCAGGCTGGCGAGGAAATCGTCGAAGCTGCTGAATTGGTTTGGCGTTGCTGCATCTTCAGTTGGTCGCTCGTTCTTCCAGTGGAATTGAACCGTGTGGCGCAGCATCAAGCCGGCTTCAGCGCACGCGGCCGTGTCCTCAGGCGTGGTGAACAACAGATGCAGCGTCGACAGCTCCTGTTCGGTGCACCATTCCACCAGCGCCTGCACCAAGGCTGTGCGGGCCTTTGCATCGCGGGCCAGCAAACGCGGGCCCGGCACAGGCGTGAACGGCACCGCGACCAAGGCCTTGGGGTAGTAGGCCACGCCGTGTTCTTCGTAGGCTCTAGCCCATGCCCAATCGAAGACGTACTCCCCGTAGGAGTGGTCTTTGAGATACATCGCGCAGGCGGCGTGCAGGGTGTCGTTCACCCACAAAGTGATGAACTGCGGCGACCAACCCGTGCGCGGGCTAGCGCTGCCGCTGGTGTGCATGGCGAGCAAATATTCGTGCCGCATGAACGGGCCGGCGCCGGGCTGCAAGGCCAACAGTTCGTTCCATGCGGATGCTGGAATGGCGGCCGGCGAATCGACGACCCGAATGACATAATCAACGCGTTTCATGCCCGGGCGCTCCGCAGCCTTATGCGCATCGCGCCGCTTGCCCTTAACCCGGTACTTTCAGTTTTCATGACGCTCAAACTCTGTGTAGCCCAGTTGAATTTTGTGGTTGGCGACCTGGCCGGCAATGCGCAAAAAATTATCGATGCGGCACGTACCGCCTACGCCGAAGGCGCGCGCGTGTTGCTCACGCCCGAACTCTCCATTTGCGGCTATGCGGCCGAAGACCTTTATCTGCGTCCATCGTTTGTGGCCGCCTGTGATGATGCCGTGAAAACAGTGGCCCGCGAAACCGCTGGGTTAAAAGGCATGGCCGTGGTGGTGGGTCACCCACAAGGTGGCGACAGTCGCACGCGCTCGGTGGCCGTGCAGCAGCGCTTCAATGCGGCCAGCGTGATCCGCCACGGTGTGGTCGAGCAGACCTATGCCAAGCGCGAGTTGCCCAACTACCAAGTCTTTGACGAGCGCCGCTACTTCACGCCCGGCAACGGCGTGTGTGTGTTTGAAGCGGGCGAGGGGGCAGGTGCCGTGCGCATCGGCCTGCTGATTTGCGAAGACGCCTGGTTCGAAGCGCCCGCGCGCGCGGCGCAAGAAGCCGGTGCGCAGGTTCTGGCCGTCATCAACGCATCACCCTTCCACGCTGGCAAAAGCGGCGAACGTGTGGCGCGCATGGCCGAGCGTGCCAAGGCCACGGGCTTGCCCCTGGTCTACGCGCATTTGGTGGGTGGGCAGGACGAAGTCGTGTTTGACGGCGCATCGTTCGCGTTGAACGTTAATGGCCAACTGGCCGCGCGTGCCGAAGCCTTTAAAGAAAATCTGCTCTACACGCAGGTGCAAAGCGCGGGTGCCGCTGCGCATTTTGTAGTGGATGCGAGCAACATCACCCCAGACCGCAGCCCCGAGGCCGACCTGTGGGACGCGCTGGTACTGGGCGTGCGCGACTACCTGGGGAAGAACGGATTTCCGGGCGCCATCCTCGGTTTGTCGGGCGGGATTGACTCGGCGCTGGTTTTGGCGATCGCGGTGGACGCCTTGGGTGCCGACAAAGTGCGCACGGTGATGATGCCATCGCCCTACACGGCTGACATTTCGTGGATCGACGCGCGCGACATGGCTGAGCGCATGAAGGTGCGCTACGACGAAATTTCCATCGTGCCCGAGTTTGAGGCGTTCAAAAAATCGCTGGCGGGCGAGTTCAAAGGCTTGGCCGACGACACCACCGAAGAAAACATCCAGGCGCGTGTGCGCGGCGTGATGCTGATGGCGCTGTCGAACAAGTTCGGCAGCATCGTGCTCACCACCGGCAACAAGAGCGAAATGGCCACCGGTTACTGCACCCTGTATGGCGACATGGCGGGCGGTTTTGCGGTGATCAAGGACGTGGCGAAAACGACAGTGTTTCGCCTGGCGCGCTGGCGCAACGAAAACGACCCGTACGGCACTGGCAGTAACCCGATTCCCGAGCGCATCATCACGCGCCCCCCCAGCGCAGAATTGCGCCCCGACCAGACCGACCAGGACAGCCTGCCGCCGTATGAGGTGCTGGACGCCATTCTGGAGCGCTACATGGAGAACGACCAGCCACTCGAAGAAATCGTCGCGGCCGGCTTTGCGCGCGCCGATGTGGACCGGGTAACCAAGCTCATCAAGATCAACGAATACAAAAGACGCCAGGCGCCAGTAGGGATACGTGTGACCCACCGCAGCTTTGGCAAGGATTGGCGCTATCCTATAACCAGCAAGTTCCGCGCGTGACGAAGCGTTAATGCAGCGTTAATGCAGCGCTATGGAAGCGCCATAGAAGCGTTACTGCTTCGCCATTCAAAAACAAACATCCGAGGAAAGACCCAACATGAAGCAAATCACCGCCATCGTTAAACCGTTCAAGCTCGAAGAAGTGCGTGAGGCCTTGGCCGAATGTGGTGTGACCGGCTTGACAGTGACCGAAGTGAAGGGTTTTGGCCGTCAAAAAGGCCACACCGAGTTGTACCGCGGCGCCGAGTACGTGGTCGACTTCTTGCCCAAGGTGAAGATTGAAGTGGTCGTCAACAGCGACGACGTGGACCGCTGTGTGGACGCCATCGTCCGCGCGGCGCGCACCGGCAAGATCGGCGACGGCAAGATTTTCGTCACCAGCGTGGAGCGTGTGGTGCGCATCCGTACTGGCGAACAGGACGAAGCAGCGGTCTAATTTTTTTGCTGAACTAGGCCGCGAGGGGATTCGTTGGCCTGGTTCAGCGAGTCCCGCGCTCAGGTTTCAGGTTCAGATTACTTTGCGCAGCGGCGTTTCATTGGCATTCATGCCGGCCGATTGCACCAGCTTCTGCAGCAGCGCAATCGGATCATCTGAAGTTTCAATCAAGCTCATTTGCCACTCGTTCATCAGTTCGGTCTTCACCGTGCTGGTCAGGAACTGCAGCAGCGCATCGTAAAAACCGTTTTGGTTCAGCAGGCCCACTGGCTTGTCGTGGTAGCCCAACTGGCGCCACGTCCACACTTCAAAAAACTCTTCCATCGTGCCAATGCCGCCGGGTATGGCCAGAAACGCGTCGGCGTGTTCGGCCATCAACGCCTTACGCTCGTGCATGGTGTCGACGATGTGTAATTCGGTGCAGCCGTGGTGCGCCAGTTCTTTGTCGACTAGCGCTTTGGGGATGACGCCGACGACGCGACCACCGGCGGCCAGCGTGGCGTCTGCAACGATGCCCATCAGGCCGCTACGGCCACCGCCGTAGACCAATTGACCGCCGTTGCTGCCAATCCAATGGCCGACTGTGCGTGCGGTTTCGGCGAACTCTGGCGTGGCACCGGGCCGTGAGCCGCAATAAACGCAAACTGAAAATGCTGGGGTTGTCATAAGGTCATCAAATCAAAAAAGCGTTGTCGATGGTTTGCTCGGCAAACCCGTCGGCAAGCGGGAAATGCAGACAGGCTAACGGCTAAGCGGTTTGGAGTGCACCAGACGCGTGCCAGCCCAGGCGTCGTGCCAGAACTGCTTTTGCGGGTGAAAGCGGCTTAACACCGCCCAGACGGCCACCCAGCCAAAGAAAATAATCGCGACCTCACCGCCAGAGAGTCCAAACGGGGCCACAGCAGCCAATGGTGGCAGAACCCATAGCCAGCTCAGCACAAAGCGCAACAGGGCTCGTTTTTGGCTGATGGCGTGGCCCTGCGGATCTGTGACCCGAATGTTCCATGTCTTCATCGCCAAGGTTTGCCCTCTGGCCCAAAACCAGGTGAAGTAAATGCCAAACACCAAAAACAAAAACGCCTGCTGTGCGTGCCGGTTTTCGAGTGCATGGCGGGTTTGCGTGAGGGCGCTGAACAGGTAGCCGGCGAGAAACACCACGCCGAACATCAACATGCCTTCGTACATCCAACAAGCCATGCGGCGGCGTAGGCTGGGCGCCATGGGCTTGGCACTTGTGGGGAACGGGTGCGACCCCGGCGCACTTGCGCCGGTCGAGGGGGCAGATTCAGCAGAGTTGGCTGCGGTCATGTCTGGCTGGCGGAAAGTAGCGTTGGTCTAGACGAGGAGACTGCAGGCGGAAATGCCTACATGGACGCAATGTACCGCAAGCGCGTGTCGATTTTGATGTGGCCGATGACGGCATCACTCGGATGAGCGGCGAGAGATGCTCCCCACTTTGCCTCTTCGGCTGGCCTGCCGCATTTGGGCGCGGAACCCATGCCTCGATGAGCGCCCGGCCACTAAGGGAAAGTCAGGGCTGCTGGGGCAGTAGCGTTGTGCTGTCGATGTTGCGCTGTTCGGCAGATGGGGCCAACTGTATTTGTTGCTGGCCGGTGCGTTGCTCGACGTATGTATTGGCCAATTTCGGGCGGGCTGACGAACGCACAGCGGGTGCTGCGCCTGCTGGTGGCTTAGGCGCTTGTTCGGCCAGCTTGTGTTTTTCTTCGTCGCTCAGGGCTTGGTAGGCTTCCCACTTGGCCTGTTTTTCAGAAGGGTCGAGCCGCTTGGTTTCGGCAAAGTTCAGACGGGCGCGGTTGCGCTCAGCGACGCTGAGGCCGGCCCACTCGGTCATGCGCTCCTGCAGCTTGCGTTGCTCATCTGGCGAAAGTTTGTCGTAACGAGACGAAAGCGCCATCCATTTGCGCTTGTGCCCTTCGCTGATGCCGGCCCAACTGCTTTGGAGTGGCGCCAGAGCGGTGCGTTCGTGGCTGGTGAGTTCGTGCCATTGCGGGCCAGCGGCGGAGGCGCGGGCGGCCGTGGACGGCGCTTTTGTAGCCGCGCTGGCTGGTAGTTTGGCTGGCTCCTGTGCGAAAGCCGGCGAAATGGCCAAGCAAAACGCTGCAGCCGACAACGTGCCAGCCAATCTGAGACCCTGAGACGCGGAGCGAGAAGGGGAGAGGGAAAGTGTGCTGAAACCGGCTAAACGCGGAATGAAGCGCAACATTACTGGGTGGACTCCCGGTTGGTTTTCAAGAATTCGAGAAAGCCGGGGTCGGTGTAGGCCGCGGTGGGCAGATCGTCTGTCAGCAACGCGGTGTCAACATCGGCCAATTCAGAGGCTCGGTTGTCGTCTTGCACCCACTGAATCATGAGCAAGCCGGCCAGCAGCAGCAGCAGGGGCACGAGCGAAGCGAGCCAATTCAATGGACCTTGCTCGCCGCCGTCTCCAAGGGTAAGAGTGGCCGCGCCGCCATTGGAGTTTGAAACCATGACCGGGCGAATTTGCGGTGCAAGCTTGCGTTTGGCCAGGGCACGTTCTCGACCAGCGCGCAGGCGTTCGGTGACGTCGTAAGGCAGCGCCGACTCCGTCTCATCCAGGCGTGCACGCACCAAACGGCCGAAACGGTCTTCAACCGCTTGCATTTCGCTAGAAATTGCGTTGTTCATAGATGTATTCCTCGTTCCCTGAGCGCCTTGCTGAGCGCCTGAACTGCACGTGAGCAGTGTGTTTTGACGCTGCCTTCAGAGCAGCCCATTGCCGCAGCCGTCTCGGCAACGTCCATTTCCTCCCAGTAACGCATCAGGAACGCTTCTCGTTGACGAGCCGGCAATTCTTCTATCTGTGCCTCGATTTGATGCAAGATTTGCGCCCGTCGAGTGCTGTCCTCTGCGCTCTCCGTGCGTTGTGAGTCATCGAGAACTTGTAAAGTTTCCAACAAATCGAAACTTCCGTCATCGCCATTGCCCTCGATTTCGCCCATGTTGACAAACAGGGCTCCGCGGGTTTTTTGCCGCCGAAACCAGTCCAGTGTGCAGTTGGAAAGGATGCGCTGGAACAGCATGGGCAACTCGGCTGCGGGCTTGTCGCCGTAATGTTCTGCCAGCTTGAGCATGCTGTCCTGGACGATATCCAGCGCCGACTCTGTGTTGCGCACATGGAATAGCGAACGCTTGAAAGCGCGTTTTTCGACACTTTTCAAAAAGTCGGAAAGTTCTTGTTCTGTGGCCAAAAGGGTCGTGCCCTGGGGGCTAATCGTGAGTGGGCTTGGATATGCGGGGTTATGCGACCGGCACATCAGGTTATTCAACAGAATTATGTCATCTTGAAATGATTTTCTGTGACACAGCCTAAATGCCATTTCGACAATGACATAATGCGGGTTGCAATTCAAACAGCAAACGGGTCACGGTCCGGCAACGCAAGCATGTTGCCCATGGCTGCTGGCCCTAAGTTCTGACACGGCTTCACGAGAGCTCAGTGAAAGAGCACCCAAGGTATTTCGTTAGAGAAATTCACAAAGGTTGATCATGGAAAATTCCAAAGCCGACATCTCTTCGGCCGCACAGTCCGCAGCACGCGCAAGCCAATCCGCCTCCGTCGACTTGATGGGCGCCGAAATTCTGGTCAAGTGCCTCCAAGCTGAAAACGTCAAACACATCTGGGGTTACCCAGGCGGCGCGGTTCTGTACATCTACGATGCGTTCTACAAACAAGACACCATTCAGCACGTGCTGGTTCGGCACGAGCAAGCGGCAGTGCACGCAGCTGACGGGTATGCCCGTGCCACGGGTGACGTTGGTGTAGCGCTGGTGACTTCCGGTCCAGGTTTGACCAACGCCGTGACCGGCATCGCTACCGCCTACATGGACAGCATTCCGATGGTCATCATCAGCGGCCAGGTGCCGACTGCGGCCATCGGCCAAGATGCCTTCCAGGAATGCGACACGGTGGGCATTACCCGTCCCATCGTCAAGCACAACTTCCTGATCAAAGACGCTAAGGACATCGCCATCACGTTGAAGAAAGCCTTCCACGTGGCGCGCACCGGCCGTCCAGGCCCTGTGGTGGTCGATATTCCAAAGGACGTGTCTTTCAAGAAGGCCGCCTACACCGGCTACCCGGAGAGCGTGGAAATGCGCTCGTACAACCCGGTGCGGAAGGGCCATAGTGGTCAAATCCGCAAGGCCTTGCAGTTGCTGATGACAGCCAAGCGCCCCTACATCTACACCGGTGGCGGCGTTTTGCTGAGCAATGCCTCGCAAGAACTGCGCACGCTGGTCGACATGCTGGGTTACCCCGTTACCAACACCTTGATGGGTTTGGGCGCGTACCCGGCGTCCGATCGCAAGTTCCTGGGCATGCTGGGCATGCACGGCACGATTGAAGCCAACAACGCCATGCAAAATTGCGATGTGCTGTTGGCCGTAGGTGCTCGTTTTGACGACCGTGTGATTGGCAACCCCAAGCACTTCGCGCAAAACGAACGCAAGATCGTCCATATTGACATCGACCCTTCCAGCATTTCCAAGCGAGTGAAGGTTGACGTGCCGATCGTCGGCGACGTGAAAGACGTGTTGACTGAGTTGATCGCCATGATCAAAGAGTCTGGCCTCAAACCAGACAGCCATGCTCTGGGCAGCTGGTGGGACACCATCGAAGGTTGGCGTGCCCGCGACTGCATGAAGTTCAGCATGGGCAACGGCGACGTCATCAAGCCACAGCACGTGATCCAAACGCTGTGGGGCATGACCAAGGATGTCGATACCTACATCACGTCCGACGTGGGTCAACACCAAATGTGGGCTGCGCAGTACTACAAGTTTGACGAACCACGCCGCTGGATCAATTCCGGCGGTCTGGGCACCATGGGTGTGGGCATTCCTTACGCCATGGGCATCAAACTGGCCAAGCCGGACAGCGAAGTGTTCTGTATCACCGGCGAAGGCTCTGTGCAGATGTGCATTCAAGAGCTCTCGACCTGTCTGCAATACAACACGCCGATCAAGATCGTCTCGTTGAACAACCGCTACCTGGGTATGGTGCGCCAGTGGCAAGAAGTGGAATATGCCGGCCGCTATAGCAGCAGCTACATGGATGCCTTGCCCAACTTCGTGAAACTGGCCGAGGCTTATGGCCACGTCGGCATGTTGATCGAGCGCCCCGAAGACGTGGAGCCGGCCTTGCGCGAAGCACGTCGCCTGAAGGATCGCACGGTGTTCATGGACTTCCGTACCGACCCCACCGAGAACGTATTCCCGATGGTGCAGGCAGGCAAGGGCATCACCGAGATGCTGCTCGGCTCAGAAGACCTTTGATCTGAACTTCGTTCAGCGTCCACAACCAACTTTTTGACGAATCTATTGCCTGCCGAGCCCGTGCATTACCGTGCACGGGGGAGGGCAGCGAAAAGAGGAATCACACATCATGAAACACATCATTGCGGTTTTGCTCGAAAACGAGCCTGGTGCTTTGTCGCGCGTGGTGGGCTTGTTCTCAGCCCGCGGCTACAACATCGAATCTCTGACGGTGGCCCCCACCGAAGATCCCAGCCTGTCGCGCATGACGATTCAGACCACCGGTTCTGACGACATCATTGAACAGATCACCAAACACTTGAACCGCCTCATCGAAGTGGTGAAAGTGGTTGACCTCTCAGAAGGTGCTTACACCGAGCGCGAATTGATGATGGTCAAGGTGCGCGCGGTGGGCAAGGAGCGCGAAGAGATGAAGCGCATGGCCGACATCTTCCGTGGCCGCATCATCGACGTGACCGACAAGAGCTACACCATTGAACTCACAGGCGACCAATCCAAGAACGATGCGTTCCTGGAAGCCATCGACCGCAGCGCCATTCTGGAAACGGTTCGTACCGGCTCCAGTGGTATTGGCCGTGGCGAGCGCATCCTGCGGGTTTAGACGAATCGTCCGTGCGTGTTCTGACAGGCTCAGCGCGAACGGATAATGGACGGCGATAGTTGCTAACGTTCGCCTTGAGCCTGTCAAAAATAGGCATTTCCGCCAGAACTTATTTCGGAGTACAACATGAAAGTTTTTTACGACAAGGATTGCGACCTGAGCCTGATCAAGGGCAAGACTGTTGCCATCATCGGTTACGGTAGCCAAGGCCACGCACACGCACAAAACCTGAACGACAGCGGCGTCAAGGTTGTGGTTGGTCTGCGCAAGGGCGGCGCTTCGTGGCCCAAGGTCGAAAAGGCCGGCCTGAAGGTTGCTGAAGTGGCTGATGCCGTCAAGTCTGCAGACGTCGTGATGATTCTGTTGCCCGACGAGCAAATCGCTGCTGTCTACAAGAACGACGTGGCACCCCACCTCAAGTCCGGCGCCTCGCTGGTGTTTGCGCACGGCTTCAACGTGCACTATGGTTTCGTGCAGCCACGTGAAGACGTGGATGTGTGGATGGTCGCACCTAAGGCCCCTGGCCACACCGTGCGCGGCACCTACACGCAAGGTGGCGGCGTGCCCCACCTCGTGGCAGTGCACCAAGACAAGACCGGCAAGGCCCGTGACTTGGCGCTGAGCTACGCCATGGCCAACGGTGGCGGCAAGGCCGGCATCATTGAAACCAATTTCCGCGAAGAAACCGAAACCGACTTGTTCGGTGAACAAGCTGTTTTGTGCGGCGGTACGGTTGAACTGATCAAAGCTGGTTTCGAAACCCTGGTGGAAGCTGGCTACGCCCCTGAAATGGCGTACTTCGAGTGCTTGCACGAACTGAAGCTGATCGTTGACCTGATCTATGAAGGCGGCATCGCCAACATGAACTACTCGATCTCGAACAACGCTGAGTACGGTGAATACGTCACCGGCCCACGTATCGTGACCGAAGACACCAAGAAGGCCATGAAGGCTGTCCTGAAGGACATCCAGACCGGCGAATACGCCAAGAGCTTCGTGCTCGAAGCCGCCGCTGGCCAGCCTGCGCTGATCAGCCGCCGTCGTTTGAACGCCGAGCACCAGATCGAAGTCGTGGGCGAACAACTGCGCGCCATGATGCCTTGGATCAAGGCCAACAAGTTGGTCGACAAGTCGCGCAACTGATCGGTTTTGACCTACAGAAAGAGGGCCACTTCGGTGGCCCTTTTTTCGTCCCTACACGCTTAGTGTCTTCGTATGCGTGACTTACACTCTGCACAGGTTCTATTGGGTCGATCTGTCTGACGTGACAGCCCATCTATTTGCATTTTTTGACGACTCAAGGCAGGCTACGCTCTTGCCGCGAACAAACCATTTGAGGGCCAAACCCATCCATGCATGACGCCAACCATCTAGAAGAAAACAAAGACCCTGGCGTTGTGGTGCGCAAGCGCCGCAAAGGGATCTACATTCTTCCCAATCTGTTCACGCTCGCGGCGCTGTTCGGCGGGTTTTATGCCATCGTCATGGCCATCAATGGCCGCTTTGACTTAGCCGCCGCTGGCGTGTTTTGTGCGATGGTGCTCGACAGCTTGGACGGTCGCGTCGCGCGCATGACCAACACGCAAAGCGCGTTTGGGGAACAGATGGACTCCCTGTCCGACATGGTGTCGTTTGGCGCAGCACCAGCTTTGATTTCTTATGTTTGGGCACTCAAAGATCTGGGGCGCTGGGGGTGGATTGCCGCGTTTGTCTATTGCGCTTGTGCCGCCCTGCGTTTGGCTCGCTTCAACGTCAATACGGGCGTTGTCGATAAACGCTACTTTCAAGGCTTGCCGTCTCCTGCAGCAGCAGCGCTGGTCACGGGTTTTATCTGGCTGATGAACGAGCTTGAAATCTCCGGTGCGGACGTTCATTGGGTGATGTTTGGCCTGGCTTTGTACGCCGGCTTGACCATGGTGACCAACGTGCCGTTCTATAGCTTCAAAGATATTCAGATGAAGCGTAGCGTGCCGTTTGCCGTCATCGTGGCCATTGCACTGGCTATCGCCGTCATCAACATCCATCCACCGACCGTGTTGTTCAGCATCTTTGTCATCTACGGATTCAGTGGCTATGCGGTCTATTTATGGCGCCGTACCAAGGGCCAGCAGACCAGTGTGATCAGCACATCGACGGACGAGCCCGACGAGCGTGGTTTGCACAAATAACGCCTTGATGGCGTGCGACCCTGTTTGGTATCTATATTTTGTGTGTTAAGATTTTTGGCATGAATCGCATTTCGCTAGCCCTACTACTAATCCCCTTCGGGCGGAGACGGTAGAGCGCGCACGCGAAATCTGTCACACGGCCCGATTGCCTCCAGCAACGGGCCGTTTTTCATGGGGTTGCTGGTTTTGATAAATCCACCAGCGAGTAACTCCAAATGTTGAAGCAACCGTCCACCAAGTACCGTGCCTTCGCCCCGGTGCAATTGCGTGATCGCACCTGGCCTGATGCCGTTCTCACCAAGGCACCCGTCTGGCTGAGCACCGATCTGCGGGACGGCAACCAAGCACTGATCGAGCCCATGGACATCGGCCGCAAGCTTCAAATGTTCCACACGCTGGTGCAAATTGGCTTCAAGGAGATTGAAGTCGGTTTTCCGGCCGCGTCGCAAATCGAACTCGACTTTGTGCGCAAGCTCATCGACGAAAACCTCATCCCCGACGACGTGACCATCCAGGTCATGACCCCGGCGCGCGAGGAGTTGATCCAGAAGACAGTGGCTGCCGTGCGCGGTTCGCGCCGTGCCATCGTGCACATCTACAACGCCGTCGCACCCGTGTGGCGCAAGGTGGTGTTTGGCATGGACGTGCCGCAAGTCATGGCCTTGGTGAAAGAGCAGGTGAGCTTGGTCAAACGCTTGACCGATGCCCAGCCTGAGACCGAGTGGGTGTTGCAGTACTCGCCGGAAACCTTTTCCATGGCGGAGTTGGAAGTCTCGCTCCAAGCCTGTGAAACTGCGATTGCCGCTTGGGGCGAAGGCCGCCCCATCATCCTCAACTTGCCGACGACAGTGGAAAACGCCACGCCCAACGTGTTTGCCGACCAGATCGAATGGATGTGCCGCCGCTTGCACCGCCACGCCAACGCCTCGGTGTCAGTGCACCCGCACAACGATCGCGGCACCGGTGTCGCGGCTGCTGAACTCGCCTTGCAAGCTGGTGCCGACCGTGTCGAAGGCTGCTTGTTTGGTAACGGCGAGCGCACCGGCAACCTCGACTTGGTGAACGTGGCGTTGAACCTCTACACCCAAGGCGTGTATCCGGAACTCGACTTCTCCGACATCGACGAAATCCGCCGCACCGTGGAGCACTGCAACCAGTTGCCTGTGCACCCACGCCATCCGTATGCGGGCGACCTGGTTTACACCTCGTTCTCGGGTTCGCACCAAGACGCCATCAAGAAGGCATTTGCCGTGCGCCAAGAGGGCGATATCTGGGGAATTCCGTATTTGCCAATCGACCCGAAAGACCTTGGCCGCAGCTACGAAGCCGTGATCCGCGTCAACAGCCAGTCGGGCAAGGGTGGCATCGCTTATTTGCTGGAAAACGCTTACGACCTCGAATTGCCACGCCGCTTGCAAATCGAATTCAGTCAGGTGGTGCAGGCCAACATGGACGCGAACGCCAAAGAGCTGGCCGCTGCTGACCTGTGGGCGTTGTTCCGCAAGGTCTATCACGTGGACGACGTGGCGACGCCGCAATACCGTTTGGCTGAGGAAGCGGGCCAGCCCTTGCGCATTGAAGCCGACGTGACATTCAATGGCCAAGCTTTGAAACTCCAAGGGCAGGGCACAGGCCCGATCGACGCCTTCGTGAGCGCCATCAGCCAGGCCACCGCCCAATCGGTGCGGGTGTTGGATTACCACGAACACGCCATCGGCGCTGGCGCCAACGCGCAGGCTGTGGCCTATTTGGAGATGCGCTTTGGCGAGACGGATACCTGCTTCGGCGTGGGCATCGACAGCAACATTGTGTCGGCCTCGCTCAAGGCGATTTTGTCGGGCATGCAGCGCCAGAAGATCCGCAATACCGGTTCGGGTGAAAATGCAGGACGCAAGGCGGACAATGTTGGAAATAGTGACCAGCGCGTTGCCGCCTAAACGCATCACAGCACTACACCCATAAAAAACGGAGCACCCCATGGCTGACAAACTCATCATTTTTGACACCACCTTGCGTGACGGCGAGCAGTCGCCCGGCGCTTCCATGACGCGCGATGAAAAGCTGCGCATTGCGCGCCAACTGGAGCGCCTCAAGGTGGACGTCATCGAGGCGGGTTTTCCGGCCAGCTCCATCGGTGACTTTGAAGCGGTGCAGGCGATTGCGCGCACCATCAAGGACTCGACCATTTGCGGCTTGTCGCGCGCCAATGACCGCGACATTGCCCGCGCGGGCGAAGCGTTGAAAGACGCCGCCAGCGCGCGTATCCACACCTTCATTGCCACGTCGCCGTTGCACATGGAAAAGAAGCTGCGCATGACGCCCGACCAGGTGTTCGAGCAGGCCAAGCAGTCGGTGCGCTTTGCGCGCAACCTGGTGGCTGATGTGGAATTCAGCCCGGAAGACGGCTACCGCAGCGATGTGGACTTCTTGTGCCGCGTGCTGGAGGCGGTGATCGCAGAAGGCGCCACCACCATCAACGTGCCCGACACCGTGGGCTACGCCATTCCCGAGCTGTACGGCAACTTCATCAAGACGCTGCGCGAGCGCATCCCCAACAGTGACAAGGCCATCTGGTCGGTTCATTGCCACAACGACTTGGGCATGGCCGTGGCCAACTCGCTCGCCGGGGTGAAGATCGGCGGCGCGCGCCAGGTGGAGTGCACCATCAACGGTTTGGGTGAACGTGCCGGCAACTGCTCGCTCGAAGAGATCGTGATGGCGGTGAAAACGCGTCGCGACTACTTCGGCCTTGACCTCAACATCGACGCACAGCACATTCTGGCCGCCAGCCGCATGGTCAGCCAGACCACCGGCTTTGTGGTGCAGCCGAACAAGGCCGTGGTGGGTGCCAACGCGTTTGCCCACGCCTCGGGCATTCACCAGGACGGCGTGCTGAAGGCGCGCGACACGTATGAAATCATGCGCGCCGAAGACGTGGGCTGGACCACCAACAAGATCGTGCTCGGCAAGCTCAGCGGTCGCAACGCCTTCAAACAACGCTTGCAAGACCTGGGCGTGGCGATGGAAAGCGAAGCGGACATCAACACCGCCTTTGCCCGCTTCAAAGAACTGGCTGACCGCAAGAGCGAAATCTTTGACGAAGACATCTTGGCGCTGGTCAGCGACGAGGCCACTTCATCTGAAGAAATCTACGCCTTTGTTTCGCTGTCGCAACACAGCGAAACCGGCGAACGCCCGCAAGCCAGTGTGGTGTTTTCGGTGAGCGGCAAAGAAGTGCGTGGCGACTCGGACGGCAACGGCCCGGTCGATGCCTCGTTGAAAGCCATTGAGTCGCACGTGAAGAGCGGCGCCGAGATGGTGCTGTATTCGGTGAACGCCATCAGTGGCTCGACCGAGAGCCAAGGCGAAGTGACGGTGCGCCTGCAAAACAGCGGCCGCGTGGTCAACGGTGTGGGTTCCGACCCAGACATCGTGGTGGCCTCGGCCAAGGCCTACCTCAGCGCGCTGAACAAGCTGCAAAGCAAGGCTGACCGGGTTGCCGCCCAAGGCTAAGCTCACCGTTTCATCGCCGCCGCTGGCCTCGCTGCCGGTTGGTGCGGTGACGCCATTGCGATCAACCACGCAGCGCTTTGACCGGATCGACGCGCTGCGCGGCTTGGCTATGGTCTGGATGACCATCTTCCACTTTTGTTTTGATCTGCAGCACTTTGGCTACTGGGCACAAGACTTTCGTGGCGACCCGTTTTGGACCTGGCAGCGCACCGCCATCGTCAGCCTGTTTTTGTTTTGCGCGGGGCTGAGCCAGGCGGTAGCCTTTGCGCAGGGCCTGCGCTGGCCGCGCTTTTGGCAGCGCTGGCGGTGGGTGGCGGGTTGCGCGGTGCTGGTGAGCATCGGCTCGTACGGGATGTTCCCGCGCAGCTTCATCTACTTTGGCGTGCTACACGGCTTGGCCGTGATGTTGATCATCGCCCGGCTCACAGCAGGCTGGGGCCGGGCGCTGTGGTGGCTAGGCGCGTTGGCGATTGCATCAAAATTTATAGCTGCTTACGCAATATCAGCAAGCACAAACCTCATATTCTTTAATGAACGTTATTTGAACTGGCTGGGCTGGATCAGCCAAAAGCCTTTTACCGAAGACTACGTGCCGGTGTTTCCCTGGCTGGGTGTGATGTGGTGGGGCATGGCCTGCGGCCACTGGTTGCTGCGCGAGCGTTTGGCCTGGCTGCAGGCGCCGGTGCCAAAGCTGGGCAAACCGTTGGCCTTGTTGGGGCAGTGGAGCTTGTCGTATTACATGTTGCACCAGCCAGTGCTGATGGGCTTGTTGCTGATGGTCGGCTGGCTCGTTGGCCACCGTTAATCAACCCAGAATAAAAGCAAAAGCAGAATGAAAAAACGCGGCCGAGGCCGCGTTTTTGTTTGGAGCTGAAGCTCTCGGAAAGTCTTACTCGACCTTGGCCTTGGCGCGCAGTTCTTCTTGGAACTGGGCCAGCTTCTGCTGTTGCATTTGCTGGGCGATTTGTGGCTTCACATCTTCAAACTTGGGCAGTTCAGCCGCGCGTTCGTCGTCCAAACGGATGATGTGGTAGCCGAATTGCGACTTCACTGGCACGTCGGTGGTTTGGCCCTTTTTCAGCGCCGTCAAAGCGGTGGTGAATTCAGGCACGTAGCTGCCAGGGGCAGCCCAGTCCAAGGCGCCACCGTTCACGGCAGAGCCTGGATCCTTGGATTGCTTCTTGGCGATGTCTTCAAACTTGCCACCCTTTTTCAGGCTGGCGATGATGGCCTTGGCTTCGGCTTCGGTCGGCACCAGGATGTGGCGTGCCTTGTATTCCTTGCCGCTGTTGGCGGCGACGAACTTGTCGTACTCAGCCTTCATGTCGGCGTCGGTGATCGGGTTGGCCTTTTGGTAGTCGGCGAACAGTTCACGGATCAGGATCGACTGACGGGCCAGGTCGAGTTGGTTCTTGTAGTCTTCGGTGGCGTCCAAGCCGCGCTTTTGCGCTTCTTGCATGAAGATTTCGCGCGTGATCACTTCTTGCTTCAGTTGCTCTTGCATCTCTGGCGGCACAGGGCGGCCAGATTTGGTCAACTGCTGCGACAAGGCATCCACGCGCGACGAAGGCACGGGTTTGCCGTTCACGATGGCCACGTTTTGCGCCAGCGCCGGCACAGCGACAGCGCCCATGACGGCGGCTGCGACCAGCGCGGAGATCAGGTTCTTCTTCATGAAATGTCCTTGGAAATAATGGTTTTGTTGGCCGCTGACGGCGACCGATAAGATGCGTTTGCTGAATGTTTCTGCGGTTTCGCGTGCCGGTCAGAGCACTTCGATGGCCACGGCGTGAAGCCCTTGATCCATAAAATCTTGCAGCGCATCATACACAAGCCGATGGCGCGCCACGCGGCTCAGCGATGCAAAGTTAGGTGTTGCGATGCGCACCCGAAAATGGGTGCCAAAACCGCTGCCATCCGACCCCGCATGGCCGGCGTGCTGGGCGCTTTCGTCCAGCACTTCAAGCTGGCTCGGCGCCAAGCGCTCGTTCAGGCGCTGCGTGATGCTGGCGGTGGTGGGTTTGCTGTGCACAGTGGTCATGGTCTTAGACTTCTTCTGGCTTGTCTTCGCGCTGGATGTGGCGCGACACATAAACACCCTGGCCGATGATGAAGGCCAGCGGGAACACATAGCCCCACAGCTTGAAGTCCACCCACTGCTCGGTGGTGTAGTAGGCGGCCACGTAGCCGTTGACGATGGCCATGAACACGCAGTAGCCGATCCAGGCCACGTTCAGCCGCATCCACACGGGCTCGGGCAACTGCAGTTGGCTGCCGAGCATCATCTTCAGGAAGTTTTTCTTCAGCACCCACACCATGAAGGTCAGCGCGATGGCAATGGCGGCGTACAGCACTGTGGGCTTCCACTTGATGAAGCGTTCATCGTGCAGCGCTAGGGTCAGCGCGCCAAACACCAGCACCAGGGCCAGGGTGATCTTGTGCATGGTTTGCAGCTTGCCGTCGATGAAGTAGACCGCCACCATTTGCAGCACGGTGGCCGCCATCAGTACGCCGGTGGCGACGTAGATGTCGGCAAACTTATAGGCGCCGAAGAACAGCAGGATGGGCAGGAAATCGAGCAGAGTTTTCATGAAATCTTGTGGGCGCTGGGTTTGCGGGTTGAGGCTGCACAACGCGTGGGCTGTGCAGGTATGAAGTGTGCCGAGCCCAAGCTTGGGGCATAAGCCGAAGTTGCAAGTTTAGAGCCAGCCGAGGCTTGCTCAAACGGCCACGGCGGCAAGTTCTTGTCTGCTTATTCTAATAACGAGAAAAATGGCCTTTTATGGGCTGTGGATAAGCGCAAGCAGCTACTGATAATGTAGCAACTGGTTGCGCTGATCTCACCCAGATGCCGCACATCGGCAGCCTCCCGTGACGCCCGTGCGACGGATTCGGGGTAAATCCTCCGGCTGGCCTACGCTGCGTCGGCAATACTGTGGAAATACTTCACGCTACCAACGGCTAACAACGTTCTAAGCGCGAGGTTTGAACCGTAAACCAACGAGACACAAGATTCAAGGAGCTGCCAATGCTGGGTTTGATGCAAGACCAACCACTGTTGATTTCGTCGCTGATCGAGTTTGCGGAACGGCATCATGCCGATGCCGAAATCGTCTCGCGCCGAGTGGAAGGGGACATCCACCGCTACACCTACCGCGACCTCGCCAAGCGCTCGCGCCAGGTGGCCAATGCATTGAACGATATGACCGTGCCCGCCAGCGCCCGTGTGGCCACCCTGGCCTGGAACGGCTACCGCCACATGGAGCTGTACTTCGGCGTCAGCGGTTCGGGCCGCGTGGTGCACACCGTCAACCCGCGCCTGCACCCCGAGCAAATCGCCTGGATCATCAACCACGCCGAAGACCAGGTGATGTGTTTCGACGCCACCTTCCTGCCGCTGATCAAGGCCGTGGTCGACAAATGCCCCACTGTCAAAGCCTGGGTCATGCTGTGTGATGCCGACAAACTGCCGGTCGACAGCGGCATCCCCGGCCTGCAAAGTTACGAGGCCTGGATTGGCGCGGCGTCCAGCACTTACGCCTGGCCGTCTATGGACGAAAACACCGCGTCCAGCATGTGCTACACCAGCGGCACCACCGGCAACCCCAAGGCCGCGCTCTACAGCCACCGCTCCACCGTGCTGCACGCCTATGCCATTTCCATGCCCGATGTGATGTGCCTGAGCGCCCGCGACGCCGTGTTGCCTGTGGTGCCCATGTTCCACGTCAACGCCTGGGGTCTGCCTTACGCGGCGGCGCTCACGGGGGCCAAAGTGGTGTTTCCCGGCCCGGGCATGGACGGCAAATCGGTATTTGATCTGATCGAAGCCGAAAAAGTGACCTTCGCCGCCGGTGTGCCCACCGTGTGGCAAATGATGCTGGGCCACATCCAGACCAACGGCCTGCGTTTCTCCACGCTGAAGCGCACGGTGATTGGCGGCTCCGCCTGCCCACCGGCCATGATCAACGCCTTCCAAAACGACTACGGCGTGGAAGTGCTGCACGCCTGGGGCATGACCGAAATCAGCCCGCTCGGCACCTTGTGCACGCTGAAGAACAAACACCTGGATTTGCCCGCCGACCAGCAAATGAAAATCCGCCTGAAGCAAGGCCGTGGCATCTTCGGTGTGGACATGAAGATTGTCGATGGCGACGGCACCGAGCTGCCCTGGGACGGCAAAGCCTATGGTGACCTGCTGGTCAAAGGCCCATGGACGGTGGCCGGCTACTACAAAGGCGATAACGCCAACGTGCTGATCAAAGACGCCGACGGCCGTGGCTGGTTCCCCACCGGCGACGTGGCCACGATCGATGCCGACGGCTACATGCAAATCACCGACCGCAGCAAGGACGTGATCAAGTCCGGCGGCGAGTGGATCAGCTCCATCGACATCGAAAACATTGCGGTGGCGCACCCCGCTGTGGCCATGGCCGCGTGTATTGGTGTGTTCCACCCCAAGTGGGACGAGCGGCCGATTCTGGTCGTTGCTAAGAAGCCCGCGGCCACGGTCACGCGCGAAGAACTGCTGGCGTTTTACGAAGGTAAGACCGCCAAGTGGCAGATCCCCGATGACGTGGTGTTTGTCGACGCCATTCCGCTGGGCGCTACCGGCAAGATGCTCAAGACCAAGCTGCGCGAGCAACTCGCCGGCTATAAATTGCCTGGCCTGTAAAGGTGGCGGAGGGCTGAAGCTAATCGCCTTCCAGCCCCGCTACAGTTGACCCCTTTGCGGCGCCCGGTGTTTGAGGCGCTGCCTCATGAATCGGGTCGATGGAATTCATACTTATTTCTTTGCTGAACGGCGTGAGCTACGGCTTGCTGCTGTTCATGCTGAGTTCGGGGCTCACGCTCATCCTCAGCATGCTGGGCGTGCTGAACTTCGCGCACGCCAGCTTCTACATGCTGGGCGCTTACTTGGGCTTTGCGCTGTCCAGCCGCTTTGGCTTTTGGGCTGGGCTGGTGTTCGCGCCTTTGCTCGTGGGGGCTTTGGGCGCCTTGTTCGAGCGCTTTTGCCTGCGCCGCGTGCACAAGCTGGGCCATGTGCCCGAGTTGCTGGTCACCTTCGGCCTGGCGTACATCGTCCACGAGGTGGTTCAACTGGTCTGGGGCCGTGGTGCCGTGGACTACCGCGTGCCTGCGGGTCTGGACGGCGCGCTGTTCAGCCTCTACGGCATGTACTTCCCCGCGTACCGGGGCTTCATGATGCTGGTGGCGGTGTTGATGCTGGTCGCCATCTGGCTGGGCCTGACGCGCACCCGCGTGGGCCTGGTGGTGCAAGCCGCTTTGACGCACCCGCACATGGTGGAGGCCCTGGGCCACAACGTGCCGCGCATTTTCATGTGGGTGTTTGGTGGCGGCGCCGCGCTGGCCGGCTTGGCCGGGGTGATTGGCGGCAACGCCTTTGTGACCGAGCCGGGCATGGCAGCTTCGGTGGGCTCCATCATTTTTGTGGTGATCGTGGTCGGCGGGCTGGGCTCACTGGCCGGGGCTTTCTGGGCGTCTTTGCTCATCGGCGTGCTGCAGACGTTTGCCGTGGCCGCTGACCAATCCTTGCTCGGCTTGGCGCAGCAGTGGGGCTGGCCGCTTTCTTCGCAGAGTTGGGGCAATGCGGTCTGGCAACTCAAACTCAGCCAGATCGCCCCCATCTTGCCGTATGTGTTGATGGTGGTGATGCTGGCGTTTCGCCCTGCAGGTTTGCTGGGGGTGCGCAAGTGATGTCGGCGCGCGTTCGCAACATCGCTTGGGCGGCTTATGCCTTGCTGCTGGTCGCCGCGCCGCTGGTGTTTCGTAGCAGCCTGGCCCACACCATGTTGTCGCAAATGGGCATCGCCATCATCGCCTGCCAGAGCTACAACCTGCTGTTTGGCCAGGGCGGCATGTTGAGCTTCGGCCATGCGGTGTTCACCGGGCTAGGTGCCTACGGCACCATGCACGTGCTCAATGCTGTGGGGGCAGGGCAGTGGCCCATTCCCGTGAGTTTGCTGCCTCTGGTGGGTGGCGCGGTCGGCTTGCTGTCTGCCGCGCTGCTCGGTTGGTTGCCCACCAAAACTGCAGGCACCACGTTTGCCATGATCACGCTTGGCCTGGGTGAACTGGTGTGGGCCGCGTCGCTGATGTTCCCTGGCGTGTTCGGCGGCGAGGCGGGCATTCCAGGCAACCGCGTCACGGGCGCGCGGCCGTTTGGCATCACGTTTGGCCCGCAAATCCAGCTCTACTACCTGATTGCCGCCTACACGCTGGCCTGCACCGCATTGCTGTATCTGTTCACCCGCACGCCGCTGGGCCGCATGCTCAATGCTGTGCGCGACAACCCGGAGCGCGCCGCCTTTGTGGGCTACAACCCGCAAGTGGTGCGCTACATCGCGTTTGTGGTGGCGGGTTTCTTTGCGGGTGTGGCGGGTGGCTTGGCGGCGCTGAATTTTGAAATCGTCACCTCCGAAGTGCTGAGCATGGAGCGCTCGGGCAGCTATTTGTTGTTCGTGTTCCTGGGGGGCTCGGCGGTGTTTTTTGGCCCGGTGCTGGGCGGCGTGTTGATGGTGTTGGCCTTCGTCTGGCTCAGCGCTGCCAGCCAAGCCTGGCTGTTGTACCTGGGGCTGTTGTTCATCTGGATGGTGATGGCCGCGCCTGGCGGGCTGGCCGGCTTGCTGATGCAAAACATGCGGGCCTGGCGCTTGGGGCAATGGCATCGTTTGAAGTGGCCGTACCTTTGGTTATTGCTCACCGCACCGCTGGCTTTGACAGGGTTGGCCGCGTTGGTCGAAATGCTCTACCACCTGCAACTCAACGCCGAGTTCGACCCGGTGCTGATGTTTGCGCGGTTGCCGTTGGACACCGGCAATGTTGCGGTGTGGCTGGCCGTGGCGGCTGGTGCAGCGGTGGCGCTGGGCTTGCTGTGGTGGGCGTGGCAGCGCTTCGCCACGGCCTGGCAAGCGGCGCAAGCCGACATGCGTTTGCGTGCGGGAAGCACAGGAGATGCCCATGGCTAAGCCCGCACTCGAACTCCAGGCGCTGCACAAAAGCTTTGGCAAAACCGAAGTCATCCGTGGCGCAAGCCTGTCGGCAATGGCGGGTGAGAGGCTCGCCATCATCGGCCCCAACGGCGCAGGCAAATCCACGCTGTTCAACTTGGTAAGTGGTCGTATGGCGCCCACGGCGGGGCAGGTGTTGCTGCAAGGGCAGCCCATTACCGGCTTGGCGCCGCAGCAAATTCAGCGGCGTGGTTTGGCGCGCAGTTTCCAGATCACCAACCTGTTCCCCACGCTCAGCGTTTTCGACAACCTGCGCTGCAGTGTGTTGTGGCAAATGGGCTACCGCTACAACCTGTTTCTCTTTTTATCGCGGCTCACGGCAGTGAACCAGCGCGTTGAAGAATGGCTGCACAGGCTAGGCCTGGAAGCGCGGCGCAATGTGCCTGCCGGCCAGCTCACCTACGCCGAACAACGCGCGTTGGAACTCGGTGTGACCTGTGCCGGCGGCGCCGCTGTGGTGCTGCTGGACGAGCCCACCGCCGGCATGAGCCGCGCCGAGACCGAGCGTTTCATCCCCTTGATGCGCGAGGTCACGCAAGGTAAAACCTTGCTGGTGGTCGAGCACGACATGGACGTGGTGTTTGGCTTGGCCGACCGCGTGGCCGTGCTGGTGCGTGGCGAGGTGATCGCGTGTGATGTGCCCGAGGCGGTGCGCGCGAATGCCCAGGTACAAGAGAGCTACTTAGGTATGGCTCATCAGAGGTAGACCCACATGTTGCAACTCACCGATCTACACGCCTTCTACGGCCAGAGTCACGTGCTGCATGGCGTGTCGTTCCAGGTGCGCCCCTGCGAAATCGTTGCGCTGCTGGGACGCAACGGCGTGGGCCGCTCCACCACGGCCAAGGCCATCATGGGGCTGGTGCAGGCGCGGGGCAGCCTGCGTTGGCAAGAACAAGAAGTGTTGGGCCACAAGACGTTCGAGATGGCGCGTCTTGGCTTGGGTTATGTGCCCGAGAGCCGCGACGTGTTTCCCGCGCTGACGGTGCAGCAAAACCTGCTGCTCGGCCAGAAGGCGGATGATGCCAGCAAGGCCAGCCGCTTGCGCTGGTCGTTTGACGATGTCTACGCGCTGTTCCCCAGCCTGCTGGAGCGGCGCGACACCGAGGCTGGTGTGTTGTCGGGCGGTGAGCAACAAATGCTGGCCCTGGGCCGCAGCCTGATGGGCGCGCCCGAGCTGTTGATTGTGGACGAGCCGACCGAAGGTTTGGCGCCGCAGGTGGTGGCGCAGGTGGCGCAGTGTTTGGTCGAGTTGCGCCAGCGCGGCCTGGGTGTTTTGCTGATCGAGCAAAAGCTCGACATTGCCTTGCGCACCGCCGACCGTGTGTTGGTGATGGGCCATGGCCGCGTGGTGTTTGAAGGGCGGCCGCAGCAGTTGCTGGACAACGCGGCGGTGCGGCGCGAGTGGTTGGAAGTTTAGGGTTGGGAGTTTGAGATAGGGGTTTAGGGTTAACCACCATGAAGTCTGTCCCTGCCGAGACAAAAACGGCTGGACGTGCAAACGCAGATTTCTACAATGAAAAACGAACGATCGTTCTATTAACTATCGAGGTGTCCGAATGACTGCTGAATACAAAGTCCACGGCGATATCGCCGTGATCACCCTCAACAACCCGCCCGTCAACGGCCTGGGTTTTGCCACCCGCCTGGCCGTCACGGACGCACTGGCCAAAGCCAATGCCGATGCCGCCGTCAAAGCCATCGTGCTCACCGGAGCCGGCAAGGCTTTCTCGGGTGGCGCGGACATCAAGGAATTCGGCAGCCCCAAGGCGCTGGCCGAGCCCAATTTACTCAGCGTGATTCTGGCCGTGGAGAACTCGGCCAAACCCGTCGTGGCCGCCGTGCATTCGGTGTGCATGGGCGGCGGCCTGGAGCTGTCGCTCGGCTGCCATTACCGCATCGCCGCACCTGGCTGCAGCGTGGCCTTGCCTGAAGTGAAGCTTGGCCTGGTGCCCGGCGCTGGTGGCACACAACGCCTGCCACGTGTGCTGGGCGTTGAAGCCGCGCTGAACATGATCGTCAGCGGCGAGCCCGTGAAGAGCGAATTGCTGGCCAGCGTGCCCGGTCAAAAGCTGTTCGACAAACTGTCGGCCTCGGTGGAGTCGCTGGCCGACGAAGCCTTGGCTTTTGCGCGCGAAGTTGCTTCTGTCCGCCCGCTGCCGCTGGTGCGCAACCTGCCATGCAAACACCCGTTGGGCGATGCGTATTTCGGCTTTGCGCGCAACATGGTCAAGGGCATGGCGAAGAACTTCCCCGCGCCGCTGAAGTGTGTGGACGCGGTAGAGGCCGCCACCAAACAAAAGTTTGACCAGGGCATGCTCACCGAGCGCGAAATGTTCATCAATCTGATGTGGACGCCCGAGAGCCGCGCACTGCGCCACATCTTCGCGGCCGAACGTGCCGCGTCGAAAATTCCGGATGTGCCGGAAGACACACCCAAGCGCGACATTCAGTCCGTCGCCGTCATCGGCGCGGGCACCATGGGTGGCGGCATTGCCATGAACTTCTTGAACGCCGGCATCCCCGTGAAGATGCTGGAGATGAAGCAAGAAGCGCTAGACCGTGGCGTGGCCACCATCCGCAAAAACTATGAAGCCCAAGTGAAGAAGGGCAAGCTCAAGCAAGACAAATACGAGCAGCGCATGGCGCTGTTGAGCACCACGCTGAGCTACGACGAAATCGGCCAGGCTGATCTGGTGATTGAAGCGGTGTTTGAAGAACTCGGCGTGAAGGAGGCCGTGTTCAAAGAGCTGGACCGTGTGATGAAGCCCGGCGCCATTTTGGCATCCAACACCTCCACGCTCGACGTCAACAAAATCGCCCACTTCACCAAGCGCCCGCAAGACGTGGTGGGCATGCACTTCTTCAGCCCCGCCAACGTGATGAAGCTGCTGGAAGTGGTGCGCGGCGAAAAGACCGGCAAAGACGTGCTCGCCACCGTGATGGCGGTGGCCAAGAAAATCCGCAAGACGGCCGTGGTGTCGGGTGTGTGCGACGGCTTCATCGGCAACCGCATGATCGAGCAATACAGCCGCCAAGCCGGCTTCTTGCTGGAAGAGGGCGCTACGCCCGCGCAGGTCGACAAGGCGGTTGAAAAGTTTGGCTTTGCCATGGGCCCGTTCCGTATGGGCGACCTGGCCGGCAACGACATCGGCTGGGCCATCCGCAAGCGCCGCTACGTGGAAAAGCCAGACCTTAAGTACAGCAAGACCGCAGACCTGCTGTGCGAAATGGGCCGCTACGGCCAGAAGACTGGCGCTGGCTGGTATGACTACCAGGCGGGCAAGCGCGACGCCATTCCGAGCGCGCAGGTCGAAAAGATGATTGCCGATCACCGCACCGCGCAGGGCATCACGCCACGCAAAATTTCGGACGAAGAAATCGTGCAGCGCCTGGTGTATTCGCTGGTCAACGAGGCCGCGCACATTCTGGAAGAAGGCATTGCCTCTAAGGCCAGCGACATCGACATGGTCTACCTCACGGGTTATGGCTTCCCTATCCACCGTGGCGGCCCCATGTTGTACGCCGACCAAGTGGGCCTGTTCAACGTGGTGCAAAGCATGAACCGCTTTGCGCAAAACCCGCTGGACGACGCCAAATTCTGGCAGCCCGCGCCGCTGCTGGCCAAGCTCGTTGCCGACAGCAAGACATTCAATTGAGGACCGCACCATGACCGCAGCAGTGATTGTTTCCACCGCGCGCACCCCTCTGGCCAAGAGCTGGAAGGGCGCCTTCAACATGACCCACGGCGCCACCTTGGGCGGCCACGCCGTGGCCCACGCGATTCAACGCGCCGGCATCGAAGCCGCCGAAGTTGACGACGTGCTGATGGGCTGCGCCACGCCTGAAGGCGCCACCGGCGCGAACATCGCACGCCAGGTGGCTTTACGCGCCGGTTGCCCGGTGACGACCAGCGGCGCCACCGTTAACCGTTTTTGTTCGTCTGGCCTGCAGACCATCGCCATGGCCGCGCAACGCATCATCGCCAACGAAGGCGATATTTACGTGGCCGGTGGTGTGGAAAGCATTTCTTGCGTGCAGCAAGAGATGAACCAGCACATGCTGCGCGACGCCTGGCTCGACAAGAACAAGCCAGAGATCTACTGGAACATGCTGCAAACCGCCGAGCAAGTGGCCAAGCGCTACAACATCTCGCGCGAGCAGATGGACGAGTACGGCGCGGCCAGCCAACAGCGTGCCACCGCCGCGTTAGAGGCTGGTTTGTTCAAGGACGAAATCGCGCCCATCACCGTCACCATGGGTTTGGCCGACCCGGTGCGTGGCCTCAGCACCAAAGAAGTGACCTGCAGTGCCGACGAAGGCATTCGCCCCGGCACCACCGTTGAAGCTATTCAAGGCCTGCGCTCGGCTTTGCCGGGTGGCTTGGTCTCGGCCGGCAACGCCAGCCAGTTCTCTGATGGCGGCGGCGCCGTGGTCGTGATGAACGAAGACGTGGCCAGCCGCCGTGGCTTGAAGCCGCTGGGCCGCTTCCTCGGTTTTGCCGTGGCGGGTTGCGAGCCCGATGAAATGGGCATTGGCCCGGTGTTCGCCATTCCCAAGGTGCTCAAGCGCCTGGGCCTGACGATGAACGACATCGACCTGTGGGAACTGAACGAAGCCTTCGCTGTGCAGGTGATCTACTGCCGCGACAAACTGGGCATTCCCGCCGACCGCCTGAACGTGAACGGCGGCGCCATCGCTGTGGGCCACCCCTACGGCGTGAGCGGCCAGCGTCTCACCGGCCATGCCTTGATTGAAGGCAAACGCCGTGGTGCGAAGAAGGTGGTGGTCACCATGTGTATTGGTGGCGGCATGGGCGCGGCTGGTGTGTTTGAGGTGCTGTAAGCGTGAGCGGCCCCCAGGTCTCACCTGAAGAGTTTGTGGCCATGGCGCGGCAGGTGTTGGCTGAGCAGCCGTTCAGCCAACTGCTGGGCACGCGCCTGAACAGCGTGAGCCCGGGCAAGGTCGAACTGGAACTAGACCTCACGCCGCAACTGTTGCAACAGCACGGCTTTGCACACGGTGGTGTGCTGAGCTACCTGGCCGACAACGCGCTCACCTTTGCCGGCGGCACCGCCCTGCAAGTGCCGGTGGTGACCTCGGAATACAAAATCAACTACGTGCGCCCCGGCGTGGGCGAGCGCTTGGTGGCCCGCGCCCACGCGGTGCACGTGGGGGCCTCGCAGGCCGTGTGTACGTGTGAGGTATTTGCTGTCACTGCGGGCGTTGAAAAACTCTGCGCACTGGCCCAAGGCACCATCTCACGCTTGCCGTCCAAAGAGGCAGCAAGCAAAGAGGCTAAGACAAAAGAGGCTACAACTAAAGAGGCCTCCGCTTGACGCTGCGCCGCACGCTCGACTTCCTGCTGTTCGACTGGCTGGATGTCGAGACGCTGAACCAGCGCCCGCGTTTTGCCGACCATTCGCGTGAGACTTTCGATGCCGTGCTACAAACCTGCGAACGCATCGCCCGCGACAAATACGCACCCCACAACCGCACGGTCGATACCCAAGAGCCGCACTTCGATGGCGAGCGGGTTCTCCTGCCCGAAGCCACCCACGCCGCGCACCGTGCCTACGCCGAATCCGGCATGTTGGCTGCAGCGCAAGACTACGCCATCGGCGGCATGCAGTTGCCCTACAGCGTGCAGGCGGCGGCCAACAGCTTCTTCGCCATGGCCTCGGTCAGCATCAACGCCAGCTTGCTGACCACCGGCAACGCCAACCTGCTGATGGTGCACGGCACGCCGCTGCAGCAGCAGGTGTTTGCCCACAATGAATTCTCTGGCCGCTCGGCCGGCACCATGTGCCTGTCGGAGCCGCAGGCAGGATCGAGCCTAGGCGACATCACCACGCGCGCTGTGCCCGATGGTGACGCGTTTGCCGCAGACGCACTGGGCCCGCGCTACCGCCTCGTGGGCCACAAGATGTGGATTTCGGCGGGCGACCACGAGTTGACCGAAAACATCGTCCACATCGTGCTGGCGAAAATTCCGGACGAACACGGCAAGTTGCCTGCGGGCACACGTGGCATCTCGTTGTTCATCGTGCCCAAGCACATGGTTGATGTGCACGGCCAACTCACCGGCGAGCGCAACGACGTGGCGCTCGCGGGCCTCAACCATAAGCTCGGGTGGCGCGGCACCACCAACACACTGTTGAATTTTGGCGAAGGCAAATACCCGGTGGACGGCCGCGCCGGTGCCGTGGGCTACCTGGTAGGCCAGCCCGGCGAGGGCTTGCGCTGCATGTTCCACATGATGAACGAGGCGCGTATTGGCGTGGGCATGGCGGCCACCATGCTCGGCATGGCCGGTTACCACGCCTCGCTGGACTATGCGCGTAACCGCACGCAAGGCAGGCCTGTGGGGGCGGCAGGTAAAGATGTGGCAAAGCCGCCCGTGCGCATCATCGAACATGCCGACGTGAAACGCATGCTGTTGGCGCAGAAGGCTTACTGCGAAGGTGCGCTGGCACTGGAGTTGTATTGCGCGCGGTTGGTCGACGAGCAACACACGGCCGATGCTGCAGCGGCCGACGTGGCCCGCTTGCTGTTGGAAGTGCTGACGCCTATCGCCAAAAGCTGGCCTAGCGAGTGGTGCCTGGAAGCCAATTCGCTTGCCATCCAGGTGCACGGCGGCTACGGCTACACACGCGACTTCCCGGTCGAGCAATACTGGCGCGACAACCGCCTCAACATGATCCACGAAGGCACACACGGCATCCAGGCTGCCGACCTGCTGGGCCGCAAAGTGTTGATGGAGCAGGGCCGTGGCTTGCAGTTGCTGACCGAACGCATTCACGCCACGGTGGCCAAAGCCTGTGATGTGGCCGCATTGCAGACCAACGCGCTCGCATTGAAATCGGCATGGCAGCAAGTGCTTCACGCCACAGAGTTGGCTTGGGGCTCTGGCGACCCCAGGCAGGCCTTGGCCAACGCCGTGCCTTACCTGCAAGCTTTTGGCCACGTGGTGCTGGCGTGGATCTGGTTGGACGTGGCTTGCTGTGCGAGCACACAGGCGGCGGAAGATGCATCGTCGCCAAGCGCAGGTGTAAGCTACGCCACTGCCTACTTCTATGCTTACGAACTACCGAAGATTGGCGCCTGGCTCAACGTGGTGCAACAGGGCGATTTGACCTGCGCCAACATGCCTGAGGATTGTTTTTAGTACAGTGCCATCCATGACCAAAGCCAAAAACATCAAGCGCCTGCAAAACCTCATTTGGGTGCTGGTTTACGGGGGCCTGTTGACCTTCATCCTCGGCCTGTTTACACAGCGCACAGATGTAGCCCTTGGCACCTCTTTGTCGTGGTTCGGTGGCGTGGTGGCCGTGGTGGGCTTTGCGCTCATCTACGTGCGTTCACGCCTCAAGGTCACTCCCGACTAGCTTTTACTTATCAGCATGATCAAACACATCGTCTTCTGGAAATTCAAAGAACACGCCGGGGGCGCCACACGCGCCGAAAACACCGCCAAGGCCCGCGCACTGCTCGAAGCCTGTGCCAACCTGGTGCCGGGCATCCTGAAGTTTGAAGTCATCACCGCGCAGCCCGGTTGCGAGACCACCGAGGATCTGGCGTTGTACTCCGAGTTCGTCGACCAGGCCGCACTGGACGCGTACCAAAACCATCCGCAACACGTGGCACTCAAACCCTTTATCGGCGCCACACGCGACACGCGCCAGTGCATGGACTACGTCGTTTAGGCCAAGCGTTGCCGCGCCGATGCCCCAGATAAAAATTCAATAGGAGACAAGCGATGACCCGTGCCGTGCAACAACTCTTCGACCTCAAAGGCAAGACCGCTTTGGTCACCGGCGGCTCGCGCGGCCTGGGCCTGCAAATGGCGCAGGCGCTGGGCGAGGCCGGCGCGCGCATCATGCTCACCTCGCGCAAGGCGGGCGATCTGGAAGAAGCCTCGGCCTCGTTGCAAGACCTGGGTATCGACACACGCTGGATGGCCGCCGACTGCGGCAAAGAGGCTGACATCGAGCACTTGGTGAGCGAAACACTGCACCGCATTGGCGCCATCGACATCCTGATCAACAACGCCGGCGCCTCTTGGGGCGCTCCGGCCGAGGCGCACCCCGTGGCCGCGTGGGACAAGGTGATGAACCTCAACGTGCGTGGCTATTTTTTGCTGAGCCAGCAGGTCGCCAAGCTCAGCATGATCGAGCGCAAGCGCGGCAGCATCATCAACATCGCCTCCATCGCGGGGCTGGCCGGCAACCCGGTGGAGATGCAGACCATTGCCTACAACACCTCCAAGGGCGCGGTGATCAACTTCACCCGCGCGCTGGCGGCGGAGTGGGGGCGCTATGGCATCCGCGTCAACGCCATTTGCCCTGGCTTCTTCAAGACCAAGATGGCCAGCGCGTTGATCGAGCAGTTGGGCGAGGACAAGATGGCCGCCCACGCGCCCTTGCGCCGCCTGGGCGACGACGAAGATTTAAAAGGCTTGGCGTTGCTGTACGCCAGCGACGCGGGCAAACACATTACCGGCCAGTGGCTGGCGGTGGACGGCGGTGTGAGTGCAGTCATCGGAGGTTAGTGCTATGTCTTTGGGTTTTGGCGTTCCCATTCCGTTTGTCGACCATCTCGGCTTTGAGCTGATGCGTTTTGAAGACGGCCAATCGCAAATCGATTTCAACCCGCGCCCCGAGCACATGAACTCGTTCAACGTGACCCACGGCGGCGCCATCATGACCTTGATGGACGTGACCATGGCGGCGGCGGCGCGCAGCGTGCAGCCCGAGATGGGGGTGGTCACCATCGAGATGAAAACCAGCTTCATGCAGCCCGCCAAGGGCGCGCTGCGCGGCGTGGGCAAGCTGCTGCACCGCACGACCAAGATGGCCTTTACCGAGGCTCAATTACTCGACGTCCAGGGCCGCCTATGCGCCCAGGCCACTGGCACGTTCAAGTACGTGCAGCGTCCACCCGCGCAAGCGCAAGACGCCACGAATAGCGCCGATTCGGCCAACCAACACCCCGCCACCGACTGAGCGCTTTCGCGTCACCGGTTGGTGCTTCCCCAACATTTTTCCGCACACCCACCATGGCCCAAAACAAACAAATCCTGCTCGACAACCGCCCCCAAGGCGAAGCCACCGTCAGCAACTTCAAACTCGTCACCGTAGAGACGCCCGCGCTGCAAGACGGCCAGGTGCTGGTGCGCCACCACTACCTGAGCCTCGATCCCTATATGCGTGGCCGCATGAACGACAGCAAGAGCTACGCAGCACCACAAGCCCTGGGCACACCGATGATCGGCGGCACCGTGGGCGAAGTGGTGGAGAGCCGCAACGAACGTTTCAAGGCGGGCGACCACGTGGTCGGCATCGGTGGCTGGCAGCAGTACGCGGTGGTCGATGCCACGCAGATCGGCTACCTGCGCAAGGTGGACACCACGCACGTGCCGCTCAGCGCCTACCTCGGCCCGGTGGGCATGCCCGGCGTCACCGCCTGGTATGGCCTGATGCGCATTTGCGAACCCAAGGCCGGCGAGACCGTGGTGGTCAGCGCCGCCAGTGGCGCCGTAGGCAGCGTGGTGGGGCAACTCGCCAAGTCGCGCGGTTGCCGCGCGGTGGGCATTGCCGGTGGGCCAGACAAATGCCGTTATGTGGTCGATGAACTCGGCTTCGATGCCTGCATCGACTACAAGGCGCACGCCAATGCGCGTTCGCTGTCGCTGGCCTTGAAAGAAGCCGCACCTGATGGTGTGGATGGCTACTTTGAAAACGTCGGCGGCATGGTGCTGGAGGCTGTACTCTCGCGCATGAACGCCTTCGGCCGTATCGCGCTGTGCGGCATGATTGCCGGCTACGACGGCCAGCCCATGGCGTTGGCCAACCCATCCTTGCTGTTGACGCAGCGGCTCAAGCTGCAAGGCTTCATCGTTGGTGAACACATGGACGTGTGGCCCGAAGCGCTGGCCGAACTCGGCAAGGGTGTGGCCACCGGCCAGATCAAATACCGCGAGACCGTGGCCCAAGGCATTGAGGCCGCGCCCGAGGCGTTTCTTGGCTTGCTGAAGGGCAAGAACTTCGGCAAACAACTGGTCAAGCTGATCTAAGTTCTGAGGAGCGCCCCATGTCCGACCTGATCCTGCACCATTACCCCACGTCGCCGTTCGGTGAAAAAATCCGCGCGGTGCTGGGCTACAAACAACTCGCCTACAAGTCGGTGCTGATGCCGCGCATCATGCCCAAGCCCGAGTTGCAGGCGTTGACCGGCGGCTACCGCCGCGCGCCAGTGCTGCAGATCGGTGCGGACGTGTATTGCGACACCGCACTCATCTGCGACGTGCTGGAGCACCGCGCCGCCTCGCCCACCTTGTACCCACCAGCGGTGAAGGGCGCCACACGCATCGTCGCGCAGTGGGCCGACACCACTTTGTTCTGGGCCGCCATGGCCTACAACCTGAGCCCCAAAGGCGCGGCCGCGTTGTTTGCCGGTGCGCCTGTGGAAGTGGCCAAGGCCTTCGGACAAGACCGCGCGGCCATGGCCGTGGGCATGACCCGCCTGCGCCCCGGTGACGCCACGGCCGCCTACAAAAGCTACCTGCGCCGCTTGGCCAACATGCTCAGCGACAAGCCTTTTTTGCTGGGTGATGCTCCTTCGCTGGCCGACTTCGCGGCCTACCATCCTCTGTGGTTCAGCCGCGTCACCAACCCCGTGATGGCCGACATTCTGGACGCCACGCCCGCCGTGCTGACCTGGATGGACGCCATCGCCGCCTTGGGTCACGGCAAGCCTGAAGACCTGAGCCCGCTGGATGCGATTGCCGTGGCTGCCGCCAGCACCCCGGCACCTTTGGCCGACGAGCCGTTTGTCGACGAACACGGCATTCCGCTGGGCAGCCGCGTGACGATCACCGCCGAAATCTTTGGCCATGAAGCCACCGAAGGCGAACTGCTCGCCGCCACGCGCATGCACTACACGCTGCGCCGCGAAGACGAGCGCGCGGGCACAGTGCATGTGCACTTTCCGCGCGTGGGTTATGTGCTGAAGAAGGCTGAGGCCTCAACCTGAATTTAAGCACCGGCTCAAATTTCAGCGCGTTCGGCCAGCAGTCAAAACAATAACGGAGACAACCGTCATGCTCGCAGACCTCAAAGGCAAAACCGCCGTGCTCACCGGCGCCGGCTCGGGCTTCGGCCTGGAATGTGCGCGCATCGGCGCCGCGCGCGGTATGAACCTGGTGCTTGTGGATGTGCAGCAGGATGCACTCGATCGGGCAGAGGCTGAACTCACGGCGGCAGGCGCGCAGGTGTTGGCGCGTCGGGTTGATGTGTCGAACGCGGCGCAGATGGAGGCGCTGGCCCAAGCCGTGCAACAACGTTTTGGCGCGCCGCATTTCGTCTTCAACAACGCCGGTGTGGGCGCGGGCGGCCTGGTGTGGGAGAACTCGGTTCGCGACTGGGAATGGGTGCTGGGCGTCAACCTCTGGGGCGTGGTGCACGGCGTGCGGCTGTTTACGCCGATGATGCTGGCCGCCGCGCAGGCCGACCCGGCTTACCGTGGCCACATCGTCAACACCGCCAGCATGGCCGGCCTGTTGGCGCCCCCCAACATGGGCATCTACAACGTGAGCAAACACGCGGTGGTGAGCCTGACGGAAACGCTCTACCAAGACCTGCGCCTGGTGACAGCCCAAGTCAGCGCCAGCGTGTTGTGCCCGTACTTTGTGCCCACCGGCATTCACCACAGCGAACGCAACCGGCCAGCGTCAGAGGCCGCAGATGTGGCCACCCAAAGCCAGCGCGTAGGCCAGGCGATGATCGACAAGGCCGTGGCCGCCGGCAAGGTTTCGGCCAGCGACGTGGCGCAACTGGTGTTCAATGCATTGGCCGCTGGCCAGTTTTACATCTTCAGCCACCCACAGGCCTTGGGCGCGGTGCAAACTCGGCTGGAAGACATCATGCAAAGCCGCAACCCCAGCGACCCGTTTACGCACAAGCCCGAGCTGGGGGAGCAACTGCGCGCTGCGTTGCGGGCTGGACAGAAGTCTTAAGAGAAATCGGCCTCTGGCGCGCTGTAGGTATGCAGCGGCAGCTTCTGAATTGATAGTAAAACGCACCATGTCGTCAACCGTACACCACGCCTTTTTTGATACCGCTCTGGGCCGCTGCGGCGTGGCCTGGGGTGAAGCTGGGCTGTGCGCCGTGCAACTGCCGGAAGTGAATGCCGAGCGTGCGTTGCAACGCATCCACAGCCGTGCACCCGGCAGCGTGGAGGCGAAGCCACCACCCGAGGTGCAGTTCGCCATGAACCGCATCGCCGCGTTGCTCGATGGTGCGGTGGACGACCTGCAAGACATCCCGCTCGACATGTACGGCATCTCGCCGTTTTACCAACGTGTGTTCGCTCTGGCGCGGCAAATCCCGCCAGGCCAAACCACCACCTACGGCGCCATGGCCGAGGCTTTGCAAACCCCGGGTTCGGCGCGCGCCATTGGCCAGGCGCTGGGTTTCAACCCCTTCGCGCCGGTGGTGCCATGCCACCGCGTGCTGGCCGCGCAGGGCGGGGCGGGTGGTTTCTCGGCTGCTGGTGGGCTCAACACAAAATTGCGCATGTTGGAGATTGAGCGCGCGGTATTAGGGCAGGGCCCCGGCTTGTTCGACGCGCTCTAGGTCCCCTGTAGAGGAGCCGGTGCGGCTCGGGTGTGTTGATAAGCTTTTCATATCAACCATCCTCAGAATTCATCAGTATCGGTGGCGAAGTGTCATTTCTAGAATCGTTGCATGACCTCAACGACTCCACACAACGCCATTGAAATCGGGGCACTGCCAAGCCCTCTTGACCCCGGTGTACTGCGGCTGTTGGCGCAAGCCGAACCCGCCACCATTGGCCATTTTCGCGAGCACGGTTTCATCCATCGCCGCGTCAATGCCCTTAACACCGTGCCCAGAACCGTGGGCACGGCCGTCACGGTCAGGCTGCACGGCCTGGACGGTTCGGTGCTGCACCATGCGCTCGGCCAGTTGCGGCCCGGCGACTTTCTGGTGGTCGACCGCGATGGTGACGACGCCATCGCCTGCATTGGCGGCGCCAGCGCACTGGCGGCCAGCGTCCGCGGCGCGGTGGGCGTCATTGTTGACGGCTGCGTCACCGACATTCAGGAACTGCGTGACATCGGCCTGCCCATCTGGGCCCGGGGACTGAGTGCGCGCACCACCCGCAGCGAAGGTCTTCGAGGCGCATTTTGTGTACCGGTGAGCTGTGGCGGCGTGACCGTGCGGCCTGGCGACGCCATCCTGGCCGACGAAAACGGCATCCTCGTTTTGCCACCACACGAGATCGAGAGCGCTGCCTTGCAGGCCATCGCACTGCAAGAGCGAGAAATCGGAACCCTGATCAAGTTGAGAAACGGGGAACCCTACCCCGACATTCTTGGCACCACCTTGCACAACACTACCCGAGCCACTTCATGACTTCAAAGACCCTCCAGAAGCCCGCCGCGTTTCCCTCTCTTGCACACATTGCCGCCGACCTGCGTTCCGGAAGAACCTCCAGCGTCGATCTCACAAAGGATTGCCTGCAACGCATCGCCCGCTTTGACTCCACATTTCAATGCTTCATTTCCGTGTTTGAAGAAGAAGCTCTCAAGGCTGCCACGCGGGCCGATGCAGAGCTGGCGTCTGGCATAGACAAGGGGCCGCTGCACGGCATTCCGGTCGCGCTGAAGGACTTGTTCGACATGAAGGGGAAGGCCACCACGGCGGGCTCGCCCCTGCTGCTGCAGAACGTGGCCCCGCAAAATGCCGAAGTCGTGGAGCAACTTGAACGTTGCGGCGCCATCATCGTGGGCAAGACGCACCTGGTGCAGTTTGCGCTGGGCTCCTGGGGCACCAACCAACACATGCCTACACCACGCAACCCCTGCGGCTCGCCTGATGTGACATTGGTACCCGGTGGCTCCAGCAGCGGTTCTACCGTGGCTGTGGCCGCGAATCTGGTGCCTTGGGCGCTGGGCACCGATACGGGCGGCTCAGTGCGCGTGCCGGCGGCCTTCTGCGGCATCGTGGGCTTCAAACCGACGATTGACGCGCTGCCTAGGCAAGGTGTGTTTGCGCTGAGCCAGAGCCTGGACAGCGTGGGTGTGCTCACGCGTTCCATTGACGACGCACGCATCTGCTTTGAGGCGCTGCTGCCCACGCCTCAAGCAGCCGGCACAGAACCTGCTGCGTCCAAAAGGGTGGGCCACCTGCTGCCGAACGAACTCTCGGCACTGCAACCCGATGTGGCCCGCGCTTACGCCACCAACTTGGCGCAGTTGGCGCAGGCCGGCTACACCCTGGTGCCATTCGAATTTCCGGTGGCGATTGAAGCTTTCAAAAGCGTGACGAATGCCATCATGATCACCGAAGGCGCTGCGGCCAACGCGCGTTTTCTGGCAGATGCCGACGCGCCCATCGACGCGTCGGTGCGTCCGCGCCTGGTGGCCGCCAGCACCACCCTGGCGGTGGACTATTTGCATGCACAGGAAACAGCCGCCCAGTGGAAGCTGCAGTTTGCCCAGACCATGGACCGGCTGGACATTTCGGCCGTGGTGATGCCCACCACCGCTTGCACCGCGCCACGGATTGAAGAGGTAGACCACAGCCAGGCGCCGGTGCACTTCACCCGGCCGATGAATCTGTTGGCGCTTTGTGCGCTGTCATTGCCCGCCGGCTTCGATGCAAATGGCCGCCCGATTGGCTTGCAGCTTGTGGGGCGCGCGTGGGACGACCAGCGCCTGCTGGCGGTAGCTGCCGCGATGGAAGAAGTGGTTCGCCCTGTCAACACCAGCCTTCTAGAGGTCGTCGATGCTTAAGAAAATTCTGGCACTCTCTCTGGTCGCCGTGAGCCACATGGCGATGGCCGAAGACTATCCGGTCAAGCCGGTGCGTTTGATCGTGCCGTTCCCACCAGGCGGCAGTGTGGACCTGGTGGCCCGCCTGGTAGGCAAAAGCTTGTCCGACACCTTGAAGCAACCCTTCATCATCGACAACAAGCCTGGTGCATCGGGCAATATCGGTGCGGATTTTGTTGCTAAGTCGGCGCCCGACGGCTATACGCTGTTGGTGGGCAGCGCGGGCGTGTTTGCCGCCAACCAGTATCTCTACGCCAACCCGCCATTCGACCCGCAGAAAGTGTTTGCGCCGGTGATGCGGGTGGTGGATCAGCCCAATATCCTGGTGGTAAACCCAAGCTTTCCAGCGAAGAACTTGAAGGAGCTGATTGCACAGGCCAAGGCCAAGCCCGGCAAGCTTACCTTTGGCAGCGCGAGTGTGGGGTCGGCACAGCACTTCTCTGCCGAAGTGCTGATGCAGCAAGCCGGAGTGGAATTGCTGCACGTGCCCTATAAAGGCGGCGCGCCTGCGCTGACAGATTTGATGGGCGGGCAGATCGACTTCTTGTTCGACACATCGCCCACCGCGCTGCCATACGTCAAAAGCGGCAAGCTGCGCGCCTTGGCCATCACCAGCGGACAACGTTCACCGTTGCTGCCGGATGTGCCTACGATGAAAGAGGCGGGCTTGCCCAACTTTGAAGTGGTGACGTGGACCGGCATTGCCGCACCGGCCGGTACACCCAAGCCCATCGTCGACAAACTCAATGCCACCATCAGAGCAGCCCTGCGCGGCGATTTGCGCAAGCAGTTGGAAGAAACCTCGCTGATTCCTGCCGACGGCTCGCCCGAAGACTTCCGCGAGTTCATCCGCAAAGATGCCGAGAACTACGAGCGTCTCGTCAAGACCGCAAAGATCACGCCGCAGTAGCTGCGCGCAGGTCAGGGATCACCATCACGGACGCTGCGGCGTCCGTTCTTCATTGTGTTGAGCGACTTTGCGGCGGCGCTTTTCAGTGGGTGATCAGTTGGTGATGAAGGGGTGATTGGCACGCGCCTTGCACCCTATCCTCAAGCTGCGTCATTCGTCGTAAGCTGTCGGTTAAAAATTGCCATGACATCGCCACGAGATTTGCATCGATGAGATTTACGTTAAGCCAACTGCAAGCATTTGCGTGTACCGCTCGCCTCGGCACCGTACACGCTGCGGCGAAACATCTCAGCCTGACCCAGCCTGCAGTCTCCAACCGCATTCGAGAGCTGGAAGACCAGATGTCGATCAAGCTGTTCGAACGCCACAACCAGCGCCTGCAGGTCACGCAGGCCGGCCGCAATGCGCTGGTTTATGCCGAGCGCGTGCTCGCGTCTGCGCAGGAAATGGCGCGGCTTGATTTGACCGACTCCATCAGCGGGCTGATCCGCATCGGAGTAGACGAATCCTGCGCCATCGTCGGCATGCCGCACATTCTGCGAGACCTGAAGGAAACACACCCCAGCGTGCGCGTGGATCTGAAGGTGGGTGGCGGCGCCGAGCTGCTGCAGAAAATCAACCACGGAGAGCTCGACATGGCGCTGCACACCGGCCGCAGCGACCAGGCCAACGTCACCAGTCTTTTCTTGGGATGGACTGAACACCAATGGGTGGCCGCGCGTGATGCGGCGGTGTTGCCTGGGCCGTTCACGCCAGAGCAGGCGATCACGCACCGCATCGTGTGCAACCCGCCACCGTCCACGTTGAACGACTCCATGGCCAAGTGGCTGAAGTCGGGCGGCTTTGAAACCGAGGAGTTCAGCCGCTGCAACTCTTTGTCGTTGATGCTGTCGCTGGTGCTGTCTGACCATGCGATCGCAGTGTTGCCGGTGTCTATCGTGCGAGAGCACTTGGCGTCTGGCGCCATGCGTGTGCTCGACAGCCAACCGGCCTTGCCCGCCGTGGCGTACTACTTGTCATTTCCGGCGCACCACCACAGCGCCACGACTGCCCGGCTGCGCGACATTGCGCAACGCAACCTGGCCCTCACCCGGTTCTTTTTGCCAGATGTGCGCGCAGCCGAGCAAACCCCGCTCGATGCCTTGGTGGGGCAGCCAGAAGGGCAGGTTTCTACGATTTGACTGGCGCGCTCACGTCCAGCCGGTAGCGGTAGGTGGCCATGTCGACCAGCTCGCCGTAGGCTTCTACCGAGATGTCCCACTGGCTGGCGATGCGCTCACCGGCGGCCACGCTGGACGTCTCGACGATGATGTAGCCGTCTTCGCTGCCGACGTAGGGCACATCCGTCATCAGCGGTTTGGACAGTTCGGCATCTCCCTCCACGAAGTGCACGGCCGAGACGCCTGGGGCTTCCACCAGGCGCCGGCCCGGCTGCAGCGCCGGCAGCATGGACACGCCTTTTTTGGGGCGCAATCTGATCAGCGTGACCGCCGCGCCGCGCGCATATCCACGGCTTTCGACCAATTGCCCGACCACGCGGGTCGGGCGGATAAAACGCGGAATATGGTGCTTGGACCAATCGGTCTGATGGGCCAGGACCTGGTGGTACGCCGCGCTGTCCAGTGCCGCGAAATCAACGGTGTTATAGATTTGCAAATACCGGCCCGAGCCGTTGGTGGATTCGTAACGCCGCCCATCCAGAAAACCAGGAATGGCTACGCGCTCGGGTAAATGCTCTTTATCGAACCATTCATTGAAATCAGCATCTTCCTCGGGAAGAACCTGCATGGATGTAATTAAAACGCCAGTGCCTTGAAGTAGCATATTAAATTGAGCTTCTGTTTTAAATGAAAATACTGATTTAATCGAGCTGGATGTTGGCATCGTTTATTACTTTTTCCCATTTCAAGCGGTCTTTCTTGATGGTGTCTGCCAAACGCTGTGGTGTGCCGCCGTCAATTTCCATGCCCAAGCCAATGAGTTTTTCGCGGTTTTCTTTTTGATTCAAGATTTCGTTGATTTCTTGATTCAAGCGCGTAATGACGGGCGCAGGCGTTTTAGCGGGTGCCACCAAGGCAAACCAATGCAAAAGCTCAAAACTGCTGTACCCGCTGGACTCTGACACCGTGGGCAGGCCAGGGTAGGCGGCGGAGCGTTTGGCGGTAGTGATGGCCAGCGCCTTCATCTTTCCGGCCTTGGCCATGGGCATGGATTCGGGGCCAATGGCCATCATCATCGCCACTTGGCCAGACATCAAATCCTGCATCGCCGGTGCGCCACCTTTGTAGGGCACGTGGGTCACGTCGACACCTGCGGTCCGTTTGTACAGCTCCATGCCCAGGTGGCTTGGATTGCCAGCGCCGCTGGAGGCATACGTCAGGTGGGTGGGAGACGATTTGATATAGGTGGTTAACTCATCAAATGTTTTAACCGGCAAACTCGGGTTCACCATCACAATGCTGGGAAGCGTGACCACCTGGACGATCGGCGCGAAGTCCTGCTCGGGGGCATAAGGCAGCTTGCCTTTGTACAGGGTTGGATTGACAGACAAGCCCGCCGTGGAGGCGAGTAATATCGTATAACCGTCGGCTGGAGATTTGGCGACATAGCCTGCCGCAATCTGTTCTGTAGCACCGGGTTTGTTTTCAACAATAAAAGGTTGATTCAATCGGGTTGAAAGCTGTTGCCCCAAAAACCTGGCCACCGTATCTGAAGCACCGCCCGGTGGATAAGGCACGATCAAACGTACAGGTTTATCGGGATAATCTGCCGCCATAGTAAGAATTGGTGCAATGAACAGCGCCGCACAAATGATTTTGCAAGTAGTTAATTTCATCATCATCCAAACAAAATAAGGTGAATGGCATGATACGAATTTCATTTAATTGTCAAAAGTCATTAATTGTTATTGGTAGGCATTCTAAAAATCTATCAACTCAAGGGCGCCCCGCTGTACCCGAGGCCACGCCATGAGTTCATCTTGCAGCCCGATCCAGCTTTTCGATCCCGCCTCCAGCACCTACACCTACCTGTTGGTCGACCCGCAGACGCGCAGCGCGCTGATCATCGACCCGGTCGACCAGCAACTGGAGCGCGACCTGGCCGAGTTGCAAAAACACGGCGTGCACCTGGCATGGACGGTGGAGACCCACGCGCATGCCGACCACATCACCAGCGCCGGTTTGCTGGCTGAACATGCGGGCGCGCGTACGGCCGCACCCAGCGGCTGCGGTATCACCACAGCCGCCACGCAACTGGTGGATGGCGACACGCTGAAGTTTGGTGACGAGACGCTGCAGGTGTTGCACACGCCTGGCCATACCGCCGGCAGCATGAGCTACCTGTGGCGCGGAAACGTGTTCACGGGTGATGCCTTGCTGATCAACGGCTGCGGGCGCACCGACTTTCAATCGGGCAGCGCACATGCGCTGTACCACAGCCTGACCGAGGTGTTGTTCAAACTGCCGGAAGAGACCGTGGTCTGGCCGGCGCATGACTACAACGGCCGCCACAGCTCAACCATCGGCACCGAGAAAAAATCCAATGCGCGCGTGGCCGGCAAGACCGAGGCTGAGTTTGTGGCCATCATGCATGCGCTGAACCTGCCGCGCCCCGCGCGCATCGACGAGGCCGTGCCGGCCAATTTGCATTCTGGCCTGCGGCACGATGCGGTGGGTGAGCCGTCTGCAACCGCTGGCAGCACAACGCATGCCATGGCGGTACGCCCGGCCACCGGCTACGCAGGTGATGTGCCCGCCGCGTTGGCCTACCGCTGGTGGCAAGACGGCCAGGCCGTGCTGGTGGATGTGCGCACCGACGCCGAGCGCGAGTGGGTGGGTTTTGTGCCCGGCGCCGTGCCCTTGGCCTGGAAGCAGTGGCCCGGCATGGCGTTGAACCCGGCATTCGACGCTGGTGTGCGGGCGGCGGTAGCCGATGGCCGCAAGCTGCTCCTGCTGTGCCGCAGTGGTGTGCGCTCGGTAGCTGCGGCCAAACGCGCCACAGAATTGGGGCTTGAGGCCTACAACATTCTGGAAGGGTTTGAAGGTGACCCGGATGGCCAGGCCCAGCGCGGCCACATTGGCGGATGGCGGCTGCAGGGCTTGCCGTGGCGGCAGAACTAGCCAATCGATGCTGGTTGGTTGCGGGAAATCACGTGGTGCGATGTCATCTGAAACAACGATAGGCAACCCTATACTGGCGACCAAAAACTCATAACAAACTGTCTCCCGTAAGGGTTCACGATGACCAACCAAGTGCCACCGTTTGCCCTGCGCCCGTCCTTGCGTGCTCTGCTGAAATCCGGCCTCTGGGTCTTGTTGCTGCCTTGTGTGGCCAGCGCGCAAGGCATGCCCGATGACCGTGGCGATACTGAAAACCGGCAGCTCGACACCGTCAACGTGACGGCGCGGCGTTCCATCGAGGAGCGCTTTTTTGCGGCCGGTTCCATGGTCACAGTGGACCGCCAAGACATCGAACAACTGGGTGCTTTTTCGGTAGCCGACGTGCTGCGGCAATTGCCGGGTGTGCAGGTCACCACCAACGCCAACGGTAGCGTCGAAATTCGCATGCGCGGCATGGAACGTAGCGCCACGCAACTGCTGGTCGACGGCCAGCGTGTGGCCAACGGCGGTGCGCAACTGGCGCTGGACCAGTTGCCCTCTGAAATGCTGGAGCGCATAGAGGTGATGCGCGCGCCCACCGCAGAGTTTGCGGGCGCTACGGCGGGCACGTTGAACTTGGTGCTGCGCCAGGCCACGGTACAGCGCGAGACGACGATTCGCTTGACGGACAACCGGGTCTGGGGGCGTGAAGCGGGGCAGGCGTTTTTCTCGAAGTCGGGCCCCTTGGGCGGAGGTAAGGGTGCAGCGGCTGGTGGCCAGACTTCAAAGTCATCACCAGCGGCTTCAGGCACAGAAGAGGGCGCGCCCGTAGAAGCGCCAGATGCGTCAGCCGCATCCACCGCAACACCGACGCTTCCGACCCTGCCCGAGATCGACCGACCGTGGTCCTACTTTGTGGCGCTGTCGGACAACGGCCTTTTGCAAGGCTCTGATACCCACAGAACCACCGTCACCGCTGGCAACGTGACGACGGAGTCGGACAGCGCGGGGCGTTATCGGAGCTCGAACCTGGCGTTTCTCCCCCGGGTCAATGGCCGCCTGAGCGGCGCAGACCAATTAGGCTTGCGTGGTACCTTCACCCGTTTTCATTTTGCGGGTGACTACACCAGCCAGGGCAACGGTGTTGATACCGTGAGGCCTTCACTGCCTTACCAAACCACGGTAGCGGAAAACTACCTCAACAATCGCCGCTACGCACAAGGTGCAGCCGACTGGACGCACCGCTTTGCCAACAGCAAGCTGGAGAGCACGCTCTCGGCCAGCGAAGCCCATGCCACTGTAGACCGAACTGGCGACAGTGAACGGGACTACGCGGCCGGGCCAGATTTCAGCGTGCCGTATAGCTTTTACGACAACCGGATAGACCGCATCCAGACCTTCAGCAGCAAACTCACCGGCACCGCAAGCCCGCTGTTGTGGAGCGCCGGTGTGTTGGCCGAACACCGCCGCGTGAGTGTGGACAACCAGACCACATCTGGCAGCACGCTGCCCCAGCAAATGAACATTGGCGTGGCCACACAACGCAACGCGCTGTGGGGGCAGAACGAGTGGGAACTGCCCGCCAATACCACGCTAACCGCCGGGCTGCGCTATGAGTCGCTGACCATCAGCAGCAACGACGCGACGCTGCTGAGCCAGCGCAGCACGCATTTCTTGCAGCCATCGCTGCACGTGCGAACACCGGTGGACGAGAACCTGCAGTTCCGCGCCAACCTGGCGCGCGTCACGCGCAACCCGAACATCTGGGACTTGGTGGACCGCAGCATTCCCAGCCAGGGCAACAACAGCATCAACAACCCCGACGTGGTGGGCAACCCCGATCTGCGCCCCGAAGTGGCGTGGACGTTCGACACCGGCTTTGAGCGCCGGCTTGCGCGGCAAGGGCAGATGGGGCTGAACTTATTTGTGCGGCAGTTGAAGGACGTGATCGCCACGACGGTCACCCAGGTGGGCACGCGCTGGGTGGAGCAACGCGAAAACGTGGGCGAGGCTACGGTCTGGGGCCTGGAGTTCGATGCCAAAACCGGCCTCACCTGGTTGGGCTTGGGGCGCGACTGGACCTTGTCGGCCAACGCCAGCCTGCTGCAGTCACGCATGACTAGCGGCATCAACGAGGGCAACCGTATCCCAGGCCAAGCGCGCTATCTGGCCAACCTGAGTGTGGCGAAGCCGCTGCGCAGATCAGGTGGCTTTTTTGGCGGCGGCACTTTGTCGATGACCGGGCCGGCGCAAGTGAACAGTTCGCCCGGCATCACCGGCCATAACGACGCGCGGACTGCGCTGGATGTCTACATCGGCAGCGTGTTTCCCACGCTGGGGTACTGGCGCATCGGCCTTTTCAACATTGGCAACGCCCGCTTCTTGCGCGAGCGCAATTACGTGGATGCGAGCGGCAGAGCGGTGCGCAACGATTCCAGCATGACGTTGACGCCACGACTGTACCTGACGGTGGGCACGCAGTTTTAAGCCACTAAGGCGTTAGAGCGGGGCGCGCGGCGGGTGACGTGAACACACAAGCCACGTCGTGTGCGCAGCCGGGCACCACGGCGACTTCGCGCGTGGCTTGGTTTGCCGCAGAACGTTGCTGGTTTTCCGCGGCGACATAACCCAGTGCACGCTCCAGTCTGTACGGCCCTTGCGCTTGGGCGGCACACGATTTGTCGAGGATTCGGTAGTAGGTGCCGGGGTTGTCGCCGGTATCTAGAGCGCCGACCAAGTAATGCACCTCGGCTGCGGCGTAGGCTTGGTAGGCTTCTTCAGCACGGCGACCCAATGTGGCGGGCAGGTTTTCGGTACCGTACTTCCAGCGGTTTTTCGTGGGGCAGGTGGCGTGCAGTGCAGCAGTAGGCCTTGCCGCGTCGAAATACAGCCAGGTACCGGGCGAGGCAACCACGTAACGCACGTTTGGCGCGCCCGGTTTCGTTGACGCAGCGAAGCCGATGTAGTGCTGCACCAACTGCGCACCGGCCGAAAACCCTGCGATGGTGATGCTGCGCAGGCTAGGCCAGCGTTGGTGGAGTTCGTCGACCAGGGCATCCAGCGCGGCGAATGATGAGAACGTACCGCCGCCCTCGATCCATGAGGCACACGTCCACAGCACATCGTCGGCTTGCGCGGTTGGCACGCCCTTGGCGTGGCAGCGCGCGGCGGCGGGTTCGGCCACCTGGAAGACAGGCGCAATGACCAGCGTTTGATCTTGCATGTCAGCCGCTTGCACTGCGCGCAATGCAGCATTAAAAGTGCGGTTGGCGTCCCGTGGGTGCCCGTGAAGCGCTATCAAAGCTGCAGTGGGCTGCGCAGCGTCAACACCCGGCTGAAGCGAGCTGTAGTAATGCAAGAGCCCCACATCGCTGCGCGGGCGAAAGGCAGTGTAGCAAGCGTCCGAAGCCGCTTCTGTGCAGCTCGGGACTGGGTTGGGCTGCGCAAAGACACTGGCCGCCGTGAGTGCTAGCCACACCGCCAAGCTTGCTTTCACGCTGGCCCTTTGAACTTACAGCGTGCCGTTCAACAAGCCTGCGTAGTGCGCCAAGTCGACGTTGCCGCCGCTGATGATGATGCCCACGCGTGCGCCGCGCAAGTCCAGCCCGCTGTGCTCGGCACCGGCCAGGCTCAGGCAGCCGGTGGGCTCCACCACGATCTTCATGCGCTCGGCGTAGAAGCGCATGCTGTCGACCAGTTGCGCATCGGTGGCGGTCAGGATGTCGGTCACATCGCGGCGGATGATGCCGAAGGTAATCTCGCCCAGGTGCTGGGTTTGCGCGCCATCGGCAATGGTGCGCGGGGTGTCGATGTGGATGATCTTGCCAGCGCGGAAAGACTGCTGGCCGTCATCGCCCGCAGCGGGCTCTACGCCGTAGATGCGGCACTCGGGCGACAAGGCGCGCGCCGCCAGGGCCGAGCCGCTGAGCAGACCGCCGCCGCCCAGGCACACAAACAGGTAGTCGAGCGGGCCAACTTCTTCAATCAGCTCTTTAGTGGCCGTGCCTTGGCCGCTCAGCACGTCGGCGTGGTCGTAGGGCGGGATGAGCGTCATGCCGCGTTCGTCCGCCAGGCGTTGGCTGATCACTTGGCGGTCTTCGGTGAAGCGGTCATAGGTCACCACTTCGGCGCCGTAGCCGCGTGTGGCGGCCAGCTTGGCGGCGGGCGCGTCTTCCGGCATCACGATGACGGCCGGCATGCCCAAGAGCTTGGCCGACAGCGCAATCGCCTGCGCGTGGTTGCCCGACGAAAAAGCCAAGGCACCATATTTGCGCTGCTCGGGTGTGAAGCGGGAGAGGGCGTTGAAGCCGCCACGGAACTTGAACGCGCCCATGCGCTGGTAGTTCTCGGCCTTGAAGAACAGCTTGGCGCCCAGGCGCGCGTCGATGGTGCTGGACGTCAGCACGGGCGTGCGGTGGGCGTGGGAGGCAATGCGGGCCGCAGCGGCTTCCACATCGGCATAGGTGGGGAGTTGGTGATCGGTCATAGTCTACAAATGATGGTCAACTTTTTATCGCAGTACAGGCACAGATGGCGCGTTTTGTCACCATCACAGATGTGCGCAGTACTGCGGCCGAGCCAGTTTTATTTCAGCGCTTGCCACCAAAGATGCCGCCCAACACGCCGCGCAAGATTTCCTTGCCCGCCGTTGTGCCCATGGTGCGTACGGCCGACTTGGCCATGGTCTGCACCAAGCCGTCGCGTTTGCCGCCGCGCGGGCCAGTGGAGCCGAACAGCAGCTCGTTGAGTTCGCCCATCAGGCCGCCGCCAGCCTGTGCGGGAGCTTGGGTGCCGATGGTGGTGGTCGCACTTGGCCCGGTGCCGGCGGTATCGGCGCGGCCTTTGAGCTTTTCGTAGGCGGATTCGCGGTCCACTGTTTTTTCGTAAACGCCTGCCACCAGCGAGTTTTGCAGCAGGGCCTGGCGTTGCGCTGGCGTGATGGGCCCAAGCTGGCTGCCGGGTGGGAATACGTACACGCGCTCGGTTTCCGTGGGGCGGCCCTTGGTGTCCAGAAAGCTGACCAAGGCCTCGCCCACCCCCAGCTCTGTGATAGCGGCTTCAATGTCCAGTCCGGCCTTGGGGCGCATGGTTTGCGCCGTGGCTTTCACTGCTTTTTGGTCGCGTGGCGTGAAGGCGCGCAGGGCATGCTGCACACGGTTGCCCAACTGGGCGAGCACCGAGTCGGGAATGTCCAGCGGGTTTTGCGTCACAAAATAAACGCCCACGCCTTTGGAGCGCACCAGGCGCACCACCAACTCGATGCGCTCCACCAGCACCTTGGGCGCTTCGTTGAACAGCAGGTGCGCCTCGTCGAAGAAGAAGGCGAGTTTGGGGATTTCGGGGTCGCCAATTTCGGGCAACTGCTCAAATAGTTCGGACAACATCCACAACAAGAAGGTGGCGTACAGGCGCGGCGAGTTCATCAGCTTGTCGGCCGCCAGAATGTTGACCATGCCGTGGCCGTTGCTGTCGGTCTGCATGAAGTCGCTGATGTTGAGCATGGGCTCGCCAAAGAACTTGTCGCCGCCCTGGCCTTCAATCTGCAGCAGCCCGCGCTGGATAGCGCCCACGCTGGCGGCGCTGATGTTGCCGTAGGTGGTGGTGAACTGGCTGGCGTTTTCGCCCACATGCTGCAGCATGGCGCGCAGGTCTTTCAGGTCGAGCAGCAGCAGGCCGTTGTCGTCGGCAATCTTGAATACCAGGTTCAACACGCCCGACTGGGTTTCGTTCAAATTCAGCATGCGGCCCAGCAGCAGCGGCCCCATGTCAGACACCGTGGCGCGCACCGGGTGGCCTTGTTCGCCAAACACGTCCCACAGCGTGGTGGGGCAGGCTTGCGGGGCGGGTGCGTCAATGCCGCGCTCTTTTAAAGTGGCGGCCAGCTTGGGGCTGATGCTGCCGGGCTGGCTGCAGCCGGTCAGGTCGCCCTTGACGTCGGCCATGAACACCGGCACGCCAATGCGCGACAGTTGTTCGGCCATGGTTTGCAGGGTGACGGTCTTGCCGGTGCCGGTGGCGCCGGTGATCAGACCATGCCGATTGGCCAGGTTGGGCAACAAAAAACACTCGGCGGTGGCGTTCTTGGCAATCAGTAGGGGTTCGGCCATGAAATTTATCCTGGACAGGTTGTCAGCGAAGTCGCCGGAGGGGAAAGTAAAATCAAGCGTAGATTAAATCAAACGAAAGAGATTCACTCGTGGCCGGACACAGTAAATGGGCAAACATTCAGCACCGTAAAGGTCGCCAGGATGAAAAACGAGGCAAGATTTGGACCCGCGTGATCCGGGAAATCATGGTCGCTGCACGCCTGGGCGGCGGCGATCTGGGCACAAACCCACGCCTGCGCCTGGCGGTGGAAAAGGCCAAAGCGGCCAATTTGCCCATCGACACAGTCAAACGCAATATCGATAAAGCCACCGGCGCGCTCGAAGGCGTTAATTACGAAGAGATTCGTTACGAGGGGTACGGCATTGGTGGCGCGGCCGTGATTGTCGACACCATGACCGACAACCGGGTGCGAACCGTGGCTGATGTACGACACGCGTTCAGCAAGTTCGGTGGCAATATGGGCACCGAAGGCTCGGTGGCTTTCCAGTTCAAGCATTGTGGCCAACTAGTGTTTGCCCCGGGCACTGATGAAGACAAGGTAATGGAAGTGGCGCTGGAAGCCGGCGCCGAGGACGTAGTGACCGACGACGATGGCGCCATCGAAGTGCTCACTGCGCCAGCAGAATTTGAAACGGTGAAGAACGCGCTGGAGGCCGCTGGCCTGAAACCCGAGGTGGCCGAAGTCACCATGCGCGCGGAAAACACCGTTGAGGTGGCGGGTGACGACGCGGTGCGCATGCAGAAGCTGCTGGACGCACTAGAAGACTTGGACGACGTACAAGAAGTGTTTCACAACGCCGCAATATCCGAATGAAAGTACTCGTAATAGGCGGCGGAGGCCGCGAACACGCCCTGGCGTGGAAACTCAGACAAGGCGCCCGGGTCACCGAGGTTTTTGTGGCACCCGGCAACGGCGGCACGGCGCTGGACGACCAGCTCACCAACGTGCCCATCACCGACATCGTGGCGCTGCGCGAATGGGCGCAAAAAGAGGGCATCGCCCTGACCGTGGTAGGCCCCGAAGGCCCGTTGGCGGGCGGCGTGGTCGACGAATTCCGTGCCCACGGCATGCGGATTTTTGGCCCCAGCAAGGCCGCCGCGCAACTGGAAAGCTCGAAAGCGTTTTCCAAGGCGTTCATGCAGCGCCACCATATTCCTACCGCTGAATTTGAAACCTTCTCCGACCCGGCGCTAGCCCATGCCTACGTCGACAAGAAGGGCGCGCCCATCGTGGTCAAGGCCGATGGCCTGGCCGCTGGCAAGGGCGTGGTCGTGGCCACCACTTTGGCCGAGGCGCACGAAGCCATCGACTTCATGCTGGTCGACAACACCCTGGGTGTGACGCACAACGAAGGCGGCGCACGTGTGGTGATCGAAGAATTCTTGCAAGGCGAAGAAGCCAGCTTCATCGTCATGTGCGACGGTAAAAACGTCACCGCCTTGGCCACCAGCCAAGACCACAAGCGCTTGCTGGACGACGACAAAGGTCCGAACACCGGTGGCATGGGCGCGTATTCGCCCGCACCCGTGGTCACAGCCGATGTGCACGCCCGCGCCATGCGCGAGATCATCATGCCGACCATCAAAGGCATGGAAAAGGACGGCATTTCGTTCACCGGCTTTTTGTATGCCGGCTTGATGATTGACGCCCAAGGCAAACCCAAGACACTGGAATTCAACTGCCGCCTGGGCGACCCCGAAACCCAGCCGCTGATGATGCGCCTGAAGTCCGACTTGTTTGAGGTCTTCTGGCTGGCCACCGAGCCCGGCGCCCATGGCCGCCTGGACGAGGTTTCGCTCGAATGGGATCGCCGTATTGCCCTGGGCGTGGTTTTGGCCGCGCACGGCTACCCGTTGACCCCGCGCAAGGGTGACGTGATCACCGGCCTGCCGAAAGAAGAAGCCGACGCCATGGTGTTCCACGCTGGCACGACCGAAGCGAACGGCAAGGTGTCGACCTCTGGCGGACGCGTGTTGTGCGTGACGGTGTTGGCCGACAACGTCAAACAAGCGCAAGCGCGTGCCTATGAGGTGACGCGTGGCATCCAGTTCGATGGCGTGCAATACCGGCGCGACATCGGCCACCGCGCTGCGCGCGGATGACGGCACCGGAGGTGGGCGTGGCTCCCATCGCTTCTGAAAGCTCTGCTCAACCACAGCTTCAGCAGCCAGACGCGATGCGCGCGTACTTGCTGCAACTGCAGCAACGCATCGTCAGTGAAGTGGCCGCCTTGGATGGCGGCACTTTCTTGACCGACGCGTGGGAAAAACCACCGGGCGAAAAGCTGCAAGGGCAGGGCATCACCTGCATCCTGGAGAATTCGGATAGCGGCGCTCTTTTCGAGCGCGCCGGTTGCGGCTTTTCGCATGTGCGCGGCCCACAGTTGCCACCATCGGCCACGCAGCACCGGCCAGAATTGGCCGGGGCGCCGTTTGAGGCCATGGGCGTTTCGCTGGTGTTCCACCCGCGCAATCCTTACGTGCCCACGGTGCACATGAACGTGCGCATGATCGCCGCCACGCCCGCAGGCAAAAGCCCGGTGTGCTGGTTTGGCGGCGGTATGGATCTCACGCCAATCTACGGGTTTGACGAAGACGCTGTGCACTTCCACAAGGTGTGCCGCGACACCTTGGCCCCGTTTGGCGACGACAAATACCCGCGCTTCAAACGCTGGTGCGACGAGTATTTTTACTTGAAGCATCGACAAGAACCACGCGGCATTGGCGGCGTGTTCTTTGATGATTTCTCCGAACTCGGCCAAGCGCAAAGCATGGCCATGACGCAGGCCGTGGGTTCGGCGTTTTTGGATGCATATCTGCCCATCGTCGCGCGTCGCCGCAACACGGCTTACGGCGAACGCGAGCGTGCGTTTCAGCTTTACCGGCGTGGGCGTTATGTGGAGTTCAACCTGGTGTGGGACCGTGGCACGCATTTCGGCTTGCAATCCGGCGGACGCACCGAGTCGATTTTGCTGTCGATGCCGCCGCTTGCCGGGTGGTCTTATCAACACCAGGCGGAACCTGGCTCGGCTGAAGAGGCTTTGACCAGCCACTTCCTCACGGCGCGGGAATGGGTTTGAGCCAGGTGCTGATGAGCCAGGTGAAGCCAAGGCGGGTAGGGGTGTTTGGTGGCGCATTTGATCCACCGCACAACACCCACCTGGCGCTGGTGGAAGCCGCCATTCAGCAGCATGGGCTGGACGAAGTTCGCGTGTTTCCCACCGGGCACGCCTGGCACAAAAGCCGTACCTTGAGCGCTCCCGAACATCGCCTGGCGATGGCGCGTTTGGCGTTTGCCTCGTTGCCCAAGGTGGTGGTCGATGCGCGCGAGATTTTGCGCCCAGGCCCGACTTACACCGTGGATACTTTGCGTGAATTGCGGGCCGAAATGCCAGAGGCCGAACTGGTGCTTTTGATCGGTGCCGACCAGGCGCGGGCACTGCCAACTTGGCATGCCTGGCAAGAGATCCTGCAAATCGCTATAATTTCCGTAGCTGAACGCGCCGACTCAAGCGGCGCTAGCTCTCTATTTGACGTCAAGAGCCTGCCATTTGTTGGTGAAAACGGCTCAGAGATCGGACGGTTTGAGGCATTGCTTTTGCCCGCCACCGACGTCAGTGCCACCAACATTCGCCAGCGCGTAGGCGCAACACAGGGAATCAAACATCTGGTTCCCGAAGCCGTTGCGCGCTATATTGACCAACATCATCTTTATCAAACTGCTCGATGACCTCTGAAACACAAACCGAATCTGTCGCCAAAAAAGACATTCAAAAACTTCAACGGGCCATTGTCGATGGTCTGGAAGACGTCAAGGCACAAGACATTGTGGTTTTCAACACCGAGCACTTGTCGCCGCTCTTCGAGCGCGTGGTGGTGGCTTCCGGTACCTCAAACCGTCAGACAAAAGCACTCGCGGCCAGCGTGCGCGACGCCGTGCGTGACGCCGGCTTCGGCAAGCCGCGCGTGGAAGGCGAAGACAACGGCGAATGGATCATTGTGGATTGCGGCTCGGCCGTGGTGCACGTGATGCAACCCGCCATTCGCCAGTACTACCACCTCGAAGAACTCTGGGGTGAAAAGCCAATTCGCTTGAAGCTGGGTGCGGCCAAGCCGTTGCCCAAGGCTGCAGAGCCCGCGGCCAAGGTGCCAGCGAAGAAGGTGGCGCGCAAGCTCACACCAGCTCAGGCGAAGAAAGAGCGCCAAGAGAAAGAAGCCGCATTGTTGGCCCCTGAGCGCCCAGTCTTGCCTACGACGGCTAAGCGCGCTGCAGCCAAGCCAGTGCCTGCCAAGAGTGCTGCGCCTAAGACTGCGGCCAAGACCGTAGCCAAGAAGGCCGCACCCAAGGCTCCTGCTAAGGCGGTGCCTATCAAGACCGTGGTGGTCAAGGCGCCTGTTTCGGTGCAGCGCCAGCAAGCCGCCGTCAAGAAGACGGTAGCCAAGAAGGTTGCGGCCAAGGCGCCCGCCAAGAAGACCGCTACGCGCAAAGCCTAAGCAGGTTTTCTTGTGAAGCTGGTGATTGTGGCCGTGGGCCAGCGGGTACCCGATTGGGCCCAAACCGCCTACGACGACTACGCCAAGCGTTTTCCGTCTGAGTTGAAGGTCGAACTCAAGGCCGTCAAGACCGAGCCACGCGGCTCCAAGTCTTTGGAAACCTTACTGGCCGCCGAGCGTGAGCGCATCGAGGCGGCCATTCAAAGCAGCATTGGCCGCAACGCACGCGTGGTGGCGCTCGACGAGCGTGGCACCACGCTCACCACGCTGGCGCTGGCCAGCAAACTCAAACACTGGCAGTTGGAGAGCGACGATGTGGCGCTGGTCATCGGCGGGCCCGATGGTTTGGAGCCCGCTTTTCGCCAGGCTGCGCACGAGCGCATTCGCTTGTCTGACATGACACTGCCACACGCCATGGTTCGGGTGTTGCTGATCGAACAGTTGTACCGCGCCTGGTCGGTCAACGCGAACCACCCTTACCACCGCGAATAGTTTTGGCGCTGTAGCTTTAGCCTTGTACGTTTGCTGCAGCCTCATGGCTATCCAGTAAAGGCGGTGGGCCTACTCGCTACCCCCAAGACCGCTTAAAGCATTCCCAGGGATACTCGGGTGATGCTACGTTGGTTCGAATCTCTGGTGCATCCGTATGACGATGCTGCCCCCAAGCCGCCTCCGCGCGGTTTTCTTGCTTTTATCTGGGCCGGAACGGTTGGCGCACGCCGCTATGTGCTGGCGTTGACGCTGCTCACCGCCGTGGTGGGCGCGTTTGAAGCGCTGCTGTTTGCCATGATGGGGCGTATCGTTGATTGGCTGTCTAAAGTACCGCCATCCGAGCTGTGGGCACAAGAGCATAAAAGCCTGCTGCTGTTGGCTGGCATATTGATCATCAGCCCGCTGCTGGTGGCGTTTCAGACCTTCATCAAACACCAGACGCTGGCGGGCAACTTCCCCATGCTGCTGCGCTGGAAGTTTCACCGATTGATGCTTGGCCAAAGCATGGCCTTCTACCAAGACGAGTTTGCCGGCCGCGTGGCCACCAAGGTCATGCAAACCGCTTTGGCGGTGCGCGACGTATGTTTGATCTTGGGCGACATCCTGGTGTTCGTCACCATCTACTTTGTCACCATGGTGGCGGTAGCCGGTGCGTTTGATCTTTGGATGCTGCTGCCTTTCATCGGCTGGGCGGTGCTGTACGGGTTTGCGTTGCGCTACTTTGTGCCGCGTCTGGCCAAGGTGTCGAAGTCGCAGGCGGATGCGCGTTCGCTGATGACCGGCCGCATCACGGATGCTTACACCAACATCGCCACCGTCAAGCTGTTCTCGCATGCAGGGCGCGAGGCGGGCTATGCACGCTCGGCCATGCAAGACTTTTTGGTCACGGTGCACGGGCAGATGCGACTGGTCAGCGGCTTTGAGATCGTCAACCAAATCTTGAGTGTGCTGCTGACGCTATCGACCGCCGGTGTGGCGTTGTGGCTGTGGATTCAAGGGCAAGTGGGCGTGGGCGCAGTGGCAGCCGCCACGGCGATGGCGTTGCGCCTGAACGGCATCTCGCATTGGGTGATGTGGGAAATGGCCGCGCTGTTTGAACACGTGGGCACGGTGCAAGACGGCATTCAAACCCTGTCGCGCGCGCATGCCGTGCAAGATGCGCCGCAGGCCAAGCCGCTGCAGGTCTCCCGCGGCGATGTGCAATTTGAGCATGTGGGCTTTTCCTACGGCGCCGGGCCAGAAGAGCGGCAGGTGCTGAAGAACTTGTCGCTGCATATCAAGGCGGGCGAAAAGATTGGCTTGGTCGGGCGCTCGGGTGCGGGCAAATCCACCGTGGTCAACCTGCTGCTGCGTTTTTATGACGTGAACCAGGGCCGCATTTTGATCGACGGGCAAGACGTGGCCCAAGTGACGCAAGAAAGCTTGCGCGCACAGATTGGCATGGTCACGCAAGACACCTCGCTTTTGCATCGCGCGGTGCGCGACAACATTCTCTACGGCCGCCCCGATGCAGGTGACGACGCCATGGTGGTGGCCGCACGTCGCGCCGAGGCGCACGATTTCATCCAAACCCTGAGCGACGCCAAAGGCCGCCGTGGCTACGACGCCCATGTGGGGGAGCGCGGCGTCAAGCTGTCTGGCGGGCAGCGTCAACGTATCGCCATTGCGCGTGTGATGCTCAAGGACGCGCCGATTTTGTTGCTCGATGAAGCCACCAGCGCGCTGGACTCCGAAGTCGAATCAGCCATCCAGGACAGCCTTTACCGGCTGATGGAAGGCAAAACCGTCATCGCGATTGCCCACCGCTTATCGACCATCGCCGCGATGGATCGCTTGGTGGTATTGGACGAAGGCCAGATTGTGGAGACCGGTGACCACCACAGCCTGCTGGCGCAAAACGGTTTGTACGCCCGCCTATGGGCGCACCAGAGCGGCGGTTTTCTGGGGGAAGAGCCAGACGACAACGTCCCCGATCTGCCTGTGGCGGCGGTTGCGCGCGAAGACGAGCCTGTTTGATTATTTAGTTTTGAGAGCCATGACCGACTTCATCTACCTTGCTTCCCAAAGCCCTCGCCGTCGTCAGTTACTGGAACAGTTGGGTGTCAAGCACGAACTGCTGTTGCCTGATGCGAATGAAGACGCCGAAGAGCTGGAACTTGCTATGGAGAACGAAGCGCCGGCCGCTTATGTGAAGCGCGTCACGGCCTTAAAGCTCGATGCAGCGGTGGCCCGTTTAAAGCGCCGTGGCCTGCCCATCGCACCGATTTTGTGCTCGGACACCACGGTTGCGATCGGCCGCACGATCTACGGCAAACCCGAAAACTCTGTCGACGCTCGGCGCATGCTGTCAGAACTAGCAGGTCGCACGCACCGGGTGTTGACGGCTGTGGCGGTGCAGCACAAAACCAAACGATGGCATGCTTTGAGTGACTCGCGTGTGCGCTTTGCAGCCATCACCAAGGCGCAAATCAAAGGGTATGTGGCCGGGGGCGAACCCATGGGAAAAGCCGGTGCCTACGCGGTGCAAGGCGCAGCGGCAGCCTTTATCAGCCATATCAGCGGCAGTTACTCGGGGATCATGGGGCTGCCCATGTTTGAAACCGCTGAACTGCTCCGCCAGGCCGGTGTGTACCGCTGAAACTAGGCAACTTTTGTGCGTCAAGGTGTGCATCTTGTAACCAAGTTAATGCGCCTTATATACCCTACATGAATATAGACGCCGCTAACCAGTTTAAAATCGCAGACTTGACTGTCACCCGTGTGCTGGCTCAGCTGCTTGATCGACTCGAGAACAGCACCAATCCCGTAGGGGCCGCGCAATACCGTTCCGTGGTTGAACACCTTGTGAACGAACTGCACGTGATTCCTCACGGCGCTGAGCTTGGCGCACTACTTGACGCTCACCCTGCAGCTGCAGAGCTGTATGAAAACTTGTATTACGACGTGGCCGGCTTATGCCGATCGTCACTAGACGCCTCGTTGGCCGCAGAACGGCTGGCGAGAGATTCCATTCAACGCGCCATGCATGGCGAACCCAAAGGAGGGCTCCATGGCCAAGTCCGAAGTTAAAACCACAATGTTGGCCGATGGCCTGCGTTATAAGTCCAAGGCATCTGGCTCCCCATTTGCCGTCGCGTCGTCGTTTGGTGGCGCCACCATGTCTTGCTTCCTGTGTGGCAAACACCGCACCCGCTCGCTGATGACCACGCGCAAGCTGTTGGGCACGTCGCAAGTGGTCTGTTCGCCTTCTTGCAAGGCAATGGACGAAGCCGCTTCCTGATCAACAGGTTGTCGTTCGACACCTCAATCCAGCTTCTAACCCCGTATTAGATTGGCTGCGTGGGCGAAAGCTCGCCCAGTCTGTGGCCTAATACTGGGTTTTTCCGCTTCAAACTATTTTTCATCGGAGTCCGTCATGGCAAAAATCATTCGTACCGAAAGCGACCGCTGCGCGCCTAAGCCTATCCCCCTGCCAGGTTACTCGCTGCCCGTGTCCCGCGGCCAAAAGCGTAGCCTCGAGCGTGGCACCGCCACCCGCAGCAAGAAGAACCCTGGCAAGCGCGCTCGCCAAGGTTAAGCTGGTCGGTTGATCCGGTTGGCGCGGCACCCAGGTGCTGCACCATCGGATCCGAAAAAGCCAATTGCTTGGCACCTCACGGTGTCGATCAATTGGCTTTTTTGTTTTCGGCTGCAGCTTGCAGCGCAGGTGTAGCGCGTTTGGCGCGCATCACTTCCACCAGCACAACGCCCAGGCCTGAGACACAAATCAGCCCGATGCCCATTGCGGTCATGCGTCCGGGCAGTTGGTCAAACAGTAGCCAGCCCAACGCCGTTGCCGCCAAAATCTGCAAATAGCTGAAAGGCGCAAGCAGCGTGGCCGGTGTGCGGCTGTAAGCCGAGATTTGCAGCCAGTGGCCGAAGAAGCCCGTCACCCCGGTGGAGGCCAGCAGCGCCCACTGGAACGGCGTGATGCCCTCAACCGACCAGAACCAGGGCAGGGCGAGCGTCAGCGCTACGGCGCCAAACACGCCGCCGTAGTAGTTGGTGGTCAGTGGGTCGTCCCGGCCGACACGGCGGGTTGCCATTTGGAAGAACGCAAACACCAGCGCGGTCAACAGCCCCAGGGCGATGCCAATGGGGTCAAGCTCGGCGCCTGGTCGCACCACAATCAGCATGCCGGCAAATCCACCCAACACGCCGACCCAACGGTGCAGGCGGTGCGGCTCGCCCAGCAGCCAGGGGGCCATGGCCATCAAGAACAGTGGCGCCATGAAGTTCATGGCCGTGCCTTCGGCCAGCGGCAAGCGCCCCAACACGCTGAAAAACAGCACCGTGGTGGCAATCATGCAAACGCCACGCACCAACTGCCAACGCAGGCTGTGGGTGCGCCAGATGGCTTTGCCGCGTTTGGGCACGATGATGGCGGTCATCAGTGCCACATGCACCACGTAGCGGAACCACGCCACCATCAGCACTGAGACACCTCCCATGACGAGCCATTTGCCGGTGGCGTCCAGCGTTGACAACATCCAAAGGCCGGCCACGTGCAGAAGAACGCCTTGAAGATGCATGGGTGATGGTGTGTTGTTACAGAAACCTTGAGCATAGCCAGGTCAAGGCGGTGCTGTTCGGTGCTGTAGGGGCATCCGGCAGGGCTCTCGGGTATTCCCTGTGCGTAGCTATTAAAATGCTAGCCGTTCCCAGCGGCGCTAGCGGCGCACCAGCGGAAAAACATGCGGAAGTTTCGAGCGCTTCAAAGCTCTTTGAAGGCGCTAATGATTGTTTTGATCTAAGAATACTATTTATTAATATTTTGAGATCGTTAGAAACAAATGTAAATTTCTTACTTATCCATTTTCAGCAGCCCGGTGGTTTTCACCGGCTGCACGAGTCAGTTTTCCATGATCGAGCTCCGGGGCATAGTCCAAACCTATAAGGGATCCAAAGGCCCTGTAGAAGCATTAAAGGGGGTGGACCTAGAGGTTCGCCAAGGCGAGGTGTACGGCATCATCGGCCGCAGCGGCGCAGGTAAGAGCTCGCTGGTGCGCGTGATCAATTTGCTCAGCCATCCCAGCGCTGGCCAGGTGCTGGTCGATGGGCGTGACCTCACCACGTTGGACGGCGCCGCCCTCCGCCAGGCGCGCCGCGACATCGGCATGGTGTTTCAGCATTTCAACCTGTTGTCGTCGCGCACCGTGTATGACAACGTGGCGCTGCCTTTGGAGTTTGCTGGCCTGAGCGCCGCTGACATCAAAGCCCGCGTGGAGCCCTTGTTGGAGTTGGTGGGCTTGACTGAGTTGGCCGACCGTTACCCCGCACAAATCAGCGGTGGGCAGAAGCAACGCGTGGGCATTGCCCGTGCGCTGGCCAGCCGCCCCAAGGTGCTGTTGTGCGACGAAGCCACCTCAGCGCTCGACCCTGAAACCACACGTTCCATTCTGGGTTTGCTCAAGCGCATCAACCAGGAATTCGGCTTGACGATTGTGTTGATCACGCACCAGATGCAAGTGATCAAACAGATCGCTGACCGCGTGGCCGTGATCGATGCCGGCCGCATTGTGGAGAGCGGCCCGGTGATCGATGTGTTCACCCGCCCGCAACACGCTACGACGCGTAGTTTGATTGATGAAATCGTGCCGCAAGAGCTGCCCGAGAGCGTGCTTGCGCGCATCCGGGTGTTGATGCAAGACCAGCAATCGACCGACAGCACCCAATCGTCGCAGTTGTTGCGTTTGTCGTTCTCTGGCATCGGCTCGGACCGCCCGTTGTTGTCTGAGCTGATCCAGCGCTTTGGCCTGGACTTGAGCATCGTGCACGGCCAGATCGATGAAGTGCAAGGCCAGCCATTTGGCAGCCTGGCGGTGTTTGCCAAAGGTGCACGCGAGCAACTGCAGGCTGCAGTGGCCTCGTTGCGTGGAGCAGGCGTCGTTGTGCAAGAAGTAACTGCTGCCGCAGTAGGCACGCCAGCAGGGGAGTTGAACCATGTTCGCTAGTTTTACAGACGCTTTGTTAGAGATGTTTGCCGCCTCGCTGTGGGAAACGATTGTGATGGTCGGCATTTCGGGCCTGGTGGGCGCGCTGATCGGTGTGCCCCTGGGCGTGTTTCTGCGCCTGACGGACCAAGGCGGCGTGCTGCAGAACCTGGCCGTGAACCGTGTGGTCGGCGGTATCGTCAACGCCGTGCGTTCCACGCCTTTCATCATCTTGCTGGTGGCCATCATTCCGTTGACGCGCCTGATCACCGGCTCGTCGATCGGCACCGCCGCCGCCATCGTGCCGCTGACCATTGCTGCCGCGCCGTTTGTGGCACGCCTGGTGGAAACCGCACTGCGCGAAGTGGACAACGGCCTGATCGAAGCCGCGCAAGCCATGGGCGCCACCACGGGGCAAATCGTTTGGAAGGTGCTGTTGCCCGAAGCCATGCCCGGCATCGTGGCCGGCTTGACGATTTCTTTGGTCAGCCTGACCGGCTTCTCCGCCATGGCCGGTGCCGTGGGTGGTGGTGGTTTGGGCGACCTGGGTATTCGCTACGGCTACCAGCGCTTCTTGCCGGAAGTGATGCTGGCGGTGGTCATCGTGTTGATTCTGTTTGTGCAACTGCTGCAAAGCGGTGGCGACTGGCTGGTGCGCAGGCTCAGCCATAAATAAGTTTTTTCTTTAGTTCTTTCTTTAGTTTTTTAGGCCAAGGATTCCCATGCAAAAACGTGCTCTTCTCCAATCCGTGATCGCTGCCGCCGCCGCTCTGGCCTTCGCCGGTTCGGCATTCGCCCAAGACAAGTCGTCCATCAAAATTGGTGTGACCGCAGGCCCCCACGCGCAGATCATGGAACAGGTCAAGAAGGTTGCCGAAAAAGACGGCCTGAAGATCCAGATCGTGGAATTCAGCGACTACATCCAGCCCAACGCCGCACTGGCTGCTGGCGATCTGGATGCCAACAGCTACCAACACAAGCCTTTCCTCGACCTGCAAGTCAAAGACCGTGGCTACAAGCTGGTCGCCGTGGGCGACACCGTGCTGTACCCCATCGGCATCTACTCCAAGAAGATCAAGGATCTGAAGGACTTGAAAGAAGGCGCCAAGTTCGGCATTCCAAACGACCCCACCAACGGCGGCCGCGTGCTGTTGCTGTTGCAGTCGCTGGGCCTGATCAAGGTGCGCGCCGAAGCCGGCCTGAAGGCCACGCCGCTGGACGTGACCGAAAACCCAAAGAAGATCAAGTTCGTGGAACTTGAAGCCGCCCAACTGCCACGTTCGCTCGACGACCTGGAAGTCTCGGCCATCAACACCAACTTCGCCATGTCGGCTGGTCTGGACCCACTGAAGGACGCCATCGCCCAAGAAAGCGCCAAGTCGCCTTACGTCAACATCCTGGTGGTGCGCGAGCAAGACAAGAGCCAGCCTTGGGTCGCCAAGCTGGTGAAGGCCTACCACTCTGATGCGGTCAAGAGCTTCATCAAGACCGAATTCAAGGGCTCGGTGCTGACGGGCTTCTAAGCCTTTTGCAGCATTTGCGGCGACCTCCGCCGCATGAGATTGAAGCCATTCAAGGGCCGTTTACATCATGTAACCGGCCCTTCACCATTTGGGCGCCGGTTTTGCTCTGCACGCCATCAGGGCCAAGTCAATCGCGTGCAGAATGGCAACTTGACCTCTGGAGCCTTTGCCTGCATGACCCCCTCACAAGAACCACGCATCATGGGCTTTCACGCCCATGTTTATTTTGATGCCACCACCTTGCCTCAAGCGCGCGCGCTGTGCGAACAAGCCAACAGCCTCTTCAAACTGAAGATGGGCCGGGTGCACGAAAGACCCGTGGGCCCGCATCCAGACTGGAGCTGCCAACTGGCGTTTGCACCGCCGGTTTTTGGTGAATTGATTCCATGGTTGGCGTTGCACCGTAAGGGCTTGGTGGTGTTCATTCACCCGGTCACCGGCAACGATCTGGTCGACCACCGCGACCGCGCGATCTGGATGGGCGCGATACGCCCGTTGGAACTTTCGGGCTTGTCCGAAGTCCCGACACACTACGAGTTTTGAAGGGAGCCCCGGTTTTGACCGTCTTACCAGCTTTCTCCGCTGTGTTTTCTGCGTCCAAGCGTTGTGCGTTCTGGGGCGCGCTGGGTTGCGCCGCGCTGCTGGCGGGCTGCTCCATGCCGCTGCAGTCTGTGCCCATGCAAGAGTCGTTCAATTCTTCGGAGACTTTCACGCGTTTGTTTGATGCTTCGCCCAAGCAAACCTGCGAAGCCTCGCGGCGCGCACTGTTGAGCCAGGGGTACGTGATCACCTCCAGCAGTGCAGAACAAGTGCAGGGGCAAAAGAGCTTTCAGCCGGATCACGAAACCCATTTGCAAATGGAGATTCGGGTGGTCTGTGCTCCCGAGAGCCGAGACGGGCAACTCACGCTGGGTTTTGTTACCGCACTGCAAGACCGCTATGCGCTAAAGAAGAGCAACAACTCCGCCAGCTTGGGTGTGGGCGCGCTGGGCTCGGTGTCGGTACCGCTGTCGGCGAGCAACGATTCGATGGTGCGCATCGCCAGCGAAACCATTTCGTCCGAGAAGTTCTACGACAGCTTTTTTGCCGTGGTGCAGCGGTATCTGTCGCTTGACGAAAACGACTTGGGCACGCCGACAGCATCGCCATCACCAAAGAAGTAAGTCGTCAGCTACGCCGCAGCGAACTGCTGCAGGCGCTGCGCCAGCGCTTGTACTTGAGCGTCGGTGACGGGTGTTGCGGAGCCCGGCTCTAACTGTGCACGTACCAGTCGCTCCAGGGTTTCAGGTTGCGGTGTGATGGTGCCGAAAAACGTGGCTTGCCCGTCTACCGCGACCAGCAAGGTCGGAAAGTTCTCCACCTCGATGGGGTCCACCAAGTCGGACTCGTCTTCAATGTCCACCCACACAAACTGGGCCGCAGGAAACAACTGGCCGATCTGGGCAAAGCGGTCTTGGTATTCGCGGCAGCTACCGCACCAGTCTGCGCACAGACAGGCGACCAGGGTGGGGTGGTGGAGGGGAGTCGATGGCAGTGAGCTCATGGTGGGCGATGATCGCAGAGTCGGTATGTCCGCTGGATGACTGGGGAATGTCGAATGAATGAATTTGCTATTAAATTGACAGCGGCTTGTGCTTGTTGTGTATGCGTACAGGCCACTTTTTTCTTAAGCTCTTTGTGATTTAACCCGGCAAAGACCGACCGAAATTGCGAGGCTTTCGCAAAGCAGCGATGATGCAATGGCGTGTGCCGAAAACTCGGCGACGTCATCTAAGGCGACGCTGAATAAGTCCCCGTGATGACGCGAACCTCGGTTTGGGATGAGATGCAAGGCGCAAACCACAGCCATAGCCGCAGCTATGGCGCGGATTTGCAACGCAGCAGCTCGCCCAAAACGAGGGAACGCGGCGCACGAGGGACTTGTTCAGCGTTGCCCTAAACCTCGTGTCATTTTCGCCGTTCAACTTTGGAGTGCTATATGGCCCAGATCAAGGTCGCTGTCATCGTCGGCAGCTTGCGCAAAGAATCGTTCAATCTCAAGCTGGCCAAAGGGCTGGCGAAGTTGGCGCCGCCCGAATTCAGCTTTGAAATCCTGAAGCTCGACGATCTGCCGCTGTACAACCAGGACGACGACGGCAACCCCGCTCCGCAGGTAGTGCGTTTCAAAGAGCAGATCACCGCGTCACAAGCGCTGCTGTTCGTCACGCCGGAATACAACCGTTCCATCCCCGGGGTGTTGAAGAACGCCATTGACCATGCCTCGCGCCCTTATGGCAAAAGCGTCTGGGGCGGCAAGCCGGGCGCGGTGGTCGGTGCCTCGGTCGGGGCCATCGGCACGGCCATGGCACAGCAGCATTTGCGCAACATTCTGGGCTACCTGAATGTGCCCACCCTGGGCCAGCCCGAAGTGTTCATCCACGCCAAGGACGGTCTGTTCAACCCGGACGGCAGCATTGGCGAAAGCAGTCTCGCCTTCTTGCAGGGATGGATGACGCAGTACACCACCTGGGTGAAGAAGCACCTTTGATGATTTTGGTGTGACAGTTTTGTGGCGACTCTGCGTGTACGCTCGGTCGTCACGATACTCATGTGTGCACGCATGATTTAAGTGGTTTCTTGACCGCCTGCGTGCGTTCAGTGAAGATGGGTTCCAACCTTGCGTGAGGCTTGCAATTTGTGTGTGCAGGCGCTGCGCAAATGCACTGATTTATCCATGAACCTGTTTCACCACGTCTTTTGCCAGCATCACTGTTTGCACCAGCCCCGCAGCGGGCCGTTGCGTCGTGGTGTGATGGCCGGCCGAGACGCCGTCGCGGGGGCGGGCGGATGAAGATGGTCGATCACGTCACGCTGCTGGATCCTGCCAACACGCTTCCCAAAAGCCTGCTGCCGCTGTTTGAAGACGACCTGCACAGTTTGCTCAAAGATGCCGCCGAGCGCATGCTGCTGCTGATCATCGGCTGCGAAGGTGTTGGCATTTTGCTGCAGGGAGATACCCTGGTATATCGCGGTGTGGCGGGTTGTCTGGCGCCTTACCTGGGGGTGGAGGTGCGCGATGACGACCTGTGCACGCAAGCCTTGCAATCGAGCAAAGTGCTGTTGGGCAAAGACCAGCCGCTTCGGCTGCAACCCAACCACGTGTTGCGCTCGGAGCCCGACCCCGTGCAGTTGGGCCCATTCAACATCGTGGTGGCGCCATTGCGCATGGGCGGGCAGTGTGTGGGCTTGATCCACCTGCTGTTCAAGCCAACACACACCTTTACCGAGATTTTTGCAGCGCGCTTCATGGTGCTGGCCGACTCCCTGGTCAATACCATCCAATTGCACCGCACCAGCCAGCGCTTGCAATTGTCGCAAGCGCAGTACCAGCAGTTGTTCCTGAACAGCCCGTTGCCGATGTACGTGTTGTCGCACGGCGCACGGCAGGTGGTGGCGGTCAACCAGTCGACGCGCCGGCTCTATGGCTACACCGACGCCGAGTTTCTGCAAATGCATGCCTCCGACTTCCTGTGGGACCGCGACCCGGCATCACGCCAGAAGATGATGGAGCAGACGCAGAATGCGCGTCTGGTCGAGGGCTTGCGCCGCACCCATCGAACCAAGGATGGCCGCGCCATCGAGGTCGAGATCTGGATGAACCTGGTCGACTTTGAAGGCGAACTGAGCCGACTGGTGCTGGTGGTCGATGTGACCCGGCGCATCGAGACCGAGCGCCAGTTGGCCAAAGTCAGTCGCGCGCAAAAAATGCTCAGCGCCGGTGTACAGGCCCTGGCACGCGCTACCAGTGAAGACGACCTGCTGCGCCGTGTGTGCGATATCGTGGTCGAACTGGGTTACTACAACCTCGTGTTCGTGGGCATGGCCCAGAACGACGCTGAAAAGAACATCACAACGGTGGCCTATGCCGGGGTGGAACAGCATTTGCTGGAAGTGCTGAATCCCAGCTGGGACGAAACCAGCTTTCGCGGCAACGGCCCGTCCGGTCGCGTGATCCGCACGGGGCGCGCGGTCGTGATCGAAGACATTGCCGTTGCCGCCAAGCACTTGCCGCATGCAGAGCGCGCCATGGCCGAGGGTTTCAGGAGCTGTATCAGCCTGCCCCTGCATGACGGGGGCCACACCTTTGGCGTGTTGAGCCTGTGTGCGCCGCACGTGTCGGTGGTGAGCCCTGAAGAGCTCAAACTGCTCGAAGAGTTGGCCGACAACCTGGCTTTTGGTTTGGTCAACTTGCGAAATCTGGCGCGCAAGCAAAGCGCGGAGCAAGCGCAGCAACGCATCCAGACGGCGGTGATGAAGGTGGCCGCAGCCATCTCCGCTACCGGCACGGCCTTTTTTGAGCAACTCGCCGCCAACATGGCCGATGCCTTGCAGGCGCAGTGCGGCTTTGTGTTTCGTCTGCAGCCCGCCGAAGCCGATGCCACGCCCGTGCTGCGCTCGTTGGGGGCGGCCGTGCGTGGCGCATTGCAATCGCCTTTTGCATGGAGCCCGCCGGACACGCCTGCGCATACCACCGGCGTAGACATGCTGATGCTGCTGGAGCGCCATGAGAACTGCCTGGATGCGCCCGCCAAAACCGCCTTCGCCGATGTGCCACTGTTGGCTCAAATGGGCACCCGCTACCACGTGGCGCGGCGCATCGACAACCTTGAAGGCGAACCCATCGGGCTGATGCTGTTGGGATACGACCAGAAGCCCGCGCACGCCGATCTGGTGTGCTCCATGCTGCAGATCTTTGCCAGTCGCGCCGCCACCGAGTTGGCGCAGCAGGTCTCCGGCGCGCGCATCCGCAACCTGGCCCGTTTGCTGGATCACGCACAAGACGCCATCACGGTCTGCGATATGAAGGGCCGCGTGCAGTACTGGAACAAAGGTTCCGAGCGGCTCTACGGCTGGACCTCTGCCGAAGCGCTCAACCAACCCGCGATGACGCTGCTGGGCGCCAGCCGGGCGCAGCGTGACGTGCCCATGGCATCGTTGCGCGCTTGCGGCGAATGGCATGGCGAAGACATCAAGCGCTGCAAAGACGGACGTTTTGTCACGGTCGAAAGCCGTTGGTCGCTGGTGGATGGTGAGAACGGCCAGGAGCAGACCGTGCTGGTGATCGACACAGACATCACCGAACGCAAAGTGGCTGAGCTGAAGATCCAGACCCTGGCGTTCTACGACACCTTGACTGGCCTGCCCAACCGCGTGTTGCTGCAAGAGCGTCTGCAGGCCGCGGTAGACCGCGTGCAAGGCGCAGGCGCATTGGGTGGAGCCGTGCTGATGATCGACCTGGACAATTTCAAGACCATCAATGAAACCCTGGGCCACGACAAGGGCGACCTGTTGCTGCAAGAGGTGGGCAGCCGACTGTGTGCGTGCGTGGGTAAAAACGATACCGTGGCGCGTTTGGGGGGCGATGAATTTGTGGTGTTGCTCGAAGCCTTGGGGGCAGGTACCGTAGAAGTGGCGGCGCGTGCGCGGCTGGTGGGCGAACGCATCATCCGCGAGTTGAGCGCGCCGTACCGCCTGGCCGGGTTTGATTACCACGGCCGCTCCAGCATTGGTATTGCGCCGTTTTTGAACCACACCAACGATGCCGGCGAACTGCTGAAGCAGGCCGACATCGCCATGTACCAGGCCAAAGGGGCGGGGCGACATACGCTACGCTTCTTTGACGTGGGCTTGCAGTCGGTGGTGTCCGAGCGGGCCGAGTTGGAAGTGGCGTTGCGCCAGGCGTTTGAAGAAGACCAGTTTTTGCTGCACTACCAGCCGCAGGTTGACCATGCTGGCCAATTGCTCGGTGTGGAAGCCTTGGTGCGCTGGAGCAGCCCACAGCGTGGCCTGGTGTCGCCCGCGGTGTTCATTCCGCTGTGTGAAGAGGTCGGGCTGATTTTCGAGCTGGGCCACCGCGTGCTGGAAATGGCCTGCGTGGTGTTGGCCGAGTGGCGCCACAAGCCGTCCACCCGTGCGCTGACCATGGCGGTGAATGTGAGCCCACGGCAGTTTCGCCACCCTGAATTTGTGAAGCAGGTGAAAGACGTGCTCAGCGCCACGGGGGCTGCGCCGTATCAGCTCAAGCTGGAGTTGACCGAGAGCGTGCTGGTCGACGACATGGATTCCGTCATCTCCAAGATGGAGGCCTTGAAGGCCATTGGCGTGAGCTTCTCGCTCGACGACTTTGGCACTGGCTATTCGTCGCTGGTGTATTTGAAGCGCTTGCCGCTCGACCAATTGAAGATCGACCAGTCGTTTGTGCGCGATGTGTTGTCCGATTCGAACGACGCCGCCATCGCCAGTACGGTGATTGCGCTGGGCCACAGTCTGGGCTTGGGCGTGATTGCCGAAGGCGTGGAAACGGCGGAGCAACGCGATTTTCTGGAGCGTGAGGGCTGCCAGGCCTACCAGGGCTACTTGTTCAGCCGCCCATTGGCAGAAGACGCGCTGAACGAATTTCTCGCTCAGCGCGTCTCCGGTTCAGCTCAATCTAAATCTTGAGCTTTTCAGCGGCTTGACTTAAGCAGCTTGGCTCACATTGCCCTGGTTGGCAGCGGCTTGGGTCAAACCCTTGATGGCGGTGTTGGCGGCGGCCAAAGCGGCGGCCTTGGCGTCAGGGCCCATGGCCACGCCTTCAGCACGCACAAAACGCACGTCCGTTACGCCCAGGAAACCGAACAACACGCTCAGGTAGCTTTCTTGGTGTTCCATGGCGGTGCCACCAGCGCTGGTGGAGTACACACCGCCACGGCCAGACGCCACGATCACGGTCTTGCCACCGGCCAGGCCCACGGGGCCGGTTTCGGTGTACTTGAAGGTGCGGCCGACTTGCGCGATGCGGTCGATCCAGGCCTTCAGTTGGGTCGGAATGGTGAAGTTGTACAGCGGCGCGCCGATCACGATCACGTCGGCAGCCAGGAATTGCGTGACCAGGGCTTCAGACACGGCGTTTTCGCGGCGTTGCACATCGGTCAGTGCGGCGTCCGCTGGCAGGCGGAAGCCCAGCGAGTTGGCGTCGAGGTGGCTGGGGGCGTTCACGGCCAGGTCCAGGTGTTCAACTTCGGTGCCGGGGTGGCTGGTGCGCCATTCGGTCACGATACGTTGGGTCAGGTCGCGGGTCACAGAGTTGTCGCCCAGAACGCTAGAGTCAATGTGCAGGAGCTTCATACAAGTCTTTCAGTGGTTGGTGCCACGAAACTGTGGCCGGTGATTAATTGTCGGGGCGGGGCTAATGATTGATAAGGTGCTCAAAACGCGATAGATTGTCCTGAATTTGGAACAATGACCTATTTAAGCGGGTTTTGGAGGCTCGGTGCAGGATCTCAACGACATGTTTTACTTTGCTGAAGTGGTTCAGCAGGGCGGTTTTGCGGCCGCCGGGCGGGCGCTGGGTTTGCCTAAGTCACGCCTGTCGCGCCGCGTGGCCGAGCTGGAGTCGCGCCTGGGCGTGCGCCTCTTGCAGCGCACCACACGCAGCCTGTCGCTCACCAGCGTGGGCGAGGCTTACTACCGTCACTGCCTGGCGATGCGCGCCGAGGCCGTTGCCGCCGACGAAGCCGTGCAGCACATGCGCGCCGAGCCACGTGGCACCGTGCGTGTCACCTGCCCGGTGACGATGGCGCAGGGTGCGCTGGGCCGGTTGCTGCCGCAGTTTTTGGCCGAACACCCGCAGGTCCGCATTGAGATGGAAGTCACCAACCGCGTCGTCGACGTGGTGGAAGAGGGCGTGGACGTGGCGCTGCGCGTGCGCTCCAGCCTGGACGACAGTGGCAGCCTGGTGGTGAAGCGTTTATCGACCAGCACCGGCTTTTTAGTCGCTAGCCCCAGCCAACTGGAGCGCCAGGGCGTGCCGCAGAAACCGGAAGATTTGGCGCGGCTGGATGCCGTGGCCATGTCGGCGGTAGAAGGGCGTAGCACCATCCGGTTGATCAACGACAGCGGCGCCGAATGGGTATGGCAGCACCACCCGCGCTACGTGGCCAACGATTTGCTGACCTTGCGGCTGGCCGTTTTGGCCGGCGTGGGCGCGACCTTTCTGCCGCAATCGATGTGCGCGAATGAAATTGCGGCCGGCCGTTTGACGCACGTTTTGCCGGGCTGGGGCCTGCCTTCCAGCTATGTGCACGCGGTTTTCGCGTCCCGCCGGGGCTTGGTGCCGGCAGTGAGGTTGTTTTTAGATTTTTTAGAAGCGGCAGGGCCGATGGACTGAGATTCGCGCTGAGGACAAATTCCTACAAATGGATGCGAGCCAAACACTGGAAGTTTGTCGCGACCTGATCCAAGCTTGAATCTTTAAAAGATAGGAGACGCCACATGACCAGCAAAAACACCATCTGCCTTTGGTACGACGGCGACGCCTTGGAGGCCGCCAAGTTTTACGCCGCCACCTTTCCCGACAGCCAGGTGGGCAGCATTTTCTACGCGCCGAGCGACTACCCCGACGGTAAACAAGGCGGTGTCTTGACGGTGGCGTTCACTGTGGCGGGCATTCCCTGCATTGGCCTCAACGGCGGCCCGCATTTCAAACACAACGAGTCGTTTTCTTTCCAGATCGCTACCGACGACCAGGCCGAAACCGATCGCCTGTGGTACGCCATTGTGGGCAACGGCGGCCAGGCCAGTGAATGCGGCTGGTGCAAAGACCGCTGGGGCTTGTCGTGGCAGATCACGCCGCGCGTGTTGACCGATGGCATTGCAGACCCAGACCCAGCGGTGGCCAAGCGCGTGTTTGAAGCCATGATGACCATGGGCAAGATCGACGTCGCCAAGATTGAGGCCGCGCGAAAGGGCTGAGCCTTAGAACCGAAAAGACGCGTCTTATATGCCTCAGTCGTCTATATAAACAAAAATTCGATAGTTTGATTTCGTCATGCATATGAAGAGAATGGCCTTCTCTCAAAGGACTCTTCACGCGCATGACCATTTCTCCGCCACGGCCCACGCCAGACCAAGCGCCCCGCATCATTGTGGTGCCGGGCTGGCGTAACTCTGGCCCGGAGCACTGGCAAAGCCTGTGGTGCGAGCGTTTTGCCGCCGCTGAGCGGGTACAACAGGACGACTGGCACACGCCCAACCGCCAAGCTTGGGTTGAGCGTTTGAGCCAAACCATTCAAGCCAAGCCTGGGCCGGTAGTGCTGGTGGCACACAGCCTGGGGTGCATTGCGTCAGTGCATTTGCCACCCGAGGTGGCGCAGCAGGTGCAGGGCGCCTTGCTGGTGGCGCCTGCCGACCCGGAGCGCCGCGCGGCGCTCAGCGACTTCGCGCCCGTGCCATCGCAAAAGCTGCCGTATCGGCACGTGCTGGTGGCCAGCAGCAATGATCCGTATTGCCCGATCCGCTTGGCCGGCGCTTACGCTCGCGCGTGGGGAAGCGAGTTTGTGCGCCTGACCGATGCCGGTCACATCAATGTGGCCAGCGGGCATGGCGAGTGGCCATTGGGCCTGGCTTTGCTGCAATCCCTGATGGGCGAGAGTCCTTTGCTGTTACGTTCGCTTGCGAGCGGCGAGAATACGCCCCGCTTTTCTAATCATTCCCTGGAAGCTGCATGAAAAAAACGATTCAATCTCTCTTGGCCGGTTTAGTGTTCACGGCCGCTGGTGTTGCTGGGGCGCAAACCACCACCTTGCTCAACGGTTCTTATGACGTCGCACGCGAGTTCTACAAAGACTACAACGCCGCTTACGTAGCGCACGCCAAAAAGACCACCGGCAAAGACGTGAAGATTGACCAGTCGCACGCAGGCTCCAGCGCCGTGGCGCGTTCCGTGGCCGAAGGCCTGGACGCCGACGTGGTGACCATGAATACCTCGACCGACATCGACTTCCTGGCCGACAAGGGTGTGGTCGCGAAAGACTGGAACAAGAAGTTCCCGAACAACGCCTCGCCCACCACCTCGACCATGCTGTTCCTGACGCGCAACGGCAACCCCAAGGGCATCAAGGATTGGGACGATCTGGTCAAGCCCGGCGTGCAAGTCGTCGTGGTCAACCCCAAGACCGGCGGCAATGGCCGCTACGCCTACCTGGCCGCTTGGGGCTACGTGCGCAAGAAGGGCGGCACCGAAGCCCAAGCCGCAGAGTTCGTAAGCAAGCTGTACAAGAACGTGCCAGTGCTGGCCTCGGGTGGCCGCGCCGCCACCACCGCGTTCTTGCAACGCAATATTGGCGACGTGTTGATCACGTTTGAATCCGAAGTCGTGTCCATCAACCGCGAATTCGGCGACGGCAAGGTCGACGCCGTGTTGCCAAGCATCAGCATCATTGCCGAGAACCCAGTGGCCGTGGTGGAACGCACCGTCGCCAAGAAGGGCACGGCCGCGCTGGCCAAGGATTACCTGGACTATTTGTACTCTGACGAAGGCCAGGAGATTGCCGCCAAGCACGCGCTGCGCCCACGCTCTGCCGCAGTGTTGAAGAAGTACAGCGACGTGTTCAAGCCCGTGACGCTGTTCCCCGTGGAAGAGTTCTTCGGCAGCCTGGCGCAGGCGCAGAAGGTCCACTTCAACGACGGTGGCCAGTTCGACAAGCTCTACACGGCCCCCAAGTAAATGACCGCCGCGCAAGTGTCGGCGGGCCCTCAGGCCGCCGGACGGCGTAGCCCGCGACGCGTGTTACCGGGCTTTGGCCTGACGCTGGGCTATACGCTGTTTTATCTGAGCGTGATCGTGTTGATCCCGCTGTCTGCTTTGTTTCTGCGCACCTTCAGCCTCACGCTGGAGCAATTTTGGGTGGCGGTGACAAGTCCACGCGTGATGGCCTCGTACCGCCTCACGTTCGGTGCGTCGCTGTTTGCCGCTGTCGTCAACCTGGTGTTCGGCCTGTTGGTGGCCTGGGTGCTGGTGCGCTACAAGTTTCCCGGCAAAAAGATTGTCGATGCCCTAGTGGACTTGCCGTTTGCGCTGCCCACGGCTGTGGCTGGCATTTCGCTCACCGCCTTGTTGGCGGGCAACGGCTGGGTTGGCCAGTACCTGGAGCCCATGGGCATCAAGCTGGCATTCACGCCCGCTGGTGTGGTGATTGCGCTGATCTTCATCGGCTTGCCCTTTGTGGTGCGCACGGTGCAGCCGGTGCTGGAAGACGCCGAGAAAGAGCTGGAAGAAGCCGCTACATCGCTGGGCGCCACACGTCTGCAAATCTTCACCAAGGTGATCTTGCCGCACGTGCTGCCCGCGCTGATGACGGGCTTTGCCATGGCCTTTGCACGTGCCATTGGCGAATATGGCTCGGTCATCTTCATTGCCGGCAACATGCCCATGGTGTCTGAAATCACGCCGCTGATCATCATCGGCAAGCTGGAGCAATACGACTACGCCGGTGCCACCGCCGTGGCCGTGGTGATGCTGGTGATCTCGTTTGTGTTGCTGCTGGTGATCAACGCCTTGCAAGCCTGGCAACGCCGCCGCACGGGGAGCGTGGTATGAGCGGCGGCGCATCTCGCACGGTTCGCCGCGCCAAAGCCGGCACCACCGAAGCCGCCTGGGTTCGCTATCTGCTGATTGGCATCACCCTGGTGTTCCTGTTTCTGTTCCTGGTGCTGCCGCTCGCTGCCGTGGCAACCGAGGCGCTGCGCAAAGGTTTTGGCGCGTACTTTGATGCGCTGAAGGAGCCCGATGCCTGGTCTGCCATCAAGCTCACGCTGATTGCCACCGCCATTGCCGTGCCGCTGAACCTGGTGTTTGGTGTGGCCGCAGCCTGGGCCATTGCCAAGTTCGAGTTTCGTGGCAAGGCTTTCCTGACCACGCTGGTCGACCTGCCGTTCTCGGTGTCGCCGGTGGTGGCGGGCCTGATGTACGTGCTGGTGTTTGGTGCCAATGGCTGGTTTGGCCCTTGGCTGCAGGCGCACGACGTGAAGATCATCTTCGCCGTGCCTGGCATTGTGTTGGCCACCATCTTCGTGACCTTTCCCTTCATCGCACGTGAACTCATTCCGCTGATGCAGGCGCAAGGCAATGATGAAGAACAGGCCGCGATTGTGCTGGGCGCCACCGGTTGGCAGACCTTCTGGCACGTGACCCTGCCCAACATCAAGTGGGGCCTGTTGTACGGCGTGATCTTGACCAACGCACGCGCCATGGGCGAGTTTGGCGCGGTGTCGGTGGTGTCCGGCCACATCCGTGGGCAAACCAACACGCTGCCGCTGCACGTGGAAATTCTGTACAACGAATACCAATCGGTGGCGGCGTTTGCGGTGGCTTCGCTGTTGGCGATTCTGGCGGTGGTCACGTTGATCATCAAGTCGGTGGCCGAGTGGCGCCAGGAGCGCGAACAACGCGCAGCCGCCGAATTGCCGCCCGAGCGTCCCACACCTGTATCGACCTCGAGCTCTGCATCTGCGGGCTGAGAAGAAAGACATCATGAGTATTGAAATTCGCAACGTCAGCAAGCAGTTTGGCAACTTCAACGCGCTGGGCGACGTCAGCCTGGACATCGCCTCGGGTGAACTGGTGGCGCTGCTGGGCCCGTCGGGCTGCGGCAAGACCACGCTCTTGCGCATCATTGCCGGGCTGGAAACGGCCGACCGGGGCAGCATTTTGTTCTCGGGCGAAGACACCACCGACGTGCACGTGCGTGAACGCCAAGTGGGGTTTGTGTTCCAGCACTATGCGCTGTTCCGCCACATGACGGTGTTCGAGAACGTGGCCTTTGGCTTGCGCGTCAAGCCGCGCGCCCAACGCCCGAGCGAAGCCGCCATCAAGGCCAAGGTGCAAGAGTTGCTGTCGCTGGTGCAGCTCGACTGGCTGGCCGACCGCTACCCGTCGCAACTGTCTGGCGGCCAACGCCAACGTATCGCTTTGGCGCGTGCGCTGGCGGTAGAGCCCAAGGTGCTCCTGCTCGACGAGCCGTTTGGTGCACTCGACGCCAAGGTGCGTAAAGAATTGCGCCGCTGGCTGCGCCGCCTGCACGATGACCTGCACGTCACCAGCATTTTCGTGACCCACGACCAGGAAGAAGCCCTGGAAGTGGCCGACCGCGTGGTGCTGATGAACCAAGGCAAGATCGAACAGATTGGCTCGCCGCAACAGGTGTGGGATCACCCGGCCAGTCCGTTTGTCTACGGTTTTCTGGGCGACGTGAACCTGTTCCACGGCCGTGCCCACGAAGGCGAAGTGCTGCTGGGTGCCGAAGGTGGCTTGCGACTGAATGCACCGGAGCACGGCGGTGCACAAGATGTCAAAGCTTTTGCCTATGTGCGGCCGCACGACCTAGACGTGCAGCCCTACACGCGCGGCATGCAAACCGCTGGCGGCATTGTGGCCAAGCTCACGCGCGCCATCGTCATCGGCCCCATCGCCCGTTTGGAGTTGATGCCGGTGGATGCGCCTGCAGGCCGCGCCGGTGACGAACACCTGGTGGAAGCGCAACTGTCGTCTACGCGTTACCGCGAGCAGGGCTTTGCCGAAGGGCAAACCTTGCTGGTCACGCCACGCCAGGCGCGCGTGTTCCTCGACGAGGCCGCCAACATCTGATGCGCTGATTCAGACAAGCGGGCGCCTACGGGAGCCCAGCGGAAGGAACTAAGCCCGGCCCCGGGGTGTCCATTCGCAGACAATGCAACGACGTGATCATTTGACGATCGTTGCCTTTGGCTGCGAGTGCACACGCTCCGGGCCTTTTCCTTTTTCAGAAAGAAAAACAGATGCTGTTGAGTTGGATTGATGCCGCGCCACGCCGCGTGCTGGCGTTGGTGTCCGTGGGTTGCCTGGCCTTGCTGGGCTTTGCGTTGTATCTGCAGCTTTCGGGTGGCCTGGAACCATGCCCGATGTGTATCGTGCAGCGCTACGCTTTGATATTGGTTGCCGTGTTCGCCGGCTTGGGTGCCCTGAGCAAGCGCAAAGGCGCTTTTGTGAGCTTTGGTATTTTGGCTTTGCTGTTTGCCGGTTTCGGCGCCTTCACGGCCGCCCGCCAAAGCTTTCTGCAGTGGTACCCGCCCGAGATCGCCACCTGCGGCCGCGACCTCTACGGCATGATCGAAACCTTTCCGCTGCAGCGCCTGTTGCCGTTGATTTTCCGTGGTGGCGGCGACTGCTCGGCGGTGGACTGGACGTTCCTGGGTGGCTCTATCGCCAACTGGTCGTTTGTCTGTTTTGCGGTGCTGATCGTCACGCTGCTGACGACGCTGGTGCGCCGTCAGCGTCAACGCTAATTCGACTTTTTAACCGCCTCGGTCGCTACGCGCCAGGCGATGTTCCAGGCGGCGCAACATGCCCGTCAGCGCCAGCGTCATCAGCCAGTACACCAGCGAAATCGCCAGGTACGGCTCCCAATAACGCGCGTAGGCGCCAGCCACGGTACGTGCGGCGTAAGCCAACTCGGCCAGGCCAATGGCCGAGACCAATGATGTGTCCTTGAGTAGCGCGATCGCGTTGTTGCCTAGCGGCGGCAGCATGCGGCGAAAGGCTTGCGGCAGCACGATGTAGCGCATCACCTGGTGCGGGCGCATGCCCAGCGATCGGCCGGCATCAAACTGCCCGCGCGAAATCGACTGGATGCCCGCGCGAAACACTTCCGAGATGTAGGCGGCCGAGTTCAGCGTCAACGCCACCACGCCCGAGATCAAGGCGCCGTGCTCTTGCTTCAAGGTGCGCGCCAACTCGCCGGTGATGAACAAGCCGCTGGTGGGGTGGATGAACAGCGGCATCACCGCAAAGTGCATCAGCAAAATCTGTACGAACAAGGGCGTGCCGCGAAAGAAGCTCACGTACACCGTGGCGGGCCAGCGCAGCAGAAAGCGCGTGATCCAGCTCCAGGGTGCGTGGCGCGCATTCGCCAAGCGGGCCAGCGCCAGGCACAAGCCCCACAGGCCGCCCATCAGCACGCAGCCGATGGTCATGTACAAGGTGGTCAGCGCGCCGTCGATGAACAGTTGGCGGTATTCCACCAGGATGTCGGGGCGAAACCAGCCGAACCAGAGGGTGGGTTGATCCATGGGAGCTTTCAATTAAATGCGTTGAAAAGGAAATGGCCGCGTTGCGGCCATTTTCAGAGGGCGGGGAGGGGTGTCGAATTAACGGCCCTTGTAGTCCTGAGCAAACCACTTCTTGTAGATTTGCGCGTAGCTGCCGTCAGCGCGAATGGCGGCCAGGCCGGCATTCAGCTTGTCTTGCAGGGCCTTGTCGCCCTTCTTCACCACAATGCCAAAGCTTTCTTCGGGGAAGGACGGGTCGGTCACGGCCTTCAAGTTAGCGGTCTGCGACACGCGGTAGGCGATCACGCCGTTGTCGCCAATGGCGGCATCCACGCCACCGCCGGCCACTTCAGAAATGATCAGCGGGGTGCTCTCAAAGCGGCGGATGTTCGGGCTGGTCTTGCCGAATTCGCGCGAGGCCACGTCGTCGGCGGTCGATGCGTTCACCACGGCGATCTTCTTACCGGCCAGATCCTTCAGGCTGGCGACAGTGCTTTCCTTGGGCACGGCGATCAATTGGTGGGCGGCGAAGTAGGGGGCAGAGAAGTCAAAGCTCTGGCGGCGCTTGTCGTTGATGGTCACGCCGGAGATCACCAGGTCCACGTCACCGTTGTTCAGCGCCGCAAAAATGCCGCTCCAAGGCGTGTTCACCAGCTTGATCTTGATGTTTTGCTGCTTGGCGATGGCGTTGATGATGTCCACGTCAAAGCCGACGATCTGCTTGTCTTTGTTTTCAAAGGCGAAGGGCGCGTAGGTGGCGCTGGAGGCGACCACGAGTTCGCGGTTCTGTGCCATCGCGCTGGTGGAGATGGACATCGCGGTCGCGACGGAGAGCAGGCCCAGGCTGAGGGAGAAGGTGCGGCGAAGAATGGACATGGCGGTCTTCTTTTTGGTTGGATTCAAGGGATCGGCAAAGGTACCGAAGCGTAATTATAGAAAGTGCTTGTATAGACAGTGTTTTCACCGAGCCTCGTGGAGAAGCAAGTCGGTTTCAGCATGGTGTTGTAAGACTGCAGTGAGGGGCGGTTTGACGTGCTTGAAATGTCGTGCCGATGCCGCTGAACACGCCGCTTTCAGCTACATTTGTTGATATGTAAACTTTGGTTAACCGGTTTGTAGAGACAGGCTCCAGCCAAGGGTTTGGCTGGGCTTGAACAACAGGAACAGGATATGGCGATGGACCTCGTCGGTGACTTGCTGGGCCGACTCGATCAACTCAATGCGATTGGCGCCGCGCTCTCCAAAGAGCACAACGTGGACGCCCTGCTTGAGGGCATTTTGATCGCGGCCAAAAACATCACCCACGCCGACGGTGGCACGCTCTACCGCATGACCGAAGACGGCAGCGCGCTGCGTTTCGAGATCATGCGCACCAACTCGCTCGACCTGTTTTCGGGGGGCACATCAGGGCACCCGGTCGAGTTTGCACCGCTCCCACTGGTGGACGCCAACGGCGCCTTGAACGACTCGATGGTGGCCACCTACGCCGCCATCCACGACCAAACCGTCAACATTGCCGACGCCTACACGGCCGAAGGGTTTGATTTCTCGGGCCCCAAGGAATTTGACCAGCGCACGGGTTACCGTTCGCAGTCGATGCTCACCGTGCCGATGAAGAACCACGACGGCGAAGTCATCGGTGTGCTGCAACTCATCAACGCGCAAGAGCCCGACCTGAGCCGCGTGGTCACGTTCTCCGAGGCTGACCAGCGCCTGGTGGAGTCGCTGGCGTCACAAGCCGCCATCGTGCTCAGCAATCGCGTGCTGGTGAACCAACTGGAAGACCTGTTCGAATCGTTTGTGCGGGTGATCAGCCTGGCCATCAAGGAGGACTCGCCTCAGTTTGCGGCCTCGCCTAGCGTGGCGGCGCACACCGTGGAGCATGCGGTATCGCGTGTGCCTGCGCTGGCGATGATGCTGGCCGAAGCTGTCGACGCCGAAACCGACGGCCCCTACGCCGGTTTTACGCTGACCGACCGCGATCGCAACGAGCTGCGCATTGCCGGTTTGCTGCACGACTGCGCCAAAATTTCGGCTCCTGCGCACATCACCGACAAAGCCACCAAGCTGCAAACCCTGGTGGACCGCATCGACCTGGTCGATACCCGGTTCGAGGTGCTCAAGCGCGACGTCGAAATCGCCGCGCTGCGCCGCCAACTGGCCTTGCGTCCGGTGCAAGACGCGCAAGCCGAAGACGCCATCCAAGCTGAGGCCGAGCAGGTTCGGATTTCCATCGATGCCGACCGCGCCTTTCTGCGCGAGGTCAACGTGGGCCGCGTCACCATGGACGAAGACGCTCTGGAGCGACTCGACGCCATTGGCACCGGCCGTAGCTGGACCGACGTGTCGGGCCGGAGGGCACCGTTTCTCACCTCGGACGAGCGTGAGAACCTGTCGATTGTGTCCGGCACATTGAACAACAGCGAACGCGAGCTGGTGAACCAGCACCGCGCCGCCACGCTGTACCTGCTGCGCCAGGTGCCGTGGCCCAAGCATCTGAAAAACGTGCCCGAGTACGCCGCCACGCGTGGCCTGCAGTTTGACGAGCAGGGTCAGGCACAGCAGGTGTCGCCCGAGCAGTTGTCGCTGCCGGCCAAGATGCTGGCGATTGCCGAAACCTTTGCGGCGCTGACCACGCGCGACAAGTCCTATAAGTCGGGCATGACCATGCAGCAGGCGCTGGAGAGCATGGTGCGCATCAACAAAAGCGGGCAGATCGACGCCGCCTTGTTTGATGTGTTCATGCGGCAGAAGGTGTACCGCCGCTTTGCGCGGGCTTTCCTGGTGCCCGAGCAGCTCGACTTGCCGCACGAACCGCCCCTGCGCTGACCGAACGAAAATCCGGACGAAAAAACGGCCTCTGCAAAGAGGCCATTTTTGTTTGTGTAGGTACTAAGCCCGCTGATCAGTTCACCAGCTTCTTCACCAGCACCTGGCTGCGACGGTCCCAGTTGTACTTGCGCTTGCGTGCGTCCGGCAGCCAGTCTGGGTCTACCGGCTGGAAGCCGCGCTTGATGAACCAGTGCATGGTGCGCGTGGTCAGCACGAAAATGCTTTCCAGGCCGGCGGCGCGTGCGCGTTGCTCGATGCGCTTGAGCACCTTTTCACCGTCGCCCTGGCCTTGGCTCAGCGGCGACACGGTGAGGGCGGCCATCTCGGCCGTCTTGGCCTCGGGGTAGGGGTAGAGCGCGGCGCAGGCGAAGATCACGCCGTCGTGCTCGATCACGGTGTAGAGGTGCGCGTCGCGTTCGATCTCGGTGCGGCTGCGCTTGACCAGCGTGCCGTCTTTTTCAAACGGCTCGATCAACTGCAAGATGCCGCCCACGTCGTCCGAGCTGGCTTCGCGCACGCTCTCCAGCTTCTCGTCGATCACCATGGTGCCGATGCCATCGTGCACGTAGACCTCGAGCAGCAGCGAGCCATCCACCGCAAACGGCAGGATGTGGCTGCGTTCCACACCGGCCTTGCAGGCCTGCACGCAATGGCGCAGGTAGAAGGCGATGTCGGTCGGCTTTTGCGGCGCGGGCAACTCTTCGAGCAGTTTTTCGGCGGCGAACAGCGGCAACTCGGTGTCGATGGGGTTGTCTTCGCTCTCGGGCTCCAGCGGGTTCATGCGAATGCCGGGCACTTCGGTCAGGAAGATCAGTTTGTCAGCCTGGATTTCGGTCGCCACGCTGGTGGCCACGTCTTCCATGGTCAGGTTGAAAGCTTCGCCGGTGGGCGAGAAGCCGAAAGGAGAGAGCAGCACCATGGCGCCAAAGTCGAGCGCGCGGCGGATGCCGGCCGAGTCGACCTTGCGCACCAGGCCCGAGTGTTGAAAGTCCACGCCATCCACAATGCCCACAGGCCGCGCGGTGATGAAGTTGCCCGAGATCATGCGCACCGTGGCCCCCGCCATAGGAGTGTTGGGCAGCCCCTGGCTGAACGCGGCTTCGATCTCGTAGCGCAGTTGGCCGGCGGCTTCTTGCGCGCAGTCCAGCGCCACCGAGTCGGTGATACGCATGCCGTTGAAATACTTGGGTTCGTGCCCCTTGGCCTGCAACTGCTCGTTCACCTGCGGGCGAAAGCCGTGTACCAAGACGATCTTCACCCCCATGCTTTTGATCAGCGCCAGGTCTTGCGCGATGTGCTGCAGCTTGCCCGCCGCAATCGCCTCACCCGCAATCGCCACCACAAAGGTTTTGCCCCGGTGCTGGTGGATGTAAGGCGCCACGGAACGGAACCACGGAACAAAGGTGAAGTTGAAAACAGTGGACATCGCGGCGGCAGTAGGTGGTGAGTGGGGCGGGCTGGGATAATCCGCGATTGTCTACGAAGTTTTCGATTAAGAAGTCTTACCTTGTCCGATCCCAACGTCACCGCTGTGTCATCTGTTTCTGCTGCGCCATCGCCCGAGCCTCAAGCCGCGCCTCCCGCTTTGAGGATTGAGTTTCCAGAGAACCTGCCCGTCAGCGGCAAGCGCGACGAGATCATGGCCGCCATCGCCGCGCACCAGGTGGTCATCGTGTGTGGCGAAACTGGCTCCGGCAAGACCACGCAGTTGCCCAAGATCGCCCTGGCGCTGGGGCGCGGCAAGCTCAACCATCCCGGTCAGCGCGGCCATTTGATCGGCCACACCCAGCCGCGCCGTATCGCCGCCAGCTCGGTGGCCAAGCGTATTGCCGAAGAGCTGAAGACCCCGCTGGGCGACGTGGTGGGCTTCAAGGTGCGTTTCCAAGACCGGCTGAGCCGCGATGCGTCCGTCAAGCTGATGACCGACGGCATTTTGCTGGCCGAGACGCAGACTGATCCGTTGCTGAAAGCCTACGACACCATCATCATCGACGAGGCACATGAGCGCAGCCTGAACATCGACTTCTTGCTGGGCTACCTGCGCGAGATCCTGCCGCGCCGGCCCGACCTGAAGGTCATCGTCACCTCGGCTACGATCGATGCGCAGCGCTTCGCCGATCACTTCGCCTTTGCCAAGCCTGGCAGCAAAGGCAAAGACCTGATTCCGGCGCCGGTCATCATGGTGTCTGGCCGCACCTTTCCGGTGGAGCAGCGCTACCGGCCCTATGAAGAAAGCCGTGACTACGGCTTGAACGAAGCCATTGCCGATGGTGTGGACGAACTCTGGCGCGACCCGCGCCAGGGCGGCGACATCCTGGTGTTCTTACCCGGCGAGCGCGAAATCCGCGAAGCCACCGACCACCTGCGCAAACACCTGAGCCACCAGCCCATGCTGCGCAGCGCCGAAGTGCTGCCGCTGTTTGCGCGCTTGAGCGGGCCCGAGCAAGACCGCATTTTTGACAGCCACAGCGGCCGGCGCATCGTGCTGGCCACCAACGTGGCCGAAACCTCGCTCACGGTGCCAGGCATCCGCTACGTCATTGACGCAGGCACCGCACGCGTCAAGCGCTATTCTTTTAGAAGCAAGGTCGAGCAGTTGCTGGTCGAGCCCGTGAGCCAGGCCGCCGCCAACCAGCGCGCCGGCCGTTGCGGCCGTGTGGCAGACGGCATTTGCATCCGGCTCTACGACGAGGCCGATTTCAACAGCCGCTCGCGCTTCACCGACCCCGAAATCCTGCGCAGCTCGTTGGCCGGTGTGATCTTGCGCATGAAGTCGCTGCACCTGGGCTCGGTGGAGAGCTTTCCGTTCATCGAGCGCCCCATGGGTCGCGCCATTGCCGATGGCTACCAACTGCTGGCCGAACTCGGCGCGGTGGACGACGCCAACGAACTCACCCCCATGGGCCAGGAGCTGTCGCGCCTGCCGCTGGACCCGCGCGTAGGCCGCATGATTCTGGAGGCGCGTGAACGCCGTGCGCTCGATGAAGTGCTGGTGATTGCCAGCGCGCTATCGGTGCAAGACGTGCGCGACCGCCCGATGGAAGCGCAAGCCCAGGCCGACCAGGCGCACGCCAAGTTTGATGACGAGAAAAGCGAATTCAGCGGCTACCTGCGCCTGTGGAAATGGCTGGCTGATGCGCGTGGCGGTGCGCCCGCAGCGCCGGGCACGGCGGTCGGGGTCGCGAACGTGGGCGGCAAGGGCAAGGTCCACCTGCCCAAGGGGCTGGACGCGCCCACCCACAAACTTAGCAACCGCCAGTACGAACAACTGCTGCGGCAAAACTTCGTCAGCATCCGCCGCGTGCGCGAGTGGCGCGACATCCACAGCCAACTCGCCACCGTGGTGGCCGAGCACAAGTGGAAGCTCAACACCGACCCGGCCAGCTACGAGCAGATCCACCAATCGATGCTCGCCGGTTTGCTGGGCAACATCGGCTGGAAGACCGAGGGCGATGAGGTCGCGCAAAGCGAATACCTGGGCGCGCGTGGCATCAAGTTCCACCGCCATCCCGGCGCACACCTGAGCAAGAAACCCGGCCGCTGGATCGTCGCCGCCGAACTGGTGGAGACCACCCGCCTGTTTGGCCGAGGCCTGGCCAACATCGAGCCGCAGTGGGTGGAGCAGGTAGCAGTGCATTTGCTGAAGAAGCAATTGCTCGACCCGCATTGGGAAAAGAAGGCCGCCGAGGTGGTGGCCTTCGAGCGCGCCACCTTGTACGGCCTGGTGATCTACAGCGGCCGCCGCACCAACTACGGCCGCGTCGACGCCGTGGGCGCGCGCGAAATCTTCATCCGCGAAGGCTTGGTGGGCGGCGAGTGGGAAACCCCGCTGCCGTTCCTGGCCAGCAACCGCAAGCTCATCCGCCAGGTGGAAGAGATGGAGCACAAGGCGCGCCGCCAGGACGTGCTGGTGGACGACGAGCTGATCTACGCTTTCTACGACCAGCAACTGCCGGCCGACGTTTACAGCGGCGCCAGTTTCGAGCGCTGGTACAAAGACGAACAACAGCGCCAGCCGCGCTTGTTGATGCTGACGCGTGAAGAGCTGATGCGCCACGAGGCCGCCGGCATCACCACCGACGCTTTCCCCAAAACCATCCGCCTCGGCGGTGTGGACTGCGCCGCCACCTACCTGCACGAACCCGGTGACAGCAAAGACGGCCTGACCGTGACCGTGCCGCTGTTTGTGCTGAACCAGGTGAACGAAGCGCGCTGCGAATGGCTGGTGCCCGGCATGCTGAAGGACAAAATCCAAGCACTGCTGAAAACGCTGCACCAGCGCCCACGCTCGCGCCTGGTGCCGCTGCCCGACACCGCCGCCAGCATGGCCGCCACGCTGAACGCGCCCGAGGTCTACGGCCAGGGCGCGCTGGTCGATGCCGTGCTGAAGCTGGTGCGCCAGGCCACGTCGTTGGACATCGTGCGCGCCGACATCAAGGCCGACATGCTGCCGCCGCACATGTTCATGAACTTCCGCGTGGTGGACGAGCACGGCCGCCAACTCGGCACCGGGCGCAACATCGGCGCGCTGAAGGCCGAGCTGGGGTCACAGGCGAGGGGCGCGTTCCAGGCGCTGGCGGGGCTGAAGCTGACCCAAACGACCACCACTTCCTCTGCTCCTCAGAGTTCACAGAAAAATGGGGGCTCGGCGCAATCTACAGAAGCGCGAGTAGCTCCTAAAAAAGATAACAAACCGGCGACGAAAGCCGACCAGCGCTACACCACTTGGACGTTTGGCGAACTACCCGAGTTGCTCGAAATTCAAAAGGGCGGCCAAACGCTGATTGGCTACCCCGGCCTGATTGACGCGGGTGACGCGGTCACTATCGAAGTGTTCGATGAACCCGAAGTCGCCGCCGCCAAGCACCGCGCCGGCCTACGCCGACTGTTTGCGCTGCAGATCAAAGACGCGCTGAAGTACCTGGAAAAGAACATTCCCGACCTGCAAAAGATGGGCGTGGCCTACATGCAGGTGGGCAAGGCGACCGACGGTTCGGGCGGCGGCACCATAGACGAACTGCGAGAGCAGATCATCGCCGTGGCCCTTGACCGCGCTTTCTTGCTCGATCCGCTACCGACGGACGCCTTGAGCTTTCAGCAGCGCATCGACGAAGGCCGTGGCCGCCTCACACTGATCGCCAACGAGGTGGCGCGCCTGTGCAGCTCCATCCTGGCCGAGTACGCCGTGGCCGCCCGCAAGCTCAAAGACACCAAGAACGCGCCCGAAGCCACGGCCGATGCCGCCCAGCAGTTGGCCCGCCTCATGCCCAAACGCTTCCTGGCCAACACACCGTGGCCTGCTTTGCAGCACTTTGCGCGCTACCTCAAGGCCATCACCGCGCGGCTCGACAAATACCGCGCCGATCCCGCACGCGATGCCGCGCGTCTGGCCGAATTGCGCCCGCAAGAACAGCGCTACTGGCGCCTGGTGGCCGAGCGCAAGGGAGTGACGGATGCGCGCATGCTCGAATTCCGCTGGCTGCTGGAAGAACTGCGCGTGAGCTTCTTCGCCCAGGAGTTGCGCACACCGCAGCCCGTGAGCAGCAAGCGGCTGGACAAAGCCTGGGCGCAGTTGGTGCAGTAGCGGCCCAGTTGCGGTGTGGCTGGTCACAACCGGTTGCCAAGCGCCCGTATCCCGTGCACGATATTGCTGCACTGCGGGAATCTCGTGCACCGCGTGCCCCGTGCGTTTTGAATCGGTTCAAGACGCATGCGACGCGGCACGAGGCAAGCGCAGGCTTAGGTTTCGTACACATGTTCTTCTTGTGGCCCCAGTTCCTCTGGCTGATGTTGGCGCTGCCGTTGCTGCTGGCGGCTTATGTGTGGCTGCTGCGGCGCAGGCGCAAATCGGCGCTGCGCTTTAGCAGCCTGGGCGTGGTGCGAGCGGCGGCGACCGGCCGTCAGTGGCGCCAGCACCTGCCACCCGCGTTGATGCTGCTGGCCTGCTCAGGGCTGCTGTTGGCGTCCGCGCGGCCCGTCACGCGCATCACGCTGCCTTGGTCCCGCTCTACCGTGATGCTGGCCATGGATGTGTCGCTCAGCATGCGGGTGACCGATGTGCTGCCCACGCGCATGGCCGCCGCGCAAGAAGCGGCGAAATCGTTCTTGCTCGAATTGCCCAAGGGGATTGAGGTCGGCCTGGTGACCTTTGCCGCCAGCAGCCAGGTGGTGCAGCCGGCTACGCGCGACCGCGATGCATTGGCCGCCGCCATTGACGCCTTTCAAATGCAGATGGGCACGGCCGTGGGCAATGCCATTGTGGTGTGCCTGTCGGAGCTGTTTCCCGAGCACCACCTCGATGTGGGCGACATGACGTTTGGGGGCCTGTCTCGAAGCACTTCTGGTAGCCGGGGACGCAGTTTGGACGAGAGCGCCAAACCGCCTCCGGCACAGATCGCCCCCGTACCCCCTGGTTCCTATGAATCGGCGGCCATCATTCTCCTGAGTGACGGTCGCCGCACCACCGGCATCGATACCCTGGCCGCGGCCAAGATGGCTGCCGACCGTGGCGTGCGCATCTACGCCATTGGCCTGGGCACGGTAGACGGCGAAGCTTCGGCGGCAGACGGCATGCCCATGTATTTAAAGCTCGACGAGCCCACGCTGCGCGAGGTGGCGCGGATGACGGGCGGCGAATACCACTACGCAGGCACCGCCAAAGAGTTGCGCGGCGTCTATGAAAAACTCGGTTCGCGGGTGCAGGTGCAGACCCGCGAAACCGAGGTTTCTAGCCTGATGGCTCTGGGCGCGGCCTTGTTGGCGCTGACAGCTGCGTTGCTGTCGCTGCGCTGGTTTGGCCGCGTAGCTTGAGCTTTTTATCGTTGGCTGGAAGCGCGGCGCGATGCTGCCACGCCCATGCCAGCCAGGGCCAGCACCACCAGCGCTAGGCTGGCCGGCTCGGGCACGGTGTTGGCCGAGGCTACGTCGAAGGTGATGGTGCCGAAGTTCCAAGTGCCGTCGAAAGCGCCTACGTTGTCGAAATACGAGTCGAAGAATTCGAGCCGCAGGATGCCGTCGCTGCCGACCATGAAGTTCAGGCCCAGCGCCACCAGATCAAAGCTGTCGCTGTAGGTGGCCGTGCCGAAATGGTCATCGTTGCCAAAGTTCAGCGCCACGCCAGAGGATTGCGTGCTATCGCTGAATTGCAGGCTCATCTCGGAGAGCCAACTGGGGTCTACCGAGGTGACGTTGACGGTGTAGCTGAATCCTTTGATTTCGGCGTTGGCACCGACGTTGATTTCTCGAACCGTGTTGGCGCTGGCGCCCAATTCACCCAGGCTTTTGATGCCAGCGACGTCAAAAGTCACGGGAATTGCTTGCGCCATCAGAGGCAGCAACGCCGCGAAAACGGGCACGGCAATGGCGCGCAGGGCGCGATGGAGTTGTTTCATGTTGATCAGTTTTAAGAGTTAAAGATGTGGCTTGAACAGGGCGTCAAACTCACTGTGGCTTGAACGAGGCAATGCTTGGCGAGCGGTACTTCAGCACCCACTTGATGGTCAACGGTGCGTTCAGCGTGCTGGCCGCAGACGTGCATTTGATGCCCGTCTTCAACGGGCCAGTAGGCGTGTTGTAGTCCACGTTCGCACTCACGTCGCTGGCGGTGCAACTGCTCAGGCCTTCCAGCGTGAAGCCGGTGACATCGCCGCTGGCAAAGCTGAAGCTGTTGCCCACCTGGGTCACGCCCGTGGAGAAGGTGCCGAATTCCAGCTCGATCTTGTTCACGCCCTGGTTGCCTGTGGGGGTGTAGGTGTCGATGCGGGTGATCTGGCCGGGCTCGAAGGTGTATTCGGTCTTTGAGGTGATGCGGGTGTCCTTCACAGGCTCGTTGCCGGTGGTGCGGTCCATCGCGTCTTGCGTGTAGTTCACCTTCAGCGTGGTGCCGACCTCCTGGGTTTGCACGTTCTTGATGTACGACGCCGGAATCAACGCCTGGTTGTTGCTCATGGTGAACTGCGGTTGCAGTTGCGGCCAACGCGTGTCGGCCACGCCCGAAAGCATGTTGTACGAGTGCGGCACCGCAAAGTACGGGTTGGTGCGGTGGTAGGTGGTGGCACCGTTGACCAGCGGCAGGTTGAACACGCGCAGGCCGTCGCGGTAGGTCACCAGGCCACGGTCGTAGGTGGCGGCGCCGCCATCAAACCCGGCAAACTTGGTGAGTGTGCTGCGCGGCAGGGTGTTCAGGTAGCTGACGAACTGGCCCGTGCCAATCGGCGCCTTGGTGCCGTAACCATCGGCGTTCCACAGGTTGGCGGTGTAGATGAGCTGGTGCGACAGGCTCAGGTTCTCGCCCAGAATGCGCGCCTTGCCACGGTACGAGTCGACGCGGCGGCCTTTCTCCCACATGTTGAGCGACTGCATTTCTTCGTCGTACCAAAACTCCACGTACTTGGCGGCAATGCGTGTGGCAAAGGCGTAGGCGATGTCTTTTTCTTCGGCGTTCAACACGTTGAGGTGGGCGGCAGCCGACAACACTTCAGTGAACGCGGTGTCGCCGTAAGCCGCCAGGCTGCGGCCGAACGACACGCCGTTGCCGGCCGGGTTGAGGTTGGCCTTGATCACGTCCACCGACTGGCGCAACCAGCCGCGCAGCAGGGCGGTATCGCCAGCCGAGGGCTCCATGCCGGTCTCGATCAGGCGCTGCATGATCTCGCCGATGAGCAAGATGCTGTAGCGGTCAAAGCGGCCACTGCCGTCGGTTTCATCCGAGAACCCAAAGGCCGAGAAGGTCTTGTAATGGTTCATCATTTTCTGCAGCAGCACTTCGCTGGCTTCGGCTGTTTCCCAGCCCAGCAAGTAGCGCAGGCGCGCAATGCTGAAGGCCACGCCGTAGTAGTTGGTCGGCAGGTTGATGAGTGAATAGTCAGGGCGCACAAAGGTGCGGAAGTCGAGCTTGGTGCGCAGCTTCTCCAGCGTGGCCGGGCTCACGGCTTGCTCCAGCAGGCCGGCCTTCTTCAGCTTGACCAGGGCCGATGTGTAGTAGTAGATGCCCCAGGACTCGTTGGTGGTGTCGACGGTGAAGTCGGCAATGTCCTTGTAGCCCGCCAGGTAGGCGGCAAATTTGGGATCGGTGGTGGGCGTATTGATCAGCAGGTAAGACATGCCTATGGCCACCTTGCCAGGCAGGAATTTGTCGCCGCTGTTGGCGGCAAACACCTTCACGCCGTCGATCTCGGTGTCCAGCCGCTGGGCCACCAGTTGGTCGAAAAACCGGTCGATCTGCGGCAGGATGCGCTTGGCGACGATGGTGTTCAGCGGTTGTTCGGACAGTGCCGGTTGCGCGGCGGCCACCAGCGGGTCAACCGGCGTGATCGGCTTGATGCTGCCGGTGCCGGTGCTGCCCTTGACGGCGCTGCCTTGTTCGTGCGCCAGGCTATCGGATGCGTCGCCGCCTCCGCCACAGCCGAGCAGGGCGGCAGTCGCCACGGTGCTCAGCAAAAACAGTCGATGCTTCACGTGCATTTGGGTCTCCTCCAATTTTTAAAGAGTCTGATAGTCAGATGTCGTACATCTAACCTGTTAACGATATCTTTACATTTGAGGTGACGTCAAGACGCACTGTTTAGGGGCATACCCTAGATTTTGGTGATCGATTGATATCTGTTATCGGATGGTTTGAAAGTGCCTGGATTTGGCAATACAGACTGCTTTGGTGTATCGATATTCAAAATCTGTGTCTGAAAATCAGTCAATTTCATACGCAGCAGCCTGGGCAGAGAAGGCTTTGCCCACGTCTCCTCTTTGCCATAACTCTCAGCTCCGAATGAGGGCGCAGATGGTTCTGAAGCTTTGAAACAAGTTATTGAAAGATAACGTTATCGCAACCGAATTCGCCGCCACGGCAAGAAATCAAATTCCATCATTTGCCGTTAACTTCCACAAAATTGATTCTTAGAGCGCTTAGCGTTTGATATCAGTCGATATCGTGAAAGCAGGGTTTCAGTGATTGACAGCTGATTTTTTGACCATAAATAATCGGGTCGTTGTATGACAACGTATGACATTTAGAGCTTTCAGGTCATTTCAAAAGGAGACGGTTTATGCAGGTGTCTTTGAGGTTCGCCCCAGCGGTACGCGCGGTGTTGGCCATTTCGGGTTTAGGGCTGGCACTGGGCAGCGCAGTCCAGGCTGCTACGTTCGTCTATGTGTCCAACGCCGACAGCCAAGACATTTCGGTGTTGGAACTCGACCGTAGCCAAGGTGTGGTGAAGCCCGTCGACCTGGTGCCCGTAGGCGGCATGGTGATGCCCATGGTGGTAAGTCAAGACAAGAAGTTCTTGTATGCCGCGTTGCGCTCGCAACCGTTTCGCGTCACCAGCTTCGCCATCGATGCATCCAACGGTAAGCTGAAGAAAATTGGCGAAGCTCCGTTGGCCGATAGCATGGCCAATATCGACCTTGATGCCACCGGCCGCTGGCTGTTCGCGGCCTCGTTCCCGGGCCACAAAATCACCGTCAACAGCATTGGCAAAGACGGCGCCGTCGGCGCGATCCAGCAGTTGATTCCAACCGCGCCGAATGCCCATGCTATCCATGCGGATGCGACCAACAAGTTCGTCGTGGCCACCAGCCTGGGCGGCGACAACGTGTCCATCTGGCGCTTTGATGCGGAGAAAGGCTTGCTCACGGCGAACGACCCCGCGCTGGTGTCCACCGCGCCGCAGTCGGGCGCACGTCACTTCTTGTGGGACAAGGCACAGCGTTACGCCTACCTGGTGAACGAAGTCGATGCTTCGCTCTACGTGTACGCCTGGGATGCTGCCAAGGGCACGCTGCGCGAGCTGCAGCGCACGACCACGCTGCCCGCAGGCTTTGCCGGCAAGCCATGGGCCGCCGACATGCATCTGACGCCAGACGGCAAATTCCTCTACGCCTCGGAACGCACCTCCAGCACCATCTCCACCTTCCGCGTCGACCCCAGCACCGGCTTGCTGCAGCCGCTGGGCCAAACCGCGACCGAGAAGACGCCGCGTGGCTTTGCGATCGACTCCACTGGCCGCTTCCTGGTGGCGGCAGGACAGGACTCACACAGCGTTTCGGTCTACACCATCGACGCCGCGACTGGTGCGCTCGGCACGCCGAACCGCTTGGCCGTAGGCAAGAACCCCAACTGGATCGAGATCGTCGATCTGCCTTGAGACCCGCCTCGTCCCCAGCTTTTTGAATTCAACACTCCAAGAGACAAGCATGAAAAAGATACTGACGACTCTTGCGCTGGGCTTTGCCGCCCTGGCCGCCAACGCACAAGCCTGGCCTGAAAAGGCGGTCACGCTGATCGTGCCTTTCCCACCCAGCGGCTCCACGGACCAGGTCGCCCGCGCCGTGGGCCCCAAGCTGACCGACAAGTACAAACAGTCGTTCTTGATCGACAACAAGCCCGGGGCCACCGGCACCATTGGTGCGGCGTTTGTGAAGCGCGCTGCACCCGACGGCTACACCTTTCTTGTGACCTCGCTCGGGCCACTGGTGATCGTGCCGCATTTGCTCAAGGGCATGCAGTATGACCCGTTGAAAGACTTTGACCTGGTGACGGTGGCGGTGCAATCGGCCAACGTATTGGTGGTGCCGCCGAACTCGCCGCACAAAAGCGTGGCCGACGTCATCGCCTACCAAAAAGCCAACCCCGGCAAGATGACGTTTGCGTCTGCAGGCAATGGCTCCAGCGACCACCTGACCGCCGAGTTGTTCTGGCAGCAGACTGCCACCAAGGGCATCCACGTGCCCTACAAGGGCGGCGCACCCGCGCAGACCGACGTGATGGGCGGGCAGGTCGATGCCTCGTTCCAGAACATCAACGCCGTGGCGCAGTACATCAAGGGCGGCAAGATGCGTGCGCTGGCCATCACCAGCCCCAAGCGCTCACCCGTGTTGCCCGATGTGCCCACGCTGGCCGAGGCAGGCGTGAGTGGTGTGGAAGTCGCCTCCTGGCAAGCCATCGTGGCGCCCAAGGGACTGCCACCCGCAGTGCTGCAAAAGGCGCACGCCTCGTTTGTCGAGGCGCTGAACGACCCGAAGGTGAAGGAGCAATTCACCTCCATCGGTTTTGAGATGGTGGCCAACACACCGGCGGAATTTGCTGCTTTCCAGCAAGCCGAATACGCGCGCTGGAAGAAGGTCATCGAGACCGGCAAGATCACCATTGAATGAGGAACTGACGCATGTCCGAGACCACTGCCGACAGCATCACCTGGATCCGTATCGCCTCGTGTTATCTGCCGCTGGCCAACCCGATCAGCGATGCCAAAGTGTTGACCGGCCGGCAAAAGCCGATGACCGAGATTGCGATGCTGTTCGTCGAAATCGAAACCAAGGATGGCCACCGGGGCCTGGGTTTCAGCTACTCGAAACGCGCCGGCGGGCCGGGCCAGTTTGCGCATGCCAAAGAAGTGGCGCCCGCGCTGATGGGCGAAGACCCGAGCGACATCTCCAAGCTGTGGACCAAGCTTTGCTGGGCCGGCGCGTCGGTAGGGCGCAGCGGCATGGCGGTGCAGGCCATCGGCGCATTTGACGTGGCGTTGTACGACCTGAAGGCGCGGCGTGCGGGTTTGTCGTTGTCGAAACTGCTGGGCTCGCAGCGCGACTCGGTGCAGTGCTACAACACCTCGGGCGGTTTCTTGCACACGCCGCTGGACCAGTTGCTGGTCAACACTGCGGCCTCGCGCGAGCGCGGCATTGGCGGCATCAAACTCAAGGTGGGGCAACCGGACCGAGCGCTCGACATCAAGCGCGTGGAGGCCGTGCGCAAGCACCTGGGCGACGACATGCCGTTGATGGTTGACGCCAACCAGCAATGGGATCGGCCTACAGCCCAGCGCATGTGCCGCATCCTCGAACAATACAACCTCGTGTGGATCGAAGAGCCGCTGGACGCCTACGACTTCGAAGGCCACGCCGCGTTGGCCGCGCAGTTCGACACTGCCATTGCCACTGGCGAAATGCTGACCAGTGCGGCTGAGCACGGCGAGCTTATCCGTCACCGCGCGGCCGACTACCTGATGCCCGATGCGCCGCGCGTGGGCGGCATCACGCCATTCTTGAAGATTGCGGGCCTGGCCGAACATGCCGGTTTGAGCCTGGGCCCGCACTTCGCCATGGAACTGCATGTGCACCTGGGTGCGGTCTACGCTACCGAGCCGTGGGTGGAACATTTTGATTGGCTGGAGCCGCTGTTCAACGAGCGCCTGGAAATCAAAAATGGCCGCATGTTGGTGCCAACCCGGCCCGGCTTGGGCTTGAGCCTGAGCGAGCAGGCCAAAGCCTGGACGCGCGAAGAGATCGAGATTGGCAAACGGCATTGAGCCGTTGAGTGCATAACCAAGAAAAAAGCCGGGAGCGATTGCTCCCGGCTTTTTGCATTCAAGTTTCGCTAAAACTCAGTGGTTGTCCTTAGGCACAAACGCGCCACGCTGGCCCACCAAAAAGTCCAAGTCCGCCCCCTGGTCGGCTTGCAGCACATGGTCCACGTAGAGCTTCCAGTAGCCAGATTTGAGTTGTGGCTCCAGTGGCAACCAGAGCGCCAGTCGGCGCTTCAACTCTTCATCGCTGATGAGCAACTGCATCCGGCGCTCGGGCACGTTCAGTTCGATCATGTCGCCGTTTTGCACAATGGCCAGCGGGCCGCCGGCGGCCGCTTCAGGCGTGGTGTGCAGCACCACGGTGCCGTAGGCGGTGCCGCTCATGCGCGCGTCGCTGATGCGCACCATGTCGGTAATGCCTTTGCGCAGCACTTTGGGTGGCAGCGGCATATTGCCCACTTCGGCCATGCCGGGGTAGCCTTTGGGGCCGCAGTTCTTCAGCACCAGGATGCAGTTTTCGTCCACGTCGAGGTTTTCGTCGTCGATGCGTTTGTGGAAATCGGTGCTGTCTTCAAACACCACGGCGCGGCCGGTGTGCACCATCAGTGCCGGGGTAGCAGCACTTGGTTTGATGACGGCGCCGCGCGGCGCGAGGTTGCCACGCAGAATCGCAATGCCGGCTTTCTCTTTGAAGGGCTCGTCAAACTTCTTGATCACGCGCGGGTCGTAGTTTTCCGCGTCGGCAATGTTCTCAGCCACGGTTTGGCCGCTCACGGTGACGATGTCTCGGTGCAGCAGGTGCTGGATTTCCTTCATCACCACCGGCAGGCCACCGGCGTAGCAGAAGTCTTCCATCAAATGTTCGCCAGAAGGCTGCAGGTTCACCAGGCAGGGTAATTCGCTGCCCAGACGCTCAAAGTCGTCGATGCTCAACTCCACGCCCAGGCGACCGGCGATGGCAATCAAGTGGATCACCGCGTTGGTCGAGCCGCCGATGGCCGCCAGTGTGCGGATGGCGTTCTCGAAGGCTTCACGCGTCAGCACCTCGCCGATCTTCTGGTCGGTGTGCACCATCTCGACGATGCGGCGGCCTGCGTTGCGCGCCAGCACGTTGCGGCGGCCGTCGACGGCGGGGTAGGCGGCGTTGCCGGGCAGGCCAATGCCCAAGGCCTCCACCATGCTAGCCATGGTGGAGGCCGTGCCCATGGTCATGCAGTGGCCGTGGCTGCGGTGCATGCAGCTCTCGGCTTCAAAAAAGTCTTGCAGCTTCAGGGTGCCGGCGCGCACTTGCTCGCTCATGCTCCACACGCCGGTGCCCGAGCCCAACTCCTGGCCGCGCCATTTGCCGTTGAGCATGGGGCCGCCAGACACGCCAATGGTCGGCAGGTTGGCGCTCGAGGCGCCCATCAACAATGCGGGCGTCGTTTTGTCGCAGCCCATCAGCAGCACTACGCCGTCGATGGGGTTGCCCCGAATGCTTTCTTCCACATCCATGCTGGCCAAGTTGCGGTAAAGCATAGCGGTGGGACGCAGAAGGGTTTCGCCCAGCGACATCACCGGGAATTCGAGGGGAAAGCCACCGGCTTCATACACACCAATCTTCACTTGCTCGCCCAAGGTGCGGAAGTGGCTGTTGCAAGGGGTGAGTTCGCTGAAGGTGTTGCAGATGCCGATGACGGGGCGGCCATCAAACTGGTCGTGTGGCACACCTTTGCCCTTGACCCAACTGCGGTAGGCAAAACCGTCTCGGTCCTGGCGACCAAACCATTGCTGGCTGCGTAATTCTGATGGTTGTTTCCGTGGTTTTTGGCTCATGGTTTTATGGGGCTGTGGAGTGATGACGAAAAGGCCGTGTGCGATGCATCTTTTGTTATGGATTTCCCTAAGTCATTGTCAAGACTAAGAAATTCATCCATTTGAAACATATCATATGATGATTGATGGCAAATCTACACACGCGAAATGCTTGAAATCCGAGGCACCCGATGGTGCTTCAAAACTTCACGTTTAGCTTGCGGGTTTTTCCTATAGTTGGGGGATTCAATCGTCATATGATAAGAATCAGTTTTTGACGAATTCGATTGTTTTAAGTGGTTCTGGCGCGGCCTTCGGCGCTATACCCAAAAGGAAGAAAAAGTGTCCAAACCCGATATCCTGGTCGTTGCCAAACTCTGGCCTCCGCTGATGGAAGCACTGCAAGCCGAGTTCACCGTGCACGACCGTATCCATGAATCCGACCCAGCTGCTTTTGCCGCCATCGCCCCGCGCATCCGTGGCATTCAGGCCAATGGCGAATCGAAGGTGCCCCGCGCGCTGATCGACCAACTGCCGGCACTCGAAGTCATCACCGTGTTTGGTGTGGGTTACGACGGCGTTGATGTGGCTGCCGCCACCGAGCGCGACATTCCTGTTACCAACACGCCTGACGTGCTGACCGACGACGTGGCCGACATGGGCATCACCTTGATGCTGTCGATTGCTCGCCGTGTGCCGCATGCCGACAAGTTTGTGCGCGCCGGCCTGTGGCCTAACGGGCCCATGCCTTTGGCGCGCAAGGTCACGGGCGCACGCTTGGGCATCGTGGGTCTGGGCCGCATCGGCCAAGCCATTGGCAAGCGGGCTGAAGGCTTTGGCATGTCGATCGCGTACACCACCCGTACCCAGCGCACCGATACCGCGTACACCTATTACCCCAGTGCTGCGGCGCTGGCGGCCGAGGTCGACTTTCTGATGGTCATCACGCCCGGTGGTGCAGCCACACGTGGCTTGATCAACGCCGAAGTGCTGAAGGCCTTGGGTCCGAACGGTTTCCTGATCAACGTGGCGCGTGGCACGGTGGTCGACCAGCCAGCGCTGATCCAGGCGCTGCAAAACAACGTGATCGCGGGTGCCGCGCTCGACGTGTTCGATGGCGAGCCTAGCGTGCCTGAAGAATTGCGCGTGCTCGACAACGTGGTGCTGACGCCGCACATTGCCAGTGCCACCTGGCAAACGCGCCGCGCCATGGCGGATCTGGCCTTTGGCAACCTGCAAGCGCACTTCAGCGGCAAGCCGCTGTTGACGCGCGTGCCGGGTTGATCTGAGCGCATACGGGTTTCCCCAAGGCGTTTCAAGGGTATCTCCCAGAGCCACAGGCCCTCAGTTTTTTTGATGATCGCCCATCCCGAGTAACCGTCCATGATCATTAAAAACGTACACGGCAACACTGTCGACTTTCTGGGTGAAGCCATCGTTGCAGGGCGCTACCCGGTGGGCGGTGCGGTGCCGCCCGAACCGGTGCTGTGCGAAGAGCTGGGCGTGAGCCGCACGGTGGTCCGCGAGGCCATCAAATCGCTGGTGGCCAAGGGCATGATCCACACCGGACCGAAGGTGGGCACACGGGTGCTGCCATCCGACGACTGGAATTGGTTTGATGCCGATGTGATTGCCTGGCAGGCCAAGACCGGTTTGTCGCCCGAGTTCATTCGCGACTTGCAGGACCTGCGCCGCGTGGTGGAGCCCGCAGCGGTGTGCCTGGCAGCCAGCCGGGCGACGGCCGAAGACATTGCCAGTATTGAAGAAGCCTACGCAGGCATGAAGCGCGCGGTGACGCAGGGCGGTGATTACGTCACCTACGACCTGCGTTTTCACCAGGGGTTGCTGCGGGCTTCGCACAACCGCATGTTGATCCAGATGAGCAAGGCGCTTGGTGCCTTGTTGCGCACCAGTTTTGAAATTTCGACCATTAAAAAAGATGGTCCTCGCAAGTCCTTGCCATTGCACCGGGCGGTGCTTGATGCAGTGGCAAAGAAGGATGTCGCTCAGGCGGAGCAGGCCATCCTGGTCTTGATCGATGGTGCACACGACGACATCGAACAAGTCCTGGCGGCCCGGCGGCGCCTGCCGCGGCTGAGTAAACCGGCTCCGGTGCTGAAGGCGGCTTAAGCGCTGCAGCAGCACGGGATCGGATGGGTTTTCAACCACCACAGTGAGGAGACATAAAGATGAAATTTAAATTGGTCGCCACGGCGGCACTCATGGCTGCGGGGCTGATTGCCTCAGGTCATGCGTCCGCGCAAGAAAAATTGACCGTCTTCTGGGTCAAGGGCTTCTATAAAGCCGAAGATGACGCCTTGTTCGAGGCCATCAAGAAGTTCGAAGCCAAGTACAAGGGTGTGAAGGTTGAGCTTTCACAGTACCCCGTGCAAGACATGATTCCGAAGACCGTGGCGGCCATGGACTCGGGCAGCCCACCAGATGTGGCCTACGCCGACGTCTATGACTTCCAGGTCACAGCCAAGTGGGCTTACGAAGGCAAGCTGGAAGACATCTCCAGCGTGATCAGCCCGTCGCTGTCGCGCTTTGCACCGAACACGGTGGAGACCACTTTCCTCTACAACGATACGACGAAGAACCGCGCGTACTACGCATTCCCGATCAAGCAGCAGACGATGCACATCGAATACTGGATCGACATGCTGACCGCTGCCGGCTTCAAGGAAAGCGACATCCCCACCGGCTGGAAAGACTACTGGAGCTTCTGGTGCGACAAGGTGCAGCCGGCCAGCCGCAAGGCCACGGGTAACCGCGACTTCGGTATCGGTCAACCCATGGGGGTGGACGCGTCCGACTCGTTCTACTCGTTCCTGACCTTCATGGACGCCTACAACGTCAAGCTGGTGAACGATAGCGGCAAGCTGCTGGTCGATGACCCAGCCGTGCGCACCGGCCTGATCAACGCCATCACCGATTACGTGGCGCCGTACCAAAAGGGTTGCACACCACCGTCGTCCACCAGCTGGAAGGACCCCGACAACAACGTTGCCTTCCACAACAAGACGACGGTGTTGACACACAACGCCACCATCTCCATTGCCGCCAAGTGGCTCGACGACGCCAACAACGCTGCGCTCACACAAGCGCAACGTGACGAGGCCAAGCTGAACTACACGCAGCGCATCCGTACCGCTGGCTTCCCCAACAAGCCTGATGGCACGAAGATGGTCTACCGCACGGCGGTGAAGACGGGCGTGGTGTTCAAGGATGGGAAGAACAAGAAGCGTGCGAAGGAATTCGTCGCATTCTTGCTGGAAGAGGAAAACCTGACGCCGTACGTGGAAGGCTCCCTGGGCCGCTGGTTCCCTGTGACCAAGGCTGCACAGCAACGTCCGTTCTGGAAGGCTGACCCACATCGCCTGTCGGTCTACAACCAGTACGCCGCCGGCACCGTGCCGTTCGAGTTCACCAAGAACTACAAGTTCACCGTCCTGAACAACGAAAACGTTTGGGCCAAAGCGATGAACCGCGTCATCAACGACAAGATCCCCGTGGACAAGGCCGTTGATGAAATGATTGCCCGGATCAAAGTCGTAGCCCAGTAAGCACGAGCCCTGTACCCCGCGGCCGTCAGCCCGCCCATGTGGGCGGCGGCTGCGGGGGTGCCCGCTCGCCAGAACACTATGAATCAAGCTACTGTTTCAGCCCCCAACATACCCGTGGCGAAGTCCGTCAAAAAGGATTCCTCGTGGCAGTTCTGGGGCCGGATGTTCGTCATCCCATATCTTTTGGTCTTTCTGGCGTTTGTGCTGTACCCCATCGGCTATGGCCTGTGGTTGGCACGTTCTCCCTCAAGTTACGAGCACCTTTTTGAAGACCCCATTTTCTTCCGTGCGCTGATCAACACGGTGGTCTTCTTGTTTGTGGCCATTAACGTGAAGATGGTCGCGGCCCTGATTCTTTCGGGTTTCTTCGTCACCGAGCGCTGGTGGATCAAGATCGTCTCGCTGATCTTCATCTTGCCTTGGGCCTTGCCGTCGATTCCCACCATTCTGTCGATCCGCTTCATGCTCAACCCCGAGTGGGGCGTGATCAACTCGACCATCTTCCGTTATACCGGGCTGGACGGCCCGAACTGGCTCAACGACCCGATCCTGGCGTTGTCGCTGTCCATGCTGACGCACATCTGGAAGTCGCTGCCGTTCTGGACGCTGATTCTGGTGGCCGGCCGCCTGGCCATCCCTAGCGAGCAATACGAAGCCGCGTCGGTGGACGGTGCCACTTCCTGGCAGAAGTTCCGCTTCATCACCTGGCCGTCGATGCGTAACCTCTATCTCACCTCCACCATCCTGTCGATGATCTGGACGCTGGGCGACTTCAACAGCGTCTACCTGCTGACGGGCGGTGGCCCCGCCGACCAGACCCATGTGCTGGCTACGCTGGGTATTCGTTACTTGCGCCTGGACATGGTGGACCTGTCGATGGCGTCCATCGTGGTGGCCTTGCCGCTGATTTTCCCGTTGGTCTACTTCATGATGAAAAGGTTGTCGAAATGAAGCGCTGGAGCCTGCGGGCCATTACCACCGAAGCCAAGCTGCTGCTGATCGGCATCCCGGTCCTGCTGTGGACGCTGATCCCGGTCTACCACATGGTGTTGTTTGCGTTGTCGCCCAAGGATTCGGCCACCTCTGGCCGCCTGTGGCCCAAGCAAGTCACGCTCGACAACTTCCGCATCGTGTTCGAGCGCAAGCACTTCTACCTTGACCACTTCTGGGTGCAACTGGGTAACTCACTGATCATCGCCTTGTCGGTCGGAGCGCTCACGCTGATCGTGTCGACCTGCGCGGCGTTTGCCATCAGCCGCCTGAAGGTGCGCGGCGGGCGCACGGTGCTGAACATGGCCCTGGTGACGTACTTCATTCCGGCTGCATTCCTGGCCGTGCCGATGTACAAGACCATGGGCAACTACGGGCTGCTCAACAGCCAGTGGTCGCTGATTCTGGCCATGGTGACCATCGCCTCGCCGTATTGCATCTGGGTGCTGAAGCAGGCCTCCGACAAGCTGCCGTACGAGCTGGACGAAGCCGCCAAGATGGACGGCGCCTCGGCCCTGCAACTGTTCCGCCTGGTGTATTTGCCGCTGATGGTGCCGTCACTGGTCGCTGTGGGCACCTATGCCTTGCTGCTGGCCTGGAACGAGTACCTGTATGCGTTCCTGCTGCTGTCCAACGACCGTAGCGTGACGCTGGCCGTGGCGCTGGGCAACTTCCTGGCGGCAGACGATTCGCCTTGGGAATTGCTCATGACCACCGGCTTGATCTACGCCTTGCCGCCTGCGGCCATTTACTACACCTTCAAACGCTACATGGTTTCCGGGCTCACAGCCGGTGCCGTGAAGAGCTAATCCAAGTTAGAAAAAGAGGAAAGCCCCATGGCATCCGTATCGTTCAAGAACGTTCAGAAGAGTTTTGGCAAGGTCAACATCATCCACGGCATCAGCTTCGACATCACTGATGGTGAATTCGTGGTGCTGGTGGGCCCATCGGGTTGCGGCAAATCCACGCTGCTGCGCATGCTGGCAGGCCTGGAAGACATCAGCGGCGGCGAGATCGCCATCGACAGCAAGGTGGTGAACGATCTGGACTCCAAGGATCGCGATATTGCGATGGTGTTCCAGAGCTACGCGCTGTATCCGCACATGACAGTGGGTGAAAACATGGCCTTCAGCCTGCGTCTGCGCAACGCCGATGCCGAGTTGACCAACCAGCGCGTCAGCAACGCCGCGCGTATCTTGAACCTGGACAAACTGCTGGACCGTTATCCCCGCGAGTTGTCTGGCGGCCAGCGCCAACGCGTGGCCATGGGCCGCGCCATCGTGCGCGATCCCAAGGTGTTCTTGTTTGACGAGCCGCTGTCCAATCTGGATGCAAAGCTACGCGTGGCGATGCGTGCCGAAATCAAGGCGCTGCACCAACGGCTGAAGACCACCACCGTCTACGTGACGCACGACCAGATCGAAGCCATGACCATGGCCGACCGCATTGTGGTGATGCACGATGGCATCGTCGAACAAATCGGCACGCCACTTGAATTGTTCGACCGTCCGGGTAACCTGTTCGTGGCGCAGTTCATCGGCTCGCCGTCGATGAACGTGTTGCAAGGCAAGCTGCGCCGTGCCGACGGCCAAAGCTGGGTGGAGGCCGAGGGCGCGAAATGGCCCGTGGCGCAGTTGTCGCAAGGCCAGGACGGGCAGGGCGTGCACTACGGCGTGCGCCCCACCGACATCACTTTTGGCGACAGCAGCAACGGCATTGCCGCCAAGGTGATCGTGGTCGAGCCCACGGGCGCCGAGACCGAACTGCTGGTGCAAGTGGGCGAGTCGCGCCTGGTGGTGGTGATGCACGGCCGCACCGATGCCAAGGCTGACGATACGGTTTACCTGCGCGTCGACACACCCAAGACCCATCTGTTTGACCAGGGCACAACCAAGCGCCTGGAATGAGCCAAAAGACGGACGCAGAGCCTAGTAAAGTCACGCGAATGTCTTCTATAAAACCCATTTCATCGCGCCCCATTCTGGTGGTCATGGGCGTCAGCGGTTGCGGTAAAAGCACGGTGGGCGTCGAGCTCGCCAAAGCCCTGGATGTGCCATATCTCGAAGGTGACGACTTTCACTCGGTAGAGAACGTCGCTCGCATGGCCGCCGGCACGCCTTTGACCGATGAAGACCGCCAAGGCTGGCTCGGTATTCTGTCGCAGCGGCTACAGCTTGCTGCGCAGCAAAACCAGGGGCTGGTGTTGTCGTGTTCTGCACTTAAACACCGCTACCGCGACGTGTTGCGCCAGGGCGCAGCCGATCTCGGGCTGGTCTACCTGCATGGCGACAGATCGGTGCTGATGGAGCGCATGAAAAGCCGTGGCAAACACTACATGCCGTCGTCATTGCTCGACTCGCAATTGCAGACGCTGGAGCCACCCAGTGCAGACGAGGGCGCCTTGGCGTTCTCGGTAGAGCGCCCGGTGGCTGAGATCGTCTCCAGCGTATTGGCCGCCGTGGCGGCCGCCACGTTTCCGCCCCATCACAAACACTCTACATGACAGCAGACAACAACTCCCTTATGCAATCGTTCCGGCTGGATGGGCGCATCGCACTGGTCACCGGCTCATCGGCCGGCATTGGCCTGGCCCTGGCGCGTGGCTTGGGCCAAGCCGGTGCCACCGTGGTGCTGAACGCACGCCGTGCTGACAAGCTGGCCGAGGCCGAAGCGCTGTTGCGTGCCGAAGGCCTGCAAGTGCACGCCAAGGCATTTGACGTGACCGTGCCAGGTGCGGCCCAAGCGGCGGTGGCCGAGATCGAGCAATCCATCGGCCCGATTGAAATCTTGATCAACAACGCTGGCATGCAACGCCGTGGCCCGCTGCAGGACTATGAGGCGGCGCATTGGTCAGAGCTGATGCGCACCAACCTCGACAGCGTGTTTTTGGTGGGGCAGGCCGTGGCGCAGCGGATGATTCCGCGCGGGCACGGCAAGATCATCAACATCTGCTCGGTGCAAAGCGAACTGGGCCGGCCCGGCATTGCGCCGTATGCAGCCAGCAAGGGCGCGGTGAAGATGCTCACCAAGGGCATGGCGATCGACTGGGGCCCGCACGGCATCAACGTCAACGGCATTGGCCCCGGCTACTTTAAAACCGAGCTGAACGAGAAACTTGTGGCCGACCCCAAGTTCAGCGAGTGGCTGACCGGGCGCACGCCTAGTCGCCGTTGGGGCGACGTGGAAGAACTGGCCGGTGCGGCGGTCTTCTTGTCCAGCGATGCCTCGCGCTTCGTCAACGGGCATATTTTGTATGTCGACGGCGGCGTGACGGCTCAACTCTAAATATCTACTTTATGACCACCTTCAACAAAGTCATTCTTTTCACCGACACCGATGGCGTCGCCAAATTCCGTGAAGAAGCGGTTCCATTGAGCGAAGGCAATCCGCAAGCGTTGTTGTCCGCCCTGGCACCTTCCGGCGGCTACCAGTTGCGCCACAGCCCGGTGGGTTTTCGCAGCCAGTTCCACTGCACGGTGACGACGCAGTGGGTGGTGATTCTGCAAGGGCAGATGGAAATCGGCCTGCAAGACGGCACCTCGCGCATCTTCAGCCCTGGTGAGCATTTCTATTCCGCCGACGTATTGCCCGCAGGTGCCGCGTTTGACCCCAAGGTGCACGGCCACTGGAGCCGGCAGGTGGGTGACGTACCGCTGCAGACGCTGTTTGTGCGTGACTGAGCGCCACGCAGAATGACAAAAGGGGCCGTACGCAAGTACCGGCCCCTTTTGTTTGGGTGAAACGCCGCCGGTAAGGGCAGCGTTGTGCGATGGATGGCTTAGCGAGCGAAGCCGCCGCCAGAACCACCGCGACCACCGGAGCCGCCACGGCCACCGCCGCCGCTACGGCCGCCACCACCACCGTAACCGCCACCGCCGCTGCGGTTGCCGCCACCATAACCGCCACCACCGCCGCCGCCAAAGCTGCGGCGACCGCGATCGGCCATCATGTCGACGCTGGTGCGCATCGGGTCAGGTTGACCACCGGCAGGACGCGGGGCAGGGCCCGAACGGCCGCCCAGCGTTGCGGTGCGGGTGGGGTCCGGCTGGCGTGCGCCGCCACCTTGACCACCACCGTAACCGCCTTCGCCGCGCTGACCGCCGAAGCGTTGTTGGCCATGGCCTTGACCACCACCTTGGCCGCCGCCTTGACCAGGGCCACGTGGGCCACGGCCGCCGCGACCTTGTGCTGGTGGGCGTGGGCCGCGTGCATCACCGGCGCCTTGGCCTTCGCCACGATCAGCGCGGTCGGCACGGTCACCACGGCCTTCAGGACGACGACCGCCGCCACCATTGCCGCCGCCACCGCCTTGGGTGCCCTTGTTGTCGCGGATGCGTTGCATCATTTCGGAGCGAGCGGCCTTGGCAGCGGCTTGCATCACGTCGCGGCTTGGCGGCTTGCCAGCGCCGCCCCAGATGGTTTGGCGACCCATGGCAATAGGCTCAGCCTTTTCGCCAGCTTCAGGGCCAAAGCCTTCCACCACTTGCACAGCGATGTCTTGCTTGGTGAAGCGTTCGATATCTTGCATGAAACCTTCTTCGTCCATGCACACCAGGTTGACGGCAGCACCTTCGGCACCTGCGCGGCCGGTACGGCCGATGCGGTGCACGTAGTCTTCGCAGACGTTCGGGATTTCGTAGTTCACCACGTGTGGCAACTCGTCAATGTCGATACCGCGTGCGGCGATGTCGGTGGCCACCAGAGCGCGGATATCGCCGCTCTTGAAGCCTTGCAAGGCTTGCGTACGGGCCGATTGGCTCTTGTTGCCGTGCAGCGCCATGGCAGAGATACCGTTCTTCGTCAGGAACTCGGCCACGTTGTTGGCGCCGAACTTGGTGCGCGTGAACACCAGCACCTGGCTCCAGTTGTGCTGCTGGATGATGTGCACCAACAAAGCCTTTTTCTTGCCGCGGCCCACGGGGTGGATCACTTGCGTGATGCGTTGCACCGTGGTGTTGCGCGGCGTGACTTGCACGCTTTGTGGGTTTTTCAGCAGCGAAGAGGCGAGTTCGCGGATTTCGTCGCTGAAGGTGGCCGAGAACAGCAGGCTTTGCTTTTCTTTGGGCACAGCGGCCAGCACCTTCTTCACGTCATGGATGAAACCCATGTCGAGCATACGGTCGGCTTCGTCGAGCACCAGCATTTGCACTTGGCCCAGATCCAGCACGCCTTGTTGCAGCAGGTCGAGCAGGCGGCCAGGGGTGGCCACCAGAATGTCCACGCCTTTTTTGACGCGGTTGATTTGCGGGTTCATGCCTACGCCGCCGAAGATCACGGTAGACGTGAGTTTCAGGTTCTTGCCGTAGGTTTGCACCGATTCTTCGACCTGGGCGGCGAGTTCACGGGTGGGGGTCAGCACCAGGGCGCGAATGCCCTTGCCGCCGAATTTGTTTTGCACAGGCTCGCCAATGCTCAGGCGGTGCAGCAGGGGCAGGGTGAAGGCAGCCGTTTTGCCGGTGCCGGTTTGGGCGCCGCCGAGCAGGTCATGGCCGGCGAGCACGAGAGGAATCGATTGGGCCTGGATAGGCGTTGGCGAGGTGTAGCCTTGCTCTTGCACGGCCTCCAGAATGGCTGGGGCCAGATTCAGTTCTTCAAAGTTCATGTTGTTGCGCCCGTCCGGGGCGCTTGGACGTCTGGCCTATCGCTCGCATCGTGGACGCGGGCACCAATCAAAGGCAGACAAGATTCAAAGGAAATGGATACAAAACAGGGTGTTTTGACCCCCAGCCATGTGCTGGTGTCGCAGTCAATTGGAATTCTGCAACCCCCGTATTGTCGCATGCTGGGATAATCCCCAATTAATCATTTCTGATTTATCCGAGTTTCGGCAGAAATTTCCTTCCTCATCCACACACATACAACACCCAACACGCAAAGATGGCCCAATACGTTTTCTCCATGAATCGCGTCGGCAAGATCGTGCCGCCCAAGCGCCACATTCTCAAAGACATTTCCCTGAGCTTCTTCCCAGGCGCCAAGATCGGCGTGCTCGGGACCAATGGCTCGGGCAAGTCGACCCTGCTGAAAATCATGGCCGGCATCGACAAGGAGATCGAAGGCGAAGCCACCCCGATGGCGGGCCTGAACATCGGCTACCTGCCGCAAGAGCCCCAGTTGGACCCGACCCAAACCGTGCGTGAAAGCGTGGAAGCGGCCATGGGCAAAGTGTTTGCTGCCAAGGCACGCCTGGAAGAGGTGTACACCGCCTACGGCGAAGAAGACGCTGACTTTGACGCCCTGGCTGCCGAACAGGCCGAGCTGGAAGCCATCATCGCCACCGCCGGCACCGATTCTGAGCACCAACTCGAAATCGCCGCCGACGCGCTGCGCCTGCCGCCGTGGGACGCCAACATCGGCGTGTTGTCCGGTGGTGAAAAGCGCCGCGTGGCGCTATGCCGCCTGCTGCTGAGCAAGCCCGACATGCTGTTGCTTGACGAACCCACCAACCACTTGGACGCCGAATCGGTGGACTGGCTGGAGCAATTCCTGCAGCGCTACTCGGGCACCGTGGTGGCCATTACCCACGATCGCTACTTCCTGGACAACGCGGCTGAGTGGATTTTGGAACTCGACCGTGGCTCCGGCATTCCGTACAAGGGCAATTATTCCGATTGGCTGACGCAAAAGGGCGCACGCCTGGAAGCCGAACAAAAGGGTGAAGAAGCCCGTGCCAAGGCCTTGAAGAAGGAATTGGAATGGTCGCGCCAGAACCCCAAGGCGCGCCAGGCCAAGAGCAAGGCGCGTCTGGCCCGCTTCGAAGAATTGAGCGATTACGAATACCAAAAGCGCAACGAGACCAACGAAATCTTCATCCCCGTGGCCGACCGCTTGGGCAGCCAAGTGATCGAGTTCAAGGGGGTGAGCAAGTCGTTTGGCGACCGTTTGCTGATCGACAATCTGAGCTTCAACATTCCTGCAGGCGCCATCGTCGGCATCATCGGCCCGAACGGCGCCGGTAAGTCGACCTTGTTCAAGCTGATTGCCGGCAAGGAACAACCAGATTCCGGTGAAGTGGTCATCGGCTCCACCGTGAAGATGGCGTTTGTTGACCAGCACCGTGACGACCTGGCCAACGAGAAGACAGTCTGGGAAGACATCTCCGGTGGTCTCGACATCATCAACGTGGGCAAGTTCCAGATGGCCAGCCGTGCGTATTGCGGCCGCTTCAACTTCAGCGGTGGCGACCAGCAGAAGAAGGTTGGCATGCTCTCCGGCGGTGAACGCGGACGCCTGCATTTGGCCAAGACATTGCTGGCGGGCGGCAACGTGCTGATGCTTGACGAACCGTCCAACGACTTGGACGTGGAAACCCTGCGCGCGTTGGAAGACGCGTTGCTGGAATTCGCCGGCACCATGCTGGTGATCTCCCACGATCGTTGGTTCCTGGACCGTATCGCCACGCACATCCTCGCCGCCGAAGGCGACAGCCAATGGACCTTCTTCGACGGCAACTACCAAGAGTACGAAGCCGACAAGAAGAAGCGTCTGGGCGAAGAAGGCGCCAAGCCCAAGCGCATGCGCTACAAGGCGTTGAAGTAAGGCTTTGAACTAAACCTTTGACATAAGGTTTTGATAGCAGCTTACGCTTGCTGTCATTGCGCTAAGCGGCAATATCCTTAAAGGGTATTGCCGCTTTTTTATGGATAGAAGCGCGAAGTGGGCGTTACGCGTTCTGCGGCACCGCCGCTTCACGCTCGTCGGCCCAGGCTTCCAACGTGTCCAGGGGCAACGGGCGGGCAAACAAATAGCCCTGGTAGGCATCGCAGCCCTCGTGCAGCAAAAACGCATGTTGCTCGGCGGTTTCCACGCCTTCGGCAATCACGTTCAGGCCCAGCACGCGCGCCAGAGCGATCACGGTGCGCGCAATGGCGGCGTCGTTCGGGTCATTGAGCAGGTCGCGTACAAAGGATTGGTCAATCTTCAACTGGTCTAGCGGGAGCAGCTTCAGGTAAGCCAGTGACGAGTAGCCCGTGCCAAAGTCGTCAAGGGAAAAGCCAACGCCTTGCTCTTGCAGCAGATCCATCTTGGCGATGGTGTCGTCTAGGTCGTTCAGCAGCATGGTTTCGGTCAGCTCCAGCTTCAAGCGACGCGGGTTGGCGCCCGTGTCGCGCAGCACCTGGCGCACGTCCTCCACAAAATCAATCTGCCGGAACTGGCGCGCGCTGACGTTGACTGCCAGCGTCCACGCTTGGCGCATGGGATGGTGTGCCCACTCGGCCAACTGGGTGCAGGCTTGCTGTAGCACCCATTGGCCCAGCATTAGGATCTGCCCGGTTTCTTCGGCCAGCGGAATGAAGGAAGACGGCGGAACCATGCCACTGACGGGGTGGGCCCAGCGCAGCAATGCCTCGACGCCAATGACGCGGCCACTACCGTCCACCTGGGGCTGGTAGTGCAGCAGAAACTGCTGTTGGCTGATGCCTTGGCGGATATCGGCTTCGAGCGCCACGCGCGCGTTCACCACCGTCTGCATATGCGGGTCGTAGAACAGCATGGTGTTGCGCCCGGCGGCTTTGGCCTGGTACATCGCCAGATCGGCTTGCTTCAGTAGTTCGTCGGTGGTCTGGGCCTGCCCGTCGTACAGGGTGATGCCGATGCTTGGCGTGATGTGGAACTCACGACCCACCAGGGTGTAGGGCTGGTTTAACGACTGCAGCACTTTCTCGCCAACGTGGATCACATGTGCGGCGGCGGTGGTCTCATCGGCATCCAGTTCGTCGATCATCATCACAAATTCGTCGCCGCCCAAGCGGGCCACGGTGTCGGCCTTGCGCACACATTCGCTCAGGCGCTGGGCCACCAACTGCAGCAATAGGTCGCCTACATCGTGCCCCTGGGTATCGTTCAACGCCTTGAAGTTGTCCAGGTCGATGAACAGTAACGCGCCCCGCTGATGGCTGCGCGCGCAACTGGTGAGCGACACACGCAGCCGCTCCAGCAGCAAGCGCCGGTTGGGCAACTGGGTGAGGGCGTCGTAGAACGCGAGTTTGCGGATTTCGTCTTCGGTCGCCTTGCGCTGGGTGATATCGGAAAAGGTGTTGACGAAGTGGGTGATGTGCCCGCCTTCGCCGCGCACGGCTGTCACCGTGCGCATGTCGGGGTAGATGTCGCCGTTGCGTCGACGGTTCCATATCTCGCCGCGCCACGAGCCTGCGTCAATCACGGTCTGCCACATGTGGGCGTAAAACGCGGTGTCGTGGCGACCCGAATTGAGGAAGTTCAGGCTCTTGCCCAATGCTTCTTCCTGGCTGTAGCCGGTGATGTCGGTAAACGCCGGATTCACCTTGATGATCAGCTTGTCGGCATCGGTGATCGCCATGCCCTGGTTGGCGTCGAAGGCGGTGGCGGCCACGCGCAGGTCCGTCTCGGTTTGCTTGCGTGCGGTGACGTCGCGCGCCAGCACAATGAAACGCTGAGATTGATCGGGGTCAGGTGGCTTGGCCGCCACCGAAATGTCGAACCACGCGGTGCCGTGGGACATCTGCATCTGGAACTGCTGCCCATCAGAGCGCCCGTTGCGCTGCGCCTGCTGCAGCGACAACAGTACTTTTTGTGTCGCCTCGGGCGGCAGCAGTTCGCTCACGTGGCGGCCCACACTTTTCTTCAACTCCTCCAGGCTGGGCTGCAGGTATGGTGCAGTGGAAGGCACGTGGTAGTCGTGGCAGATGCCGTTCAGGTCCAGCTCGAACATCAGGTCAGGGATGGCGTCGAGAGTGGCTTGCAGCTTGTTTTGCGCCACAAAAATTTGGCTGGTGCGCTTTTGCACCTGCCGTTCCAAGCCTTTTTCGTGGCGCTTCAGCCGCACCAGAAGCAGCGTCAAGTAGCTGAGCAACAGGCTCACCGCCACGCCCAGGCCAAATTTGCGCGCCACACCAGCGGGGTCGGCCCATCCCTTGATCGGTGCCACACTCAGCACCCAATTGCCGTTGGGGAGGTTGATTTCACGGTCCACCGGGTCAACCAATGCTTCGCTGCGGGCACCCTCGGTGGGCGGCGCGGCATCCTCGGCTGTGACCGAGGTGGCTATGGTCTGGCGTGCGCCCGAGTTGGGCATGATGCGCCACAACGCATAGTGCAGCCCGTGCTCGCTCATGCTGTCCAGCCGTGCGCTCGACAGGGCTTCAGGAAAACGCATCACCACGTACGAAAAGCCCCAAAACTCGATATTGCCTTCCGGGTTGGGCATGAAGATGGGTTGTCGCCCTACGGCCCCCAATCCGCCTTGCACCAGATTGAACGGGCCGGCCAGTGTGAGCTGCTTGGTCGTGATGGCCTGCCGTGCCTCGGGGCCTTGTATCGGGTCTTTCAAGGCATCGAAGCCAATGGAGCGTTCGTTGCCAGCCAGCGGCACCAATTGGCGGATGACGCCCCCCGGCGCCAGCCCGAGGATCGAGGCACCTGGGTAAAGTGCGCGCATTTCTTCGGCAACGGCCGTGAAATTGGGAAAACTGCCGCGGCTTTGGCGTACCAGTGCCGCCAGGGCATAGGTACTGGAGAGCGTGCGTTCCAGGGTTACCTGAATGGCATGCGCGTGGTCGGCCGCAAGGGCATCGACACGTTGCCGGTTCTCGGTGCGGCGCAATGCATCCAGCTCCAGGGTGACATAGGCCGAACACACCAGCGACAACACCAAGGTGAGCCATGGCAGCCAGCGTGCCAGACGCGGTAGGTCGACCGCCGCGGGAGGCTGGGCATCTACCAACGCAGAGGACGGAGGGGCTGCATCCACGGCTTGGCTCATCGGGTGATGGCTCCGCTACCGCCAGAGTGCAAGTCGGAAGCCGAGGGCCAAACCATTGCTTGATAACGCACGCTCTGCGCGGCCCAAATGGCTTGCTGCACAGCACGTGCCGTGACCTCTGCGGCCAGCACGCTCAGCGTCATCATGCCCACGGGCTCATCCTTGGGTTTGGCGGCACCGGTGGCCAGGGCGAACATGGCGTCGCCGTCCGACATGGTGTGTACCGGGTTGATGCTGCGTGCCAAACCGTCGTGCGCCACCTGGGCCAGCCGATGCGCCTGGGCTTTGGTGAGCGTGGCATCAGTCGCTACCACACCGATGGTGGTGTTGGTGCCGCGCAGCAGGGGCTTAGGGGTTTCGCCGTTCAGTAGCGCGTGTGCGGTGCCAAGCAGGGCAGTGCCATCGGCGGTGCGGGCTCCTGCTATGGGCTGGCCGGTGCTGGGGTTCACCACATCACCCAAGGCATTCACTGCGACCAACGCGCCCACGGTGATGCCATGCACGGTGATGGAGGCCGTGCCGATGCCGCCTTTCATGGCGCGCGCCACGCCAAACAGTTTGCCCACCAGGGCGCCAGCCCCGGCCCCCACATTGCCCTGGGCGGGCGGGTTGCGGCTGGCTTGTTGGCAGGCGCGGTAACCGGCTTCGGCATCAGGGCGAATGTTGGCGCCGCCGCCGGGGCCGCCTACGGGCAGATCAAACAGCACAGCCGCTGGCACCAGCGGCACCAGGCCGTAGTCGCCGCAGGGCAGGCCTACGCCTTGCTCCTCGAGCCAGCGCATCACACCACTGGCAGCCTCCAGCCCCCAGGCGCTGCCGCCGGCCAGGGTGATGGCATGCACACGATCGACCAGGTTGCTGGGGTGGAGTAAATCGGTTTCGCGTGTACCCGGCGCCGCGCCCCGCACGTCTACCCCGGCCACCGCACCTTCTCGCACGATGACCACGCTGCAGCCGGTGGGACGGCGGGAGTCGGTGAACTGCCCGACTTCAACCCCGAGCACATTGGTGATGGCGCCTAGGTGGGCTTCTGGTGCACCAGACGCAGGGATTTGCCCAAAGGGCGCAACGGAAGAGGGCGTCGCACAGGTTTCCGGGCTGGGCATTGCTGTTGGCAAGGAATTCTGGGTGAGCATGTTGCATTTCATTATGCAACCGCCTTTGAAATGTGGAAGGTTTGTGACAACCAGCACACAGATGTGCGTTGAGGGACTTTTTTTAATAGTCTAAATGCTCTTTTGTGCTTTTCTGATCTGCGTAGTGTGCTCTTGTTTTTGCACGACTTCCGTTGTGCGCGGTGTGTTGTCGCACACCGTTGCTCGAAACCAAACGTGGAACATGTGCGTGCGATTCGCAACAGTATTGATGGGTAAATGCGCAGTGGCGTGACTTATCACACGGACGCCTTTGTTGTTGCAACACCGCTCGCCCTTGAGAAGGATGGATTTGGTCACAATTACTTCAAGACGCTAACAACTTGCGGTGATTTCGCTGATTCTGATGCTTACTTCCTTCAAAAAATTCTCTTTCTCTGCCCTGTTTGTAGCTGCGCTGAGTGCTGTCGGCGCCGCCCAAGCGGCCCCTGTGGGCCTGGGGCTGGCTGGAGAATTCAATCTGGTCAGCCTGAATGACTTCAATGCATCGAACGGCAGCATTCAGGGCTCGGTGGCCGTGGGCGGTAATTTCACAGCGTCTGGCTACAGCATCAACAGCGGCAACGACGCATATGCGGGCGATGCCCTGGTGGTCGGCGGGAGTCTGAGTTTTAAGAACGGGTCGATCTCGAACGGCAATGTGGCCGTGGGCGGCAGCAAAACGACCTCAGGCTTGGGTTTTACGGGCGCTTGGGAAAGCGGCAGCGCGTCGGTGCCGTTCGCCCAATTGGCAGCCGACATGACCAGTTTGTCGAGTTCTTTGTCGGGCCTGAGCAGCACCGGCAAAACCGCCATCCAATGGGGCGGCATGACCTTTACTGGCACCAATTCGGCGGTGGAGATTTTCAACCTCTCGGGCGCAGACCTGTATTCGGTGAACTACTCCAGCTTCAGCCAACTGCTGGCGGGCAGCACCATCATCCTGAACATCAGCGGCGACGTGGCTGGTTTCAAGGGCGGCACGCCCAACGGCTTCAGCAACTACAACGTGCTGTACAACTTCTATGAAGCGACCGACCTGAATTTCGATGGCGTGGGCGTCGTCGGCAGCATCTTGGCGCCTTTGGCAACCGTCAGCGGCGGCAATGGCCAGATCAGCGGCAACGTGGTGGTGGGCTCATGGGATTCGAACATCTCCATCAACAACAACCATACCTTCACGACCACCGAAGTCGCGGCCTTTGAGGGTTTGAATAATGGATCCGCCGGCAAGGACAGCAATGCGGGTAATGGCACCAACCATGTACCTGAACCGGGCAGTCTGGCGTTGATGCTGTTGGGGTTTGCTGCGGCGGCTACGGCCACGGTAAAGGGGGCAAAAGTCCGTCCAGAATTGCGTGTCGCCAAGTTTTAGTATCGGCTTGCATAAAGCAAAAAAGCCTGGGGATGGTCTGTTCCCAGGTTTTTTGTTTTATAAATCATTAAGTTAAACGATTAACTTAATGTGATCTCTTTAATTTGAAGAGTCGCTACGGGTTCAACGGTTACGCGATTTCATGGCACGTTCCACCTCGCGTTTGCCTTCGCGGTCTTTGATGGTGTCGCGTTTGTCGTGCTCGGCCTTGCCCTTGGCCAGGGCCACTTCGCACTTCACGCGGCCATTTTTCCAGTGCAGGTTCAGCGGCACCAAGGTGTAGCCTTTTTGCTCAATCTTCACCGTTAGGCGCTTGATCTCTTCGCGATGAAGCAGCAGCTTCTTGGTGCGCACGGCGTCTGGGTTGACGTGGGTCGAAGCGCTTTTCAGAGGGTTGATCTGGCAGCCGATGATGAACATCTCGCCTTCGCGGATCACCACGTAGCCATCGGTAAGTTGCACCTTGCCTTCGCGCAGGGCTTTGACCTCCCAGCCTTCGAGCACCAAGCCGGCCTCGTACCGCTCTTCGAAAAAGTAGTTGTAGGCGGCCTTTTTGTTGTCGGCAATGCGGGAAGAAGTTTCAGGTTTTTTGGCCATGGGCGATAAATGAGGGCGGATCGGTTCTGCACAAGGCGTGTCTACAATCCGGCGCAGCCCGGCATTCTATGAAAAATGTAAATAAGTCAGTTCTCATTTGGTACAGCCCCCAGGAAATGTTCAACCTGGTGACGGCTGTGGACCAGTATCCGCAGTTTCTCCCCTGGTGCGACCGCGCCACGGTGTTGACGCAAGACGAACACGGCATGACGGCCGAAGTCGGCATTGCGTTCGGCGGCATTCACCAATCCTTCGTCACCCAAAACACCCATGTTGAGGGGCGCGAGGTGCACATGAAACTGGTGAAGGGCCCGTTCTCCAAACTGGAAGGCGTCTGGACGTTCGAGCCCGTGGGGGATGGTCAGCAGCGCGCCTGCAAGGTGGGCTTGTCGCTGCAGTATGGCTTTGACAGCCTGGCGCTGTCGGCCATCGTTGGCCCGGTGTTTGACCGCATTGCCGCCAGCATGGTCGATGCGTTTGTGAAACGCGCCGAGCAGGTGTACGGGTGACCTCCAAAGGTTTGCTCCAAGTGGTGGTGGCGTATTCGAGCGCTCCGCAGCAGGTTCTGGAGGTTGAGGTGACTTTGCCCGTAGGCGCCAAGCTGGCCGATGCGTTGGCGGCTGCAGGCCTTGGTGCCGAAAGCGCGGCTTGCGCCAGTGGCGAACTCCAAGCCGGCATCTGGGGCAGGGCGGCGAGCCTGCAAAAGCTATTGCATGACGGCGACCGTGTGGAGGTCTACCGCAAGCTGCGCGTCGATCCTAAAGTCGCCCGGCGTGAACGTTTTGCCACACAGGGCGCACGTGGGACTGGGCTGTTTGCCAATCGCCGGGCGGGCGGTAAAGCAGGCTACTAGCCGGAAGAAATCGTTCTTAACGGCAGTCTGACGCGATAATGTCTTGCAGCCGCTTGGTCTCAGCCGCGCGGGCCGAGTCGTCTAAAAACTCGCGTTCACCCTGCGCGTTGGTGCGCGCAATGCGAATGCCGGAGTCAAAGGTGTCTTTCGCCTGACGTGCCCGCAAGCAGTTCTCGGCCTTGTCTTTTGCGACTTTGTCGGCCTCTTGCTTTTTCTTCGCGGCTTCTGCGGCTTCGGCCTGTTTTTTCTTTTCTTCAAGCGCCGGGTCTACGCTCGAAATCTTTGGCGCCGCTTCAGATGCCGCTGGCGCGGCAGCGGGTGCTGCTGAGATGGGCTTGCTGCCTGCGGGCCGCTTCAGAATGTTTTTATCCGCAATGTCGGCCGGTGGCGCGCGGTCGCTGAACACCTTTTTGCCGTCTTTGTCGATCCATTGCCATTGGGCAAAAGCGCTGACTGAAAAGGCCATGGCGCCGAGGAAAAGAATGGTTTTGAGTTGACCCATTTGGGCAGTTTAGCGTCGTGGCGTGACGTTTAGTTGCAGGTTTACGTTTCAATTTTGCGTCGATTGTTGCGCCCAAGCTTCAGTTTCCCTAGCACCTGCAAATAACCGACGCAAGCAAGAGGGTCACACGCCCGAGTACAATCCGTCTTTTGGAGCTTTCAACTATGCGCCTGCTAGGAAAAGCGCTCACCTTCGACGATGTGTTGTTGGTGCCAGCGTACTCCCAAGTCCTTCCCAAGGACACTTCACTTGCGACCCGCCTCTCTCGCAACATCACACTGAACCTTCCGCTCGTGTCCGCCGCCATGGACACCGTCACCGAAGCACGTTTGGCTATCGCCATCGCGCAAGAAGGCGGTATGGGCATCGTGCACAAGAACTTGACCGCCAAGGAGCAGGCCGCAGAGGTTGCCAAGGTCAAGCGCTACGAATCCGGTGTGTTGCGTGACCCCGTCGTCATCACCCCCACGCACACCGTGCGTCAAGTGGTTGACCTGTCGGCGCAACTCGGCATTTCGGGTTTCCCGGTGTGCGACGGCGGCAAAGTCGTGGGTATCGTCACCAGCCGCGATTTGCGCTTCGAGACGCGTTACGACGTGCCCGTGAGCCAGATCATGACGCCGCGCGAAAAACTCGTCACCATCAAAGAAGGTGCATCCTTGGCTGAAGCCAAGGCACTGTTGAACAAGTCCAAGCTCGAACGCCTGCTCGTCATCAACGACGCGTTTGAGTTGAAGGGCCTGGTTACCGTCAAAGACATCACCAAGCAAACCAGCTTCCCCAACGCAGCACGCGACTCGCAAGGTCAATTGCGCGTGGGTGCTGCCGTGGGTGTGGGCGAGGGCACCGAAGAGCGCGTGGAAGCGCTGGTGCGCGCTGGTGTGGACGCCATTGTGGTGGACACCGCACACGGTCACAGCAAGGGCGTGATCGACCGCGTCCGTTGGGTCAAGCAAAACTACCCGCAGATTGACGTGATTGGCGGCAACATTGCCACCGGCGCAGCCGCGTTGGCCTTGGTCGAGGCCGGTGCTGACGCCGTAAAGGTCGGTATTGGCCCTGGCAGCATCTGCACCACGCGTATCGTCGCCGGTGTGGGCGTGCCGCAGATCATGGCCATCGACAGTGTGGCCACTGCGCTGCGCGACACCGGTGTGCCGTTGATTGCCGACGGTGGTATTCGTTACAGCGGCGACATCGCCAAAGCCATTGCCGCCGGTGCCAGCACGGTGATGATGGGTGGCATGTTTGCCGGGACCGAAGAAGCACCTGGTGAAGTGATCTTGTTCCAAGGCCGTAGCTACAAGAGCTACCGTGGCATGGGCAGCATTGGCGCCATGCAGCAAGGCAGTGCCGACCGTTACTTCCAGGAGTCGACCACGGGCAACCCCAACGCCGACAAACTGGTGCCCGAAGGCATCGAAGGCCGCGTGCCCTACAAGGGTTCGATGGTTTCGATTGTTTACCAAATGGCCGGTGGCGTGCGTGCCAGCATGGGGTATTGTGGCTGCGCGACGATCGAAGAGATGCGCAACAAGGCGGAGTTCGTTGAAATCACCGCTGCGGGTATCCGTGAAAGCCATGTGCACGATGTGCAGATCACCAAGGAGGCTCCTAACTATCGCGCAGAGTGATTTTCATAAGACTTCGCCGCAACAACCATATTGACACTTAAGGAGTATTTGATGGGCATGATTTCATTCTTCAAAGAAGCCGGTGAAAAGTTGTTCGGGAAGTCCCCGGAAATCGCGGCTGCCGTAGCCGAGCCAAGCAGTGCCGACAAGAGCGCAGCCGCCAACGCGGCTGCCGCTACCGCCATCGGCACCTACATCCGCACGCAAAACCTGCCCACAGACGGCCTGACGATCACCTTTGACGGTGCAACGCAGTTCGTCACAGTGGCGGGTACGGTGGCTGACCAAGCCACCAAAGAGAAAATCGTGCTGTGTTGTGGCAACGTGCAAGGTGTGGCCGGTGTGAACGACGAATTGCAGTCGTCCGCACCAGCCGACCAGTCGCAGTTCCACATCGTGGCCAAGGGCGACACTTTGAGCGCCATCGCCAAGAAGTTCTACAACAACGCCAACGCGTACCCGCAGATCTTCGAAGCGAACAAACCCATGTTGACGCACCCGGACAAGATCTATCCTGGCCAGGTGCTGCGCATTCCGCCTCAAGCGTAAAGACTTCTTTGTCTCATGTCGGGCAGCCCAGCTGCCCGTTTTTTGTTTTTGACCATGCAACATCAAAAAATCCTCATCCTCGACTTCGGCTCCCAGGTCACGCAACTGATCGCCCGCCGCGTCCGTGAAGCCCACGTGTACTGCGAAGTGCACCCCTGTGATGTGAGCGAAGACTGGATTCGCAGCTTTGCGGCCGATGGTCAGCTCAAGGGCGTGATCTTGTCCGGCAGCCACGCCAGCGTGTACGAAGACACGACCGACAAGGCACCCGCGGTGGTTTTTGATTTGGGCATTCCGGTTCTCGGCATTTGCTACGGCATGCAGACCATGGCGCACCAGTTGGGCGGCAAGGTCGAGGGCGGGCACCAACGCGAATTCGGCTTTGCCGAAGTGCGCGCGCATGGTCACACCAAGCTGCTCGAAGGCTTGGAAGATTTCGCCACGGCTGACGGCCACGGCATGCTCAACGTGTGGATGAGCCACGGCGACAAGGTGGTTGATTTGCCACCCGGCTTCAAGCTTATGGCCAGCACCCCGAGCTGCCCCATCGCCGGCATGGCGGATGAGACCCGTGGTTTCTACGGCGTTCAGTTCCACCCCGAAGTCACGCATACTGTGCAGGGCCAGGCGCTACTCAACCGCTTTGTGCTGCGTATCTGCGGCACGCGCCCAGACTGGATCATGGGCGACTACATCACTGAGGCCGTGGAAAAGATCCGCGCGCAAGTGGGTGATGAAGAAGTCATTCTCGGCTTGTCCGGCGGTGTCGATTCCAGCGTGGCTGCCGCGCTGATCCACCGCGCCATTGGTGACCAATTGACCTGCGTGTTCGTTGACCACGGCCTGCTGCGCCTGAACGAGGGCGACATGGTCATGGACATGTTTGTCGGCAAGCTGCATGCCAAGGTCATCCGAGCTGACGCCAGCGACCTGTTCCTGGGCAAGCTGGCAGGGGTTTCCGACCCTGAAGCCAAGCGCAAGATCATCGGCGGCGAGTTCGTCACGGTGTTCAAGCAAGAAGCGGCCAAGCTCAAGGCCGGCGGTGGCGGCCACAAGGGTGCGACCTTCCTGGCGCAGGGCACGATTTACCCAGACGTGATCGAGTCTGGTGGCGCCAAGAGCAAGAAGGCCGTCACCATCAAGAGCCACCACAACGTCGGTGGCCTGCCCGAACAGTTGGGTCTGAAGCTGCTGGAGCCGTTGCGCGACCTGTTCAAGGACGAAGTACGCGAACTGGGCGTGGCCCTGGGCCTGCCGCCCGAGATGGTCTACCGCCACCCGTTCCCCGGCCCCGGCCTGGGCGTGCGCATCCTGGGGGAAGTGAAGAAGGAATACGCCGACCTGCTGCGCCGTGCCGACGCCATCTTCATCGAAGAACTGCGCAACTTCAAAGACGCGGAAACCGGCAAGACCTGGTACGAACTGACCAGCCAAGCCTTCACCGTGTTCTTGCCCGTGAAGAGCGTGGGCGTGATGGGCGACGGCCGTACCTACGACTACGTGGTGGCTCTGCGCGCCGTGCAAACCAGTGACTTCATGACCGCCGACTGGGCGGAGCTGCCCTACGCGCTATTGAAGAAAGTGTCTGGCCGCATCATCAACGAAGTACGTGGCATCAACCGCGTGACCTACGACGTGTCGAGCAAACCACCGGCAACGATCGAGTGGGAATAATGGCTTACTAAAGCCTTTAAGGGACCGATCGCGATGCACAACCAACACAGGTTTTTCTTCGCGGTTCGGCCTACCATTCAGGCCGGAACGATGGCGCTGGATGTAGCGCAACAGCAAATCGTTTTGCACCACTTGCTCGGCAAGCCATTGGCTTTAAGCCGTTTGCACGTGACGCTGCATTGCTCCCCCTTGTACGACCACGTTCCCGAAGACCTGTTTCAGCGGGCGAGGGCAGCAGGTGGCCTCGTCGAGATGGAGCCCTTCAGCGTCGGCTTTGACCGTGTCGGTAGTTTGGGAGGCGAAAAGGTCGGGGGGCTGGCACTGACTGGCAGCGGCCGTGAACTCAAAGAGTTGGGCTACTTGCAACGTGCTGTGGCATCGGCGATGCAAGCTACAGGCATAGGCGAATTCATTCGCGAGCGATTTAGCCCTCACGTAAGCCTACTTTATGGTTGGCAACATGTGGCCCGCGAGCCTGTCGCCCCCATTCGCTGGCAGGTGGATGAGCTTGTGTTGATACACAGCTATGTTGGTCTAGGCAATTATGTTGATCTTGGCACCTGGCCATTAAAAAGTCGGCAACTCAGGCTCGCCGACTGGTAGCTGTCCGCCGTGTTGGCGATGACTTAAAAAACCGACAACCCCGTCATGCTGGTAAACATCTCCAGCGCCCGCATCCCCAACAACGAGTTCCCCGTATGGTCCAGCGCTGGCGACCACACGCATAGGCTCAGCGTATCGGGCACCACGGCGATGATGCCGCCGCCCACGCCGCTCTTGCACGGCAAGCCAATGCGGTAAGCAAACTCGCCCGCTGCGTCGTAGGTGCCGCAGGTCAACATCACGGCGTTGATGCGACGGGTTTGGCGCTCGGTCAGCATTTTCTGGTCGGGGTGGAAGGGGTGGGCGCCATCGGCGCACAGCACGGCGGCGGCGCGAGCGAGCTGTTGGCAGCTCATGCGCACCGAGCAGTGGTGGAAGTAGGCTTCGAGGACTTTGTCGACGTCGTTCTCGATGCGGCCAAAACTCTTCATGAAGTTGGCCAGTGCAATGTTGCGAAAGCCGGTAGCGGCTTCTGACGCGGCCACCACTTCATCAAAAAACACTGGCTCGTTGCACAGGCTGCCCAGCAGCTTCAGCATCTCGGCCTTGGGGTCCATGTGGCTCAGCAAACGGTCTACCAGAGCAATGGCGCCGGCGTTGATGAACGGGTTGCGCGGCACACCTTGTTCGTTTTCCAGCTGCACCAGCGAGTTGAAGGCGCTGCCAGATGGCTCGCGGCCAATGTGCTTCCACAGGCTTTCGCCCATGAGCCGCATGCCCATACCGAGCGCAAACACCTTCGAAATACTCTGAATGGAAAACGGCGTGGCGAAATCGCCTGCTGCTGCCTCGCGGCCCACGTAAGTGCGCAGCGCAATGCCGAACTGCGTGGCTGGCACATTAGCCAGCGCCGGAATGTAGTTGGCCACGCGGCCTTCTTTGCCGAGCTCGGGACGGATGGCTTCGACGATGTCGTCGAGGATGGGTTGAAAGTCCATGGTGCGGCGGTCTCTCTTTTTTCAGTGTGGTCCACGATGTTCCGCTGCATTCTGCATGCCGCGCACTTCAGCGTGTGCAAACGTGCCACTAAAAATCCAGCGGAAGCAACCGCTTTCAATTTCGCCCGGCTAAGCTTCGGGGACAACGCCTGAGCAAGGCAATGCCGGTCATTAAGTGCAGCGAAAATGAAATGCTCTGTTGAAACGCTGCACTGATGTCTCAAACTCTCGCCTCTATCGCTTCTCCTGATCTTTCCTCTGCCCGCTGGGGCGTTCGCACGCTGTTCTTTTTTGCCGGCTTGATGTTCGCCACCTGGGGCGTGCACATCCCCACGGTGAAGGCGCTCTACGGGCTGAACGAGGCCGATCTCGGTCTGTTGATATTGGCGGCTGGGCTAGGCGCGGTTACCGGCTTGTTGGGCGCAGGCTTTTCCATCGGGCGGTTTGGCGCCAAGCGCATGGTGTGGCTCTGTGGGGGCATCACGGCGATCGCTTTGGCGGGCCTGGTGTCGATGCCAGGGTTTGGCGCTTTGATGGTGTTGTTGGCCGTGTTTGGCTTGTGCAGCAGCACCATGGACGTGGCCATGAACGCCGAAGCTTCTGAGTTGGAGCGGCTGGAAGGGCGCCCTCAAATGAGCGGCTACCACGGCATGTTCAGCGCTGGTGGAATGGTAGGGGCGGGCATCGGCAGCGCTTTGCTGTCGTTTGACGTGACGCCCTCGCATCACTTGTGGGGCGTGACCATCTTGTCCCTTCTCGCCCTGGTCTGGGCCGGCTCGACCCTGCTTCCGCCCGCGCCGCACGAGGGCGAGGCCAGCCACTTTCGCGTGCCGCGCGGTGTGTTGTTGATGCTCGGCTTGATGGGAGCGCTCGGCTTTGTGGTGGAAGGCGCCATGTACGACTGGAGCGTGCTGTTCGTCAAACAAGAGGTGGGCGCGAGCCAGAACGTGGCCGCCTTGGCCTACGCCGGTTTCTCGGCCGCCATGGCCATCACCCGGTTTGGTGGCGACTGGCTGCGCGCGCGCTTTTCTTCAGCCGCCTTGCTGCGTGCCAGCGCAGGGCTGGCCGCTGCGGGCATGGTGTTCGGCTTGATGGCCAGCCACCCGGTGCAAGCCCTGGTGGGCTTTGCCATCGTCGGTGTGGGGCTGGCCAATGTGGTGCCGGTGTTGTTCAGCGCGGCTGCGCGCGCGCCTGGGGTCACGCCTGCGCATGGCATTGCGTCGGTGGCATCGCTGGGCTACATGGGCTTTATGGTGGGGCCACCCATCGTGGGCTTTGTGGCCCATCTGAGTTCACTCACAGTGGCGCTGTTCGCCGTGGCCATGTTGGCCGTCATCATGGCCGTGGTGGCGCCGCGTGCGGTGCGGCAGGTGGCTTGAGGCAAGTTAGCCAATCTCTGCAGAGAACATTGGCCTACAGTCGTTTCCGCATGTACGTGAGTGATCCATAGAGTGATCCATAATTTGTAGCGACTTACCGTTCGTAGTGCTGCAGCGCTTTCAGCATGTTGGAGTTGTGCCGCCCCGATTTCAGGAGACAAGCCTATGGCCCACGAGCCCACCGCAGCATCGCCCGCTGCCGAGTCTTTGCATTACCTCAGCGGCTTCGCCAACGAATTCGCCACCGAAGCTTTACCTGGCGCCTTGCCAGTAGGCCGCAACGCACCGCAGCGCGCGCCCTATGGCTTGTATGCCGAACAGTTGTCAGGCACGGCGTTCACCGCGCCGCGCCATAGCAACCGCCGCTCGTGGCTTTACCGCATTCGGCCCGCAGCCATGCACGAACCCTTTGTGCCCAGCAAGTGTGGTCACCGCTGGTTGAGCTGGGGTCATGGCATTGGCGACACACCCGCGTCACCGAATCAGATGCGCTGGAGCCCACTCCCCATGCCGCCAGCCTTGCAGGCCACCGACTTTGTGGACGGCATGGTCACCATGGGCGGCAACACGGGCTGCGGCATCCATCTGTATGCGGCCAACCGTTCGATGGAGCGGCGCTTTTTCTACAACGCCGATGGCGAGTTGCTCATCGTGCCCCAACTTGGCCGCTTGGAAATTGCGACTGAACTCGGCATGCTTTTAGTCGAGCCACAAGAGATCGCGGTGATTCCGCGCGGCGTGCGTTTTCAAGTACGTTTGCCGAACGGTGCGGCACGTGGCTACGTTTGCGAGAACTATGGCGCGCTGTTGCGTTTGCCTGACCTTGGCGTCATCGGCTCCAACGGCCTGGCCAATCCGCGCGACTTCCTCACGCCCGTGGCCGCGTATGAAGACCGCGAGGGCAGCTTTGAACTGGTAGCGCGCTTCCAGGGGCGCATGTGGTCGGCAGCCATCAGCCATTCGCCGCTCGATGTGGTGGCTTGGCACGGCAACTACGCGCCGTACAAATACGACCTGCGCCGCTTCAACACCATTGGCTCCATCAGCTACGACCACCCAGATCCGTCCATCTTCCTGGTGATGCAAGCACCGAGCGATACGCCGGGCGTCGACACCCTCGACTTCGTGATCTTTCCACCGCGCTGGCTGGTAGCCGAAGACACCTTCCGGCCGCCATGGTTCCACCGCAATTTTGCGAGTGAGTTCATGGGCCTGATCCACGGCGTGTACGACGCCAAGGCCGAGGGCTTCGAGCCGGGAGGGTGCTCGCTGCACAACTGCATGAGCGGCCATGGGCCCGATGCGGATACCTTCACCAAAGCCAGCGCGGCTGACACCACCAAAGCCCACCGCGTGAGCGACACCATGGCCTTCATGTTTGAAACGCCTACCGTCATCCAGCCTACGCGCTTCGCTATCGAGAGCGCGCAGTTGCAGGCCGATTACTACCGCTGCTGGCAAGGCCTGCAGAAGAACTTCAACCCTGCACAGCGCTGAGCCACGCTGAACTGATATGTCCCAACTCAATGAAACCCACGACCCCAGCCTGCGCAGCTGGGTTGTTTCGGCCAACCAGCCCGGCTCCGACTTTCCCATCCAGAACCTGCCGTTCGGCGCCTTTCGCCCGGCCGACAGCGCGCAGCACCTGCGCATTGGCGTGGCCATTGGCACGCAGATTCTGGATCTGACGGCGGTCGCTCGCCTCAACCTGTTCACGGGTGATGCGGCCAAAGGGCTCAAGGCCGCGTCGAGCGAAAGCCTTAACAAGTTGATGGCACAGGGCCCGCAGGTTTGGTCAGCGCTGCGTCTGGCTTTGTCGAAGGCCTTGCGCGAAGGCGCGCCCGAGCAAGCGCAGTTGACCGCCGCACTGATCCCGCAAGACCAGGCCGAGTTGGCCGTGCCCGCGCAGATTGGCGATTACACCGACTTCTACACCTCGGTGCACCACGCCACCAACATCGGCCGTTTGTTCCGCCCCGACAGCCCGCTCATGCCCAACTACAAATGGGTGCCGATTGGCTACCACGGTCGTGCTTCCAGCATTGGCGTGTCGGGCCAAAGCTTTGCACGGCCCAAGGGCCAGACCCTGCCGGCCGGTGCCACCGAGCCCGTGTTCGGCCCGTGCAAACGCATGGACTACGAGTTGGAGCTCGGCGTGTTCATCGGCCACGGCAATGCCTTGGGCGACCCCATCGCCATCGCGGATGCCGAAGCGCATGTGTTCGGCCTGTGCATCTTGAACGACTGGTCGGCGCGCGACATCCAAGCGTGGGAATACCAGCCGCTCGGCCCGTTTTTGTCGAAAAACTTTGCCAGCACCATCTCGCCGTGGGTGGTCACGTTGGAGGCCTTGGCGCCTTACCGCGTGGCGTTCGACCGACCCACCGACGACCCGCAGCCACTGCCGTATCTGCAAGGCGCTGCGAACAGCGCCTCAGGTGCTTTTGACGTGCAGTTGGAAGTACGCTTGCTGACACCACGCATGCGCGCAGCGAAAGAAGAGGGTGCTGCCATTTCGCGCACCAGCTACCGCCACGCCTACTGGACGGTGGCGCAAATGGTGGCGCACCATACCGTCAATGGCTGCAATCTTCAGCCTGGCGACCTGTTGGGCACGGGTACGTTGTCGGGCCCTACGCTCGACCAAGCCGGGGCTTTGATTGAACTCTCGGCTGGTGGCAAAAATCCACTGAATCTGCCCGGTGGCGAAACCCGCACCTTCCTGGAGGATGGCGACACAGTCGAGATCACTGGTTGGTGCGAAAAGCCCGGCGCCGCGCGGATCGGCTTTGGTGTTTGCGCGGGAACGGTGCTGCCGGCCCGGGTGTAGCTGTCTTTAGTGGCCGTCTTTCCCAGCGGGATTTGACGGCGGCCTTTCGCCGCCGTTGCGGGCGCGCTCCGTGTTCAGACCGCATCCACCTGCAAGCCGGATGGCAGCAGTTGCAGCTTGGTCTTGCGTGAACGGCTGTGCTGTGCCGGTGGGCTGACCACCACAGTGTTGGCCGGATGGGCGCCCACGGCATGATGGGTGACCTGGGCAAGGTGGAACACCGCGACAGCCTGCACCAGTTCCACCGCCTGGCTGCTCAGCCGCGAAGCTGCTGCCGCACTTTCTTCAACCAAGGCCGCGTTTTGCTGCGTGGTCTGGTCCATCTGCATGACCGCTTCACCCACCTGCGAAACGCCGGAGCTTTGCTCGCTGCTGGCTGCGCTGATTTCGCTCATGATGTCGGACACCCGCTTCACGGACGACACAATCTCCTGCATGGTGATACCGGCCTGGTCGACCAGCGTAGTGCCGCGGCCCACGCGCTCCACGCTGGCGGAAATCAGTTCCTTGATTTCTTTCGCCGCCTGGGCGCTGCGTTGCGCCAAGCTGCGCACTTCGCTGGCGACGACCGCAAAGCCGCGCCCTTGCTCACCCGCACGCGCCGCTTCCACTGCGGCGTTCAGCGCCAAAATGTTGGTTTGAAAGGCAATGCCATCGATCACGCTGATGATGTCGGCAATCTGGCGCGAGCTGTCGTTGATGCCCTTCATGGTTTCGACCACCTGGCCCACCACGTCGCCACCCTTGACGGCCACGACCGACGCGGCCGAGGCCAGCTCGCCGGCCTTGCGTGCGTTGTCGGCGTTGTGGTGCACGGTGCTGCCCAGCTGTTCCATCGAAGCTGCCGTTTCCTCCAATGCCGAGGCTTGTCGCTCGGTGCGCTCGCTCAGATCGTTATTGCCCTTGGCGATTTCGCTGCTGGCCAGCGACACGCTTTCGGCACTGGCGCGCACCGTGCTTACGGTGTTGGACAGGCTCTGCTGCATGCGCTGCAGGCCGCTCAGGAGTCGGCCGGTTTCATCGTTTGCAGTGACCCAGATCGGTGAGCTCAAGTCACCGCCGGCAATGCGGTCAGTGGCATCGACCGCGCGGTTCAACGGTAGAACGACGCTGCGCGTAATCAACCAGCCGAGGATCACCGCCAGCACTGCGGCTAGGGCACACAGCCCGATCATCTCGTTGCGTTGCTCCAGGTATTCTTCTGCGGACTTTTGGCGCAGGGCTTCGGTGCGGCTTTCGGCCGAGGCGGCATAGGCATTGGTGGCCTTGATCAAAGAGGCCAGCAAAGGGCGGCATTCCTCATTCATGCGGGTGATGGCTTCCTGCTGCTTGTGGTTCAGCGCTAGGTCCACAATCGCCAGCGCCACGGGGCCATAGGCTTGCTCGACTCTGACGATCTCGGCGACCAATTGGCGGCCTTGTTCGGTGACGTCGGAAGAGGTCGCCATCATCTTTTGCAGGCTGGCAATGTGGTCTTGTACCGCTTTGTGAGCCTGTACCACAGCCGTTTTTTCAAGGGCGAGATCGGCCTCTTTGGTCACCAGCACCAGATTGCGCGCGGCAATGGCGCGGTCGCCTACGGCAGCGCGGATTTGCGACGTCTCTGCCGCACGCGCGTTCAGGCCTGCTGTGAAATTGGTGAAGCGGGTATTGGCCTGCGAAAGCGCGACCAGGGCCAATGCTGCCACCGCCACCACCATGACCGCAAGACCACCAAAGCCAAGGCTCAGTCTGGCTCGGATGCTCATGTTGCGTAAATTCATGACTTGCTCCTTCTGAAATTGTTGAATAGGAGAACGCACAGCACCCCGCCATTGGGCAGGGTACCGATTTGGTTAGCCGTGGGGCTAGTGAGAAGAGGAGGAATCTGGCGTTATCCCGGCAATATCGGCAAGATGTGCCGACATCGGTAACCCCAAGAGAAGCGCCGCTCGCAATCGATAGCGTTGAAAGGTCAAAACAGTTGTCGCTTGCATGGAAGACTCCTGGTAAACCGGGTCAGCAAAACACTCCGCCGGCCCATGGTCGAGGGGGACCTGGAGCGGCAACGGGTTACAACAGCTTCACAAATGTACGCCTATTTTGTGGGCTTAGGTGGCCCATTTTTGAAGCATGGGTACCCGATGAATGATCTCCTCAGTCCCTGGTGTTCCCATTGCGAGGGGCTATGGGCGGCGCAAAAAGCAGTACATTTTGGCCATGTACATGCCCCCACAATTCGACGCAAAAGATGCCGCCCACGCACGCACGTTGATCCGCGAAAACCCGTTTGCCAGTCTTATCACGACCGACGATGAAGGTCTGCCGTTCGTGACGCATTTGCCGTTGCATCTGCTGCCTGCCGCAGAGTCCGAGCACGGCGAAGATCCGGCTGCGGAGATGCTGCTGCTGGGCCATGTGGCGCGGCCCAACCCGCATTGGCGCTACCTGATGGCGCGCTCTCAATCGGTGGTCACGTTTTTGGGGCCGCATGCGTATATGTCGCCATCGGTGTACCCCGACTTGGCGCGGGTGCCGACCTGGAACTACCTGGCCGTGCACTGCACGGTGCAGGCGCAAGTGATCGAGTCGTTTGAAGACACTGATGTGTTGCTCAAACATCTGATCGCTGACCACGAACCCGCCTACGCCCAACAGTGGCGCGACCTGGGTGAAGAGTTTGCGCAAAAAATGGTGCGCGGCATCGTGCCGTTCACGCTGCGCGTGACGCAACTGCAGTGCAAGCTCAAGCTCAACCAACACCGCCCCGAATCTCACGCCGCCCTGCACGCAATCTATGCTGCCGGCAATGACAATCAACGTGCGCTGGCCAACTGGATGCAGCGGCTGGACATGCTGCCCCCTGCGGCGACGGACGCCACGTCATCATGAAAGGCTGCTTGGGTCTATTGGGCTTGGTGCTCGCCTTGCTGGTGGTGGCGCTGGTAGCCAAAAAGCAATTGGCATCCACTGCACCGACAACGCCAGCCGCCACGGCTAAGCAACAGGTGCAGCAAGTTCAGCAGTTTCAAAAATCGCTGGATGATGCCTTGAAAGCGCCACGGCCGGAGCCAAAGGATTGAGCATCAACGTGGTACTTGGCACCGGCAGCTCGATCGCTGGCAGCCCTTCATTTTCTTTTGGTGACCGCATGAGTGCTGCGCGTCGGTTGTATTCCTATGACCCTCAGTGATCTCGACGCCATGCGGTTGGCGCTGGCTGCTGCCGAAAAGGCGCATGCGGGGGGCGAGGTGCCGGTTGGCGCAGTGGTGGTGAAGGACGGCGCGGTTATCGCCACCGGACGCAATGCGCCCATCGGTACACACGACCCAAGCGCCCACGCCGAGTTGATAGCCCTGCGTGAGGCGGCCCGTGTGCTGGGCAACTACCGGCTGGAAGGCTGCGACGTGTTTGTCACCCTGGAGCCGTGCGCCATGTGTGCCGGCGCCATGCTGCATGCACGTGTGCGCCGCGTGGTGTTTGGGGCTGCCGACCCCAAAACGGGAGCGGCCGGTTCGGTGCTGAACCTGTTTGACGTACCGCAGCTCAATCACCATACGCAATGCCAAGGCGGTGTATTAGCCGATGAGAGCGGGGCGCTACTGCAAGACTTCTTCCGCACACGGCGCCGGAGCCAACGTGCAGCAGCCTTGGCCGCACACCCGTTGCGCGACGATGCGCTGCGTACGCCTGATGCCTGTTTCTCCGGTATCCCAGACTATCCGTGGTCGCCGCACTATGTGAGTGACTTGCCCAGCTTGGCCGGCCTGCGTCTGCACTATCTGGACGAAGGGCCCGCAGCGGATGCTGCCGACCGTACGGAGCCGCTCACATTTCTCTGCCTGCATGGCAACCCCACATGGAGTTTTCTCTACCGCAAGATGCTGCCCGTATGGCTCGCCGCCGGGCATCGTGTGGTGGCGCCTGACCTCATCGGCTTTGGTAAAAGCGATAAACCCAAGAAACCGGCCTTCCATCAGTTTGAATGGCACCGTCAGGTTTTGCTGGAGCTGGTGCAGCGGCTTGACCTGCGCCGCGTGGTGTTGGTGGTGCAAGACTGGGGTGGCCTGCTGGGACTCACGCTGCCCATGGCTGATGCTGATCGGTACGTGGGCCTGTTGGTGATGAACACCATGTTGGCGACAGGCGAGGCGCCTTTGTCTGATGGCTTTTTGGCTTGGCGCGAGATGTGCGCCAAGAAGCCCGCGTATGACATTGCTCGGCTGATGGCGCGTGCGCAAAAAGAACTTGCACCCGCCGAATGTGCTGCGTACGCGGCGCCTTTTCCAGACGCAGGCAGCCGTGCGGCGACCCGTGCCTTTCCGGCCCTGGTGCCGGCTCAGCCTGAGGCGCCGGGCGCCGCTGCATCGCGCGCGGCGGCTAACTTCTGGCGCGATCAATGGGCGGGCCGCACGTTCATGGCCGTCGGCCAAAAGGACCCGGTGCTGGGCCCTGCGGTGATGCAAATACTGCGCACGCAGTTTCGTGGCGAGGTGCAGTTGCATGAGCTACCAGAGACGGGGCACTTTGTGCCCGAGCACAGCGGTGCGACTGCAGAGTTGGCGCTGCGCTACTTCACGGCGCCATTGAACGGGCCCTGATTCACCTCCTTCTCCACCTTCTCTTGACCCAATGGGATACTCGCACTCGTGAACAAACATATCTACATCATTTCTCCCTCCGGCGCGGTGCGCGACAAAGCGGCTTTCAAGCGCGGTATCGCCCGTCTCATCAGCCTTGGCCATGACGTTGAAGTCGACGAAGCCGCCCTGAAAAGCCACATGCGTTTTGCAGGCGACGACGAAACCCGCATCGCGGCCATTCAACGCGCGTCCGCCAGCGGTGCGAATGTGGTGCTGACCACGCGCGGGGGTTACGGCCTGACGCGGCTATTGCCCCAGCTGCCCTACAAGGCCATCGCCAAAGCGGTGGAGAAGGGCACGCAGTTTGTCGGCATGAGTGACTTCACGGCGCTGCAATCTGCCGTGTTGGCCAAGACGGGCACCACCACCTGGGCCGGCCCCGTGCTCGGCGGCGACTTCGGCACCGAAGACACGCCCGACGACATCATGGAAGCCTGCTTCGATGACTTCATCACCGGCAGTGCAGAAGGGACTGGCTGGCGCCTGGGCAAAGACGACTTCCTGCCCGTGTCGAGCAAGAAAGCTGCTGCAGCAGTGGCCGCCGGCGCAGCCCCGAGCCTTCATGTCAAAAAAGCAACGCTGTGGGGCGGCAACTTGGCGGTGCTGACGTCTCTGCTGGGCACCCCGTATTTCCCACACATCATGGGCGGCGTGCTGTTCCTGGAAGACGTGGGCGAATCACCCTACCGCATCGAGCGTATGCTGACGCAATTGCTGCATTCGGGCGTGCTGGCGCAACAAAAAGCGATTGTGCTGGGGCAATTCACCGAGTACCAACTGGTGCCGCATGACGGGCGTTTCCGCATGTCCACCGTGGTCGCATGGCTGCGCAGTCAACTGAAGATCCCTGTGCTGACGGGCCTGCCTTTTGGCCATGTGCAGACCAAGGTGATGCTTCCGGTGGGGGCACAGATTGAGTTGGCGGTGGAAGGGCGCGAGGCCCTGATGTTCTGGGGGCACTTGGACGCCCACGCGGGTGGACACAGCCATCACGAGCACCACGGGCATGACCACCATCACCACCATGGGGATCACAAGCACTAAAGTAGGGAGTGGCGTCTCAGCGGCGCCACCCGTCGGTCGGCCGGCGAGTGGTCGGCCGCAAGCTCAGCGTTCGGACAGTGGGCTGGGGCGGGAATTCAGGCCGCGAGGTAACAGGCCTGAAAACAACGGAGTGATGCGTGCCATCTTGCGGCGTGCAGCGGATTCACCTTCGGTGGTCGCCACGGCCTGCATAACGTCGGCACGCAGGTACCACAGTGCCTCGATGTCGACGGCATTGCGCACGCGCCGCGCGACGTGTTCAAAACCGCTTTCGGCAGCCCGCGCCATTGACTCCGCCATGGCCGCGCGGATGACCTCAACCTGGCGTTTGGTATCGGTCAAGGTGGGCTTGGGTTTGCGGTTCGTCAGGAGGCTGTGAAGGCTGCTGAGAAGACTGACTTTGGGCGGCTGCATGATGTTTCTCTGAGCCGAATATAGCGGGGCTCACGTGTTCTAAAGCGGTGAATACATATTGTTTTCTTGGTTCACAAAATGTGACATTTAAAACCTCAAATAAGATCGATAAATGAAATCGTATACAATATAATTTGAATTAATTCGCAGTGCAGCGAAAAAGTGCCGTCAAAATTTGGCGATGATGGATCAACAATAGATGAAACTGGCGCGTTGTATGCTTAAGTTTCGTGCTGACAAGGGTGTCAGCCCGTTACACCTTCAGGCAGGCAATCCACTAAACTGCGTTCAATTCATCCCGCTTTAAATCATTCGAATGGGTGTCCAAGCCACTGTTGTTTTCGCCGATCTCACCGAGAGCACCGCGTTTTTTGAAGCATTGGGGAACGAAAAAGCAACCCGTGCCATGACGCGGTTGACGCAATGGATTGGCGACATTTGCGAGGCGCATCATGGCCGTGTGGTCAAGCAGCTCGGGGATGGCGTGTTGGCGATTTTTTATAACGCCGCCGACGCCGCCCGTGCTGTCATCGAGATGCAGAAGGGCCATCAACTGCGCCTGCTGCATTGGCCCCAGGCCATCCGCATGGAAATCAAGGCCGGCATCGCCAGTGGCGAAGTCGTCGAGGTCAATGGCGACTGCTACGGCGACGCCGTGAATGTTGCATCGCGCCTGAGCGATCTCTCCGGTGCCAACCAGATTTGGGCCACCGAATCCGTGGCCGACCAACTGGACGACAACTCGGGCATTCGCTTGTTGTCATTGGGCGCCATCAACGTGCGTGGCAAGTCAGACCCTCTGCAGCTGTACCGCGTCGAGTGGGAGGAGGTGGCCGCGAATGAAAACGTCACCATGCAGGCGTCACTGTCGCAAATCAGACGCCCCGACAGCCAAGGCGAGGGCCGCATCCATCTCACTTACCTGCACCGCAACCACGAGTTCACGTCGACCACCACGCCGACCACCCATTTGGGGCGAGGCGATCACGCTGAATTCCTGGTTGACGATCCGCGTGTGTCCCGCATGCACGCCAAAATCGAATGGCGCAATGGTGCGTTTGTGCTGACCGATCTGAGCAGCTTTGGCACCTGGGTGCGTTTTGCGGGAAGCGAAGGTGATGTCCCTTTGCGTCGTGACGAATGCCTGCTGCATGGACAGGGTGAGATCGCGCTGGGTGTGCCTTTCAACGACCTGAGTTGTCCGACAGTGAACTTCTCCGTTTCGTTCAATCACCCTTCGCTGTACTGAAGGAGCCCTGCGCACGGCATCGGGTTTCGCTCCATGTTCGGGTTCTACACAGGTATTCCTGATGATCTGTGCAACGGGGCACTAGAATCGACAAGCTTAATTGTCAAAGAATCGAAACAATTTCCTAGATAGACCTGTGTAGAAGTCATGACAAAGAAAACCAATATCGAGTTTGAAGATATGAACCTGCAGGTGGGTGTGCGCCTGCAAATCATGCAGGCGGAATCTGCCAGTCCAGTCGTCCAGTATTCCACCCTGGTTGGATTTGTGGCTGATGAATACCTGCTTTTGAAGATGCCGCAAGAAGGCATTCAAGGCGTCAAAGACGGTATCGCGTTGATGATCCGCGTGTTCTCCGGCGTGTCGGTTTACACCTTTGCGAGCAAGGTGCTCCACGTACAGCAAAAACCTTTTGCCTCGTTGTACCTGAGCTTTCCAAAAGAAATTCAGAAGGTTGGCTTGCGCAAAGCGGTGCGGGTCAAGGCCGATTTGCCGGTCAAGATCAAGACCGGTCCAGACGCGTCTGCGTTCAAGATGGCCACGCTGTCCGATATCAGCTTGACGGGGGCATTGGTCTCCACCGCACGCCCCCTGGGTGGTGCGGGTGACTCCATCCAGATCGAGTTTTCGTTGCGTGACGAAAGCGCCAATACCGATGTCACCATCGCCACGGCCGCCTCGATTCGCAGCGTGCAGCAGTCGGCCGGCAGCACGGCTGATGGCATGAGTTTTCACACGGTGTATTCACACGGCATCAACTTCCAGGATCTGAATTCTGCGGATCAAACCGTGTTGCAGAACTTCGTCTACCAGACGTTGCTGATCCACCGTAGCTGATCAGCTACAGCGTCGTGGATGGGGTGCGGTGGAGCGTCGATTTCAGTTCCACCACGCAGGCAAATGAATCAGAATGGTGCTGGGAGTAACACCTTTTTTCCAGCACTAGCGAGAATTCACGATGCCAGATATCGCCGCCTTTTTTCAGTCGGTCAAGTTGCCGGTCATATCCGAAGTCGGCCAGGCGCTGATCCGCACCCTGAATGACGAAGACGCATCTGCCGACCAAGTTTCGGCGATTGTGTCCAAAGACCCCGCACTTACCGCGCGTTTGCTGCGGCTGGCCAATAGCGCCAGCTTCGGCCTGAGTCGCACCGTCAGTACGCTTGACGACGCTATCAGCCTGGTTGGCATGGCGCGCGTGCGCACCTTGTGCTTGGCCGCCTGCATGGGTGACGCGTTCCCCGATGTGGAAGGCCTCAAGCGCAGCGACGTGTGGCGCAGCTGCATGGTCAGTGCCGGCTATGCGCAATGGCTTTCAGCCCACCTCGGTATGGACGGCAGCCAAGCCTGGCTGTGCAGCATGATGGTGCGCTTGGGCGAGGTGATCATTGCGCAAGCCCAGCCCTCCACACTGGCAGAAATCGAACGCCTGCCATACGCGCCCGGTGGCCGCTGGGAGCGCGAGACGCGCCTCACTGGTTTCAGCGAAGGCGAGGTGACCGCCGAACTGGCGCGGCGCTGGAATTTCCCGGCCGACATCGTGCGTGGCCTCAACACCTCTGCAGATCCCATGGCCGCGAAGCCCTTCAGCCGACTGGGTGCCATCGTCCACTTGGCGATGCTGCTGGCTGACATGCCACCCGGCGGTGTCGAGATGCTCGACAAGTTGCCGGAGGACGTTGTTAAGGCGCTGCAGCTCAACCCCGAATGGATGCGTTCGAAATTTCCTGCACCCACCTCATTCATTGACGTGAGCTAGTTTCGCAAGACGACGCGGATCGTTGTAAAGATAGCGGTAACATTGAAGGCATGTCGCCCCCGTCCAATGCCTCGTCGAAGTCAACTGTCAAAGAAGCGCCGAAAAGCCGAGGTGCCCGTCCCGGCACCGGCGGCATCACGTTGGCCGATGTGGGCAAGCTGGCGGGTGTTTCTGCGATCACCGTTTCGAGGGCTCTGAAGAACCCTGGGGCGGTGTCGCCCGAGACCATGGAGCGCGTGCAATCGGCCATTTCTCGCAGCGGTTATGTGCCTAACTTGGTGGCGGGCAGCTTGGCCTCCAACCGCAGCGGCATGGTGGCGGCCGTGGTGCCTACCATCGCCGGGCCGGTGTTTCTGGAGACGATCCAAGCCTTGACCGATGCGCTGGCCGAGGCCGATTGCCAGCTCATGCTCGGGCAAAGTGGCTACCACGGCGCGCGCGAAGATGCTCTTATCAACGCCATCATTGGCCGCCGTCCTGACGGCATTGTGTTGACCGGCGTTTTGCACTCGGCTCAAGGCCGTCAGCGTCTTTTGGCCAGTGGCATTCCGGTGGTCGAAACCTGGGACTTGACGCCCACGCCCATCGACATGATTGTCGGTTTTTCGCACGAGGCGGCGGGCGCGGCGGTCGCCGACTACCTGTTTAGTGCAGGTTATCGGCGGCCCGGTGTGGTTACGGCCAACGATGAACGTGCCACACGGCGTTGGCGTGGCTTCGAGCAACGTTTTGCGCAACTCGGCGTCACCACCATTCCGGTGTGTACGGTGGAAGCGCCATCGTCATTGGAGAACGGCAGGGCAGGCTTTGCTGAGCTACGCAAAAACCAGCCTCACCTGGATGCAGTGTTTGGTGGTTCTGACGTGATCGCTCACGGTGTGATGATCGAAGCCCAGGCCGGCGGCTTATCGGTACCGGGCGATATAGCCGTCATGGGCTTTGGCGACTTGCCATTTGCGGCCTTCACACATCCGCCTCTGACCACGGTGCACATCGACGGCAGCGCCATCGGCCGCCAGGCGGCACGCTTTATCCTGGACCGCGTGGAGAAACGCGCCGCCGGCCCGCGTGTGCGCGATCTAGGGTTTTCCATCATCAAACGCAGCAGCACCTGACTTGACGGTCGCCACCTGCTTGCTCTAGCATTCAAATGTTAGCGCTAACAAATTGCGTTTTGAAGAAAATATGAAAAACAACGTGACCATCCGCCAAGTCCGCATCACGCCGATCGCCTTTCGCGACGGCCCTTTGCTCAACGCCAGCGGCATCCACGAACCCTGGGCGCTGCGCAGCATCATCGAGATCGAAACGTCTGACGAACGTGTGGGCATTTCCGAAACCTACGGTGACGAACCCATGGTCAAAGCGCTGGAGCAGGCCAGGGGCCTGCTGATCGGCCTGTCACCGTTTGAGCTGAACCAGATGGAGGCCCGCGTGCGCGCCACCATCAAACCCGGGCAGAAGATAGCCGGCGCCGTGCAGTTCGAATTGGCCCCTGGCTCGCACACCGCCAAGAACGCCGACAAGGTCATCAGCGCCATGGAAGTGGCCATGATGGATCTGCAAGGCCAATTGCTCGGCATGCCGATCTGTGATTTGTTGGGTGGCGCCGTGCGCGCCGAAGTGCCCTACAGCGCCTACCTGTTCTACAAGTACGCCGAGCACGCTGGCAAGCCCTACGCACCCGATGCCTGGGGCGAGGCCGTCAACCCCGAGCAGATCGTGCGCCAAGCCCAGAAGATGGTCGCCGAGTACGGCTTCCAAAGCATCAAGCTCAAGGGCGGCGTGTTCGCACCCGAGGTCGAAATCGCTTCCATGAAGGCCTTGCGCCAAGCCTTTCCCAAGCTGCCCTTGCGGCTGGATCCGAACGCCAATTGGTCGTTGGCCACCAGCATTGCGGCGGCCAAAGATCTGGACGATTTGCTCGAGTACTACGAAGACCCGACGCCCGGCCAAGAAGGCATGGCTGAACTGGCCAAACACTGCCGCGCACCGCTGGCCACCAATATGTGTGTCACCACCATGGAAGAGTTCAAGCGCAACGCCACCACCCATGCGGTGAAGATCTTGCTGTCGGATCACCACTACTGGGGCGGTCTGCGCGCCACGGCCGCGCTGGCGCGCATGTGCCAGGTGTTCGACATGGGCATGTCCATGCACTCCAACTCGCACATCGGCATCAGCCTGATGGCCATGACGCATGTGGCCGCCGCCATTCCCAATCTCACTTACGCCTGCGACACGCACTACCCGTGGCAGGAGGAGGAGGTGGTCAAAGGCGGGCGCATCGTGTTCGACAACGGCGCCGTGCGGGTGCCCACCACGCCTGGCTTGGGCGTGGAAATCGACTCGGCGCAGCTGCAAAAGCTCCACCAGCAGTACCTGGATTGCGGCATTCGCAACCGCGATGACTTGACCCAGATGCGCAAGTACGACCCGGCGTTTGTGGGCACCACCCCCCGCTTTTAGTTTGCTTTTTTCTCGCTCTTTCCCTTCGGTTCTCGTGTCAGTTCAGATTCATAAAAACGGAGACAAACATGAAACTCACAGCCTCACTCCCGCCATCTCTTCCCATCATCTCGGCCCTGTCGCGCGGCCTTCGGCAGGCCGGCATCGCCGCCGCCATGCTCGTCGGCCTTGGCGGTGCTGCGGTTTCTCATGCGCAACCGGTCACGCTCAACGTCGTCGACGTGGCCGGTAATCTGGCTCTGACACAAGAGGCGCTGGAAAGCTTTGCGGCCAAGAACCCGAACATCGTTTCGCGCATCACCTTCACCAAAGCACCGTCGCCCGAGCTGCCCGGAAAGATCCGCGCGATGCAGGCCGCAGGCCGTACCGACATCGACCTGGTGCTCACCGGCACCGACGCGTTGGCCGCTGGCATTGCGCTCAACCTATGGGAGCCGCTGTTGCCGGCCCACGAGGCCAGCTTCCCCGGCCTGCTCGACAACTACCTGCCTAGCGCGCGCAAGATGCAAGACCTGGCGAACGGGCAGGGCGTAGCGGTGACCTTTACCCCCGCCGGACCACTGCTGGAATACAACGCTGACAAGGTCAAGACGCCACCCAAGTCTCCAGCCGAATTGTTGGCCTGGTGCAAGGCCAACCCCAACCGTTTGATCTATGCACGTCCCGCCAACTCAGGCCCCGGCCGCACCTTCCTGATGGGCTTGCCCTATCTGTTGGGCGACAAAAATCCCATGGACCCGATTGCGGGTTGGGACAAGACCTGGGCCTACCTGAAAGAGCTGAATTCCTGCATCGAGTACTACCCCACAGGCACCGGTGCGGTGTTCAAAGAACTCGGCGAAGGCTCGCGCGACATGACCGTCACCATGACCGGCTGGGACATCAACCCGCGCGCACTCGGTGTGGTGCCCAAGCCATTCAAGGTAGCGGCGTTCGACAACTTCACCTGGGTGAACGACGCCCACTACATGGTCATGCCCAAGGGCTTGCCGGCCGCGCGCCAAGCGGTCGTGTTGCAACTGATGGCCTATTTGTTGAAGCCTGAACAACAGGCGCTGACTTATGACGCGGGCTACTTCTACCCCGGCCCTGCAGTGAAGAACGTGCCGCTGTCTGCTGCACCGCAAAAGAGCCAGGACATCATCAAGGAGTTTGGCCGCCCCGAGTACGCCGACTGGATCGCCAAGCAACCCCACGCCCAGCCGCTGGGCGACAAAGACCTGGTGGCCGCGTTCAAGAAGTGGGACCAGGAAATTGGTTCCGGCAAGGCCAAGTAAGCCGCCTTCGACTGCCATTGATTTTGAGGCAACTCTGAACAAGTCCCTCGTGCGCCGCGTTCCCTCGTTTTGGGCGATCTGCTGCGTTGCAAATCCGCGCCATAGCTGCGGCTATGGCTGTGGTTTGCGCCTTGCATCTCATCCCAAACCGAGGTTCGCGCCATCACGGAGACTTATTCAGCGTCGCCTTGATGCTTAGTTCTTTGAAACACTAGAGGTTCTTGATGTCTGCCAAGCCCAACGCCGCGGGTGCCACCGCGCGCAAAAAAGAGTTCCGTGAGTTGCGTCTGGACGCGGTGAGCCGCCAGTTCGGCGGCGCCAACGCGTTAAACAAACTCTCGCTCACCATCCAACGCGGCGAGTTCATCGCCTTGTTGGGCCCGTCTGGCTGCGGCAAGTCCACCGCGCTCAACTGTATGGCCGGATTGTTGCCGCTCACCGGCGGCAGCATCTGGCTCGACGACGAGCGCATCGACCCGCTGCCGCCAGAGAAGCGTGGCTTCGGCATGGTGTTTCAAAACTACGCGCTGTTTCCGCATCTGTCGGTGGCGCGCAACGTCGGCTTTGGGCTGAAGATGCGCGGCTTGCCCTCGGCCGAGATCGACCGCCGCGTGGCTGCCGCGTTGAACACCGTGCAGTTGCAGGCGCATGCGTCCAAGCTGCCCGGCCAACTGTCCGGCGGGCAGCAGCAGCGTGTGGCGATTGCACGCGCCATTGTCATCGAGCCGCCGCTGATCTTGATGGACGAGCCGCTTTCCAACCTCGACGCCAAGCTGCGCATCGAGATGCGCAGCGAGATCCGGCGCATCCACAACGCGCAAGGCTGTTCTACCGTGTATGTGACGCACGACCAGGACGAAGCCCTGGCCATGGCCGACCGCGTGGTGGTGATGAAGCTGGGCGTGGTGCAGCAAATCGGCACGCCGCAAGAAGTGTTTTCGCGGCCGAGCACTTTGGACACCGCACGCTTCATGGGTTACCGCAACGTGCTGCCCGTGCAGGCCGCGTCCAGCGACGGCCAGCGCGTGTCGCTGCGCGGCGGGCAGGGTGCGGCCGTGCAGTTTGATGGCACGGCGATGCAATCGCTCAAAGGTGGCCAGGGTGGTCAAGGCGCCCAGCTCATGGCCGCCATCCGGCCCGATGAAATCGTCATTGGTGACGGCCCCGGCGCGTTTGCCGGCACGGTTGAAACGGCCGAGTACGGCGGCCGCGAGCAACTGCTGCAAGTCCGCACGCCGTTTGACGACTTGCTGTATGTGCGCTCGCACCACCAGGCCGCCGCTGGCGACCGCGTCATGCTGAGCATTCCGCCAGACCGCGTGCTGGTCTACAGCGGAGAGGCCTGACATGACGGCACTGACCACTCCGAGTGCGTTGCCGCCCATGAGCGCCGCCACACCCGAGCCCAAGCCGCCGTTTGACCCCGCGCTGCTGCTGATTGCACCGGCTGCGGCGGTGCTGGTGATGTTTTTTGTCTACCCGTTTGCCTATGGCCTGTTGCTGTCGTTTCAGCCCATGCAGGGCGGGGTGTTTGAAAACTACATCCACTTCTTCCAGACCGAAGACCTGTGGAAGACCATTGGCAACACCATGCAGTTGGCCCTGCCGGCCACCTTCATCAACGTGACTTGTGCGCTGGCCATTGCCTACGCCACCCGTGTGAAGGGGCCTTACCAGCGTTTGTTGTCCACCTTGCTGGTGGTGCCGCTCACCCTGGGCACGGTGTTGATCGCCGAAGGTATGTTGACCTACTTTGGCCCGCGTGGCTGGTTGGCTCAATCGTTGAGCTGGCTGCACATCTATGAAGGCTCGATACGGCTCACGCACAACTATTGGGGCGTGTTGATCTCGCTGGTGATCACGGGTTTTCCGTTCGCCTATCTGCTGATCTTGTCTTACATCACCGGCATTGACCCGGCGCTGCCACGTGCTGCCGCCACCTTGGGAGCCGATGGTTGGAATCGCTTTCGCTACATCTACCTGCCGCTGCTGTTGCCGGGGCTGGTGATGGCGTTTTGCTTGAGTTTTGTGCAGGCGTTCTCGGTCTTTCCATCGGCCGTGTTGCTGGGTTCGCCCGCAGGGGTGACGCGCGTGATCGCCATCGCTGCCTACGAGGCCGCGTTTGAACAGTACGACTATTCATTGGCCTCGGCCGTGGCCATGATCATGGGCCTGGCCCAGCTTGTGGTGGTGGCGGCTGCGCTGGGTTTGCGATCAATGTTTTACCGTGGGCCTGTGGCCGGAGGAAAAGGATGAGTGCCACCATGTCGACCACCGCTATCTACACTACGCCGCTGCGTGATCGCGCCTGGCGCGCGTTGATCTGGGGCGTCATTGCCTTCTTCCTGGTCAACGTAGGCATGATGATCGTGGCCGTGGCCACCAACTCGGTTGCCACACGCTGGCTCGGCACCTGGCTGCCAGAGGGCTACACCTTCAACTGGTACGCCTCGGCGTGGAAAGAGTTCCAGCTAAGCCACGTGCTGGTGGTCACCGTGGTGGTGGTGTTCTCTGTGGTGTTTTTGTCGTTGCTGATCGGTGTGCCCGCAGCCTACACCCTGGCGCGTAAAGACTTCAGGGGCAAAAAGCTATTGACGCTGTTGTTCCTGCTGCCGTTGATGGTGCCGCCCATCACCTACGGCATTCCGTTGGCCACGGTGATGTACCAGTTGCATCTGGCCGGCACGCTGCCGGGTGTAATCATCGCCAACATGATCCCGGCGCTGCCGTTCGTCATCTTGGTGATGACGCCCTTCGTGGAGCAGATCGACACCAACATCGAATCCGCCGCGCGGGTGTTTGGTGCCAACACACGGCAGATGTTCGTCTACACGCTGGTGCCCTTGTTGGCGCCCGGTGTGCTGGCCGCAGGCCTGCTGGTGCTGGTGCGCACGGTGGCGATGTTTGAGTTGACCTTTTTGGTGGCCGGGCCCGACACGCAAACCTTGGTGGTGGCCTTGTACTACGCGGTGTTTGCGGCCGGTGTGCGTGCAGGGCAATCGGTGGATGCCATGGCCATCATCTACATGACCATCACGGTGCTGTGGCTGCTGATTGCGCTGCGGTTTGTGAACCCTACGCAGTTGGTGAGCCGGGTGAAGGAACACCCGGTGAATGCGGGCTAAGCAGTCGCGGCGAGAAAAAAACGGCAGCCCATTGTGAATGGGCTGCCGTTGGCTGCTTTAGTGGACGTTTAGTGCACGAACAGGGCGATCAAAATGATGATCGGGATTGGGACACCCAGAAAAAACAAAAGTAGTGAGCGCATAGGACCTCCTGGTTGAGATGGGTTTGTTTTTTAAAGATCGCGTTGGCGGCCGCCGAAGGTGGCGGACAGACTGGCGACAAATGCACCGGCCAGCAAGGCGATGAACAACCACAGCGCGGTGTAGGCTGAAGCCTTGCGTGCCTTGTCTGCGGCTTCACGGGTTGCAGCTTCGGTGTTGCGCCAAACGGTTTGGGCCTTGGCATAACCATCACGTACACGTTCGGTGGCTTGTGCTTCTGTGAGGCCGGTGCGTTGCGCCACCAGTTGGGCCACGTAGCGTTGGTCTTCCGCCTGCAAATCACCCGTGCGCAAGGTGTTCATGAAAATACCCGAGACTTCTTCTGTCACTGCCGCGCGATCTGTTGCGGGGTTGACCGGCGGCGCCGTCACACCTGGCGTGCCGGGCGCCGGCTGACGAAACAGCGATTCCATCACGTAGCTCGATGGCGCCAGTTCGGCACCTGCTTTGGCCACGGCTGCGGTCGCTTGCGCACCGCCGCCCACAATTGCGCCAATGGTGGCGCTCAGCATCACCGCGCTGAGCAGCGATGCGATGGCCCAGGCCAGAAAGCCGTGAGCGGTATCGCGAAAGTAGATTTCATCGGCCTGGGTATCGAGCCACTGCGCGCGCAGGCGGCCTGCAAGATAGCCGCCTAGCGCTGCGGCCAACAATTGCGTGAAGGCAACCCACACGATGGCAGACACCGTGAAGGTCTGCGCGCCAATGCCGTCTCGGGCCCAGGGCGAGATGGCCGAAAGGCCAAGGCCCGTGCCCAGGATCAGCATGATCAACGAGAGCGCGGCGGCGCCAGCTGCGCCCGCCAGAATGGCGCCCCAAGAAACGCCGCTGGATGCAGCGGATGCCGCACGCCAGGACGCCAAGGTCGTCGGTGAGGCGGCAGGAAAGCTTTCAATGCTTGGCGTTGCAGCCAATGCGTCGGCACGAAGAGCAGTAGGTTGAGCCATGGTGGTTGCCTCCGAAGATAAGTGTGGCCTGAGTATGGGATGGCGCACACCGTGGAGGATGTCGGAAGGTCCACCCACCCACCGTAGGCGAACGAGCCGCGCACGAGTCATGCAGAACGGGCGGGACTGCGAAGGCCTCGTGCGTTGAATCGCAGAGCGTTGTGTCTCTTGAAAATGCAGCGCAACGCTAAGTTTGCAATTGGGCGAAATTGACCGATTCAGAATTAATGGCCCCCTGCCACTCTCCACTGCCTCTCTCTTAAGCACTGTGTTCTTTCAACCGTTTAAGGCAATGGGGAAAAGCGTAGCGTGCTCCTATTTTTGAGTACCCCCAAACTTACCCTCAGGCTTATCCACAGAAGCACTGAACAAGTTTTCGACGCCTGCTAAGGGCGCGCACCTACAGCACGAGGCGCCTGTCACCCACGGCTGGCTTGACGCTCTGAAGCCATGCTAGCGGGCACTGTGAGCGTCTTGACCGACGCACCATTCGACCGGGCATTCAAAGGACTTTCATGCTGGCCATCATTGTTCCCGCACACAACGAAGAGAACGATATCGACGCCTGCCTGGCTTCGCTCTCACTCGCGGCCCAACACTCCGCGCTGAACGCAGAGCAGGTTGCGATTTTGGTGGTGCTGGACCAATGCACCGATGGCACCGCCGCCATTGCAAGACATTGGGGCGCCGAGACCATCATCGTCGACGCGCGGAACGTCGGTGTGGCGCGCAGCGCTGGCGCTGATCACGCGATGGCGGCCGGGGCTCGCTGGCTGGCCTTCACCGATGCGGACACCACTGTCGCGCCGAACTGGCTGGCCGCGCAATTGGCATTGAATGCCGAAGTCGTGTGCGGCACCGTCAGCGTCAATGATTGGGGGGCCTACGGTGCACGTATGGCAACGCATTTCGGCGCTACCTACCGCGATCAACATGACCACCGGCACATTCACGGCGCCAACCTGGGTGTGAGTGCCACGGCCTATAAGCGCGCGGGTGGCTTCGCACCTCTGGCATCGTCGGAAGACGTGGCCTTGGTGCAGGCGCTGGAGGCCAGCGGAGCCACCATCGCGTGGTCAACCGCGCCACGTGTCGTCACCAGTGCGCGCCCCTCCTTCAAGGCTCCCAGCGGGTTTGGTGCGACGCTGGCGCGGATTGAGCAATTTGGCCAGTGGGTGGTGGCGCCTGTGGCGCCGGTAGTCGCTTCTACGGTGGCGGCGGCATGACAACCGATCTGGTGGCGCATCTCTGCGCCGATGCAACGAACGCCAAGCCCATCTTGGAAGATGTGCCATCAGGCGTGGTGCCAACGCAGGCCAAGGCGAATGTCGCGCAGCGCATCAGCGAGCGCTTGAGCAAAGGCAAATCGGCAGACGCTACGTGGCTTGACGTGTTCATCCGCGAGGGGCTTGACCAACTTCCGCTGCCTGGCGCTGGGGCCACGCTGCAGCGTTGGCAGGCCTTGGCGGCGGTGGCCGCGTTCGATTTGTCGCTGGCGAAGCTGTTCGAGGGGCACACCGATGCCTTGGCCATCTTGGCCGAGTTGGCGCCGGGCGATGCCGTCCTTCCAGGCGCCTGGGGCGTGTGGGCTGCAGAAGCTCCCGGTGGACGCACAACGCTCGCGGCACAAAACGACGGCACGCTGGTGCTGCGCGGCGCCAAGTTCTGGTGCTCTGGTGCCTTGACGGCTGACCATACGTTACTCACCGCGTGGCAAGAAGATGGCAGCGGCCCGCAGTTGGTGCAGGTCAACTTGCGCGGGCCGGGCATTGCAGTAGATGCATCCAAGTGGCAGGCCGTTGGCATGGCGGCCAGCGCCAGCGTCAACGTGATGTTTGATGACGCGCCGGCTCAACGAGTGGGGACTCTGGGTGAATACCTGCGTAGACCCGGCTTTTGGCAAGGCGGTGCGGGGATTGCGGCATGCTGGTTTGGCGGCGCGCTGGGCGTGGCCACCGCGTTGCGCACAGCCGTTGCGACAGACAGGGCACGAGCGCATGCAAAGGGGGCGACCCCAAACGCGGCAGCCATGCTGCGCACCGTTGCGCTCGGCAAAGTGGATGTGGCTTTGCGCGCGACCGCAGCGGTCTTGCGCGAAGCCGCACATTGGATCGACCGGCACCCGCGAGCTGATGCCAGTGACGCGGCCTTGCGCGCACGGCTGTCGGCAGAGCAATGCGCGTACACCGTACTAGACGAAACGGGCAGGGCCCTCGGTGCCACACCGTTTTGCATGGACGAAAAGTTTGCCCACGCGGCGGCCGATCTGCCGGTGTTCATTCGACAAAGTCACGCCGAGCGCGACTTCGCGGCTTTGGGCGAGCGCGTGGCGGCCACACCAGAGGCTTGGGCACTATGACCACCGCCACCGCCACCGCCACCGCCGACCCGACATCGTCACCACTGATGCCCCAGACACCAGCCTACTTCGACGCCATGTTCGAGCGCAGTGACGACCCCTGGCACTTCAAGTCGCGCTGGTATGAGCGGCGCAAGCGTGCGCTGACGCTGGCGTGTCTGCCTGCCGAGCGCTATGCCTCAGCCTACGAGCCCGGGTGTGCCAACGGCGAGCTGTCGGCCGCATTGGCTCCACGTTGCGATCAACTCTTGGTGACCGATGGCGTGGACAAGGCTGTGGCATTGGCCAGGCATCGGCTGCGCGCTTTTCCGCAAGTCACGGTGGCGAAAGCGTGGCTGCCAGACGAGTGGCCCAAAGGGCATTTCGATTTGATCGTGCTCAGCGAGTTTTTGTTTTACGTCACGCCAGGGACGCTCCAGCCCTTGGCGCGCAGTGTTTTGGCTTCGCTCAGGCCAAACGGCGTGGTCTTGGCCTGTCATTGGCGCCACGCCATTGAACACTGCGTACTGACCGGAGATGCCGCGCACGATCAATTGCAGACGCTTTTGGCGCTGCCCAACGTGTGCCGTGTACGCGAGCCTGATCTGCGGATCGACGTGTGGACGAATGCGCCCACTGCCGCCACGTTGGAAGGTTTGAAGTAGGCCCTGCGTCGTTCAGAAGCGATCCAACGCTATCGAACTGAAATCAACCTGAAATCAAACTGTTCATCAACTAACCAGAGAAAGGTCATCATGGCTACCTCCAAGAAGAAATCTATCGCGGCATCGGCCAAAAGCGCGCAGCAGCAGGCCACCGAACCCAGTCTGCACCAGCAAGCGGGCAGGGCATCGCATGAAACCCAAAGGTTTGGCGAACTGGTCAGCCGCCCCCACGGTTTGGAGTCCAAGGTGGCCAAGGCCAGCGTCACCGCGCTGAACCAGGTGCTGGCTGACACCATCACCTTGCGCGACATGTACAAAAAACACCACTGGCAAGTGGTTGGCCCCACGTTCAATCAACTGCACCTGATGTATGACACTCACTTCGAGGCGCAGGCGGCGGTGGTGGATGTGATTGCCGAACGCATCCAGGTGCTGGGCGGCATCTCGCTGGCCATGGCGGCCGACATTGCAGAAGAGACCAAGATTCCCCGCCCACCACGCGGCCGCGAGCCCGCCGCCGTACAGCTGTCTCGGCTGATCGATGCACACACGCTGATCATCAAGGAAGCGCGCGAGCTGGCAGAGAAAGCCAGCGATGCAGGCGACTCGGGTACCGACGATTTGTTGGTCAGCGACGTGTTGCGTCTGAATGAGTTGCAGGTGTGGTTCCTGTCCGAGCACCTGGTTGCGGCTTCTCCGGTGTGATCTCCAGCGTGCGTGATAGAGCGCGAGGCCATGGATGACCGCAAGCGTTAGCGCCCCCCCGGCGGCGCAGCTCGCCGTGCGGCAGATTGCCGGAGGCGGCACGCCCGAACAGGATTGGCAGGCATGGGCTGCCCTGGCATCGGTGCCGCGCCTGTCGCTTGACGCCTGCGTGCATCGGCGCCAACGTTTGGTGGTGATTGCGCCGCACCCGGACGATGAAGTCCTGGCGTGCGGCGGCCTGCTCGCCAGCCATACCGCTCGCGGTGGTGATTGTGCGGTGGTCGCGGTCACAGATGGTGAAGCCAGTCATACTGGTTCACCATCCGTGTCTGCGCGTGAATTGGCCCACACGCGACGTGCCGAGAGCATTCAAGGCCTGCAGGCGTTGGGTGTGCCAAGAGCCAGCATCGTGCGCCTGGGCTTGCCGGACGGCCAGGTGCGCGACTACGCGGCACAAATCTCCAGCGCCTTGCAGTTGATTTTGCAGCGTGACGATGTTGTGGTCAGCACCTGGAGACTTGACGGCCACCCAGACCATGAAGCCACCGCTGAAACGGTGGCGGTGGTGTGTGCACGCCTGGGGTGCCGCTTCATGGAGGCGCCCGTGTGGATGTGGCACTGGGCCGCACCGGGCAGCACACAAGTGCCTTGGCGTGAATTGAAGGGTTTCGACCTGGGCGAAGACGCCTGGGCATTGAAGCAGCAGGCGTTGATGGCCCACGCCACCCAGCTCACCCCGCGTGATGGCCCGGACCCTGAGCCGGTGTTGGGTCTCGCCATTCAAGAGCGGGCCCTGCGCCGCACAGAGTTCTTTTGGGTGGGTGATTGAAGCGCTGGTAGTAGAGGGGGAAAGCGGGAAAAAGCGGAAAGCAAGGAAGTGAGGTCAACGTTGAGCACGCGCCGTCGCGGCTACCGCGTTGGTGCCGGCATCTTGTGCAAACCGCAGCATCTCCGTCTGCCCACGCACCAGGGCCGCCATGCTGGTTTGGCTGACCTCCGTGGCGAACTCGATGTAGTTGCGCATGAAGCCCTGCGTCAAATGGGCAAACGCGCCAGATTGCGCCAGGTTGGCGGCCGACTTTTGCCCTTGCTCCAGCATGCTTTGTGCATTGGCCATCGTTTCGCGCACCATCTCTGGCGAAACGGCAAATCTCGCCAGCAGCTCCATGTTGGATTGGGTGAGTTTGACCCATGGCTGCACAACCGCAGCCTGCAGGGTTTGAAGATTGTCTTGCATGGGATTCCTTCTATTGGCGGAGGGGAGTAGGGGCCATAACGGCGCTCCCCGGAGCATGGGGGCAACGCAAATTTTTCGATGTGAGACACCCAGCGCATCGCGTGTAAGAGAAGCCCTACGCAGGACCGGCATCTCGGCCTGTAGTGGGCCTGCGGCTGGCAGACAAATATTCGTTGAAGAACGGCTGCAAGCCCTTCTGCTTACCTTGAACCTACTTCACCTGGAGACCTGACATGCCAACATCCCCAACCCTCAGCAGAAACTCCGCCAGCCAAAAACTCATCGCTTTGGAGACGGCGTTCTGGCAATCGATGGTGGACCACAACACCGACGCGGCCATCGACATGCTCGGCGACACCGCCTTGATGGTGAGTTCGCACGGCGCCATGAAGTTTGACCACGCGGGCTATCGCAAGATGGCGGAAGAGGGCAGCATGGTGGTCACGTCTTTTAAATTGAAAGACTTGCAGGTGATGTTTCCGAACGACGCCACTGCCATCCTGACCTACCGCGTGAAGCAGGGCGTGGCACCACGCGATGACGTGGGGCACGCGGGTCAGGCAGCCACTGTCTTCCAGGAAATGAACGACTCCTCGACTTGGGTCATGACCGGCGGTGAATGGAAGTGCGTGATGCACACTGAAACGCCGATGGCCGACCTGACTGTGAAGCACTGAACGCAGTGCGTTTGGGCTTCTGCATGGGGAACACAACATGACCGAGCAACAGACTCCGGCAGATAGTTTGGCCAAACTGGCCAAGACGCCTTTTCCAGGGGCGAGCGCGGCCTATGAAGCGGCTCGCCAAGCCTTGCTGGCCGAAGAAATCCGGTTTCGGCGCCACATGACGCGGCTGGTGGCCCAGCGCCAGGCGTTGCCACCCGGCCCCGTCATTCAAAAGAACTACCGCTTCATGACCGCGCAGGGCGCCGAAGTGAGCCTGCTGGATCTGTTTGAAGACAAGAGCACACTCGTCACCTACTTCTGGATGTATGGCCCACAGCGAAAACGTCCGTGCCCGATGTGTACCAATTGGCTGGGCGCGGTGAATGGCAACGCGGCCGACATCCAGCAACGCGTGGCGCTCAAAATCCTCGGGCGCTCTACGGTCGAACGCCAAACTGCATTTGCCCAGGAGCGTGGCTGGCGCGACCTGCAGTTTGCGCAGACCGTGGGCGATGACTACGCGAACGACCTTGGGCTTTTGGCACCCAATGGCGACGAGTCGCCAGCGCTCACGGTGTTCCAACGCGAGGGCGACGACGTGCGGCTGTTCTGGGCCAGCGAGATGACGCAGGACATGGCCGACCCAGGTCAAGACCCGCGCGACGCACCAGACATTGCATCGCTGTGGTCTGTACTCGACCTGACGCCGGAAGGCCGCGGCACAGACTGGTACCCCAAGCTCAGCTACGTTTAGATTTTTTCGATTGAACGAATCAACTTTTTATTGGTTGGTTCCGCCAGGCCTGTTCCTTAGAGTGGCTGTTTCTGGTTCTTTGACCAGCACCAACAACTTGCCTAAGGAGCGGCCCCATGTCAGACAAATGGAAGTTTGAAACCCAATCGGTACACGCGGGCTACAGCCCCGATCCCACCACCAAGGCGGTGGCCGTGCCGATCTATCAAACCGTGGCCTATGCCTTCGACAGCGCGCAACATGGGGCCGATTTGTTTGACCTGAAGGTGCCGGGAAACATTTACACCCGTATCATGAACCCCACGCAAGACGTGCTGGAAAAGCGCGTGGCGGCACTGGAGGGCGGTATCGCAGCGCTGGTAGTGGCCTCGGGCCAGACGGCGGTGACCTACGCCATCCAGACCATTACCGAGGCGGGTGACAACATCATCTCCAGCACGGCGCTCTACGGCGGCACCTACAACCTGTTGGCCCACACGCTGCCGCAGTTTGGCATCACCACGCGTTTTGCGGACCACCGCCACCCCGACAGTTTTGCGCCGCTGATCGACAGCAAGACCAAGGCGATTTTTGTCGAGTCGCTGGGCAACCCGCAGGGCAACGTGACCGACATCCGGCGCATAGCCGACATCGCGCACGCCCACGGCATTCCGCTCATCGTGGACAACACCGTGGCGTCGCCATACCTGCTGCGCCCCATCGAGCATGGGGCAGACATCGTGGTGCACTCGCTCACCAAATACCTGGGCGGCCATGGCACGTCGATTGGCGGGGCCATTGTGGACAGCGGCAAGTTCCCCTGGGCTGAACATAAAGAACGCTTCAAGCGCCTGAACGAACCCGACCCAAGCTACCACGGCGTCATCTATACCGAAGCCCTTGGCCCGGCGGCCTACATTGGCCGCGCACGCGTGGTGCCGCTGCGCAACACGGGTGGGGCGATTTCGCCGTTCAATGCGTTCCTGATATTGCAAGGTATTGAAACCCTGGCGCTGCGCCTGGAGCGCATCACCGACAACGCCCTCAAAGTGGCGCAACACCTGCAAAAACACGCCAAGGTTTCATGGGTCAACTACGCCGCGTTGCCGGAACATCCTGACCACGCGCTGGCGAAGAAGTATCTGGGCGGCAAGGCCTCGGGCCTGCTGACGTTCGGCGTGAAGTCGGCCGACGGGCAAGGCCGTGAAGCCGGTGCACGTTTTCTGGATGCGCTGCAGTTGTTTACCCGCCTGGTGAACATCGGCGACGCCAAGTCGCTGGCCACCCACCCGGCATCGACCACGCACCGCCAGCTTTCGCCTGAAGAGTTGGCCAAGGCTGGCGTACCGGTGGATGCGGTGCGGCTGTCGGTAGGCATTGAGCACATCGACGACTTGCTGGCCGACCTGGACCAGGCCTTGTCTGCGGTGTAAACCATGCGCCGCGCGTGGGTGAATGTCTTGCGGTTGACGCGCAGAGCGCGCAAACTATCTGCATGGAACCATTTGACTCAGACGACGATTTAAGCGACGAACCTACCGCAGACGAGCGCAGCAACCTGGAGGGCCTGGCGCTACAGCTGGGCATCACCTACGAGGAGCTGTCTGAGCTTGAACTGGAGGTTGTAGAGGACACAGACGAAGAGGGCACCGTGATCTCATTGACGGTGTTCTTCGAAGATGGAAATCCGCCAGAGATCATGGCCAAAATCGCTGGCGTGGTGGATGGACAACTGCAGCTAGAGGGCGGCTGGTAAGTTCTGTTGCTACTCCAAATGGCGCCTCGCATGACGCTTCAACTGGCGGCGCGCACCACTTGGTTGCGGCCGCCGCGCTTGGCGACGTAGAGGGCTTCATCGGCCAGGTTGTAGGCGTCGTCAAAGCTGCCGCCACGCGGTAGCCAGCTCACACCAAAACTGGCGGTCACGCCGCTGCCATCGGGCAAGTCAAATGCATGCGCTTCAATTGTGCGGCGTACGGTTTGTGCGACCTGCTCTGACGCATCTGCGGTCTGCCCCGGCAGCAATACCGTGAACTCTTCGCCGCCCACACGGCCAATTTGCGCCGAAGACGGCGTGGCTTTCTTCAGGCAGGCCACCACCTCCAAGATCACGCGGTCTCCCACGGGATGGCCAAAGCTGTCGTTGACACGCTTGAAGTGGTCAATGTCCAACACAATCAACGCCAGATCTTCACTGGCGAAATGGCTGTTGACCTGTTCGATGATGGCCGCACGGTTGAACACGCCCGTCAACGGGTCGTGTGTGGCGCGGTGCGAAAGCTCGGAGGCCAGGTCTTGGAGACGTTGATTCAGTTGCGTCATCTCAAGCTCGGCCCGGTCGCTGCGGCGCACCAGGCGGCGTGTTTCGCGCAGCAGCCGCTCGTAGGCCACCAGCAGATCGCCCAGGGCGTGCACACACGGGTCGGTGCGCATGGGCGCGCAGATCTCAAATGCGGCGCGTGCGGTCAGCAACGCTTGGTTTTCAGCGTCGAAGAGGTCCGGAGGGGACGCTTCCGTGTCCATTCAAGCGGGCTTTACAGGGATGCTGGTGAACTCGATGGCAGGGAAGTCGTCGCTCAGCTCCTGGCCGAACTCAAGGATGGTGTCGTCCTCTTCGTCGTAGTACCAGTTGAGCGTGACGTAGTTGCCCACCTTGATGGCGTCGTTCAACGCCTGGATCACGTTGAACAACATCTTGGTGCTGGAGCTATTGAAGTAGGCCAGCGCAATGTCTACCGAAATCTGCCCCTCGCTCTGCTGCGCCAGGTATTCCTTCAGGCGCGCAATGATCGGGCCGTAGAAAGCGGCCGCGTTCTCAGGGTAAGACTCACCGCGCAGGCTCAGGGTGTGGGTGTTGAACTTGAAGTCAACTTCAGGCGAACTCGGGGTCGGGGCGATGTAGAGGTTTTCCATGCGGGATGTCAATTCGTTGCGGGGCGTGCCGGGCGTCAGTCGACGGCCTTAGATCGCTGCCTTGAGATAAAAAACGGGAGTGCCGGTGGCTTCGTTGGCAGCGTCGAAGTCAAACTCCAGGGGCTCGCGCGCATCACGCGCGACGGTGAGCAAGCCCATGCCCGCGCCTTTGCTGCCCTCGGGCGTTTCGTCACGCAGTGTTTGGCGGTAGGCCAGTTTGATTTCTTCCAAGGTCATGTTGCGCAGCTTTTCGAGCTTGACGCGCAGGTCTTCAGCGATCTTCGGCTCGACCGGGTTGGCACAGAGCAGCAGAAAGCTGCCGTCGCTCTCACGGCGGATGCACACCGAGCCGTGGCGCAGTTCGGCGTTGTCCTGGCTGGCGGGGGTGAGTGAATCGGCCGAGTAGTGGATGATGTTCTGCGCCATCTCCACAAACGAAGAAAACAACTTGCGCCGCGTCGGGCCGGCAACGCCGGATACCTCGAGCTGCAGCTTCACGGCGTCGGACATGGCGGCCACGATGTGCTGCGAGAAGTAGCCCACGTAGTAGAAGATGACCTGGTGCTGGCGGGCCAGATTGAAGAACGAGCCGTACTGCTCGACGATAGCGGGAGTGGACATGGATGGTTGCGGTCTTATGTACGGAAGCAGAAAAAGGTAACGTCGTCACGCCGGTGGTGTTCACCCTGCCACACCCTCAAGGCGTTGATGGCAAGCTGGTTGATCTCGGCAGCGGATTGCAGGCGTTGGGCCAGCAGCAGTTCCGACACGCGGCGTTTGCCAAAGGCAATGGCGCGCGGGCCGCCAACCTGGTCGATGAGCCCGTCGGTGGTCACAAACACCAAGCTGTTGGAGGGGAGCTGGAGCTCCTTGTTGCGCCAGGTGAAGTCGAAGTCGCTGTCCACGTAGCCCACGCCTTTGCGTTGACCTTCGACGATTTCGACTTCGGTGGCATCCGGGCGCAAAACAAACAACGAGAGGCGCGCACCGGCGAAAACCAGTCGGCCGCTGGCCGGCTCGAACCAGAAGCTGGCGGCGTCCATGCCGTCATCAGAGCCCGGGATCTCGTCGTTGCGTTCCACCTGTCCGAGCATCTGCTTGATGCTGCGGTTGACGCTGCCCAGCAGTCGTGCAGGATCTCGTGCACCGTGTTGTTCAATGGCCTGGTTCAGGCTGGTGGAGGCGATCAGCGTCATGAATGCACCCGGCACGCCATGGCCCGTGCAATCGGCCACGGTGGCAAACCAGCCATCGGCCTCGACGTTGAACTGGTAGAAGTCGCCGCCGACCACATCGCGCGGCTCCCACACCAGGTCGGCATCTGCGCAGGCCTGCAGCAGCGCCTCGCGCGAGCTGCGCAGGGTAGAGCGCTGGATCACGCTGGCGTACTCAATGCTGTGCATCACCTGGCGGTTGCGGCTGGCCTGGATGTCGGCCACGGCGCGCATCAGCCGCATGCCGGCGCCCACGCCCATCAGTGCGCCTTCGCGGGTAATGATGAAGCCATCCGACAAGGCCTTCTCGCCGTGTGCCACGGCTTTGAAGGTCAGGGTTTCAATGTCGGTGCTCGCATCGACAATGAGCGGCTCCTTGTCCATGAAGGCAATGCAACTCTTCCGGCCATAGACTTCCATGCGGTAGGGCTTGCTCATCTGCGACAAGAAGATGTCCCGGTTGATCAAACCGATGGGTTGCAACCCCTCGACGATGGGCAGGCTGACCAGATCGCGGTGCTGGTCGAATACCTCCATCACTTTTTCATTCGTGTCTTCAGTGGTCAGGCTGAGCACCTGAGTACATAAATCCGCAGCGCTCGGTTGACGAAAACGGGGGCGAAATTGGCTCAGGTATTCGGCGGTTTCGTGCATGAAGATGGGCGTATGGAGGCTGAGGCGTGTATCTGGATGTTATTTTGTTGACGTGTCAATTTGATGACGATCCGGTGAACGCCGATCGCTGACCGCAAGCACGCCCGCGCAGTGCATGCGACCTTGTCGCTGCATTCTTTTTGAGCGCTGAGGATCAGGCGGGCAGGGCGTCTTGAGTCTGCCGGTTCAACGCCAGGTATTCGTTGAAGGGCACGGGCTTGGAGATGCCGTAGCCCTGCACAAAGTCCACGCCGTAAGCCGCGAGCAGATTGCGCTGCGCCGGGGTTTCGACAAATTCGGCCACCGTCTTCAAGCCCATGGCGCGGGCTACATCGCAAGTCGACATGACGATGCGCTGATCCACCCGGTTGGTCAGAATGTCGCGGATGAAGCTGCCGTCGATCTTGACAAAGTCGAGCGGCAAGGATTTCAGGTGGTCGAAGGTGGCCAAGCCGGTGCCAAAATCGTCCAGCGAGGTCTGCGCGCCGAGTTTGCGCAACGCGCCGAGTAGGCTGACCGCCTGGCTGCGCTCTGAGATGTTGGCCGACTCGGTGATCTCAAAGCAGAACCGGTTGGCCGGGATGCCGCTGGTTTGAATGGCTTGTGCAATGAAATCGGGCAACTGGGCATCGGACATCGATGCGCCCGAGAGGTTGATCGAGATTTTCTCCAGCGCCATATCGCCCAGTGTGTGTTTTGCCAAGGCATGCACCACCTGTTCGACCACCCAGCGGTCCACCAAGGGCATCAGGCCGTGCCGCTCCGCCAAGGGCAAGAACTCGGACGGTGGGATCGGCACACCGCGTTGCAGGCTCCAGCGCAACAGCACTTCCACCCCTAGGTCATGGTGGCCATCTTGTGCCGCGCGGATCGGCTGGCATGCCAGCCAAAGACCGGTACCGTCCGTGGCGTTGGTGGCCGGGTGGCGCAGCGCTTCGCGCAGGGCCTCCACACGTGACAACTGACGTTGCCGCTCGCGGATCAGAATGTCCGGGGCCTCGCTAACCGCGACCAGGCCCAATCCGTCCGAGTCGCCCGCAATGCGGCAGGCCAGGGTCAGCGCCGCCAAAATTTCTTCGCGGCGCACGGTTTCAGTCTGGGTGTCAAAAACACTCATGGCGACACGCACGCGAACGCCTTGTTCGCCCAGCATGTAGCGTCGCCCCGTGAGCACTTGGCGAAACTGATTGAGTTGGCTGCTGAAATCCGGGCCCCACAGCCGTTGCGGCAAGGAGATTACGAAGAATCCGTCGCGCACCCGGGCGAGTACCGGTGCATCCGGCACCTGGGCGCGCAACAGGTGGGCAATGTCCTCTTCAATTTGCCGCGCGCGCGGCATGCCGATCAGATCTTCAATCTGTTCGATGTTGCAAACATCAATGCCTATCAACAGGTGTTGTACGCCTGGCACGTCGAGGTGTGAGGTCAGGCCCCGTTCATTGAGCATGCCGGTCAGAGCGTCGATGCGCGACAACTCGCGCAAGCTGGCCTCCATGGTGCGCCGATGCTCCATGGCGGCCGATGCGAAAAAGCCAAGCCCCGCCAAACACACCACCAGCACAGCCTGGTCGAGCAGCAGCAGGGCGCGCTCGCTGTCTGTCAGTTCGGCTGGGGTCAGCCCCAGCAAGGCCAGTGCGGCGAGAGCCGTGGCGATATGCACAAATAATGGCCGTCCGGCAAAAGCCGCCCAAGCCACCAACGGGAAAACGGCATAACGCACCGACGCGCTGATGCCGCTGAACTGCGCGCGTTCACCCAGGCTGCCAAGGCTGACCAGCACGCCCAGGCTGATGAGCCACCAGAGTTGCCACCAGCCGATGTAGAGACGGGGGATCCGGTCGCGCCGGTCGATGGCCTCGACCAGCAACTTGGTCAGCCTTGAAAACAGCAGAATGCCAAACAGTTCGGAGATGCCCATGATCAGTACGATCTGAACCCAACTGCTTTTGGCGTGTGCCTCGGAAAGAAGATATTGCCAACTGCCCACCGCCACCAGAATGGCCGTGGCGGGCAGGAGGGTGACCAAGTGAAATCGGATGGACGCGGTGACGGGGTTGGCCGGCGGCGGGCCGCGCAGATCCCATTGCCGTAGTCGCCACACCACGTAGAGCGCCAGCATCAACGAGCCTGCGCCGATCAGCGATTCATCAATGGCGATGCCGCGTTGCATATGCCAGGCGACCACACCGGCACCAATGGCGGGGATCATGCCGCGACCGTATGCCAGCACCAAGCCCAGTGCGATGCCATCGGGCGGCCAAACCAAGCTCATTTCAAGACCGCCAACCGCATACTTTCGGCTCAGCTCTGCGGCAAAAATCCACGCCAACGCGCCAAGCAACGCCCGTTTCAAATCAAACGTGCTGGAGGATCTTGGCGGCAGTGGTGCCGCAAACTGCTGCGGCCGCAAAAGGTCTAGCTGAACATCGGACATCTGGTGTGCCCGTAAAGGCAGAAGAACTTGACGATGACATTTGATTGTGACAAAAAAGTTACGAGTAGGAAAAAACCCTCTGACGTCCCTTGGTTTGTTGTGTATTGGCTGCAATTCATGAAGGCTTGATGCATGGCTGCCGATCACGACCCATGAAGAGGGCAACCGTGGCAGCTCGAAGCCGTTGATGTACGGCCCTGGCCTACAGCGCGTTGCAAGAGACCACGATACGATGGGCTTGCAGGGATAAAAGATAGAGGCCGTATCCCCGTCCGTCATATGGCGTGAAGCGCCGTGACCCGCCAATTGCGCCTCTCGGTCAGTAGCTTATTCCTTCAAAGCGGATGAAAACCACACCGATCCTGACCCCCCAATCTTTGCAGGACGCCCAATATCGGCAAATGGTGAATGCGATCACCGACTACGCCATCGTGATTCTGGACCTCCACGGGCAAGTCATCAGTTGGGACGCCGGGGCGCGCCAACTGCATGGCTACGAAGCCGACGAAGCTCTCGGCCAGCGCCATGCTGCTTTCTACCCAGCAGAACTGAACGAGAAAAATGTGGCTGAGCAGCATCTGGCGCTTGCCAGAGAGAGTGGCAGGTGTGAAGACGAGGGGTGGCGCACCCGCAAGGACGGCACGCGGTTTTGGGCCAACGTCATCATGTCGTCTGTTCGCAATGATGACGGAGACATCATCGGCTTTTCCCTGATCACCCGGGACCTCAGCGAGCGCCACCGGGAGGAAGAACAACTGCGCAGCAGTGAAGAACGCTTTCGGCTGCTGGTAGAGCAGGTGCAGGATTACGCGATCTTCATGATCGACCCCAGTGGTTATGTCGTGAGCTGGAACCTGGGCGCACAGAAAAACAAAGGTTACGCGGCCAGCGAGATCATAGGCAAGCACTTCTCGGTGTTTTACCCATTGGACGTGCAGGCCAGCGGTTGGCCCGACGAGGAGCTTCGACTGGCGCGCCGGGACGGCCGCTTCGAAGACGAAGGCTGGCGGGTTCGCAAAGACGGGACGCGCTTCTGGGCCAGCGTGGTCATCACCGCGTTGAACGATGCCACCGGCATGCACCGTGGTTTCGCAAAGGTCACCCGCGACTTGACGCAGCGGCGCCGAGTGCATGCCTTGGAAGACGAGGGCCGCCGCATCACCACCTTCTTGGCGATGCTGGGGCATGAACTGCGCAACCCTTTGGCGCCGATTTCCAACGCCGTGGCATTGCTGGAGCGAGAGTCCGAGCCCACGCAAATCATGCGCTCGACGCGAGAGATCATCGGCCGCCAACTGAAGCAGTTGACGCGCCTGGTAGATGACTTGCTGGACGTTGGGCGCATCACCAGTGGCCGCATCCATTTGGAGTCACAAGCCGTTCGTTTGCGGGACGTGGTACGGGATGCCGCCGAGGTGGTGCGCCCGCTGGCAGAACAACTGGGTCATCGGCTGGACGTGCACCATGACGACGTGGACCCCTGGGTGCACGGTGACAGTGCGCGCCTGATACAGGTGGTGTCCAACCTATTGCATAACGCGGCCAAGTTCACACCGAGGAGCGGCAACATTCTCGTCAAGATTTCGGTCACCGGATCGAACGCAGAGATCCTGGTGAAAGACAATGGCAGGGGCGTGCCGCCGCGCGATCTGCAGCATATTTTTGATCTGTTTGTGCAAGGCCAACAAGACAGTGCTCGCAGCTTTGGTGGGCTTGGTCTCGGTCTGAGTCTGGTGCAGCAGTTGGTCACCCTGCATGGCGGTAACGTCAGTGCGTTCAGCACAGGGCGGGAGGGTGACGGCGCCGAATTTTTGGTCCAGCTCCCTACCGTGGCGGCGCCACCATTGGTGGCAGAGCACCAAGCCGCTAGCGACGGTGGCCATGCGGCGATTTTGGTGGCTGACGACAATCAGGACTCGGCCAACACCCTGGCGTTGCTTCTGGACAGCCTGGGCTACCAAACCCTGGTGGTGTATAGCGGGTGCGACGCCATAGAGGCGATCAAGGCGCAGAGCTTTGCCGCGGTGCTGCTCGACCTGGGAATGCCTGATGTGGACGGCATGCAGGTCGCCAAAGAAATCAGAAGGCTACTCAACCATCCGCCGCCACTGATTGCCGTAACCGGCTACGGACAAGAGAGCGACCGCTCTGCCTCTAAAGCGGTGGGGTTTATGGACCACCTCACAAAGCCGGTGGAGGTCGAGCATCTGCGCCTTTTGCTGGAAGGGCTGCTGCTCAATCAGCACAAGAGAGCCTTGTCACGGCGAGGTGGCCAGCTTTAGGCTTGCATCGCCGCTTTGGGCGGGAAAATCTTGGCGAGTTCGCCCATCGGTACGGGCTTGGTGAAATAGTGGTCCACCAAGTCAAAGGTTTCGGCCACCGACGGGCCGCGCGTGTCCATGCCCGTGACGGCAATCAAAACCACGTCATCCTGAAATTTGGCGCGGATGCATTTCGCCAGCTCTAACCCATCCATTCCAGGCATGTAAACGTCGAGCATCACGCAAAAAGGCTTGTAGCTTTCCATCGTAGCCAGGGCTTCTTCGCTGCTGAGTGCGAAGCGCGTGACATACCCATCCTGCTCAAGCAGCAAGGCCAACGAGTGCGCCGCGTCTGGCGCGTCATCGACCACTAAAACATCAATTGCATTCATATCTTCTCCCCCCTGGGGTTCACTACTGTCCTGAGAAAGCTAAGGCAAGGGGGCAGGCGTCATTGGCTCACCATCGGCAATGACTTCCCGGGCGTTGCTGGCGTTTGCGATGGTAGTCAAGATGCACCCTGGCGGCAATGGGCTCGTCGATGTGACTGTGGGAAGGCATGTTCAGGTGGGCGTTGTTTTTCAATGAGGGACACCGTGTAAACCGTTGATCTCATTCGTCTTTATCTGAATTTTGAAGTGCCTTTGCTTATGTAAATGCAAAGGGCGAGCCAACTTCAAAAATAATGTGTGAGCGATTGATATTGCAATGCAGTTGCGCTGCCGTCCAATGCGATGTTCTCGGTTGTGTTGAGCCTCATGGCAGAGGAGCTGCGCGTTGCCCACTGCCAAGCTCACCATCTATCGGCCGGACTTTTTTCTTTTCTCGTCGGCCTGAGCCTCTTTGGCCAGATGGCTGTAATGCTTTTGCGTGGCCGGGCTGCGCACCCGGTCCACCGCGCCTTTGTCCATGTCGTCAGCCGCTTTTTTCATGATGTCATCGGGTTCACGGGTACCACTGTCAGCGGACTCGTCACGTTCATGGGGCAATCGCGGTGTTGGCTTACCGTGCACCGCCGCGTGGGTGCTGCCGGGGGCATGAGCACCTGCGTCAACAGCCGGTTGAGCGGCAGATTCAGCTGCGTGATCGACAACTTTGGTATTTTTGGGTTTAGGTGTGGACATGGGACGTTCCTCCTGTTTTTCGGACACCTGAATTTGTCGCTGTAAGTTCAGAACCTATGCACCGTTAAACCCGGCGTCCGGATCAAGTTGCGCCATAACCAAAGGTGAAAAATCTGGCTTTTCTTGAGCCGGGTCGATCTGAAGCGGGGTGTCCTGGGGCGTCTTCTCCTTTGGCTTGTCGCTCGGCTTGGAACTGCCTGGTATAGGCCCGTTGGGATCAGTGGAAGGTTTGGTTTGACCTTGCGGATCTGAAGTGGGATTTTGAGTTGCGTTTTGCATGGATTTCCTTGAATGAGATGCGTGCCATGACCCGGATGATTCATTCTTGGAGATCCTGATCTTTGGCGATGTAAGCCGCGTCCGATTCCACGGTCGGCCAAGAGGCAGCCTTGCGGAGACGCCGCCGCACTCAACGCTGACGGCGTAAGGCTGAGAACCTCCCGGCAGATGATTTCCCCGTTCCTCATGTGAGGCCCAACAGCAAAGCGATGTAGGCGGTTGCGCCAACACGTCGAGACTGCCGGAATCAGTGCCCTGAAAAGCTTGCGGACGATGTAGGCTCTCGGGCGTCAACCGGAGAAGCCCATGCAAAGTGCGCAGACCATTCCCGCCACGGGCCAAAGCGACCATCCTCTCAGTGGCAAGGTCAACAAGGTCATCAGCGAATTCACCGAGCGGAACATCGAGGCGATTCTGTGCCACGAGGACGAACGGCGCAAACGCAAGTCGGCGTTCTATCACGTCGTGCAAAAAATCGCGGGATTCTGCGGCAGCCTGACGTTCCTCTGGCTGCATGTGCTGTGGTTCGCCGTTTGGATCGGTGACAACGTGGCATTCAAAAGCTTCGATCCCTATCCCTTCCAGTTTCTGATGCTGGTGGTGTCGCTGGAGGCCATCTTTCTTTCCGTGCTGATTCTCATCAGCCAAAATTTTTCAGCGGTCGAGAGCGAACGGCGGCACCATCTGGACTTGCAGATGAACCTGCTCACGGAGCGTGAAACCACCGCCATCTTGCGATTGCTTTCTCAAATGGCGCACAAGATGGAAATACCGGAAGAGGACAGGGCGGAGGTGCTTGGCTTCTCTACCAATACCGATCCGTCGGCCGTATTGCAGCAAATCATTCGAGCGGAACACCAGCACAAGGCATCCCCTTAAGGGCCCAGTTTGGGTTCTGTCAAACCGTTTGCGGGTGCGCGTCAAAGCAAGGCACCGACCACCGAATCGGAAGCAGCCTACATCATGTTGTGCAACGCCATCGAACAATGGCGGTTCGTTCTTCGCAGCAGTCCTTAGGTTTGAGGTATCCACCATGTCCAGCACAGTCCCGAAAACGCCGAATCCCCCCAATCGACAACCGAGTGGGCCAGGCCCACAGAAGGCACCGTCTCCCCGCAATGGAACCGGGCGGAACGACGGTTGAGTGGCGCTGTTACCAGCTCAGCGTGACTTGCAGGGTGTCCACGTAGGTGCCAGAAGCCATACCGTTGGTGCTGGTCTTGTTGATGCGGCCGTATACGGGCAGGTTCAGCGGAGCGCCAGTGCCCGGCAGTGTCACGCCCAGTGCGGTGGCATTGGAGGGGTAGGCGGTGGTCATCGCCGCATCGCGGTACACCTCGTAGGGCAGGTAGCTGGTGCCGAACTTCATGGCGCGGGAGCCGGTGCCGATGCTGCCGCCTTGGCCCGCGTTGTTGCCACCGCTGACCGAAACGGTCAAGGCCGTGACATCGGGAGAGCACACAATTTGCGTGGCGCCTGCACCGCCCACACCACCGGTGGCGTTGGCCGTCAACACGCCGGTGAAGGTGCTGGGTTGTGAGCCGAAGTCCAACGTACCGAAATTCACACCACTGCTGCCGGCGCCAGATGCACCGCTGATGTAGCAACCGGCTTGCAACACCATCTGGGCATTCAATTGACCGGAGATGCTGCCTGCTGCTTGGGCGCCGAAAGAAGTCAGACCAAGGCCGAGCGCAAGAGCCATCGCTGCTGTGGAAGCGGCGGTAGAAATCTTGGTGGTCTTCATGGTCATCTCCAGGTGTGTTGCGATGGAGTGAATTGTGATTTCCGAGCCTGGAAAGATCGTGGCGCAAACGTGAACTCGGTTTGACCTCCGGACATGCCGCCACAGCCTCGTTGGAGGCCAAGGGCAACAGATCAAGATTGACAGTTGCGTCACATTTCACGCGCGGCTTGGCGGGAACATAAAAGCCCATGTCAGCTATTTCAAAGGCTTTGTTCCAAGCGGCATGCCGACCCACTCGCTGGGGGCATGTGTATCCGGTCATGCGCATGAGCCGCTCGACCAGAGATGGCGGGGCAGCGTTCTTTGGCCTCCTCGCCGTGTGTGGCGCTCGGATGACACCAACTGCTTCCTCACCCCACAAGCGAACGCTGACATGCCTTGCCTCAAAACTTCCGGAAAACAAAAATGCGTTTCAATGACTTAAAAATCGGCCCCCGCCTTTTCATGGGCATCGCGCTCTCTGCGGTTTTGCTCACCACCATGGTCGCGGTGGGGGTAGGTCAGATGCACAAGATCGAGTCTGAACTGGACATAGCAACGAACGACCGGTTGCCCAAGATACTGGCCGCCAAAGACATCAAAGACAACATGCGCGCCAGTGCGATCGGTTCGCGCAACGTGGTGCTTGAAGAGCAGCCCGACGCGATTGCGAGTGCGGTCCAGAATCTGGCCATGGTTCGGAGCACTTACCTCAAACTGGACAAACAACTGCAAGACACCGTGGTCACGCCAGAAGGAAAGGCCGCGTTGTCCAAACTTGAGAAAGCCGTAGACGCGCTGCAAGCGCCAACGGCCGAAGTCGTGCGTCTGGGATCGGCCAACCAGAACGCAGAAGCACTGATGGTGCTGAACAGGTCGGTAGCGCCACTGCAAGCCGCTGCCACAGCGGCGGCCGAAGAGTTCGTGTCCGTACAAGTCAAGCAAGGGGCTGATGCATCGGTCGCGGCAGAGGCGGCGTACCGCACCGGCGTCGCAACGCTGGTCTTTTTGGGGGTAGCGGCCGTGCTTTTGCTGGCTGTTCTGGGCTGGCTGTTGGTGCGTTCGATCACCGGGCCCTTGAACAAGGCGGTTGAAGTTTCACGTGCGGTGGCCGATGGCGACCTGAGCCTGCAGTTTGAAGCCACAGGTCAAAATGAGACCTCGCTTTTACTGTTGGCCCTCAAGGCCATGCAGTCGAGCCTGGTCCAGGTGGTTGGCAACGTGCGGCAAAACGCGGAAGGCGTCGCAACCGCCAGCGCCGAAATCTCCCAGGGCAACCACGACTTGTCCGCACGCACCGAGCAGCAAGCCAGTGCGCTGGAGCAGACTGCCGCCTCAATGGAGCAACTCAGTTCCACCGTCAAACAAAACGCAGACAACGCGCGCCAAGCCAATCAGCTCGCGCAGAGTGCCTCAACCGTGGCCGAACGTGGTGGTGAAGTGGTTGCCCAGGTGGTGGAGACCATGAAAGACATCAACGACAGTTCGAAGAAGATTGCCGACATCATCAGCGTGATCGACGGGATCGCGTTCCAGACCAATATTCTCGCGTTGAACGCAGCCGTGGAAGCCGCACGCGCCGGCGAACAAGGACGCGGTTTTGCGGTGGTGGCCGGTGAAGTGCGTAATCTGGCAGGTCGTTCTGCGGAAGCTGCAAAGGAAATCAAATCATTGATCTCGGCCAGTGTAGGCCGCGTCGAACATGGCACCACCCTAGTGGACCAGGCCGGTGAAACCATGCAGGACGTGGTGGCATCCATCCGTCGCGTCACTTCTATCATGGGGGAAATCAGTGCCGCCAGTGCGGAGCAGTCCATCGGCGTGAGTCAAGTAGGTGAGGCCGTGACACAGATGGATCAATCGACGCAGCAGAACGCGGCACTTGTCGAGCAAATGGCTGCCGCCGCGAGCAGCCTGAATAGCCAGGCGCAGGATCTGGTAGGGGCGGTGGCGGTCTTCAAGTTGGCGGCTGGGGCGAGTCGCCAGCGCGCTCTCCACGTGTCGAACCAAACTCCGCATGTACCGCTTGTTCCTCGCACGGCCGAGGTTGCAAACACCGGCAGTCGGGCGGTCCCATTGCCAAAGAGCGGTTTCAAGCCCCTACCCAATGCCAATCGTCCTGCACTTGTGCCCGTGAAGGCGACATCGGTGATGCCCAAACCGGCCGCAAACGTGGAAGGCTGGAGCAGCTTCTAGAGCATTGAAAGCGATGTGCACAACCGCCTTGCGAGGGGCGCGCTCGAAAAGGGCTGCTCTGCGCTGTGGCAGGCTTCCGCACCCCCTCAACGTGTCTTTCACCGCATACTTCAGCGGGGTGTGAAGACCCACATGCCAAGTCCGGTATTCGGTTTGACGGCAGTATGGTTTTTCTCTGCCGAAGCGATGCTGGTGGACGAAGTATTCTCGTCTTGGTCGTAACCCAGAATACAAAGGACAGCCAATACGGTCATCAACAGTTTTCTCTTGAACGCCATGGTCATTCCTCCAATCAAGCCGCGATTTCCGCGAGGTCGTTTTTACGACTGAGACATAAGTCACAGGTCAACGCCCGAGAGTGTGATTTGGTGGACCGCTTCAAGTGTGTCGTGATTGTGTCGTCTGAAGACTTCGCACATGTTGTGCATCCGTGCTCACCCCTCTGTCGAGTGCAGCGACCTTCGTTTTGTGATGCATGGGGCGCCTGGATCGATCCCGTCCTGCGGTAGGGCAACTCTTCGGCTTTGGGGTTTGATCCAGTCGATGGCGGCTTGATGAAGATAAAATATCAGCACATATCCAGAGTAGTCGGAGACCTACCTTGTCACGCCCCACAAAACCCCGTCCCAAATTGGTTGCGGTTGCTTCACCTAAAACCATGGCCCCTGATGCAGAGGTTGTGCGGGGCCGTAATCCGCAAAATCTGTATGAGCAGGCCCACGAGGCCATTGAAGAGCGACTGGTGACTTGCCAGTTGGCACCGGGCCGTCACCTGGCGTTGCTGGAACTGCAAGACATCGTGCAGTTGGGCCGAACACCAGTTCACCAGGCGGTGACGCGTCTTGCCGAAGACACATTGCTGCGGGTGCATGCGCGCCGGGGATTGCAGGTGGCACCGATTGATCTCGCGCGTGAACGGATGCTGCTGCGTCTGCGACGTGACCTTGAGCGGTTTGTGATCCGCCTCGCGGCCGAAAAATCAAGTTCCTCACACCGCAATCAGATGCTGCATATGAAGCGTCACTTGCGGGAGAACCTGGCAGGCATGACGATTGACGCCTTCAACGTGATCGACCGCAGACTGGATCGGCTGTTTCTCGCCGCGGCTGGCGAGCCATTCGTCGAAAAAACCCTTCGGCCGCTGCACACGGTTTTTCGACGCATTGGCTGGCTCTACCACACCAAGGTTTCGCCAGACGATGGCTTGGCCAAAACGATAGATGTTCACCTGGCTTTGCTGGACGCCGTGGCCAACTGCCACGTCGAACAGGCCATCAAAGCTTCTGACGAATTGATTGACTTTGTCGACCGCATGTTCGATGTCCTCGAGCGCGAGATTGACCCCGTGCTGCTCGACTGCAGCCTGCAAGACTTCGACAAGCTGTAGCTGCTCAGTGCGGCGGCGGGCCGTTCGATGCTCAGTGGCGCGGTTTGCTGTCCGAGCAGCCGCTTTCTTGTCGCTTTCTAGCGCTTGATATGTCAGGCTTGGTTGCGACGTTGTCTCACGTTTGCTCCGTCTGGCTAGCCAAAATTGATTTCAGTTTTCTTAGTGGGAAACCCTAGGATTTCATCTGAAATATCACCATATACTAGATTCAGCGGATGCCAATAATGTGTTGCGATGCCTGTTATGGGCGCGGCAACAAAACATAAAGCCGCACTTCATCCACAAGCTAGGAGACAACCATGCAAGCCTTCCGCCACCTGCCACGTCGTGATGTGATGACCTGGTCCCTCGCCGCTGTTGCGGCTGCGATTGGACTGGGGCATTCGATGCCAGCCCATGCGCAAACCAAAGAAGTCATCACGTTTGCCGGGGTGACCTTCAGCGAGGCCGGGCGGGGCGACCGGCTCAAGGCATGGGTGGAAAAGTTCAACAAAAGCCAGGCCGGGATTGAAGTGCAACCCATTGCCATTCCGTTCGCCAGTTTTGCCAAAACCGTGTTCACCCAGATGGGGGGTGGGGCAGGGCCAGACCTGGTGCGCATGGACTTGATCGACTACTACGCGGCAGTACAGAGCAAGCGCATCCTGCCGCTGGACGATCTGCTCAAAGGCGGCAACTACCGCTTCAGCGCACCAGACAAATATATGCAGGTGGAAGGCAAGCGCTACGGCGTGCCGTTCGAGATCAGCAACTACGTGATGCTCTACAACCCTGCCTTGCTGAAAGGCGGCAAACCACCAGCGACGTTTGATGAATTGGTCGAAGCCACCAAGGCCGCTTCAGGCAACGGCATCTACGGCTATGCCTACCGCGCCACCATGGCCGAGGGCAATGGCTTCTGGCAAGACGTGTGCAACTTCGTCTATGGCTTTGGTGGCCGTTGGAGCGACGCCAACGGCAACCTGACGCTGAACGAGCCGAAAGTGATCGACGGCATCACCGCGTACAAACGCATTTACGACGCAGGCGTCACGCCCAAAGGCGCGGATGCAGCCACTTATCGGCGCATGTTTTGGGAGCGCAAGGTGGCCATTGAGATAGACAACGGTGGTGTCGCCGGCATCTTTACCCAACAAGCGCCCGATCTGGTTTTTGCTGCGGCGCCTTCGCCGTTCCCTACCCGGGCGCAGGGCATGGTGCTGGCACCGTTGACCATCAACGCCAACACCAAACACAAGGCCGCCGCCGAGACCTTCTTCAAATGGACCTTGCAGCCCGAGAACCAGGCCGAACTGCAGGAACTGCTGGGCGCAAGCAACGTGGCCACGGTAATCGAGCGCAGCCCCGAGTTGGTGGCCAAGCGCCCATGGTTGAAGGTCTACGACGAACAAGCCGCGAACAGCGTGCCGCAACTGGTGCAGGGCTTGGAAGTGAAGACGCCTGAGATTCAGCAGATCGTGCTGGAGCAGGTGCTGAAAGTATTGCAAGGTGGCATGGAGCCGCAAAAGGCCATGGACGACGCCCAGCGTCTGGCTTCCACCCGAGTGTTGCGCAAGTAACCCAAACCTCGCTTTTCGGAGCTTCCCATGCAAGCTATCACCTCCGCGGCGCGCCCATTGGTAGCGCAGCCCAAGGTAGAGCGCGACTGGACACCTTACTGGTTTGCCGCGCCCGTTGCCATCTACCTGCTGCTGTTCCAGGGCTACCCCCTGGCGCAAGAGCTTTATCTGAGCTTCACCTCAACCTCGTTGTTGTCGCCTGGTGAGCACACCTATGTAGGCCTGCAAAACTACGTCGACCTGGTGACGCAGGATGAGTTCCGCCACGTGCTGCTGATCACCGCCGTCTACACAGTGGTGTGTGTGGTGTTGGCCATCAGCCTGGGGCTCGGTGCGGCCCTGCTGCTGGATGCGCCATTTCGTGGCCGAGGCTTGGCGCGCGCGTTGGTGACGATTCCATGGGCCGCGCCACCCGTGGCCGTGGCGTTGATCTTCATTTGGATCTACAACGGACAGTACGGCGTGTTCAACCACCTGCTGGCCGCACTGGGCTGGAGCGGTGGCATGGAAGGCTGGCTCGACAGTCCAATGCTGGCCCTGCCGGCGGTGTTGCTCACCACGATCTGGCAGATCTTTCCGTTTGCATCGGTGGTCATTCTGGCGGCGCTGCAAGGTGTCTCTTCTGAGTTGCGCGAAGCCGCTGTTATCGACGGTGCCGACCGCCTGAGCGTGTTCCGCGCCGTCGTCTGGCCCACCATTCAGCCCTCGGTTGCCTTGCTCGCGCTGTTCCTGACGATTTGGTCGTTGCGCCGTTTCGACTTGATCTGGCTGATGACCCAGGGCGGCCCCATCGGCTCGACCAACACGTTGGTGATTGAGCTTTACCGCAGGGCCTTTGTCTACCGTGACCTGGGGCAGGGCGCTGCCGTCGGCATGGTCGGTTTGTCGATCGCCTTGGTGATCACGGTCTTCTACTTCCGCTACAACCAGCGTGCCGAACGTGCCAAGGGGCAGCGATGAACCAAACCTTGTCATGGTCGCATGGGCTGCGCGTGTCATTGGTGCTTGCCCTGCTCGGACTCGCGGCCTTTCCCATCTATTGGATGTTGGTCACGTCGCTGACCTCGTCGCCAGACCTGTTTGCGGCCAAGCCGCATCTGCTGCCCGACTTTTCGCAATGGGCCGTCTATGGCCACGCGTTCAACACCACCGCCGTGGCCACCTGGCTGAAAAACAGCGCCATCGTGGCCTTCGGCACCGCTGCGCTGAGCATCGTGTTGGCGATCTTCCCTGCGTATGTGTTGTCGCGGTACCGCATTCCTGCGGTGGCGGTCTTGGGGGGGGCGTTGTTCGTCACGCAAATGTTGCCTGAAGCGATGTTGGTGGTGCCGCTGTACGCCATCTTTGGTGAGCTGGGTTTGCTCAACAGCCTGACCGGTCTGATCCTGGCCAACACGGCGTTCACCGTGCCCGTGATCACCTTGATTCTGAAGGGCGCGGTGGACGGTGTGCCCGTGGACATTGAAGAGGCGGCTTGCATCGACGGTTGCACGCGCTTGGGCATTGTGTTGACCGTGGTCTTGCCGCTGGTGGCACCCAGTTTGGCCGCTGCCGCCGTCATCGCGTTCTTCCACGGCTGGAACGAATACGTGTTTGCACAAACGCTGATCAGCGACCAAGGCCTGCAAACCGCCTCGGTGGGGTTGGCTGGTTTTGTGGGCGAACTCAGCACGCCCATGCACACCGTGATGGCGATTGGCCTCATGTACACCTTGCCCGCCGTCATCTTCTATCTTTTTGTTCAGCGCTACGTGGTGTCCGGCATGACGGCCGGCAGCGTCAAGGGCTAACCCATTCGCGAGTACTCCATCATGGCATCCATCTCTCTTCAGGGCGTGACCAAGATCTTCGGCGGCAAGAAGGCCGCCAACCAGATTTCGTTTGACGTCGCCGACCGCGAATTCCTCGTCTTGCTCGGCCCCTCGGGCTGCGGCAAGTCCACGCTGCTGCGCATGTTGGCCGGGCTGGAACAGGTCACCAGCGGCGAGATCCACGTCGGCCCGCGCCGCGTCGACAACCTGCCGCCGAGCGACCGCGACATGGCGTTTGTGTTCCAGTCGTACGCGCTGTACCCGCACATGACGGTGCGCCGCAACATCACCTTCCCGCTGATCATGCGTGAGCACCGCTGGTGGTTCCACTTGCCGCTGGTAGGCGGTTTTGCCAAGCGGCGCATCGAGCGCTCGGCGGCCGTGCGTGACCTGGTGGCGCGCACAGCCAAAACCCTGGCGTTGACCGACATGCTGGACCAATACCCGCGCACTCTTTCAGGCGGCCAACGCCAGCGTGTGGCCTTGGGCCGTGCGATGGTGCGGCAGCCCGATGTGTTCTTGATGGACGAGCCTCTGTCGAACCTCGACGCCAAGCTGCGCACCTCCATGCGCGCCGAGATCATCAAGCTGCACCGCGAGGTGGGCGGTACCTTTGTCTACGTGACCCACGACCAGGTCGAAGCCATGACCATGGGCACACGCATCGCCCTGATGCGCGATGGCGTGGTGCAGCAATTTGGCACCCCGCGCGAAATCTACGCCGACCCGGCCAACACCTTCGTCGCCCGCTTCATTGGTACACCGCCGATGAACCTGATTGAAGCGCGTATCGAACCACAGCGTGGCCTGATGGTGGGCAAGACCGCGCTGCCGCTGCCGGCGCATCTGGCGGCACTTGGACAACAGACGCACGACGTGTTGCTGGGCATCCGCCCGCACGCCATGCAACTGGGAACCAGTGGGCTCGCGGGCAAGGTGGCACTGGTGGAACACGTGGGCGCAGAGTCGATTGTCAGCGTCCAGCTCGACCAAGCCAAAACGGCCCATAACGACGAGGGCGGCAGCGGTGCCGATGTGATGGTGGTGGTGCCGGGTTACAGCGATCTGCGCATCAGCCAACCCGTGCACCTGTCGCTGGATCTTACCGAGGCGGTTTTGTTTGACCGCAGCGGCCAGCGTTTGCGCGCACCGCATCTGTCACTTGCCGCCTGAAGGCAGCCTGAACGCCGCTAGCAGCCGACAACCAACCCAACCCTCCATCTGCCTACAGCATGAAAACCCTCAAGATCGTATTCCACGGCGAGAACGCCGCCAACTTCCGCCAAGGCTTTGAAACCATGGTGGATGCCCGTCACCAGATCCTCGACCTGAGCGACACGTTGAACGGTCCGGGCGAGCGCGAACACTACGCCACGGCTGACGTGATCGTCGGCATCAAACTCAACCGCGACTTGCCCGAGCCCATCGGTGTGAAGCTGTTCCACGCACCATCGGCCGGCACCGATGCCATCGACGTGAGCCTGCTGCCCGCCAGCGCAGTGTTGTGCAACTGCTTTGGCCACGAAGACGCGATTGCCGAGTACGTGATGACCGCGCTGCTGCAACGCCATGTGCCCTTGCCCCAGGCCGATGCCGACCTGCGCCAACAGCGCTGGACGTATTGGGCCGGCCGGCCCACAGCGCTGCGCACAGAACTTGGCAGCCAAACGCTGGGCCTGCTCGGCTTTGGCCATATCTCACAAGCCATTCTGGCGCGCGCCAAGGCGTTTGGCATGCGGGTGACCGTGGCCAACCGCAGCCCCATCCAAGATGCCCGCGTAAGCCAGCAGTTTGGATTGCACCAGTTGCCCGAGTTCATGGCCTCGGCCGATGCGGTGGTGGTCTCTCTTCCATTGACGCCGCAGACGCAAGGCATTGTGGACGCTAAAGCGTTTGCTGCCATGCGGCCGGACGCCGTGATCCTGAACGTTGGTCGTGGCCCGGTGATCGACGAACAAGCGCTGTATGACGCGCTGGCCCAGCGCAAGATCGGCGGCGCCATCATCGACACCTGGTACCAGTACCCCACGCCAACGCAGGCCGAGTGCGCACCGTCGCGTCTGGACTTTGGCGCCTTGCCCAACCTGTTGATGACACCGCACATGTCGGGCTGGACCTCGGGCACCGTGCGCCGCCGCCAGGAAACCATGGCGGACAACATCCGCCGTTGGTCTGAAGGACAGCCCTTGGTCAACGTGCTTCACGGCACCTCGAAGTGACCGGGCGAAACGTAAGCGATCAAACGAATGGAAAGAATCAGATGAGTGAACGTTATCTTGCACTGGTGCTGCACGCCCCCAGCGATCTGCGTGTCGACGAGCGCGAAGTAGGCCCCATTGGCCCCGCACAGGTTTTGGTGCGTGTGGGCATGGGCGGCATCTGCGGCTCCGATCTGCATTACTTCCACCACGGCGGCTTTGGTGCCATCCGTGTCAAGGAACCCATGGCATTGGGGCATGAGGTGGCGGGCACGGTAAGCGCAGTGGGCGCCGAGGTCACCAAGGTAAAGGTGGGCGACAAGGTGGCGGTGAACCCCAGCCTGCCTTGCGCGCAGTGTCGTTTTTTCCTGGAAGGCTTGCCCAACCAGTGCACTGAAATGCGCTACTTTGGCAGTGCCATGCGCACGCCGCACGTGCAAGGCGCCTTCCGCAATCTGCTGGTCTGCGAGGCCGAGCAATGCGAACCCGTGTCGGCCGAGACGCCCATGGCGCTGGCCTCGCTGGCCGAGCCGTTTGCCGTGGGTCTGCATGCCGTTTCGCGCGCCGGTTCTCTGCTGGGCAAACGCGTGTTGGTCTCTGGCTGTGGGCCCATTGGGGCCATGGTGGTGGCCGCCGCACGGTTGCATGGCGCGGCGGAAATCATCGCTACCGATGTGGTCGACGCACCGTTGACGGTGGTGCGCGCCATGGGGGCGCACAAAACATTCAACGTGGTGAGCCAGCCCGACTGGGTGCAAGCCTTCACCCACGACAAGGGCCAGATCGACGTGATGATCGAATGCTCTGGTAACGAACGTGCGCTGCGCACGGGCTTGGAGGCCATGCGCCCACGCGGCGTGGTGGTGCAGTTGGGCTTAGGCGGCGACGTGAGCATTCCGCAAAACGTCATCGTGGCGAAAGAGCTGCTGATGATGGGCTCCTTCCGCTTCCATGCCGAGTTTGCCTTGGCTGTGAAGCTCATCAACGAAAAGCGCGTGGACTTGGCACCCGTCATCACCCGTTCTTTTGCCATGAAGCATGCAGTCCAGGCGTTTGAACTCGCGAGCGACCGCCAGCGGGCCATGAAGGTGCTGATCGACTTCGGCGCCGAGGCCTGAAACAGCGCTATCCCTCTGAACCTGAAAAATGAAGCAAATGAACGTGTTTCCTGCCGACGATAAAAGTGATCCTGCCGTGCAGCAGGTGGCGACAGCCTTGGTGGCCGCACGCCAAAGCGGGCAGGCCGCGCCCACGGTGACCGCACAAGGCTCACTCGCGCTGTTGTCCTCTGACGCACAAGCGTATGCCGTCCAGGAACTGGTCGCGCAAACATTGGGCTGGTTTGGCCATGAGGCTGCGGGCCACTGGAAATCGGGTGGCGCATCGCGTACTTCAACGTTGACACATGCGGCGTTGCCCGCCTCCGGCATACGGACCGCAGGTGCGTCGCTGAAAGACTTTCGCTGGAACACCCCGGCGGTAGAGGCCGAGATTGTGTTGCGTTTGGGGCGGGCGGTGACGCCAGCACAAGCGCAGGCCCTAAGCCATGAAGAGGTCTCCAAACTGGTGGAGGCCATGGCGGTTGCCATTGAAATTGCAGATTCGCGCTGGGCCGAAGGCCTCCAGGCACCGGCCACTCTCCGCCTGGCCGACCAGGGCTCGCACGGGGCGCTGTTGATCGCCGAATGGTTGCCCTGGTCGGCCCACGATTGGGCGCAGCAGCGTTGCGAAGTGCGCTTTGGCACACAGCCAGTGATCGCCAACACCGGCGCTTACTCGCTCGGTGATCCATCATGGCTTTTGCCGATTTGGCTACGCCACGCCACGCGCCATGGCCACACCGTGGCCGCCGGCACCGTGGTCACCACCGGCTCCTGGGTGGGGGCCATTCCCATGCCTGCGGCGGCCGACGTTCTGGTGCGCTTCCCCGGTTTGGGCGAGATCGGCCTGCGCGACGGCATCGTCACCACAGTGCGCGGCTAAGCAGGGTTTGCAAGCGTCGCCAACTTTTCATTTTGATTCGAGAGACAGCACGACATGAACACACTATTTGACTTGACCGGACGCACCGCCTTGATCACCGGTTCGGCCCGTGGCCTGGGCTACGCCTTTGCACAGGGGCTGGCCGAATCCGGCGCCAAGGTCATTTTGAATGCCCGCAATGGCGAGCAAGTGGCGCATGCGGTAGAACAACTGCGCGCGGCTGGGCACGACGCGCGTGGCCTGGTCTTCGACGTGACCGACGAGGCCGCAGTCGATGCGGCGTATGCCTCGCTCGATGCAGAGGGCATCGCAGTCGACATCCTGATCAACAACGCCGGCATCCAGCACCGGACCCCCATGGTCGATCTGGAGCTCAAAGATTGGCAGCGTGTGCTCGACACCAATCTGACCAGCGCGTTCATCGTGGGCAAGCAGGCCGCCAAACGCATGATTGCCCGGGGCCAGGGCGGCAAGGTCATCAACATCGGCTCGCTCACCAGCGAGGCCGCGCGCGCCACGGTGGCGCCGTACACCGCAGCCAAAGGCGGCATCAAGATGTTGTCGCGCGCCATGGCGGCCGAGTGGGCGCAGTTCGGCATTCAGGTCAACACCATCGGCCCCGGCTACATCCAGACCGACATGAACACCGCCTTGATCAACAACCCCGAGTTCGATGCCTGGGTCAAGGCCAGCAACCCCGCCAAGCGCTGGGGCAAGCCCGAAGAACTGATTGGTACGGCCATCTTCCTGTCTTCGCGCGCTTCGGACTACGTCAACGGGCAAATCATCTATGTCGATGGCGGCTGGTTGTCGGTGTTGTAGATCGACAGACCACGTTCACCTAGAAAAAACATTTCCATCAGGAGACAAACATGCAAAACCGTCGCACATTCATGGCGTTGACTGCCATGGCCGCCGCTGGTGTGGGCACGCAAGCCATGGCCAACGACTACCCCAGCCGCGCCATTGAAATCCTGGTGCCCTCGTCAGCAGGCGGTGGCACGGATGTGATGACCCGCCGCTTCGCCGACATCGCCAGAAAATACTGCACCCAGCCTTTCATCGTCAACAACAAGCCCGGCGCGAGCGGCGGCATTGCGATGACCGAGGTGCAGCGTGCCACGCCCGACGGCTACAAGATCGGGGTGTTGATCTCCGAGTTGGCCATCATCCCGCACCTGGGCATGACCAAGGTCACCACGCGCGACTTCATCCCGCTGGCCCGGCTCAATGGCGACCCAGGTTTGGTGGCGGTGCGTGCCGACTCGCCGTTCAAGTCCATCGATGAACTGCTGGCCGCCGCCCGCAAGCAGCCCGGTGAAGTCTCCGTCGGCAATGCCGGTACCGGCACGATCTGGCATCTGGCCGCCGCCGCGCTGGAAGACAAGGCGGGCGTGCGCTTCACCCATGTGCCGCACCAGGGCGCCGCGCCCAGCGTTTTGGCCTTGGTCGGTGGCCATGTGCAGGCGATTGTGGTCAGCCCGGCAGAAATCGGCTCCTTCGTGCAGGCCAAGCAGGTGCGTGTGTTGGCCGCCATGGCCGAGCAGCGTTTGCCCGCACCCTATGCCGATGTGCAGACCTTCAAAGAAAAAGGCACCGACCTGGTAGTGGGCACCTGGCGCGGCTTGGGGCTGCCGCTGAACACGCCACCTGCCGTCGTCGCTTACCTGCGCGATGTGGTCGGCAAGACCGTGGCCGACCCGGAATTCAACGCCTCGTTGCTGCGGGCGAATCTGCAACCGGCCTACATGGCGGGCGAAGAGTTTCAAGCGTTCATGAACAGCCAGTCGGCGTACTTCCAGAAGCTTCTGGGCAGCGTCAACATCCAGAAGTAGCCCACTTCCTCGAACCTCACGAACTGAAAAAAGTAGCTGATCCATGGCCACACTCATCACCGACGTCAAAGTCATTCTTACCGCCCCGGAAGGCATCAACCTGCTCGTGGTCAAGGTGGTCACCAACCAACCCGGTTTGGTGGGTCTTGGCTGCGGTACCTTTGCCTACCGGCACCTCGCCGTCAAATGCCTGATCGAGGAATACCTGCGACCGCTGCTCATCGGCCGTGATGTCGATGCGATTGAGGAGCTGTGGCAACTCATGCACCAGAACGCCTACTGGCGTAACGGCCCCATCGAGAACAACGCGATTTCCGGCGTGGACATGGCGCTGTGGGACATCAAAGGCAAGCAAGCGAACATGCCGCTGTACCAACTGTTTGGCGGCGCCTGCCGCACAGGCGTGCCGATCTACCGCCATGCCGATGGCCGCGACATCGACGAGCTGTGCGACAACATCGAGAAGTACCGCGCCCAAGGCATCACCCACATTCGCTGCCAAAGCGGCGGCTACGGTGGCGGCAAGTTCGGTGCGGCGCCGGCGCATGCACCGCAAGGCTCGCTCGACGGCATCTACCTCGACAGCCGCAAGTACATGCGCGAAACGCTGAAGATGTTTGACGCGCTGCGTAGCCGCCTGGGCTTTGATGTGGAGCTGTGCCACGACGTCCATGAACGCTTGAAGCCGATTGACGCGATCCGCTTTGCCTGTGAACTCGAACCCTACGAATTGTTCTTCCTGGAGGATGCCATTCCGCTGGAGGAGGGCGATTGGCTGCGGCAGATGCGTGCCAAGACCAGCACACCCTTGGCCCAGGGTGAGCTGTTCAACCATCCCCTCGAATGGAAGTCGTTGATCGCCGAGCGGCTGATCGACTACATCCGTGTGCACCTGAGCCAGGTTGGCGGTATTACCCCGGCGCGCAAGTTGCAGCTGTTCGCCGAACAGTATGGCGTGCGAACGGCGTGGCATGGGCCAGGCGATATGTCGCCGTTGGCACACGCGGCCAACATCCACATCGATCTGGCGGCGCGCAACTTTGGCGTGCAGGAGTGGTCGGGCACCGAACCGCCGAACTTTGTGATCCAGGACCTCAAAGGCCCTAAGGAAGCCTTGCTCGACGTGTTCCCTGGCCTGCCGGAATTCCGAAAAGGCTTTGTGTACGCCAATGAGAAACCGGGCCTGGGTGTCGATCTCGACGAGGTCGAAGCCGCCAAGTACCCCTGCGAAAACACCGTCACCACCTGGACGCAAACCCGTTTGATGGACGGCACCTTGCAGACCCCTTGAGCCCTTGAAAGCGGCGAGAGGGTACACCACCGCCCGTGGACCGCCTCCCCATAAAAATACAAAAAACGGGAGCTCTTCTCACCATTGTTTTGAGATCGGATGACCATGGAGATCACGAAAGTAGAAACCATCCGGCTGGGGGAGTTTCCCAACATCATCTGGATCCATCTGCATACGGACGACGGCCTGGTGGGTTTGGGTGAGACCTTCATGGGCGCCGAAGCCGTTGAAGCCTATGTCCACGAATGGGCTGCGCAGCGCCTGATCGGCGAGAACCCGTTGGACATTGAGTACCTGAACAAACGCATTACCGGTTATCTAGGCTGGCGTGGTTCCGGCGCGGAGACCCGTGGCAACTCCGCCATCGACATCGCCCTGTGGGACCTCTTCGGCCAGGCGACCAACCTGCCCATCAGCCGCGCCTTGGGAGGCAAGAGCCGCGAGTCGATTCGGGTCTACAACACCTGCGCCGGATATCAATACACGCGCAAAAACATCCAGGCCACATCGAACTGGGGGCTTTCCAGTGCGGCCGGGCCGTATGAGGACCTGCAGGGTTTTTTAAACCACGCCGATGAACTGGCTGAATCGCTGCTGAGCGAAGGCATCACGGCCATGAAAATCTGGCCGTTTGACTTTGCCGCCGAGCGCTCAGACGGCCAGTACATCAGTCCGGAGGAGCTCAATCTCGCACTGGATCCATTTCGAAAGATTCGCAGAGCGGTAGGCGACAAGATGGACATCATGGTGGAGTTCCATAGCCTCTGGCGTTTGCCCATGGCCAAACGCATTGCGCGCGCGCTTGAAGAGTTCAACACCTTCTGGCACGAAGATCCGATTCGCATCGACAGCCTGGATACGCTCAAGCAGTACGCCGTTGATTGCAAAGCCATGATTTGCGCAAGCGAGACGCTGAGCTACAAATGGGGCTTCAAAGACTATCTGCAAACCGGCGTGGCAGATATCGTCATGCTGGATTTGAGCTGGTGCGGCGGCTTGACGGAAGGGCGCAAGATCGCAGCCATGGCGGATGCTTGGCAACTGCCCATCGCCCCACACGATTGCACTGGCCCCGTGGTTTGGGCCGCATCCACACACCTCGCGCTACACGCCCCGAATGCCTTGATTCAGGAGAGCGTGCGCGCTTTCTATACCGGCTGGTACAAAGACCTCGTGACCGAACTGCCCGCGGTGACCAACGGCACGATTTCCATGAACGACAAACCGGGCCTGGGGATGGCGCTGTTGCCAGATCTCGTGGAGCGCTCGGATGCCGTCGTGCGCGTCACCTCAAAAAACGCAAGAGGCTGATGTCAAGGCGCTGCCTGCCAATGCCCTTGGACCATTATTGCGTGGTGCTATAAAGTCCATCGCGTCTGTCGCATAGACGAATGAAGGCCCGAATCCTACGATCCCGCTCAACCATAAAAAGCAGGAGACATCGGATGAAGACAAGCTTTCGGAACTTTACGGCCGCCGTGGCGTTGGTTGGTGCGCACGCCATGGCCAGCGCCCAACCGATTCCCATCTTTGGTCTGGTCGAGCTGTCGGGAGGCGGCACTACAGCGGGTGTCAATTACGACAACGGGGTGAAGCTCGCAGTGAAGGAAATCAACGCAGCGGGTGGCATTCTGGGGCGCCAGGTGAACTACACCTCTTGGGACACACAAACACAACCAGGCGTGGCCAAATCTCTGGCCGCGAAAGCGGTGGACCAAGGCGCGCCAATCGTCTTGGGGCCGGTGTACTCAGGCTCCATTCTGGTCAGCATGGCGGAGACCAGGCGGGCCGAAATTCCCAACATCATTGGCGGCGAAGCGGCGGCCATCACGCAGCAGGGCAACCCTTACGTCTTTCGCGGCTCGTTCACCCAAGCGGCGGCAATGCCAAAGGTGGTGCGCTACATCAACCACTCGATCAAGGCCAAGAGTGTTGCCCTCATCTATGTGAACAACGACTTTGGCAAGGGTGGCCGTGACATGGTCATGAAGGAGCTGCAAGCCAGCGGCATCAAAGTGGTCGCCGATATTTCGACGGACGCTGGGCAGGTGGACTTTTCCAGTGCTGTCATTCGCGCGAAACAGTCGAATGCAGACGCTTTATTTGTGTACTCGAACGAAGAGGAATCCGCTCGTCTGCTCAAGGAATTGCGCAAACAGGGCTACGACAGGCCGGTGGTAGGCGAAACCACTCTGGCCAACGACAAGGTCATTGAACTGGCCGGTGAAGCCGCGAATGGGGTGGTGGCCCATGTGGGGCTCACACCCGACGCGCCAAACCCGACTGTTCAAGCGTTTGCCAGAAACTATCTCGCCGAATACAAAAGCAAGGCTGACCACAACGCCATGAAGGGCTACACCTCCATGCATGCCGCCAAGGCGATCTTTGACAAGATAGGAAAGATCGACTCGAAAGCCTTTGCAGCCGCGATGCACGGTGCAAGCATTTCTGCCAAAGATTACCCCGGCGTGCTGTTTGATACCAAGTACGACGATAAAGGTGACTTGGACCGCGAGAGTTTTATCGTGAAGGTGGTCAACGGCAAGACCACGGTGGTCGAAACGCTGAAGCCCTCCGCCAACTGAGGCGGTGCACACAGGTTCTATTCACCAAAGCTACCCAAGTTGCCGAGGCCACCGATGTCTGAAGAAGCTTTCCGCTATTGCGAAGTGGATCGTGACGGCCCAGTCGTCACGATCACGATCAATCGACCAGAGGTTCTGAACGCGCTCAATCCTGCGGCCCACTTTGAGCTTGAGCGTGCTTTCGATCTCTACGCTGCCGACCCGGAATTGCATGTGGCCATCCTCACTGGTCGTGGCCAGCGTGCGTTTTGTGTTGGGTCGGATTTGAAGGAACTGTCTCGTACCGGTGATCACCGCAAGCCCCCTGGGGGCTTTGCGGGCATCACCACCCGGTTCAACCTGTTCAAGCCAGTGATTGCAGCCGTGAACGGGCTGTGTCTGGGCGGCGGGACAGAGATTGTGGCGGCTTGTGATCTGGCCATTGCATCTGACCACGCGCAATTCGGACTGCCTGAACCGCTAGTGGGTTTGGCTGCGCTGGGAGGCGGGGCCCTTCAACGCCTGGCACGCAACATGCCGATGAAGGACGCCATGATGTTGGCGCTGACAGGGCAACCAATTGATGCCCATGAGGCCCGGCGCATCAGCCTGATCAACCAGGTGGTCTCCAGCGACCAATTGATGATTTCGGCCAGGGCTTTAGCCGCGAAAATTCTGGCCTGCGCGCCCTTGTCCGTTCAGGCGTCCAAGCAGGTCATGCTGCAGAGTCTGGCGATACCCGACTTGCAAACCGCTATGGCAGCGCGTTATGAGGCGGCCGAGCGCATGTTGGCCAGCCAGGATGCGATCGAAGGGCCGTTGGCCTTTGCACAGAAACGTAAGCCTCAATGGACAGGCCGTTAGGCCTCTGGCCGATACGCCACGCCACTCAGCGCGGCCCGAGCTGCTTGTAGACCACTTCTGCCACCTGGAGCAGCGCCTGCCGGTCGGCTCCAGCGGAGATCGCGTAGCCGAAATCCTTGTCGACCCAATAGAACACGTTGACCGGGCCGTCTTGTCCAAAGCGAAAGGCCGTTTCCCGCCCCGCATCTTCGCGCGTGACATACAGCGTCAAGCGCTCACCCTTGGGGCCATCGAACATGAACTGCGCCACCGGCCCTTTGTCTCCGGGCAACAGGCGGCCACCGATCAACGTGTACCCAACGTTGCGCAAATCCGGTGGCCGCACCGCTGCCCCCATGCGTTTGGTGAGCCAGGTCACAAGTGCCTGCTCCTGCTCGGCGCCCACTTCTACCGGTCGGCGCACGTCGGGGCTGAACACCACATGCGCCACGGCCGCGCGGTGCGCAAAGCCATGCAAAGCGTTCGCATCGCCGGCCGCAAGGTCCACGCGGCTCGCAGCACCCGCCATAGGCAGCCCATGGGCATCTACCGCGCCCCGCAACCACCAGGCCGAGCCGGCGCTGAGCACGGCGATCGCCACGCCGGCCACCATCGTGCGCCAAGGCGCTGTGTTCGCTGGCGCGTGGAGTGGCAGCCTCAACGGCAGCGGCTCGGCGATCACGGGGTCGAGCATGGCCTTCAACGCACGGTTCTGCGCTTGCCAGTCTTCCATCTGCTGCCGTTCTTCGGGGTGGCGCTCCAGAAAAGCCTCGATCGCCGCGCGACGGTCTGCGCTCAACAGGCCGTCCGCATAGGCATGAAGGTCGGCTTCGGTCACCGGTGGGGCGCCGTCGCCACCGCCGTTTACGGGTTGAAGATGAGGAAAGTCCATTATTTGATCCGGCGCAGGGGCGTCGCTTCTGGTGCTGCACGGCCTTGCAATTCGTGCCGAAGCCGCTCGCGGGCGCGTGCGAGCCGGGACATCACAGTGCCAACCGGGACACCCACGACAGCCGCTGCCTCGGTATAGCTCATCTGTTCAACAGCGACCAGCAGCAGGACTTCACGCTGCTCGGCCGACAGCCGCTGCAGCACGCGGTCCAGATCCTGCACCTCGATGCGGTCCGACTGCGTGGCCCGTTGCGCGACCTCCGGCAGGTCGTCACCGACGTTGTCCTCGGGGCGGCTACGCCGCGCACGAACCTCGTCGATGAACTGGTTGTGCATGATGCCAAACATCCAGGCGCGGATTTCGCCACGCCGTTGCCACAGGGAAAAACGACTCCATGCCCGCTCAAGCGTGTCCTGCACCAGATCGTCGGCACGCATCGCGTCCGACACCAGCCCGCGCGCGTAACGGCGCAGGGCAGGGATGCAGGCAACGATTGCGGTTTCGTCCTGTGGGTGCATGGGCAGGGGAGTCGTCCTTCGTACAGGCTGGGTCGATCAGGGCTTGATGACGTGCCAGACGTTTTTGAAATTGTCGCCGGTCATGTCGCCAGCTTTCATGTCGGATTTGTAGAGGTAGACCGGCTTGCCTTTATAAGCCCATTGCTTGGTGCCGTCGTCGCGTGTGACGATGCTCATGTCGCCTTCGGGCTTGGCATCAGCTTCTGCGGCGACCGGTGGCCAGAGTCCGGCGCACGGGCCATTGCAGACGCTCTTGCCGCTGCCGGCAACGTCGTTGTCGAAAGTGTAGAGCGTCATGCCGTTGGTGTTCACCAGCATGCCGCCAGCCGTTTTGACCGGCGCGGCCGCCTGGGCGAGGCTGGCGGTCGCAGCAGCGACGGCAAGAACCAGAGTCGAAATGAGGTGCTTTTGCATGAGAGTCCTTTGAAGGAAAAGTGGAGAAGACACGCCATAGACGCATGGCGTCGCCCATTTATTCCATTGAATTTCAAATTTCTTCAGTCTTTTGAAAAGCCCTCCGCCGCCAGCTCAGTTTGCGCCCAGATGTTCCACCAAGATGGCAATGCCAATGCCAGCGAGGACCAGCCCGCCCAGAATTTCTGCACGCTTGCCTGCGACATTGCCAAGTACCCGTCCCACCATGACGCCCAGCGTCACCGCCACAAAGGTGGTGAAGCCGATGGCTACGGCAACAGGAAGAATATCCACCTGAAGAAACGCCAGTCCCACCCCGACAGCCATCGCGTCGATGCTGGTCGCAAACCCGGTCATGGCCAATAGCCAAAACGAGTGGCGACTGGGTTTCTCCACTTCTGCTTCGGGTGAGGCTTTGATGCCGTTGAGCACCATGCGTACCCCTAGACCGCCCAGCAGGACGAATGCAATCCAGTGGTCCCAGGCCTTGACATAGCTCGCGGCGGTGAGCCCAAGGGCCCAGCCGGCGATAGGGGTCAAGGCTTCGATGACGCCGAAGATAGCGCCTGTGCGCAGGGCCTCACGCCACCGGGGGTTTTGCAGGGACGTGCCTTTGCCGACAGCGGCGGCGAATGCATCGGTGGACATGGCCAGCGACAGTAAAGCAACGGAGAGGATGTTCATGTGGGAGCGTTTTCTGGTCGGGCAAGCACAAAGGCACGTCATCACTGCCCGACCTATGTCGTGCTGACGCGCCAATGGTCTCGCCAACCAAAATGGTTGCCAGCGCCACAGTCTGCACAGCAGACCGAGTATGTTGACGCAGGCGCTTTCAGGGTGAAAGCCGGCTACTCCCCAAGGGATCGAAGGATTATAGGGCGGCCAACATGCCCGCACAGGAACGGGTGAATGCCGCCCCTGCAAACGGCAGCCGTCCGCCGAACGGTTATTTCTTGGCGAACGTGTCGTATGCCACCACTGGACGCTGCATGTAGGGCCAGCGTTCCTTCATGCGGATCTTTGAGCCCGTGCAGCCCTCGGCATAGGCATCAAGCTCCTTTTGAATGCGTGCCGCCGTGCCCGCTGCCCCCTGGGCCTTATCGAAAGCACACTTCGCCAGGACCGGCGAGGAGTTCCAGATGCGAGCCAGTACAAAGGCTTCTCTGACGTCGTGCCCGCCATTCACGACAACCATTCGGTAGGCAGAAGCCCATTCGTTGTTCGCAAAGTCGCGGATGATGCGGAATTGCACGTCGTCGTGGCGCAGCGCCTCGCGCATGCCGTGACGGAACACCTGCCAGTCCTTGGGGGTGAGCTTGAACTCGGGCTTGTTGTAGGTCGCGCAATAGCCGTCGCCGGCGTAGCCGTGAAGGCTGTGCTGGAATTCGGCACCGGCCAGGTCGGTTCTGATTTCGCCCGCCGGCTTGGTACAGTGGCCCCCGGCTGCATAGAGCCGGTCGAAGTTGACGCCTTTTAGCTTGAAGAATGCATTCTTGTGATCGGCAGGCACCACATCTGGGTGGTTCGCTTCGATGTACGCCATCAGCTTGGCCAGGCCGCCGGAGTCCTGGTGCATGACGCCTATGCCGCCGAGCGCATAGCTCATCAGATGCTTTCCGTCGCCGGTGCTTGCAACGGGGCCCCAGTTCTTCTTTTTGACGGGGTCAGGCGGCAGGTCGGTGGCGGGCGATACGCCCCATTCAGCCACGGCCAGCGACAAAGGAACAAGCGACAGGTTCGCGATGGCGGTCGGATCCTTGGGGTTAGCCTGGTAGGCCTCGACCAGCGATTTGATGAAATCAGCGTCCAAAACTTCGCCACTGATATTGTCGTCAGCCGTCGAACTCCATTTGCCTTGCTTGAGAAAGGCACGCATCGCATCCTCTGATGGTCCCGCCGCCGATGCACCCGCTGTGGTCGTTGGCTGGGCCATGGCCAAGCTGCACAAGGAAGCGGCAAGGACCAACGGCAACCTTGCACAACATCGCCATATTGCCGGCCACATCGATCGGTTCATATGTTTCCCCTTTCCATCAGGCAGTGGGTCTGGTCACCAGAGGGTATCGGCTTTCGCCAATAAATAATAGAAGGTGCGTGCGCTATTCAAGAAGTAAGAGCGCGGCGCTGGACGGCGATGGTGAGCCGATATGGGTTGGGTACCAGCAGGTGCCGAACTTCATTCCTGTCTTTCTTGCGGAGCTCACCACGGGCCAAACGGTTCTTGTCCACGGTGCCGCCACGGGGCAAACGCCTCTACCAGCCTGTCGACCAGGGACCGAATCTTCGCCGGCATTTGGTTGGAGGTCTGGAACACCACGTAGATGTCAGCCGGTGGATGCGCCCATTCCGGGAGCACGGGCACCAGCTTGCGTTTGCGGATGTGCTGGGCTACATCCCATTGTGACCGCAGCAGAATGCCTTGGCCATCAAGCGCCCATGCCAAAGCCGCCGTGCCGTCGTTGGAGCTGAGGTTGGCCCGGACCTTTACCGAATTGACGTCGTCGCCTTTGCGCAGGTGCCAGGTGCCGTAGGTTTCGTCACCTTCGCGGATGAAGATGCAGTTGTGTTTTCCCAGATCGCGCGGCAAAAGGGGCGTGCCGTGTTGCCGCAGGTAAGCGGGCGATGCGCAGAGAATGCGGCGGTTGTGCGCCAGCAGACGTGCCGTGAGGCGGCTATCGGCCTGCTCACCGAAACGGATCACTACATCGAAGCCTTGGTCCACGAGGTTGATGGCGCGGTCGGTCAGATGCAATTGCACCTCGACCTGCGGAAAGGCTTTAGTGAATTTGGACAACTGCGGAGCGATATATGCGCGGCCGAAACCGAGCGTCGCCCCTACGCGAAGAATGCCCTGCGGCTGCTGGCTGCCACCGCCGATGCGGTGCTCCAGCGCGGCGAGTTGCTCCAGCACACGTGCACCATCGGTCAGGTAAGCCTCACCTTCAGGGGTGAGGCTGATGCGCCGCGTGGTGCGGTTCATCAGCCGCACGCCAAGGCGCGCCTCCAAGGCCGCCAAGCGACGACTGACCACGGGCGGCGTGACACCCAGTTCCTGCGCTGCAGCGGCCATGTTGCCCAATTTGGCGATGAGGGCAAAAAGAGTCAGATCGGAAAACGCGTCCATTATTGTTTTCAGCACAACAAAGAATGAAGTACAGGTATTTTGTTAATTTCTCGTTGATTATTACCATCGCTGCAGAGATCGCAAACCAAAAAGCAGAAAGCAGGAGACAACGATGAAACGCCGAACCCTGGTGGTGGCCCTGTCCGCCATCCTTCCCATTCCCCCGGTCTTGGCACAAGACAACTTCCCGCAAAAGCCCATCAAGCTGGTCGTGCCCTACGCACCGGGCGGCAGTGCCGACATTGCGGCCCGCCTAGTTTCCGAGGAGTGGGGCAAGGCCACGGGCCAATCGATGTACATCGAGAATCGCGCCGGTGCGGGCGGTAACCTGGGCGTGGACTTCGTGGCCAAGGCCGCGCCCGATGGCTACACCATCGGGTTGCAAACCGTGTCGCTGGCCATCAACCCGGCGCTCACACCCAAGATGCCGTACGACACGCTGAAGGACCTGGCGCCTATCGGCATGGTGGCCACGTCGCAGCACGTGCTGGTGGTCAACAACGCCCTGCCTGCAAAAAATCTCAGTGAGCTGCTGGCGCTGCTGCGCGCCAAACCCGGGCAGTTCAGCTATGGGTCGGCTGGCTCGGGCAGTACTTTCCACATTGCCGCCGAGCTCTTCAAAAGCGCGGCCAATGTGGCGGTGGTGCACATTCCTTACCGGGGCGGTGGCCCCGCTTTGGTCGACACCATCGGCGGCCAGGTGCAGATGAGTTTTCCGGTCGTGTCAGCCGCCGTCCCACACGTGCAAGCCGGCAAGTTACGCGCCATTGGCGTGACCGGCAGCAAACGCTCGGCACTCCTACCGGATGTGCCAACGATGGCCGAAGCGGGTCTTGCGAACTATGCGTTCGAGACCTGGTTCATGGTGTTCGCACCAGCGGCCACACCGGCCGCCATCATCGACAAGCTGAATGCCGCCTTACGCACCGCGCTCGCCAATCCGAACGTCAAAACCCGGATGACCAAGGAGGGTTTCGACCCTCTCGCATCTACGCCCGCCGAAGCCCGTGCCCGTGTGGAGCGTGAACTGCCGCAATGGGCCAAGCTGGTCAAAGAGCGGGGCATCACCGGAGAGTAACTCGGAGAATCAATATGTCCCACACGAACACGCACGCGCCTCATCCCAAGACCCTCTATCAGAAGCTCATTGACAGCCACACCGTGCGGCGGCTGGATGTCGACAACATCCTGTTGTTCTGTGACCTGCATCTGATGAACGAATACACCAGCCCACAGGCCTTTGCGGGGTTGCACGATGAGAACCGCACAGTAGCCGTGCCGGGCCAGAATGTAGCGGTGGTCAGCCATATCATTCCAACGCACCCGACCGCGATCCGCGTCATCCAGGATGCGCCCTCGGCACTGCAAGCCAGTAACCTGGCGCGCAATTGCACCCGCCACCAGATTCCGCTCTACGACACCAACGACGCGATGCAGGGTATTGAGCACGTAGTCGCGCCCGAGCACGGCATGATCCGGCCCGGCATGGTGGTGATCTGCGGCGACAGCCACACCACGACCTATGGCGCCCTCGGGGCTCTGGGGTTCGGTATTGGCACTTCCGAAGTTGAACACGTGCTGGCCACCCAAACCTTGGTCTACCGGCCCGCGAAGGACATGCGCATCCGCGTCAACGGGGTGTTGCCCAGGGGCACCACCAGTAAAGACCTCGTGCTGATGATGATTGGCCAGATCGGTGCGCAGGGTGCGCGTGGTTATGTCGTCGAGTTCTGTGGCGAGGCCATCAGCCAGTTGTCGGTGGAGGCGCGCTTCACCCTGTGCAATATGGCGGTCGAGGCCGGCGCACGTGGTGCATTGATTGCGCCCGATGCCATCTCGTTGCAGTACGTGCTGGACAAATGCCCGGACATCGTTGGTGCTACACGCGAGGCGGCCCTGGCAGCTTGGCGCAACCTATACAGCGACGTAGATGCCGCGTTCGACCAGGAACACATCTTTGATGCCACTAACCTGGAGCCCTATGTGACCTGGGGCACCAGCCCGGATCAAGTGGTGCCGATTTCTGGAACCGTGCCTTTGCCAAGCAACGTCGTTGCCGAGCACCGCAGGAGCGCCGAACAAGCCATCCAGTACACCGCGCTCCAGCCTGGCGCCAGCATTGCTGGCACGCCCATCGGCCACGTGTTCATTGGCTCTTGCACCAATGCGCGCATCGAGGATCTGCGAGCCGCCGCCGAAGTGGTGGCTGGCCGGCACGTTGCTCAAGGGGTGCGCGCCATGGTGGTGCCTGGTTCCGGGGCGGTGAAGGCGCAAGCCGAGGCCGAGGGACTGGATGCGATTTTCAAGGCCGCCGGCTTTGAATGGCGTAAACCGGGCTGTTCCATGTGCCTGGCCATGAACGACGACGTGTTGATGGACGGCGTGCGCTGCGCCTCCACCACCAACCGCAACTTCGAAGGGCGCCAGGGCCGAGGGGCCATCACGCACCTAATGAGCCCGGCCATGGCGGCCGCAGCCGCCGTCACCGGCGCGATCACCGATGTCCGCACCATGGAGTTGAACCATGTCTGAAAACGCTTTGATTTCCGGGCGCGCGGTGGCCCTGCGCATCGACAATCTCGACACCGACCAAATCATGCCTAAGCAGTTTTTACGCGGCATCGACAAGTCGGGTCTGGCGCCGGGAGTGCTCTATGACTTGCGCCACGACAAAGCCGGTCAGTTGAAGCCAGACTTTGTGTTGAACCAGCCCGCCCATCGCGGTGCGAGTATCCTCATCGGCGGCTCAAACTTTGGCTGCGGCTCCAGTCGAGAACATGCCGTGTGGGGTCTGTTGCAGTACGGCGTGCAGGCCATTGTGGCGTCGAGCTTTGCCGAAATTTTCTACTCGAATGCCATGGGCAATCGCTTGCTGCTGGTGCAACTGACTGAGGGCGAAATTGCTGCGATGATGGCCATCGCCGAGCAGCAAAATGCGCCATCCATGACGATCGATGTAACCACAAAGCAAGTGACCTATGGGGATGTCAAAGCCAGCTTTCCCATCTCTGACAGGCACCGCTCCATGTTCCTGCAGGGGGTCGATGTCATTGGCCTGACGCTGAGCCACCAGCATGAGATCAGCGCCTTTGCCGAACTGCATTGGGCCAGGCAGCCGTGGATACGCGATGTCGCCAAGCGGATGCGAGACAAGAATCTGACCCCATAGGAAGACCAAGATGAATCCAAACCAGAACCTCGCCACGTTGTTTCCTGGCTTTAGCCATTGCCGGATCGAGGTAGAAGAGGGCGTAGAGATTGGCGTCACCGTCGGCGGCTCTGGTCCACCCTTGCTGTTACTGCACGGGCATCCGCAGACACGGGCCATGTGGCACCGGGTGGCACCGATCTTGGCGCGCGATCACACCCTGGTCATGGCTGACTTGCGGGGCTATGGAGACTCGTCCAAGCCTGCGGGTGTGGACCGGCATGTCAACTATTCCAAGCGCGTGATGGCTCAAGATCAACGGCGCCTCATGTCGCATCTGGGGTTCAAACACTTTGCGGTGCTGGCCCACGACCGGGGTGCCCGGGTAGCCCATCGCCTGGCGGCCGACCACCCCGAGGCCGTCAAGCGCCTGATGCTGCTCGACATAGCGCCGACGTTGGCTATGTATGAACAGACCACAGAGGCCTTCGCGCGCGCCTATTGGCACTGGTTCTTCCTGATCCAGCCAGCACCTTTGCCCGAGCGCCTGATCACCGCAGACCCCGCTGCCTATATCCGCGAGGTGATGGGCCGGCGTAGCGCCGGACTGGCTCCTTTCCACCCGAGTGCACTGGCCGAGTACACCCGCTGTATCGGGCTGCCCGGCACCGCGCATGGCATGTGTGAAGACTATCGTGCCGCGGCCGGTATCGACCTGGAGCACGACCGCGAGGACCGTGATGCGGGCCGCAAGCTGGAGATGCCGTTGCGGGTGTTATGGGGCGCGGAGGGCGTCGTCCACCGTTGTTTCAAATCCCTGGAAGAATGGCGCCGTGTGGCGACAAACGTTGACGGACAAGCCGTTGCTTGTGGTCACTACATTGCCGAAGAAGCACCCCAAACGCTGCTGGACCATGCCCGGGATTTTTTCTTGGAGAGCCCAGTTCCATGACGCTCCCACCCGCGCGCAAGCCGACTTTGAATGCACTCACATTCTGAGTGCATTCAAATTGACTTCACTGCGAATTTAGCGCGCAGGCACCGGATCGATGGCCTGGTAGGCTTGCTGGGTGCGCTGCGCCGCCTTGTGGACCATGGTGTAAGCGTAGTCCACGCCCATGCCATAGGCGCCCGAGTGCTCCTTGACGATGGCCATCACCGCGTCATAGGTGTCGCGGTGCGCCCAGTCGCGTTGCCATTCCAGCAGCACCTGCTGCCAGGTCACGGGGATTACGCCAGCCTGCACCATGCGTTGCATCGCCATGTCGTGGGCTTCCTTGCTGGTGCCGCCCGAGGCATCGGCCACCATGTAGATCTCGTAGTCGCCCTCCAGCATGGCCGACAACGCGAAGGTGGTGTTGCAGACCTCGGTCCACAGGCCGGCCACGATGACCTTTTTGCGCTGGTTCGCGGCCAGGGCATCGCGCACCTTCTGGTCGTCCCACGAATTCATCGACGTGCGCTCCAGCACCGCTTGGCCTGGGAACACATCCAACAACTCGGGGTAGGTGTAACCCGAGAACGACTGGCTTTCCACCGTGGTGATGGTGGTCGGGATGTGGAACGCCTTGGCCGCCTTGGCCAGGCCCACCGTGTTGTTCTTTAGCACCTGGCGGTCAATCGATTGCACACCAAAGGCCATCTGCGGTTGGTGGTCGATGAAGATCAGTTGGCTGTTCAGCGGGGTCAGGACTTCGAGTTTGGATGATTTCATTGGGATGTACCTCAACTAATAAAAAAATGGTGGCCCGGCTGGTCGGTCCGGGCTGCGTCTGGCATTGCGTTGGGTGCCGTTAAGGCGCGGTGTCGACAAACACAAGCTCTGCGTCCGATGTCGCCGTGACGCGGAAGGTGTCGACATCGGCAATCGCTGCACCATCACGGGCCGCGAGCCGCACACCGTCGATCTCCACATCCCCGCTGGCCGTCACCAGATAACCCAGGCGGTCTTTGCCGAGGTGGTATTCCGCCGATTCACCGGCCTTCAGCGTGGCGCCCAATACCCGGGCGTTGGTGCGGATGGGCAGGGCGTCGGTGTCACCGGGCAGGCCGCTGGCCAAGGCGACGAACTGGCCCGAGCGGTCGCCCTTGGGGAAAGGCTTGGCGCCCCACGATGGGGGCTGGCCACGGCCGTCTGGAATGATCCAGATCTGGAAGATCTTCGTCGTGCCGCGCTCCTGGTTGTATTCGGAGTGGCGGATGCCGCTGCCGGCACTCATCACTTGCACATCGCCGGCTTCGGTGCGGCCGCTGTTGCCCAGGTTGTCCTGGTGGGTGATGGCGCCTTCACGCACATAGGTGATGATTTCCATGTCGGCGTGGGCATGCGGAGGGAAGCCGGTGCCGGGGGCGATGGTGTCGTCGTTCCACACCCGCAGCGCACCCCAGCCCATGCGGGCCGGGTCGCGGTAGTCGGCAAACGAGAAATGGTGTTTGGCGTCCAGCCAGCCGTGGTTGTCACCGCCGAGTTGGTCGAAAGGTCTGCGTTCAATCATGCTGTTGCTCCTGCGGTTGGCACCGTGTTTGTGTTGCGATGGGTGAACTTTAGGTTGTGGCGATTGATAAGAGAATAGAAAATATCGAAATCCATCCATTCCAAAATAGTCATGAAGAAACTGCCTGATCTGGAAGCCTGGGCGATCTTTGCCAAGGTGGCCGAGACCGGTTCGTTTGCCAAAGCAGCGGCCGACCTGGCGATCTCCCAGCCGACCATCTCCAAAGCCATCACCCGGCTGGAAGGGCGGCTGCGCACCACGCTGTTCCACCGCACCTCGCGCAAGATGTCGTTGACGGCCAGCGGCCAGGCCTCGCTCGAACGCGCCACGCGCATCCTGGCCGAAGGCGAGGCGGTCGAGGCCGAGTTGACCGAGCACTCCAAGAGCCTGCGCGGCACCATCCGCATCGCTGCACCGATGTCGTTTGGCGTGTCGCACCTTGGGCCGGCTTTGCCCGCGTTCATGCAACTGCATCCCGAGGTCACGCTTGATCTGCACTTCAGCGACGAGCAGACCGATGTGGTGGCGCAGGGCTTTGATCTGGCGCTGCGCATCTCGGCGCTGCCGGACTCCAGCCTGCTTGCGCGGCGCTTGTGCACGGTGCGCATCCTGCTGGTGGGGGCTCCGGCATACTTCGCGCAGTACGGACATCCCACACATCCGCGTGAGCTGGAGTCGCACCGCGCGCTGCGCTACGTACACACGCGGGTAGGGGAGTCGTGGCGCTTTCGGCACAAGCGCAAAGGCGAGTTCTCGCAGGTGGTGCCGTCGGTGCTGCGCGTCAACAACGCCGAGGCCCTGGTACCGGCCTTGCGAGCCGGTTTAGGCTTGGCCATGCAGCCCGAGTTTTTGGCGTGGGACGACCTTCGCGCCGGCAAGATCCAGTCAACGCTGGACGATTGGTCGGTGCCGCCGATTGCACTGCACATCGTTACCCCGCCGGGACGCGCACGGCCGGCGCGGGTGCAGGCGCTGATCGAGTATTTAGCGCAGCATTTTGCCGAGGCGCCTTGGGCGGTGGGGTAGGCCAAATGGCATTGGGCATGTCTATCGTCAGCTGCGTACGCCGCGTTGCAATCAAACCTTGCCGTGAAGGTGTGATCGACTTGTCGTGCTTATGAAATCTGTCGGGTCGGCCGGAACAGAATCTCGTTCACGTCCATCTCGTCTGGCTGGCTGATGGCGAACGCCACCACACGCGCAAATGAATCAGCGGAGATGGCGTTTGCCTCATAAAACGCCTGCATGCCCTGGGCCACATCGGGCTCGGTTGCACTGCCGGGAAGCTCGGTGGCCACAGCCCCTGGGGAGATGACGGTGGTGCGGATGTTGTAGGCCTTGACTTCTTGCCGCAAGCCTTCGGACAGCGCACGCACCGCATGTTTGGTTGCGGCGTAGACGGCGCCCATTGGGCTCACCTTGTGCCCCGCCACAGACGATACGTTGATGAAGTGACCGGCCTTCTGGGTCTGCTATGTGCGGCAGTGCGGCCGCAATACCGTAGAGCACGCCTTTCAGATTGACGTCCACCATCTGTTCCCAATCATCGACCTTCAGCCGCTCCAGCGGCGAATGCGGCATGATGCCTGCATTGTTCAGCATGACGTCCACACGGCCATAAGCCTGAACGGCCTGTTCAACCAAGGCTTTGACTTGGTCGCGCTTGGTCACGTCGGTTGCCACAGCCAGCGCCTTGCCACCTTGGCTTGTCAGCTCGGCCACCAAGGCCTGCAGGCGTTCAACGCGTCTGGCCCCCAGCACGACATGTGCACCTAAAGAACTGAGATGGCGCGCCGTGGCTTCTCCCAAGCCACTGCTGGCGCCCGTGATGACGACGACTTTGCCGTTGATGTTGTTGTTTGTCATGACGACTTTCCTTTTTTCTTAGTGCGACGGCCCCAAGGGCCTTGGCCCCTTCAAACTACTTTTTGAAAACCTCTTTGGCTACGAGGCTGGCCGTTACCGCATTCGGCCAACCCGCGTAAAACGCAAGGTGGGTGATGGCCTCCGTCAACTCGGCTTCTGTCAGTCCATTGGCCTTCGCGCGGATCAGGTGGGAGCGCAGTTGATCCGGGCGATACAGCGCGACAAGAGCGCTCACGGTGATCAGGCTGCGGTCTCGCTGCGACAGCCCAGGGCGCGCCCACACGTCGTCGTACAGCACCTTGTCAGTCAGCTCGGCAAACTTTGGGTTGGTGTCGCCAAACATGCGTTGCGCAGGGGTTTGCTCCGTGCTGGCAGCGGCTGCAGGGGCGGATGCCGTTTGCGCACAGGCCACTGTAGGGGCCGCTGCGGCCGCAAGAATGGACAGAGACGATGTGGCGAGCCAGCCGGCGATGGATTTTTTCAGCATGTTGTTCCTTTGGGTTCAGCGAGATTGATGAGATTGGTGAGATTAGCGTTGTGGGTTGTATTGACTGTCAGAGACCTGTTCGAGCCACTCCACGGTTTTATCGTTGAGCCGCTCGGTGATGGCGACATGGCTCATGGCCACCGTGGAGGACGCGCCGTGCCAATGCTTTTCACCGGGCGGAATCCAGACGATGTCACCCGAGCGGATTTCCTGCACCTGCCCACCCCAACGTTGCACCAGGCCGACACCGCTGGTGACGATGAGTGTTTGACCTAGCGGGTGCGTATGCCAGGCAGTGCGGGCGCCGGCCTCAAACGTCACGATGCCCCCGCTGATGCGCGCTGGCTCCTCCGCACGGAATGGGGAGTCCACCCGTACGGCTCCGGTGAAGTTGCTTTGCGGACCTTTGACCGATGGTTGTGAGCCGTTGCGTGTGATCTTCAGCTCCGGTTCAGCCTGGGCCAGCGCTGAAGCGGCCATCGACACATAGAGCGCGGTCATCGCCATGGTTTTCATACGTTTCCTCATGGTGGGTTGCAGCGGTCGAGAGGTATTGGGTTCGGTCAGTGGCATGGGTTCAGGCGGCCATGGATGGCATATGGTTGAGCATCTTGTCGAGGGTGATCGGGTAGTCGTGCACGCGCACACCTGTGGCGTGGTAGATGGCATTGGCCACTGCAGCGCCCACGCCGCAGAGCCCGAGTTCACCAACACCTTTGGCCTTCATGGGCGACGAATAAGCATCCGCTTCGTCCAGGAAGATCACCTCCTGATGGGGAATGTCTGCGTGAACCGGCACTTCGTAACCCGCCAGATCGTGGTTGACGAAAAAGCCGAGTCGCTTGTCCACGGCCAGCTCTTCCATCAACGCTGCGCCCACGCCCATAGTCATGCCGCCAATCACTTGGCTGCGCGCAGACTTCGGGTTCAAGATACGCCCCGCTGCACACACCGCCAACATGCGCCGTACCCGGACTTCGGCGGTATAGGCATCCACAGCCACTTCCACAAAATGGGCGCCAAAGGTGGACTGTTGGTATTGCTTGCTCAGGTCGCCGAATTCGATGGCGTCTTCAGCGACCAAGCCCGCGTCTCCGGCCACCGAGGCGAGTGTCTTGCTGCGGTTCCCCGCCCGCACCGTGCCATCCACAAAGGTGGCCTGGGCCGGCTCAAAACCTGCGCGTGTGGCAATGGCTTCACGCAGCTTGATGCATGCCGCGTACACCCCGGACGTCGAACTGTTGGCGCCCCACTGTGCGCCAGACCCTGCAGAAACCGGGAACGAAGAATCGCCCAGCCGAACCACCACGCGCTGGAGTGGCACGCCCATCATTTCGGCTGCGGTTTGCGCAATGATGGTGTAGCTGCCGGTGCCGATGTCCGTCATATCGGTCTCTACCGTCACGATGCCACGGCCATCAAGCCGCACCCTTGCGGCCGATTTCAGGGCAATGTTATTGCGAAAGCCTATCGCCATGCCAGAGCCGATCCACCAGCGCCCCTCACGGGTTTGGGCGGGTTTTCTGTTCCGCTCTTTCCATGCGAACTGGTTGGCCCCAATGCGCATGCATTCGACCAGGCGACGTTCCGAGAAACGCCGCGCAGGATTTGCCGGGTCCACCTGCGTATCGTTGAGCACGCGGAAGTCGATCGGGTCCATGCCCAACTTTTCAGCCATCTCGTCGATGGCGACTTCGAGTGCCATCAGCCCCGGCGCCTCGCCGGGCGCACGCATGGCATTGCCCTCAGGCAGGTCGAGGAGGGTGAGGCGGGTGCCCGTCAGCCGATGCTCACCCGCGTAGACCAGTTGGGTTTGCGCGACGGCGTTTTCTGGCTTTCCACCTGCCAGGTTGCCAGACCAGCTTTCATGGCCGATGGCCGTCAGCTTTCCTGCACGCGTGGCACCAAGCCGAATGCGCTGGATGGTCGCCGGACGGTGGGTGGTGTTGTTGGCAATCAATGGCCGCTGCAGCGTCACCTTCACGGGCCTGCCACTGATGCGTGCGCCTAGGGCGGCCAGCACGGCATCGGTGCGAAGGAAAAGTTTCACGCCGAAGCCGCCGCCAATGTAGGGCGACATGAGATGGATCTTGTCCTTGGCAATCCCCAAGGTGGCCGCGAGATCGGTGACCGCCCAGTCGACCACTTGTGTGGAGGTCCACAGGGTGAGTTTGTCTCCGCGCCATAGCGCCGTCGTCGCGTGTGGCTCCATCATGGCGTGCGAGTGGTCCGGCGTGCTGTACGTCTGGTCAAGCTGAACTTCTGCACGGGCGAAGGCTCCGCCGAAGTCGCCCACCTTGCTGTCCCGGTCAATGCTCTTGCGCTCGGTGGAGGCCTTTGCCGCTGTCAGATCGAACTCGCCTTCTGTTCGGCTGTATTCGACATGCAGCAACTGCGAGGCTGCACGCGCCTGCTCAAAAGTTTCTGCCACCACGAGGGCGATGGCTTGGTGGTAATGGTCCACCACAGGTCCGCTCAACAGCTTCGCGGTGTTGAATTGGCCTTTGCCCAACGGGCCTGCGTTTTCTGCCGTGACGATGGCGATCAGGCCCGGGGCCAGCTTGGCGCGGCTCTGGTCAATCGAGACGATGCGGCCTTTGGCAATGCCTGCGCCAAGGATGTAGCCGTAGGCCGCATCAGGCGCCACATCGTGTCGTTCGTAGGCGTAACGTACGCTGCCGGTGGTCTTGAGACGGCCCTCGATGCGGTCGACGGGTTGGCCGACCACCTTGAGTTGGTCGATCGGGTTCACGGTGGCGGGTGTATCGAATTTCATCGGTCAGTTCCTCGCTTCTGTCAACACCGCATCAAGCGTGCGTTCAACCAGGGTCAATTTGAAGGCGTTGTGCTCGGTGGGTTTTGCACCCGCGAGCAGGATGGCCGTGGTGGCTGCGGCGCCGCGTGGCAGTTGGGCTTCTGCCGCTTCAACGCGCCATGGCTTGGCCGCCACGCCACCCAGTGCGACCCGACCGCTGCCATCGGGCTGGACGATGGCAGCGACCGAGATGAGCGCGAAGGCATACGAGGCGCGGTCGCGAACCTTGTGATAAACATGCTTGCCGCCCAGCGGCTTGGGGAGCAGCACCGAGGTGATCAACTCGCCTGGCTGCATAGCGGTCTCGATCGCCGGGGTGCTGCCGGGCAGCTTGTGAAAGTCCGCAATCGGGATCGTGCGGCGTGTGCCATCGGGCTGGATGGTTTCGACGGTGGCGTCGAGCGCCCGCAAGGCCACGGCCATGTCGCTGGGGTGGGTGGCGATGCAGGCCTCGCTGGAGCCAAGCACGGCATGCTGCCGGTTCACTCCACCGATCGCAGCGCAGCCGCTGCCGGCTTGCCGTTTGTTGCAGGCTTGGTTGGTGTCGTAGAAATAGGCGCAACGCGTGCGCTGCAATAGATTGCCTGCGGTGGTCGCTTTGTTGCGCAATTGGCCGGATGCGCCGGCCAACAAGGCGCGAGATAAAACGCCATAGTCTCGGCGCACTTTGGCATTGGCGGCCAGGTCGGTATTGCGCACCAAGGCGCCAATACGCAGGCCACCCTCTGGCGTGTTTTCGATTTTGTCGAAGCCCAGCCCGTTGACGTCAATCAAATGGCCTGGGGTTTCCACTTCCACCTTCATCAAGTCGAGCAGGTTGGTGCCGCCGGCAATGAAGCGCGATGCGGGTGTGCGCAGTGCGGCCGCGATCGCCTGTGCAGGAGACGTCGCGCGTTCGTAGGTGAAGGACCTCATGACTTCACCCCCGCTATTCCCGCCACTTCCGAGATCGCCTCGGCGATGTTGCTGTAGGCGCCACAGCGGCAGATATTGCCACTCATGCGTTCACGGAACTCGATCGTGCTGAGTTGCGGCTTCGCATTCAGGTCGGCCGAGACATGGCTAGGAACGCCTTGCGCCATTTCCTTCAGCATGCCGACCGCTGAACAGATCTGCCCGGGGGTGCAGTAGCCGCACTGGTAGCCATCATGCTTGACGAAGGCCGCCTGCATGGGGTGCATGTGGGTGGGCGAGCCCAAGCCTTCAATGGTTTGTACTTTTGCGCCTTGGTGCATGACGGCCAGGGTCAAACACGAGTTGATACGGCGGCCTTCGACGAGCACCGTGCAAGCACCACACTGCCCATGATCACAGCCTTTCTTGGTACCGGTGAGCTGCAGGTGTTCGCGCAGCGTGTCCAGCAACGTGGTGCGTGTGTCGAGCACCAGGTGGTACGTTTTCCCGTTGACGTTAAGTTCAACGGGCATCGACGTAGAAAGGCCAGCGGCGGGGGCAGCAGGGGCGGCTGCGGCGATGGCTGGCACGGATGCCGAGGCGGCGCCGGCTTTCAAGACTCCGCGTCTGGAAATGGCGAACTCATCGTGGGTGTTCATATCGGTGTAGTTCCTCGGTCGGATTTCTGGTGAGGCATGGGTCAGCGCCATGCGCGGCGACTTGGCAGGCTCTAAGCCACAGCCTCCAGCGACTTTAGGTCTGTGGGGAGCCACTGCATAGTCCTCACAAGCTTGAAGGTTTGACAAGCTTCTGTTGATAATCGGGACAGAAGGACACCCCATGCCAATCAATGAATTGCGTTCCATTGCCACGTTCGTGAAGACGGCCGAACTTGGCAGCCTGCGCCAGGCCGCGACGGCGCAGGGCATGACGCCACAAGCGGCCAGCCAGGCCCTGGCGCTGCTGGAAAAACACCTGAACCTGCGCTTGTTCCACCGCACGACACGCAATATGTCGTTGACAGACGAAGGCCGGGCATTTCTGGAAGCGGCCGCACCGTCTCTGCTCGGCCTGCAACGTGCACTGCACATGGCACGCCAAGCCAAGGATGAAATCGCCGGTCCGTTGCGCATCGTTGGACCGCATTCCACTTTTGCGCCGGTGCTCTGGCCGGTGCTGGACGAGTTCTGTACGCTATACCCCCAGGTGCAGCCCGATGTGCAACTGGATGACCGCATTTCCAACTGGGTGGAAGACCGTGTGGACGTTGGTTTTCGCGTCGGCCCGGCGCCTGCCGAGGGGGTGATTGCGCGCAAGTTATTCCCTCTGCAACTCATCATCTGCGCCGCGCCAGCGTATCTTCAGCGGCACGGCGCACCCAATCGACTATCGGACCTGATCAACCACCGTTGCAGCGTCTTTCGGCTGTCCAGCACCGGCAAAATTCTGCCCTGGTTGGTCAAGGTCGACGGGGATGTGATCGAGCAGCAGGTGAACCCTGCGCTCTGCCTCAACGCCGAAGAACTAGAGACCGAGGCGGTGCTGGCCGGCCATGTTCTGGGCTTGCTGACCGGCGTCGCGGCGGCTGCGCACATCCGTGCAGGGCGGCTGGTGCCTTTGCTGTCAACGCATATGGCCGACCAGTCCAGCGCATTCCTGTATTACGGCAGTCGTACCTCTCAACTGAGCCGCGTGCGTGCCTTCATCGATCTGGCGGTCAAACGCTTGAGCAACAACAAAGCGTATGTGATGACCGCCGATGAGTTGCGGGCGGCAGAAGAGAAGGGAAGGGCGTCTTGCGTTGTGCCGTGACATGAATCGCCCCTGGGGCGATTCATGCGGTTGCTGGTGATGGTGGCGCACAGACACCCGGCCGCACGCTAAGTCAACATAGGCGTTTCTTGCTGAGGCGTACTACGCGCCTTCCAGGCATCGGACAGGCGCTGGAACCAAAGGTAGATCACCGGCGTGGTGTACAGGGTGAGTATTTGCGACACCGCCAAGCCGCCCACAATGGCGATGCCGAGCGGTTGGCGCATTTCAGAGCCCGCACCGTGGCCAAACGCCAGGGGCAGCGCACCAAACAAAGCCGCAAGCGTGGTCATCAAGATCGGCCTGAAGCGAAGAATGGATGCGCGGCGCACGGCTTCGTAGGGTGTGAGTCCCTGCGTACGCTGCGCTTCGAGCGCGAAGTCGACAATCATGATGGCGTTCTTTTTGACAATGCCAATCAACAGGATGATGCCGATCATCCCCAAAATACCAAGATCCAAGCCGCTAAGTTTGAGCGCGAGCAACGCGCCCAGTGCGGCCGAGGGCAGGGTTGAAATAATGGTCAGCGGGTGAATCGGGCTCTCGTACAACACACCGAGCACCACGTAAACCGTCAGCACGGCCGCCAGGATCAGCCAGGGTTGTGTGCGAAGGGAATCCTGAAATGCCTGGGCCGTTCCCTGGAAGGTGCCGGTGACGGTGTCGGGCATGCCAATGGCTGCGGACGCGTCCTGGATGGCCTTCACCGCATCGCCCAAGGCCGCGCCTGGCGCCAGGTTGAACGACAGCGTGATTGAAGGGAAAAGGCCTTGGTGGTTGATCATCACTGGCGCCACGCCCTGTTGCAGCGAAGCGACCACGCTCAAAGGAATCAAGTCTGTGCCGGTGGAAGAGTGCACATACAAATGCTTCAGCGTTTCTGGGGACAACTGCCAACGCGGGTCCACCTCCAGGATCACACTGTATTGGTCCAGTTGGGTGAACAGCGTGGCAACCTGCCGTTGACCAAACGCGTCATACAAGGCGTCGTCAATCGATTGGATGGACACCCCCAGTTGCGAGGCGGTGTCGCGGTCGATTTTCAGCGTGGTCTCCGAGGCGGACGGTTGCCGATCCGAACTCAAATCCACCAACTGCGGCAGCTTCTTCATCTGGCCTTGCAGCACAGAACTCCAGTGGTCGAGTTCTGCCACGTCTCCGGCCTGCAAGGTGTATTGGTACATGGCTTTGCTGGAGCGCCCGCCAATCTGAATGTCTTGGATCATCTGCATCGACGTTTTGACGGCCGGCACCAGTTGTGCGCGCGTTTTCAGCCGTGCCATGATTTGCGAGGCCGTGGCGCTGCGTTGGTCAAATGGCTTCAGGGCCACCATCATCTTGCCCTGGCTGATTGTGGGGTTGGGGCCAATCCACCAATAGACGGTTTGAACATCGGGGTCGGACTGCATCACCTCGCTGACCTGCGAGATGCGTTGGCGCATGGCATCGAAAGAGATGTCGGGTGCGCCTTCCACCGTCGCGCTCAGCAAGCCCGTGTCTTGCACCGGAAAGAAACCTTTCGGCATCCACACATACAGTACGGCGGTCACGGCCATGGTGGCCAAGGCCAGCACCAAGACCGACCGTTGGTAGCGCAAGGCGACATCCAGCCCTCGGGCATAGCCGCGCTCCAGCCATTCAAATGCGCGGCCCGCCAAGATGCTCAGGCGCCCGTTTGAGGCATGGCCGTTGCCTGGCAGCCTAGCGCTGAGCATGGGCGCCAGTGTCAGCGACACAATGCCGGAGATCACAATGGCCAAGCTCAGCGTGACGGCAAATTCGCGGAACAGACGCCCGACCATGCCGCCCATCAGCAGCAGCGGAATGAACACGGCGATCAGCGACAAGGTCATCGACACAATGGTGAAGCCCACTTCGCGTGTGCCGTCCAGGGCCGCCTGGAGGGCCGACTTGCCTTGCTCCCGGTGGCGGGCGATGTTCTCCAGCACCACGATCGCGTCGTCCACCACGAACCCCACCGCAATGCTCAAGCCCATGATGGACAGGTTGTCGAGCGTGTAACCCAAGAGGTACATTGCCGCAAAGGTGCCCAGCAACGCCAGCGGAATGGTGATGCTGGCGATCACCGTGCTGGTCAGATTGCGCAAGAACGTCAAAATCACCATGACCACCAGCGCGATCGACAGCAGCAGCGTGAACTTCACATCCGCCACCGCAGCGGTAATGGTCTGTGTGCGTTCGCCCACCACCTGCAAGGAAACATCGCGCGGCATGGTGGCGGTGAGCTGCGGCAACTGCTGGCGAATGGTCTGCGCGGTGTCGACGATGTTGAATCCAGGCTGGGGGTGGATGTCCACAATCACCGTGGGCTGCCCCTTGATGCCGGCGGCTTGGCGCACGTCTTCTGCGGCGTTCACCACCGTGCCGAGGTCACCGATGCGAATGGGCGCGCCGTTTTTGTACGCAACGACCACCTTCTCGAATTCATCCGCCCGAGACAGTTGATCAGTCGTGTTGAGCGAGATGCTTTTGTCAGGGCCGTTCAGGCTGCCTTTGGGGGCACTTACCGTGCTCAAGCCGACGATGGAGCGCACGTCCGCCAGGGTCAAGCCACGCGCGGCAAGCGCATCTGGATCGACCCGAATGCGCACGGCCGGCCGTTGTTGGCCGTGGTAGTCGACCAAGCCCACGCCCGGCACCATCGACAGCTTCTGCGCCAGAAAGTTGTCCGCATAGCGGTTCAATTCGGTGAGTGTGCGGGTCGAAGACGTCAGGGCGAGTGACATCACCGTTGCCTGCGCCGGATTCACTTTGTTGTAGCTTGGCGGAGACGTCATCGTCTTCGGTAACGACTTGGTGGCACGGGCGATGGCCGACTGCACGTCTTGGGCCGCGCCATCAATGTTGCGGTTCAAGTCGAACTGCAGCGAGATTTGCGTCTTGCCCAGAGAGCTTGACGACGTCATGGCCGTCACCTGCGGCACCTGTGAGAGCGCCCGCTCCAGCGGCGTCGCAACCGAGGTGGCCATGGTGTCGGCACTGGCGCCTGGTAGCGTTGCCGAGATGGAGATCGACGGAAAATCGACCTGTGGCAGTGAAGAAATTTGCAGATTGAAATACGCCAGCAGTCCCACCAGCAACACCGTTGCGGCGAGCAAAGCGGTCGCGACGGGGCGGCGGATGAACGGCGCGGAAATACCACTCATGGCTGACTCCCAGCGGTAGCGGTGGTGGTGGCGCCCGCTGTTGGTGTAGCCGTTCCAGATACCGGCACGCCGGGCGCGATGCGGTATTGGCCCTGTGTGACCACCGCTTCACCAGGCTGCAGCCCCTTACGCACGCCCTGCATGCCGCCTGTAGAAGCACCGGCGATGATCGGCCGGGCTTGGGCCATGTGCTTGTCGTCCACCACGTAGACGAAGGAACCGTTTGGCCCCTGCTGCACGGCTTCCTGGGGGACCACAATGGCTTGCGGCTGGGTGGCCAGGAGCATCCGCACGGCGACCAGTTGGCCCGGCCACAGCGCGCGCGTCGCATTGTCGAAACGCGCCTTGAGTTGAATCTGGCCCGCCGACGAGGTGACCTGGCTGTCGACAAACTCCAGCTCGCCTTCCGCCAAGGTTTTGGATCGGTCACGCAACATGGCTTGAACCTTGAGGGTTTTCGCATGCGACTGCTCAAGAATCTGCGGCAATTCGTCCTGAGGAACCGCAAACGAAACCCAGATCGGGTTCATTTGCGTCACGGTGGCGATGCCGACCGCATCTGTAGTGTGTACCGTGGAACCTGCGGGCACCAGCCGTTGGCCCACACGGCCATCGATGGGCGAAACAATGCGTGTAAAGCTCAACTGCAACTGCGCGTTTTCCAGCGCGGCTTGCGCCGCCTGGACGACTGCCGCTTGTGTGGCGACCGTTGCACGCAAGGTATCCACGGTCTGACTCGGCCCGGCGCCTGCGGCCGCCAGGTCGACCGCACGTTGCAAGTCGACGCGGTTGTTGACCAGCTTGGCTTGCTCTTGCGCCAGCACCGCCTTGCTTTGGTTGACTTGTGCTTGCAGCGGTCGAGGGTCTACCTGGGCCAACAGCTCGCCGCGTTTGACGGATTGCCCCTCTTTGAAGGCCACCGTCTCGAGCTGGCCGTCGACACGCGAGCGAATGCTGACCGCGTTAAACGAGGTCACGGTGCCGATCGCATCCACCCAAATGGGCAGGTCTCGGCGTGTAACAGTCGTCATGGCAACCGGCACGGCCTCCGCCAGTGCCTTGCCGGAGTTTCCGGCAGGAGCCGTCGCGGGCGCGGAGGCCGACGCATAGAAAACCGTCGCGCCAATGGCCATGACGGCTACCGCAGCGGCCACCGCACGGTAGCGACGTGACAAGGGGCGTGATAAGGGGCGGGGAGTTTGAATGGGATGCATGAGACGCCTTATTTCAAAGTCAGGGTACGGGGTGGAGCGCGGCCATGGGCAGCGCATTGGCGTGCGCCGTGTCAGCGTTTGCGACTTCCGCTGGGGAAGTTGTCGAAGGATCGGCGACAGCCGTCGCGCCAGCTTTTCCGCCGTACGCGCGGAGCAGGTTGACGGTGGCTTGCAGGCGTTGCATGCGCGCCTGCAGCAGGGTGTCTTGAGCCTGGTAAAAATTGCGCTCGTTGACGATGATGGTCAACATGTCATAGGCGCCATGGTCGTAGCGAATGCGCGAGAGCCGAAGCGCTTCGCCGGCCGAGTGCACGGCGGCCTGGTCAAGAACTTCCGCTTCCTTCAAACGTTGCACGGCCACCAGTTGCGCCTCTGCCTCTTGCAACACCTGCAAGATGGTCTGGCGGTAGGTGGCCACCAGTTCTTCCGCATGCGCGCGGTCGACGTGCAGTTGCCCCTGCAAAGCCCCAGCATCAAACAATGGCTGCAGCAGGGAGCCGCCCACGCTCCACAGCGCTTGCGCCGGATTGAACAGCGTTCCCAACTCCGCGGTGAGCGAGACTTTGGGGAGGAACGCGGCGCGTGCCACACCGACGTCAAAGTTGGCCGCTTTCAAGTGCGCCTCGGCCGCCAGCACTTCTGGCCGCGATGCCACGACGGTGGAGGGCGCAATGGCCTGCACCTGCGGGACGGTCATCTCCAGAAAGGACTCTGGGGCCACCCTGAATGCCTGCGGCAACGTATTGACCAGGACAGCCAACTGCCCGCGTAGCGTGTCGCGCTGCTGGATCAACAGCGGGGTTGCCGCCAGAAAGGTCTGCAAGTTGTTGCGTTGCTGCTCGACGTCCAGCGCCGAGGCGGCGCCAAACTTGCTTTGCGTCTCGACCAACTGGAGTTGGTGGCTGGCGTCGTCGGCAATACGATGGGAGAGTTGAATGCGCTCGTCGAGCGCGAGCAACTGGAAATAGCTGAGGGCAATGTTGGCCGCCAAGGTTTGCCGCGCGGTTTCCAGATCGAATGCACTGGCCTGGGCGGTGGCGATGGCCGAATCCGCTTTCGCTGCGTTCTGTCCCCAGATGTCGAGGTCCAGGCTGCCCGTCAATGACGCGGTTTGTTTGGGGCTGCTGGCACTACTGCCACGGGAACCGCTCAGGCCGGCACTGAGGGTTGGATACCGGCCCGCTCCGGCGATCTGCGCCAAGCCGCGCGCCTGCTCCAGCCGTGCCAGTGCGATCTTGATGGTGAGCCCGTCATCCAGTCCGCGTGAGACCAAGTCGTTGAGCTGCGGGCTGCCAAACTGGGTCCACCAGTTGTCTTGTTCGCGGGTAGGTGATACGTCTTTCGCCGCCGTCCAATGCATCGGCAAGGGCACATTCGGCTTTTGGAATGGGGTGACCGTGGAGCACCCCGCTAGCACCATCGCCCCCAGCAGCCCCACCACGGCCATGCGGTGGGCACGGCGGGAACGGTTGTTCGTTATCAAGGTCATTCCTCTCGATTTACCAAGGCTGCGTAGCACTACGCCAGCAGCAGATAAACGAACGATAGGTGGCCGGGCGTAACGCCGGTCTTCCTTGAAAATGACTTTTTATTTATGTGGGAGCAGGTGACAGAACCTGACACGCGTGGCCCAATTCAGGCCTAATTCGGTGTCTGTCCGGGGGCTGTCAGCCCCATTCGATAACCCACGCTTCGAACCGATTCAATCAGCGCATGTGTATGTCCACCATCTACCTTCTTGCGCAGGCGATGCATGTGCCTGTCGATCAAGTGGTCCGGAGGCTCAAAGTCGTAGTCCCAGGCACTTTCGAGCAACATCGACCGCGTGACCGTTTGCCCCGCATGCCGCATCAGCCGCTCGAGCAACAAGAACTCGCTGCCGCTGAGCTCCAGCCGCAGTCCCGCGCGCGTGGCGGTTCTGGTCACAAGATCCAACTCAAGGTCTGCGACCGCAAGGCGCAGGTTCTGCGCCTGCGGCACGGCACGCGCGAGCAGGCGGTCCAGGCGGGCCTGGATTTCGACAAAAGCGTAGGGCTTGGCCAGGTAGTCGTCGCATCCGGCTTGCAGTCCTTCCACACGGTGCTGCACCGAACCCAAGGCACTCAACATGAGCACCGGGATCTGGAGCTTCTCAGCTCGGAGGGTTCGCACAACGGCCAGTCCGTCCAGCGTGGGCAACATGCGATCCAGAATCATTGCGTCGTAGATGCCTTCGCGCAACATGGCCAAGCCGGTGGCGCCGTCGAAGGCGTGGTCTGCTATGCGCCCGCTTTCGCGCAGGGCACGAATCAGGTAGGCCGCGACTTTGCGGTCGTCCTCGATCAGCAGAATGCGCATGGCAATACAAGCACGGCAGTGCAATTAGTTGGCGCTGAAACGGCGCAAGGCGTTCGCCAATGACACGGGTTCTTTTGGTGGAAGACGACCCCGGCACGGCTGCAGCCATCACGGTGGCGCTGCGCGACGCGGGGCACGCCTGCGAACACGCGGCTGACGGCAAGGCGGGGCTGGTACGTGCCATCGCCGGTGAGTTCGACGTCATTCTTTTGGACAGAATGATGCCGGGCCTGGACGGCCTGGGTGTATTGGCTGCGCTGCGAGCGGCTGACGTGCAAACGCCGGTGCTGATCCTGAGTGCGTTGTCTGCGCTGGACGAGCGGGTGCGCGGTTTGCGCGCAGGGGGTGACGACTACCTGAGCAAACCCTTCGAGAGCATTGAGCTTGTCGCACGGATTGAGGCTTTGAGTCGGCGCCCGCAGGTGGCTTCTGCCACGGTAAGGGAAACCGAGTTGCAGGTGGGCGACCTGCGTATCGATCTGCTGACCCGGGTGGTCTACCGAGGTGAACGTCTGATCGATCTGGTGCCGCGCGAGCATGATTTGCTGGTGTACCTCATGCGGCACGCCGGGCAGGTGGTCACGCGCACCATGCTTTTTGAAGCGGTCTGGAATTACCGCTACGAGGAGCGCACAAACGTGATTGAAGTCCATATCGGCCGGCTGCGGCGAAAGGTTGACGCTGAAGGTGAGCCGCAGATGATCCAGACAGTACGCGGTGCGGGTTATGTCATTCAAGCACATCTTTGACATTCTGCGGACCAGCCATTTTCGCATGGCGACCTACTTTCTGGTGGTGTTCACACTCGCCAGCGCAGCGCTTTTGGGCTACGTTTATTGGAAGACTTCGATCTACCTTTCGCGCGAGGTGGATAGCGCACTGCATGAAAACATAGAGCGCTGGTCTCGGCTGCCACAAGAGGTGCTGGAGCGTGAAGTGGCCAGCAGAACAAAGCGCGATGCTTCCCGGCGCCAACCAGCCGCACTGATCGGCGCCAACGGTCAACGCGTTGCGGGAGCGTTCGAGCTTGAAACGCCGATTCCCCTATACGACAAACCGTTTGACACCAGGTTGCGCAATGCAGAGGGCGAACATTTGCCGGTGCGCGCGCTGTCGACGGTGTTGAGCTCTGGCTTGATTCTGGTGATCGGCCAAGACGTTCATGAACTCGATGAGTTTGATGAACGCATCCGCACGGCCATGATTGGCGGCATATTCATCGTCATCGGCGCGGGTTTGGTGGGCGCCATTGCCCTGGGGCATGGCGCCAAGCGTCGGCTTGATGCAATGAAGGGCTCGCTGCAGAGCATTGTGGATGGCCACCTGAGCGCGCGGCTGCCCACGCGCAATTCGCAGGATGACCTGGACCGGATTGCCGCGCTGGTGAACGCCATGCTGGACGATATCGAGAGGCTCATGGGCGAAGTCAAAGGTGTGACCGATGACGTCGCCCACGACCTGCGCACGCCCTTGACCCGGATCTTGGCGGGGCTTGACCGCGCACAAAGCCAAGAGTTGACGCGAGAGGAACTCACGGCCTTGGTGGACGATACGGCGGAAGATGCGCGCTTGATGCTGCGCATGTTCAAAGGCCTGCTGCGCATCTCCGAAATTGAAAACAGCGCACGCCGAGAGAACTTTTCGGCCATCGACATGGTCCGTATTGCAAGAGACGCGACCGAATTGTTCGAGCCCTCGGCCCAGGAGCATGGCGTCTCGGTGGCGTTTCTGAGCACGGCGGAAGCCGTGATGCTTTCAGGCGACCCCGATCTGCTGTTCGACGCCCTCACGAATTTGATCGACAACGCCATTAAATTCACGCCACCCGGAGGTCATGTTTCAGTGGAGGTTCGGCTGCAGGCACGCGAACTGCAAGTCGTGGTGACAGACAACGGCCCGGGTATTCCTGAAGCAGAACGCACCGCCGTGCTGCGCCGTTTCTACCGCTCAGAACGCAGCCGGCACGAGCCTGGTCATGGTCTGGGTCTCAGCTTGGTCGCTGCCGTTGCAAGGTTGCACGGCATGAGCTTGACCATTGGTGATGCGTTACCCGGTTGCAAGATCACGCTCTCGACATCAGTAGAAAACGTTTGACGCTCTACGGCTTCTGGCCTGCAAGCGCTGGTCCATGCCCCAGCAGAAAGCAAGCCTCGGACTAATCGGTTGCGGTCCCATCAAGGCGCTGTAGTGCAGTCCACCCCTCAGTGGTGATGGCCAACACTTTCGCAAATGCTTGTTGCGATGAAGGCGCCGGCAAAAGCACGGTCACATGTCCGGCCGCACGTAGAACACGCAGCTTATCGATGGTGGCCGTGTCCTCGACAGTCAGTGGCAATGGCTTCTTTGCGATCTCTTGCAGCAACTCAACAGGCATGGCTGTTCCTTGTTCTAGCGCGATGTCAGGCGGTCCAGCCGCAACCGTTGCCGCTCATCTGACACCGAATTGGCAGCCAAATAGACCGCGCCTGCCGCCGCCATCGCACCCGCGCCGGTCAGCAGGAACAGCAGCAGGATCTGGTACTTCACCGACTCCAGCGGGTCCATGCCGGCCAGCAACTGGCCGGTCATGATGCCCGGCAAGGTGATGATGCCGGCGGCGGACATCTGGTTGATCAGCGGGATCAGGCCACGCCGAATCGAGTTGCGCGTCAACGCGGCAAAGGCTTCGCGGATGGTGGCGCCCAAGGCCAAGCGTGCCTCGATGGCTGCGCGGTTTGCGGCCAGGCCGCCATAAAAAGAATCAAGCGCCAGACTGGCGGAGTTCAGCACCGTGCCCAGCACAATGCCCATCAAGGGAATGGCATAACGCGGGTCGTACCAGGGCGAGGGCTGGATGGCGGTGAACAGCGCCAAACACACCGTGGCAATGCTTGAAGCCCCGACCACAGCGGCACCGATGCGGTAGTTGGCCCAGCCGCGCAAACGCTGGGCGGGCCGCACCGCCACTTCGCGTGCGGCGGCGCCAATCATCAACAGCACGATCAACGAGGTGGCCGGCGCCGAGCCCGCACGGAAGACGATGCGCAGCACCAGCCCGACCAGCAGCAACTGCACCACCATGCGCGCCGCCGCCCACAGCAACTGCCGGTGCACCTGCAGGTTCAAGGCAAACGACGTGGCCGCACTCACCACCACCAACACCGCAGCCAGCGCCAGATCGGTAAAGCCCAGATGGATGACGTTCATGGCTGCGCCTCTTCGGCCAAGGGGGCAGGGCGCAACTGGTGGTTGCGCACCTCCAGCACGCGGTGTCCTAGCCGCTGAGCCTGTTCACGCGAGTGGGTGACCCAGATGACGGCGAGCCCCTCGCTGCGCATGCGGGCGCTGACCAAGGCTTCGGCGGCCAAGGCCGAGGCAGCGTCCAGCGACGCGGTGGGTTCGTCCAGCAACAACACACGCGGCTGCCGCGACAGGGAACGTACCAAGGCCATGCGTTGGCGCTCGCCGGTGGAAAGGCGCGTGATATCGGCCTGCAGCAAGGCTGAGGCCAGCCCCAACGGTGCGAGCCATGGGGCCAGCGCTTCGGGTGTAGCACCGTGCATGTGTTCGATGGCCGTGGCGGCCCACCATGCGGGCTCGGCCGCTTGGTAGACCACCTGCTGCCGCCACGCGGGCGCTGGCCAGGTCGAGCGCAAGCGGCCGTCGAGTGCCACCTCTCCCTCGTGGGGGTCGAGGTCGGCGATGAGGCGCAAAAAGACGCTTTTGCCGCTGCCCGAGGCTCCCACCAGCGCAACACATTCACCCGCTTGCAGCGCCAGGTTGTAGGGGCCGCCATGGGGTGAATGCAGTGCCATGGCTTGCAGCCGGGGCGGTGGTTGATGGGTTTCGCTGAAGGGGGTTATCTGCACAGGCGCCTTAAGTTTTGAGAGGTGGAAAGACAACGGCCACCCGCAGTCCGGTTTGCTTCTCTTCGTCAGAAAAGTCGAAGCGGATTTCTGCACCGATGCGATGGGCGATCGCCTGAACAATGGAGAGCCCCAAGCCGGATCCCAACTGCTCGCTGCCGATCATGCGGTAGAACGGATCAAACACCCGGGACCGTTCTGCGACTGGAATCCCTGGTCCGTTGTCCTGCACTTTCAACGTGGTACGCCCTGCGGTCGTTTCAACCGATAAATCAACCGTCCCTCCGTTGGGGGTATATCGAATGGCGTTATCGACCAGGTTTTTGACCAAGGCGATCAGGTCCAGTTCGCTCGCCCATACCTGGGCGTCTTCGGCACTTTTGACCCCGATATCAATGTGCTTGACTTCGGCAAGCGGCATCAGATCTTCCAACACCCGCCGATAGATGCTCTGGACGGACACTGGCGACTTTGGCGGTACAGACAGGGACTGCGCTTTCGCCAGGCTCAACAGTTGATCCAGCAGGTTTCTGCCACGCTCGATTCCCAAACGCAAAACTTTGAGCCGCTCTCGTGCCGCGTCGGACATTTCGGTTCCGGCGAGCCGTTCGGCTTGCAGCGACAGTGCCGTGAGCGGCGAGCGCAATTCATGTGCGGCGTCTGCGACGAAGCGTTGCTGCGATGCCATGGATTGGCTGACCCGCAGCAGCAATCGGTTGATGGCAACCGCAAATGGACGGACCTCCATGGGAAGGTGGCGGTCCTCGATAGGATGAAGTTCCCGCTCGGCACGCAGATCGATTTCGTTTGAGAGCTTGGCAATGGGCCTGAAAAGTTTGCGCACAAGATCGGCTACCACCAGCAGCAACACTGGCACCAAAATCAAAAATGGCAATACCGTGCGTAGCGCACCGGTTCGGGCGATTTCATTTCGGAAGCTGGACTCCTGAGAGACCGCCAGGCGCTCGCCGTTGTCCCGGGTCTTGACCAGAACACGAAACTCTTCGTCGTCAATGGTCAAGGTATGGAGTCCATCGGAAAGCGTCAGGGGTAACGACAGCGGCCCACCGGCGTCCACACTCAATGATGTGGGACTGCTCTCGCCCAAACGCTGGACGATCACACGTGATTCTTCGTTGCCATCTTTCAGGCGGGCATCGGTCCCTGGAGAGGAGGGCGACAGGTTTTGACGGTCCATAAGGTGCACAACCTGGCGCAAGACGTCATCTTGCAGATCGTGCGCCTCGTCAAAAGCCGACCAGAAAGAGAACGCGCCAGCGATCACCGCGATCCCCAGAATGGCCAGTGACAGCGTGAAGGAAAGCTTGAGCTGAACCGACTCATTCAGGCGCTTTTTGAGACCATCCATCCAACCCCCCTGACATTCTTAATGATCTCATTGCCGAGTTTGCGCCGCAGTGTGTGGATCAGGAATTCCACGGCATTGCCCTCGACTTCTTCTCCCCAGCCGTAGATGCGATCCTCCAGCTCGCTGCGTGACAATATCGCACCAGGGCGGACCAACAGCGCTTGCAACAACGAAAATTCGCGGTTGGACAACAGGACCAGGGCGCCCGACCTGACGCTGGCTTCCTTCGTGGCGGGATCGAGCGACACCTCGCCGTTGCTGAGGACCGGCGAAGCGCTGCCATTTTTACGCCGCAGCACGGCGCGCATCCGGGCCAAAAGTTCAGCCATCTCGAAGGGCTTGAGCACGTAGTCATCGGCCCCGCCGTCAAGGCCGCGCAGGCGATCGTCCAATCCGTCGCGTGCGGTCATGATGACCAGGGGAACGGCATTGCCACGGGAGCGAATGTTCGCAAGCACCTCCAGACCATCCTGACCGGGCAGGCCCAGGTCCAGCAAGACGAGATCGTAGTGCTGGCATCCCAGAGCGGTGAGCGCTGTGGACCCGCTCTTCACCCAGTCTGCTGCATAGGAGGCATCTTTCAGTGCGCCCTGGATCGCTTCACCAATCATGGGGTCATCTTCAACCAACAACACCCGCATTTCCAGTCCTTTGGTTTTTTTCAGCACATGGCATGCGCGCAATGCCATCACCGGTTCTCGTTTTTTTCACCGCCGTAGGCTAGATCGGTTGGGCCGATGGTGCAAGCGTCCGGCGAGGCGCCTGAATTTAACCTTGGAGGGTGTCGAACGTTTTAAGCAAATTGTCCATGGCAGCCTTGCAATCGGCTTGGCCGGGGTCTTTGGCGCGCAGCGCCTCCAGGGCCTTGTCGATGGCTTTGTCCAGAGCGTGCCAGTCGTCGGCTGCGCGTGGTTTCAGGCCTGCTTCGGCAGAGTCCCAGGAGACTTCCAGATCTTTGATGCGAGTCTTCGCTGCGGGCAGGTCACTTTTGTCGACCAGTGCGGCCACGTCGGCGGCAATGCCGCGGAAGGCGGTCAGGTCGCCCAGTTTGGAGCCGCCCTTGGCCTGCGGTGCTGCAGCGACATTGGCTGATGTTGTTGGCGCAGCGTTCGTGCCAACGGAATCGGCCGGTTTTGAACAGCCAGCCACCAAAGCCAGGAGCAAGGCCGCGGAAACGGTGGCGACTGTGGTGAATCGGCGGGGGAAGAGGTGGTGTGTGAGCATGGTTTCTCCTTGAAGGTGCAGGTTGTTATTCCGTGGTGGGGGACGATCTGTCGGTGTTCAGCCCCAACTGCGCGACGGCGACAAGCACGACGATGACCGACAGGAAAATCGCGCTCGTCCACATCGCGCCCATGCCAAGGCCGCCATAGGTCTTGGCCTGTGTCAGCAGATCGCCGAGTGCGGCGCCGAGCGGGCGGGTCAGGATGTAAGCGATCCAGAAGGTCGCCACTGCGTTGCCTCCCAGGCGCCAAACCGCAAACGTCAGCCCGATCAGTGCGCCAAACGCCAGCGTGCCCCAGACAAAACCGAGGCCCAGGGCCTCTGTGGCCAGGTCTCCGGCAGCAGTTCCCAGCGCGAAGGTGCACAGGATGGTCGCCCAGTAGAAGAGTTCTCGCCTGGGCGTCACGATGTCATGAATCGACAGGGTCCGTTCGCTCTCATGCCAAACGAAGAATATGGCGGCGAGGGCGACCGCAAATGCCGCGGTGCTGGCATAGAGGCTCACCCCCAGACCATCGGTCAGCAGGTCTGTGATTTGGGTGCCGACCACGCTGACCAGCACCACCGTCAGCCAGTAGATCCAAGGGGTGTAGCGCCGCGTGCGAAGCTGTGTCCACAAGGCGGAAACGAGCAAGACTCCCATCACCAAGCGGGTGACCCCTTGGCCCCATCCCGCGTTCACGGCCAGATAGTCTGCGCCCGTCTCGCCCACCGTGGTGGACATGATCTTGATGACCCAGAAGGACAGCGTGACTTCGGGGAACTTGTTAAGCCAGTCGCGTGGACCGGCCGCTTGCAATGCATTCATGGTTTTCCTGTCGAACTGAAAGGTTCTGCCTTCAGTTTGAACAGGAAAACTTAGCTCAGCCATAGGCGCGCACCACAACGCGCTTCAGGGCGATCTTTCTCGCCGAAACCGCTGGCCCACTACTGCGGCAGGTCCCCTGTGGGGCGACCCAACCATTTCACAGAGAGCTTGTCGAGGTCGCCGTTCTTCCTGGCTTCTACCAGAATCTCGTTGACCTTTGCCCGCAATTTGTCTTCACCTTTGCCAACGCCGATGAAGTTGGGGGAGTCTTTCAGCACGAACTTGAACTCGGTGCCCAATTGCGGGTTCTTCTGCATCATGGCGCCCGCTACCTGTGCGCTCGTGGCCACGAGTTGGGTTTGCCCGGCGGTAAATGCCGCGATGGTAGTGTTGTTGTCTTCAAAGCGGCGCAGCTCGGCGCTTGCGGGCGCGACTTTGGTCAACTCGGCATCATCCACCGATCCCCGGGTGACGGCAATCGACTTGCCGGCCAAATCGGCGGGGCTTTTCAGTGCCGTGGTCTTGGGGCCGAATACGGCGATGAAGAAGGGCGAATAAGCAGCGGTGAAATCGATGACTTGCTCACGCTCTGCATTCTTGCCGAGCGTGGAGATCACCAGATCTGCTTTCTTGGTTTGCAAATACGGAACGCGGTTGGCGGTGGTCACCGGAAGCAGGTCCGCCGTGGCGCCGAGCTTGGCGGCAATGTACATCGCCATGTCGATGTCCAGGCCCTGCGGTTTGAGGTCGGTTCCCACAAAGCCGTAAGGCGGAAAGTCTGTGGGGATGGCGATGCGAACGGTCTTGATGCGTATCACATCGTCGAGCGCAGTTTGTGCGTGGACGGTGGTGACGGCCAAGCTGGTGAGCGTCAAGGCAAAGGTGCAGATCAAGCGGCGTTGAACAAGGTTCATGGAGACTCCTAGTGGGATGGAAATGGTGAGGAACTCGATCAATCTCTGGGCTGGTCGGTGGCGGTTCAGCAGACGCGGCGCATAGGCTAGAAATGAAGCTGCAACGGAGCAAGTCCTTGGATATTCATTTGCACAACCGCCCCTTCGGATGCGAACAACATGCCGGTGCAAGACCCCGTGGTGATGACTTGGCCCGCCTGCAATCCGATGCCGCGCGCCGAGCAATGGTTGGCCAACCATGTGACCAGGTTTCCCACATCGCCGCTGGGATGCTCACCCACGGTATGCGCGACCACTTGGTCGTCGAAGCGCAGTTCGGCCTCGACCAATGAGAGATCAAACCACGACGGCGTGAACGGCTGGCGTTGCCCGAGGATCAAAGCGCCATGGCTCAACAGGTCGGCGAGCTGCGCTTTAGCGCCCGCGCCCAGCCAATCCGCAAGGCGGGTTTCGACCACCTCAACAATGGGCAAGACCGCATCGATGGCCGCCGCAAGATCGCTCTGCGTGTAGGGCTGCGGCCGTGAGGGCAGGCTCGACCCCAGTACAAAACCGACTTCGGCTTCAATGCCGCGCAGATGCCAGGCGGGGCCTTTCAACGCTGCACCGTTGGGCAACAGCCCGCTGGCCGGCAGTGGCGCGCAAGTCGGGGGCACGCCGGGCCCACGGGCGCCGACCTTCCAGCCGCCGATGGGGCCCAGCACAGACAACGTGGCATCTTGTACGGCGTAGGCCTCGTTGTTGTCCACCAGTGGCAAAGCGCCTGCCGGTAGCCGCGCGCCGTTGCTTCTGGCGGCGCACAGCGCCTGTGCAAGGTTGAAATGGGCCGCCGAAATGTGTGCCAAAGATGCAGATTGGGTTTGCAGCATGGAAGTGGTTAAAGCGTTGGAAAACGTGGCCAGGGGTGATGCCGTTGAAACTCGCCAGCCAATGCCAGCAGCCTGTCGTCGGCGCCCTCTGGTGCGACCAATTGCAAGCCCACCGGCAGGCCCTCAGCGAAGCCGCAGGGGAATGCCACCGCCGGTAGACCTGCTGCGTTGGCAAACGCGGCAAACACGGCATGGCCGCGAGGGCCGACCGCTTGCCCCGCGATGTGTGTGGGGTGGCTTTGGCTGGCGGGCCAGGGCAGGGCCGCAGCGGCGGGCGTCAGCAGAAAGTCGTACTGTTGGAACAACTCGCCCAGCGCATGGCGTAACTTTTCGATTTCAAACAACAGGTCGAACAGCTCCGTCGCGGGCAGAGCGCTGCCGGTGCAGTGGTTGGCCTGCATGGCGGGGCCAAACAAGTGCGGGTCGAATGTCCCATCCGGCATGGCTTGAGGGTGCAGTGCCAGCCAGGCCAGGCCGACTTGAGACAGCATGGGCCAGCGCTGGTTGACCGCTTCCGCAAGATCAAAGTGCTCGGTGGTGATGACCTTGTGTCCGAGCCGCGAGAGGTTCTGTGCCGCCACAGCGGTGAGACTGGCAATCTCGGCGTCGACCGGGTGCGCGCCAAATTGGGGAATGTACAGAATGCGTGCGGGCCGTTCCAAAGGCATCGTTGCCGGAGTTGCCGTGCCGATGATCTTCATCACCTCAATCACGTCTTCCACGTTGCGGGCAATGGGGCCCACCACTTCGAAGTCAAGAAAGATGGCTGGCAGGCCGTTGCCACGTGGCACCCGCCCACGCGAAGGTTTGAAGCCGACCAGATGCGTGTGCGAGGCTGGGCGGCGAATTGAACCACCGCCGTCCGTGGCAAGGGCCACAGGACATCCGCCAGCCGCCACCAGGGCGACCGCGCCACCCGACGAGCCACCTGGCGTCAGCGTGGGATTCCAGGGGTTGCTTGTGGTGCCGAAGACCAGGTTGTCGGTATAGCCCTGCATGGTGAACTCGGGCACGTTGGTCTTGCCGAAGATCACGGCGCCCGCCTGGCGCAGTTGTGCCACCGGGCGCTCGTCGTGCATGGCCTTTTGGCCGCTCAGCGCCTGGCTGCCCCAATGGGTTGGCAGGTCACGCACCAGCAAATTGTCTTTGACCGTGATCGGCACACCGTCCAGCGCACTGAGCGGCACCCCATTGCGCCATCGCTCGCTGCTGTGTGTGGCGGCCTGCAACGCGCCCTCTGCGTCGAGGGCTGTTAGGGCATTGATTTTCGGGTTGACCTCGGTGCTGCGGGCGATGCAAGCCTGCAACGCATCGACCGGGCTGAAGGTGCCCGCGCGGTATCCCGCAACCAGCTCCGTCGCAGAGAGTTGCCACAAGGGGCGAGACTGTGCTTCAGCCATGTGCCACCTCACAGGCCACCAGATGCTGGTGACCAATTTCTGCCAACGGCGGTTTGCTTGTGGCGCAACGCGGCACGGCACGCGGGCACCGGTCACGGAAAGCGCAACCGGTGGGCAGTTGGGTCAGGTCGGGCGGTGCGCCAGGGATGCCCTCGATCCGCGTGCCACGCGCGGTGCCGTGAATGGTCGATGCCAACAGCGCTTGTGTGTAAGGGTGGCGAGGCTGCAGCAGCACTTCTTCGGCCGTGCCGATCTCGACAATGCGCCCCGCATACATCACCGCCACGCGGTCGCAGATCTCGGCGGCCACGCCCAAGTCGTGGGTGACGAAGATGGCACTCATGCCCAGCCGCTGTTGCAGTTCGCGCAGGATCAGCAACACTTGGATCTGCACCGTGGCGTCGAGCGCTGTGGTGGGTTCATCGGCCAAGACCAACTTCGGGTTGCAGGACAAGGCCATCGCAATCATGGCGCGCTGCCGCATTCCCCCCGACATCTCATGCGGGTAGTTGGCCAGACGTGCCCGCGCCGAGGGTACTTTGACCTGCTCCAACAAAGACTGGGCGCGCGCCAGCGACTCTGCCTGGCTACACCCCAAGTGGCGGCGCAGCATTTCGCTGATCTGCTGGCCGATGGTGTAGACCGGGTCGAGCACCAAGCCCGGGTCTTGAAACACCATCGACACGGTGTCGCCTCGGTAGCGGCCGAGCGCGTCTTCAGACATGCCCATCACGTCTTGCCCATCCACGGCAATGGACCCAGAGATTTGGCTGCTGCCCTGCGGCAGCAGCCGCATCAGCGCACGCATGGTGACGCTCTTGCCACTTCCTGATTCACCAATCAGCCCCAGCACCTCGCCGGGCTGGACGTCAAAGCTGATGTTGTCTACCGCGTGAGCGATGCCACGGCGCGTGTGAAAACGTACGTTGAGGTTGCGCACACTGGCGACGGGTTGCGCTGCCGATGGCGTGGAAGTCATCTGGTTCATACCGTGGCTCCGGTGGCTGGTGCAGCGGCTACATGCCAACGGCCGGTGGCGGCGTGCAGCATGTGGCACGCTGCGCGATGGCCATCGGCGCGGGGCGGTGTGCCGGTTTCTTCGTCTTTGCTCTGCGGCACGGCAGCAAACATGGGTTCTTCGTTCGCACAAATATCGGCCGCATGGATACAGCGTGTGCGAAAACGGCAACCGCTCGGCGGGTCGATGGGGCTGGGTGGGTCGCCGACGATGGGTGGCACCATGGTGCGGTGGCGTGGGTCCATGCTGGGCATGGAGGCCAGCAGCGCCTGGGTATAAGGGTGGGCTGGGCGCTCGTACACGTCTTGCACCGGCCCCATCTCCACGATCTTGCCAAGGTACATCACCAAAACTTGGTCGCTGATGTACTGAACGACGTTCAGATCATGGGAGATGAAGAGATAGGTCAGCCCAAACTCCTCTTTCAACTCGCGCAACAGGTTCAACACCTGGATCTCTACAGATTTGTCGAGAGCCGAAACCGCCTCGTCAAAAATCACCACGTCGGGCCGTGTCGCCAGTGCGCGCGCAATGTTGACGCGCTGACGCTGTCCACCGGAGACCTCGTGCGGATAGCGCGTGGCAAAACGCTCGGGCGCCAGCCCTACACGCCGCAGCAGATCGTGGGCGGTGGCGCGTGCGTCGGCACGGGCAGTACCTTGCACGATGGGGCCGAACATGATCGAGTCTTCAATGGTCATGCGTGGGTTCAGCGAGGCGAAGGAGTCCTGGAAAACCATCTGCACCTTGCGGCGCAGGGCTTTCAGGCGCTCGGCATTCGAAGAGATCTGAACGCCCGCGATGCGGATGTCTCCGGCCGTGGCTTCGGTCAGCCCCATCAGCAGCCGGGCCAGCGTGGATTTGCCGCAGCCAGATTCACCCACAATGCCCAGCGTGGCGCCCACGCCGAGCTTGAAGGAGATGTCGGACACGGCGTGCACCATGCGTGGTTTGGCGCCCCACTTCTCGGCGCGCACATGGAACTGTTTGCGCAGGCCGGCAACGTCCACAATGGCGGGCAGGGCGGCGGCGTGATCGGTGGTTTGTGCCGAACTCATGACTTCACCTCCATGGCTTGCCGCAGGCCATCGGCCACGAGGTTGAAGCACAGTGACACGATGAAGATCATCACGCCCGGCAACGCCGCCAGCATGGGCTGCGAGTAGAGCGAGTTGCGCAGGGTGTTCAGCATCAAGCCCCATTCCGGGGTGGGGGGCTTGGCGCCCAGGCCGATGAACGACAGACCCGCAGCCATGATGATGGAGACGGACAGCAGGCTCGTGGCATACACCAGAACCGGCCCCACCACGTTGCTCAAAATGTGCAGGCGCATGATTTGCGCATTGCTTGCGCCACTGGCACGTGCGGCGTCAATGAACTCGATCGCGCGCACTTGGGTGACGGCGCTTTCGGTGACGCGCACCAAGGGGGGAATCATCACGATGGTGAGCGCCAGCAGCGTGTTGCCAACGCCTGCGCCCAGCGCCCCCGCAATGGCGACGGCCAGCAAAACAGAAGGAAACGCGAACACCACGTCCACGCTGCGCATGATGATGGCGTTGGCTTTTCCTCCAATGAAACTGGCCACCATGCCCAAGGTGCCACCGATGCCCAGCGCCATGGCCACGGGCGCAATGCCCATCAGCAACGAGAGGCGCGCCCCATACAACAGGCGCGTCAACATGTCGCGGCCCAGTTCGTCGGTGCCCAGCCAATGGCCGGGTGTGCCGATGGGCTTGAGGCGGAGCAGGGCGCTGCCTTTGGTGGGGTCGCTGGGCGCGATCAGCGGCGCGGCTAAAGCGGCCAACACCAGCAAAGCCAGCACCCCTAGGCAGATGACCGCAACGCGGTCGCGCAGCAGACGCCCTCCCACGTCACGCCAGTAATGGCTTTGGGGCTGGATTGGCTGCGCAGGAGGATGCGTGGAGGCGGAGGTAATGGCGTTCATACGCGTTTCATCCGAGGGTCGAACAGGGGTTGCAAAAGGTCCACGACGAGATTGAGCGCGACAAAAAACATCGCCAACACAAAGATCGTGCCCTGCAGCAAGGGGATGTCGCGCTGCAGAATGGCCGTATTCAGGAGCAGGCCGGTGCCTGGCCAGGAGAACACCGTTTCCACCAAAATAGAGCCCGCCATGAGGTAGCCCAGTTGCACGCCAAACACCGCCAGCGTGGTGGGGGCAATGTTCTTTGCCAGATGGCGGAAGATCGCGCCCCGGCCCATGCCTTTGGCGACCAAGCCCATGATGAAATCTTTGGACAAGGTGTCTGCGACCAGCGCGCGCACCGAACGCATCACAATGCCGGCCGGCATCGCGGCCAGGGTCAACACCGGCAAGATGACATACGGCAGTTGCGACAGCGACCAGCCGCCAGAACCATCCGGCCCAGCGCCCATGGACGGCAGCCAGTTCAGCTTGGCTGAAAAAATTGCCACCAACACAATGCCCAGCCAGTAGTGCGGAATGGAAACGCCGCCGATAGCGAGGGCCGAGAGCACGCGGTCACTGGCGCTACCTTGTCGATAACCGGCCACTACGCCGAGTGCGCCCCCCAGCGTAAACGCCAGCGTGGCCGCCAGCACGGCCAACAGCAACGAGTTGCCGATGGCTTTGCCAATTTCATCGGCCACCGGGCGGCCTGAGCTGATGGACTTGCCCAGGTCGCCCGTCACCGCGCGCTTCAGCCACAGCAAATACTGGGCGGGCAAAGGTTTGTCGAGCCCGTACTCGGCCTTGATGCTGTTCACCACCTCTTGCGAAGCGTCTGCCGGCAGCACCGCTTGCAGCGGATCGCCAGGCGCCAGGTACACCAGCGAAAAGCACAGCAGGGTGACCGCCAGCGCGATCGGCACCGCGTAGAGCACGCGCTTGATGAGGTAGTGAAGCATGTTGCTGATGTCGCTGATATCGCTTGTGCAGAGGTACAGGCCGTGCGCTTACTTGTCCATCGAGATGGTGGTGAAGTCCTGGAACCAGTTCTGTGCCTGCACAAAGCCTTTGACCTTTTTCGACATGGCGCGCGGAGCCACGTCGTGTGCCACGAACAGGAACAGCGCATCGTTCACATACTTTTCATGCACTTTCTGCAGCGTGACCAGTTGTGCCTTGGGGTCGAACTCCGTGCGCACCTTGTCGAGCATTGCGTCCATGTCCTTGTCTTCGTAGTAGCCCCAGTTCGTTCCCTTGGGCGCGACCAAGCGGCTGTCGACGTGGCGAATCAGCGCCGTGAACGGGTCTTGGCTGAAGTAGGAGCTGTTGGTAGACGCAGCGCCTTTGCTGCCAGGGTCCTTGGCGCCTGCGCGCCAGTTGGCCAGCAACGCATTCCAGTCGCGCACGTCGAATTCGACGTTGATGCCGATTTCAGCCAGGTTCTGCTGAATGAATTCGTTCATCAGTTGCGGCTGCATCTGGCCGGAGCCGGAGGGCGAAATGATGGCTTTCACCGTGAGCGGCTTCGCCTTGGAATACCCGGTCTGGGCCATCAGCGCCTTGGCGGCGGCCAAGTCGTACTTCACGTCAAAGGTCGGCTTGCCAAACCACGAGCTGTTGGGGGGCACCATGCCTTTGGCCGAAACCATCATGCCGCCCAGCAGCTCCTTCATGCCTTCGCGGTCGATGGCCAGATTGGCGGCTTTGCGCACGCGGATGTCGTTCCACGGAGAGCCTTCCACGCGAGAGAAATGCCATGGCCACACATGTGGGTAGACGTTGCTGGTGATGTTGAACCCTGCGCCTTTCAGGTCAGCGATCGACTCCCCAGGCGGGGCTTCAATCCAGTCCACCTGGCCAGAGCGCAAAGCCGCGACGCGAGCCGACGCATCTGGCACCGGCAACAGCACCATGGCGTCGAGCTTGGGAATACGCGCCGCATTCCAGTAGCCGGTGTTGGGGATCAGCACGGCACGCTCGCGCGGCACGTAGGTCTGCAGCTTCCACGGGCCGGTGCCCGAGGGTGACTTCAAGAATGCGTCCCAGCTTTTGCCTACCGCCTGCCACTGTGCGGGGCTGGACATGACGATCAGCGCGAGTTGGAAAGGCAGCAGGGCATCCGGCTCGCTGGTCGTGATCTCCAGCGTGTTGGCGTCTATTGCGCGGTAGCTCTTGATGGTGGGAATGCGCCCCTTGCCCTGCGCCGATTGCTTGGGGTCGAACTGCTCGGATTGTGGGTTCAGCAGTTTGTCGAAGTTCCAGACCACCGACTGGGCCGAGAAGGCGGAGCCATCGTGAAACTTCACGCCCTGGCGCAGTTTGAACGTCCAGCGCGTTTTGTCGCTGGCGTCGACCTTCCACTCCGTGGCCAGGCCCGGGATCAACTGAGGTGGTTTGTCGCCGGTGCTGAGGTCATAGGTGATCAGCGCTTCAAACAAGGCGAAGCCGATGAAGCGTTGTCCTTCGGCACCTTGGTCGGTTTGCCCGTTGGGCAGAGGAATGTCGGATGTGGTCATGGCCACGCGCAATGTGCCTGCGGCCCATGCACCACCCAGCGTGGCGCAAAGTGCCAGACCGACCGCCAGGGCGCGGGCGCTGCGCCAACGTGGTCGCGTCAAGCCAGCGTTCGAAAAATCAAAATGCGGAGTGCTCACTGCATGCGTCCTTTCACGGAAGAGGCGCCAGGACATCTGGCGATTGATGACGTGATTGGACCGCGAGGCGCGTGGCGATTGCAGACTATTCCGCAGCGCGGGATGAAGCGAAAACTCTCTTAAAAATCAATGGCTTGAGATGGATTTGGCGTGGGAATAGCGGCATGGGCCAGGCGCCCGCCATAGGCCACGGTGATCTCGTCAGCCGCTGCGCGCACCACTTCGCCCAGACCCGCAAAGTCGGTGTGCTTGATGCGTTGGGTGGGCCCCACCAGAGAGATGGCGGCCAGCGGTTGTCCTAGTTCATCGCAAATGGCGGCCGCGATACAACGCAGGCCGAGCGCGTTCTGTTCGTCGTCGACGGCATAACCCGCGCGACGCACTTCGCCCAAGGTTTCGTGCAGGCGCGAGGCACGCGCGATGGTGTTGTTGGTGAGCTTGGGCAAGCCATAGGTCCGCAGGTACTGCAAGACATCGTCTTCCGGCATGGCCGCCAAAATGGCTTGCCCCATGGCAGTGCCATGCAGCGGTGCACGAAAACCCAACTTGCCCATGGCGCGCATTTGCTCGCGGCTTTCCACTTGATTGACGAACACGATGTCGCCCAGGTCTGCGATGCCGAGGTTGATGCTTTCGCCGCTGTGGTCGCGAAGCCGGCGCATGATGGGTAACGCTACGGACGCCATGTTGCGCCGACGCGCGAACGCGGCGCCCACGGAAAAGCAGCGAACACCGACGTACCAGAGGCTGGTTTCACGGTCGAAGTGAACAAATTGACGCTGTTCAAGCGTGGTCAACAGGCGGTGCGCCGTGGAAGTGGAGAGCCCGCTGCGTGCTGCAATGTCCACCAAACGGTAGCCATCGTCGTCGTTGGCCAGCAACTCCAAGAGCTGCAGTGCGCGCATGAGCGACTGGACCGTGCTGTCGCCATCACGGTCCATCCGGGTAATTTTGGCGGCCTTGGTTTGCCGCGCCGTCGAAGTTTCAGCCATGCAGTGGCACAGCAAGTTTTGCGCCTGACCCTTTTCGTGGCGTTGCGATCTCTTACCAACGCGCCCGTGCTTGACAATGGAGACCGAACGCCTGCCTCCTGCGGTTCTTGTGTTCTGGGGAGAGTTTTTCTGCGCACATGCCAATTTCGCTCGAGTAGATGTACTACCCTTATCGAGCAGGTTTTTATGCGCATGCCCATCTGAGCAAAGTAGCATCGGCGGTCATAATCTCTGGCTCCGCCGCACAAGCAAGGCGGGTCGGGCAGTGGCATGAAAATCGCTTGTCTAAACGTTACTGCAGGAACGTCATGGCCATCACTATTCCTCTTTCATCGAAGCTTGCCGTCACAGCGGAGCAGACCTACTTCCTGCGGCAAAGCAGCCAACCGAACTATCACTTCGACTGGCATATGCACGACTGCGCAATGCTGCTGTGGCCCAAGCTCGGGGCGCTCGACAGCCGCTGGATGCCTGAGCCCGGTACAGCGCCCCAGGGGCTGCAGTTGGTCCGCAACATGGCTTTGCTGCTGCCTGCTTCTGCTGCGCACAGCACACGCTCCTATGCGCATCGTCAACGCCATGGCGAGCTGTACTTGCGGCCCGAACTGTTGGGCCGGCGCAGCCACTATGGGGTATTTCAACTGGATGCGGCGGCGGTAGCCATGCTGGATGCGTTGGCTGCGCCAGCACTGGCACCGGCCAGCGGCGAGCCTCTGGTGCAGGCGCTGATGGCTCAACTCGCGACGCGCCAGCCAACGCAGTGGCTGCGCTCGGAGCATTCGGATCAGACGGAGTCGGTCTCGCAGCGGATGCTGAAGTGTTTTGCGCGCGCACTTGACTTGGAAACCCCTATGCCGACGGTGGAAGCGGTGGCCGATGAGTTGGGGGTCTCGGTTCGTGGTCTGCAGCGCGCTTGCGCAACGGAACTGGGCAATAGCCCCGTCGCCGTGCGCCGTCTTCTGTTAGCCGCCAAGGCGCGCGAACTGATGGCATTGGGTATGTCGCCGGCCAGGGTCAGTCCTCACCTCGGTTTCACCCACAGCGGGCATCTCAACAGGCTACTGCGTGAGGTGCCAGCCTAAACTTTTGGCGGCGCAGCGGTTCGCCTGTCGCGAATCGGTTGCCGTGTTGTCGTCTTTGGGTTCGCGTGTACAAGCAACTGTTCCTAGCATGACATCATCGTTGTGCCTTTGGAGCTCCCGTGATCGCTTACCCTTCATCCCCGTCGCGTCGGCATGCCTTGGCATGGGTTGCGACGGTGGCGGCCGTTGCCAGCCTCAGCCCGCTGGCCGCCAGCGCCCAGGCTTGGCCTAGTCGCCCCATCACCATCGTTGTTCCGTTTCCCCCTGGCGGGGGAACGGACCTGGCCATCCGCAGTATTCAATCGCAGTTGCAGAAGGAACTTGGCCAGCCCATCGTGATTGACAACCGCGCGGGCGCGGGCGGCACGATTGGTTCAGCCTACGTTGCCAAGGCTTCACCTGATGGTTATACGGCCGTACTGGCCACCACCAGCACCCATGCGGTCAGCGTGAGTGTCTACCCAAGCCTGCCGTATGACCCCGCCAAGGACTTTGCCTACGCCGGCTTTTTGGGGACGTCGCCCTACGTGCTGGCCGTCAACCCGGCACTCCACGGCGCGGATGTCAAGTCGCTCATCGCCACGCTCAAGCAGAACCCGCAGCAGTACAGCTTTGCCTCCGTAGGTGCCGGCACCGTATCCCACTTGCTCGGCGAGCAGTTCAAAGCCTATGCCGGCGTGCCGCTGGTGCATATTCCTTACAGGGGCGCCGCTCCAGCCTATACCGATCTGATGGGCGGCCAGGTGCAGTTGATGTTCGACAATCCGGCGGGCCTGGTGCCCTATATCCGCAGCGGCAAGCTGGTGGCTGTGGCCACAACGGCACCCAATGCCCTACTGGCCGGTGTGCCGACCTTTGAGCAGCAAGGTGTACCCCATTTCACCCAGTCGCTTTGGTATGGCGTGGCGTTTCCCCGCGGGACCCCCGGCCCGGTGGTGCAACGCTTCAACCAGGCGTTGAACAAGGTATTGGCGGATCGGGCCGTATCGGCCGACTTTGCCGCCAAGGGCATCAATGCCCGCCCAAGTACGCCGGCTGAGTTGCAAGCCGCCGTCGCAGCCGATATCCCTTACTGGGGGCGCATCGCCAAAGCCGTGGGAGCCAAAATTGACTGAACGCATTCTTTCTGCACCACCAAGCATGCCGCCTGCTACGGGCGAGTTGCGCCAGGTAGACGTTTTTATTGGTGGTCCCGGCGGCGGCAACCCGGTGCCTTTGGTGGCTGATGCTTCAGCGCTGTCTGCGCCAGACATGCAGGCCATCGCTCACGCAACCGGACACGAGTCGGCCTTCGTGTTGAAACCCTCCAAGCCAGGAGCCGACTGGCGATTTCGATTCTTCGTGCCGCAACACGAGATGGAGATGTGTGGCCATGCCACCGTGGGGACGCTGTGGGCCATGCGCCAATGGGGCTGGTGGTCTACCCGTGCGGCGCGTATCGAAACCATGAGCGGGCTGGTCGACGCCGAATGGGACGATGTGGGCCACCGGGTTTGGATCTCGCAGCCGGCGGTGCAGACCAAGGCGTTGTCTGTCGATGCGGCGCATCGTGTGGGCACCGTACTGGGGTTGTCTGCGGCCGGTGTGCCGCAGATGACCAATGCCAGCACCAGCCGCATCAAGACCCTGGTCCCCATGCCTGATGTGGCGGCGCTGCAGGTTCTGCGACCTGATTTTTCCGCCATGGAAGCGTTGTGTGCGTCGATTGACTCGACAGGCCTTTACCCTTACGCACAGGCTGACTTGTCGGCAGCGGAAGAGCCCGTGGTCATGGCACGCCAGTTTCCCAAATCGTCGGGGTACCCCGAAGACGCCGCCACCGGCATTGCGGCGGCCGCACTGTGGGGGCATCTTGCAGCCATCGGAGCCGTGGCTGTCGGCACAGTTGAAGCGCCGGTCGTGTGTACCGTGCGCCAAGGCGATGCCATGGGCAGGCCATCGGCCATTTTGGTGAAGGCGCGTTTTGACGAAGCTGGCCGTCGCGTTGGCTGCTGGCTGAGCGGGCAGGCCGCATGGGGCCAACCGGCTTGACGATTGCCGCCTGCGGCGTTGCGTTTCATCGACGGCAGGCGTCGGCCCACGGAGAAGGGCTGGTGGGCACGCTCGTGTCGGAAAGCGGCTATCTGGTCGGTGTGTCCCTGGGCCAGCAGGCTCAGGACCAGATGTCCGATGCGTCCTGCATCACGATCCGTAGGTTCGAAGCCCCCGTTGACACCCTTTTTCCAGGGGGAACAGACTTCCTGCTCATGGAAGTTCCGCAAAGCTCGGTGGCCCGCGCGCTTGGCCGGCAAGGTCTGCGGAGTATGCGCGCGCGGTCGCTCAACTGCGTCAGCGACGTCAAAGATCCGGTCATCGCGAGTTTGGCCCGCGCCATCGTTTCTGTATTGGAGCGCCCAGCTCAAGCCAGCGGTCTCTTTTGGGACCAGATGGGCGAAGTGATCACCACCTACCTGCTAGAAAAATACGGTAGCCCCAACGCACCGTTGAACAAAACCTGCACGGCCTTGCCTCGGCATATCGAGGCCAAGGCCAAGGACATGCTGCGCTCCCGGCTTGGTGGATCGGTCTCCATTGCGGCCATCGCCGATGCATGCGCACTCTCGCGCAGCTATTTCAGCAAGGCATTTCGCGAGGCCACCGGCAGCACGCCGCATCAGTGGCTCACGCGCGAAAGACTGGAGAGGGCACGCGCCATGCTCAAGCGCGATGCGACCACGTTGGCTGACATTGCCGCTGCCTGCGGCTTTGCCGACCAAAGCCATTTCACGCGGGTTTTCACTGCGGCCGAAGGCGTGTCTCCAGGGGCTTGGCGTAAGCGCTTGGCCTGATCGAGGCTGTGTGCTGCGCCAAGCGCGGGTTTTCCTGGGGGTGTGTCATCGTCTTGTCGCAAACGGGTTGCTGGGATGTCGTGTTCCGGTTGGTCTGATGGGCGTCGCGCTTTTAGCATGAAACCAACTTCATGCAACCGGAATCACCGTGCGACATCGACCACCTTTTCAGACACGTATTCATCCATTGATCCATCGATTGCTCACGAGGCCTTCGGAGCACAACGGCCGGAGTCAGTTGGTATGAGTGCCACCACACCGCAGCAACGACTGGAACAGGCGGGCTACCGCTTGCCACCCGTGCCGCAGCCCCGGGGGCACTATGCCCCGTTCCATCTGTCGCCGTTACATGAGGGCGCCACCGAAACCAAGGGCTCCCAAGCAAGCCAGCGCCTCACAGTCAGCGGCCAGACCTGCCGCATCGACGGTGTGGCTGTTGCGGGTGTTTGCGCTCCAGGGGGACCGCTGGAGCCCATGCTTGCCGCAGCCGAAACCGCGATGTTGAATCTTTTGGCTGCCGTGGCCGCAGCGTGCGGTGGTGTGTTGCCGCAGCGACTGGACGTTTGCCGTCTGCGCGGTTTTCTGCGGAGCACCGCTGACTTCACTGCCCACAGCGCAGTGCTTGATGCGGCGTCAAACATCCTGCAAACCGCCTGGCCGGATGCCGTACGGCCAGCACGCACAGTCGTCGGGGTGGCAAGCCTTCCCGACGGAGCCTTTATCGAAATCGAATTGGATGCCGTACTACCCGGAGTGGCTGTACGCGATCACCAGGTGACCTCATGAACACACGCGAATACCAAGATCTGGACGGCTTGGGCCTGGCCGAATTGCTCGACCGTGGCGAAGTCAGTTCTGCCGAGTTGATGGACTGCGCAATTACGTTGGCGCAGGAACGCAATCCGGCGCTCAACGCCATCACCTACCCGCGCTACGAGGAGTCTCGCAAGATCGCAGCCGACTGGGCCCAGCGTGGTGCTTTTCGCGGCATTCCGTTTCTGCTCAAGGACTCTGGTCTGGCGCATAGCCGTTTTCCGTCGAGCATTGGCTCGCGGCTGACCAATGACACCGTCTACGACTACAACGCGATCGTGGCAGACCGCTTCGAAGATGCTGGCTTGATTCCGTTTGCACGCACCACGGTGCCCGAGTTTTGTATGGCCGGTACCACCGATGCCGTGCGCAACGGCGGCGCCACCTTGAATCCCTGGGACAAGACTCGCTCGGCTGGCGGCTCCAGCGGCGGCGCGGCGGCAGCCGTAGCGGCGCGCATCGTGCCTGTGGCACACGGCAGTGATGGCGGTGGCTCGATCCGTACACCTGCGGCCTGCTGTGGTGTTTTCGGCCTCAAGGCCTCGCGCGGCCGTATCACCGCTGGACCCAAGCGCGGAGAAGGTTGGGGAGGCATGGCAACCGATGGTGTGCTGAGCATCTCGGTGCGTGACACGGCGGCTGCCCTCGATGCCATCAGCGGCTACGTGCCCGGCAACCCGTATGCCGCACCGCCGCAAAACGGCACCTTTCTGGACGCGGTACGTGAAGCCGATGTGCGCCCGTTGCGCGTGGGCATCTTGCGCGGCGGCTGGAATGGCATCGGCATCGCTGCTGAATGCGATGCTGCCGTCAACCACACTGCCGCGTTGCTGACGGCATTGCGCCACGAGGTGGTCGAGGCCACATTGCCAACACTTGACTACGACGCGTTTGTGCTGGCCCACGGCAGCATTCTGGCGAGCAATATCGTGGCGTCGGTGGACGCACGCCTGAAGGCGCTGGGTCGCCCGCTGCGCGACGACGATCTGGAGTCGGTGCTGCTCGACGGTTACCACGTCGGCAAAGGTCTTTCGGCTGCGTCATACATCGAGTCGGTGGCATGCCTGCATGCGGTGGGCCGAGCGTTGGCGGGTGCAATGGCCAACGTGGATGTGCTGCTCACGCCAACACTCACGCAACTGCCTTGCAAGCTTGAATACCTGTCGTTGAACTCTCCCGAGCAACTGGGGTTTCGCGCCTATCGCGAGCGCGCGGCCACCTATTCCACCTTTCTGCCGGTGGTCAATGGCGCTGGCATTCCTGCCGTCAGCCTGCCGCTGTCGTGGACTGCCGAGGGGCTGCCGGTGGCCACGCAACTGATTGGCCATTTCGGACGCGAGGACATGCTGCTGACGCTGTCGGCACAGCTTGAGCGTCTGGCCCCTTGGGCGGGGCGCAAGCCCTTGTTCGTTTGAGCGAGTGCAGGTCACTCAAAGTCTTATCCACCTTTGTCTGTTGAAGGAATCTTTATGAGAACCGTGATGTTCAAGTTGGCGCAAAAGGCCGCGCTGTCAGGTGTTGTACCAGCGTCATTTGCTCGTGGGTTGTTGGTCGCAGTGGCGATGGGCGGTGCCAGTACTGCAACGTTGATGCCGCTTTCCGCCGCCCATGCCGAGACGGTGGCCAGGATCGTGTTGCAGGCGCCGTTGCGCGTAGTCGATCCCATCATCACCAATGCCTACATCACGCGCAACCACGCCTATATGGTGTATGAGACGCTCTTCGCCCTGGATGCAGCGGGCAAGCCGCAGCCGCAGATGGTCGAGAGCTGGAAGGAGTCGGCCGACAAGCTCACCTATACCTTCACCTTGCGCAAAGGATTGAAGTTTCACGACGGCTCGCCTGTAACGGGCGAGGACGTGCTCGCCTCCCTCAAACGCTGGTCCGACCGTGATGCGGTGGGGCAACGCTTGATGGCCATCACAGCCAAAATGGAAAGCCCGGACGCCGCGACCGTCGTGATCCAGCTCAAGAAGCCGTTTGGCTTGTTGTTGGAGGCCTTGGCGAAGCCCAATTTGCCGGCGCCTTTCATCATGCCCAAACGCCTCGCGTCGACACCGATCTCGCAGGCCATTACCGAAGTGGTGGGAACGGGGCCCTACAAATTCGTGGCGGCCAACTTTCAACCCGGCGTGAAGGCGACCTACGTCAAGTTTGCCGACTATGTGCCGCGCAGCGAGCCGTCCAGTGCCTTTGCGGGCGGCAAGATTGCCATGGCCGACCGGATTGAATTGGTCAATATTCCTGACCCGCAGACCGCCATCAATGCCTTGCGCAATGGTGAAGTCGACTTCATTGAAGACGTGCCGCCCGATTTCATGTCGCAGCTTGAAGGCGCCAAGGGCATCGCGCTCAAGCCTTACGGCAAGAGCACCAACATGTTCACCATGCGCATGAACTGGCTCCAGCCACCGTTCAACAACCTGAAGGTGCGCCGCGCCGCGCTGGCCGCGCTTTACCAGACCGATTATCTGGATGCACAGATCGGCGATGCTAAGTTGTACCAGTCGTGCGGAGCAGTGCTTTCCTGTGCGTCGCCGTATGCGTCCGAAGAAGGCGCTACGCAGACGAAGAAGCCTGATCTGGCCCGCGCCAAGGCCCTGCTCAAGGAGAGCGGATACGACGGAGCCAAGGTCGTCATCTTGCACCCCACAGACCTTGCCACTTTGTCGAGCCTGGCCTCGGTCACCGCGCAGGCCCTGAAGGAGATTGGCATGAACGTGGAAATCCAGTCCATGGACTGGGCCACGCTGTTGTCGCGCTACTCGAAGAAAGACCCAGTGTCGCAAGGCGGCTGGAGCATCTTCCAAACCGGTTTTGCCGCGCTTGACTTGATGAGCCCGCTGACCAACCCCAACCTGGACGGCCGGGGCGAGTCGGGGTATATCGGCTGGGCCAAGAGTGATGAGATGGAGCAACTGCGTGGCCAGTTTGCCGAGGAGAGCGACGTTGCCAAGAAGAAGCAGATCGCACTGGCGATCCAGAAACTGAGCTACGAACAGGTTTTCTTTGTACCCCTGGGCGCCTACTCCAAGTTCAAGGCCTACAACCCGGCCAAGCTGGAAGGCATGACCGAGGCCTTGATTCCTCTGTTCTGGTACGGCAAGAAGTAAAGCTGCCGACGGCGAACCCATCTACCCCTGCCGAGACACCCATGCTAGAACTTGTTTTAAAACGCTTGTTGGCCGCCATCCCGGTGATGCTGATTGTCGCCACCGTGGTGTTCCTGCTGTTGCGGCTAGCACCCGGGGACCCCGCCCGCGTCATTGCCGGGGACATGGCGAGCGAGGAGACGATCGCTGCCATCCGCGCGGAAATGGGGCTCGATCAGTCCATGGGGACGCAATACGTGCGCTGGATGGCCTCGCTGGCGCAAGGTGACCTGGGCCACTCCATCCAGTCGAAGCAGCCTGTGACCCTGCTGATCAAGAACCGGCTCGGCCCGACGTTCTCGCTCGCGGCTTGGGCCATTCTGTTGACCGTAGCCCTGGCGATTCCGCTCGGAGTGCTCGCCGCCTGGCGGCACCGCACCATGATCGACCGGGGCGTGATGGCCGGTGCGGTGTTAGGCTTTTCGGTGCCGGTCTTCGTGGTCGGCTACTTGCTGATCCTGGTGTTCTCGGTTCAGCTCAATTGGCTGCCGGTGCAAGGCTATGCATCGCTGGACGAGGGGTTGGGCGAATACGTCTCGCACATGGTCCTGCCAACAATCACGCTGGCGATGGTCTTTGTGGCGCTGATCACCCGCATCACCCGCGCCAGCCTGCTTGACGTGCTGGGCGAGGACTTTGTGCGCACCGCCCGAGCCAAGGGGGTGACGGAGCGCTTCGTGCTGTTTCGCCATGCGCTGCGCAACGCGGCCATCCCCATCGTCACCATCGTCGGCGTGGCGCTCACCACGTTGATCAGCGGTGTAGTGGTGACCGAAACCATCTTCAACATCGCTGGCGTGGGCCGCCTGATCGTCGATTCGGTGTTGGCCCGGGACTACCCCGTCGTGCAGGGCACGATTCTTTTCTTCTCGTTCATCTATGTCTTCGTCAACCTGGTGATCGACATGGCCTACGTGGTGCTGGACCCTCGCATCCGCTACTGATGTCCTCACGATCCGGAGTCTATTGATGTCCTCAATCCCCTCATCTTCAATGTCTTTGACCCGCTCCCCCTCACGCTTGCGGCAAGCCGCCAAAGCCGTGGTGCACGATCCGGTCATGCTGGGCTCGTTGCTGTTGCTGGTGCTGCTGGTGGCGGCCACAGTCGGCGCGCCATGGCTGACGCAGCATGATCCCGGTGCGCTGACGCCGCGTGCACGACTCAAACCTTCGTCAGATATGTACTGGCTGGGCACCGATGGGTTGGGCCGCGACCTGCTGTCGCGGGTGTTGTATGGCGGCCGCTTGTCGATCACGCTGGCAGCGCTGGTCAGCGCCATCTCGGTGGTCGTGGGACTGGTCATCGGCCTGGCCGCTGGCTATGTGCGAAAGCTGGATGCGCCCATCATGCGTTTCATGGATGGCATCATGGCCATTCCCGGTCTGCTGCTGGCCGTGGCGATGGTCGCACTTGGCGGTGCCAATCTTGTCACCATGGTGGCGGCTATTGCGATCCCTGAGGTGCCGCGTATTGCGCGGCTGGTGCGCGGGGTAGTGCTGTCGGTGCGCGAAGCACCGTATGTGGAGGCTTCCATCGGCTGCGGCACACCCGTGCTGAAAGTGCTATGGCGCCACATCATGCCGAGCACCATCAATCCGCTGGTGGTGCAGGCCACGTTTGTCTGCGCGGCGGCCATCTTGACCGAGGCCGTGCTCGGCTTTCTGGGGCTGGGCTTTCCACCGGAGATTCCGAGCCTGGGCGGCATCATTGCCGAAGGCCGTCCGTTCTTCCAACGCGCGCCGTGGATCGTGCTCTATCCCGGCATCTTTCTGGCGCTGCTGATCCTGGCGGTCAACATGTTCGGCGACGCCTTGCGCGATCGGCTCGACCCCCGTCTTTCCCGTAAAACCAAGGGCTGATGCCATGGATGCTATCAATCATTCCCTGATCGCTGCGTCGGTTGCCGCTGCCGCTGCGCCCGTGCTCGAAATCCGCCACCTCAAGGTACGCCTGCCCGGCGGCGGCGACCGCCGCTATGCGGTGGACGATGTCTCACTCACCGTGGGCGCGCGCGAGATTGTGTGTGTTGTCGGAGAGTCGGGTTCCGGCAAGTCAGTCACCTCGAGCGCCGTGATGGGGCTGCTGCCCAAAGGCGTGCTCACACTTGAAAGCGGCCAGATCTTGCTGGCCGGCCGAGACATCACGCATGTGGGGCTGGACCATCTGCAAAAGTTGCGCGGCGACCGCATGGCCATGATCTTCCAAGAGCCCATGACTGCGCTGAACCCGCTGATGCGCGTGGGCGACCAAATTGCAGAGGTGTTCGAGTTCCACGCGAAGGCATTGGACCGCGACACGGTGCGCCAACGCGTGCTGGCATTGTTGAGTGACGTGCGCCTGCCGTCTCCCGAAACCCTGCAGCACGCATATCCGCACCAATTGTCCGGGGGGCAACGCCAGCGTGTGATGATCGCCATGGCGCTGGCGATGGAGCCCGGACTCATCATCGCCGACGAGCCCACCACAGCGCTCGACGTGACCTCGCAAGCGCAAGTATTGCGCCTGCTGAAGGAGTTGCGCGGGCGGCACGAAAACGGCGTACTTTTCATCACCCACGATTTCGATGTGGTGGCCGAAATTGCCGACCGCGTGGTGGTCATGCAGTCGGGCCGCATCGTCGAGCAGGGCAGTGCCGCCGATGTGCTGCAGCGTCCGCAACATGCCTACACACGGCAACTGCTGGATGCGCGTCCTCGTGGCGACTTTCGTGCTGGAGCCATCGAGCCCGTAGCGACTCCTGCATTGGAGGTGCGCAACCTTTGCATGCGATTCGAGACGCCCTCCATCTTCAAATCCAAGCGCCGTCGTGTGGACGCTCTCAACGAGGTGTCCCTGCAACTGGCGCGTGGTGAAACCCTTGGCATCGTGGGCGAATCGGGGTCGGGCAAAACCACGCTCGGCCGCTGCCTGGCACGTTTTGCTGTTCCCACTTCGGGCGACATCCTGATCGATGGTGAGCCGCTTTCTGCGCTGAATGCCGCAGATGCACGGGGCTATTGCAAGCGCGTGCAAATGGTGTTCCAAGACCCTTTCCGCTCATTCAACCCCCGCCGAAAGGTGGGGCTGACTTTGGCCGAAGGCCCGATGAATTTTGGTGCTGATGCCAGCGCGGTGCACGCCCGTATGCTGGAGATGCTGGAACTCGTCAGCATGGACGCGAGCGCGCTCGAACGCTTTCCACACGAGTTTTCGGGTGGACAGCGGCAGCGCTTATCGATTGCCCGGGCGTTGATGATGGAGCCGGAGATCCTGATTGCCGACGAGGCGGTTTCTGCGCTGGACGTTTCCGTGCAGGCACAGATCCTGGATTTGCTGGAGTCGATCCGTGAGCGGCTGGGCGTCAGCATGGTGTTCATCACGCACGACCTGCGTGTCGCCGCGCGGCTGTGCCATCGCATCGCGGTGATGCAGCGCGGCAAGCTGATGGAGATCGGCCCCGCGCAAGACATCTTCTTGCGCCCGGCTAGCGCCTATGCGCGCGAGCTGGTGGCGGCGATTCCAGGACACGTGCCGACCGAGGGCGGGGCGCGCATGCCCGCTTTCGCAGTCTAAGACGTATTGACGATTCAGTTGAACCCGACCCAGATGCCACACACAGCCTCGACCTTGGATCACGCAGACAAGCCACCAGTGACCGTCTTTGGTCCCGATTTTCCCTTCCCGTTCGACGACTGGATTCGCCATCCCGCCGGTTTGGGCGCGCTGCCGACAGAACATCATGGAGCTGAAGTTGCCATCGTCGGCGCAGGCATGGCCGGCATGGTGGCCGCTTATGAACTCATGAAACTGGGCTTGAAGCCCGTCATCTACGAGGCATCAAAGATGGGAGGGCGCCTGCGTTCACAGTCCTTCGAAGGCGCGAAGGGGGTTGTGGCCGAGTTGGGGGGGATGCGCTTTCCGGTCTCGGGCACCGCGTTCTATCACTATGTCGACCAACTGGGCCTGGAAACCCGAGCCTTCCCCAACCCGTTGACGCCAGCATCCGGCAGCACGGTGGTAGATCTTGAAGGGATAACGCATTACGCCGAGAAGCTGGCGGACCTGCCACCGATGTTCAGGCAAGTTGCCGATGCCTGGCGTGAGGCGCTGGAAGACGGGGCAACCTTTACCGAGGTTCAGGATGCGATTCGCAGCCGGGATGTGCCGACCTTGAAGGCGCTCTGGAACAGGTTGGTTCCGTTGTGGGACGATCGCACGTTCTACGATTTTGTGGCCACTTCCAAAGCCTTTTCCAAGCTGTCGTTCCAGCACCGAGAAGTGTTCGGCCAGGTCGGGTTCGGCACGGGCGGATGGGACTCCGACTTTCCCAATTCGATGCTGGAGATTCTTCGCGTGGTCATGACGAACTGCGACGACGAGCAAAGGTTGATTGTTGGCGGCGTTGAACAAGTGCCCCTTGGCCTTTGGCAACATGCACCCGACAAGCTCGTGCACTGGCCAGCCGGTACCACCTTGTCCAGCTTGCATGCAGGCGCGCCCCGCGCCGGTGTAAAGGCTATCCACCGCCAATCGGACGGCCGCCTGGCCGTGGTTGATCGCTGGGGTGACCAAAAGACCTACGCCGCTGTGCTGACCACCTGCCAAAGCTGGCTTCTCACCACGCAGATCGATTGCGACGAGTCGCTGTTTTCGCACAAGATGTGGATGGCGCTGGACCGCACGCGCTACATGCAGTCGAGCAAAACCTTTGTCATGGTGGACCGCCCCTTTTGGAAGGATAAGGACATCGAGACCGGCCGCGATGTCATGAGCATGACGCTCACGGATCGCTTGACGCGTGGCACCTACCTTTTTGACAACGGCCCAGAAAAACCCGGCGTGATCTGCTTGTCGTATGCGTGGATGGGCGACGCGCTGAAGATGCTCCCGCAGTCACCAGAAAAGCGGGTCAAGCTCGCACTTGGCGCCTTGAAGAAGATATATCCCAAGGTCGACATCGCCAGCCACATCATCGGCGACCCGATCTCCATTTCGTGGGAGGCTGACCCGCATTTTCTTGGCGCTTTCAAGGGCGCCTTGCCTGGCCACTATCGCTACAACCAGAGAATGTTCGCGCATTTCATGCAGGACACACTGCCCGCGGCCGAACGCGGCATTTTCATCGCGGGAGACGACGTGTCCTGGACCCCCGCATGGGTTGAAGGCGCGGTTCAGACGTCATTGAACGCGGTGTGGGGCATCTTGCGGCACTTTGGTGGACGCACACACGCCGAAAATCCCGGTCCCGGTGATGTGTTCAAAGACATCGGACCGATGGTGCTGCCCGAATGAAGGACCTGCGGCTGGCGTTGCTGCAGTGTGCACCGCGCCCATGCGATGTAGCAGGCAACATCCGGCGACTTGATGAGGCATGCCGAGAGGCCGCCGCTGCAGGCGCACATCTTCTGGTCACGCCAGAAATGTTCCTAACCGGCTACAACATTGGGCGCGCTGCGGCCTTCGCGCTCGCGGAACACGCGGGCAGCGGGCGGGAGAGGGCCGTGGCAGACATTGCCTGTAGGCATGGCATCGCGATTGTTTTTGGCCACCCCGAACGTGCTTCAAGCGGGCAGGTGATGAACGCTGCTGTGTGCGTGGATTCGAACGGCGGCACACTGGGGCGGTATTACAAGACGCACCTGTTTGGCGATCTCGATCGAGGTATCTTTGCCGAGGGCAGGGGAGAAGAACAGCCGTTCAACTTCCACGGCTGGAAGATCGGAATGCTGATTTGTTATGACGTAGAGTTTCCCGAGAATGCCCGGCGTTTGGCCCTTCAGGGCGCAGACCTGATGGTGGTGCCGACGGCCAACATGGTCGGATTCGACTTCGTTTCGCGACACCTCGTCCCGACCCGCGCTTACGAAAACCAGGTGTTCATGGCGTACGCCAACTTCTGCGGGCAGGAGGGAGACCTGACGTACAACGGCCTCAGCTGCGTTGTGGCGCCCAGCGGAGTTGTGCTGTCACATGCCGAGGACAAGCCCTCACTGGTCTTGGCAGACCTGCAGCATGATGCCGTGGCTACTGAACGAACGCGGCTTGGGCACCTCAATGCTTGCCGCGCTCGTTGCGTTCAGTAGCCAGCCGATCGCTCCACCGTTCGCAGCAGTGGTGCACCCGCCAACAGCCGCTCACAGTTCTCCGCGATCTGCTCCACAACGTCTGGCATGGGCATCACGGCTGCCATGTGTGGCGTGACAAGCACCTTGGGATGCGCCCAAAGCGCATGCTCTGGGGCCAACGGTTCTTCGTTGAAAACATCGACAATGGCACCGCCCAATGCACCCGAATTCAAGGCGCTGACAAGATCTTCTTCGATAAGCTGGGGGCCTCTACCGCACTGGATGAGCTTGGCGCCTGGTTTGAGCCGTGCAAACAAATCGCGGCCGAGCATGCCCGTCGTCTCCTTCGTCAGCGGCAGCACACAGACCAGGATCTCAAGCTCAGCCAAGAACGCGTCAAAGTCAGCATCTCCGCCATAGACCCGAATGCCCTCGATAGGCTTGCCTGAGCGCGACCAGCCTCGAACGTCATATCCGTGGCCGCTCAGGTTTGTCGCGATCAGCGCGCCTATTTGTCCCAATCCCATCACACCGACAATGACCTCGCCAGCGGACCGGTTGGGCGGACGTTGCCAGATCCGTTCGCGCTGGTGCTGGCCCGCAGAATCAAAACCGCGGTGGTAGTACAGCGTGCACCACAGAACGTACTCGGCCATCCTGCGGGCCTGATGGTGGTCCATGACCCTGCACACCGGCACGTTCGGAAGGCTTGGATCGCTCAGCAGGTGATCGACCCCAGCGCCGATGGAGTGCACCATCCGCACCTTGCGCAGGTGTTCCCATATGCCTGCGGGCTGGTTCCAGCACACTGCCACGTCCGCATGGCGCGCGGCGTCATCGGTCGATTTGACAATAGACCAGTTGGGCAGGCGCTTCCTGAACAATTCTTGGGTCGATGTGCTGTTGTGCAGGAAGTCCCCTGCAACGGCCAGGACGGGCATGGTGCTCATGCCTCCAAAAGTGCTTCAGCCAGCAAGGAAAGGCCTTCCTCAAACACCTCGGTCTCGATGGTCAAGGGGAACAAGAAGCGGATCACATTGCCATATACACCGCAGGTGAGCAACAGGAGGCCCTTGGCCAGGGCCAAATCCTGGACACGTTTGACGAACTGGGGCAACGGCGTGCCGGTTTCGCCTCGGAACTCGATGCCCACCATCGCACCCAGCCGGCGCACCTCAACCATTGAAGGCAATTTTTGTTTGATCTCGTCGAGCTTTTCGACGAGGCGCTCCCCCAGCATTTCTGCACGGCTTGGCAGGGCTTCACGGTCCATGATATCCAGTACCGCCAGTGCGGCGGCGACGGCAAGCGGGTGGCCGGCGTAGGTTCCACCCAACCCCCCTGGCGCGGCAGCATCCATGAGTTCGGCGCGTCCGGTGAGAGCGGACAGGGGGAAGCCACCCGCAAGGCTTTTGGCCATGGTCATCAGGTCGAACTCGACGCCATGGTGCTCAAGCGCAAACAGCTTGCCAGTGCGGCCAAAGCCGGTTTGCACTTCATCGACCACCAGCAGAATGCCGTGCTCGTCGCAGATCTCGCGTAGCTTGCGCAGCAGTGCCGTGGGTGCGACGTAGAAACCGCCTTCGCCCTGAACGGGCTCGATGATGATGGCCGCGACCCGTTTCGGGTCCACGTCTGCCTTGAACAACCGTTCAATGGCCAACACGCTGTCTTCGACGCTCACCCCGAGGGCTTCGGCTGGATAGGGTACGTGCCATACGTCTGCTGGCATCGCCCCAAAGCCGGCCTTGTAGGGGTGCACCTTGCCCGTCAGCGCCATGCCCATCAACGTGCGACCGTGAAAGGCCCCTGAGAAAGCGATTACGGCACTGCGGCCGGTCGAAGCCTTGGCGACCTTGATGGCGTTTTCTACCGCCTCTGCACCCGTCGTGAACAACGCCGTCTTTTTGGCGAAGGTGCCGGGGGTGCGGCTGTTGAGCTTCTCGCAGAGTTCGACGTAGCTTTCATACGGGGTTACCTGGAAGCAGGTGTGGTGAAACTGCTGCAACTGCTGCTGAACCGCAGCCACCACATGCGGATGCCGGTGGCCTGTGGCCATCACCGCGATGCCGCTCCCAAAATCGATGAGTCGCTTGCCATTGACGTCCCAAATTTCGGCGTTCTGTGCGCGAGACGTGAAGGATTGGGTTTGTACGCCGACTCCGCGAGGGCAAGCCGCCTGGCGGCGTTGTTCAAGCGCTGTGTTTTGATCGGTGGTCGCGAGCATGTTGGGTTCCTGGAAGTGGGTTGAAAACGCGAGCTTTGCCGGCTCGATCAGCGAATTTTATGCATTTCATGAAATTATCAAAGTTAATTTTCACATAAATGAATTTATTGAAATTGAAATTCCAGCAAATCAAACCCGCGATTGAATCCAGACAAGGAACTGCGCTGTACGATGGCAACCCGCGTATGACAGGCGGCGCGCAGCGCGTTTGATGTGCCCAGCAAGCGAGAACATGAGAAAAACCAACCTGAAAACGACCCCGCCCGCCGCGCGCAGCGCTGTGGCTGCTCCCCGAAAAACCCGACAAGTTAAGAGCGAGCCCGTGGCCCGCCCTCGAAGCGAAGACAAAAATGCCGATGCGATGGTGTGGATTGGCCGCGAGATCAAAAGCCTGCGCAAGGCCAAAGGTCTGTCGTTGCAGCAACTGGGTAGCGCATGCGGAAAGTCGATCGGTTTTTTGAGTCAGGTGGAGCGCGGCTTGAGTACGCCGTCCATCAGCGACTTGCATCAGATCGCCAACACGCTCGAGGTTCAGATCAGCTGGTTCTTTCCTGATGGCGCCGCCGCAGAGCCTTCGGATGGCGGCGTGGTGGTAAGAAAAGCGCACCGTCGGCGGCTCAGTTTCGCCTCCGGCATTGCGGACTATCTGCTGTCGCCCAACCTCGACGGGCCATTGGAATTGCTGTGGTCGAGCATGGAGCCAGGTGCAGAAAGCGGCCCCGCTTTTTACGACCATGTGGGGCATGAAGGCGGGGTGGTTCTGCGCGGATCGTTGGAGCTATGGGTTGGGGAGCAGCATTTCCTGCTGGCAGAAGGTGACAGTTTCAGCTTTCCGAGCAGTACGCCCCACCGCTATCGCAACCCCGGAGGCACCGTGACCGACTTGGTCTGGGTCGTGACGCCACCCTCGTACTGAACCCTCTCCCGACGAAGAACCTCGACTCGCATCGGCCGGATTTGCATGCTTGATAATTTCTGCAATAATGAAAATACTGATTAATTTTTTCACTAATGTGTAAATTTAATCACATGCGGCGCTCTCGCTCTCGCTCTAGCTAGCGCCTTTCATCTTCAAGCGCGTCTTGCGACTGGATTTTTGGGGTACGAACAATGAACACACGCTACATCTACCCCCATGTCCGAACGATGGTCAGCGACGCCGAATGGGAGCAGCGGGTGCATCTCGCAGCCTGCTATCGCCTGCTGGCGCACTACCGCATGACCGACCTGATCTACACCCACATCTCGGCTCGTGTTCCCGGCGCTTCAAATGAGTTCCTGATCAATCCCTATGGCCTGATGTTTGACGAAATCACCGCCTCCAGCTTGGTCAAGGTTGACCATGATGGCCGAGTTCTTCTGGACGCTACGGGCATCGGCTGCAACCCAGCGGGGTTTGTGATTCACAGTTGCATCCATCACGCAAGAGCCGACCTCAACTGCGTGATTCATACACACACGGCTGCAGGCATAGGGGTCTCCGCACAAGAGCGCGGGCTGCTCATGATTTCCCAGCACGCCATGCGCTTTCACGATGGTATTTCTTACCACGACTACGAAGGCGTGGCGCTAGACGCAGGGGAACAACCGCGCTTGGTCAGCGATTTGGGCGAGACCAACAAGGCCATGATTTTGCGCAACCATGGACTTTTGACTGCAGGCGAAACGGTGCGCGAGGCTTTTGATCTGATGTTTTACCTGGAGCGGGCTTGTCAGGCACAGATTGCAGCGCAATCCGGTGGAACGGCATTGCGAGAGTGCAGCGAGGAAGTTGCCCGCAAGGTCGCTAGACAATTCAAAGAGCCAGACGGCAGCGAACTGCACGACTGGCCAGCGTTGATGCGATTGCTTGAACGTATCGATGGCTCGTTTCGAGAGTAGGGGCTGACGACGCCAGGGGGATCTTCAAGCAAGGCGGGGCACCCCCGACTTGAAAGACACAATACCTTGCCGAATACCGGGGCCCATCACAAAAATCTCCGGCAGACTCCCTTCCAATTTGCCTGGGCGGCTAGGCAGAAGCCGGTGTTCGAGACATGTCGACACGGGGTGCCTGGCGGTGGCATGATCGGCCGCAGTATGCATATGCCAAACTTGCTATATCAACTGCTATATATTCGTTGGCGTCACACACCACCCAAGAGGAATGCATGTCGATCAAATCCATCCTGAAGTCCACCGTAGCCGCGTTGGCCATCGTGACCGGGGCGCCGCTTTTCGCGCAGGGCACACCCATCAATACGGCTGCATTTGATGCGCTGGTTGCGCAAGGCCCCGTCGCCGACGCCGCCACCATTGCTTCGAGCACCTGGGCCACCAAGATCAAGCAAGCGGGCACGCTGCGCCTGGGCAGCACGCAAACCTCGAATCTTTTCTCGTTGCTGAACGAGAAGGACGGCAAGATCCGTGGTTTCGACGCCGGCCTGGCCCAACTCATCACCCGCTACATCTTGGGCGATGCGGCCAAGTACCAGTTCACACAGGTAACCTCGTCCACGCGCGAACAAGTGCTCATCAACGACCAAGTGGACGTTGTGTTTGCCACTTACTCGATCACCCCAGCCCGCGCCGAGAAGATCTCGTTTGCCGGTCCTTACTACACCTCACAAGCGGGTGTGCTGGTCAAGTCGAACAACAAGGCCATCCAGTCGTACAACGATCTGGCCGGCAAGAAGACTGCCACGCAAGCCGGCTCCACCGGCCCCGCAATCCTGGCGCAATTTGCGCCCAAGGCGACGGTACAAGAGTTCCAGACGCACCAGGAAGCCCTGGACGCGCTGCGCCAAGGCCGCGTGGACGCCTACGTCACCGACTACACGCTGCTCCTCAACGCCCTGAGTCTGGGTACCGGCGACGCGCAACTCGCAGGCGCCCCCTTCGGTGCGCAAGACCCCTATGGCATCGGCTTGCCCAAGGGCTCGGACGGCGTAGCCTTCGTCAATGCCTTCCTGAAGAAGATTGAAGCCGACGGCACCTGGGCCAAGCTCTGGACTGTGTCCATCGGCCAGCGCACCGGCAGCACGGCTGTTCCGACACCGCCCGCTCTCCCATAACGAATGGGTAGTGTCTCCAGACTCCTGGCCGACTACGGGCCTGCCTTCGGGCAGGCCCTTTTGCTGACATGGAAGCTCACGGCGGTGTCGTTTGTGGCCGGCTTCCTGCTGGGCATGGTCGTGACGGTGCTCAGGCTGTTCCCGCTGCGGCCACTGCGCTTTGTCCTGACCGGTTATGTCGAGATCTTCCGAAACATTCCCAGTGCTGCGCTGTTGATCTTCATTGTGTTTGCGTTGCCCGATCTGCAGGTCTTGATCGACTATGAGCCGGCGGTCATTCTGACGCTGACGCTGGTTTGCTCCGCGTTCACGGCAGACTACCTGCGAGCCGGCATCAACACGGTCGATGGCGGCCAAGTGGAGGCGGCTCTCAGCCTGGGCATGCGCCCGATGCGCATCATCACGGCGGTGGTCTTGCCGCAGGCGTTGCGGTCGGTGGTGCAGCCGATGACCTCATTGTTGATTGCGCTGATGCTATCGACCTCGCTAGCCTCGCAAGTTCCGTTTCCGGGCCGGGAACTCACCGCGCTTGTGGCCAAGCTCGCCAATGACTCTGCCGCAGGTATGCCCGCGTTTGCAGTGGCTGCTGCAATGTACGTGGCGTCTGGACTGCTGATCGCCTGGGCTGGCGCCACCCTGGAAAAGAAGGTTCGGATACTGCGATGAGCCGTCCTCTGGAAGACATTCTGTTTGGTGATCCGAGTCCCGAAAGTCAGACTCTTACCCGGGCAGCGAGTGCCGCCGCCGTGGCCGTGCTGCTCTCGCTTGCCGCAGGTATCGTGTACCAGTTCCATGCTGCGGGACAGTTTGACGCGCGATTCTGGAACTTCTTTGCCTGGCCGACGACCTGGGCCTTTCTGGTCAAGGGCCTTCTTGGCACGCTCGCATCGGCAGCCACGGCCGCAATCATTGCACTGGTTCTCGGGCTGGTGCTGCTGATAGGGCGCCTGTCGCCGTTGCGGCTCACGCGTTGGCCCAGCATTGCGGTCATCGAATTCCTGCGTGGCGTACCGACGCTGCTGCTGATCTACGTGTGTTTTCTGGTTCTTCCGTCGGTCGGAATCAAGCTGAGCACCTACTGGATGCTGACCTTGCCCGTCGGACTGAGTACTGCCGCCGTGGTTGCCGAGGTCTATCGCGCAGGCGTGCTTGCCGTTCCCCGTGGCCAGACCGACGCCGCCCGAAGCCTGGGATTGACCGAGGCCCAGGTTTTCTTCCTCGTGGTCTTTCCCCAAGCCCTGCGCTACATCATTCCGGCGCTGGTCGCGCAACTGGTCATTGTGGTCAAAGACACCACCTTCGGCTATGTCGTCACCTACGGTGAGCTGATGCAGAACGCCAAGGTCCTCATCGCCAACTACCACGCGCTGGTGCCGGTATACCTTGTGGTGGCGGTGCTGTACTGCTTGGTGAATTACGCGATATCCAGAGCGAGCAAGCGCCTTGGACGGCCTATGCATTGACCATCAGCAAGCCGCTCGCTTGCCCATGGAGGAATAGACCAACGCGGTTAAGGCTGTCAGGCCGGGCAGGGCGACGACAACAAGGGCAGGATTTAAAGACCGTTGGTTATCACGGGTGGCCGAAGCGTCGGTCAGCGACGTGACCCCATTGCTGGTGAAATTCAAGCGACTCAAGTGACCGATCTTGACCCTCCATGCGGTATTGGTGGTCTATACGTTCTGGCCGAAGCCACCCCATAAGCCAAAGGGTTGCAACATGATCAAGATGAAGGGCATTCGCTCTGCGCACCAAGCGCCGAAGCCGGCGCAACGTGTGTCGGCTCCGCCCCCTGCGGCATCGGTTCCGGTAGAGGCGGTGAGGGTGGTCGACGTCAACGACTAATTCGAGCCCTACGACACCAAAGGCATCCACGTGACCGGGCGCATGTCGATGACGGGCAAGACGGTCTACACCTTTGCTGTGAGCCAGAACGGCCAGTTCACCGGCACGGTGGTGGATGGTGATTTGGTCAAGATGGGGTTCGATGTACCTCGTGTCAGCGAACTCTTTTCAGTCGTCCTTAACGCGTATGTTTTTGATCAGTGCTGACAACTGCCGGCCTTTTCAGCCTGGTGTCCTTCGATGGCGCGGAAGCGCCTTATAGCAGGTAGAAACCTGATGACCGGGTCAGCGGCATCAGCGTGGCGAGGGGCCGCGCGCGGACTATGCCCTAGACCAAATCAACTGCGACCGTCCTTACGGAGGTTAAGACGCAGCACCGAGACATGTTTACTCCAATGAAGAGTGCTAACTTTGCCGCCGTCACGCACTAGAACCACATCGCGGAGGACGCGCCCCGGCCACATAGGCTGATAAGCCCCTTTTGAACTTGACATAATATACAGGCGATCCCGCATCAAAATAAGAGAGTAGGGCGGGGGGCTGCTCTGCGTATGCATCGTCTGCTGCTAAAAGCATAGTAAACATGCCTAAAGCCATGACAAGCGCGACAACCCCGCTAACGCTTGCCGCGCCATGCTGCAAGCGACTTGCCACGCTCATCCACATGGTTTTCAAAGGGCCTTCCTTAACCTTATCGGCCTCACAGAGTGCAACTACAACACCAGGGTCGTCGCCGCTTAGAGCGCATAGAGCCTCAAGAATTTCTGCATTCGGGTATTTGCCGGTTCGATAGTTGGAGACGGCCGATTGTGTTATCCGAAGGACTTTTGCAAGTCGATAGTCAGATTCAATATTTGCTTTGGCCTTTGCACGGTCTAGCAATTCAGCTACAGAAAACATAGTAGGACACCTTTCCACGGGTTGATGCATCACAGTTTATTAAGCATCAAAGCATCGTGCAACATCAATAGAACTTGATGCATTAAAGTTACTTGATGTAGCATCGGCCCCGCAGCGGCAAACGGGACCATCTGACCCTTTCCACCCAGCCCACAGCCGCTGCCCCTTTGGGGGCCGTTTTACTGGGTGTCAGGGTCGCAAATGGGTGGAACCATGAAACTGTCTCCGATAGCCGCTGCCATCCTGGCGCAGTGGCCAGCCCCGGCCCCTGTGCCGCCAGCCTTGGGGGCCTTGCAATGAGCACGGCACCTACCACCGAACAAAACCGCGAGCTATTGCGGCGTATCGACAGAGTGAAGCAAGCTGTTGATGGCTTGGACATTTGGGGCACGCTCCACGACGCGGCTGTGGCGGTACAGCAAATGGATAACGAGCGCGAAGATGTGCGCCATGCGCTGACTAGTCAGCAGGCCGAACTTCACGCTAAGACGCTGCTCCAGATTACGAAGGCAGTGGTTCATCTCAACAGCAGCAAAAAGCTTGCTGCCTGTGGCGACTATCGGATGCACGCTGAAGCCGAAAAAGCGCGCCTGATTCTCAACGACCTGCTGGGGGTCGCATGAGAACAACCCAAAGCACTGACAGAGCGCATGCGTTGACTACTGCCATCGTCATCGGAGTCGGGGCCTATCTCGCGCCCCGTGCATTTCTTGAGGCGCTAGCTGCGAGCACCCGCGCCGGCCAAAAGGAGCAAGAGGCCGACGCCAAATTGCTCCAAAAACAAAGGCTTTCCGGGGTTGTGGACTGCCCAAGCAAAGTAGCCCATCGTTCCCACTACTCCGACGAGCGCTGCGCCGCCCGTGTAGGTGCGCTGGGGCATGCCGGGTTCAGCCGCCTGCACCTTTTCAGCCTTGGCACCACTGAAGGCTTGAACGACTGGCGTGGCGTTTTCGCCGAGGGACGCAACTGTGGCGATGCCTATTTCGTGGTCCGTGGAGACGGTATCGGCCTTGTGGTGAAAAACACATTCTGGGGCCGTCTGGGTGGCCGTCTCGGAATTGCTCATGCTCGCGCCCTGAATCGCTTTGATTTGTGGAAGCCGAATCATAAGGGAACGTTTCAATGAGCGCCCGCGCCCAAGACCTGATCACGCTGGTGGGCGCTCGCCTGCTGGTCGCTGCCCGCTTTCAAGCCAATGCCTTGATGTGGTGGCCAGACGAGCGCGAAGCCTACCGCAAGAAGCCGGAAGGGCAGGGCTGACATGGAGCACTTCGCCCAAGCCAATCTTGTCGCCTACCGTGGCCCACGCGGGCCGGTGGTCATCATGGATTGCCCAACCGGCGCCGTGGCCAAACGCGAAGCCGCGCGCCTGAATGCAAACGAGCGGGCCGCAGCACTAGCGGCCCGCCTGCGCATCAACGACGTGCACCCCATCGACGTACAGCGCCGCCCACGTGAGCGCATGTATGGCCCCGAATTTGGGGACTACGCCGACTAGGTTTACGGGGGTTTTGTGGTGAGTGCATACGCCAGTTAAGCGTGAGACCGCCGTCTTGGGCCTGCCCTTGAGATCACAAAACCCCCACCCTTAAACGGCCCACCCGCTGGCACCGGGGCAGCAGGCGGGCCATTCAACAACCCCGGCAATAGGAAATCGAAATGCAAGTTTGGAATCAAGTGAAAGTAAAGGACGTGGACAGCCCACACGCTGGCCGCGCGGGCACGGTGCAACAGGTCGAGCCCAAGGTCGGCCCGGCCACTGACGTGCTGGTGATGCTGGACGAGACGGAAGAACTCCACGCCCAGCAAGAGCACTTCACCCCCGAACAACTGCAAGTGCTGGTTTGATCGTGGGCGGTCAGCTTTTACTCGTTGACACGCAGGTCATCATTCGCGCAAGGGATGATTTCTATGCGTTCGTGGACGGCTGGCCCGGCAAGGTGCACGGCTACACGCCAGAGGGCTACGTAGACGTGCGCTGCGAGCGCCCGGACGGCGTGAAAACGCTGTTCGTGCCTGAAGACCAGTTGGAGGTCGTCAAGGCGTGAGAGCTGAGCGCGTCAACGATGAACAATGGGCCTCACGCTGGGTAGAGGGCCTTATGGGCCATCTGCCCCGCAAGTGGCAAGGCCGATTGGTCAGCCGCTGGGCGCTGGCACGTAAGCAGAACGGCGGCACCTGGGCGGTGCAGAAGCAAGCCGATGCAGAGGTGCGCGCCACCGTCGAGCAGCTCGGCACCACCCGCGTGCCACTCAATGCCACCGACGAAGAAATTTGCGGGCGAGCCGACAAGCTGGCCGCAATGGCGTTTGGCAAGGGCCAGTTGTACGGCGCGTCTTTTGCGATGGGCATAGAGCGTGTGCGCGAAGCCATGGAGGGCGTTTGCAAGGCCAACAACGTCGAGCCCCCCAGCGGCAAGAAGATGACCGACGCCGGGGCCATTGGCCGCATGTCTGACCCGCTGTGGTGGCGCAAGAAACTGCGCCGCGCCCACGCCAAGGCCCTGGAGGGCGCAGCGATTCGCCTGGGCTACGTCAACGCCGCGCAGCAGTGCTATGTCAGCGACGACAGCCAGCAACGCCACGGGCAGATGAAGCGGGCGGCGGCTGTGATGCTTGAGAACACCATCGCCACCAATGAAGACGGCCAAGAGTTCACCATGGCCGAGCTGGTCGCGGCCAGCACCGCCAACAAGCTGATACGCCGGGCCGAGCTGATGACGCGCATTGCCGGGTTTGAGCGACTGGCCCTGGACATGGGCCACGTGGGCTTGTTCATGACGATGACGGCACCGGGCCGCATGCACCGCTTTGTGAAGGCCAAAAAGGGCAAGCGGGACCACACCACCAAGGCGGTGTTTCTCAATCCCAAGTTTGACGGCACCATGCCCGACGATGCGCAGGACCGACACGCCGCCGTGTGGGCGCGCATCCGTGCACAGTGCGCCCGGCGCGGCATCCGCTTCTATGGCTTTCGCATCGCCGAACCGAACCACGACGGCACGCCGCATTGGCACCTGTTGTTGTTCCTCGACCCGGCCATGCCCGGCGACTGCCAGCGCGCAGCAATACCGCGTTTCTATGCCATCGTGCGCCGCTATTCGCTGGGCAAGGGTGAACGCAACGCTCAGCGCTTGGCCATCATGAAAACGCCCGTGTTTAGCCCCCTGCGCTTTGCGTACATGCGCAAGGAATACCGGCAAGCCGTGGTGGCCAAGCTGGTGCACACCTTTGACGTGGCCGAGCGTGCCCGGCAGAACACCCAGCGGGCCGAGAAAAAGCACGGCGTGGACTTCAAGCCCATCCTGGCGGGGAAGGGCAGCGCAGCGGGCTACATCGCCAAATATGTCGCCAAAAACATCGACGGTTATGGCCTCGAGAAAGACATGTTTGGCAATGACGCGGTGACCACCTCGGCGCGCGTCGAAGCCTGGGCCAGCACGCACGGCATACGCCAGTTTCAGCAGATCGGCGGGCCACCTGTGGGCGTGTGGCGCGAGCTGCGCCGCGTCAAGGGTCTGCCCGACGACGCCCCGGCCCATTTGGTCGAAGCCTGGGAGGCCGTCAACAAGGTGCAGACATTGCCGGGCCGCGAGAGCGCGTCTGTCGCCTGGGACAAATACACACGTGCCCAAGGCGGTGTGTTCTGTGGCCGCAAAAGCCGCATCAAGGTAGCCACGCGGCACAACGACACCTTGGGCCGCTATGGGGAACCCCTTGGGGCACGCCCCATTGGGGTGGTCACGGAGAGTGATGAATTTTGGACCCCTGCGAACATGGCCCATATGGGGGGCCGTTCACTGCGCCGGGTGGTCTGGGTGGTGGAGTCCGCACGGCACGTGTGGACGATTAAAAAGCGCGGCACCGCCGCGCCTTGGACCTGTGTCAATAACTGTACGGAGGATGAGAAAAATGGACGAAAAAACAGCGTCGCAGACGCGAGCGGAGACGGAGCAAGCGTTGAGCGAAGCCATCGAAGCCTGGAGCAAGGCCCCGATGAGCATTCGGGCGATGGCAGGCTCGTACGTGAACGCGCTTTTGGCGGCGATTTTCTGCCTGAGCAACGAAGTCGCCCAACTGAAAGCCCAGACCAATGGCAACTAAGTTGAAACCCACCATCGGCACCATGAAGTGCCTCTGTTGCGGCGTGGTCATGCCGGTCAAACAGGCCGACACCGGCACGCTCGATCTGTCGTGCAAGCAGTGCGATTTTTCGGCCTACGCCAAGGCCGGAACCGAAGCCCACACGCTGGCCATGTCGCGCATCACGCGCACCACCAGCCCGGCCCCGGTGCAAGCCCCAGCGCCTGCCCCTGTGGCCACCCCAGTAGCCCCACCGCCAGCGCCTAAAAGACGCGGCATTTTTGAACTCTGAAAGCCACCATGACACAAGAACTCGACCAACTGGCGGGACTCGCCGCACAAGCCGACGCGGGCGCTATCGAACTCGACCCGGTAGACCCGAACGCACCGCCACCGCCTGCCGTCATCGACTACGCCCACGAAGCGCGTGGCATGGTGGACATGTTCGGCGCGCTGGCCACCGGCTACGCCCCCAAATGCGCGCCGCTGTGGGCCGCGGAAACGAAACAGCGCATTGCCGAAGCCACGGCCCCGGTGATGGCCAAGTACAACTTCACCCTGGGCGCCATGCCGTGCGAGTTGGTGCTGATGGTGGTCGCCGGGCCGGTGCTCTACCAAACGTCGCGCATCATTGCGCAGCAGATGAACGACGAAAAACAGGCCGCAGCCAAGGTGCAGGCCGAGGGCACGCAGAAAGCCGCCCCAGTGGACACCGCCCCAGCGCCTGAAGTCTCGCCACAAACGGCGCTCTACGCATGAGCGGCAATGCCAACAAGGCCAAGGTGGTCGCCATCATGGGGGCCACCGGCTGCGGCAAGACGACGTACCTGCGCAGGTGCTTGGCGGCCAAGGCGCGCAGGCGCACCATCATTTGGAGCCCAAAGGAACCGATCGACAACTATGCCGCGCTGTTCCCTGGCTCAGTGGTCGTGCGGTCGGCAGGGGAGGTGCTGGAGGTGGTGCGGGCCGCAGGCACTGGGCCGTTTCATGTCGTGTTTCAGCCGAGGCTGAACCGCAAGGTGGACGAGGCCCATTTCAACGCGGTGTGCAAGATCGCCATGGCGGCGCGCAACGTCACGTTCATCGCCGATGAAATCCACACGGTGACAAAGCCGAGCTGGGCGCCCGATGGCTGGTCTGAACTGGTGATGATGGGGCGCGGCTACGGTACGGAGTTGTTCGGCATGAGTCAGCGCCCGGCGTCGATGGACAAGGATTTTTTGGGCAACTGCTCGGAGGTTTGGACCGGGCGACTCGCCTACGACGAAGACGCGAAAGCCGTGGCTAAAACGCTGCGCGTGACGCCGGCCGAAATTCTCGACCTAACGGGTTATCAGTTCATCCACCGCAACACATTGACCGGAAAAACCACAAAAGGTTAAAAAAAAATCGCTTGGCCAGCGGCCAAAAAAACACGCCCCATGGGTTGCGTCCCATTGGGGCGTTTTCTTTGGAAAAACAGGGTCGGAAAAGAGCATCAGGGCTCTTATTTCACTCACACCCTGGAGCCCTTTCCATGAACGCTTACTTAAAGCAATACGCCGTTTTCCTGGCCTTTATGGCTGTCACCAAAATCGTGGTGGCGCCCATCGCCAAGCAAGTGAACATCCCTGTCATCAGCACCATCGTCGGCTGATCGGTCCCTTTCCAGAACTCTAAGGGGCTCACATGCTTTTGATTAAAAACGTGCCGTTCACCAACGTGGTGGCCAACGGCATCGCCACGGTTTCTCTGCCTGTCGGCATGAGCTACAACCGTATCCTGCTGCAACTCGGCGGCACCTTCACCAAAGCCATGATCACGAACATCAACGTGCGTCTAAACGGCAAGGTGATCTTTCAGCAAACCGGCTCGCGCCTGGACGCCATCAACACCTACCGCAAGCGCGGCGTGTCGGCTTCGTTCTTGGTGGTGGACTTCACCGAACCTAACGCCAAGCTGATGGCCGAGCAGTACATCGGCAACATCAACACCGGTCAAGGCGTGTCGAGCCTGACGGTCGAAGTGACCATTGCCGGTGCCACCGCGCCGACGCTGGACAGCTGGACCGAATACGGCCCACCCGGCCCACTGGGCGTGCTCGCCAAGCAAATCCAGTTCACCACGTCCATGGCGGGCGCGGGCAAGTTCCCGTTCAAGCTGATCGACGTGGCCAACCGTGGCGCCATCGTCAAGCGCGTGCACTTCGCCCACACCGGCCAGGTCACGGCGCTGGAGGTGAAGAAAAACGGCATCGTGATCCACGACAACGTGCCCACCGCCGTCAACACCTTCTACCAGCTCGACACCGGCGGCAAGGTGGCGCAAACCAACCTGTACACGTACGACCCGTGCCTGGACGACAACTACAGCAACGCCATCAAGACGGCAGACATGGCCAGCCTCGAATTCAACGTCACGGTTTCGGGCGCTGACACGGTAGTAGCCACCATCGAAGCGCTGGACTTGCTCGGCAACATGTAGAGGAGGGGCGCACATGTCTCTCTTTGAATATGACTTGGCGGGCTACCTCGGTGGCGTCGGCGCGCAATCGGACGGCACCTACAACGTGCCAGACATTGCGATCACGGCGCAGCCCACCGACGCGGGTGGCGGTGGCCTGGGCCAGTACTCGCAACAGATTTTGGACGTGTTCAAGATCGGTGTGGGTGCGTGGTCGGCCAACCAGCAGCAGCAAAACCTGCTGGACTACAAGCGCTACGAAGCCACCAACGCTGGGCTCTACCAACAGGGCACGGCGGCGGGCCTGCGCATCGGCAGCAACGGGGCCACCATCGGCATCTCTAGCGGGATGGTGATGATGGTGGTGGCGGGTATGGCCTTGCTGTTGCTGACGAAGCGGGGCTAAGGCATGGCGGCTTTGGGTCTACCTTCCCTCCCTTCGTTGGGCCTGAGCGGCGGCAGCAGCGGCGTCGGCCCGACGAATGCCGGTCTAGACACGGGCGGGCTCGCGGGCCTGATCGGCCTGGACGGCTCGGGCTGGACCGTCTCCACGGGCGGCGGCACCGCCACGGGTGGCACCAGCGGCGGCGGCGGGGCAGGGGCCAGCGCAGCCGGTGGCGCGCTTGGCACGTTGAAAACCATGCCGTGGGGCCTGCTAATTGGCGCGGCACTGCTGGGGGTCATCCTGTGGAAACGGGTTTGAACGTCTTGCCCGTGGACCCGGCCAAGGTGTCGCAACACCTGGGCCGTATGGACGTGCCCCGGTGCGACACCAGCGCCGGGGCCGTCACATCGGCCCAGCTTTGCCAAGAGGGCTTCACCTTCGATGTGCAGAGCGGCGGGGCTTCGGTCGGAGCCTACAACCTGCAGATTGAAGACGCACCCGGCGCCCGCGTGGCCTGGGTGACGGCCTTTGGTGGCCAGCTCGACGGCGTAGACCTTACGGCCACGGTAGAGCCGGCCATTCAAGCCCAAGCCCGCGCCCTCGGTGCCCAGCAAATCGCCATGCAAACCAAGCGGCGCGGCCTCATTCGCAAACTACAAAAGCTCGGTTACGAAGTGACCGGCGTAACCCTCAGAAAGCGCCTGACATGATCAGCCGGAAACAACTCTATGCCGCAGGGGAAACCTTCGGCGATAGCTGCACGCGGGCCAAGCTCGGCGGCGGCTACGTCTGCGGCTTCGGTGGCAGCAGTAAATCCAGCTCGGCCACCACCAACCAAACCAACATCAGCAACGCCGACAAGCGCGCGGTGGTCGATGGTGGCAGTGTCGGCATCACGGGCGACGGCAACGCGTTGCAAATGTTCTCGACCTCTGTGGACAGCAACAGCGTCGAAGCGGGCAAGCAAATCGCGCTGGCCAGCATCGCCACCAACGCCACCAACATCGACAGCCTGCATGCCGCCTCGGAGGCATTGTTTGGCCAGATCGGCAAGAACGTCGAGGCCGTCCTGAAGCTCACGGGCGATCTTGCGTCCAGTGCGCAGCGTGACGTGCAGAACGGCTACAACCTCGCCTCCGAATTGACCAAGGGGGCCAACGCGGCCTACTCCGACGCCGCCGCACAAGCCACCGGCAACAAGAGTTTGATCCTGGCCGGGCTGGCCGTCGTCGGCCTGGGCGCCGTCGTCATGTTCGGGAAAAAATAATGCAGATTTACGACATTGCCATTGCCCCAGGTGTGCCGCGCCAGATCGACGCGGACGGCGACTATTTCTACTTCTACAGCGGCAACGCGGGCGGCGCGGACGCGTCGATTCTGTTGCAGTGCCGCGCCAATGGGCTGCGCATCGAATTGATGCCGGGCCAGTCGTACAAGCTGCCCCCCGGCACCTCTGAAAGCAGTTGGATTCTGACCAACCGCGTGGGCGGCGGCACCATCATTGGTAAGGTCGTGATCGGTCGCGGTGGCCTGCAGGACAACCGCATCACGGGCAGCGTGGAAGTGATCGACGGCGGCAAAAACCGCACGCTCGCCGGGCAAGCCTTTGGTGCTTCGTGTCTGCGCCTCGCAGCTGCGGGCAACTACCACCGCATCCAGCTTTGGAACCCAGCGGCCAGCGGTAAGCGCCTGTTTGTGGAGCAAGTGGTAGCGGGTGCGAGTCCGGCCACGGGCGTCTTTATGGTGTCCTCCACTGCGGCGCTCGCCAACGTCGTTCAGCCCCCCGTCTGCAAGCTGCTGGGCGGCGGGCCGGGCGTGGCCGAGTTGCGCGCCTTCGCCGACAACACAGGCCCCAATGCGGGGCAGATTTTGGGGCTGACGTTGAACACCGCCCAGTCGTTCAGCTTCAAGCTGAGCGAGCCCATCTGTGTACTGCCCGGTTACGGCTTGGTGCTGTGGTGTGCCACGGCCAACACCGACTTAAACGCGTCGTTCGAGTACTTCGAAGAGACGATTTAAATGGACCGCACTACCACCTTGATCGTGATGGCCGCAGGCATGGCAGGGGCCTACCTGCTGGCCGAGTGGCAGCGCGGGCAGGGGAGTGCAGACCCCAGCACCGGCGCCTACGACACCTCGACCGACGAGCCCTATTCCTTTGACGTGGAAGATTTAATGAGCAGCTTCACCAACCCCATCACCCGTGCCTTGGGCCTGTGGGCCGCGCCTGCGGCCTACGCCAGCACCATCGCCGACGCCGAAGCCAAAAACGGCATCCCTGACCGCATGTTGGAGCGCCTGCTATGGCAAGAATGCCGCTGGCGTGCCGACATCATCAGCGGCGCAAAACGCAGCCCCGTGGGCGCCATCGGCATTGCGCAATTCATGCCCGCCACGGCGGCAGACGAAGGCGTGAACCCACTCGACCCCATCGCATCGATTTACGCGGCTGGCCGCTACCTTGCCAAGCTGTTTCGCAAGTTCGGCAACTGGTCTGAGGCCCTGGCTTCGTACAACTGGGGGCAAGGCAATGTGGCACGCAAAGGCTTGGCCAGTGCGCCCTTGGAAACCGTCACCTACTACAGCCAAATTTTGGCTGACGTGAACAACGCCACCGGCAGCAACTACGCTTAAGCCATGAACAAAGACAACCTCATCATTTTTGCCGTGGCCGCGCTGGCCGTGTTCGGCGTCTACAAGATGACGCGCACCACCAAGGCCACGACAACGGGCGCTATCAACAACACCTCCGTGGGCGTCTTTACGCCTTGGTACGGCGGCAACCTGCCAACTGACCTGTGGGGCCTGGGCTTCAAGACCGACGCGGTGAACTGGGACCCCACCTACACCGGCCCGTTCCAGATGACGGACTTGACGAAGGAGTTCCACGCATGAGCATGAAGAACTACTACATCGGCGGCGTGGTGGTCCTGCTGGCCATGGCCTGGAACCGGGGCAATAAGGCCAAGGTGGCCGACGAAACCCTGAGCGAAGGCACCGACTTCAGCAACGCCACCGACTGGCCGGGCACCGCCTGGGACCGCATCAGCAACGCTGACATGGGCGCGGCGGGTTACGCCAATCTCGGCGGCGAAGTCAACGCGCACCCGAGCAAGCAAACGCTGGACAGCCTGGGTCTCAACGTCGGTTGGGACGGTAGCCTGCAATGAAGGTCGGCCCCGTCTCCGGTGATCTGGTGGTCAAGCTCGCCCTGGTCGTCGTCGGCGTGGGCGCGGTTTGGTATGTCACGCGCCAGGTCAAAAAGCAGGTGTCAGACGCACTCGACAACCTCAACCCGCTGGGCAATATCGGTGAGATGTTTTCTCAGTTCTCCGCTGACCTGTGGAACACCGATTTCATGCAGACAACGCTGCCAGCGGGCGCGGTGGCCACCGGCACACAGAACCCCGGCACCTATGTTCCGCAGAACCCGTGGGGCGGCGCTGACACCGTAGACGCCAACGGCCATGTGACCGATTACCGCAACCAGGGCGGCAGCATTTTGGACGCCATCGGCAAATGGCTTGCGCCGGCCAACGGCACGAATTTCGACCCCACGCCGGGGATTTATTAGCCTGTAAAACGAGAGAGGAAAACCATGAAAACTTACCTGATCAACCGCTTGAAAGAGCCCAGTTCGTGGGCCGCAATTACCGCCATCGGCGTGCTGTTTGGCCTGCCATCTGAAGCGCTGAACTTGGTGGGCCAAGTTGGTGCCGGTGTGGCCGGTCTACTGGCCTTCGCGCTGCCTGAAAAGTCGTAAGCCATGAGCCCGGAAATCATGCTTGTGGTCTTCACTGCGGTGCTAAACGGTGCCGTCACCTGGGGCGTCGTGTCGACAAAGTTGCAGTGGCTCCGCTCTGACGTGAACCGGGCACATAAACGCATCGACAAGCTGGAAACCGCATGAGCCTGCCCGCCATCATCCCAACACCCGTACAGATTGGCCGAGAGGCCCTGATCGTCGTCGCCGGGGCCTTGCTGGCCGCTTTCCTGATGAGCAATTGGCCATCGGGTAAGGCGTACATCAAAAAGGCCTGGGCCTAATTTTTCTCAACCACCAAAGGAGCCAACATGGCCACGAAACGCAAACGCACCAAGACCCCGCCACGCGGTAAAAACGGTCGATTCAAGAAGCGCAAGTAACTGCGCGACGCGAACGAAAAACCAAAGCAAAAGGGGCCAAATCTGGCCCCTTTTTTTGTTGTGGAAAGTATCAGTAATGCATGCGTTCCATGGGCTGATTGGCGCTGCCAAAGTCGCCCAAACGCTCAAGGCGGGCAATGCGTGTGCGCAGCATCGTGTTTTCAGCCTGAAGGCCGCTTACTTGGCCCTGGAGCATGTTGGCGGTGTTGTAGGCGTGAGCGTCAATCAGGCTCACACCCCAGCGTGAGACCCAAAACAACGACATGGAGGCGCTGCGCGGCGCATCGTCTGCGGCGAGCCACCGGCTGTAGGTGCGTGGCGTCACGCCTAGGTAATCGCTGATCTGCTGCGCATTGCGCGTCGTCAGGTCGTCGGCCAGCCGGGTGAAGCTCGGCAAATGGCGCGGTGCTTGATAAATCACGGTGTCTTGTTGGTCTAGTTATCGGTCGCGCAACTTTACACACAGAAACATATGGGCGACTGCAGCAACTTTAGCCACGGCATAGATGCAGTAACCTATTGATTTTTCAATGATTATCCAAATAGTTTGGCCACCTTCTCTCCAGAAGTGACTGCAGAGGTAGTGGCCATCTGTCGGCCGTAGGCAGACGAAATGACCACCAGTTGTTCGGCGGGAAGGAAAAGTGTTCAGCTTTCAACGTATTGCTCTGTGTAGAGTCTTTTAACGCTAGGAATTTTTCCAGCTTTAGCGTTCTACAAATCTGCCGGGCTGAAACTCGCTCATGTATTTGTGCGTGAACCAACGCATCCACAACCGACTCCCAACACGCCTTTGTTGCGTTCACCAGTTTTTGTCTATGTTCGCGCTCGTATTGAGACTTTTCCTGATCGCCAAGCTCGTAGAAAAACACGAGCGCTTGAGTTGGCGCGGTTCCATATGCCTCCCAGGAAATGTCGTTCATTGCCTTTGCTCGTTCGTGGAATTTCATCGGGTCTTCTATTTCACGAGACGGGTCTGCAAACGCTAAGAGGTTAAGAAACGCGGCAGTCTTCACTAAGTCGTCTGGCGACATCATCAGTGGAACCCCAAGGGGGATTACGTGATCGAGGTATAGGGAAAATAAAGGCCAGATAATTCCTCGCTGATATAGCTCAGGAGCGAGCATCATCAAAACAGTCAGCGTTTGCTCAGCGAGCAAAAAAGTTGCATGCGCTACCCTTATTTCCGTCGCAACACGAAAGAGAATTGTTAATGCAGCAAGGCTGGAAATAGAGGGGAAATCTATCAGTGGCAGGATGTGTCCATAAACGTCATCCCCAACAGGCAGTCACTGTGCCTTGCAGATAAGATGCATCGATAGGCAACCTCTGCCGATTCGGCCACATCAGACGGCAGTTTTCTTATTAACTTTATTCCACTTAGCCCGAGCGGCTCGCTCGCATCTACTGCGGTCCACAGCACAAGATTCATTTCTTGGCGTAGAGGGTATTGCGTCACCTTCTCTGCTTGCGTGACCGTCGATGGCCGAGGATAGTGAGCGCCACTTCTGTAATAACGCCACTTCTTTGAGTCTGGCCGGGGTGCACCGGCTGATCTCATTTCGCGATTGAACTTTTGAGCGACACCGCGCGCTGATTGCACTCCAAGCGCTAGCTGCACGCAATAGTAAAAGTTCTTCGCTTTTATATGTCGAATGCAGCTTTTCACGGCCCCTTCACTGTCAACTCGACAGGCGCTTGATGAGTACATTGTTTTGTACATTATTGATTGGAACATTAAATAAATGTCAATCAAATCAAGTGCTTGGATCGATTCGTTGCAATGAAAGAGAGAGGAGTTCTTTTGCAAATTTCCCCCGTTGAATGCTTTAGACGCAGTGCCTAATATCACCGAAAGACGCAATGCATTCGTGACAGTGCGTGACACAGCATCACCATAGCCCATATGAAGCCGCTTGCACAAACACTTAATCAAGAGTTGCTAGATAAGTATGGTCCAGTGCTCGGCGGAACTGATCTCAGCAAAGCCTTTGGCATACGAAGTCAGGAAGCGTTTCGACAGTCGGTGGCAAGAGGTTTGATCCCCGTCCCTATATTCAACATTCCAGGTCGAAAAGGGAAATTTGCCCTAACTCGGGACGTTGCCGAATGGCTTACACGTAGACAGTTGGACGCGGAGAATAGGCCTTCAACAATAACCAAGGCTGCCAAGCCGTCTGAGGAGGAATCTATCGAAACATAGACTAGGCAAAAAGACAAACGGCCTAAGGATTGCCGTCCCTAAGCCGTTGCTCGATCCTCACGGACCGAATTCGAATTCACTTCGTGAGCAAATTCTGAATGTCTTTCCATCACCTGTCAAGGGCCGATGCGGTCTCTTAGATTCGACGCGCCTGCCTGCGCCGCGATCTACCTTTCTTTCCCGTAACAGTGGGCGCTTTGTCGCCCTACGCCAGCGTTTGGTGTTTCACCGAGCCACTGGTCTGACGCGGGCGTCGCTGAGGTCATCGCTATGTGGGAACTACGGGATCTTAAATTTGGAGGCCTTAATAGAAGGTACAAAGATGGAAAGGGACGGCTCGAACGAGCTGTCGACCCTTTCGCTGAATGCGCGGTGAAATTGTCGACCGACTTGAAGTTCGACAATTGGCTATTACGCGTGTTCACGCCGGGTGTCATCAGCTGCCATGAAGGCCCAATTCTCCTGACAGTCCTATGCGAGGGGCGATTCGTCAGAGCACATTGCGATCTCATCACCAAGTTTCGCGATGGGTCATGTCTTGCTGATGCGGTTGTATCTATTCGCACGCCTCGCACAGAGGCGGCCTGGAGCAATTTGAAAATTGCCGCCCCTGCGCATGGGCTGCGCGCAGAGCTTCGGACACGTCAAGAAATCAGGGGCAACAAGGTACTTCTGGAAAACCTTGACTACATGCGCCAGTACCTCGTGGTCCATGCACATGAACGCGACACCACCCTAGAAAAAGCCGTTGTAGATGTCTTTGCGCGGAGTGATCGGACTACGTTCCGCGTTGAGGAAGTTGCAAGAACCCTTTTAAACACGCCTGACCGTGATGAGGCGTTTATATCAGGGCTTTTTCGTCTTTACAGACAGGGTGTCATTTCCATCAATATTTCAGAGGTTCGCTATGGATGCCAGTCCGAGATCACCCTCGTCAAGTGATCCGCGTCCAGAACGCGTACACATAGGCGGGCGAAACAAGCTTCCCGATTGTTATCGAGATATGAGTTTGTGGCCTGGCTTTGATGACGCCTGCCTTAAAGACAAAAAACGAAAGCGATACATCAGGCTTCGGGACGCAACCGCCCTTTATCTTTCAGGCTATCCGCTTGCAAAAGTTGTCCGAGTCGCACAAGTAACAGAAAGAAGATTTCTACGAATCTTCGGCCGTTGTTTTCAACTTGACGAGGAGGGAAAAATATTGGGTTGCCGGGCATTTGTCGCTGGAGAGTTCAAGTCCCCCCCAATACGTATAGCGCCAATCACTCCGGGAGAGAATTCAAGAGCCGGTTTTTCAGGTGCCTTTGGAAAACTGCTTCGCGACAATCCACAAATTGAAGATCGACTGGTCACATACCTTAATGGTCATGGAACGAAGGGCCTTAGACCCAACAAAACTCTCTCTCGTCAGTTACAAAGGAGCTTTGAAAAAATCTGTCGAGAGGAAGGGATACTTGAGAATCAGTATCCATTTAATACCCTAGCGAGAGGGGGCAAAGCACTTCGCGAGTGGGTAAATAAAAAATACCTACCGCTTTACGCTAGAAGATTTATATCGAAAGAATTTGGTCGGGATGCCGGCGATCTAATCTCTTATGGGGAAGGGGACGGTGGCGCAGATCGTGTTCAAGCGGGATATGGTCCTTGGGTTATTGATGAGGTGAGCATTGATTTAGAGGCCCGTTATGAGACTCCAAATCCGCAAGGAGGGTGGGATCAACTGAATCTCCGACGCTTCATCCAATTGCGTGTCGTAGACGATCAAACCGGTGCGAACTTAGCAGGGCTGCAAGTGTATACCCCTCAGGCGTCCGCCGAAGACGTATCACGACTTTTGTGGTATGCGGTAAATGGTCCGAAGGCCGTCAATTTGACAATACCAGGGCTGCAACTTGAACCAGGTGCAGGCTATCCTGCAAACGTCATTCCAGCTCTCAAGTTTGCCATTCCAACGGTCGTCTATTTAGATAATGCACTGGCACATTTAGCCGACCACGTCCAGCATATAGGTTTAGTACTTTTCGGCGCGAAGGTACTGATGGGAAAACCCAAAACGCCACACGAACGCGCGATCGTCGAATCGAAATTCTCCTTGCAGGCGAACCGTGTTGTCCACCAGTTGCCCTCCACCACGGGAGCTGGCCCATGGGATCCCGTGCGCAAAGCTTCCTCTGTCCCTACGGAAAAAAGAGTACTAGGCGATGACCTCGAACAAGTGTTAGATGTTTATATGCAGGGGGAAAACGCGCTCCCATTAGCGAGATCACACAATATCAGCCCTTTAGAGCGATTGCAAAGGCTCCTGCAGGCTAAATATATTCAGCCAATGTATCTTGCAGTTGACAAACGTAAAGCGTATTACTTTTCCAAACCTTTTCGGGTCACCGTCAAAACTGATTTAGAACATGGCCGGCGGCCATATATTAATTACCTATATGAACGTTACACAAGCAGTGCTCTATCTAAAAGGTTCGATCTCAAAGAACAAAAAATGTATGTCCGGGCGGATTTCGAAAATATCCGAACAGTCATGTTGTTTTTTGAAAATGGAAATGAGTTTGGCCCGATTCAAGTCATTGGGCGTTGGGGTGAGTTTCCTCATGATGTACGCATCCGCAAAATGCATTACGGATTCAAGCGGAAAGGCCAACTGGGCCCCCGCGCTGATGACCGACCTTTGGAGGCACTTTTCGGCCACCTCCGTGCAAAGGCGCCACGCGACACGACCGCGGCCAGTCAACTGGCGTACGTCGTTGCTTATCTTACCCGCCATGATTTTGTGATGAACGAGGTGCTCACGGAGAACCTCCAAACTTGGGTCGAGTTGGTGAAGGCAAGCAAGGCGACCAGCACTCTCGCGGTCTTTCCCATCGACGCTGAGAACGCTGCCCTATTGTCACCATGGACAGAGATGCCGTCTCCGGGAGAGGTCCTCATGACCACACCCAACATTTCCGACGTCTTATCCAATTCGCGTCCTCAAAGCACCAATCCTCCTTCGTTGAAAAAGAAGTCATGGGCCATCAAAAGTCGCGCGATTCGGGAATAGCAATCGCTAAACCTATTGATGTTGATAGCTAAATTAAGCCAAGGAGCCTCAATGAGCACCACAACACCGTCCGCACCCGAGCCTCACAAAGATCTGTTGCACAACCTAACTGTATGGACTCCTGAGATTGACAGACTAGCGGAACGTGCAGCGAAATGGATCCGTATGGATCTGCCCGGTGCAACGGTCTATGGTCACCAACGAACTGGCAAGAGTCGAGCGTGTCGCTATCTGAAAAGCGGTCTTTCTGATGTTCTCGGCTACGCGGTGGCTACCGTCGTGTGGTCAATTCTTCCGAAAGATGACTCAAAGAAGACCGAGCGTGAATTTGTGCAAGAGATGATGACGCAGTCGGGATGCACCCGACTCGGAGGACGAGATCTTGCGATTTTGCGGAAACGTTTTATTTCCCACTTACTTGAGTTGGCAATGCTCGAGGGTTCTAAGCGAATCGTGATTATCGTCGACGAAGCACAGAATCTGACGCATTCACAGTATGGTTATCTCATTCACTTGTACAACTCCCTGGAGCAACGCGATATTCAACCATTTTTCTTGTTGGTCGGCCAAAATGAATTGCGCAATCAACCGAGCACTTGGGCAGAGTCTGGCGCCATGCAGGTTCTCGGGCGCTTTTTCTCTCGAGAATATACGTATCGCGGAATCAGCATTGAAGAGCTCGGCATGGTTTTACAAGCGTTTGATACGCCATTGCAGGACGACAACCTAAGTCCGTTAGCGTTTCACTTTCCTGCTGATTACGCCGTCGGATGGAGCTTGGAAAAATTGACGCCGGTATTCTCAGAAACATTCCAGATGGTTATATCCCAACATAATATTCAAGGAACTCTTTACATGCCAATGCAGTATCTTCGTTCAGCGTTGCTGACGATACTGTATCTAGCCGCCGAGGAAAATATTCCGCTCCACCGCGTCAATAGCGAACTAGTATATAAAGCAATCCAAGAAACGAATTTTTTTAAAGTTATGGCACATTATATTGAAAATAGACCCTCGCCCTAAAATAGAGAGCCCTTATGTCATTCATCTCAAAAAGACTCGTTGCAGAGGAACAGGGAGAGTATAAAAAAATCTCTACCATGCAACATTTGTCACTCTACTGTTATTGGTGCCATTTTGTAGTTGAGGAAGAAATTGATTTACTAACCGAGCCTGAACTCAGTCAATCGGGAATGGTTAAGCGCTCAATTTTCTTTCCAATAGTAAATGGCGAAAAAGAATTGCCGGCAATTTCCGATCTATTGAAGATTGACATTGAGAAGTTAAAAAGACTGTGTGGCGAAGATATTGGTGGGCTGAACAGGCTGGGATTGATGTTTCAATCGGGTCTTAGATTTTGTGCAAAATGTTTGGAAATTGGGTATCACAGTGTGGTCTATCAGCATATGGCAATCGACAGATGCCCTTTACATAACATTGCACTAGAAACGCGCTGTCGAACATGTCACAGGTTTATTTCAGCGACGTTTCGCTCAGCGATCCTCAGTCCGTTCGAGTGCCCACATTGCGATGAAGCGTTTTGCAAAACAGTTCGAAGAATAGGGGATGCTGAAACTGTAGGCCAAGCGGACCATATTTCTGGAGTTAGGCGTGAGGAACTCTTGTCAATCGGACCTTTGAGTCGGACGTTAAGTTTGGCACTTAAAGACTTCGAATTTCGGATTCCCCATACACACGCCAGGTTCAGTCGTCTGGTTCAGCGTTCCACCCTATGGCTAACTCCTCCTGGCTTTTTTTGGACGAGATTTCGTAGCGAGCTGATGATTCTTAAAATGCCGTCTTCGCAAAATTGGACAGATTCAATAGAAAAATTTGATATTGGGGATGCTGCCCAAAGAGTCATTATCTGGATCCAAAAGAACCTAGGCGGCTATGAGCAAGATGCGACTATGCTAGCGAATCAACTTGGGACCCGCCCACTGGGCTTGCGACTTAATGCCAGAACTTCAGTCGTCGGCGCCGCCTTCTTCAAGCTTTTAGTGGCGTATGACCTAGTTGAAGAAGCGGCATATATCAGAAAGCTAGATATCCGCAATGCAGAACGCGTTCCTAGCGTATGCAAAGGGGAAAAAATCCGCCGCCAAGGGGATGGTGCTTCGGAATGGCCAGAGCTGGACTACCGTTTGATTCAACTCGAAATGCTAGGACTATTTTCGCAGCTACTTGTCCAGTATCCAAATGATTTTCCGCTGAAAAATATTCGATGGAGCGCGTTTCCTCACGCTATTTCATTTGCTCCTGCATGGCATATTCAAAAAGAGGGGAGCAAAGGGTATGTTGAAATTCGAACGCGTGCAACAGAACTATCAGTCCTTCGCCTTCTACAGCGCCGACGAGGAAAGATGCTGAGTTATGTAGAAGCAGACCCTACAGGAGATAGGATTTCTTGATGTTCCTACCTGGCTCTAAAAGAAACGGGCCAAATCAAATATCTGATTCGGTGCTGACTTGCCGTCAAAAGCCGCAAAAGGGCACCGGAGAATATTGGTAATTGACGCCTTAAGGTGTTCCGTAGGAAAAGTGACACGTAGACGACGGTCGAACTAATTTCCCTTGACCGAGGATTTACGGCTCCGGGGGCGTAAGAGCTCTTCCGCCTGCTTCACCACGACACTACTGTCGCAATCTAAAGCAGAGCATATTTTCAGCACCACAAAAAGGGTCGGCTGGCTTTCCCCTCGCTCGATTCGACCGTAGTACGAGCGCTCAACACCAGCCATGTTCGCCAACAACTCCTGCGAAATACCGGTCGCCAGCCGTGTTTCGCGAACAACTGAGCCAAAGGCCGCCGCAACGGAAGCATCAAAACTGGTGGCGCCTCGTGGCCGGCCACGGGCGGGAGGGAGATTGGGGCGGGAACGCATCCCCTCTAGGGTCTCGTCTCCGTCCTTTTGAAGCCACGTTATTTAAAACGCAGAGGGCTATCTTTTTTGCCTCTTCATGAATACTCATTCCCTGGGATCGTGCTTGCTGCGGCGAGTCTCGTTGCGGTGCCTTTTAGCTCGAAACGTCGCGTCGGCTGTTGGTTGACCTTTCAGTTTTTGATCTAACTCTTTCACGAAATCGACAAAGTCGATGTCGAGTGCATTGAGCCACGCCCACAATTCGACCACGTCGAGACGGCGAACGCCACGCTCAACTTTGCTCACCGTGGCTTGGCCTCGACCGAGACGTGTGGCCAAGTCCAATTGCCGCAGGCGTTGCAGCGTGCGCCCGCTGCGCAGCAGGCCGAGAAAAACATCGTTGTGTCGACTGTGTAGAGACTTGAGCATGGAGCACCTTGAGCTCCGAACCTAGCTTAATTTTCGCCATATTCGGAATTCGAATCTAACTACCCTGGCTGCCTAGGCGAATACGAGGTTTGTTACTGCCTTCCGGATTTTTCTCGATAATCGTTGCGTTTTATATAACGCAAAACTTGCGCCTGTTCGAGCGCGGAGTACATGGGAGGTTCTTTTCAGTCCTCACATGCCTCTCTCGGCGCATTGCATCTCTTCTATCTTGTCAATGTCGACTCCACTCCGCATTTATGTTCATCACGCACGACCATTTCCGAAGCCACACCTCTGAACTATTCGCGGGGGTCGGTGAAGCGCACTTTGATATCACCGAACTCGCGTTGGAGCGCATCTGGTTTATGGTCTCATTCATAGAGTCAGAAAGCATCGAGGGAAATGTTTATGAATTTCAGCGCACGTTGCTGTTGAGCAGCCCAGAACAGGTTCGAGACTTGCTCGAAGTCAAAACCACGGTTCACGAGGTGCAAATCGTGACGCCGTGTCATGTGAATGGTTCCGCTAATTGGATGATGGAGCCTTTGGTCAGCGTCTGGGACGCCAACGAACCAAGTGGCACTGCTCTCAATACGTACATTTTTGAGACTGGGTCTGGTCGCCGTTACTCGAATTCAGCGATGCGAACGCCGGTGGATAAGCTTGCAGTCGAAGATGTTCTTTTTCATTCACCAAGAAAGGCGTCCTAATTTCTTGTAATTTCGATACGATCAGTTTTCCTCCTCACAGCGTGCTCGCGGACCTAGTTTGGCTAAATCGAGCTGCAATCAGTGAAGCCCGCTTGCAACTTCACACCAGCTCGAGATCCGCCTGATGAAAACGTACAAGCAACAACTCGTCAACGCAAAAGCTAAGCGTGTTGGCATCGTCGAACAGAAGACTCTTGCTCAGCAGTCTTGTTTCAAACGTCGTGCGATAAAACTTCGGGTTCTGATGCCCCCAATGCTTGGATGGACCGACTTTCGATGGCAAAGTGTAGGCACGTACATTGATCGGGAAGCCGCGCAAATTCGCGCCCATGAATTTGCGGCCAGGGACGTCAGTTATCAGCAGGCAAAGTGCTGGTCGATTGATGGAGAGCCATTCACACCGAACATGCAGTCCGACGCCCAAACATGCTGATCTTTCTTGACACAGAATTCACAAAACTCGACCGCCCGGACTTGATCAGTTTGGCTTTGGTGGCGGAAGATGGGCGCGAGTTCTATGCAGAGCGTACTGACTACGACCCCAGGCAATGCAGCGATTTTGTCCGCGAGCACGTCTTACCTCTACTGGGGCGCGTGGAAGGCGCGGGGTGCTCTCGCTTGGATTTAACGATGCGGTTGCGTGATTGGATCTTGCAACTGACGGAGCCCGCGACGTACGTCTTTGACTCACCCAAAGACTGGCATTTGCTTGCTGTGGCGATGTTAGGACGGCCACAAAAGTACCCGCCGGGTGATTTTGGGAAGCAATTATTTTTAGATAGCGCTGTCTTCTCCGATGCAAATTTCAAAAGTGCTTCGAGCACTAGCTACACCTCGGCGATGCCTGAGCACCACGCCCTAGCAGATGCACGCGCCTTGATGGCTGGATACCGGGCATACCGTGGTGAATAGCTCACCAGTTCCCGTATCTTCACAATTCAACGACCGACGCTAGCACTGTGCAAGCTTTAGTTGAACGCTACTAGGACGTAACAGCAACTTTAGAAGATGTGTTAGGTGCGCGATAGCGAGGCGCTTCAATCACCGGCGATAGGGCCGGGGGAGACCTGCCGACGGCTGGCGCAATATAGTTGAAAGCTGGGCAACAACGGCCACCAATCTTCAAGCACAGGGGTAAGTCGACCTTCGGCAATATGCTCCTCGACCACCTCGAAGGGTACGTACGCGAACCCCATGCCGTCCAGTGCAGCTCGCCCCATGGGGAACGAGTTGTTGAACGTGACTTGCCCTTGGACGCGGACGGTTAAGCACTGACCTTCTTTTTCGAAATCCCAAGCGTTCGATGGCCTCTCGCTTCATGCTAACAAGCGGCCGGTAAGTCACGTGTTTTTGAGCTTCGATAAGAGGCAGTTATCGAATCCTATTGGAATTCACTGGTTACACGTAGTGGGGAAGGGGCACAAGGCGGCAATGGTCGCTCTGTCGCCGGTGGCGCGCTTCGCTCTCGTCAACACCTGATGCAGCGTCAACTGCCCATCACACCGGCCAAATGGCTGCCGAGCACACCGTAAATTGGCAGTCTGGGAACCGTCTAGTGGGCCCGTATCACCGACGCGCGCCTATGGCGCATCATGCGGTGCTTTTTTGACCAGGTCGCAGATGTCGTGGAGGTTGACAGCCCTGGGACGGCGGAGAAGCTGTGCCGTGCCAACACCCACTGAATACGCAACACCCACGCCACGCATGCGCTGGAGCGCGGCGCTCACGACCGCGCGTGACAACCTGCGGTACGCCTCCGTCCAGACCACATCTATCTACCTGCATGGAAATGAGGTCAAGCCAGCGCGGCAGCTGGATGCAGGCTTTGCAACTGCTCAGGCCCCGCGCTGAACAACTTTCAGGCGTATGCCATGGTCCCTGTTATAGCTTGAGGCTCTCATTATCGAGAGATTTGCGCCTTCGAATAGGTGAAGACCAAGAGGGACGCCTGGCCGCCCACTGCTTTTGACGCGGGAAATCAGCTTCGGCTCATCAACCTACAGCAACTTGGTCTAGTTGCTGACAAAGCGGCTCGGCCCCACTCGGCACTCTAGTGCTAGGGGCTCGCCGCCAATACCATCATTAGTTCAGCAGCGCTCCACGCGCTGTGGCAGGGCTGCGTTTCAATCTTCCATTCAATTCGAGGAGAGCGTCACCATGTCCATTACGGTCAACGGCGTCGACACCCTGCCACCAGTAGACCCCCGCGTGTCTCTACTGGATTTTTTACGCGAGCATCTGCACCTTACTGGTACCAAGAAGGGCTGTGACCAGGGCGCATGCGGTGCCTGCACAGTGTTGGTTGACGGGGAGCGCGTGCTTTCCTGCTTGGCACTCGCAGTGCAGTATGAGGATCGAGCTGTCACTACTATCGAAGGGTTGTCTGTCTCGGGGAGACTGCACCCTGTACAGCAAGCCTTTGTGGACCATGACGCTTTTCAATGCGGCTACTGCACGCCAGGGCAAATCTGTTCGGCGGTTGCGTTGATCGACGAATGTCATCGAGGTCAAGCCAGTCTTCTCACTCCTGATCTTTCGAGCATTGTGACTTGGCTCTCTCGCGAAGAGTTGCGCGAACGCATGAGTGGCAACCTCTGCCGGTGCGGCGCCTACAACGGCATCATCGCGGCGCTTGAGGCAGTCCTCCCGGGGCAGACCGATACAACGGCATCGACCGTAGCTTCCGTCGTCGGCGTAGAGGAGCCAGAGGCCACCACATGAAATCGTTCATATACACACGAGCCAATAACGTCGCACACGCGATCCAGTGGGGCCAGATGCCGGAGGCCAAGTATCTCGGTGGCGGAACCAATTTGGTCGACCTGATGCGCGAGACTCTGGAACAGCCCGAAAACCTCATAGACGTCACTCGGTTGCCCAGCACCATCGAGCGCACAGCGGATGGAGGTCTGCTGATCGGTGCCGCAGTGCGCAACACGGTGCTGGCCAACGATTCCACGGTACGAGAAAGCTGGCCCTTGCTTTCGCGCGCGATTCTCGCCGGTGCATCCCCACAAATCCGCAACATGGCGACAGTAGGTGGCAACCTCATGCAAAGGACCCGTTGCGCCTATTTCTATGACGCAGCGGGCTCGCGATGCAATAAGCGCCAACCGGGCCAGGGATGCGATGCGATCGACGGTTTCAACCGCATGCATGCAATTCTGGGAGCCTCTTCGTTCTGCGTTGCGACACATCCTTCCGACATGTGTGTTGCATTGGCGGCCTTGGACGCTGTTGTGCACCTGCAGGGGGCACAAGGGGATCGCAGGTTGGCGCTGCTGGATTTTCACCGCTTGCCGGAGGATCACCCGGAGATTGAGACTCAACTGCTTCCTGGTGAGCTGATCACAGCAGTGGAGTTACCGGCAGGTCTGATCGCATCCCACAGTACGTATCGCAAGGTGCGAGATCGTTCAAGTTACGCCTTTGGCTTGGTGTCTGTAGCGGCAACGCTGGCATTGGAAGGTGGCGTTGTGAAGGAAATGCGTCTTGCCTTGGGCGGCGTCGCGCTGAAGCCTTGGCGTTGCCACCAAGCCGAAGCGGCGCTAAAGGGCCTGCCAGTAACACCCGAGAACTTCGCTGCGGCGGCAGATGCGGAGCTGATCGCAGCGCAAGCCTTGAGCGGCAATGCCTTCAAGATTGACCTGGCACGGCGAACCATTGTTTCCGTGCTGACTGAATTGGCGGAGGTTGCACGATGAACATGTTCAAGGACGCCGCACAGGCCCTCATGAAGAAAGCCATCGAAGTGGCGCCCGATGCTTGGATGCCCGGTGGCCACCCGGACCCGCTCATCGCGCGCCGTGATGGCTTCATTGGCGCGGCTGTATCACGCGTGGATGGCCCACTTAAGGTTCAGGGAAAAGCCCGGTTTGCGGCCGAGTTTCCACAACAGGGCATGCTCTATGCCGCTTTGGTATTCAGCACCATTGCCAAGGGTCGTATCTCCAAGCTGCAGACCCAACTCGCGCAAGAATCGCCTGGCGTCGCCCTGGTCATGACCCACCACAACGCGCCCCCCATGAAGGCACCACCTTTGTTCATGTCAAATGCCAAAGCTGCCAGCGGCGATGATTTACCCGTGATGCAGGATGACCGGGTGCACTGGAACGGCCAACCTGTTGCCTTGGTGTTGGCCGAGACCCAAGAGCAGGCGGATGCGGCGAGCGCGTTGGTGTCTGTCACATATGAAACGGAACCTGCCATAACCTCCTTCGCGGCGGGTAGGGCGCATAGCATCGAAACGGGCGAATTCCAGGGGGAGCCGCTTGAGACACTTGTGGGTGATGCCGACTCAGTGCTGAAAGAGGCTCCCTTCCAGGTAGATGCGAGCTACACCACACCACGCCATAACCACAATGCCCTCGAGCTGCACGCCGCAACAGTCATGTGGAAAGGGGACGAGCTGTTCGTGCACGACGCGTCTCAGGCGGTGGTGCACACGGCCTGGACGCTTGCACAAATCTTCGAGCTGGACGAGAAGAATGTCCACGTCACCTCACCCTTTGTCGGTGGGGGATTCGGTGGCAAGACCCTCTGGCGTCACCAGATTTTGGCCGCCGCTGCATCCTATCTGGCGGGCCGACCCGTGCGCATCATGCTTTCGCGCGAAGGCGTCTATCGGGTGGTGGGTGGGCGTACCAATACCGAACAGCGCGTGGCGATCGGCGCCCAGCCAGATGGGCGGTTTGACGCACTGATCCACACCGGCGTCAGCGTGATGACCGCGCATAACAAGATGCCCGAGCCCTTTATCCTGCCAGCGCGGAGCGTCTACGACTCACGCAATTTCAAGCTGCGCGTCGAGGTGACCAAGCTGGACATGCTGGCTAACACCTTCATGCGAGCGCCAGGGGAATCGGTGGGCACATTCGGTCTAGAGTCCGCCATCGATGAACTGGCTGTCACCATGGGCATGGATCCCATCGAACTCCGCCTGCGCAACGAACCGGATAAAGATCCGACCACCGGCGCGGCGTTTTCTTCACGCCATCTGGTGCAAGCCTACCGGAGTGGCGCTGAACGATTTGGCTGGGGACGACGCCAGGCGCCGGGTTCTCGACGCGAGGGCCAATGGTTAGTGGGCCTGGGGTGCGCCACCGCCACCTATCCCTACTACCGCATGCCCGGAGGGGCTGCACGCGTCACCCTACGATCCGATGGTCGTGCAAAAGTGGAAATCGCTGCCCATGAAATGGGCATGGGCACAGCAACCGCTCAGGTACAAATTGCCGCAGAAAGACTGGGCTTGAGCATGCACGATGTGGAGTTTGTCTATGGCGATTCCTCACTTCCAGGCGTGGTGCTCGCTGGCGGCTCTCAACAAACCGCCTCCATCGGCAAGGCTGTAATGATGGCTTGTGACGCCCTCAAGGACGAATTGGTGAAGTTGATCGACAAGTCATCACCTTTGGCCGGAGTGAAAGCCGACGAGTTAGAGTTTGCAGATGGCAGCCTTCGACGTGTTGGCGAACCATTGCATGCGCAGTCTTTCGTGGCATTGCTTCAACAGGCCGGCAAAGACGAAGTCATTGCACTAGGAAAGGCACCCCTGCCGTTGGAGGTTCAGCATTGGTCTATGCACTCTTATGGCGCCATGTTTTGTGAGGTCCGGGTCGACACTGTCACTGGCGAGCCTCGCGTCAGCCGTTTTTTGGGATCGTTCGACTGCGGGCGCATCATCAACGCCAAGCTTGCCACAAGCCAGTTCCGAGGAGGCATTGTGATGGGACTCGGCCTGGCCCTGACGGAGGAAACCCAGTTCGACGAGCGCAACGGGCGCATCATGAACCGTAACCTCTCCGAGTACCACGTTCCAGTGAACTTAGACGTTCCAGAGATCGACATCATGTGGACCGATGTAGCGGATCCCCACACTCCGATGGGTGCTCACGGCATTGGCGAAATCGGTATCACCGGGGTGGGCGCCGCGGTGGCCAATGCCGTCTACAACGCGTGCGGGAAACGAGTGCGCGATCTGCCGATTCGGCTTGATCAACTGCTTTGACGACCCACCGCCATTAGCCCACTGTCGGAATAAGCCCCCTCAGAATAAGACTCTTTTTTTACCGGCTTACGTGAAGGCGTGTATCTGTGTGATACGCGTTCACTGAACGCCCGTTTTGAATGCCAGTCATGAAGCCTAAACATGTCTACGACCTCGCACAGAAAGCGGTGAATGCCTGGATCGACGATTTTGCGCCAAGTATGGGGGCGGCAATTTCATACTACACCGCTTTCTCGGTGGCACCTCTGCTTGTGATTGTGATTGCCGTGGCCGGCGCGGTATTCGGCCGCGAGGTGGTGACGGGACAAATCACGGCGCAACTGACGGGACTGATAGGCGCCGATGGCGCCGGCGTGGTCCAAGCCCTGGTGGCCAGTGCCAGTGACACAGAGCGCGGGCTGATCGCCGGGGTCATTGGCTTGGTGGTGATGTTGATTGGCGCCACCACGGTATTTGCAGAATTGCAGAGTGCGCTCGACCGCATCTGGCACGTGTCCGAACGGATGAAGCCTAAAGGGGTTTGGGCGATCTTACGCGCCAGGTTATTGGCGTTTGGCCTGATTCTGGGATTCGCTTTTCTGCTGATGGTTTCCCTGGTTGTGAGTGCGGGAACCGTGGCGATCGGTACCTGGATCGGCGGCTTGATGCCGGGTTCGGCGGTATTGCTCTACGTGGTGAACACGCTAGTTTCGATTTTGTTTACGACAGCATTGTTCGCCATGATTTTCAAACTGATGCCTACAGTACCTGTAGCGTGGCGCGATGTTTGGGTAGGGGCAGTCGTCACCTCACTATTGTTTGAGCTCGGAAAGGCGTTGATAGGCCTCTACCTGGGGCACAGCGGCCTGACGGAATCGTACCAAGCAGCGGGATCGTTCATTGTGTTGCTGGCCTGGGTGTATTACGCCGCGCAAATTTTTCTGCTCGGTGCGGAGTTCACCAAGGTTTATGCCGATGAACACGGCTCTCTGTCGGGTGACCGCCAACGGCTAGATCCAAACGCCGCACATCCTGAACACAAAGCACTACCTTAACCCGAGGCCTGCCGACAGCAAGCTCACTTCGTAAAAGTGTTTCCACTGTTTAATCGATACAACCTCGCCGGACAAGACTTACGCAGAAGCAGCACCATTTCCCGCAGGTCGGTTGGCTAGGCTGAAGGAATACTGGCACCTTTGACCGATAAAAGATGTGTATGTTTGATGCACATCATCGATCAGCCATCAACCATCCAGGAAGCTCTTCATGACAGATCTACGCAGGTTTAAAGGAAAGGTTGTCATCGTGACCGGTGCCGCCTCAGGCATCGGCCGCGGAGTAGCAGAACGTTTCTCGGCCGAGGGAGCGCTGGTAGTGCTCTGTGATATCGACGTTCAAAAACTTGAACAAGTTACCAAGTCGCTTGACCCCGAAAGAACCCACAAGGTCATCTGCGATGTCTCCCAATATCCCGAAGTCGAGGCACTGGTTACCTCCACCGTCAAACAATTTGGCGGTGTCGATGTATTGGTCAACAACGCAGGTATCGCATCTGAGGGTGACGTGCTCGAAGTGTCGTTGGAAAGCTGGAATCAAACTGTGCAGACTGACTTAAACAGTGTGTTTTACAGTTGCCGCGCAGCCCTCCCGGAGTTGATTAAACGAAAGGGGTGCATCGTCAATACGGCTTCCGTATCTGGCCTAGGCGGCGACTGGAAGATGGCGGCCTATAACGCGGCCAAAGGTGGTGTTGTCAATCTCACGCGTGCGGTGGCGATGGACTTTGCTGCGCAAGGGGTACGCGTGAACGCGGTATGCCCCTCGCTCACCCATACCGGCATGACGGAAGACATGGTGACAGACGAAAAGTTGGTTGAGAAGTTCAAAGAGCGTATTCCTCAAAAACGCTATGCGGAGCCTGCGGACATTGCGGCCGTGGTGGCTTTTCTCGCAAGCGAAGATGCGCGTTTTGTCAACGGCGTGAACCTCCCCGTCGATGGTGGCTTATCTGCTTCCAACGGACAGCCGGCCATGTAGTGTGAAGAGGTATGTTAGCAACGCAAAACAGGGTCTTCTTTGGCCCTTTTGAGAAGGCTAGACCATGAGCAAGACCGTAGGCGAAATACTGACAACAACCCTGGCGGAGATTGGTTCCAACCAGGTGTTCGGTGTAGTGGGTGACGCACTAAATGCATTCACCGACGCCATCCGGCGTGACGAACGTATGCACTGGCTTGGCGTGCGACACGAAGAGGGGGCTGCATTAGCTGCAGCCGGCCAAGCCAAAGTCACCGGGAGATTGGGGGTGTGCGCAGGCACTACCGGTCCCGGTGCCACCCACCTGTTGGCGGGGCTATACGAGGCTCGCCATGACCATGCCCCAGTACTCGCCATTGCCGGTGATGTGCCGACCTCTCTCTGGGGTATCGATCATTTGCAGGCCGCAGACCACGTGCAGGCCTTCCGCGACGCCTGTGTTTATTCGGCCTCTGTGGTATCTGCCGACGCTGCCCCGGCTCAGATCCACGAAGCGATTGCCCGGGCCTATAGCGAGAGGGGTGTCGCGTTACTCAACATTCCACAGGATGTGTTTGAAGGTAAGACTTCTAAACCACCACGCAGTACAGCCACATTACGCCAACGCCTGCCCACTGCGCCAAATCCAGCCGATGTTGCCGCCGCAGTCATGCTCATCAACGCAGCCAAGAAGGTGACGCTTTTTGTGGGCCATGGGGCCGCGGATGCGACGGAGGAAATACTTGCTTTGGCGGATCGACTACAAGCTCCGGTCGTGCACAGCTACCGAGCTCTAGACCAGTTCGCATTTGACGACAGTCGGGTGGTCGGCGGTTTGGGGTTGATCGGCTCCAAAGCCGGGTACGAGGCAGTTCAGAACTGCGACTTGCTGCTTATGGTCGGAACCGACTACCCCTACAGCGAGTTTTTGCCGCAAAAGACCAAAGTAGTCCAAGTCGATGAACGTGCGTTCGTGATTGGGCGGCGGTTGTCGGTGACGCAGGGAATTGTCGGTAGCAGCCAGCCCACCCTTGCCGCAATCCTTGCCTGTGTCAAACCGAAAGACGACGCGAACTTTCTTGTCGCTACGCAAAAAGAATGGAACTCTTGGCGTGCCATGTTGGATGAAAAGGCCGATCCCGCACGCTCACACGATGTGGTGCATCCGCAGGCGCTGGTGCGTGCGGTCAGTGACTTCGCCTCGGACGACGCCGTGTTCAGTGTGGACACCGGTACCGTTACCCTTTGGACGGGAAATTGGTTGCGCCCAAGGGGTCGCCAAGTCATCACGGGGTCGTTCAACAATGCGGCCGTCGGCACCGCGCTTGGCATCGCCAATGGTGTCCAAGCATTAGATTCAAAACGCCAAGTGATTGTCATGTGCGGGGACGGTGGTTTTGGCATGCTGATGCAAGAGTTCGCCACCTCGGTCCAGCACGGCCTGCCTCTCAAGGTTTTTGTCTTTAACAACGGGGGATGGGGACTTGTCCATCTCGAGATGGAAGAGGCTGGGCTGCCTGCCTACAAACAAGGTGTGAATATCCGCAACCCCAACTTTGCGCTATTCGCCGAGGCCTGCGGCGGGCAAGGCTTTCGCGTCAGCAAGCCCGGAGAACTGCGAGGCGTAGTGCAGAAAGCTTTGGCCACGCCGGGTCCGGTGGTGGTGGATGTCTTGGTGAACGCGTCTGAAATCCCGCCTATGCCGCACGTGGAAGTTAGCAACGTTTGGAAATTTGGTCTTGGAAAGATACGGGAGGCTCTTTCTTAAGAGAGCAGGCCGATCGTTTGAGCAAGAAATGGCCTTCATGCGGAACGTGGGTTCGTGGGAACGGCCAAAGACGCCGTGCCCCAAGAGGCGAGATTGCCTTCTACCCTTTTGAATCAGGGGAATTCGGCTTAGGCCTAACGCAAATGACCTCCTCGATGAATAAGACGAAGATCAGGTCGATTCTGATTTAGCGCTTTTTTCCGCCTTGAATGCGCCACGTATATTCATTGCACAAAGGCAAATCTGAAGCAGTAGGAGTGCGGGAGCATGGGCAAAAAGGGCCCACACGACCCAGGTCACGTTGCTCAAGATGAAAACGCCGAAGCCCCAGCCACGTTTGCGACGTTGATCGGACGCGACTAACCATGAGGCCACCACCGTAAAAACCATGGCTGGCCACTGTACAAGATCGTAGTCGAGTTGAGAAATATCCATTTTTTGTCCCTATGGCACCAATCCACCGCACCGGATCGCCCTCGCTCAAAATGCGAGCTTGGAACATAGCAATTCGTCACCCCGTCTCCGGATTGTCAAGCTGATGTGGATCGGTGTTCCAAGCAGTGTGCTCGCGCAGAACCGTATGGATTGCAGGACGCCAAACTGCGCCAACGTAGGAGGGCGCTGGCGATTGATTCGTCTGCCTTAAGCCACCCAGTCGGGGATGGTGAGGCCTTGATAAGAGTCGGCAGCAGCCACCTCGCGCAGTCACGCGGTTGGTTGATGAGGGTAACGCGTCGGTGTTTAGCAGCTCTCGTTTAACTAAGAAATATTCCGCCTTTGCCATTCCTCTTGCCCTTAAACATTTCATGATCCGCGCGGCTCAAAAGCTCTGCCTCGGATTCGTGGGGCGCGGAGAGAGCAACACCAATCGTGGCGCTGACGCTCACCAATTCACCTGATGCAATCTGAAACGGCTGCCCTATGGCTGATGCCACACGCTCCAGCACTGACCGCCATTCCTCTGGGGCTACGGTGGTCAGGATTAAGATAAATTCGTCGCCTCCGATCCGTGCCGCGGTGTCCGAGGGACGGAGATTTTCGAGCAGGCGACGAGAGACCTCTTTGAGTAGCTGGTCTCCCGCGAGATGCCCGTAGACATCGTTGATCGGCTTGAATCCATCCAGATCGAGGTAACAGACGGCGACCTGGGTGCCTTCGCGCTTTGCGATCGCTAATGCCTGAGCTAACCGATCTGAGAGCAACAGTCGATTCGGCAACTGGGTCAGAGGGTCATGAAATGCGGTATGCGAGAGCTGCTCATGGGCTTGCCTTTCGGCCGTGACATCGACGGCCATCAGGAGAATTTGACCATGCGTCAGCTGAGCGGCACCAAGATCAACCCAGATGGCTTCGCCACTTTTCTTCACCATGTGCAGTCGCGCTCGACACTGAGACCCACCTTGAAGAGGCGCATAAGCTTCGTGTCCGATGCGCTCAAACGCCGCGTCGTCCGTATGCAGAACGCGCGACGATTTGCCCACCAGCTCACCGGCCCCATAACCAAACAACTGCTCGAAGCTGGGGTTTACCCAACTGAACACCCGATCCTTAACCTTGGCCATGCCCACCAACGTGCTTTCCAACATGGCGGTCTGCTCCCGTGCCAGGCGCTTGATATCGGTCACATCTCTTCCCGATCCAAAGATCAGAACTTCACCACCGATTTCCGCCACCCGCAGCTGAAGCTCGACATCGATAACTGTGCCGTTTCGCCGACGGTGTTGCACGTCCACGCGTTGGTGATCCCTATCTCTCAGCGAAGCAATCCAGGCGTCGATTTGCTTGCGGGTCTGATTCGCATCCCAGTCTGAGATATGTTTTCCGATTAAATCGTCTCGCGAAGAACCCAACATTTCTGCGAAGGATTCGCTCATCTCGACCAGCACGCCGTTTTGGTTAACGATGTGGATCCCATCTCCCGCGACCCGCAGCAGCGTTTCGGTCCGCAGGCTTTGCCTCGCAGCTTCTGTGAGAGCAAAGGCTTCTCGGTTGTTCGAGCGATAGAGCAGAAAGGTGGCTACCACCACGAGTGTCCAAGACAATGCGGCCAAGAGCGACACCTGCAAGGCCTGTTTCTCCCATGCTTTAAAAAACCGAGTGTGGCCGATCCCGGCGTACACCACAAACGGCCAGTCTTCTACGGATCTATAGGCGGTGGTTCGAGTCTCTCCGTCGAACAACACTTTGGAGACAAATGAGCCGCTGCGTGGGTTGGTTCGCATGGCAAGCTGCAGCTCACTGGAGGCGGTAGTACTACCGACATCGGTTTTCCCCACCATGCCAGGGGAATGGCGTGCCACGAGACGAAGATCTGTCCCGCGCAGGGTGATGGCGTCCCCTTCATCGAGCTCATACCGGCTGAACATTTCATCAAAATGGTCCACTGCCACACTCACATAAAGGATGCCACTAAAGCTTCCATTGATGCGGAGCGGCTGGAAAAAACCCAAGACCCAGTGACCCGACACCCTAGACAATAGGGGTCCAGCCACGATGCTGTGGTTTCCGAGGTGCTCTTTAGCCTGCTGAAAGTAGCTGCGGTCGGCTATATCTACGGGAGCACCGGCCGGTAAATCATTTCCCCAGCGGACGCGAGCCGAACTATCCGCTAAACGGAAAGCCTCGACGCCGTTCATGAGCTTTAAGCGAGACACTAATACTTGGTTGATGACGTCATCAGGTGCGACACCTGGTTGCAGCCGTTGGAGTTCGTCCACCGTCGTGCGCATGACGGCGTCTGCCCGGCTGAGTTCGCTGCCGATGTTGAGCTGAACGATGGCTGCGATGCTCTCAGCAATCCCCTTAGCTTGTTCTTCATATGACCGCTTGGACGCCGTCAGAACCAAATAAAGCAAAAGACCGAGCAGCAATGCGACAACGGCATTGGCTAAGACGACAAGCACAAGCAGCTTTCGTCGTTCATTTAATTGAAGGCCGACCAAGGACCGTGGATTGACCTGCGGCATACGCAGCCTCAAAAAGGTAGCTTTTCGAGAGCATAGGCTTTGTACGGAATAAAGCCATAGGGCCGTACATGTGATCCCGCCGCCTGTGCGCAGGCCTCTTCTGCCTTACAGCTCGACCGAAGTTTTCAAAATACACCGTGAGGCGGAGGAGGAGCGCAGGTACCTGAGCAGTTTCTCAGCAAAAAATCATCGCGCGGGGCCAAACCCAAATAGTGAGCGCGTTGCCGGTTTAGGCGCGGGAGGGTCAGATGCTGCGTCTTGCCCGTTTTGAATGGCTTTAGATTCGAACGACGCGCCTTCCCTGCGAGGCCCGAGATCTAAATCATCCACCAGGCCTTGCAGATGCCACAGACCTTGTGCCATGGCTTGTTTGTAAGTGCTGGTGGGTGACGGCGCACGTTCGAATTCCATCCACGAGGTTTCACCATCTTGCTCGCAGAGGATCCACACGAACTCATTCGCGTGAGGCTCTTCAACATGAAGGGCGATGTGGCGAAGGGCATTCTGCATAAGAGCTTCGAGTTGAACGCGTATCGTAGCGCAGCGTCCAACTTGTTTTGGCTTACCGCCACTACCTGTTTTCGCCTACAGACGTCGAATCCCCGGGCTACAAGACTTGACCTGTCGCCGGGATCTCCGTGCAGGAAAGCAAATATGCCCTCTGGAAGCCGCGTTTTATGGAAAGGTGCCATCACCTTTGGCTTGGTGCACATCCCTGTCGGGTTGCACACCGCCGCCACGGAAGAGGGGATCGACTTCGACTGGCTGGACAAGCGGACCATGGACCCCGTCGGGTACAAGCGGGTGAACAAGCGCACCGGCAAAGAAATCGAACGCGAGAACATCGTCAAAGGCGTCGAGTACGAGGATGGCAAATATGTCATTGTCAGTCCCGAAGAAATCGAGGCCGTGTTTCCCAAAACCACCCAGACCATCACCATCGAGCGGTTCATCGACGCCAACGAGATGCCATTTATCTTTCTGGAGCGCCCCTATTACGTGGCCCCAGTGAACAAGAGTGACCGCGTGTATGCCCTTCTGCGTGAGACCCTCATCGCCACGGAAAAAATCGGCTTGGCCAAGGTCGTTATCGCCACGAAACAGCATTTAGCCGCTCTGGTGCCTTCAGGCCCCGCGCTTATTCTCAATCTTCTGCGCTGGGGCGACGAAGTTAAAACCTTGGACTCGCTCGACCTGCCACCGCCAGGCGCCAAAGGTTTGAACGCTGCGGAAATGAAGATGGCCAAGCAGTTGGTCGCGGAAATGTCCGGGGATTGGAATCCTGCGGATTTCAAAGATGAATTCCGCCAGCAGGTCATGAAACTGGTCGAAAAGAAAGCAAAGGCCGGCGAAACCGAGACGGTTCTGCAACCCGAAGAAGAGGCCCCAGAAGGCGCGCAGATTCTCGACCTCACCGCACTGCTGCAGCGCAGCCTCAAAGGGGGATCTAAGGCCGAGACCAAGACATCAGGCGCCCCCTCCACCAAGTCGCTTACCAAGACCGCTGCCAAAAGAGCGAGCACCAAATCCACCGCCAAGAAAACCACGCCGACGAAGAAAGCGGCTTGACGGCGCTTATCTTTTCAGTTGTTCTTTATCCACCCCCTCAGGAGTTCTCCATGGCCGACGACAAATCCAACACCGGCGGCGGCGACCGCAGCCGCATCAGTCTCAGCGAAGACTATGAAGTCCGCGACTGGGCCCGGAAATTCGGCATCACGCCCGAAGAACTCAAGGCAGCGGTTACAGCGGTGGGCAATCAATCCAAAGATGTCGAGGCCTATCTGAAGGCTCCCAAGCGGTGATGCGACGGTGACGCCGTGAGGGTCGCCACCTGGAACATCAACAATGTCGTCAAGCGGCAAGAATTGCTTGTCGATTGGTTGGATCGCACCCAACCAGATGTGGTGGCACTGCAGGAACTCAAAGCCCCAACGGCGCAGTTTCCTGTAGGAGCACTTGAGGCCGCCGGTTACCAAGCACTGGTGGTCGGGCAGCGCACTTGGAACGGCGTGGCGTTGCTTAGCCGCGGCGTGGCCCCGGTGCCGGTGCTTCAAGCCCTTCCGGGCGACCCCACCGACAAGGAGGCGCGTTACGTCGAAGCGGCCATCCAGGGCGTGCTCTTCGCCTGCCTGTACCTGCCCAATGGCAACCCGTGGCCTGGGCCTAAGTTTGACTACAAGTTGCAATGGTTCGCGCGGCTGCACCAGCGTGTCGAAGTCCTCTGGGCCTCCCGCAGCCCGGTCGTGCTGTTGGGCGACTGGAATGTCGTTCCGACCGACGCGGACATCTACAAACCGGACACCTGGCGCGACAACGCGCTGCTGCAACCCGAACCTCGCAAAGCGTTTGCCGATATCCTGGCAATGGGGTGGAGCGACGCCATCGCGCAGAGCCATCCTGCCAAAGCGCCGTTCACCTTCTGGGACTACCGGCGCAAACGCTGGGAACGTGACGCCGGCCTGCGCATCGACCACATCTTGCTGAGTGCGGGTATCAACGTCATCGATGCCGGCGTCGACCGAGACGAGCGTGGTCGTGAGAGCCCAAGCGACCACGCGCCAGTCTGGGCGGAGATTGAGCTGGTCGCCCAAACTGCCAGAGGAGGAAGACGGCGCAAGGTTCCAGTCGAGGGCCAGGCGTCAGCGACCACGGGTTACGCTACACCAGCACCTGCAAGCAAACTCGCGACCTACAACGCCAAACGCAACTTCGGCAAGACGGCTGAGCCCGTAGGGGTATCGACGCCACGCGCCAAGCAGCGTGGCACGGAAACGCACGCATTGGCGTTTGTCGTGCAGAAGCACCGCGCCTCTCATCTGCACTACGACCTCCGGTTGGAACTTGACGGCGTCATGGTCAGTTGGGCGGTGCCCAAAGGTCCGTCTTATGACCCTGCCGCCAAACAGATGGCCATGCACGTGGAAGACCATCCCATGGCGTACAACAGTTTCGAAGGCGACATTCCCAAAGGCGAATATGGCGCGGGCACGGTTATCGTATGGGACCAAGGCACCTGGGAACCGGTAGGGGACCCGCATGAAGCTTTAACCCAGGGCAAACTTATCTTCCACCTGCATGGGCAAAAGCTGGCCGGCCTGTGGGAGCTGGTGCGTATCTCCAAACCGGGCCAGAAGAAACAAGACCAGTGGATTTTCTTCAAGAAGCGCGGCGATGCCTGGGCGCGGTCGAACACCGAATACAACGTGATCACCGCACTGCCGGACAGCGTTCTCCAGACGCCCTTAGGCCTCGTCGAAGCACGCGAGACGCGCGCCATGGCCAGGTCGAGTCGCGCAGACACGGCGGCCATGTCAGCCGCACTGGCGTTGGCGACCGAGGCGCCGTTACCAGCCAGACTCGAACCACAGCTCGCCACCTTGGTGGCGTCCATTCCCAAAGGGGATTGGATTGTCGAAACCAAGTTCGACGGGTACCGGCTGCTCATCCGTATCAACGGTGACGACGTGCGCCTGTTCACGCGCAATGGCAACGACTGGACCGACAAATTGCCAGCTGTGGCCAAGGCCGTAGTGCCGTTGGGTTTGAGCACCGCGTGGCTCGATGGCGAAATCGTCGTGCTGAACGATGCCGGTGTGCCGGACTTCAACCGTTTGCAGAACGCCATCGCCAAGCCCGGTGGCGACGACATTGTGCTGTTTGTGTTCGATGTCCCGTTCCTGGGTGGTATGGATCTACGCCTCGTACCTTTGCGCGCTCGACGGCAGGTGTTGAAAGAGTTGATCGACGCGGCCTCCGGCGACCAGGTGCGGTTCAGTGAATCTTTTGAGGTCACCCCCAGCCGCCTCCTGGACGCCGCCTGCCAAATGGGCCTGGAGGGTGTCATGGTCAAGCGCGCCGATGCACCCTACACGGCGGGGCGCACGGAGACCTGGATGAAGCTGAAGTGCCAGCATCGGCAAGAGTTCGTAGTGGTAGGGTTCACCGACCGAGCGGGCACGACGAACGAAGTGGGCAGCTTGATGCTCGGCTACTTTGAAGAGGGAGCTCTGCGGTATGCCGGCGCAGTGGGAACGGGCTGGGACTCAGCGACGGGTCGGCAATTGCATGTCGCGCTCAAGAAGTTAGCGGTTGAAAAACCCGCCGTGGCGCCCGAACAGGTCGCCCCTGGCCGTTGGTCCAAGCGTAAACCGGGCACCGAACGCAGGGTCAAGCCAAAGATGGTGGTGGAGGTCGCCTTCTCCGAGTGGACGCCAGACGCGCATGTGCGGCATCCGGTGTTCCGTGGGGTTCGCAGCGACAAGCCTGCAGCTACCATCGTGCGCGAGCGCCCCCGGAATCCCTTAGTTATCCCCGACAGCCCCGCACAAAAAAAGGTTTCGTCAAGCGCCGTCGTCATCACCCATCCGGATCGTGTGATTGACCCGTCGACGGGGTTACGCAAGCTCGACCTCGTGCGTTACTACGAAAGCATCGCCGAGCGCATGTTGCCGCATCTGCGGAACCGACCAGTTTCCTTGGTACGGGCTCCGAGCGGCATCACCGGACAGCTGTTCTTTCAGAAGCACATGGAAACCCGGATGCCCGGCTTGATAGAACTCGACCCCGGGTTATGGCCCGACCACGCTCCTCTACTGGCCGTCGAGAATGCCGAAGCCCTGGTGGGTGCTGCACAGATGAATGTCATCGAGTTTCACACCTGGAACTCGCTCGCGCGTCGCATTGACCAGCCCGACCGTTTCATCCTGGACTTGGACCCAGGGGAGGGCGTGACCTGGGCGATGCTGCAGGAAGCGGCCCTCCTCACGCGCGTCATGTTGAACGAGCTCAGCTTGGAGAGCTGGTTGAAGACCAGTGGCGGCAAGGGTTTGCATGTGGTGGTGCCCATCACACCAAAACTCGCCTACTCGGAGGTCAAAGCCTTCTCGCAGGCCGTGGTCCGCCACATGGCCAAAGTCATTCCCTCCAAATTCGTCGCCATCATGGGCGGTAACAAGCGTGTTGGCAAAATCTTTATCGACTACTTGCGCAACGGGCACGGCCAGACCACCGCCTGCGCCTTCTCGGCGCGCGCCCGGCCGGGAATAGGGGTTTCGATGCCGGTGAGCTGGGAACAGCTGGGCGAGATCAAGGGTGGCGTCCATTGGACGATTGCCAATGCCAGGGACTACCTGAGTTTCGAGAAGCACGACCCGTGGCAAGACTATTGGGAAAAGCGGCAGTCTGTTCATGCAGCGATCAGGCTACTGAAAAAAGCAGGGAGCGCTTGATTGTTTGCACTCATCACATCAGCACAGTTCTCCAACTCGTTCCTCCCAGCATCGCACAATGCCACGACCACCTGTTCTCGACCGTTTTCTAGAGGCACAAGAGTTGGTACGCGTGCTTGCAGAATTGAGGGCAAAAAAGAAGACGACACACTGGATGTGGTTTGTCTCTCCGCAGCTTAGAGGATTGGGCCATAGTGAGATGGTCACGCGCTATGCCATACAGTCCCGAACCGAAGCGGTGGCCTAACTTTGAGCATCTCATTCTGGGCACACGCCTGAACTATTGTTGCTGCATGACAAAGTTTCGGCGCTCGACATGCTGGGGGCGCCCGATGTCCTCAAGCTGCGATCAAGCATGACGCTATTCGGCGAGGTCGGCAGGGAGAACGACATATTTAGCGAAGTCCTCGTCCGGGATTTTGACGGTACAAGGGACGGGCTTATGCTAAAACTTTTAACCGTTCAACGTACTGGTGCATCACGGTAACGCATATATAGCTCTCCATTTTGGACGCCTTGATTTTTAAAGGCCAAAATATACGAGGGACTCGCACGACATTGACCCAGCGTCATTCCCTACACAAATTGTCTCTGAGAGTGACGACACTGATGAAGAGCGCACCATATGGCCTGAAGAGTCAACCTCCTGGGTCATAAGTGAGAGAGCTCACCGTCCAAGAAGTTGAAGATGACCCTCACCGCTCTACTGCACGGTTTGCACCGCATGGCACGCTGGTTTGCCCGAACGTCGGTGAGAGAGGTCGGCGACGTCAGGCGGGCCAAGTTGCTTACGCTCAAGGAACCCGTCTATGTGACCTTGCTGTGCTTTATTTGGACTGTCACCGCTGCCGCTTTTCTTTGGTTTTTATCGTCTGAAGATTGGGGCCTTCTTTGGATAGCCGCTGAATGCATCCTTTGCTGGTTGCGGCTACAACTCAGCCGCGAGATTGAGTTTGCCGAACGTTGGCATCGACGTTTACCTGCAGCAAGTGTATTTGTCGTGCACTCCGTTTGGTTTGGCGTCAACGCGGTCGGGGCGTTTGTGGTTGTGAGCCAACTGGACATTCGGCTTTTGCTGATCGGCACGATCATCCCCATCGGATTTTGTGGTTATGTGGCTTCGCGATGGCGAGCATTCCCGCGCTACGCCGCAGTGTTCATCTTCGTCCTGTGTGCTGGTTTATTTTTGGGCTTGTCGGGCTCACCTTTCTCGGGTGCTTCCGATGTCGCTTGGTTGGTACCCTCTGGAGCTCTGGCATTTCACTTGCTCACCCGGGCTAATCACTCCGCCTTGTTGGCCTCCTTGAACATCCGGCAAGAGTACAAGCGCTTGTCTCTTCACGATCCTTTAACCGGTCTGCCCAACAGGTTGATGCTGGTCAAACAATTGCAAAGGCTGTTTGAATTGCAGGAAGCAAAAGCCCAACAGAGCAGCTTCGCGGTCATGTATTTGGATCTCGACGCATTCAAGGCTGTCAATGACCGTCTCGGGCACGCCGCAGGCGACTTACTGCTTAAAAGTGTCGGCCGCAGATTGCGTGATGCCGTCCGCATGCAGGACATGGTGTGTCGCGTCGGCGGCGACGAATTTGTCGTGCTACTGCCAGCCATTTATGGCAGTGAGCTGACACGCGTCTCCAATCGCATTTTGCAGCTGATCAGCCAGCCACACGAGCTGGATGACAACGGGACAGTGACCGTAGAAGCAAGCATCGGTATCGCGATTGCGCCTGCGCATGCGAAAAATGCGGACGACATCTTGTCAGCCGCGGACACGGCTCTTTATGGCGCGAAGCGAGCGGGTAAAGGCCAATGGCTCGTGTTTCGGAGTGCCGGAGCTTGATATCGATCTTTTGGATTGCAAAGGTTGTGTTCTGGTAATGCCGCATCTGCTGAGGTTTCAGAGAGCCCATCTTTCAATGAGGCCACCGCCCTGCATATCGCTCACCAACTTTCGTTTGGGATATCGCTGAGCTGTCTGTCCAGTAGAGGGCAGCGCCGGGTCGCCGAACCAAGCCCCCTTCTCACAGTGACATTCTTCAAAATTAATCGATCTTGACGGCAACCTGCCATCAGTGCGCGCGCACTGGGGGGCAATCACGTCCGATTGCCCTTAAAAGGCAATTTCGATGGACCCGGTCCGACCATCGACAAATAAATTCTCCGAAAACCTAGCTCTTTACCATCCCTAAGGATGGTGTTAGGATGGGCCATGGCTGAAATTAACCCAATACTGCCCAAAGCCCGCACCGGTGATGCCGAAAAAATCACCATCAATTTGGGCTATGTCGACTTAGGGCACATCGATCTGTTGGTGTCCGAAAGCTTCTACGCCAACCGCACCGATTTCATCCGTACGGCGATTCGCGCGCAGTTGGCCAGCCATACAGACTCCTTGAAGCAGGCCGTCGCCCGCAAGATGCTGGTGCTCGGCATGCACCACTTCTCGGCGCAGGATTTAGAGGCGGTCCGTGCGGCAGGGCAGAAACTGGAAATCCGTGTTCTAGGCCTCGCCACGATTGCGGCGGACGTGTCGCCTGAGTTGGCCTTGGCCAGCATCCAATCCGTGACCGTGCTCGGTGCACTGCACGCCCCCCATGCGGTCAAGGCAGCGTTGGCTGGCCGTATCTTTTGATTCCATAGAAAGACCACCATGCATACGCTTTTCCGCTCCCTGATGACCGAAGCCACCCACTTGACGCGCAGGGGGCAACTGCAGGCAGCCACGGAGGCGATCCAACGCGCGCTGGGCAAAGGCACGTCTCCCTTGTTCGGCGCGGAAGACACAGCCACCACAACGTCTCGAGGCCATGGTGGTTTCACGGAAAAAGAAGGCATCGTCCTGGACGGCCTGACGCGCGTGGTCCACGAAGAAGAGATGGCCGCAACCCCGCGCAAAACAACGCATGTAGCAGCACGCCCGCAGACAGAGCAGTGGGTGGATGGCGAGTTCACCCACCAGGGGCGGACGCTACGCTACAAGCTCTATCTTCCGCCCACGCCCTCGGGCGAAGCCGCCAGCCCCAGGCCGAATCCCAAGCCCATGGTCATGATGTTGCACGGGTGCACGCAGGATGCGGCGGACTTTGCGGCGGGCACCCAAATGAACACCTTAGCGCGTGACCTGGGTGTCGTGGTGCTCTACCCAGAGCAAGCCCAACGTGCCAACGCGCAAAAGTGCTGGAACTGGTTCAAGCCGCAACACCAGGAACGCGGACGCGGCGAGCCCGCTTTCCTGGCAGCGCTGGCAATGTCGGTTGCAGCGCAGCACGACGTCGACCCGCAGAAGATGTATGTGGCCGGGCTCTCCGCTGGTGGCGCCATGGCGGACATCGTAGGGTGCTGTTACCCTGATGTGTTTGCCGCCGTGGGCGTGCATTCAGGTTTGCCCACGGGTGCGGCGAGCGACGTGGTGTCGGCACTCGCGGTGATGCGCAGCGGAGCTCCGGCGCGTGCCGCACGTGCTGGTGCACTGGTGCCGCCCACAATTGTTTTTCATGGGGATGCCGACAGCACGGTGCACGTCCAGAATGGCGAGGCGGTGGTCAACGCCGCCCGTGCAGCGCACCAGCGCACATCTGCGGGCGGGGCATCTACCCAAAGCCATGCAGGACGCTCGCCGGGCGGGCAACGCTACACCCGCCATGTCGACTCAGACGCTGCGGGAAAGATCTGCACTGAATATTGGCAACTGCATGGCGCAGGCCACGCCTGGTCAGGTGGCAGCCCCAAAGGGAGTTACACCCACGCCGCCGGCGTAGATGCCAGTGCAGAAATGCTGAGGTTCTTCCTGGCTCATGCGCTGTGACGGGGGCATAGGACCCATAGTTCACTTCTATCGAACTAGTGGGAGAATCGGTTGCAGTCCCATGCTCACTTGGGTCTGTTTCAGGAGTCAGTGCTATGCCACCAGAATCTTCTCTTCAAGCCCTTAGGGATGCCATCTTCAAAGAGCAGGCTGCGCTTGCCGTGATGGACCAGCTGTATTGCGATTTGGTCGTCAAAATGCTGAACTACCAAGCTGGTAAAGGGGTGGCTCCCACGGTGGAGGAGTTTGCTGAATGGCGTGTCAGCGTCGACCAGCGCATTGAATTTTCTAGGCTTAGAGGCTTAATTTAAACAGAGGGACTCGCCTTGATCAGCGTGCCCCCGTAGTTCAACCCAGATGATTTTTGAATCGTGTCTGCGCTTTCTTCGCTCAGACGAGTAACATAAGAGATAGCGCTACTCCCTACCTTCTGACAACGAAACGCAAAGGTCGAAGAAATCATCCAATTCAGTCGACTTGTCGAAGACGGAGTCTGCACCCAGTGCAACGCAATTTCGCCGCATGTCTGCCGTAGCATAGTTCGTAAGAACAACGACTTTCTGATTTTGCCTACGGTTCTTGCAGGCGCTGATCACCTCCATTCCGGAACCTTGCCGCAGAAAGAGGTCGACGATGGCAAGCTGCCAAGCAGCTGAATATTGGGTCAAAGCCTCCCTGGCCCCTATCGCTGTTTCCGCGAAGGCAATAACCTCTATGTCGGCCAGTTCGGCCATCGCGGGAATAAGGGTGTCCCGTATGGTCTGACTGTATTCCACCAAGATGGCTTTAAGTGTCATAGTGCGGGTGCAAAAAATAAAGGGGTGCGGTGGCCAAGTGTTCGACTTTTAACGGGGCCTGCATGAGGTTACTGCTTAGGACTTCGAGAAAATGTAGGAGAACTGGCCCATCCTTAGCGACGCAAGAAGTACATGCGTGTGATCCCTTGCGACGTCTCGGCGTCGGTCCCGGTGTATAGGAGTTGCGAAGAATATGTCCTATTCTCCAAGGCCCTCAGGTGACGAACCAAAACCACCGGCTCCAAAGTACGTGACACCCACCCATCTTGTAGGCGTATTGCCGGTAGGCTTTAATTACCTTTACGGCAGATGGTCTGGAACGCGCTTGAACTGTGACCGTTCATTGTCGCCACTGCTACGTCAGCGGCTGGTTCCTTCTAAAATTTCTGAAATAGCGTGGCAAGCCACTTGGGTGAGTGGTGCCGAACATCAGCACCAATTTCGGTGGTAAACGCTCAATACTCTTGGGCACCCTCGCGATGTTGACCGTAGCGACTGACGCTGCGAGCATCGGTCTGAAGCAGGTAGTCACTAAGATCGACGACTCCTCCAGTCCTGAATCTACTGTCCAGTTCAGCCATGACGGCTGGCTGCTGCGGGCGGGAACAAACATCAGCACACGGTCAACGGTAGCGTCAGCCAAGGCCAACTTTGACGCCGTGATTTCTGCATGGCGCAATCCTGGGGAAGCTTGCCTTCCTAGCTCTACCATCGCGTCGGAGGAGTCCTTCCGAAGCACATGCCAAGCAGCCTGCGCGGCTGATCTTGACGCATAACCTTCCATAGCAACTTCCCGTAATCACGATGGAAGCACTTCGCTCCACGCTGTGCTCTAGCAGCGCTAAATTTAACGGGCGGTGAAAGTCTTGTCGCTCGCCACTTCATTCCCATACTCGAGGTACGGGTGAGGGCTGGCCATGTGGCAGTCTCCAAAGCATGGCGTCAGGATCGACAAGGCTAGTTAATCTCAGCCACGGAAAGCAACATCAAAACGAGATGCTCGTTACATCACTTTTGAGAAACCAAAATGATTGGGGGTCAGTCACTACGCGGGGGTGGCCGAAAGACTGACATTGAAGCAAAGGCGCAGTGACACACTTTGGCTTAAGCGCTTTGACCAAAGAAACAAAAGCGCGGTTTTCAGACCTGCTTCCGTCAAGCAATTTTGCAGAGTGGGTCGTTCATTGGAGAAAGCCATGCCTGAATGCACCAAGACCCTAGAAGAGGGTGATCTCTTCATCAAATGCTACGTCAAGCAACTGCTCAGCGGCAAGTGGTCCGCTTGGGCGACGTTCGAACAATTGACCGCACCTTTGAGCTCCCTCGCAGAACGTGAAACGCGCTGCAACATCTCCGCGCATTTCGACAGCCGAGAGCTTGCAGCGCAAGCTTGCACGCACATGGCCCTAATAATGGCGAGGGAACATCACGTGGTCTTCGAATGAAGATTCATGTGGAAAGCCACCAAACAGCCTCCCGCTGCACCTTCATAGTCTCCGATTGGTTTGACTCGAACATCGTAGTGATTTCACAAGCAAAGGATTACCTATGCTGGCCATCATCGTCCCTGCACACAACGAAGAGGATTACCTCGGCGCATGTTTAGCCTCCTTAGAAGTTGCGGCCCGAGATCCTGAGCTGTTCCATGAGCCAGTTTTAATCATTGTGGTGTTGGACAGCTGTACAGATGCGACTGAAAGCATTGCGCGCAGCTGGAATGCCACCACTGTCACGATCTCCGCGCAAAATGTGGGCCTCGCCCGCAGGGAGGGGGCGGAGGTTGCACTAAGCTACGGCGCCCGGTGGTTGGCTTTCACAGATGCGGACTCGACCGTAGCTGACGATTGGTTGTCGGTTCAGCTGGGGTTAAACGCAGACGCGGTGTGCGGCACAGTTTCGGTGTCCGACTGGGAAGCTTATGGGGACGCCATGGGCGCGCATTTCGCGGCCACCTATAACCCTCAAGACAATCATCGCCACATTCACGGCGCCAACCTCGGCGTGAGTGCAGAGGCCTACATGAGGACAGGAGGCTTTCAGGCATTGACCTCCTCAGAAGATGTAGCACTGGTCAAAGAACTCGAAGCAACGGGTGCCCTGATTGCTTGGTCTGGCCTACCCTTAGTCGTCACGAGCGCAAGAGCTCAGTACAAGGCACCCCATGGATTTGGTGCCACTTTGCAGCATATTGCGCTCACAGCCCAAAGTAATGCAGTCGGGGACTTGTGAGACTTCTCGCCCAAGGCTCCGAAGCCATGCGCAAGACGGAGGGTGCCTGGGCAAGAAACGGGTTACCCCACACGCGCTAGGGCTTATCTCGTTGGTTTTTGCCTCGCCTTTGTTGATAGAGCGTCATGATGGGCGTTGCGGAGATGCCATGCAAAACCACAGAACTCGCTACGGTGAGCAGCACGATTTGAAAGAAATCGTGGCTGAGCTGACCGCCTTGCAACCCATGCGTGATCGCGAAAGCTGCGTAGTACATAGAACCTACGCCGCGTATGCCCATCCAAGCACCAATTCGGCGTTGCGCCGGACTCCAGTCACTGCGCCAAGTTGTGGTGAACACTGAGACAGGACGTATCACCAACAAAAGGCTGGCTGCGACGGCGCCGTTAGACCAAGTGAACATCTCGGGCGTCAAGAGGCTACCTATCACCAACATGGCCGCCATCTCGGCAAACTTCTCCAGATCCTCCGCGAAGTTCAATGCGATCTTCGTCACCTCCGTTTCCACGGCCAGCTCCTCGACATCGGCCGAACTATCCCTTGAGGCTGTGACTGGACCTATGGCTGCCTTTTGCTCAACATTGCGCATTCCCAATCCTGCGACGAACACTGCCAGAAATCCGTTCACCCCTGCATGGATCGAAATTCCGTAGGTGGCGGCGATGAGTCCGAGCGCCAGAAAGCTTTCCATCCCAACGGTTAACCCATTCCGCTTCCGTAGCGCGATGACGGCACGCGTAAAGCCAGCGCCACAGAGCCAGCCAATGCCAAGGCCTCCGGCAATGGCCCATAGGACGTCCTTTATGACCCAGGTCAACCCTACAGGACCCACTTCATGGTGCCCTAACAAGCCTAAAGCCAGCATCACAAACGGAAAGGCCGCGCCATCGTTGAGCCCTCCCTCCGCAGTAAGGCCGAACCGTAGTGCATCTCGATCTTCTCCGTGGCTGATTTGAACCTCAGATGCCAGCACGGGATCAGTGGGTGCAAGCACTGCACCGATGAGCAAAGCCATGCCAACAGACCAGCCGAGCGCCCATGCCACCGCCGAGGTCAGCAAGATGGTGATCAACATGGCCACGCTCGCCAGAAGTAGTGGAACCCGCCATGGAGCCCGGGAGGCCCTTACCGGCAACTTGAGACCGACGGCAAACAGCGAAATCAGCACAACGACCTCGGTCAGACGCTCGAGCAAATGTGCGTCGTCAGGTTGTTCAAGCTGTAGCGCAATCACATCCAGGCCCAGTGGCCCCGCGGCAGCGCCGAGCAACATGTAAATCGCAGCTGCACTGAACGGAATTCTCTGCAGGAGGCTGTCGGAAACCGACATGATCAGCAGCAGTAGGCCGATGAAAAGACACCAATTGGCAAATTGCACGGTCGGATATTCCTGTTCGCCCGAACGGGGCAGTAGGCGCCTTGCGCCTGGTGGTCATCACCGCCGAAACGCCCGATTCAGCAAGTCCTCACAGAACGTCTTCGATTTCACAGGCAAGTCAGTGAGATGGTGGTTTTTTGAGCACGCTGATGCAGCCGTCGGTCTCCAAAAATGCGCACTGCATATCGGAAAGCTTGCAATCGGCTTCCCTCAGAGCTTGCTCCAGATCAGCCTCCGGCACCCGTTGTGCTTTTAGAACTTTGGAAAAGACCTGACCGTCCTTACCAATGAGAATTGGAATACCTTCAACCCATCGCTGTGCGGTTTGGCTTCTTGACGTGACCCAGGCAGCACACACATTAAGACCAATCAACACCGAAGCGCTGAGCAAGCCTCCGAACAGTGATTCTTCGCCACCGGACAGAGCGTTGGAGACGGCCTCACTCAGAAGCATGACCACCAGCAAGTCAAAAGGGGTGAACTGGCCGACAGTGCGTCGGCCGGAGACCCTGATCAGCAGGAGCAAAGCTGCATAAACCACGCTGGCCCTGAGAACCAGCTCCCACCATGGAACGGTGAGGGTCAACATGAGTCTGCCAAGAATTTAAGCGGTGGCCATGTGCTCTTCAAGCAGCTCTGCTTTCCGCGCTTCCAAGTCATCCCGCATCGCAACCAGATCCAGCTTTCTGTTGGATCGCGCCTTGGGGAACATTTCGTTGCGCTCCTCTTTAACGTGGTGGTCAATGTACTCACCTAAAACTTTGACCTTTGCGTCAAATTCTTCAGTGACTTCCTCGGTGGCCAGAATTTGGGCGATGAGGTCTCTGGCGCTTTGGTGTTCGATCTCGGCTTCCGCCAGAAGATCGGTTTCCTTAAAGGTTGCACGCAGGGCAGGGTAGAAAATTTCTTCCTCGATCTGGGTGTGGACGGTCAATTCTTGGCAGATTTCGCGGGACAGGTCCAGGCGACTTTGTCCGGCATTGCGGGAACGCGACTGCGTGAGGGCCTCATATTCTTTGAACATCTTCTTCACGGCGCGATGGTCGGCGTCGAGCAAGTCGCAGGCATCTTTTTGGCGTGGGCTGGTGGGCATGATGATTTCCTAAGTTGTGAAGTGGGGAAATCATGATGAGTTCAGTCGCATCACTCGCTGTGTAGGAAATACAGACGTTTGACAGTCAGGCGCGCTACATGCGGTTCTTCCAATAGCGTTACCCGCGCGCACCATGCATCCCGTAATGGAGGTCTACGCTTCGCCAATCCTCATCCGTGAGGTGGGTCGCTTTTTCCTCTTCGAACCTTGGGGCATCTTCCAGATGGCTCTTGGTCAACGGCACCAGGTAGCCATTGAGCGTGTCGACGTGCATCATCAGCCGCCAGGGGATCGCATAACGACGATTGCCTATGCCAAAGAAACCACCAAACTCCATCACCGCATACCGGATCAAACCGGTGCGCTTGTCAATTTTTAGACTTTCGATGGCGCCTAACTTGTCGCCACTATCGTCAAACACCGCGGTGCCTCTTACACGGCGGGAGGAGATCAGCGGTGGTGGGGGGTGCATGTCGCTCATAGTTGATTCGTACGGTTTAGCAAACACAACTGTGTCAGCCTCAAGGGTTGACGCGGATAATTTTGGGAGCTCGTCCCCGCTAAGCCATGGCAAGGCAGACTAAGGCGGAAACGAGCTCGAAGCGCGTTCAGACCTGGGGCGGATCGGTCTCCCGCTCAGGGTGACGGTGCTTGGCAATTCCCGCAATGAAAGCCTCAATCGCAGCAGGCGCTGAGTGTTGTGCGATCAGAACGCCTTCATCTGCATCGCCAGACGGAAGTACAGCGGAGACTCCGGCTGCCGTCAGCAAGGCTTCAGAGGCCCCTAGTGCCAAGATTGTTTTGCCATGCCGGTATTGGTCTTTGATGAACTCCATGGTGTGTCCATCTTTGGCCAGCGCCGCCACGCCTTCGTCGCCGTCTGGCAGCACCAAAGCGTCGAACAAAAAGCCGGGTTCGTTCTCCATGGAAGCGTCCGCATTCAGGGTATCCCCCTCAACGGAAGATACGGGGCCAATGCGCACGCCAACGAAGCGCGGCACAGCGCCATGCTCTGTGAGCGCGGCATGGATGTCGATCAGCGAGCTGTTGATGACGCCCGGCGCCACCAAGATCGCAACTTTGCGCGCGTCAATAGAGCCATCTCCGGGCCGCGCTGTCAGCGATAGACTTGGTGCCACACTGACTTCTGGCGCTTCGGGCGTTGCCAGCGCACGAGGCAAGGGCGCAGGCAATGGACTCATGCCAATGCCCTCGGCGACCTGTTGCGCCAGGCTTTCCGAAGCGTTGCGCAGGGAAGCCACCATCCGTTCGCGAATCGCCGGTATCGTCACTTTGCTGAGCTCAAAACGAAAAGCCGCCGCGATGTGCGCTTGTTCTACAGGCGTTTGACTCTCAAAAAACAGCGTCGCCTGGGTGTAGTGATCTGCAAACTTCTCGGGCTTACCTCTGACCTTAGCTTGTTCGTCCTGTGCCTGCTGCCGCGCCGGCACACTGACAAAACCTTGCGCAGCCCCAGCCTGGAATGGGCAGCCGCCCGCCATCGAATTGGGTTCGTAGTTCACACGGCCGCGGTGGATCGCCTGCCGGTGCATGCCGTCGCGTTGATTGTTGTGTACCGGTGCGATGGGGGCATTGATCGGGATTTCGTGGAAATTGGGCCCGCCGAGACGGCTGATCTGGGTATCGACGTAAGAGTGGATCCGTCCTGCCAACAAGGGATCGTTTGAAAAGTCGATCCCGGGCACCACATGCGCCGTACAAAATGCCACCTGCTCGGTTTCAGCAAAAAAGTTGTCGGGGTTGCGGTTCAACACCATCCGGCCGACCGGTGTAATGGGCACCAGCTCTTCGGGAATCAACTTGGTGGCGTCCAGGATGTCAAAGCTGAACCGCTCAGCCTGCTCCTCCGTGAAGATCTGGAATCCAAGTTCCCATTCGGGGTACACACCGCTTTCGATGCGCTCCCAGAGGTCGCGACGGTGGTAGTCCGGATCTGCACCTGAAATTTTCACCGCTTCGTCCCACACCAGGGACTGCGTACCGTACTTGGGGTTCCAGTGAAACTTCACAAAGACGGACTTGCCTTCGTCGTTGACCAAGCGAAAGCTGTGGACGCCAAAACCCTGCATGGTGGCGTAGCTGCGCGGGATGGCGCGATCCGACATCACCCACATGAGCATGTGGGTCGACTCTGGCATCAGCGACACAAAGTCCCAGAACGTGTCGTGAGCGCTGGCCGCCTGCGGCATCTGGTGGTGGGGCTCCGGTTTCACGGCGTGAACCAGATCGGGAAACTTCATGGCGTCTTGGACAAAAAACACCGGCATGTTGTTGCCCACCAGATCCCAGTTGCCTTCGTCGGTGTAGAACTTCACCGCAAAGCCTCGGACATCGCGTGCCGTGTCTTTGGAGCCGCGCTCTCCCTGCACCGTGGAGAACCGCACAAACACCGGTGTAATCTTGCCAGCTTCTTTGAAGGGCGCAGCCTTGGTGAACTCGGTCATCGGTTCATAACACTCGAAATAACCATGGGCGCCGGACCCGCGTGCGTGCACGATGCGCTCTGGAATGCGTTCATGGTCGAAGTGCGTCAGTTTCTCGCGCAGGATGAAGTCTTCCAGTAGCACCGGACCGCGCAACCCGGCTTTCAAGGAGTTTTGGTTATCTGCGATGGCCACGCCTTGATTGGTCGTCAGCACCTGTCCGCCGGAATCCACGCGCACACGGTCCAGCGGCTCGATCGTCGAGTTCATACCCGTCGGCGCAAAGCTACCCGTCTTTTCGGTGCTGTTGTCTTCCGTGAGTGTGCTGCCAGTGGGCAACCGTGAGAGTGGTTCCACGGGACTACCTGGCCGAGGCGAGAGGGCGTTTTCAAAGCCATGTTCGCTGGCTTTGAGGGAGTTGAAAGGCGTGCCGGAGACGAGCGCTTGAACCTGCGCTGCTTTTTCTGCAGCCACGTCGGGAACCTCACCTGGACCAGGGCCATCGGAGGGACCACTGTCGGTGTTTCGCGCGGCGCTCTTCGCGAGCGCGTTGGCAAACTCTTTATCTTGGGGCGGAGGCGTTTTAGGCATGGCGTGGAACCTTATGAGAGGGTGGGTGAAACCTCATGCAAGATAGTTCCTCTCCGCTGAAGCAACGTAGGACGCTGCCCTGCAAGCTTGTGGTAGACCCCCCGTTACTGATGGTCGGCGCTTTTTGACTAGCGTCACTGTCCTACCCTAAGTCGTCATCAACCGCCGGTGTGCGCTCGAGGTGGCCCACCTAGAGTGACAGCTCCTTCACACAACCGGGACACTCCATGAAAGCTCTGACTTACCACGGCTCGAAAGATGTGCGCGTAGAGACGGTAGCCGACCCGGTTCTCGTCGCAGACGACGACATCATTTTGCAAGTCACTGCGACGGCGATTTGCGGCTCAGATCTGCACATCTACCGCGGAAAGATTCCTGAGATGAAGAACGGCGACATCCTGGGCCATGAGTTCATGGGCGTGGTGGTCGACACCGGCTCGGGTGTGACAAATCTTGGAAAGGGCGATAGGGTAGTGATCCCCTTTGTAATCGCCTGTGGGGATTGCTTTTATTGCAACAAAACCCTGTTCGGTGCCTGCGAGACCACCAACACCGGCCGAGGCGCCATCATCAACAAGAAGACGGCGACGCCAGGCGCGGGGCTCTTTGGCTACAGCCACCTCTACGGTGGCTATGCGGGTGGCCAAGCTGAGTTGGTGCGCGTGCCCAAGGCCAATGTAGGCCCCATCAAAATCCCTAACGTCTTGGCGGACGAACAGGTGCTGTTTCTCTCCGACATTTTGCCGACCGGCTACCAGGCCGCCTTGAATGCACAGTTGGGACCGGGCTCGTCGGTCGCAATCTTTGGCGCCGGTCCGGTCGGACTCATGTCTGCGCTGTCTGCGCGCTTCCTGGGTGCGGAAAAGATCTTCATGGTCGACCACAACGATTACCGCCTTGGTTTTGCCGAGGAAACCTACGGGGTGATCCCGATCAACTTTGATGAAGACGATGACCCGGCACGTACTATCTTGGAGGCCACCAACTTCCATGGTGTCGATGCGACCATCGACGCTGTCGGCTTCGAAGCGAAAGGTAGTGCTTTGGAAACAGCGCTGACGGCCATGAAGCTGGAGGGATCAAGTGGCAAAGCCTTGCGCCAATGTATTGCAGCCACTCGGCGGGGAGGTGTAGTCAGCGTGCCCGGTGTCTATGCAGGATTTATACACGGCTTTCTGTTCGGGGACGCATTTGATAAAGGTCTCACCTTCAAGATGGGCCAGACGCATGTGCAGCGCTATTTGCCAGAACTGCTCGCTTTCATCGGTGAGGGCAGGATGAAGCCGGAGGTCATCATTTCTCACCGCATGTCACTTGCCCAAGCGGCACAGGGTTACAAAATATTTGATGGTAAAGAAGACCAATGCCGCAAGGTCGTGCTGACGCCTTGAGCCTTGAGACTTACCAGGTAAACGGTGGCTTCAACCCTTGCCATATCCTGCTGGTTAACTGGCCTCTCCTGAGTGGCCCACCCTAAGAAATCTCGCATCCATTTCTAGAGGGGCAGGTGTGTCGCTTAACGCAGGGTGCGTGGCGATACACAGACTGGTCATCGACGTTGTCGTGCTTTCTTGGTTTGAATCTCAGTCGAGGTAAAAAATCTGAGCGTTTGCTTTTTCCCCCGTGGTGCCCAGCGTCGATCGTTAGATGTCCGGTTTACCTTCGACGGTATTGGTTTGTCTGCTTTTGAATTCATTCTCGAAAGCGTCCTCTCCTGAAGCGACTTCGTTTGCAAGCTTATCCTGTGAGGTAGCGGCGGGAACCTGTTCGGATGTTGCGCCGGTGCTTCTCGCGTTCGCGTCTTGCACCATGCCGTATTGGCCAAAACGTTTGGTCTGTTCATCGAGTTCCGGCCGGTATCCGGTACGCGGTTCGCCATGGTCAACACCAATCGGGCTAGGCGCCGCCTTGGTTCCTTGCGCTTGCTGATGAGTGGCGTCCTTGAGTGGTTGCATTTTTGTATCTCGTGGATCTGTTGCGTTTGTCATGTTGTGCACCTTCTGGTTGGCGAGGAAAAATACCGATCACGTGCGACGTCTACGGCGTAAGTCGAATTTTTTGCACGAGGGTGGCTGCGATACCGTTATTTATAGGCGCCGCAGACAGCATCTTTGTAGGCCACAACAGCGTCCTGGCGTGGATGTTGTGCTTGTCCGTCGATAAGCGCTGGCTCCGCTATTCGACACTCGCGTTGCGTGTCGATCTTCGTGCAATTTGCTATCACTCAATCGTGACAAGGCGAGCTTGGGTCTCTATGTGGGTGCGGTCGCACACGTAAGCGAGTGCTTGACAGACATGGACTATGAACCCCTTGGAACACACTGCTCGATGAATGGTTGAGCCGTCGGCACGTAATCGATTCCATCCCAATTTCTCGCAAGGTGCCGCTTTCATGAAGATCCAACTCGGCTTTGAGATTGCCTATCAGCTCACTCAGCCCACACCGATGATGTTGACGCTGAACATACATTACTCGCGCGCCAATGATCTGGTGTGGCCTGATCACCTGCTCACGAACCCATCAGTGGCCACTTCCGCCTATCGTGACCGTTTCGGCAACTGGTGCACCCGTTTGGTGGCGCCGCCGGGCCGCTTTGTATTAATCTCCGACACCGTGATTCGGGATTCGGGTGAGCCTGATAAAGTGGTGCCGTACGCCATGCAGACGGCGGTCGAGAATTTGCCTGAGTCGACCTTGGTCTACTTGTTGGGCAGCCGATACTGCGAGACGGATCTCCTGTCCGACTTTGCGTGGGCGCAATTCGGCTCGGGGCCGAGCGGTTGGGGCCGTGTGCAGGCCGTGTGTGATTTTGTGCACCAGCACATTGCGTTCGGCTACCACCATGCTCGGCCGACGCGTTCAGCCTTTGAAGCCTTCAACGAAGGTCATGGGGTCTGCAGAGACTATGCGCATCTGGCAGTTGCCTTGTGCCGATGTCTCAACATACCGGCCCGTTACTGCACCGGATACCTCCCCGACATCGGTGTCCCCCATTCAGCCATTCCGATGGATTTCTCCGCCTGGTTCGAGGCATTCCTCGACGGCGATTGGTACACGTTTGATGCTCGTCACAATAGCCTGCGGATAGGCCGTGTGCTGATGGCGAGGGGGCGCGATGCCAGTGATGTGGCGTTGTCAAATACCTTTGGTCCCAGCCAGTTGGATGGGTTCAAGGTCTGGTGCGACGAAGTGTCATAACTGTTTGTTCGGCACCTGACGGAGCTTTACGCCTCGCTGCTGGCTCATAAGAATGAGTCTTTGATCAGGTTGTCCATTTCAATGCTCAACGCATCCGCCAGTTGCTCCTGTCTTTCGCACGCAATCAGCTCCTGATCGGTTGGTCCGGTACCTTGTCCCGCTAAGGAAAGCTGTAAGTTTCGGGTGGCGGCAGCGCGTAGAGTTCTGGCGGCCTGATGTGCACACTTCCATTTGCCACGCAATGTGGCCCACGTCTGAAAACTCGGATCGGCATAGGTCATAGCCCCTCCATGTAGTAGTAACTGTTGTTTGCGTCAGTCTGTCGGCGCTTTATTGCCTAAATCGACTTGGGCGGTCTCAGATTGCGATGGCTTGAGGACGAGTGGTTTGCGAACCTCCACTTCGCTCCAGTGGGCGTACTCGTTGACGCACACGATGGCGAACGCAGCCAAAGCTAGAGGCAACCCAATCCATAGAGGGAAAAGCGTGACCGAGATGGGGGCAATAAAAACACAAAGAAGGGTGGGAACGTGTGTGTGAAGTCCCCGTTGCTGGAGAGCAGGTTTTTGCATCAGGGTCACCTAGTTGGCTTCGTTCGCATACGGTACCGACAATACCCCTTAACCACCCTGCGCTACGCTAACTATGGCAGGCACAACCCAAAAGTAAAGCAGCAAACGTATGCGAATGTATCGACAGTGCGCCGGCGACCTGCCATGACTAACCTATAGGTTTAGCGGCTATCGAACGCTAAAGACGCCAATTTGGATCGTCCTCGACGTCGCTGCCGAACTTGAGATAGACGAAAAATCGCATGCCGGCTTGTAGATAGGTTTCCCCTGTCATGTTGGAGAAACCCGCGGGCGTCGGCGCGTGGCCAGCACTGTAATAGCCAGTACCCGGATGTATTGCGGGATTAGGCTCTGTTTTCATCACAAAGATGCCAGCGTCGTCGAGTAACTGACCTCCCGTGTTCCAGTCGCTGGACGGCTGATAACTGTCGCAAGTCGTCTGCAAAATGCCGACCTCGTCCCCGCTGACATTCACGTGCCACCACCAGATGTCTTTTTCGTCCAGATACTTGGTCCAGCCGTGGCAACGCGCCACCCAGTCATCCAGCAAATGGCCCTTCAAATCTGTCACTTTCATTTTGGTCATACCTCAAGCAGAAGGCATTTGTGAAAGGGTAGGGAGGTGCTGCCTGTATGTGCGTTTGGCTGGGCTCGCGGCATGACCTGTTTGTACAGGCCCCTCGGCATGCTCAGGTTGGCTTGACGAGGGGCGCCGCACGCCGAGTAAGATGAAGTTCATGGAGCGGGAGTTGCAACATTGGCCCAGGAACCTCGGGCGTGTTTGGGTGCGTTACTGCTGACGGCACTGACTAGGTCGGTTGTCAGCAACACGCCTCCCGACACGACAATCGCCAACCCTGCTGCGCGCTTGGCCCAGCGCAAAAGTCTGCGTTGTCGAATTTGTAAGACATCTTGGATCACTGAGTAGCACATAGAGCCTCCGGTGCGGAATGTATTCAACGGTGACAGGAAGCCCGGTCTTTCCATTCGACAGGCCGGGCGTTTAAAACTAAGCCAATGCGCTGCTCATGACCAAGTCACCGTTCATGCCCACAGGGAAGAAACCGCCCTTGGACACCGAACCGCTGTTGAGGTAAACGATGTTCAAGACATCACCAGGTGAACGGCTGTAGGCAATGCCATCAGCATCCAGCGGCACGATGTTGGAGGCACCGTTGCTGCCAGTGATGCCTTGGTCGACATCGGTGTTGCCGTCGAGTGAATCGCGGGCGTTGGAGATCGCATCTGCCGCCGTGCGCAGTACTGGGGTCGCCAAGCCTTTGGAGTACAGCACCGTGCGCACCAAACCCGCGTGGTAGGCCTCTGCCGACAAAATGCCGGCGGCAGCCTCAAGGTAGGTTTTGTTGGTGATCAGCGGGGCTGCGCCCTTGTAGGCGGTGACGCCCACGTCTTCAAAGATGAAGGCGCCAAGCAGAAAGTTTTCATCGCTGGCGTAGGGGTCGAAGGCCACGCCCGGCCCCACCAAACCGGCTGCGCGTGCTGCGGTGGAGAAGGCGCCATTCGGGTCGGTGCCGCCCACGTCGATCTGCGGCTGGGCCACGGCGGCGCTGCCCAAGGCCTTGCGCAAAAACGCCACGTGGGCAATCTCATCCAGCGCAATTTCTTTGGCGTACTGCGCCACCACCGGGTCGCTGAAGATGACGGCATGCCCACCCACCACGCTACCTTGTGTGCCCGTACCGGTGAGCATGTTGGCGGGTAGGCCCGTACCAAACACGGCGTATTGGTAGAACTGCGCCTCCAGGTATTCGAGGTTCAACGCAAAGTTCAAAATCTCCACATCGGTGGGCCCTGTGGTTTGCTGTGCAAAGACGCTGTCGCCACCGCCGCCGCACGCGGTGAGGATCATGCCCCCCACCATGCCTGCGCCAATGGCGCTGCCTTTTCTGAAGAACTGTCGCCGGTCTTCCAACTTCTTGGCCCGGGTTTGCAGCATATCGATCAACTTGGATTCTGTAGACATGGTGACTCCTTGAGTGCCGCGACAACGTACGGCGGGTGACAACACAAGAGACCTACAGGGTGGTTTGCGAATGTTTAGACCCGTGCCGCACCCTTCCACTACCCACCTCTTTCAAGGAAGGATCTCGGGCCCAAGTGCATCATTCGCAGTCGGCGCTGTGGAGCAAGTTTGTCAGGCGCTGCACACATCGTTGTCAGCTTCTGCGCCACACACGCGTAGTGCTGAAGTGCCACAAACTTGAAAGTTCTAAAAGTCTTTGGCAAGCCTGTGAATACTTTTAAAGTCTGGGAAATGCCATGCACTCATTGGCGACTGCCTACTCGTCTGCTCTGCGGAACTCACTCAAGGCGCAATACCACCTTCTCATGGGTTTTGCGCCTACGCTTTGACACCCTCCCTCCTTCGTAATACTTGTGAGCACTCTCGCCCAATCCAAGGAGATTCCATGCGTCACTATTCATTCCGCTTTAAGCCACTCATCGCAGCACTCGCTTCCTGTGCAGTGGTGGGGGCCGCCATGGCAACTGATGACAAGGAGCCAGGTAAGGTTTCAACCGCTATCGCAAAGGCCACCGCATCCGTTCGAGCAGACGCTGACATGAAGGCTGTCCTCGACGCTCACGCTGCGATGAAGCCAAAGGCTATTGAAAAACTGACACCAGCCGAAGCTCGTGTTCAACCCACGCCCAGCGATGCTGTGAATGCGGTGCTGAAAGCCAAAGGCATGAGCATCGACCCAACACAGTTGGTTCCAGGCGTCAGCACAGCTGACATTACCGTGGATGGGGCTTTAGGCAAATTGCCCTCCACGGTCTACACACCAGACGGCGCCGGCCCGTTTCCCGTGGTGGTTTACTTCCACGGCGGCGGATGGGTCATTGCCGATCGGAAGGTCTATGACGGCGGCGCACGTGGGATTGCCAAGCAAGCCAACGCAATCGTGATCTCCGTGGATTATCGACAAGCCCCAGAGAACAAGTTCCCGGCTGCCTGGGACGACGCACTGGCGGCCTATAAGTGGGCTCTTGCGAATGCGGCCTCGCTAAAAGGCGATCCGAAAAAGGTAGCTCTGGCAGGGGAGAGCGCGGGCGGCAATCTTGCCGTAGCGACGGCCATCGCCGCTCGCGATGCCAACCTGCAGCAGCCCACCCACGTCCTGGCGGTTTACCCCGTGGCCCAGACAAGCCTCAACACCGAATCATATTTGGAGAACGCTTTGGCGAAACCCTTGAATCGCGCGATGGTGGCATGGTTCGTTCAACACCTGACGACGTCTAAGGAAGAGCTTCAAGATCCGCGCTTGAATCTGATTGCAGCGAAACTGGAGGGACTTCCTCCTGTCACGATCATCAATGCCCGGATTGATCCCTTGCGTTCCGATGGTGCAAAACTCGAAGATGCACTGAAGAAAGCCAACGTATCGGTGGAGCGTAAAGAAATGGCCGGCGTGACGCATGAATTCTTTGGCATGGCGGCGGTCGTTCAAAAGTCAAAAGATGCGCAGGCTTATGCTGGTCAGCGTCTTCAGCAAGCTTTTGCCTCGAAACCACTTTGAACGGTTAGGAAAGAGCGCTTGCACCTGGGCGGGGAATTGGCTGTAGCGGTAGTGAATTTTTCGGGTTGCCTCAGGGGCGGTATTTTCCGAGTGGACCGTCCCCCGACCAATACATTGAAGTCAAGTCAGCCTGAGCTGGCCAACATGGGAGTTCTCATGCCTCGGAAGCAGCTAAATATCGCGCCACCATCCGACAACTTCATCAGAGTTCGCGGTGCTAGAGAGCACAACCTCAAGGACGTGGATGTAGACATCCCCAGAAACCAGTTGGTCGTCTTTACCGGTGTCTCTGGTTCGGGCAAGTCATCGTTGGCGTTTGGCACTGTCTACGCCGAGGCGCAGCGCAGATACTTCGAGTCGGTCGCCCCTTACGCGCGAAGGCTCATCGACCAAGTCGGTGCGCCGCAGGTCGAGAGCATAGAGGGTCTGCCCCCAGCCGTGGCACTCCAGCAGCAGCGCGGCGCTGCTACGGCCCGTTCCTCCGTGGGCAGCGTCACGACCATCTCCAGCCTGGTTCGGATGCTGTATTCCCGCACGGGCACCTATCCACCGGGGCAGCAACTTCTCGCCGCCGCCGAATTTTCCCCCAACACGCCGCAAGGCGCGTGTCCCCACTGCCACGGACTGGGACGCGTCTTCGAGGTTAATGAAGCGTCGATGGTGCCTGATGATTCACTCACCATTCGTGAGCGCGCGGTAGCCGCATGGCCAGGCGCCTGGCAAGCGCAGAATCTGCGAGACATCCTGACGAGCCTGGGATACGACATCGACATTCCCTGGAAGAAACTGCCAAAGAAGACAAGAGACTGGATTCTGTTCACCGACGAGCAGCCCACCGTGCCTGTTTATGCCGGCCTTGGGCTGAGAGATGTTCAACGCCTGCGTCGGGCGAAGCAACCGCCTAGCTACATGGGTACGTTCACCAGCGCGCGCCGCCATGTGATGCACACCTTTGCCACCAGCCAGAGCCCGATGATGAAACGCAAGGTCGCTCGGTTCATGGTCGGCACGGCGTGCCCAGCCTGCCAGGGCAAACGGCTCAAGCCTGAATCGCTTTCCGTCACCTTCGCCGGACTGGATATCGGTGAGTTCACACACTTGCCATTGAACGCGCTGAGAACGCTCCTCCAACCGTTTGCTGGGGCAATTGCGCCGCCCGCCGCCTCGCGCAAGAACCTTCGCGCCAATGTCCCGAAGAGCGCGAAACTCACGGCAGAGAAGCGTCTTGTAGCCCAACGTATTGCCCGTGAACTGCTGGGGCGCATCAAGGCGCTTACGGATCTTGGTCTGGGTTATCTGGCCCTGGACCGTGCGACACCAAGCATGTCGCCCGGAGAATTGCAACGGCTGCGTCTGGCAACCCAACTTTCGTCACAGCTGTTTGGCGTTGTGTATGTTCTGGATGAGCCCTCGGCAGGCCTGCATCCGGCGGATAGCGAATCGCTGCTCACCGCACTGGACCGCTTGAAGTCAGCGGCCAACTCCATTTTTGTCGTCGAGCACGACATCTCGACCATGCGACGGGCCGATTGGCTGGTCGACGTCGGGCCTGAGGCCGGCGAGCTTGGTGGACGGGTGCTTTACAGCGGGCCTCCATCTGGCTTGGCAGGGGTGGCCGATTCACAGACGAGACGCTATCTTTTCGACACCGACAAACGTCTATCCCGACCTCGCCACGAGCCTAAAGAATGGCTGACCCTGCACGATGTGCACCGCAATAATTTGCAGGGTGTGGACACCGCATTTCCGATCGGATGCCTGACCTCCGTGACAGGAGTTTCAGGTTCTGGGAAGTCGAGTTTGGTGAGCCAGGCACTGTTGGAGCTGGTCAGCCTGCATCTCGGCAAGGAAGCACCGACTCCGGAGGACCACCTATCTGAACTGCCACCCGACGCGTCAACGGAAGACGATGACCCAGGTGCAACTTCCTCCCAGGAGGAACTGTCTCCCACCCGTGGCACTTTAGGAGGGGCCACTGACAAGGTTCGGCGCTTGGTGCTCGTCGACCAGAAACCTATTGGGAGAACACCTCGCTCCAATCTCGCGACCTATACCGGCTTGTTTGACGTGGTCCGAAAGCTGTTCGCCGCGACGCCTGCGGCAAGGACCAAGCGGTTCGATGCGGGGCGCTTCTCGTTTAATGTCGCCAAGGGTCGATGCCCGACTTGCGAGGGGGAGGGCTTTGTGAGCGTGGAGCTGGCCTTCCTGCCCATGGCCTATGCCCCATGTACAACCTGCCACGGCTCGCGCTATAACTCGGAGACGCTAGCGGTTACGTGGAACGGTCTCACGATTGCAGATGTGTTGGGCCTCACGGTGCAAGCCGCATGTGTGGCTTTTGCCTCCGAGCCATCCGTGCTTCGCTCCCTCGAAGTTCTACGCGATATCGGTCTCGGCTATCTCCGGCTTGGGCAACCCGCAACCGAGCTTTCAGGCGGCGAGGCTCAACGCATCAAGCTCGCGACCGAACTGCAAAGGACGCAGCGGGGCCATACGCTATATGTCTTAGACGAGCCGACCACTGGCCTGCACCCCGCAGATGTAGAAAAACTCTTGAGCCAGCTTGACGCATTTGTGCAGGCGGGGAACACCGTCGTGGTGGTGGAGCATGACATGCAATTCGTGGCTCAAAGCGACTGGGTCATTGACATTGGCCCAGGCGCCGGTGCGGACGGGGGATGCATCGTCGCAAGCGGAACACCTGAGGCGGTGGCGAAGCATGCAGTCTCTCGAACCGCTCGCTACTTAGCGCAGGAAAAGGCTTTCGAATAGCGAGAGGATAGTCATTAACCGTCGCAAGCGCTTCGGAACCGGTTTCCTGATCTTTAGGCGTTGCTTTCGAGGTTAGAGCGGCAGACGCTTGCTTACGATCAAGCCGCCACCGAACTGAGTCATGCTGTTACTCACCGGCTCTGTTCGGCCAAAACTAGCCGGCATCGTCTTGCGCCACCAGAACTGCAAAGGGCATGCAGGCACTGGCGGCAGCGATATCGCCCAGCAGGTCATCCAGGGAATGTTCCGGTGCATTGGCCAGCGTGTCTCCGGTCATCCAGTTGAGCCAACTCCTCGGGCGTGCAAGGGCAGGGTGAATCGAGGCCAGAGCCATGTGCGTACCGCTCCATCCGCGTTCACCTAGGCCAACCAACAGCCGGCCGCAGACGACCACGATGGCCTGTTCCCCGCCAATGCGGGCAAACGCCAATGCATGGTCTTGCGACGGTCCCTCTATGGCCAGCGGCAGATACAGCGAATCGCGGAACAGCAAGGGCATCTTCCGGCGCAGTTGCAGCAGGCGCCAAGTGACCAGTTGCTTGGCACCGGCGGGCATGTCAAGGCCGTCACCCAGTAGCGCCTGCCAGTCGGCAGCGGTTGGATAGCGGCCCTCGCCTTGGTACAGCGTTCGCAGCGGCTGCAGGGATGCGGCCAGCGCCTCCATGTCTACAGGGCGACGGTTGTCCGGGTCCACCAAAGAGAAATTCCAGACCTCGCAGCCCTGGTAGATGTCCGGTACGCCCGGCGTGCTGAGCTTCAGCGCCAATTGGGCAAGGCTATTGCGAAAGCCATACGGCGCGATGCGTTGCACGAACGCCTCGAGCACGGCCACAAAGCGGTCAGTGGACAGGGTTTTCTCGATGTAGGCGCGCACGGCCGCTTCATACGCCTCGTTAGGAAACAGCCAGTGGCTCATGAGCTTGGCTTCACGCATGGCTTTTTCCTTGTAGCCCTGGATGCGTGGTATCAGCTCCTGACGCTCTTGCGCACTCGTCGCATGGACCGGCCATATGGCGACCATGGCCTGATAAAGGCCCCAGAGGTCAATGGGAAGCGGCGATAGCTGACCATCAACCTCCACCTCGAAACGCTGGCCACAAGCCTGCAGCGCCTGCACCGTTTCCCGCCAAGCATCAGGCATTTCGGACAACACATTGAGCCGTGCCCGTACGTCCTCCGAACGCTTGCTGTCGTGCGTAGAGGTTGCGAGCATTTCATGGGGCAGGTAGCGTGCACGTTGCAGGTTGCTCTGGTGGAAGGCCGCCACCGAAACGCCGAAGCGCCGCGGCTCCGCCCCCACGTCATTGAGCGAGAGCAGTCGCACATAGCGGTAGAAGAGTGTGTCCTCGACGGCCTTGGCCATCACGGGCGCAGTGAACTGCTGCCAACGCCGGATGAAGCTTTCGCGCAGCCCGGGCTCAGGCCCTGGCTCACCCTGCAGCAGCGCCTGCAGGTAGACCAACACACCGACTTCCGCCGAACCCAGGTGCCGGCGCGCAGCGCTGATGGCCCAGGCGATGTGCTGCAAGTCGGCCTCGCTGGGCGGGGCGCCGCCGGGGACGACGTAGGTCCGGTACACCGGAAAATGCGCCGCCACCTCCACCAGCGCCACGCGCAACTGGTTGTGGGTGAAGTCGCACACCGAGCGGTCGGCCCGTTTGATGCGGCTGAGGGTGTTCACCAACCAGGCCATGTCGCTGAACAGCGCCGTCTCGATGATCAGTCGCTTGCACTCGTAGCGGGCCTGTTCGAAAGGTTTGGTGTCTCCGGTGAACGTGCCATAGATGGCGTCGAAGCGCTCCTGCGCGTCGGCGGCGACGAACAGGCCATTGACTAGCGTGCTGAAGCGATAGCCCGTGCCGCCATGCACCAGCCAATCGGCGGGCAACGGCTCATGGTCGGCCATGATCTTTTCAACCAACAGGTACAGCGCCTGCGGCGGCTGGCCCTGGGCCATGCGCTGCGCGGCGTGGCGCTGCTGCAGCCGCTCGAAATACCGTGCCGGATCTGCCAGCCCGTCGGGGTGGTCGATGCGCAGGCCCGTCACCTTTCCCTCGGCCAGCCAGCGCAGGGGCAGCGCGTTTACGGCCTCGAAGACCTTGGGGTCTTCCATGCGGATCGCCGCCAGGGCGTTGATGTCGAAGAAGCGGCGGTAGTTGATGTCGTCGCCCGCGGCGCGCCAGTTGGCCAACCGGTAGGTTTGGGCCTGCAGCACCGCTTCGAGCAGGTTGAAGCTTGCAGCGTTCCCCACCTGGCCATTGGCGCGCGCCAAGCAGGCCTGCACCCAGTCTTGTACCCAGGGGTGGGCCTGCGCCAAGTCTGCCAACCTGCGCTGGCACAGAGGGGCATCGCCCAGGCGAGCGGCGCGCTGCTGTGGATCGTCGCTGCCCTGGGGCGGTAGCTGGCCCAGGGCGTGCACCAGCGATGCGACTTCCGCCTGCTCGTCGGCTGGTGCCGCCGCTGGCATGGCCACCGCTGCCAGCACCTGTGCATAGCTGCGCGGATCGAGTGGAAACGCCTGCGCCCAGTAGGCCACCTGCAGGCGTCCCTGGTGGGCATCGAAGCGCAGTTGCAGTTCGCCAGCCTCCAGTACCTTGCCATAGTGGTCACCCAGCACGGGCAGCAGGATGCGCCGCCCGGTCTGGGGGTTGGCGGGATGCCATTCAATGTCAAAAGTGGCCGCGTGTGGCGAGGCTTCTCCATGCTCAAGAACGTCTTGCCACCAGCGGTTGGCGGGGTCCTGCACGCCCATGTGGTTCGGCACGATGTCCAGCACGTGGCCCATGCCGCGTTCTGACAAGGCCTGGCACAGGTTTGTGTGCTCTGCCTCTGTGCCGATCTCGGGGTTCAGCATCGTCGGGTCCACGACGTCATACCCGTGCATGCTGCCAGCGGCCGCCTTGAGGTAGGGCGAGGTGTAGAGATGGCTCACGCCGAGATCGTGCAAGTAGGGCACGATGGCCGTCGCCTGCGCAAAGGTGAAGGTGTGGTTCAGCTGCAGCCGGTAGGTCGATTGGGGCACGTCGGCCGAGGCCAGCGGTGGCAGCTCGGCGGCGGGCACGTCCTGTGGAGGGATGTCCTGGCTCATGGGGGCCCTTCGGTACAGGTCCAGCGGGCCGACCAGGGGGCCCACTGTCCGGCATCACCCGACCAGTGGTGGCTGAACACCTCCACGGCGGCGGTGTCAGCGGCGCTGGCCGAAGGGGGCGCTTCCACCGCTTCTGGTCCCAGGTTCAATTCCATCCCCAGCGTTGTTCCATCCCGGTAGTGCCAGGTCAAACGCAAGCCGCTTTTTCCCACGAGGTGTGCTGCATGCCCTTGCGGGCATAGTTGCTGTGCACGGGGCTGCAGCCAGAGGCGTCGCGCCTCCAGTGCTCGCTGCACGAGTGTCCGACGGATCTGTCCGGGGGCTGTCTCCGATTCGCCCCACTGCAGCCGGCTGGCCTGCAGAGTGGCTGCGTCGCAAGGGTCCGGCAGCATCGCGTCCCCCGTCACCGCGTGGCCGAACTCGCGTGCCCGGCCTTCGCGTACCGCGTCTCGCAGACTGCCATCCCAGTGCGCGAAGTACAGGAACGGCGTGGAGGCGGCAAACTCATCGCCCATGAACACCATGGGCGTGGCCGGGGTGAGCAGGGACAGCAGTAGTGCGAGCTGCGCGCCCTCTGCGGTCGTCAACTGGCCCAGGCGCTCGCCGAAGGCCCGGTTACCAATCTGGTCATGGTTGCCGATGAAGTTGACCATGCATGACAGTGACGGAGGGGCGCCCCCGGCGGCGCTGGCCTCTTCGGGAAACGCGAAGCCTTCCGTCAGCACGCGCGCCAGAAAAGCCAGCGGCTGGCCTGCGAACTTGGCGTAGTAGCCTTGGGATTCATGGGTCAGCGCCACATGCACCGCGTGGTGAAAGTCGTCGTTCCACTGGGCGTCGTACAGGCCAGGGGTGGGGCTGGGGGCCAGCCGCGCGGCCTGGTTCTTCTCGTTTTCGAGCACCAGATGCACCTGTCGCCCGCTGGCTGCAGCCAGCGTACGCACGCGCGCGCTCAGTTCCGTCAGGATGTCGGGCCGGCTGTCATCGGCCATGGCATGCACCGCGTCCAGGCGCAGGCCGTCCATGTTGAACTCCTCGATCCAGTACAGCGCGTTGTGCACGAAGAAGTCGCGCACCACAGTGCTGCCCGCTTGGTCGAAGTTGATGGCCGCCCCCCACGGACTGGTGTGGCTGCTGGAGAAAAAATCAGGCGCGTAGGCGTGGAGGTAATTGCCCTCAGGGCCGAAGTGGTTGTAGACCACGTCGACGAACACGCACATGCCCAATGCATGCGCCTGATCCACGAATCGCTTGAGCTCTTGGGGTGTGCCATAGGCTGCATGCGGTGCAAACGGTAATACGCCGTCATAGCCCCAGCCCCATTGTCCGGCGAATCCCGCAAGCGGCATGAGTTGCACGGCGGTAAATCCCAGGTCTGCTAGCTCGGGCAGGCGGCGCGCAGCTTCCTCGAACGTTCCCGACGGGGTAAAGCTGCCCACATGCAGTTCATAGAACACGAGTTCATGCCATGGGCGCCCCGTCCAGGCGGTTGCCCAGGCGTAGTTATTGGGATCGGTCAGCACGCTGGGCTCGTGGGGCCCCCATGGGTTGCTGCGCGAGGCCGGGTCTGGCACATCGAGCTTGCCATCCACCCGCCAGCGGTAGAGGGTCCCAGCGCTGGCATCCGCCACGTTCGCCTGCCACCAGCCACCCTCCATGCGCACGGCCTCGATCACGTTTTCTGCCGTCTGCAAGGACGGGCGATACCACAGGGAAAGCTGTTGTGCGGCAGGTGCCCACAGCGAGAATCGCGCGCCGCCATCTGCCAGCAGCCGGGCCCCGAATGGCATGGTGTGAATGCGCTTCATGGCGAGGTGAGGATGGCCTCGGACGGGGCCGTCAAAATGGCCATGGAGTAGGGCATCAGTGTGTGCTGGCCGCCTGCCTCGATGGTGGGTGCGCCGGATTCCGCGTCCGGGGCATACACCTGGGTGTCGCGCGTATCCGCACGCAGTGTCCAGGTGCGGCCCGCTTCGTGGGGCGGCAACATAAAGGTCGCCTCGTCTCCTGTGGCATTGAACAGCAGCATCACGGACAGCTCGTGCTCGGCCATGCTCTCCATCACCGCCGCCACGCAGCGCGCGCTGGGGTCATCCCATTCTTCGGGCGTCATGTCGATGCCCCACACGCTGTGCCAGGCGACCGTCACGAGTTGGGGGAGGCCCGCGTCATCCAGTGGCCACACATCGGGGCGCACCACCGGCAGGGCCTTGCGCAGGGCCAGCAAGGCCTGGGTGTAGGCCTGCAGGTCTGCATGCTCCTGCGCGCGCTGCCAGTCGAACCAGGAAAGAGGGCTGTCCTGGCAGTAGCCGTTGTTGTTGCCCTGCTGGGTTCGGCCCAGTTCATCGCCGCCCAGCAGCAGGGGCGTACCATGCGACATGAACAGCGTTGCCAGGAAGTTGCGCACCTGCCTCTCGCGTAGCCGCAGCACTTCGCCGTCCTCGGTTTCGCCTTCGGCGCCACAGTTCCAACTGCGGTTGTGCGATTCGCCATCCTGGCCATTCTCACCGTTGGCCTCGTTGTGCTTTTCGTTGTAGCTCACCAGATCAGCCAGTGTGAAGCCATCATGCACGGTGACCATGTTGACGCTGGCGGTGGGGCGGCGACGGCGCGGCTGCAGCATGTCCGCCGAGCCGCACAGACATGCCGCAAAGGCGGGCAGGCTGGCGTCCCCGTTGATCCAATACTCGCGCACGGCATCACGGTAGCGGCCATTCCACTCCATCCATCCCACCGGAAAGCCGCCTAGCTGGTAGCCATAGGTCCCCAGGTCCCATGGCTCGGCAATCAGCTTGACGCGGGATAACACCGGATCCTGCGCCAGTGCCGCGAAGAACGGCGCGCGCAGTGTGTAGGCCCCTGCGTCGTCGCGTCCCAGGGCGGACGCCAGGTCGAATCGAAAGCCGTCCACGTGCATCTCCTGCACCCAGTAGCGCAGGCTGTCCATCACCAGCTTCAAGGCCGGGGGACTGCTGGTGTCCACCGTGTTGCCGGTGCCGGTGTAGTCCATGCACATGCGGCGATCCTCGGTCAGGCGATAGTACGCGGCATGGTCGATGCCCTTGAGGCTCAACGTGGGCCCCAGGTGATTTCCTTCCCCGGTGTGGTTGTAGACCACGTCCAGGATGACCTCAAGACCTGCGGCGTGCAGCGCCTTTACCATGGCCTTGAACTCGTCCACGCCCCCGTCCGTGCTGGCCGGCGACGCATAACGCGGCTCGGGCGCGAAAAAGGACACCGTGTTGTAGCCCCAGTAGTTGCTCAGTTGCATTTCAACCAGGCGCTGGTCGTCGATGAAGGCCTGCACCGGCAACAGTTCCACGCTCGTCACACCCAGCCGCTTGAAATGCGCGATGGCTGCAGGAGATGCCAACCCTGCGTATCTCCCCCGCAAATCTTCGGGAATGCCTGGGTGGGTCTGGGTAAAGCCTTTCACGTGCACCTCGTAGAAGACGGTATCGCGCGCAGGAACGCGGGGCGGCGCATCATCGCCCCAATTGAAGCGTGAGCGCGTCACACGGCTCTTGGGCGCCGTGCGGCCGTTGTCATCAGTGCTGGCCATGAGGTCCTGCTCCGGCTGGTCCAGCGCATAGCCAAATTGGTCGAGGGCTCCGCGCACGGGGCGGTCCAAAGCCCGCGCGTAGGGGTCCATTAACAGCTTGGCGGGATTGCAGCGCATGCCCGATTGCGGATCGTACGGACCATAAACGCGCAGGCCATAGCGTTGGCCGGCCTTGATTCCGGCGATATGGCCGTGCCAGACATCGTCGGTCAGGCAGGGCAGGGCTATCCTCGCGATCTCACGGTCACGTTCGGAGAAGAGACAGACCTCCACGCGCGTGGCGATGGAGGAGTAGACGGCAAAGTTCACCCCTAGCGTATCTACAGCAGCGCCCAGGGGCCAGCAGCGGCCCGGGCTTACGGCATGGCGTGTGGTGGGGTTTGGGTTGCGTGCTGCCTTTGCGGGTTCATTGGATTGCATGATGGCTTTCAGGCAGCAGCTTGGAAACCGCCAGCCCGGGCGGCAGGAGCATGAGCATGAGCATGAGCATGAGCATGAGCATGAGCATGAGCATGAGCATGAGCAGGGGCAGGGGCAGTGGGGGCAGCGGCAGGGCGAAGCCTCTCCACCTTGGCTTTGTTGCCCTGCATCACGGTACTGCGGGCCGGGAAGAACTTGCGTGGCACGACGACGATGCCGCTTTCGGTCACATGAAAGCGCCGCCGGTCTTCTGCTTCGTCGAACCCAATACGTTCGTGCGGCGGAATGTCGTTGTCCTGGTCGATGATGGCGCGGCGAATGTGCGCGCCGTGGCCTACGCGCGAGCGTTCCATGACGATGCAATGCTCTAGCTTCGCATTGCGCTCCACCACCACACAGCGGCGCAGCATGGCATGGTCGAGCGAGGCACCGTCGACGATGCTGCCGGAGCCAACGACCGACCGGTTGATCATGCCGTTCTCGATCTGGGCCGATTCTGCTTGGTCGGGACTGGCGTAGATAGGCCAGTCGCCGTTGGTGAGGCGAAAGCGGGGTGTAGCGCCAAGGGTGTCGAAATGCGCATCGAAGTACGCATCGATGGTGCCCACATCACGCCAGTACGCCTGCTCTTCAAACGGAGCCGTACCAGGAATCTTGTTCTTGGTGAAGTCGTACGCCATCAGCCGGTGCGACTGCAGCATGGTGGGCAAGATGTCGCGGCCGAAATCGCTATGGCCTGTGGCGTGTGCTTTCTTGAGCGCGTCAAGCAGCACGTCGGCATTGAACAGGTAGTTGCCCATGGAGGCCAGTGCGTGTGTGCTGCTGCCGTACATGGGTCGGGTGATCTTGGGCTTTTCCACAAAGTTCGCAATGCGGTCGTGCGCATCAACCTCTACGATGCCAAATTGGCCGCATTGCGACAGCGGAATTGGCAGGGTGGCTACGCTCACATGGGCCTGGCTTTCCCGGTGAAAGTCCACCATCTGGCGAACGTCCATGCGGTAGATGTGGTCGGCGCCGAACACGGCCACGATGTCGGGCTGGAAAGATTCGATCAGGTGGATGTTCTGGTACACCGAGTCGGCCGTACCCTGGAACCACTCCGGGCCGTTTTGCATCTGGGGCGGCACCACGGTGACGAAGTGCTGGGGAATGAAACGCGTCATGGTCCAGGAGCTACGGATGTGCTCGATGAGGGACTGAGACTTGTACTGCACCAGCAGGTAGATCGAGTAGATCTCCGAGTTGACCAGATTGGAGAGCACGAAGTCCACGATACGGTGCTGGCCGTTGAAGGGCACTGCAGGTTTGCAGCGATCAGCGGTGAGGGGGTGAAGGCGGGAGCCTTCCCCTCCGGCCATCACAATCGCCAATACATTTCGGGTGCGAGACATGGCATTAGCTCCAGTGGAAAGGTCAGCCTTTTGTGAGGCGGTTGGATAAATGAACAGTGAAAAGCGGGAATACGGTCAGGTGCAGGGGGCCGGCACATGTTCGCTGAGGCTTCGTCCGCATTGACGGAGCGGGAGAAGGTGCAGCGGTCATGGTGGGTTGCCTGATGGCCTCCATGTTCTGCTGCAGTGCAATATTCAATTGCGGGATCTCTGGCAGAGTTGAAGTAGGTAGATGCCTACATTGACTTACTTTTTTGACAGAAGCTCACAAATCGTCACCTGGCGCCCTGGAGATTGGCACGTGGTACCGAGTGGTTGGATACGATTCGTCGCCATCTTGGCCTTCGCAGGGCTCCAGTCCCATGGACACACCATGTGAGCTCGCGCATCTGCTCGACTGGGGCTACTGCGAACCACTCAGTTTCTATTTGTGGCCTCCGGCCGACGAAGAGAAATCTGGGGAGAAAGCGGTTTCCGAAACTGACGAAGGAGATGCAGAAAAGCGCTTTACGCTTCTTAGGCCACACTGATCGTGAAAAATGAAACGCGCCAAGCTTCGGTCGAGATTGGCGCTCTTGAGAATCGCCTCGTGAGACGAGGCGATGTGTGTTAAAGCAACAGCCGCAACGGCAGAAGACAGCGGCTAAAGCGCCTGCATTTCTTCGGGCTGGCGTTGAATGCTGCCGGAATGGTCAGTGGTCATCGCCTGCAACTGGTCAGGGTTGCGAGACCGCACTCGGCAAAAAATAGATTCCAGGTGGCTCGACCAACTTTTCACGTCTGATGGAACGGTCCACGCGGTCAGCAGCAGTCAATCCGGAGCGCGGAGCGTCGCAGCGAAATCGTCCTTCCGTAGTTTGAAGAGCTGTTGGCCGCGACAATGCCTTATGCGTATACCCCACAGACTCCAGCCTCTCGTCGAAGAAGGTCTCATCGACACCGTGGTGCGCCAACTCATGAGCGGCAAGGAAGCCATGGTTTTCGTCGTCAGACTGGGCGAAGAAACGCTCTGCGCCAAGGTCTACAAGGAAGCCACCCACCGCAGCTTCCGGCAGGCGGTCGACTACACCGAGAACCGCAAGGTCAAGAATTCGCGCAAGGCGCGCGCCATGGCCAAGGGCACGAAGTTCGGCAAGCAAGCCATCGAGGCCGCGTGGCAGAGCGCCGAGGTTGATGCCCTGTACCGCCTTGCCGCAGCCGGTGTACGGGTGCCGACGCCCTACAACTATGCGGAAGGCGTGCTGTTGATGGAGTTGGTGACCGACGCCGAAGGCGACGCCGCACCGCGCCTGAACGACGTGGCGTTCAGCGAAGACGACGCGCTGGCCCACCACGCCACGCTGCTGCGCGAGGTGGTGCGCATGCTGTGCGCGGGTGTGGTGCACGGAGACTTGTCCGAGTTCAACATCCTCCTGGCTAGCGACGGCCCGATCATCATCGACCTGCCGCAAGCGGTGGATGCCGCCGGCAACAACCATGCGGCGCACATGCTACTGCGCGATGTGGCCAACCTACGCGCCTTCTTCGGCCAGTTCGCGCCGGCCTTGAAGACCACGCGCTACGGCGAGGAAATCTGGCAGTTGTATCAACACGGCGCGCTGACCGTGGAGGCACCGCTGACGGGCCTCTACCAACTACAGCAGGGTGCGGTTGATCTGACGGCTGTGATGCGCGAAGTGGAGGACGCTAGGATGGAGGAGGCGGCGTGCGTGCTTCGGATACAGCAACTGGGCTGACCTGCCTTGCGCCGCAGCGGCGGGAGCTGCAATCCTGCGCAGCGGCTCAGGGACAGATATCCGGTAATGTACAAAAACTCGGCAACGCTGTCACAGGTGTTGTTGCTGGCCTTCCAATGGGCCACGTGCCGAGCAGCGTGAAGCCATGTCGAGAACTAAAAGTAGGGGTGATCTTGCTTTCTGTGGTGATATTAAAGATAGCACCCAAGGTGCCTGCCCTGGCATCATCGAACCTATTTAAAGCACTGTGGTGTCGATCTTGAAGCTTGCTGCGGAGTTTCGGGGGATTAAAGACAGCTCGACTGAGGCACGCATCAAAACCTTGGAGAATGAGTTAGCGTTTTTAAAGCAGATACAAAAACGGGAGGCTGTAGTCTTCCGTTGAAAAAACCGCGTTTCGCAAACCGACCGATCAAAGATGTTCTGTTACCTTGCCGCCTATGTGACCTCTGTCCTGGTGATGCTTTTACTGGATGCAACTTGGCTTGGCGTCATCGCCCAACCGCTTTATCTCGATGGCCTAGGGCACCTCATGGCGGCTGCGCCAAATTGGCTGGCTGCGGGTGCTTTTTACTTGCTCTATCCCGTGGGCGTACTTTACTTCGCTGTGGTGTCCCAGGCCGATAACCGCTGGCTACGAACGGCGTGGGTTGCCGCACTCTTCGGTTTTTTCGCCTATGCCACGTATGACCTCACCAATCTGGCGACGCTGCAAAATTGGCCTCTGCGACTGAGTTTGATAGACATCACATGGGGCACGTTGCTCACAGCTGTTTCGGCGTCTGCGGGACGCTGGGTGTTCATGAAACTATTGCCGCCGATTAATAGATAAGCCCTCTCTCTTCGGACGAGCTGCAGGTAAACGTCGCTAGGTAGGCAATAGCTGTGGGCGCTACAGCTGGTTGGCCCCTTCTACTGCTACAGCGGCCAGTCGTTTCGCCGTTTACGGTGTCCGCTTTCTCTGCGGAGCCCCCTTCCAGAGACGGCTGCTTCGGGCTGGCTACAGTCGTACGCACCCGTCTGCCAAATCTGTAACGTCTATGAACACGGGACTTTAGGGCAAAGCCGCGAACGGGCGTCCAGACGGGTTGGCACCGCCGGCAGGTGACAACGCTCTGAACTCGCAGTTTTCGGCATTTGCAGCACCGGTAGCAGCACGCAGCAGGGTTGTGACACCATACAGATGTAATCCCACGGCATTGGGACAGTGCGAGCCGTAAAGACAGCCAACGCAATCACTGTATTTAACGCATGCCTTCCCAACCTTGTCAGCACCAATGCGTCAGTGACCAGGTTGTTAACGACGCGCTGACGCCCTACATAGTCAAAGCGTTGAGCGTTTCTGCCGGTTCCGCTGTATGTGGGCATGGTCGCCTTATTTCCAGCATCCTGGTCAAGATTCCATCGGTAGCAACAGACTATGCATAGAAAGGAGAGACGATGCCTCATGCCACCGTGACACGGAGCATGGGAAGACGTTTTATGCGAGTGGCAGCACGAAACAAGTCTGCGCGGACAGTCCATCCCAGTCCAGCGTTTCCCCTAGTCCGAGCAACTGCACCGAAATGTCCGGCGACATCAGCCTCGCCGCAGCCAGTGCGGCCTCCGACCTACCCCTCACAAAAATGAACCGCATGCTCCGCTCCCGCCGCCGCAGCGTGATTTCCGCCTGGGGCCAATGGTCTGGCAAACACGGCTCGAAGCGCAGTTTCTCAGCTGTCTGCCTCAGCCCGAAGATGGACTCGATGGCTGCGCGGTGCATCCAGGCAGCTGAGCCGGTGTACCAGCTCCAGCCGCCACGGCCCACGTATGGCGGCTGGGTATAGACGTCGCCTGCCATCACGTAGGGTTCGATGGCATAGGCCGCGCCGGATGCGGGATGCCGCGCGCGATGGGCCGGACTGAGATAGGTGAAGTAACGGTAAGCGACATCCGCGTCCATGCCCGGCGTCTGCCGCGCGAGTTCGGCCTGCGCCATCAGTGACCAGACTGCGCCGTGTGAATACTGGCCGCCGTTCTCACGCACGCCGGGCGGATAGGCCTGAATGTAGCCGGCGCTGGGTTGGGCCTTGTCGAGCGGCGGGTCGAGCAGGCGCACCAGGCCGGCCTCGTGGTCCACAAGATGCGACTCCACGGCGGCCATGGCCTTGTGCTGCTGCTCAGGTGTGGCGGCTCGCGAGAGCACGGCCCAGGCCTGGGCAATCAGGTCGATGCGGGCTTCGCTGTTCACGTGGGAGCCGAGCGGCGTGCCGTCGTCGAAAAAGGCGCGTTTGAACCATTCGCCGTCCCAGGCCGTGCCTTGCAGCGCGGCCTTCCAGCCGTGGGCCGCGTGTTGCCAGCGTGCCGCCCGCTCGGTTTCGCCCCGGGTCGCCGCCACGGGCGCAAAGTCCTCCACCAGGCGGCACAGGAACCAACCGAGCCATACCGATTCCCCCTTGCCCTCGATGCCGACTCGGTTCATGCCGTCGTTCCAGTCGCCGCTGCCCATTAAGGGCAGGCCGTGGCTGCCGATGGCCAGGCTGCGGTCGATGGCGCGTGCCGCGTGTTCGAACACCGAAGCGTGTTGTGGGCTGATGCCGGGGGTGTAGTACGCGTCCTCGGCGTGTTCGGGAATGCCGGCGCCTTCGAGGAAGGGCACCCGCTCGTCGAGCAGCGACGCGTCGCCCGTGGCCTGCAGGTAGTGATGCGTGGCATGCGCGAGCCACAACAAGTCGTCAGAGAAATGCGTGCGCACGCCTGCCCCAGTGGGCGCATGCCACCAGTGCTGCACGTCGCCCTCGGGAAACTGGCGCGAGGCGCAGAGCACGATCTGCGCACGCAACGTGGCCGGCTCAGCCCAGGCCAGGGCCATGGCATCCTGCAATTGGTCGCGGAAACCCGTGGCGCCGCCGGCCTGGTAGAAGCCGGCCTTTGCCCAGAGCCGGCAGCTCACGGTCTGATACAGCAGCCAGCGGTTCACCAGGGCATCGAACAGCGGGTCGGGTGTCTTCACCGTGGTCGAGCCCAGCAGGGTGTTCCACTGGCTGCGTACCGCTTCCAGCCGTTCGGCCGCGCCGGTGGTTGCGGCCTGCTGCGCCAGCGCGCGGGCTGTGGCTGGGTTGTCTCCATAGCCGAGCAAGAACACCTGTTCCACGCTTTCGCCGGTGGCCAGTGACACGTTCACAGCCAAGGCGGCGCAGGGGTCGAGGCCGGCGCCGGTCTGTTGGCAGAAGCGGTCGGGCAGTTGCAGCCGTCCTAAGCTATCGAACAGCTCGCGGCGGTCGCAGGTCCAATCGGCATCGCCGGCCGACGTCGCCAGGAAGGCCGTGCCTTCGCCGAAGCCGGCGGAACGGTCGCGCTGCGTGCACAGCAGCGCGGTGGTCCTGTCGTTGACCTGGTGCATGGCGGTGTAGGTGCTGCCGCGGTCCGAGCGGTTCGCGCCCATGATCCATTCGGCAATGCCGACGATGCGTAACTGCTGCGTGCGGTGGCCGCGGTTCACGAGCCGGATGTGCACCTGCTTCACCGATGTAGCGGCATCGACGCACCAGGATGCCGTGACCTCCAGATCGCCGCGCCGATGGGCGATGCGGGTGTAGCCCTGGCCATGTGTCACGCGGTAGGTTGTGGGTTCGCCGCTGACATCAAGGCCGAGTGCGCCCCAGGCCGATGGCGCCACGTTCCAGGCCGCACGTGTCTTGCGGTCCTGCAGCAGGAACCATTCCGATGGGGCGTCGGCAACCGCGTCGTTGGACCAAGCCGTGAGTTGGTTCAGCCGGCTGTTCACAGCCCAGGTGTAGCCGCCGCCGGCCTCAGAAATCTGCGCGCCGAAGCCACGATTCGACAACACGTTGATCCAGGGCTTAAGCGGCCGCTGATCGACAGTCACGTTGAAGCGGAATTCGCCAGAGCCGGGCACGAAGTCGCCCGTGCTCGGCGCCGCCGCGTTGGCTCGGCCGGGCGAGGAGGCCAAAGACCTGACTTCGACCTCCTCGCGCAGCGTGCTGGCCAGCGCATGTTGCTGGCGCCATTCCTCGACGTGGTGCAGCAGCGGTCGGCCGTCAGCATTCAGGCGCACGCGCGCCAGGCATTGCAGTGTGCTGATTTCGTCGCGCGAGAGTTCTTCGGTGCGCAGCAGGTAGAAACCGATCTGCGCAGAACCAGGTTCGCCGCTGATCTCGGCCAGGGTGCGCTCGCGCAGCGCGGCGATCTCGCGGTGAAGCGCCATCAGGTATGAGGAAGGCTCCGAGTTCAGCACCACCAGGTCGCAGGCCGTGCCGCCCCAAGACCACAGCCGCAGCGCCTGCGCTAGCGAGCGCAGCATGCCCACGCCCTCGGCCACGCCGGCCGCCACCAGGATGATCGGCCGGTCGCCCGAGATGCCGAAGCGCCACAGCAGGCGCCGGTCGCAGCCTTCAAAGACGGGCTCGTTTTGTCCGGATTGGCCAGGCAAGGCCGGTGGGCCGAAGCGCGGCCGGGCCAGGCTCAGCAGCAGCGCCGTGGTCAGGCCCTGTGCGGCGGCGAAGTTCTCGCTGCCAATGCCCAGGCTGCGCAGCCGGATGCCAGTGAGCGTGGCCGACATCAGCGAAGCGCGTTGCACGTGGCTGTGCTGGCTGTATTTGTCGATCACCGCGCGCAGCGTGCCGGCGTCGTCGGAGGCCGCCGTGGCGAAGGTCAGCCGGGCCTTTCCCTGCGGCGCGATGCGCAGGCGTACCGCCAGCACACACACTGGGTCTAGGCCGGTGTTGAGCACCACGCCTTGCGCCGGATCGGCGCCGGGTGACGATACCGGCAACTCGTCGAGTTCGGCGCGTGGCTGGCCGCTGGCTTGGTTGCGACCCTGCCAGCGGTTGCGGTCGGTCTGCACGCGCAGGCCCACGATCTGTGGATCGGCGTCTGTGAGGAAATGCGCGGCGCGTAGCGCGTGTTCGGTGGGCAGCCGCGGCTTGCGTTCAAACAGCAGCGCCTGATGAGCGGCCAGCCATTCGGCGCGCACGAAAAGGTTGGTGAAGGCCGGATGCGCCTCGTCGGCGCGCGGATCGGAAAGGGTGATTTCGAAGGCCGAGATGAGTTCGATGTCGAGCGGGCTGTCGCCGAGGTTGCGCAGCTCGACGCGGCGGAACTCGATGTCGTCCTCGGGGCTGACCCAGACCGTGGTGTGGGCTTGCAGCAGCGGCCAGGCCGCGTCGAAACACACACGGTCGGCGTGGTAGATGCTCTGGTACTTGGCGGCTGCGTCGGGCGCGGGGTGTTGCGTGATCGACACCGGCGCAATGCTGTCACCTGGCCGGCGCAGGTAGAAGAAGCTGCCGAAGGCATCGCGCAGTGCATCGTCGCGCCAGCGCGTGATGCCGGTCTGACGCCAGCGGCTCCAGCCCGCGCCGTTGGCACGCAGCGAGACGTTATAGCGTCCGTTGGACAACACGTGTGTCGGCTCCACCGCCGAGCTGCCGGGCAGTATTTCGCGCAGCAAGCCGGGCGCGCGACTTTGCAGGGCCAGTGCCGGCGGCGTGTTGGACGGCGCATACAGCTTCGGCACCTCGCGCGGCGCGCGTTCGTGCAGCAGCGAGGCCACGGCTTCGATGCTCGGGTTGGCCATGCCCCAGCGCTGCGCCGGCCCGCCGAGCAGCACGTTGGCCAGCGCCACGATGCTCATGCCCTGGTGGTGTGCCATGAAGGTGTAGACCGGGGTGAACGGGCCGCCGCCGGTTTGACGCGCGCGCGAGAAATCCAGCGCCTCGATGAAGCCGTAGCGCGCCCGCGGCGCCATCGATTCGAGCCGCGAGAAGTTCTGCGCCGAACGGTGCGGCGCGATCTGCGCGGCCAGCGCGGTCGCATAGGGCGCGATGACCAGTTCGTCCGGCGGCGTGCGGCGCAGCGCGAGCCGCGGCACGCCTTGCGGCGCGTACTGGTAGGCCAGCGTGTGGTCGCTTCCGGCATAGGCCGATTCGGAAATGCCCCAGGGCACCTGCTGCTCTTGGCCGTAGGCGATCTGCTCGCGCAGCGCGGCGTGGCAGGCCTCACGCAGTACGCTGCCGTGCGGTTCGTCCAGTACCAGCGTGGGCATTAGGTATTCAAACATCGAGCCCGACCATGAGCGTAGGCCAGCCACCGCGCCCACGGCATAGAACGGCCGGCCGAGCGATGCCCAATGCGCCACCGGCACGTCGCCCTTGGCAATCGCCAATAGGCTGGTGAGGCGTGACTCGGAGGCTAGCAGGTCGTAGAAGCCCGCGTCGCGCTGCTGCTCGGCCACGCGGTAGCCGATGTGCAACAGGTGCCGCTTCGGGTGGTACAGGAAGGCGAAGTCAGCCTGCCAGGCGAGTTGCTCGCAGTCGTGCGCGATGCTGCGCAAGCGGCTTTCCGCATCAAGCCGGCCTTCGGGGCTGTCGGCGCGGCGGTCGCGCCAGGCCGAACGAAGCGTGGCGAGGTGGTCTGCCAGGCTCCAGGCCAGCAGGTCGTCCTGCGTGGGCGCAAGCAGCGCATCGGGCACGGCCGGCGGATCGACGGGCGGCTGCCGCAGCGCGCCCAGTTCGACAGCGGCCAGGTCGAGCAACGCACCGAATGACAGCTCTACCGGCACGTCTTCCGTGGGCATGGCCAGTAGCCTGGCCCAGGCGGCGTGTTCACTTCGTCCGGGAAAAAGTGGTGCGAGTGGCGGCGTGACGGCGAGCAGGCCGCCCAGTCTTTGCTTCGAAAACGCCAGTCCGCGCGTGGCGGCGATCGGATCGAACGGGGCACGCGCCAGCTCGCGGCAGGCCTGTGCCACGGCCAGCAGGTGGCCACTGAGATTGCCGCTGTCGACCGTGGACACATACATCGGTAGCAGCGCCTCGCAACGCTGGGTGTCATACCAGTTGAGGAAGTGGCCCCGATGCCGCGGAAGGCGGTGCAGCGTTGCCAAAGTGGCTTCGAGCCGCGTGAGCAGGTCCTGCGTGCCGATCCATCCGAACTGGCGCGCGCAGGCCACGGAAAGCAGGTACAGGCCAATGTTGGTCGGCGAGGTCCGGTGCGCCACCATATCGTGCGGCGAAGTCTGCAGGTTGTCGGGCGGCAGATGGTTCTCGGCCGTGCCGACACAGCGTTCGAACAGGCGCCAGGTGTCGCGCGCGATGCCTTCGAGGTAGGCTTGGTCCTTGACCGGCAATGCGGTCTCCTGGCGGTGCGGATTCGGCCGACTCACCCACCAAGTCCACACCGGCGCTGCGGCCCACACGGCACACAACAGCACAGAGGCCCAAGGCGATGGCATGGCCGGCGACAGCAGCCAGATGGCGCCGAACAGCAGGGCGGCGGCGGCCGGCTCCATCCAGTGGCGCCGCGCCAATGCGGGGAGCCGCGTCTGAGCCGCAGCCTGGGCGGCGGCGGCGGTGGTCCATTGCAGCAGGTGGCGCCGGCTGACGAACATGCGGTAAAGCGCGCGCACGATGGCGTCGGTGTAGAGCAGCGCGTTCTGCAGCAGTTGCGCCAACTGCCACAGGCCACCAGCGAGCGCGCGGCACAAGTCAATGCCAGCCTGCCGGTAGAAATGTTCGCGCGCCAAATCGTCACGGCTCGGCGAGAAACCGGCCACCGCACCCATCAAAGGACCGGCCAGGAAGGCCGCAAACACCAGGGCCAGTGCACTCCACAGCGACAGGCCGCCGCCGCCGAGCACCAGCAGAAGCAGCAACAAGGACATCGGCGCCACCAACGAGCGGCGCAGATTATCGAACAGCTTCCAGCGGTTAATGGTGGCCAGCGGGTAGGCGCGCAGATTCAGCAAAAACGGCAGCAACTGCCAGTCACCGCGGGTCCAGCGGTGCACGCGCGAGGCGGCCACATCGGCATGAAATGGCGCGTCTTCGATCACGTTGATGTCGGTCACCGCGGCGCAGCGCGCGAGCGAGCCTTCGAGCAGATCATGGCTCAGCACGCGGCCTGGGGGCAGGCGCTGCTCGAGCACGGCGTACATGGCCTGCACGTTGAGTAGACCCTTGCCGCTGAAGCTGCCCTCGCCGAACAAATCTTGGTAGACCTCGGAACTGGCGGCGCTGTACGGATCGATGCCGCACGTACCGGCGAACAACCAGTGGTAGGGCGTGAAGTCGCGTGGCGCGGGCAGCGGTGTCACCACGCGTGGTTGCAGGATGCCGTAACCACTGACGACGCGGCGCAGCGCGGCGTCCAAACGCGGGCGATTCTGCGGATGTGCAGCCACACCGACGAGCTCACGCAGCCGCCCGGGCGGCAATTGGGTATCGCTGTCGAGCGTGACAATGTAGGGTGTGCCGCAAGCAATGCGCGAAGTGGCGCCAAGTTCAACGAAAGCGGAAGCATCGCCATGGGCCAATGCCGCAATGAGTTGCTCGAGTTTGCCGCGTTTGCGCTCCCAGCCGATCCAGCGTTGTTCGGTCTCGCTGAAGCTGCGCGGGCGGTGCAGCAGGATGAAGCGTGGCGCTTCATCACTGTAGCCGCTGGACCCTTTGGCATACCGCGCTTCAAGTTCGCGGATGTGGGCCGTGGCACTCGTGAGCAAGGCCTCGTCACTTGGCAGGCTGGGCGTGTCAGCATCGGCCCAGTCGGTCAGCAGTGCGAATTGTGCGTTGCGTTCTGGATTCGCCAGGTAATGCAGTTGCAGCCGGTGCACGAGCTCCTTGATGCCGGCCTCGCTGGTCAACATCGCCGGGATCACCACCAGCACACGGTGCTCGGGCGGGATGCCGCCGGCCAATGCGAGTCGCGGCAGATGGCGTGGCCGCGCCGATTCGCTGATGAGCCGGTTGACTAGCGCTGCCACCGCCTCGGAGGCAGGAAAGAGCATCAGAAAAGCCAACAACCATAGCAGCCAACCGGTGGTCGCGCCACTGACGGCTGTGTGCAGATGATGCAGCAGCATCCAAGCCACCAGTCCGAGCGTGAAAAACACAAAGGAGCCGAGGTACACCGGCAGGCTGAGCCGCCTTGCCACGGCCTGCCAGGCCGAGGCCCAAGGTTCGCGGATGCCGAGCGACAACAGCAGTTTCGGCCGGCCCATGCCGTGCAGCCAGTAACTGGCGCTGCTGCTTGCCGGATCGATGGCGTCGTCGTTGGCGGCGTCATTGCCGGAATTCGCCCGCATCAACTCCAGCAGCTTCGCGGCAATATCGACCTCGTCGCGCTGGTGCCGCCTCGCCAGCAGTTCGATGCTATGCAATGTCTGGTCGCGCGTGCCAGTGTGTTCGGCCTCGAACAGCGGCGAGGTCAACATCGCGCGCATCAGGCCGCTGGTGCTGGCGATCAGGTCCGGCCAGTCGGCGTCGCCAATGTTGCGTAGCGACGTCAGTGCATTGCTCACGCTCAAGTTGTCGGCCGCCTGGTCCGCGGCATGCTGGGCCTGTGCTGCGGCCAGGTCGGGCAGCGCGCGCAGAAGCCATTCGAGCAGCGCGGGCCGAGGGATTTCAGGATTGCTGCCGAGGTCCTGCAGGCGCTGGCCGATTTGGGCCAGGAAAACGCGGCCAACGCCGCGCTGGTCCATCAGAGCCAGCACTTTGTCGAGTGTGTCCAGGCTCAATCTGTCGATATGGTCCCAGCACAGGTTGGCCACCTCGCGCGCGGCCTTTTGGGTGGCCACGCGTTCGGCGAGGCGGCGCAAGTTTTCCACCAGCACCACGCGCAGCGTGGTGGGCAACGCCCACAACTCGTTGAGCTGCAGCTTGCGCGTCTCCTGGTAAGCGCAGAGGAAGGCCACCAGCAATTCCTCGTTGAAGGCGCCGTCGGTGTGCGCCACGAAAGCCCAGGCCACGCCGTAGACGCGCGGCAGCCCGGCCAGAGGCTCGTCAATCAGCACCGGGAGCGCGCGGAAGTAACTACGCGGCAGGCCTTCGCGGATTTCCTTGAGCTGTGCTTCGATCAGGTGGAAGTTGTCGAGCAGCCATTCGGCCGCGGGGCTGATGTCGTAGCCGGTACTAGCTTGTTCACCGATGTAGCCGTGTGCTTGGCGCAGCGCTCGGATGTTGTCTTCTAGTCGCGGCACGAAGGTGGCGGCGCGTGTACCGGGCTCGGCCGCGCGATGCGTGAGCCCCAGACTCCTGCCGTGTTGCGCGAAACGCTGCAGGCCGAAGATTTCTGAGCGAATTGGCGGCTGCACCACGCCCAATGCGCCATCCAGGATGGCGCACAGTGCGGCCGGCGCATCCGGGATGAGTCGACCGAGTTCCGTTTGAGCCACTCTTTACAGAACCGCGGCGCAAATACCGATGACAACCGCGGCCAGGGCCAGCGTGGTCACAAAACGCGACCCGAAGAAGCCGTTCATGCTTTCGGCAAGGCAGCGCAGCGTGAATAGTTTGACGCGACTGCCGCGACAGTGATGCAGATGTTCACCCAACGCCGCCAGTTCAACCGGGGAAGTGTCGGCGTCGCTACCGAATGCGGCAGTGCTCCAACTTGGGGAGGTGTTGAGGTCAATCTTCATGATGAATGCTCCGACCGCATGGGACTTCAACCATGCGGAAAAATAGGTGAGAAATGGAGCGCGTCAGGACGAACCGATGAGGACGGCTGCTACACCACCAGAGTGATTCGGTTGTTTGACGCTGTATGTCGGCTAAAACACGCGGTCGGGCGTAGGACGAGCGCGCGATGTCGCGCGTTGCGAAATAAGCAAGTCAGTACGGCAGGCTGTTTGATGAGGCGAGTGTCAACTTCCAAACACATAAATTAGGTTAGTTCGTGATCGATATGGCTTTGTTGACCCTTAACCAGCGTTCTTTAGCCTCGCGGAGCCGATTGAGCGAAGAAGGAATACCAGTACGATTAGTTATATCGCTTTACAGGTCGAGGATGCCTTGAAAATTGAAGAGCAAACTGAGCCTTGAAAGAAGGTGTCGAGTGCGGTTCACCGGCATTCGATTGTCGGCTTTTCTACGCAAACGCATCGTTCGCGGCGGTAGTCCGACCAGCGGCTATCGTTGCAGAGGATTTCCCGCAGACGACTGCTTCAGGCTGGGTGCGGACGTTTGCTCATGACTGGCGAATAGGTACTATCGGCCAGAAGCTGCCAGTCACTCCGAAACCCTCGAACAACGGAACTGAAAATTCTGAGGCGATGCCCCGAGCTGTAAGGACGAAGCTGACCAAAGGTTCGATGGTGGTTCTTATTTGGAGTGGTGAAGAAACGCAACCAGTGCACCTTCCAGGTCGAGCGGGCCCGTTTCCCCTACGGCGTCGAACATCCCTGATTCGTGCACGAGACGGACTTTTCCATGCTCCAGAACGGGCCCGGCCAGCACATCGCCGACTTCCAATCGTGGGCCCGAGACGCACGAGAAAACGGCGCATCGCCCGTCGGCGGTCATCAACGCCAATCTTTTGAGCGGGTCGGTTGTCTCAATAACGTGTGCATCTAGCAATGCTGACTCCTCTAGTTGAGAGACATCGTCGCTTCTTCGGCCGCAGCTCTTTGTAGGCGGTTTTCTCAAAGGCACGAGAGGACCGCAAAAACGTTTGAATACCGATGCTGGAGCGACTACCTTGATGGCCGCCAGCGGCACCAACGCACTTCCAAGCTTCTGTTGACCGGTTCGCCAGCACCGAACCGGGGGGCATCACTGAATCTACATCAAGCCTCGAAGACGCGAGTATTCAATACGCTGGTCGACGCTCGTGCGCCAGTTCGCGAATTCTTCCAAGGTGGGGGCATCGCCTTTGCCCGTCTGGTAGTTGAGCATTTTGACGACGAAATCGCAGTACAGCTGGTCCATAACAGTGAGAGCGGCCTGCTCCCGAAAGATGGCGTCGCGTAGCGATTCGAGGGATGAGTTTTGGCGCATGACAGTGGCTCCTGAAGATAACTCTGCGCCTTGATGCCCCAGTAGCGGTCTCCATTATCTCGCTTGTCTGGGCGCCGCTGTGCGGGACGGGCAAGAGCCCTTGAATGGGTTCGCGAACCAACCGTCGTACTGGCCTACATACATACGGGCAGTCGGCTGCACTTATCACGCCCAGGGTCGCCTAAGGTGAGGGTTCACTACAAGGAAATTTAATGTCTACCCCTGAAAACCTCAAAGATTTGTACACCGACGAGTTGAAAGACCTGTGGTCGGCCAATGACCAAATGCTCCGCTGCCTCAAGAAAATCTCGACGAAGGCCTCGGACAAAAACTTGCAGAGCATGCTCTCTAGCTCGCAGGAAGGCATCACAAAGCACACCGGCATCCTCAAGGAGCTCCTTGCCTCCAATGGCGAGAAGGTGTCGAAAGAGCATTGCAAAGGGATGGAAGGCTTGGTGGCCGAAGCCACCAAACACACCACCGAAGAAGCGCCGAAAAAAGGCCCGGTGCTGGACGCCATCATCATTGCGCAATACCAGCGCATGACGCATTACGGCATCGCCGGGTTCGGTACGGCCGCCGCCTTTGCCAAGGGCCTGGGTTTAAAGGGTGACCAAAAAACGCTCGAGGGTGCCGTGAAAGAAATCTACGGCAGCGATGGGTTTATGTCCCAACTGGCGGAGACGTCAGTCAACATCGACGCGGCCACCGATTAATTTCCGTAGTCGTTTCGCCCACTGGCCGGAACGGCAAAAGATACTTCTCCCAACTTCTATTCGCTCTTATGTCTCTCAATGCCATCCTTGTCGAAGACAGTCAGACCATACGGGACACCTTGATTCCCGCTATGTCCGAGCTGGCAGGGGTGGACGTCATCGCCGTAGTGGAAACGGCTGCTGAGGCGACGGAGGCTCTCGTTCAACATAATGAAGAGTGGCAACTGGCCATCATCGACCTTTTCCTTCGACAAGGGTCCGGCCTGGAAGTCCTGAGCTCTTGCCGCCGACGCAGGAAAAATCAAAAAGTCGTTGTTCTAACCAACTACGCCACTTCAGACATTCGCCGCAATTGCTTGGCTCTCGGGGCGGATGCCGTGTTTGATAAATCTACGGAATTGGATGACTTCTTCAACCTTTGCGTCTCGCTTACAGACGTGTAGCGGTCAAACTTAGCTGTCACCCGCAGACCTTGAACAGGTTATGTCTGTGGTCCGCTATTGCAGTTTGACGAGGTAACCCGGGTCACCGGGATACTTGGGGTAATCCGCCCAATTTGGCTGGTCTTCAACATCCCAGCCGAACCACAGAAAAACATAGGTTCTCATGCCGGCCTCGAGGTAGGTGCTCCCGCCCATTTGCCCTCGGCCCTCACGCGACACACCTTCTCGGGAAATCGACCTTCCGGAGGTGTAGCGCGACACGTACGCTCCGTTGTCATGCCGAATCTCTTCCTTGAACACAAAAATGCCCGCGGCGTCCAGCAGCGCTCCTCCGGAGTTCCAATCCGCCGAGGGCTGATAAGAGTCGCACGGCGTCTGCAGCACACCTACATCGTCATCTACGACTTTCTCGCGCCACCACCATATGTTTTTTGTATCCAGGTATTTGGTCCAACCATGACTGCGGGCTACCCAGTCGTCGAGCAAATGGCCACTGAGGTCTGACACTTTCATGATGAGCCTTTAGACAGCGGGCCACCGTTGGTCCACACACTATTAGCGCACCGAAAAGACGATGGCGCAGTAGTCGGTGTCAGCGAGTAGTCGTAGTCCTTTCAGCATTGCAAACTCACCAGCGTCCATCTTTAAACTAGGCGAAAGCCTGAAACGATGCGTGGTTCTGCTACCTAATATCGAATACAGCCTGATGTAGTCGCCAGGGCGAGCACAATCATTTCAAGGCAATGACTGCCTCAGAGCATGGTGAACTTCCGCCCGGGGCCGACCGAGTCGACTAGGCTTCACACAGAATTCGGCCTTAAGCGGACTCATGGGAAGCCTGTCGATTTGATTAAGCCTCGGAGGCGTGAGAACTCAATGCAACGGTCAACAGCGTCGCGCCATTCCGCGAATTCCTCCATTGTTGGAGCCTCGCTCGTACCTGTCTGATAGCTCAGCATTTTCACTACAAAGTTGTAGTAAAGCTTGTCCATGACGACAAGGGCCGCTTGCTCCTTGAAGACAGCATTGAGAAGTGCTACCACGGATGAGTCTTGGGTCATGGCGGGCTCCTAAAAATAGACTCTGCGCCTTGAAGCCCCAGTAGCTGAAGTTGTCACTATAGTCCCTGCTCCGGTAAGCAGAATGGCCGAAGGTGACTAGAGAACGGCAAACTTCTGCTTCGGGCGGAAACGCGTCGTTCGCGGCGGTTGTCCGACCGGCTGCTATCGCTGCAGAGCCGTCACCGAAGCCAGCTTCTTCAGGCTGTGACGCGTCGTTCATGCTCGGGGGAATTTAGCCCGCGGGAGTCACCGTAAGCTATTGCCTGTCGGCGGTCCTTCGCGTCTAGTGTGTTTGCGACGGTAGGTATCTAGGTAGGGGTTCCAAAGCGAGCCTCATCTCCCGCCCTACCGTTTTGCTCCAATAGCGACGCCCCCCTCTGGGGCGCGTCGGTTCGGAAGTACCCGACGACACTAGCCACGCTGACATGGCCGGTCATTGCCATGGTCTCCGCCAATGGCACTTGCTGCCGCCCGGCTTCAGTGACAAAGCCCGAGCGCAACGAGTGAGCGGAGTAACCGTCCGGCAAGCCAGCGAGCAAACTTCGATGCAAAACGATGTCCCGTACTGCCGCGGGGGAGAGCGGACCACCCAAATGCCCACCTTTGCGCACCTGCCGGAAGATCGGTCCACTGATCACCGCTGCGGCCGCCAGCCAGTCCGCCAGCGCCACGCCAGCCATCCCTTCCACCGGTTTGACGTTCTCGCTGCGTTCCACGCCGGATTGGTTGGTCTTAGAGTGGGTTAGCGTGTAGGTGTAACGCTGCGGCCCGACAACGCGTAAAAACGCCATGTCAGCGGCCGCCACTTCCGAGCGCCGCCGACCACCGCTGGCCCAGGCGAAGAGGAGGAGGGCGCGGTCGCGTTTGCCGCCTAGCGAATCATCACAGGTGGCCAGCATCGCCAATAGCGGATCGCGTGTCAGCGCTTCCTTTTTGTGGACCACGACCCCGCGCTTCACAAACGCGCGGCGCGTCATCGCCAGCAGGTCGCGCACCTTGGGATCCTGGCAGGGGTTCTTCATCTCGCGCAGTTGATGCGCCTTGGACAACACGGCGATGCGGTGCACCAAGGTGTTCAATGCCATCGGCCCCAGCTTGCCCTTGAACTTGCCCGCGACCAGGGCAACATCGGTGGCCAGCGGAAGCTCATGCACCAAGCCCTTGGGCGTGCTGCGCTGGGCGTGGTCGACGATGAACTGCAGCACGGCCGGCACGGGCAGCGGCAAGCTAATCTGTCGCCCGTAACGCAGACCGAACCAGGCCGCCCAATAACGCAGCGCCGAACGGTAGCTGGCCAGGGTGTTTTGCGATTCACCTTCGCGCAGCAGCTCTTCGACGGCCTTGGCCGTGACGTCCGACAGTTCTGCCGGCTGCAAGGCCGGAGCGGGGCGCAAAACGGGAAGGCGCATAAGGTTCAAACCCTTTATATGTATTTATATTTATGTATTATGTTGGAATAGATACGCAAATCACCAATAGACCATGATAAATACAAATTATCGCTGATAAAAAACACGAAGGAGTAGGGCGATGGCCACGAAAACTACGCGCGGCGTGCAACAAACCGATGTCTGGGCCTCGGCCGACGCCTTGATCGCCGTTGGCGAAAAGCCAACGATCGAGCGTGTGCGCCAACACATGGGCCGGGGCTCGCCAAACACCATCACGCCGCTGCTGGACGCCTGGTTTGCAACGCTAGGGGCGCGACTCGGCGTGCGAGACCAAGTGGACGGGCAGGGCAGCCTGCCGGCCAGTCTGCGTTCGGCCGCCACGGTGGCCGTCGAGCAACTCTGGCAAGAGGCCACCACGCTCGCCCTTGACGACCTGGCCGCCCTGCGCAGCAAGGCGCTCGACGACATTGAGCGCATGCGTGCGGAACTGGCCGAGTGCCAATCGCAACTGGCGGCCGTACACCACGCCCACGAAAAAACCATCGAACAACTGCAGTCGAGTGAAACAGAACGGCATCGCCTGGCAGGCCAGTTACAGGCGGCCGAGGTGCACCAGGCCGGCTTGAGCACTCGGTTGGAGGCTCGCGAACTGGCCCTCCAAACGCTGCTGCAGCAGGCCCACCAAACCAAGACGGAACACCAACGCGCGCTAGACGCGCTTCAGCAGACGCATGCTGCGCAGATAAAGGATGCTGGCCAGCGAGCCCAGGACGACCTGCACAAGCAGCTGCTGGAGGTGGATCGCGTGCGCACGGCAAACGCCGCGCTGGAGCGCAAGCTCGAAACCCAGCGGGAGCGTGCAGAAGCCACCGAAACCCGTCTACAGCAGGAAGTGCTGGGACTGACGGCGGCGCGCGGCGTCCTAGAGAGTCAACTGCAAGGGGCAGACGTGAAAGCTACAGCGCTAGAGCAACAGCTAGAGGCCCTGCGCGCCGAGCTTGTGGAAGCCAACACCCGGACGCAGTTGGTTGGCTCCGCGCGTGACGCGGCCCAGGTGCGGCTACAGGTGCTGGAAGAATGGAAGTCCAGCCTATCGCAGCTCACAGCGACAGAACATCAACCGACCGGTAAAGCGACGTCGAAAGGTGCGGAAAAATCGCGCTCGAAGAAAACGAGGTGAACGCTGGACATATGCTGGTCGGCGGTAGTCCGTAATTCCTGTTTTGCGTGACCAGGCCAGCGCTGATGAACGTTGGCGTACAGCCGCTTTGCAGCGGAAGCAGCCGGCCGGGCCATCGCGGCGAACGACGCGTGTGCGTAGAAAAGCCGACAGTCGAGCGTTAGGTCGCCGCTGCCGGCCGTTGTATCAAAGCTCAGTCTGCTCTGAAATTTCCAAGGCGTCCTCTACCTCTATCCCAAGATAGCGAACCGTGCTTTCCAACTTGGTGTGCCCGAGCAAGAGTTGGACGGCACGCAAGTTCTTGGTTCTACGGTAGATCAACGTTGCTTTGGTCCGTCGCATGGAATGCGTTCCAAACTCTGTCGTATCCAGCCCTATTTCATTGGCCCAACCATGAACAATGCGGGCATATTGCCGCGTTCCAATGTGAACAGAGGCGTGAAGTCTGCTCGGAAACAGGTAGTCGTCGGCCAGCAATGGCACGTCATGCACCCAAGCCTCAAGCGCATCTCGGGTTGCCGAAGTGAGTTCAAATTGAACCGGGCGATGCGTTTTCTGCTGCATGATGGTCGCCCGACTGGCAATCGCCGAGCCATGGCAAACGTCGCGAACACGGAGTTTTACAAGATCGCAACCCCGCAGCTTGCTGTCCAATCCTAGATTGAACAAGGCCAGCTCACGTTTCCTTGATTGCACCTGCAGTCGGACCCGAATGGCCCAGATATCCCTGATCTTGAAGGGCGCCTTTTGGCCGACGATTTTCCCCTTGTTCCATGGGGTCGCAGGGTTAGTCGTTTTATCATGCTCCATGATGTGCTCCTATCGAAGGTGCGACGGCGCCGCCTCGTGTTGACGGACGTCGCCACGATATGGTGCGACGAACCTCGAAAGAGCAAAAACGGCAACAGCGGTCGTTCAAGTGCCCGGCTATTCAGAGCCGGAGCCGGCGCCTTGTCGCGACATTTATGGTGTCGCTAGGCGGCCGCGCGACACCGGACAATTGGAATCCTGCGAGTCGCTCCGTCGCCGGACTTACTGACTGGCAACAGGTGTCAGTGGCGGTAGCTTCCAGGTGCCATCCATGGCCGCCTTGCTAGGGCCGTAAACGCGACCTACCGCGCTGTATTTGCCGTTCGGGGCAGGTAGCCAGTTGGACTCTTTATCAGGTCCTGGTGACTTATTGCCGATGTATAGGGTCAAACCGCCATCTGCATCACGCTTCAGGCCCTTGGTCCTGTCGCCGATGGAGTAACGCTTGAGGTCGTTGGCAAACAAAAATCGGTCTGGCAACGTGTACAGGGTGATGGACCAGAAGAACTTGGCGGGTGGCAATTGGCCAGGTGCAAAGTGAATGGTCTGCAGTTGGCTGCCATCACCGACATAGCCGCCATACCAAGCTTCGACCAACGAATTCCCGTACAAGCCTTTCTCTGCCGCAATGGCTCTGGTGAGGTAGTCGTTCCTCAGGTCTGCACGTGTTCCGAACAAGCCGTTAGACGAAAGCGTCACTTTCGCCTTTGCAGCCAAGGCATCTTGTGCGTCCTTTACCCCAGCATCAATAGCGGCTAGGGTTGCCGCTGGAAGGCTCGAAGCATCAAACGAACGACCAGGGCCGATACCAATGGAAGAAAAGCGCTTCATCAACGCCACTTCGCTTTTGTGCACTGGCTGGGTGTACTGCAGTAAAAAGTTCAGGTAGGTGATGAAATCATGCGAGCGTGCCTTGGCTGCGTCGTAAGGCGGAAAGACGATAGCCGAAGCTGGAGGTGGCGCATCTTTTTTTACAAAGCTGCTCAGGGGCTGTAGTTGCATCCCCGCTTGCACAGCCTTTACAGCATCCACGTCTTCTGGTCCGTCCAATGCGGTGCGGGTCAACGTCATGACAATGTCTGTCTCCGAGCGGAACACCTTTTTGATACCAGGTGGCGTTTGCCCTTTCCAGTGGGGGCCCGCAATCATGAAGCTACCAGCGCTGTTGCCCGTGGCTCTGGAGCCGACATAAGCAAAGTTGTAGGTGAAGAGGTCGACCCACTGTTGCACGTAGTAGCGGTTGTTCGCAACCTCCGGCACGGTGACTATCCACGGTTCACTACGTAGGTCTAGCCATGCCCAGGAGTAAGGTGTGTCGTTGTTAGGTGTAACTACGTCGTGGTTATCGGGGGTATAGGCCTCGGAGTAATGACGGTATTTGCCAAAGCCACCGGTGTATTCACGTGCGGCCGGGTTGGCGAGCTGCTTGTACATGGTGTTGTAGTTCTCGAGCATGGCAAAGGAGTAGATGTAAGCCTCCTTGGCGATGACGCGGACCTGAGCCGGCCCGGGTGCTGTTTGTGCGACCGCCGGTACAGCGGAAAGCAGAGTCATGCTTGCGGTCATGGCAGCGACCAGCTTAAATCTCAACGACATTTTTTGCCTCTTTTAGGTTGCCTGATGCGTGAGTGAAAGATGAGCTCGCAGCGTGAGGGGCTTTGAGCGTGCTCGGTACACCGCCGAGCTTTTTGCGCACGTCTGCTCGATGTTTCGACCGCTATTTAACGGACTGGACGACAGGCGATTTCCACTGACCGCTTAGGAGCTCTGGCTTCGGAAGGTAGTAGCGCATTGTCAACATGAAAGGCCCCTTCGGTGCTGGTAACCAGTTGGCTTCCTTGTCTTGCCCAGGGGACTCGTTCTGAATGTAGATGGTCAAACCACCATCTGCATCCTTCTTCAAGTCAGGCAACATGGGAGCATTGATGAGGTAACGGTTCAGGTCGTTCTTGACAAGCAATTGGCTCGGCAGGTCGTACATGGTGAGCGACCAGAAGGCGTTCACTGGCGGGAACTGGCCCTTGGCGAAGCGCAATTCATAGCGCCCCTTACTGCCATCCAGCACTTGACCATCTGCATCTTTCTCGTAGATGGGGTACAGCGCCTCTTCACGCGAATTGGCACCGATGCCGACCTGTGCGCCGACTGCGCGATTCAGGTAATTGTTTTTCATGTAGGCCCGGGTGCCGAACAAGGTGTCAATTTTTCCGCCCAGCTCACTGCGGCGTGCGTCAATCTCCTTCTGCCCGTCGGCTATTCCCTCCTGCATGGCAGTTTTGATATCGGCAGGTAGCGCAGCCACATCAATCTGTTTGCCTGGCTCGACACCAATACGTGCAAAGCGGGTTCGTAACGCCTTCTCACTGGTGTGGGTAGGCGCGAACTGCAGCACAAAATTCAGGACATTGAAGAATTCCAACGATGTGCGTTGCTCAGTGGGGCTCAGGGGTTTGACCCAGTTCGGTTCGGGTGGCGCGGACGGTGCTGCGGTACCGGAAAAAGCGGAGAGCGGTTGCACTTTGTAGCCCGCCTGAATCTTTTTCACGTTGTCCAGGTCGGCCGGGTTGAACAACTGCGTACGCCCAATGACATTTATCATTTCGGTCTCAGACCGAATCACCTTGGTGATGCCCTTGGGAGTCTTGCCTTTCCAACGCGGGCCGGCGATGAGAAAGTTGCCACCGGCATTTCCCGTGGTCCGGGTACCCAGGTAGTCGAAGTTGAAGGTGTACAGGTCCATCATCTGGAACACGTAGTAACGGTTCTTTTCAATGGCGGGGATGGTCAACACAATCGGCTCGGCGCGCAGGTCTAGGCCAAGAAACGTGTACGGTGTGTCGGAGTTCGGTGTGACGAAACCCTTGTCTTCCGGTGTGAAAACACGCGCAATGTTCAAGACAGAGTTGAACGGCCCTTTGTACTCTGGATTGCCTTTGGCAATCGAAAAGGCATACATCGTGCGGTAACTGTCTTCCATGGGGAAGCCGTAGATGTAGGCATCCTTTGCTATGGCTCGTGCTTCCTTGGGTGTTAGCGTGGCGGCCGACGATGCTGTCTGGGCTGCTGTAAGACAGGCGAGGCCTGCTAAAAAGATACCGAGCGTACGTCTATAAATCATCTCTTAGCTCTCCAAATTATGGTGGGCAGGAAACGGGCATTGCAAATGCACAAACGACAGTCACGGGCACAGGATACTGGTTTAACAGGACTACAGCAGACCGGTTTCCACATGTAGGCGCCCAGGAGAACGACAGCCCCGAGCACTGAGCCCCTTGTTCATTATGGGATGCAAACGTATGAAATACATGTTGGAGTCAACCCATTCCCCTGTCAGCAACAGCAGGCCTAGGGATAAATTCGAGTGGCGCCTATCCGAAGACGCACGACCGAACCTGTGGCCACCACTGCCAAGCTCACATTTTTTCCGCTGAATGTCGGCAATGGAGCAAGAGCTACTTCCGCTGTGGGCCCTTTGCTGCCGTACGACCTGCTCTTAAGCGGAAGCTTGAGGTGTGCTGAACGACGCTAAGGTCAATCCCGATTTGGGACCAAAAGCGTGATGCCGTAGTACCCCGATTTTGCATGCCTCTTAGCGGCAAGCGCACCGGGAAGAAGCCATGCAACGGCATCTGCCAAGGATGCTGGCTTCCAGCTTCCGTGAGCGCCGTGGCGTCCGCGTTTCGTTTCCCATACTCCTCTGATTCGTCTGGCGTCTATCGAGCCATCGCCTGTCTCTGGGTCAACAGCGCTCAATTCCGAACCGTCTGGGATAGCCTCCAACAGAGAGAGAAGCGTCGACTCCTCTTGGTCAGACGGCAATCGCAGTGAGTAAATCGTGAGAATCCGGGCATCCCTCTTCGCCGTAATTTGAACTCCAAGCGCAGCAAGGTCCATGTTTCAAGCTCAGTGTCAGGTTGTGGCCGTTAGGAGCTAGCGCCACCTAACTCAAGTATCAAAGATTCAACGCTGCTCGTGAGGGCGAGCAAATAGCTTTGGTCAAGCTCGAACGAGCCAGACAGCTTTGTTGACCCACTGCCGGTGTTTTCGTTTTCAAAGACATATGAGCCCTCAATTTGCCCGAGGGGTCGCATGCTCAGCGTTACTTCGACTCCCGGTTCATGACTTACCAACTGTGCTGAATTCGACTTGCCAATATTGGCATCCATATGCTCAAGCTCAGTTTTAAAACGGACCAAGTCATTGAGCTGCAGCCAGGCCTCGAAGTCTCCAGCGAAAACATCTGCCTTCGCCGTGACATGAACACGCACCCAATCCTCTTTGTCGACAACGCGAAGAGGGTCAAGGTTTACTGAAAATGAGTTCGTGAATAGCTTCATCGCTTGAGAGGTCTTAGACGTGCATGACTAACGAATGTCTGGTCTTGGCCGATACCGACAATCGTAGCTCAGGCGGCCAAGCGCTTTCAGTTGCTTTTCCGGCCTAAGCAGTCCGTGTTGAATAGGTACTGCTCAGCAGCGAAAGCCGACACTCAATCGGCACGATCGCCACTTCGGCGGCAACAAGAGCGCGTCCTCAATTAAACCGTTGCGCGTCTGGCCCATGCGTTCTATCGCTTTCTTGCGTACGTCCGACGTGACGTAGACCAATGAATTCCGTTGCAGTTTTGCCGGATGCCCGAAGTGGCATAGTTAGCCAGAAATTTGATAGTGGCTATCGTTGCTTGATTGCTTGCCCGAACGGTCGCGAGTTTGTTTCGTTCCTTGTGGATTTGGAATGCCCTCCAGCGCCCAGCATGCTGGGTTGAAAGATCGCATATGCTGACCCGCCGGCTCGTTTCGCTGAGTACATCGCAGCATCCGCGTGGGCTATGAGGTCGTCCCGTGGGCTGCCGTCTGGGTAGGTCGTGATCCCAATGGAGCATGAAATCTGACACGTCAGGCCCGCCGACAAGAACGGTAGCTTCAAATCATCAATGATGCGCTGCGCCACATCGGTAGTGGCGTCCGTGTCGGGATTGCCTTCCAGCAACACCAAGAATTCATCTCCACCCAGGCGCGCAACCGTATCAGTGGCGCGGGCATTCGCCGTCAGTCGGCGCGAAACCTCGACCAGTAGTGCATCCCCGATGCGGTGCCCAAAGGTGTCATTCACAGGTTTGAACCCATCCAAATCAATGAACAGCAAGGCCAGACGGGTTTCATCACGAGTGCAGCGCTCAATGGCCAGATTCAAACGGTCGTCCAATAGCAATCTATTCGGCAAGCCAGTAAGGGGGTCGCGGAACGCCAGCTTTTGAAGAGATTTTTCTTTCGTTCTCCAGGTAGCTTCTCGGCGCGACGCGTTGCGCTGCATGCGGGTTTCCAATATCGAGATGAACAGCGTTTGTGCGAGAAGCAATATGGTTGCACCGGTGACTGACCAAACCAAGCGATCACCACCCAATTCACCAGCGCTGCGGCACATCGAGCCAAATGGAAAGCTGGCGGCAACCATTCCAGAGTAGTGCATGCCGCAGACCGCAGTTGCCATCACCAAAGCAGCCGTCAATTGCCCGATGCGCGTGGGAGCTCCGCTGAGTTTTGACAGTTCAAAAAAGATCAGCAACGCAACGGTGGAAGCGGCTATCGCGATCACCACGGAAAAAATAACCCAATTGACATCCCATGTGATCGAAGGCGTCATGTCCATACCCAGCATGCCGATGTAGTGCATGGCCGAGATCCCACTGCCCATCACGGCTGCGCCCCCGGCTAGTCGCCCGTAGGTCAATCTGGGCCGCGCGGCGATGAAATAGGCGGTCGCCGATGCGCCCAACGCGGCAAACCAAGAGAGAGCGGTCGCGCTGTAAGAGAAGCCTATGGAGAAGGGCGCCGACATGGCCATCATCCCCACAAAATGGGTCGCCCATATGCCGGTGCCCATGGCGAACGAGCCAGCAATCCACCAGCCAAGGGTAAGCGCGGAATCGCTATTTCGAACCCGCTTGGCGATCGCCAGCGCCACGTACGAAGCAAAGCTGGCAAGGATGAACGAAAGCCCGACGGTTACCGCGTCATACTGCACTGCGATGAAAGGTGGACTCATAAAGGCTGATGACAGCTTGTGGTCAGCCAGTCCGTAGGGCTGGCTGATTCTTCGTCAGGGGCAAGGACCTGGAGACATTGAACTCAGCTAACCACAATAAGTCAAGACCGCCCAAGGGCACGTGCCGCCATTGCACGAGAGTTTTGTCTCATTTTTTCAAGCCAACTGGTATGCCTTTGTCCAAGGAGACGAGCAGAGAGATCCAAATTGCTGTAACTGCTCAGTGTTGCCTGTGAAACGGTAATTCCCCTTCGCCGGAGGAGAGCTCTTTGGCGCTACCACTCCGACCGCAATCCTCATGACGGCTGTAGCGTTGCTGGCACCAATCCTAAAGGCGACATAGACGGGTGCGCCGCAGGGCGCTGCATTGGCGGCAATGCATCTTCCCAAGGCCTCTGATGATCGGGAGGGATAGGCACGTAGATCCGCTGGAACCTACCATGCGTGATACACCCACACGGGCACTCCCCGCACCAAGGGCGGCGGCGATATGTTGTTGAGGTCGATGCGCCCACTTCGGGAGATGGTGGGGTGTCGCGTCAACTTGAAACCGTAGTTGTGCTGCATCGCAGGATGCTGCTCCGCGAGGGGCGCAGAGTTGACAGTTAAGCCACGTTTCTCGTCGCCGTTTGGCCGACCATGCTTCCCTACAAATAGCGGCTACGAGGGGACATCATGACAGCTATCGACAAAATCAGATGTGACACTTTCGAGCGCGCGTCCACCAGCGACAGCACCGTATGGTCGAGGCTAATTGGTATCAGCAAGGAGGCACCGGGGCGTCGCGGTTTAGCCGCAGATAGGCATGTCGTCTTGTTCATTGCTGGCCTCACAGTTTGTGGGTTTGCACTGGTAAGCGTTCTATTGTTTCTTACACTGAAGTAGTGCTCCGTTAGAAAGATTGCCAATATCCTCACTCTGAGCCCCAGCCGAGAAGACCGCCAAAGAAGGTGAACAAGGTCGCGGCTTTGCTATCGTCGCGAGGGGGGCGCATCATGGCGGGGTTCTCCACCGAAGCCGCAAAAGAAATTCGCTATAGGGCAAAAAAATGCCCGCGTAAGCGGGCGAGGGAGCCGGCCTTTGGGAGAAGGGAGTTTAATTCCTGCCAACTCATCGCAGATTGGGATAGCTGATTCCAGCCCGTGTTGAACTACATAACTGGGTCTCGCGGGCCATGCCCAGCCGCTCATCGAGAGGTCAAAACAGCCACTCGGCAGTACCGCAAGGCAAGTCGCTGGCCCGCTCCAACGGCGGGCTGACCTGTTCGGTCATACTGGAGCCTCCCAATACGGAGGAGGTCGGCATGTCGAAGCAGCTCAGCCCACTTGAAGCTTGGAAGATTCTGCGCCGCGAATGGCATTCAGCCAATGTGCAGGCGAGGGCGGCTCGCGAGGCGCTGACCACCGCATTTCAGCGGGCACTGGAAAGCGGCGGCACTCCACCCACAGACGCGCTATTGCACGAGTGCCAGAAGCTGGAAAAGACGGCGGACTTTTTAAGCGGGGAACTCGACAAGCTGGCTCATAAATATCTGCTCTGAAACTCGTAGCACTGCCAAAGGTGGGTTCCAAACGGGAGCGTTCTCGGGGCTATTTCACTCTCGACGACATGGGCGTAGGAGGCCGGAACTGAATTTCCTCACTTGGCCGCGCGGACAGAGATCACTTTGCCAGTGACGGAGGATGTGGCCCGGGATCAAACTGCAACGGAACGCCTTCTCCCATTGGGATCACTCGGCCACGACCCTCACCCCGATAAAACAGGCTCAAATGCGCAAGAATTTTGTCGCCGCCATACTGTTCTTCGGTGTTGCGGTAGAACTTTAACCCCCCAAGATACCGTCCCCCCAGGGGGCATAAACTATTCCGAGGTCATTCTTTGCAAAGAGAGCTGGACACGATGCTTGGTTAGCAAACGTCACGTGTCCTCCAGAATTTCAACAACCCAATGTGAGGCAGCCGCAAACATGACGACATACAAAGAACTCCTGGCCCAACGCGAAGCACTCAATGCGCAAATTGCAAAGGCGGGAAAGGTCGAACGCAAAGAAGCTCTTCAACAAGTGCTTGCGATCGTCGGGCTTTTCGAATTCACGCCAAACCAAGTATTCACGTCGGCAAAGGTTGGTCCGCGACCGGTCAAGGCCGTTGCACCCGAATACCGGAATCCAGAAACGGGTGCGACGTGGAGCGGCCGTGGCGTGGCTCCCACCTGGATCGCCGATAAAGACCGCGCGCCGTACCTGATCTGACTTCGCCGAAGTACGCGCCGACCAGTGTCGATCTCCGGTCGTTGTGCTCGAAATCAAAGTGCTGATGAAATATGCTCATTTCACTAAAAAGAGGAATGGGCCTCAGCGGGCAGGGCGTGGTCTTCAATAGTCAACTCTCCGCTGGGAACATGCGCTCCGAGCTTGAGGAGGCCAACTCCCGAACGCACTTGGCTGGCACTACGCGAGACGCCGCACAAGTACAGCTGCCGGTACTGGAGGAATGGAAGGCCAGCCTGTCACCGCTGCGATGGTCAAGACATACCCGGGTAAAAATGGGCCGAAGCCCATCGGGAAACCATCTGGAAAAAAGAACACTTGATATCGCCGTTGGTAACGGCCAAGATATAGTCGCCAAGGTTTCGAGCATAAGGATTGTGAATTCGCCATGAACACTCGATCAAACCAAATGAGGTAAGCATCGTGGCAATGTGCGCCAACCTCTCCGAAGAGGACTATAAGGTCATGCTGGCGATGGTTGCCCAGCTAATCGACTTCAACCCTGATCCGGGTTCTGCGGAGGGCGAACGGCTGGAGCAAATGGGCCGTCAGGTCGAAGCTTATGAAGCAAATCATTTCCCTATTGCAGCCCCGTCGCCGTTTTAAACTATTAAAAATGCCTATGGCTTAGAGCGGCGCAGTCATCGATCTAGCGCTCAAGCGTGCCTGCATGCGGCGGGAGGTTCTCATGAGCAGAGACGCTCTTTTTTGTAGTGGACTTTCGTACTTTTTCTATCGCAGATGGCGTCAACTGGACCAAGCTTGACTTTGACGAACCAACTTGGATGCACGGCCGATTTTTTGTCGGACTGCCAATGCGGCAGCAATTGGTTTAAAGAGTAGGCCTATCAGTTCGAAGTAGTAGGAGTGCCGTGGTTTCAATTCGGCTCTCGAGGGCAAACTGACCATTCGACGAAATTTTGTTATGAGAACACCTCGCATGGCGAGTGTTACTTACGGTTTGATGGTCAAAATTCCTGCCGTCGGCCAACATAAGTAGGCAGGCCGCAACAATTGGGAGCCATGACACCTGATTGTTAGCGATTGCTAACTTTACATAATATACATCGTATAAATCAGAATTTGCTTTATAAAAGGAACCTCAGTAGTGAGCCGACAACAAAGTACGTACTAAAACAGTGACCCAACAGAAAGACACGTACTAAAAAAACTGTTTTACGTCAGAAATCTCTACTCCGAGTTCGGCCGGGTTTATCTGACGGTTTTCACACCGAGTTACGGCGACAGAAATGGGCAACTTTTCGGAGAGATTTGGGAATTTAGGTCGTGCTTTTGGGTCTGCGGCTGAGTCCGGCCCCAACTACTAGGTCGCAGTCAGCGAACCGACGGAAAATCTAACAAAGCGGCACATTTATCAGCTTGCTAGTTGTTTGGTGTAGCAGCTCCTGAGACTTATCACCGCTCTGCCGTAGCGTAGTTAAAGCCATTCTTGTTCGCGTCGAACCTCTTGCGTGAACGGCCCCGGGACGTGTGCCGCTGTCAGTTCCAGTACCACCTGCTGCAGACGCGTGTCGCTGGCTTCGGCATGCTCCCGCTGGATTTCGAGCTTACGTTCTAGCGCGGCGTTTGGCGTTCGCACCCGGTCCATCTCCAGCATTTGCTTTCTGCGACTGCGGATTTATCAAGGGTTTACCCTTGGTTTACTCGGTGAGGTTCATCACAGACGGCGTGCAGGGCGCTGTAGACACTAAGCGCCATCCCGTCTATCACGTTCCCATAACACCATGAACTGCACCTTCTCCACCCTGTTCGCAACCGCCCTCACCTTGGCCACGCTGCAAGCCACGGCGGCGCCTACCATCTACAACATCTCCGTGCTGCCCGGGGGCCACAATTACTCGGCCTTCAATGATCTGGGCCAGGCGGTGTCGGGCACCGCGCTGTACGACAGCCGCAGCGGCACCTTCACCAACCTGGTCACGGCGCCGGCGGGCTGGTCCATGAATCTGCTCGGCTTGAACAACGCTGGCGATGCCTATGGCGTGATGGGGAACGGCACCCAACTGTTGAACTTCGTCTATCACGACGGCGCCGTGCGCAGCTTTGCGAGACAGAATGTCATCTCCTACAACCCGATCAGCGGCGATCCGTACTACGCGTATACGATGCCCGTTGGCATCAACAACAGCGGCGAGCTGGCGGTGCAGTGGTACAGCGAGCTTTTCAACGACTCCTTCAGCGGCAGGATGGACGTCGCCACCGGCGCGGTGATTACTCAGAAGGCGGGCCTGTTTGGGGCGTTCAGCGACAACGGCAGCATGGCTGTCATGCAAGGCAACAAAGTGAACCTGATCGACGTCAACGGCCAGGTCCAGTATCTGCCGTACCAGGGGCTGACGGCCGGTGCCTTGAATGACGAGGGCCAGTTGGCCGGCTCCTACGGCAACAACGGCTTTTTCTACGACCAAGGCGTGCTCACCAGTTTCCGCGATGACACAACGCAATACAACGCCCAGGGCGAGGCCATTCGCGGGGTGGTGGGTGGCAGCGTGCTGGTCAACGGCATCAACGAGTTGGGTCAGGTGGTCGGCAAGCAAGGCGCAATAGGCTCGGGTTTAGGCTATCTGTACGACGATGGTGCGTTCCAGTACCTCAACGACATCACCAACCTCGTGGACGGCTGGAACATCGTCGACGCCAGTAGCATCAACGAGCTGGGCGAAATCAGCGCCCGGGCTTGTAAGGCCCAAGACGTATCAGCCGTCTGGACCGACTGCGTCTCCGTGCTGCTGGTGCCCGACGCGCTGACGCAGACGGTACCCGAGCCACAGTCTGCCGCTCTGCTCGTCGTCGGTTTGGGGGCGCTGAGCTGGGCCCGCCGCCGCAACAGAACCGTCGCCTGCGGCGACATCCCCGTTGCCCCGACGCAGGCCTAAGTAGCTTGTGCACGCTGGTCATCGCGAGTTTTTACTACAGGATTTGTAAAGTAAATGCACGACCAGACTGGCTGACCAATGGCCTCATCCGACTAAGCCAAGAGCTTCTAGTTCATACAGTAGCGCCACCCGCGACTTCAAAGCGGTTCCGACCGGCGTCCTTGGCCTCGTATAGCGCGGCATCTGCCGTTTTCACGAAGTCTGCGGGCGCATGGCCGGCCTGAGGCACCACGCTCGCGACACCAATACTGAGCGACACCCATGGCGACACCGGAGATGCCTTGTGCGGAATCTGGGCTTTTTGCAGCGCGTCTACGCAACGCTGCGCTACGGCTGAAGCGGCCGCGGTATCGCTGCCTGGCAGCAGCAGAGCGAATTCTTCTCCTCCGTAGCGGGCGACCAGTTCACCCGAACGTTTCACGCATTTTTTCAAGATCTGCGCGACGTTGGCCAGCACGGCGTCACCGCCCTGGTGACCGTAGGTGTCGTTGTACTTTTTGAAGTGGTCGATGTCGATCATCATCAGACCCAGCGGCAAGCCTTGCCGCGCGCAACGCTGCCACTCCTCCTGCAGCGTTTTGTCAAACAGGCGCCGGTTACCCACGCCGGTGAGGCCATCGGTGACGGTGAGCAACTCCAACTGTTCATTGAGCCGCTTGAGCTCAAGCTCGGCGGCCTTTTGCGCGTCCACGTCGCGGAATGTCGCCATCACCCGCAGGGGCTCATTCTGCGGCCCGCGTTCAATGGTTTCCGCTCGCAAGTGCACCCACAGGTAACGCCCGTCTGCGTGGCGCACGCGGTATTCGATGTCGGCCGTGGGCAGTGTGCCCTTCAGCATCTGCTGCAGCGCCGTGTTTGTCTGCTCCACATCATCCGGGTGCCGCAAGGCGATCCACTGCGGAAAACTCAGACCTTCATCCTCGGATTTCAAGCCCAGGATTTCATACGCGCGGTCGTTGAACAACACCTCGTCGGTCTGCATATGCCAGTCGACAAGCCCCATGTGGCCGGTCTCCATGGCCAGCGCCAGACGCTGTTCTGAATCGCGCAATGCGGCGTCTATCTGTATACGTTCGGTGATATCCATGTGCGTGCCCAGTATGCGCACAGGCTTGCCGTGCTGGTCGACCTCGATGACCAGAATGTGCGCCAACATCCAGATCACGCGCCCATCTTTGTGCAGCATGCGGTGCATCACGCGATAGGGCTTGTAGCTGGTCTTGAGGTGCGCTTGAAAGCCAACGTACACCGACCTCAAGTCATCGGGGTGCACCAGCTTGCGACAGTTTTCGACAGAGAGTTCCATCTCGCCGTAGCCATACCCCAGCATTTCCAGCTCTCGGTCGTTCACGGTCAAGGCGTTCAAGTCGATGCGCAAGTCCCACAATCCCAATGCGGCGCTCTCCAGGCCGAACTCAAGGCGCAATGCGTTCTCGCGCTCCAGGCGTGCGCGCTCCATAGCGCCATGGCTGGCCGTCTCGGCTCTTCGTTGAGCCAGAAAAAGAGCTGCCACACTGCTTATGGCGACCAAAGCGTACAAGGCCACGCCCAATAACATATTGACGTGCCAGGCACCATCAATGGCCGATGACTTACGGCTCAGCTGAAGCACGAGCGGCGAGTCCATACGCAAAGGCAAAGGAGCCACAGTACGCAAGACCGTCAAGCGTCCCTCTCTGGTGGCGCCCTCGAAGGTCGACTCGTCCCCGCCGCCGGCCAAGTGCTGACTGAATAATGATGTTTCGTCACTCAGATCACTCCCAAGCGCCACCTCGTTGTGGTGCGCATCCACGAACAGGCGGCCCGAGCTGTGCACGATGCTGACCTGCATGTCGGGGGCATAAAGCACTGTCTTGGTCAGCGTCTCGAAGTATCTGGGACTCAGGCTGGCAGTCGCAACTCCGGCAAACTTTCCGTTGCTGCCCACAATGGCTTTGCTCAAGTTGACCGAATACACCCCTTCTGCAGACCGGAATGGCGGGCTCACGTACAGCCGGCTGAAGTCCCGGTCTTTCTGCGGCACCGTGAAGTAGGCCAACTCGCGGAAATTCTTGCCGCGTAGCTCCGCCCGATCGGTCAGCACCATCGTGCCCGTCGCATCCAGCACAGCAATACTGCGAACCCCCGGAATGGCATCCGCCAAAGCCTTGAGCCGTGAGGGCGCCAAAGTCGGCGCACCTGATGTGTTGACAACCGGCGAGCCCTCCAGCACACCGGCCAGGGCGCTGTCTATTCCTTCGAGCTGGCCGGCAAGGTTATCGGCCAGGACGTTCGCCTGGGTCTGCAGGCGGCTGACCTCTTCTTCCGTGAGGCGGATGTGGCTGACATACAGCAGAAGGATGCCGAGCCCTAGCGTGATACCCAGAAAGAAGCCGAGACCTGTCCATGCATGCTTGAAAAACGTGTGGTTATCTAAAGAACGAGTCAACTGGGCTCCAACGGATTCGGAAAAGGCATCACGGGGTCGAGGATCTGTACCCGCCCTTGCTATTTATCGGCGTAAGAGCATTCAACTTGAACTTTTGGAAGCAATAAACCTCCGGCTTTTACTCGTGGGGCTGCCTCACAGCAGTCTAAAAGACGGATTCCACGCCACGCCCTGTCCAATTAGAGTTCACCAGTCAGCCTTGTGTTCGGCTGCTGCAAAAATCCAGGCTTCCAGAGAATGGCATTGGAAGCTGGACAGTCACGAAACCGCACGCGTAACCATTCATTCACCATGGTGCACGCCGCTGCTGAAATGGGGGCAACGGGCGCACTTCAGCAGTTCTCAGCGTTTGACGCATACCGGCATTTACTTGCCCGGAAAGGCTCCCGCCCCTGCTTCTTACTGGTTATTCAAAAACTCAACCACCGCTTTGATAGTGGCCTCGGGCGCTTCTTCCATCAACCAATGACCAGAGCGAGGAACCACCAGTTCGGTGACATTGTTTGCGGCATTACGCATCACAACGGCTTCCATGGCGCCAAACGACTTTTCTCCGCCGATGGCGAGAACCGGCATGGTCAGTTTCGTTTTCACGGCTTCAAGGTTGTCCTTGGCATCCTGCTGAATAGATAAGAACTGCGAAAAGGCAGCCTTCATGGCGCCGGGCTGTGCGTAGAGTTTGGCGTAATGGACGCGCGTCGCGTTGTCGACTTTGGACGGGTCGCCCGCAAACTCATTCCAGAAACGGTCCAGGTAGATGCGCTCACGTCCTTTGACCAAGCGCAAGGCGTCGTTGCCGCCAAAGTTGAAATGCCAGAGCGCCGGCGTCAAGATGATTTGGTCCCATGGGGGCACGCCAGGAACGGGGGCATCCATCACAATCAACTTGCTGGTTTTTTCCGGGTAGCGCGCGGCATATGCATACGCGACCATAGTGCCGATGTCGTGGCCCACGATGTCGGCTTGGTCAATGTTGAGCTTGTTCAACACCGCTCGAATATCGCCTGCTTGGTTACGTTTTTCATATCCCGCTTCAGGCTTGGACGACAGGCCCATGCCACGTAAATCGGGCACCACTACCGTGTGCTCCTGTGCCAGAGCAGCCGCCAGTGGCGCCCACATGTCGCCAGTGTCACCAAAGCCATGGATCAAGACAACGGCCGGGCCCTTGCCACCGACACGCACGTGCAAAGTGGCGCCTTCCGTTTCGATGGACTGGGTACGAAATGATTTTGGAAAAGGCTTGACCTGGGCCTGCGCCGGTAGTGTGCTGGCCAGCAGCAGTGTCAGAGCAGTGGTCACGGCAGCGAATAGTTTGACTAACATGGTTATTCCTTCAGGTGCGGGTAATGGAGGCGCCGCCGTCCACCAAAGAAGCGGTGCCAGTGACAAAAGAGGACTCATCAGAGGCCAGATACAGAACCGATTGCGCCAGTTCTTTAGGCGTGGCCACGCGTTTGAGCGCATGCAGGTTGGTGACGAAAGATTGCGACTCGGGTGTGTTGTTCATGCTGCGGTACATGTCGGTGTCCACCGCGCCGGGCAGGATGGCGTTCACGCGCACCTGCTGCGCGCCAAATTCGGCTGCCAGCGCCTGGGTCAAACCGATGAGGCCCGACTTGCTGGCCGCGTAGGCCGCCACACCCGGAAAGGCGAAGGTGTAGCCCACAAAGGTCGAGGTAAAGATCACCGAGCCGCCACCGTTCTTCAACATTTGTGCGATTTGGTGCTTCGCACCCAGAAAGGCTCCCGTCAAATTGATGGCGAGGGCGTCGCTCCACCCCTGCTCGGAGACGCCAGTGCTGGCCCCGCCCTCCCCCAATGTGCCGGCGTTGTTGAAGGCAATGTCGAGTCGGCCAAAACGTTGGACCGCCAGATCGACCAAGGCGATCGCATAGGCCTCCGAGCGCACGTCTCCCGCCAGCGCCACAGCGCTCCCGCCCGCTTTTTCAATTTTTGCGACCAGTTGCGCCAACTCTTCTTTGCGACGAGCCCCCACCACCACACGTGCCCCTTCACTTGCGAATAACTCTGCGCATGCATGGCCGATTCCCGAACTGGCACCGGTGATGATTGCTACTTTTCCCGCTAGGCGATTCATGATTGTTCCCCTTGATGAGCCGCACGCCGAATGAAAGACAACTTGGTGCGGTGTGATGAATTGTTTGACTCGCCCCTCTAATGCGCGAGTAAATCGATGTGAAACGACGTGAAGCATTCATTCGCATGCTTATGAAGCGTGGAACCGCGATGCGGTAGCCGCTGGCATTCCCCAGGGAAATCACCTACGATAGAAATTTGTCGCTGAGCCATCAGGCATCAGCCTACGAACGGGATTACTTGTGTTGCATCAGCCAGTTCCGGAAACCAGCCAGGCTCTGAGCTTCGGCACCTTCCGGCTATTCAAAACCCAGAGGCAGCTACTGGACCGAGGCCGACCCGTCCGGCTTGGGAGCCGCGCGCTGGACCTGCTGATCGCACTGGTTGACCGGCCAGGCGAAGTCATCAGCCGCCGCGACCTGGAAAGCCTCGTATGGCCACGTACGATCGTCGAAGAAACAAGCTTGCGGGCGCACATCTCAGCCTTGCGCAAGGCTTTGGGCGACGGGCTGGAAGGGGCGCGCTACATCACCAACATACCGGGGCGCGGCTACTGTTTTGTGGCTGCCGTCAGCAAAGAGGCTGACCTGCCCGCAATCGGCGTCTCCTCTTCCGCCACAGGCCCTCTGCCTTCGCTGCCATTCACACGCACACGCCTGATCGGTCGCGACGAGGCCTTGCAAAGCGTAGCCGCCATGCTTGCAAAGCGGCGCCTGGTCACGGTTACCGGCCCCGGCGGCATGGGCAAGACAACCACAGCGTTGGCAGTGGCAGATGAACTGGCCCTTAACTACCGAGATGGCGTGCGCTTTGTCGACTTCACGCCCGTGACCGACCCCACCCTGCTGGCGAGCACCGTGGCCCTGGCGTTGGGCGTATCCGGCACATCGCCGGACCTGCCGACCGCTCGCACCGCCCTCGCCGCCTACCTGGCGGACAGCCATATGCTGCTGGTGCTGGACAACTGCGAACATGTGATCGAGGCGGCTGCGGCGTTGGTGGAGATGCTGCTCACGGCCACAACAGAGTTGGCCATCCTCATCACCAGCCGCGAGCCGCTGAACGTGGCGGACGAATGGGTTTACCGTTTGGCGTCGCTCCAGTTGCCGCCAGCCTCCGGCCCGTTGAATGCAGCGCAGGCACTTGAATCAGCGGCGGCACAATTGTTCGTGCAAAGAGCATCGGCGGCATCAGAGTCCTTTGTTCTGACAGACGACCTGGCCCCCGTATTGCGTGACGTCTGCTGGCGTCTTGATGGCATTCCGCTCGCGATTGAACTGGCTGCCGCACGCATCGACGCTCTCAGGCTTGAGGGACTGGCATCGCGCATTGACGAGCACCTGTTGCTGTTGACGCGTGGCCGCCGCACCGCCATACCGCGCCACCGCACCCTTCGAGCCCTGGTGGACTGGAGCTATGCGTTGCTGTCGCCATTCGAGCAAACGGTGCTGCGCAGACTTGCAGTTTTCAAAGCCGGGTTCACCCTGGAGTCGGCAACAGCCCTCGCAGCAACCGAGGCCGACGACCGCGCGGCAACGGCCGAAGTGGTGCTCAACCTTGCGGCCAAATCCCTGGTGGCCATCGAAACCATTGAAGCCTGCGCCCATGACGTGCGCTACCGGATGCTGGAAACCACCCGTGCCTTTGCGATGGAACGTCTGCAGCAAAGCGACGAACACCGCGCCGTGTTCCACCGTTATGCTCTTCAGATGCTGGCCCAACTCGCAAACTGCGAGAGCGACTGGGACCGCATGTCGCGCAACCTCTGGGTGGGCACCTACGCCCACCTGATGGATGACATTCGCGCCGCACTCGACTGGTGCTTTTTGCCCGATGGTGACCTGACCATCGGCGTGGCGTTGACCGCCACGGCGGTCGGCCTCGTGCGCGAACTGGGGCAGCTCGACGGCTACCACAAACGTGTTGAAATCGCGCTCGCCCACATTCATCTCTTGCCCACACCGCAGCCGCTGATGGAGCTTCAGCTCAACGCCGCTTCGTGTTTCAACAGCGGCCACTCCGCACGGCCACAGTCTGTAGAAGCGGGTTTCTTGAAAAGAACGCTCGAATTGGCCGAACAGTTGGGCCAGCCCCGCTACCAGATCGCCGCGTTCTACAGCACCTGGGTGGGCACCTTTGGCACTGGCAACTACCTGGCGGCCAACGCCGCTGCCCATCAGGTGCGCGACCTCGGTGAACGCATGCAGGATCGATTCGCCATGCTGCTGGGCGACCGGCTCTGCGCTCAGGCGCTGCACTTCATGGGTGAATACGACGCCTCCACGCGCTTGGCCCACGAGGTTCTGCGTCATAACGATGTCCAGTTGCCGGTCATCTACGCCAGCCCGGTGTCGCGGCCGGTTTCCATGGGCATCGTGCTGTCGCGCACGCTGTGGCTTCAAGGGGTAGCCGACCAAGCGGCGAGCATGGCGGCAGCATGCGTGGGGCGCGCAGCCCAGGAACATCCCATCGCGCACATGCAGGCCATCGGCATCGCTGCTTGCCCCATCGCGTTTTGGAGCGGCAACATCGCGGAAGCCGAGTCGTGGGCCACGCGTCTACAGGATTTGGCTCGTTGCCACGCGTCCACCTATTGGGCCGCTTGGGCGCAAAGCTATCTAGCGGTGGTGGCGTTGGGCGACGCCTGGGCCTGCCCTGACGCTACGGCAACCCTGTCACCCTTGGAAACCCAGCACACCAAAGTGCTGGACTGCATGGGCACTCTGGGTGGCGCATTTTTCAGCCGAGCGACCCTGGCGCGTGCCCAAAACGGCTTGGCCGGCTGGTGTGCGCCTGAAATTCTGCGGGTGCACGGTGAGCGGCTGTGGCAAGACCGCGCGCAGACTTCAGCCGCCCTGGCGGAGGCGGTCTTCGAGCAGTCTTTGGCACTGGCGCAGCAACAAGGCGCTCTGGCTTGGGAATTGCGCACGGCCTGCAGTCTGGCCAGGCTGTGGCGCAGCCAAGGACGACTCGAAGCGGCGCGCGATCTGGTGGGGGCGACCTTTTCTCGCTTCAACGAAGGCTTTGCCACGGCAGACCTGCGCGCTGCCCACCAATTGCTCACAGCGTACAACGCCGAGCTGGATCTGAACACACGGCTGCACGCCTAGCGCAGAGCCCGCTTACGGGCAGCACCCTCCACAAATTCACGAAGATTCACGCGCGCCCTGCGGCCGCGAAGTCATGATGCTGGGTTAACGGCTGGTGCTTGTGTCCGGCCTCAAAACGCAGGGCGAACTCCATTGCAGCAGGTCACTCCCATAAGTGAAGGGAACTACACGGTGCGCGCGCCAGAAATGGCGATCGCGTTTGGTCCATTTGTGCTCCATCGCACGCAAAAGCTGTTGTTGGAGGACAACCGGCCGGTGCGGCTCGGCAGCCGCGCACTGGAGTTGCTGATCGCACTGGTGGAAAACGCTGGCGAAACCTTGAGCCGAGAAACGCTGGAGGCGCGTGTCTGGCCCCACTCGGTGGTCGAAGAAACCAGCCTGCGCGTGCACATCTCAGCCCTGCGCAAGGCACTCGGTGACGGCCTGGGCGACAGGCGCTACATCAGCAACCAGCCCAGCCGTGGCTATTGTTTTGTGACACCGGTGACATACGTGCCGATTGCGCCGCCAATACCTGCCGGTGGGGCGCCTAGGGCCATGCCGCCCGCCGCCAGCAGTTACTTCCGCCTGCATCTCAACCACAACCTCCCCGTCCGCTTGACGCGCGCGATTGGCCGGGCGGACGTCATCACCGCCTTGGGCGCCAAGCTGGAAAAACACCGCCTGGTGTCCATCGTGGGACCGGGCGGCATGGGCAAAACCACGGTGGCACTGGCGGTGGCACGCGAACACCTTGGCGCCTACCCGCATGGCGCATGGTTGGTGGACCTGACCCCGGTGACCGATGCAGCACTCGTCCCGGCAGCGCTGGCAACCGTCATTGGCACGTCGTTACCGCCCCTGAACCCCTGGCCGGCCCTGGCGGCGTTTTTGGCAGACAGCCATCGCCTCATTGTCCTCGACAACTGCGAACACGTGATCGATGCGGCGGCATTGCTGGTCGAGCAAGTCTTGCGCGCTGCGCCGGGCGTACACATCCTGACCACCAGCCGCGAACCGCTGCAGGCCGATGGCGAGTGGGTCCACCGTCTGCCATCGCTTGACCTGCCGACGGCGGCAGAGCCCCTCAGCCCAACCCAAGCCCTGACGTTTGCTGCGGTGGAGCTTTTTGTCGAACGGGCCTCGGCCAACGCGCACGGCTTTGCCCTGTCGGAGCACAATTTGCCCGTCGTTCGCCAGTTGTGCCGCCAGCTCGACGGCATGCCGCTGGCAATCGAATTGGCTGCAGCCCGGGTCGACAGCCTGGGTGTTCAGGGGCTGGTCACACATCTGGAAGATGTCTTCCGCCTGCTGACACGCGGCCGCCGCACAGCCTTGCCACGGCATCGCACACTGCAAGCGCTCATCGACTGGAGCCACGAACTGTTGAGCGACCCCGAGCAGGTGGTTCTGCGCCGCCTCTCGGTGTTCCGAACAGGCTTCACGCTGGAGTCCGCGTGCCGCGTCTGTGCCTGTGACCGCATCAGTCCGCCCATGGTGATGGAGAGCGTGCTGAGCCTGTGCGCCCGCTCGTTGGTGGCAGTCGACTCGACCGCGCAGGCCAACTGCCACAGGTTGCTGTACATCACGCATACCTACGCCAAAGAGCGCCTGCAAGCCAGCGATGAACAGAATCAACTTTTCGAGCGGCATGCCGAGTACTTTCACGCCTTGCTGGAGCAGGCACGAGCCGACTACGACATCACGCCGATTCACGACTGGCTGGCCCAGTACACGCGGGCGATAGATGACGTGCGTGCAGGTCTTCAGTGGGCGTTCTCGCCTGTTGGCAACGTGCTTCTTGGCGTGTCTCTCGCAACTGCGGCGACAGATCTCATGTTGGAGCTTTCGCTGTATGACGAGTCTCGTCAATACGTTGACACCGCGCTCCTGCACATCCACCAACTCGCGACACCTCAGCCCGAACTCGAGTTGCGCCTCTATGTGGCGCTGTATTTCATCACCGCGCAAACCAGCGGCCAGCCACGCCAGCCCGCCCGAACCTTGGACCACACCATGGAACTCGCGGTGCAGACGGGCTCACCACGGCACATGGTCTATTTGATGCATTCGCTGTGTGCCAATGCCTTTAGTGGCGGCGACTACGTGGCGCTCGCGGATCTGGCCGGACGCGTGGCGACATTGGCCACACACCCCTCAGAGTCTGGTGCGATGCTTCTGTCCGACCGTTTTCTCGCCATGAGCCGGCACTACATGGGACACCACCGCGAAGCCTGGCAGTTGGCGCACCAGGCCCTGGAATACCCCGTCACGTATCTGCTTCGCCGTTACGCGGGCTGGACACCCCGGACGGTCAGCATGGGCATTCTGTTGGCCCGGATTTGCTGGATCGAAGGACGGGGAGACAAGGCCGCCCAGCTCGCGGCGGGGTGTCTTGAGGAAGCCGCCGGCGTCAATCCCCACACCATGTGCATGGCCCTTGCATTGGCGGCAATCCCCATTGCGCTGTGGCGGGGCGATCTGCAAAGAGCAGGTGATCTGGTCGAGGCACTGCGTACCCAAGCCAAACGCCACACATTGAGTTTCTGGCATGCGTGGGCTGAGAACTACAGCATCATCCTCACCTTGCGAAAGCATCCGAACGACACCTCTGCAGTGGCGCTCATGCTCGCGGACTGGACGGCTCCGGTCAGCCCCATGGCCTTGGACATGATCGGCACGCAGGCGCAGGAGATGGTGACACCCCTCAGCCTGGCCAGAGTCGAAAGCGGACAAGTTGGCTGGAACGCGCCAGAAATCCTGCGCGCACAAGGAGAAAACCTGCTCCGCCAGCGCCGCAATTCAGATACAGAAACTTCTGCAGCGGCAGAGTCATTTTTCATGCGCTCGTTGCAAACCGCGCGGCAGCAAAATGCACTCGCCTGGGAATTGCGTGCGGCCCTCAGCATGGCTCGCCTGTGGCAAAGCCAGGGGCAAAAGGCGCAAGCCGCTGATGTGCTGTCGTCCGTCTACGCGCGCTTTACGGAAGGCCTGGACACCACGGACCTTGTCACTGCGCGCGCATTGTTGAACGACTTGGTGGCACAGCCACGCGACCAACGAAAGGCGCAACGTGCCTGACACGTCGCCCACCCTGTCCGCACGGACGGAGGCGGTTGGCCCGTTCGCTCTGTCGCCCTCGCCACTGCAACTACTGTTTCATGGCAGGGCTTTGGCGTTGGATACAGCGGCACTTCAACTTCTTGCCGTGTTATGGGCGCAGCCAGGCACCATCGTCACGGCGGATGTGTTGTGGAAGAAGCTGCAAACCGTTGCACCGCAGATCAAGGCAACGCCAGACCCCACAACGCAGTTGCTGGCGCACGCGGCCAGCATCAACACCGTCATGGCCGAATGTGTGCCACAGGGCTTCTACGTGGCCCACTACCCTGGGGAGGGCTTTGCCTTCGTCGCCCCTGCACCAACAGAAGGACAAACAAAAGGGCAAACGCCCTCTCAACCGCCGCTTGCACTGCTGGCCAAGCCGCGCGACCAGCGCTTGCAACACTCTGCGGGGCGTGCGTCCCACATCATCGGCCGCGAGGCCGTGATCGCGCGGTTGGCGCGGCAGCTACCGCAGCAACGCTTCGTCACCATTGTGGGCGCCGGTGGCATGGGCAAGACCACGGTGGCCCGGGCCCTAGCCACACAGATGGCACCGGCGTACCACGATGGGGTCTACATCGTGGACCTCGCGCCCCTTGGCGACGCGCGGCTGGTACCTACGGCGGTGGCTTCGGCGCTGGGCCTGGCGTTGAGCGCGCAGAACACGCTAGGTGGGCTGGCGGCCTTTGTGCGTGACAAACAGATGTTGATCGTTCTGGACAGTTGTGAACACGTGGTCGACTCCGCCGCTGCAGTGGCGGAGGCTGTGTTGCAAGCCACCGGCAGCGTGCATGTGTTGGCCACCAGCCGCGAGCCGCTTCTGGCACGCGGTGAATGGCTGCACAGGTTGTCTCCGATGGGCTTACCGGCGGCGGGCGAAGCCGCCCAAAGCACCACAGACGCAATGGCCTCCCCGGCCGTGCAGTTGTTTGTCGAGCGCGCCACAGCGGCCAACACTGGCAACGCCGGCTATGTGTTCCGCGAAAGCGACATCGGCCCCATCGCGGCACTCTGCCGGCGGTTGGACGGCATTCCGTTGGCCATCGAAATTGCGGCAGCGCGGGTCGCGCAATTGGGAGTGATCGGCTTGACCAGCCAGGTCGAAGGCCGCTTGTTGTCGTTGACCGGCACACGCCGCACCGCACCACCTCGGCACAAGACATTGGCGGCCATGCTGGACTGGAGCCATGACTTGCTGGCGGCGCCTGAAAAACGCGTGCTGCGCAGGCTCTCCGCGTTTCGCGGCAACTTCACGCTGGACGCCGCCACGGCGGTCGCGGCTGATGCGCAGAGCCATACCGTTGAAATCACGGACGCGGTGTTGAGCCTGGTAGACAAATCACTGGTGGCCCATGCCTCCAACGGTAGCCTGCGCCTGCTGGACACCACGCGCGCCTACGCCCGCGAAAAACTCGGAGCCGATGCCGAATACATGGCGCTCTGCCGCCGCCATGCAGAGTATCTTCGGCATCTGCTGGGCATCGCCCAAGCCGAATGGGAGGCCATGCCGCGAGCAGACTGGTTGGCACGGTATGGCCCATGGATCGATGACATCCGCAAAGCCCTGGAATGGTCTTTTTCATCCGATGGCGACGAGCCACTGGGCATTGCGTTGATTTTTGCCAGCTTCTCACTGGCACGCCAATTGAGTCTAGACGCCGAGTTCAAGGACCACGTCCAACGCGCCCTCAACGCCTTGCTGCACGCCACGCCCCGGCAGTATCTGGTGGAGATCACCCTCAAGGCTTACATCGGCAGCATGGGGCAAAGGGTGGAATCGCAAGACTCTCCTCTCTACAGGTCGCTCGAACAAATATTGGATCTCCCCGACGCCGGCATTGGGCCGCGCGACCAGATCATTGCGCTCGGGTCACTCAACCATGCCTCACTCATGGCGGCCCATTTTTCCGAAGCCATGGTGTCGGCCGGGCGTGCCCACAAGGCGGCACACCAAAGTGGCGACCCGGTCGCCATCATGATTGCGGAGCGCATGCAGGCACAGGCGCAACATTTCATGGGACAGCATGCAAGTGCGCAAACGCTGGCGCAAAACGTGTTGGAGAACAGTTGGCGCAAGATCCCGCTGGCCTACAACCCTTCTCCAGTAGACCAGCGGGTTTCCATGCGCATTCTGCAAGCACGCATCTTGTGGATGCAGGGGCTGGCTGACCAGGCCGATCTCATTGTCAAAGATTGCCTATTGCACGCGCAGAGCGACACCGCGATTGCACAATGCCAGGCGCTGGCCATGTGTGCATTGCCGATTGCATTGTGGAACGGGCGCGATGCGCAATGCCAGGCGCTGGTCAGCAGCCTGGATGAACTTGCCGCGCGCCATTCGCTTGCCTATTGGCAGCATTGGGCGCGCTGCTACCAGCAGGTACTCGCATTGCGGCTTGCGGATTTTCCCCAGCCGGCGGACGCCTCTTCGGCAACCCCTCCGGTCGCACAAGCACTGCTGCAGCATGGTGCGTTCGAGGCCAATTTGCGCGACCACTTGTGCACCTTCAGCCCACGCCTGTTCGGCCCGGACAACGTGGTGCGTGTGCGCAGCGCGATGGTAGGCTGGTGTGGCCCTGAAGTGCTGCGCTTGCAAGGCGAAGCCGTTCGAACGCAAGCGCCCGCGGAGCCAGCGCGCGCAGAAGAGTTCTTTCACCAAGCACTGGCCATGGCAGGTGAACAGCGCGCCCTGTCATGGCAGTTGCGCTCGGCCATCAGTCTGGCCCGCTTGCTGCAATCCCAAGGCCGCGCTTCGGAAGCCCGCGACCAATTGGCCGATGTTTGCGAGCGATTCACCGAAGGCCTGGCCAACGCCGACGTGCGCGATGCGCAGAAACTGCTGGCCGAGCTCCGTGCACCTCGCGTCAACAGTCCAACCAGGCTGCGCCTTATTTGAGGGCCCGCCTTTGCTGCCCCGGCGGGCCAAACGCCAACAGCACAATGCTGGCCGCCAAGGTGGCCGCGATGACGGCAAACATGGCGTTCGTGCCGCCTGTGCGCAGCAGCGGTAGCAAGACAAACGGCGCCACTGCTGCACCGAAGCGATTCAGCGCCCACGCCCCCGCGATCGACGCGGCGCGTGTGTGCGTTGGGAAAAGCTCTGCCCCGTAGACGTTCACGGTCGAGACGTAAAGAAAGCCCGCCAGGCTGAAGGCCACACTGGTAAAGATCAACCAGCCCGGTGTGTCCGATGCGATAAAACCTGCGCCTGCAGCCAACATGGCCGCGGCACACAAGGCGAGTAGCAGGCGCCGCTCCACGCGGTCGACGATGGTTGAAGCCAACAGCGCCCCCACCAGCGGGCCGAAACTGGAGAACCCAACGTAGAGCAACGTGTCCGACAGTTTGAATCCCTTTTGCGTGAGGATCGCGCCCGTGAGGAGCGGAAACGCCACGGTAGACCAGGGGCTTAGCAGGAACAAAGCGCCCACAAGCGACCAACGCTTTGTACCCGACAGTGCTGTCTGAGGAGACGCGTCGGGCAGTTCTTTTTTTGACGCGGCTGCCGCTGTTGTCGTTGCTGCAGTTGGCGCCGACTTGTCAAGGGCCAGTCCCTTTTCAATCAGAAGTACTCTGGCGTTTTCGAAGGCACGGCATGCCGCATCTGCCTGTGCCTGCCGGCCCTTGGCCTGCAGCCAGCGTGGCGACTCGGGCAAAGCGCGAAACAAAAGACCAAAGACGGCAGAGCCCAGCCCGCCGAGCAGAAAGCCCCAGCGCCAGGCCTCCAGTCCAAACGGTTGCAAAGGCGTCAGCGCCCGCACCACAAAGATGCCCAAAACCGGGCCCAGAGAGGCAATCCCCACGGTCACAAAGATCATCATGCCGCGCCGATTCGGCGGCAAGATATCGGTAAGAAAGGCGATCATGATCGGCGGGTAGGCGCCCAAGGCCAGGCCCCCCAGAATGCGGTACACCGTCAGCGAGGTCACCCCTTCGCTGAAGGCTGCGGCCAGCGAGGTCAGCGCCAGCCACAATAACATGGCGATCAAGGTGTTGCGCCGGCCGTACCGGTCCGCCCACCAGCCAAGCGCCGGGGCCCCGACGATGGCACCGATGTAAACCGCCGACAGCAAGAACGACAGTTGCTCCGACGGCACGGTGTTCGGTGGCGTTGAAAACACTGCCGACAGCACGCTGCCGAGTGCAATCTCCAGCAGATCAAACATGAAGCCCAGCGCGCACAGAATGACCGCCGCCATGTGCAAGGTGGTGATGGGCAGACGGTCCATCCGTGCCGAGACGTCGCCCGCCGTCTCCATCGGCCTGGCGGCCCCGGTCGCTCCCGCGGCCACCATGTCCAAGGTTCTCCGCCCTGCTTCGGCGGCTTCCAACTGATGCAGCATCCCCTGTTCCCCCTTGAAGCCAATGCGGCTACCTTGTTGTCTCCGAACATAACTGCTCCCACGCGTTGCGCGCGATGTGAAGCAAAAAAATCACACAGATTCACACCCCATGCCGGTTCTCGGCGTGCACGGAATTCACATGCATTCACTGTTGCATTCGCGGGCTTTGAACGAGTATTTCGGTCACCGGCGCCACAGCGCTCCGGTTCCCACCAGTCGGTCGACTCACAAGGCAACATCACTTGCGGAATACGAGCATGAACACGCATACAAGCCACCTTCATTCCCACAGCGCGACCTCCACCGCGACCTGCGCCACAGCTTGCGCGACCAGCCGCACCACCCCATCGGGCCGAAAACCGGCCATCAAAGTTCAGGTGCGGTTTGCCGAGCCCCTGGTTTGCGCCGGCCTGCGCGCTGCGCTGGAAGATTCGCCCGAGTTCGAACTGCTTCCGTCGCCGCCCAGGGATGGCGGCGGGATCGAACGTGCGATGGGCAATACCGCGTCGTCTGCGCATGCCCGCGCAACCATCGTGGTGACAGACTACGAGCAAGGCCTGGCGTTGATCGCAAATGCAGGCCCCCAGGCCCGGCAAAAATCGAATCAAACCCAAGGCGCCGCACCGCAGGTGCTCATCGTCACGCCGCGCGAAAACGAATGGGACATTCGCCACGCCCTGGAGCTGGGTGTGCGCGGCTACATCTCCCTCGGCTGCGAACTGGCAGAAGTGGCCGAGGCGGTGCGCGCCCTGGACACCGGCCTGCGGCACATCGGGCAGCGGGCGGCGCGCCGCCTGGCAGATAGCGTCGCCTGCACCGCCTTGACGAGCCGCGAGACCGATGTGCTGCGGCTCGTCGCCCTAGGCCACTGCAACAAAGTCGTGGCTCATGAGCTGGACATTGCGGTCGGCACGGTGAAATCGCACCTGAAAACCATCTTTGAAAAGTTGGGCGCCAAGAGCCGCACCGAGGTTGCGATGGTGGCGCAGCAGCGTGGGCTGCTGAGTCCGGCCTTCTCCATGCCTTCCCTCGTCCCGGCGGCGATGCCTGTCACACCGCCAGCCCAGCCCCTGCACATGCGACACCGCGCCCTGCCAAGGTACGGCGCGTTGATGAACTAAGCCGCTGAGCCCCAACCGGAGATTCGGCCCAGAACCCAACCCAGGACGTCAACATGACAAAGCTCCCCCCACCTTACCTTGCGCCTCTCAGCAACCGCGTCGCCGTGGTCACGGGGGCCTCCAGCGGCATAGGCGCGGCCACTGCACGCGTGCTGGCGGCGAGGGGCGCCAAAGTCGCACTGTTGGCCCGGCGTCAGCATCTGCTGGATCAGCATGTCGCTCGCATTGCCGCCGCCGGCGGACATGCCATCGGTATTGCGGTGGACATCACCGATCAGAAGTCGGTGGACGATGCGGTGAAGGTTGTGACCGCAGAGTTTGGCATTGTCAATCTGGTGGTAAACAACGCGGGCGTAATGCTGCCTGCACCCATTGCAGAGGTCCGTAAACAAGACTGGGAGCACATGATTTCGCTCAACGTGACGGCCGCGTTGCGCATCATCGGAGCATTTGTGCCGTCTCTGCTGGAGGCGGCAAAAGAAGGCTGCCCCGCCGATCTGGTCAACATCTCGTCCATCGCCGCGCAGAACGTTTACCCCAACTTTGCGGTCTACAGCGCCACCAAAGCTGCCACCAGCCACCTGTCACGCCACCTGCGCGTGGAATTGGGGGCCAGCGATGTGCGGGTGTCGATGCTGGAGCCAGGCATCGTCGCCACCGAATTACAAAGCCATTTCGCCGACCAGGGCGCCATCGATTGGCTGGAGAGCACCCGCAAAACAATCGACTGGCTACACGGCGAAGACATCGCCGAAACCATTGCCTTCACTGTCGCTCTGCCCAAGCATGTCAACCTGCAGCAGGTGACCATCATGCCAACCCGTCAGGCCAACTGAACGGCGGCACATCTGCCAACACCTTGCGGACGCAGGCCATCAGCGCGGTGCATTGGCACGCGGAAGCTCCTTGGCCACATCGGTGATCAAGCCGCGCAACCAGCGGTGCGCCGGGTCGTGGCGGTAACGCGCATGCCAGGCCATCTCCACCGGAAAAGTACCCAGGTCAACCGGCGTAGGAATCACTTTCAGCCTCGGGTCACTGGCCAGATGCCGGCATATCAAACTGGGCAAGGTGGCGCAGTAGTCGGTCACCGCCACCACCTCCGGTATGGCCAGAAAGTGGGCGACCGACACCACCACGTCGCGCTTCAAATTCGTGCGCTGCAGCGCTTGAAACAAGCCCACACGCAGCCGCCCGGCAGGCAATACGTTGACGTGTTTGAGTTGCTCAAACTGGCGTTTTGAAATCTTCTGATCGACCTGCGGATGGTCGGCTCGCACGATGCACGCCAGGCCGTCGTCCATCAAATGCTGCACTACCAGGTTGTCTGGCGGGTCCGCAAAACGCCCCAGCGCCATCGCCGTGGTGCCCGAGATCACACCGGTATCGGCCAGGTCGCTACCGTAAGGTGTGCAGCGCAACCGGATGCCGGGCGCCACCTCGCTCAACTTCGCCACCACGGCAGGTACCAGCACCAATTCCACATAGCTGTTTGGCGCAATGGTGATGAGCTGATTCGCCTTGGCCGGTTCAAAGTCTTGCTGCCCGACGATCACCTCGTCCAAGCTGGCCAGCGCGGCCGCAATCAACGGCGCTAACGCCTCGGCTTTTTGTGTGGGCTGCATGCCATAACGTTCGCGGATGAACAGCGGGTCGTGCAGCAAGTCGCGCAGCCGGTTCAAGGCGTTCGACAGCGCCGGTTGGGTAATGCCCAGGCGCTCCGCCGCGCGGGTCACGCTGCGCTCTTCCATCAAGGTGATGAACACCGGCAATAGATTCAGGTCGTACCGCATCCAGTCATTATGTTGAATGAATATCTGAAATTCAAATAGTAAATTGGATTAATAACTGGTGGGCTCGCATCATTCACCCCAGCGAATGGTTCCCAGGTTGTTTTGAAGCTGACGACACCACTCGCCACTTTGACCCAACCCCTCATCAGGAGAATTTCATGATCACTTTTTATGCCTACGGCGCCCCCAATCCCCACAAGGTTTCAATCGCTCTGTTGGAGCTTGGCCTAGCCCATCAGATCAACGTGGTGGAGATCTGGCAAGGCGCGGGCCAGTCGCCAGAGTTTCTGGCTGTGAACCCCAACGGCAAGGTGCCGGTCATCGTGGACGACGAAACCGGCCTGACGATCTCGGAGTCGAACGCCATCCTGCTGTACCTGGCCGAGAAAACCGGCAAGCTGTTGCCCACCGACGCCAAGCTGCGCCAGCGCGCACTGGAACTGCTGTTCTTCCAGGCCTCGGGCGTGGGCCCGATGTTTGGCCAGCGCGCCTGGTTCACCTTGTTCTCGCCAGAGAAGGTGCCTTATGCCATCACGCGTTACCGCAACGAGGCCGAGCGCTTGACCGGCGTTGTCGAAGGCATCCTGCAGGAAGGCAAGCCCTGGTTCCTGGGCGATGAATATTCGATTGTGGACATTGCTTTCATGGGCTGGATCTGGACTGCTGTGCAAATGCATTTCCCCATCGATGCCTATCCCAAGTTGAAAGCATGGTTTGACCGCATGCTGGCCCGCGAAGCGGTGCAAAAAGGCATCATCACGCCGAACCCGCTGCCCACCTTCGGCACACCTGCCACAGCCGAGTAAATCGCTGCACCACACTGCTCTCACAAAGGATAGAACCATGGCTCTCAAAGACATTCTTCCTGGCCAACTGGGTTTTGGTACGGCCCCACTGGGCAATATGTTCCGCGACATTCCCGAGGCCGAAGCACAGGCGACGGTAGAAGCCGCGTGGAACGACGGCATTCGTTATTTCGACAACGCGCCGTTCTACGGTGCGGGGCTGGCCGAAATCCGCATGGGCGAGGCGCTGGCCGCCAAGCCACGCAGCGACTACGTCATCAGCACCAAGGTGGGCCGCCTCATCCTCGATGAAGTGGAAGATGTGAGTACGCGTGACCTGGGCGAAAAAGGCAGTGTGTTCCAGCATGGCCGGCCCAACCGCATCGTCAACGATTACTCGGAAGACGCCACCCTGCGCTCCATCGAAGACAGCCTCAAACGCCTGAAGACCGACCACATCGACATCGTCTGGGTGCATGACGTGGCGCAGGACTTTTATGGCGACGAATGGCTGGGCCAATTTGAGAGCGCGCGCAAAGGCGCTTTCAAGGCACTCGACCGTTTGCGCGACGAAGGTGTCATCAAAGCCTGGGGGCTGGGCGTCAACCGCGTCGAGCCGATTGAGCTGCTGCTGGCGCTGGACGCGCCGCGTCCCGACGGCTTTCTGCTGGCCGGCCGCTACACATTGCTAGACCACGACCGCGCCTTGCAGCGCGTGCTGCCCGAAGTGGTGGTGCGTGGTTTGGGCATTGTGGTGGGCGGGCCGTACAGCTCTGGCGCGCTGGTGGGCGGCCCGAATTTTGAATATGCGCCTGCCAAGCCAGAGATCCTGGCCAAGGTGGCGCACATCAAATCGATTGCCGACCGCTATGGCCTCAGCATGAAGGCCGCCGGTCTGCAGTTTTCGCTGGCCCACCCGGGCGTGGCGGCGGTCATTCCGGGCGCCAGCCAACCCAGCCGTATTGCCGAAGACCGGGCCGCGCTGAACGAGGTGGTGCCCGTCGACTTCTGGCGCGAACTCCGAAAGGCGGCCCTGGTGCATCCGGCCGCACCACTCCCCGGCGGGGCGTGATACCGTTCTAGCCAGTGCGGTTTGTGGGGGAATTGCCATGGTTGTTTCGGTTCATGCGCCATCTGATCCGTTAACTCGAGAGGCGCTGCTGGACGAGTTTGCCAACCTCGTCCAACGCCACACCTCGGGCAGTGGCGAGATGCAGTCGGCCATTCCCTCTTTGACCTTTTTCCGCTACACGGCACCGTCCCAAAGCGAGTGCCAATTCACCAAGGTGGCGCTCATCTTTTCGCTGCGCGGCAGCAAAACGGTGACGGTGGGCAACTCGTCTTACCGCTACGACCCGCAGCATTGTTTGCTGAGTTTGGTGGATATGCCAGCTTCCGGACGGGTTGACGTTGCCACCCCTGAGCAACCAGCGTTGTGTGTAGCCTTTGAGATCGACATGAAGCTGGTGGCCGACTTGGTGGGGCTGAGCGAACTGCCGCCGCCCGACGAAGCTCCTGCGGGGCTGGAAATCAGCGTAGGCCCGTTGCCCCTGGAAGTGCTGGACGCCGTGTACCGCCTGGCGCGCTTGCTCGACACGCCCAAACACATCGCCATGCTCGGCCCGCTACTCGAGAAAGAAATCATCTACCGCGTGCTGATGAGCCACCAGGGCATGCGCCTGCGCCATGCGCTGACCACAGAGAGCCGCACGTCCAAGGTGTCCAAGGCCATTGACTGGATCAAAGCGCGCTACGACACCTCGTTTCGCATTGAAGAACTGGCGGCGCATGTCAACATGAGCACGTCGTCGCTGCACCAGCACTTTAAGGGTGCCACCACACTCAGCCCGCTGCAGTTCCAGAAGCGCTTGCGTTTGGTGGAGGCGCGCCAACTGCTGATCCGGCGGGGCAGTGATGTGCGCGTGGTGGCGTCCACCGTGGGCTACGACAACCTCTCGCAATTTCACCGCGAGTACAAACGCCTGTTTGGCGCGCCGCCGATCCAGGACGCGTCGCGCCAGCGCGGTCATTTCTCTGGCAGCCTGCACGCTTCGTGATGCACCTGCCGGTTATGAACTTTGGAGTTTTCTGCACCAAGTTCGGTCGAACCTGCAATTCGCCAGCCCCCTCTTTTCGGACAATCTGAACACGCACCGGGTCTCAATCTGTGGTGTCCCGCAGGGCGTTAGAACCCGGATCAGCCGTCGAAGTTTGCCCAGGAGTTTTCAAGCGAATGAAGATGCATGCCCTACCCGCCCAGTTGATCCGTAAACTGGCCGAAATCCTGCCCCTCCAGTGCGCCGGCCCGGCGCCAGGCGCTGCGCCCGTCGGCCGATTGGTGGAAAAGCAGTTGCAAAAAATGATGGACCGATTGAGCCCAGACATCTTGCTCGGCACCGTCTCGCTGGAGGGCACGCTGACCTACGTCAACCGCCCGGCCCTGGAAGCTTTGGGATACCCCCGCGATGGCTTGCTGGGGTACCCCATGGTGGACGCCGCGTGGTGGCCTTCATCGCCGGCAGCACGTGGGCAGATCCACGATGCCTTCCACCGTGCGCTGCGGGGCGAAACCTCGCGCTTCGACATCGACGCCATCGCCCAGAAAGGGCGCACCCTGACGCTCGACATCATGTTCATGCCCCTGTTGGCAGACGATGGCAAGGTAGCCGCCGTGCTGCTCTCCGGCCGCAACATCACCGAGAGGGTGTTGGCGCAGACGCGCAGCACCTACCTGGCCACGCACGATTGTTTGACGGGCCTGCCCAACCGGCAAAGCTTTGTCTGCAGCATCAAAGACCGCTTGGCGTGCGATAGCCCCAAAGCTGGCACGTTCAGTCTTCTGGCCTTGGGTCTGGATCGGTTGAACTGGGTCAACGAAGCCTTGGGCCCCTCGGCCGGCGATCTGGTGCTGCGTTCGTTTGCGCAACGTTTGCGCGAAGCGTTTGGCGCCGAGGCAACAGCCGCGCGGCTTGGCTGCGATGTATTTGCGGTCTTGATCCCCGCGCCGCTGAACGCCGCTCAAGCCATGGCACGCACTGCCCAGCAGCGGCTAGACACGCCGATCACCATCCAGGGGCGCACCTTGTACATGAGCTTTTGCGGCGGTGTGACCGAAGTCCATCTGCCGCAAGCCAAGCCCGACGAAGCACAGGCTTTGCTGCAACAGGCCGAGACGGCGTTGTGTTATGCCAAGCTGCAGGGGCCAGGCAGTGTCAGCCCTTTTGTGCCGCCAGCCCCTTCATCCGATTTCTCTCGGCTCTTTCTGCTGTCCGATCTACACGATGCAGTGCCGCGCGGAGAGCTGGTGGTGTACTACCAGCCGCAATGGAACGCCAGAACCAACCAAGTCACCGGAGCCGAAGCGCTGGTGCGCTGGCAACACCCTGAACATGGCCTGGTGCCGCCCGATCAATTCATCCCCGTCGCCGAAGATTCGGGGCTCATCGTGCCGATCGGTGCCTGGGTTCTACGCCAAGCTTGTGAAGCCGCCGTGCGCTGGCAAATGGCTGGTTTTTGCGGCCTGCATGTGTCGGTCAACGTCTCGCCTCGGCAACTGCAAGGCTGGGACTTTCCGGCGACTGTGATGGCCATCCTGGCTGACACAGGCTTGCCGCCTGAACGCCTGGTGTTGGAGATCACTGAAAGCGCGCTGATGGAAAACGTAGCGCATGTGCGTGCGCTGCTGGCCTCGTTGCGTGACGAGGGCATTACCATCGCGCTCGACGATTTCGGCGCGGGCTACTCGTCCTTGGGGCAGTTGCGCCAATTGCCGATTGATGTCTTGAAAATCGACCGCGCTCTGGTTCCTGACGTGGCAGCGGGTGCAGAGTCTGCGTCCATCACCCGGGCCATCATCACCATGGCCTCCAGTCTCAGGTTGCAGGTGTTGGCCGAAGGGGTGGAAACGCGCAGTCAAGTGGAGATGCTGACCCACAGCGGCTGCCACCTGATGCAGGGTTACTTTCTCAGCCGCCCGCTACAGGAATCAGAGCTGGTCAAGCTGCTGGGACGCCACTCAGCGCAAGAATCGCCTAGAGCCGCGGTAGTTTCGCGCCGCGCCTCGGCGCGGGCCAATGCCCTGGCCATCCTGCAGTTGACCTTTTAGGCGTGGCTTTCTCTGCCGCCGCACAGGCCTTTTCGAGACGGCCTTGCCGGCACCCGGCACGGCAGCACAAGCCAAGGATCCGAAGTTCACGTTTACGCCACGATCTTTTGGGCGTTAAAAACCACAATTCATTCCATCGCAACACACCGAAAGATGGACATGAAAACCACCGCCAAGACCACCAAGATTTCCGCCGCTGCCGCTGCTGTTCTTGCTCTCGGCTTTGGTTTGACTTCTTTCGGCGCACAAGCCGCCGGCAACATGGCCGGCCAGTTGAACGCCAAGATGGTGTTGCAAGCCGGTTGCTACATCAGCGGTGCCTCTGGCGCCGGCAGCAGCGGTGTGAACCTGGGTACGCTGGACTTCGGTTCACAGCCCAGCACCTTCACCGGTGTGTTGACCGCCAACGCCACCGGTGGTGTGGGCGGCGCAGGTGCCACGCAAATCGTCTGCTCTCCTGATGTGACGGCCTTGACCGTGTCGGTCAGCGGCGGCAACAACGCCGGCCAAGGTGGCAGCATCGGCACCGGCTCACGCGCCATGAAGCTGGGCACCAGCTACCTGCCTTATGAGGTCTACAGCGACGCCGCCTTGACCACCGCCTACCCCGCCAACGCCACCGCTTTGGGCGTGACCTTGCCCGGTACCGGCGCCGCTGTGAACCTGCCGGTTTATGGCCGCATCAACAAGACCAGCACCAACGGTATGACGTCTGGTACCTACGTCGACACCCTGCAAGTGACCCTGAGCTGGTAACGCCGCGCACAGGGCAGCACGCGCCCGAACCCTGCCCCTTATTTAAGCCTCTCGTTTGACGACAACAGGACACTCAGCATCCTTTGATATCAGCCCCGTGAATACTCCGCGAAGCCGCTGAGAAAGGCCTAGCACTCCAAAAGGAATCTTTTCTCATGAATGCTTCGATCAAGCTCTTGCCTGCGTCTCTCCATGAAGAGGCGCGCACGGCGGCCTTGTTAGCGGCGCTGGAACAAGTCCAGGCCGTGGTGGAGTTTGACCTTGAGGGGCGGGTGTTGCGCGCGAATGCGCTGTTTCTCGACTTGCTGGGTTACAGCGCCGACGAAGTTCAAGGCCAGCATCACCGCATTTTCTGCCCGCCCGAGATCACCAGCACCGACGCCTACCGCGACATGTGGGACGCCTTGCGTGCCGGAGAGGTGCGCGAAGATGTGTTCCTGCGCGTCAGCAAGTCGGGCAAACCTCTTTGGCTACAAGCCTCATACAACCCGGTGCGGGATGACAAGGGCCGTACGGTCGGGGTCGTCAAGCTGGCCACCGACGTGACAGACCAGCGCAAGCAGCAGGCCGACTCCCTGGGCAAGATCGCAGCGATCCACAAAGTGCAGGCCGTCATCGAGTTTGATATGCACGGCCGCATCCTCTGGGCGAACGACAACTTTCTGAGCACCTTGGGCTATACGCTGGACGAAATCGTAGGCCAACACCACCGTATCTTCTGCGAGCCCAAGTTTGCAAATTCGGCGGAGTACGCCAGTTTTTGGGACCAGCTGGGCCGTGGTGAATTCAGTGCCGGGCGCTATCGCCGTCTGACCAAGAGCGGCAATGAGGTCTGGATCCAGGCGTCTTACAACCCGATTCTGGACACGACGGGCAAACCGACCAAGGTGGTGAAGTTCGCCACCGACATCACCCATGAGATGAATGCGTCTGTCGAAACCAAAGGAAAACTCGACGCCATTGGCTTGTCGCAGGCCGTCATCGAATTTGATATGCAGGGCAATGTATTGATGGCCAACGCCAACTTCCTGCGCACCATGGGCTACACCTTGACTGAAATTCAGGGCCAGCACCACAGCATGTTTTGCGAACCCGGCCTCGCGCAGAGCCAGGTCTACCGAGACTTCTGGGCCGACCTGGGAGAAGGCAAGTTCCAGAGCGCCAGATACCGGCGCATTGGCAAACACCAGGCCGAGGTGTGGATTCAAGCCACCTATAACCCCATCCTCAACGTCGATGGACGCCCTTACAAAGTGGTGAAGTACGCCATCGACGTGACCGCGCTGGTACTGCGCGAACAAGCCGTAGCGCAAAAGGTGAAAGAGATCACCAAGGTGCTGCAAGCCATGAGCCAATCGATCAAACGTCTGGCACGCGGCACCGAGCGCTCCACCGAACTGGCCGAACAAACGCAGCGTGAAGCCGGCGACGGAAGCCAACTTGTGCGCCGCTCCCGCGACGCCATCATCGCCATCGAACGCTCCTCGGCCGATATCCATGAGATTGTCGACACCATCAGCGACATCTCCAGCCAAACCCACTTGCTGGCTTTTAACGCCGCCATCGAGGCTGCGCGCGCGGGTGAGCACGGCATCGGCTTCTCTGTGGTGGCCGACGAAGTGCGCAAGCTGGCCGAGAAATCCTCTCTCGCCGCACGCGAAATCGCCAAGCTGATCAACCAGACCGTGAGCCGCGTGGCGGAAGGCAGCCGCCTGTCCGAAGACGTTGATGCTGCACTTTCGCGCATTCTGGGCGCGGTGGAGAACACCACCCGTTCCATCAGCGAGATCCGCAGCGCCACCCTTGAGCAAGAAGACTCCACGCAGGACGTTGCCAAACTGCTGGACGATCTGCAGGGGCAAGACAACACACTCGCCGCCGCATGAACACCACCACGGCACACACTTGGCACACGGCCTCAGCGCAATCTGCCGTGGTGCCCAACGGCGGGCCGCATGTCCATGTGCGCGTAGGCGGCTGTAACATTGCCGTGCCGATTGCGCAGGTGCGCCAGGCGCTGCCGCTGCAAGGTCTCACGCTGTTGCCGCGCCGCCAAGCCGGCGCGCTGCTGGGCGTAGTCAATGCAGAAGGTGGTGCGGTGCCCATCGTCAGCCTCGGTCGCTGGGTGCCCCTGGATGAAAAAGAGGAAGAAGACACTGAGGCCGCGCAACGAAGGCTCCTTCTGCTGCAACACCATGGCAACTGGATCGGCATCCGCGTGGACGCGGTCCTGGGCGTCAAGATGGTCGCGCCAGGCGCAGTGCGACGCGTGCACCAGGTGTCAGACGCCGACGAGTTGTTTGAGTCTGTTGTTCCCGCTACGGCCCATTGCCCCACGCTGTGTGTTCTGGAAGTAGCGCGGCTGATGCACCTGAGCCAAATCTGGTGCGCCGAAGCGGACGTGCAAAACCTTTCGCCCCACGCAGCCGATGCGGCCGATTCCGCAACCCAACACCAGGCAGTACAAACGCAGCGCCATGCAGTTTTCCAGATCGGCTCGGAACTTTGGGCCGTGCCAGTGCAAGCCATCGAGCAAGTGGTGCCCGTGCCAGGCATCGAACTCGCGCTGGGCCGCACCGAGCGCAGTTGGGCCATCTGCCAGTGGCAGGACCGAAAGTTGCCGCTGGTCGACATCAGCGCAGACCGGCGAGCGGCCAGCGCCCAAGAGGCGCCATGGATGGTGCTGCTGAGCCATGGGCCGATGCGCCTGGGCCTCACCGTCACGGCTTGCAAACAGTTTGTGGATCTGGCAAAGGATGCCGCAACCAGCACCCCAAACGACCCGTTGTTGGCCGGCATCACCATGTGGCCAGGCCTGGGCAAATTGCGTGTTCTGGACCCAGCCAAGCTTTTTCAACTGACACCCGAAGCCGCCATCAGCCTCAACACCCCGGCGGCGAAGTCAAGCGTGGTGTCCAACCAGATGAATGCGGCCGAGTCCACGCCCTACATCGTGTTCGACGCAGACCAACGTTATGCCTCGCCGGTGACCGGCGTTGTCGGCGTGGTGGAGCTGTCTGAACAGACCATCCAGGACTTGCGCTCGGAGCAACGCGCCGTGATGGCCTGGCGTGGCCAGACCATCAGCGTTGTCAAGCTACCTGCCATTGGCAAACCTGACAGCAAACCTGCCGCAGAGGACAGCGCGCGCCTGGCGGTGCTGGTGAAAGCGAACGACGACGATTCGCCACCACTGGGTATTGCCATCAAGAGCCTGAGCGATTGGCTGCCGGCCCACAGCGCGCAACGCAGTGGCGTGCGCATGGGCACGATGGGCGAGTTCAGCTTGATCAACGTGCCGGGGCCCTCTCACCAGACCAGTCTCGTTGTGGTGGATCTGGCCGAGATGGCACACCTGCTGAGTTGAGTGCTTTGCGTCTTTTTTATGCCCTTACTTCCCCCACCTTGGAGTCACGATGACGCCTGCCCCCATCCCCTTCGATGAAAGCGATCGGCTACGTGCCCTGCACGACCTGATGCTGCTGGACACCCCACCAGAAGAGCGCTTCGACCGCGTGGTCCGATTTGCGGCCGAGCAACTCGGCATGCCCGTGGCCATGGTGACCCTGGTGGATGATGAGCGCCAGTGGTTCAAATCACGCTTCGGTGTGGACCTGGTGGAGACCCGTCGCGACATCTCTTTTTGCGGTCATGCCATCATGTCGCCCGAGTTGTTTGTGATCGAAGACGCCAGCCGCGACCCGCGCTTTGCCGACAACCCGATTGTGGCGGGAGAGCCGCATATCCGCTTCTACGCTGGGGCCCCTTTGAGCGGCCCCACAGGCCACCGCATCGGCACGCTCTGTGTCATCGATGTGGTGCCACGCAAGTTCGGGCCCATGGATCTGTCCATCCTGGATGCCCTGCGTGGCCTCGTCAACGAAACCCTTGCAGGCCACGGAGAAGAAGAATGAACACCCCACTGCCTCGTCTTCTTCTGGTCGAGCCGCAGTTTGTCTTGCGGCGCACCATCGTCACGGTGGCACGCAATCTGGGCGTGGTCGACTTCCATGAAGCGAACAATCTCGAACGTGCCCGCACCTTGCTGACAAGCGAGATCTACCAGGGCCTGGTCATCGATTTTCAGCAGGGTACGCCGGCGCTGGCGCTGCTGGGGGACCTGCGCATGGGCAAGTTTGCCAGCCGGCCGGATGCGCTGGTGATCGTGACCGCAGCCCTTGCGCCACCCGACCTGGCGCGCCACCTGCAAGAGGTTGGCGTGCGGCATGTGCTGGGTAAGCCCTTCAAGATCGGCGACCTGCTGCAGTTGATTCGCGAAGCGGCCGCATAAACGCTGCAGCTCAGCACTGTGCCTAGGCTCCAGGCCCGGTCCCAAACAACCGGGTAATGCCGCCGTGCAGGTGTGACGCCATGGCTTGCCGCGCAGCCTCTGCATCCTGCTGCTCCAGCGCTTGCGCGATGGCCGCGTGCTCTTGGCACACGCCCACCCGCCGTTCACCTTGCGGCCGACCCGCCAGGCTGCGCGACAGTCCGATGCTGAATCGGGTTTGCGGCGCCAGGGCCGACATCGTCATGCTGAAGAAGCGGTTGCCACAGGCTTGGGCCACGGCATCATGGAACGCGATGTCTTCTTGAATGGCGTCGCTACCCTCGGCCAAGGCCTGGTCAAAACGTTCACGGCACCAACGCACCTGGTCCATCTGTTCGGGCGTTCGCATCAGCGCCGCGCGTGCGGCGGCCTCGCCCTCGACAAAACAGCGGAACTCCAAAAAGGCGCGAATGTCCGCAATGTTCTCCAGCGTGCTCAGCGAGATGGGGTTGGCCTGCGGCAGCGCATCAGTGACATAAGTGCCCGAGCCTTTGCGCGCATAAATGCGCCCCTCGTCGCGCAGCCGGGCGAGCGCCTGCCGCAGCACGGGCCGTGACACCCCCAGGCGCTGCGACAGCGCCGTTTCACCGGGCAACCTTGCGCGCGGCTCAAAGCCGGGCGTGCCAAACAACTGCATCAAATCCTCGTAGGCCTTGTCGCCCAACAGCCGCTCTGCCTTTGGCGCAAGAGGAGCTTCAGTAGAAACGATGATTTTCATATCACAGCAATTTACAGGGTAAACAGGGAAAGCCGCATTTTCGATGCCGCCGATACTCGTGCAACACACCAATGCAAGTCTGATTCGCATCTAAAAATTCGAGATTTCATCCAAAGATATAAAAAGCTGTAAACAATGTCAAGCATCCAATGCCTCCGTACCTATCGCTTGCCAGACCGGCCCAGCCTGATCTGGCTGGAGCTGGAAACCAGTGACGGCCTGGTCGGCCTGGGCGAAACCTTTCGCGGCGCCGCTTCGGTCGAAACCTGCCTGCACGAAGAACTCGCGCCCTGGCTGCTGGGGCGCGACGCGCGCCACATGGAAGGCATCTCGCGCCATCTGCTCACACCCTATGTGGGCTACAACAGCTCGGGGGTGGAAGTGCGCTCGGCCAGCGCGGTCGACATCGCGCTGTGGGACTTGGCCGGCCAACGCCAGGGCGTGCCGATCTACCAGGCGCTGGGCGGCGGTGCGCGCCCGGAGGTGCCGGTCTACAACACCTGCGCGGGCTACAGCTTCAACACCAACGGCAAACGCCGCGACATTGGCGCGTCCGACCAGGCCGACGGCCCCTACGACGACCAGGTGGCCTTCATGCGCGACGCCGGGGCGCTGGCCAAGAGCCTGCTGTCTGAAGGCTACAAGGCCATGAAGATCTGGCCGTTCGACATCTACGCGCCTGCCAGCAACGGCCACCTGATCACGCTGCCGGATTTAGAGAAAGGCCTGGAGCCTTTCCGGCTGATCCGCGAAGCCGTGGGCAACAAAATTGAGGTGATGTGCGAACTGCACAGCCTGTTTGGCGGCCACTCGGCACTGCGCATCTGCCAGGCACTGGAAGACTACAACGTCTTCTGGGTGGAAGACCCGCTGTGCAAGATGGACGACCCGGCAGGCCTGGCCGATCTGCGCCGCCGCACCCGCGTGCAGATTTGCGGCAGCGAAACCTTGGGCGGCCTGCGCCCGTTCCGCGACCTGCTGGCGGCCGATGCCCTTGATGTGGTAATGCTCGACCTGGCCTGGTGCGGCGGCTTCACCGAAGGGCGCAAGATCGCCGCGCTGGCGCAGGCCTACAACCGTCCACTGGCGCCACACGATTGCACCGGCCCGGTCACGCTGATGGCCGGCCTGCACATGGCACTGCACGCGCCCACGGCCATCTACCAGGAGGTGGTGCGCGCCACCCTCGCCACCTGGTACCGCGACATCGTGACCCACCTGCCGGTGATCACCGAAGGCATGGCCCAACCGCCGGTTGCGTCAGGCCTGGGCACGCGCCTGCAAGACAGCTTCAAACAGCAGCCCGGAATCATCGTGCGCGAGAGCCGCTGAGCGACACCAAGCCACGCCCAGCTACCGACGCTTTCACGCCTTCATTCGTTACTTCACAGGACTACTTTCCATGTTGATCAAGATCGTGGGGCTGCACGCCCCCAACGCGCCACGCCTGCGTGCGCTGCTCGGGCCCGAGCACGAGGTGCAGGCGCTCGAAAGCTTTCCCGCAGCGGGCGAGATCCAGGCCGATGTGGTCATCAGCAACAGCCTGAGCGCTGAAGAAGCCGCGCGCTTGCGTTGCCGCCTGGTACACGTGCCCGGTGCCGGCGCTGAGCAGATTGCCACCCAGGCCCTGCCAACGGGCACCACGGTGTGCAACGTACACGGCCACGAAGTGCCGATTGCCGAGTTCACGCTGCACGCCATCCTGGAGCACGCCCTGCAGCTTTGGCAGTACCCGCCGCGCCTTGACGCCGAGGCCTGGGCGCAGTCGTACGCACAACGCGCCCAGCACGACGAAGCCCATGGCAAAACGCTGGCCATCGTCGGCTTTGGCCATATCGGCCAGGAGATCGCACGCCGGGCACGCGCTTTTGGCATGCACGTGATCGCCATCACGCGTAGCGGCAAACCTGGCGCGGCCGACCTGGCGCATGAAACCGTGGCCAGTTCGGCTTTGGATGCAGTGCTGCCACGTGCTCATACTCTGGTGATCTGCTGCCCGTTGGACGACGGCACACGCGGGCTGATCGGTGCACGCCAATTGGCTTTGCTTCCCGCCGGAGCCCTGCTGGTGAACGTGGCGCGTGCCGAGGTGGTGGACGAGCAGGCACTTTATGAGGCCTTGAACACCAAACGCCTGGGCCGGGCCGTGCTCGACGTTTGGTACCAATACCCGAAGAAGGGCCAGAGCCCCGTGCCGCCGTCACGCTGGCCGCTGCATGAACTGCCCAACGTGCGCGCCACGCCGCACATCTCGGCGATCACACCGGCCCTGCTCGACCGGCGCTACGCCTTCATGGCCAACAACATCCAGCGGCTGCAGCAGGGGCTGGCGCTGAACAACGTGATCTACCAGGCGCCTTGAATTGGCCTGACGTGGCCTGAACAAGTGCACAGGCGCACAGGCAACACAGCACCAGCTTTCGAATATCAATCCACAGGAGACAAGCATGCCATCAGCCAAACGCAACACCACTTTCACACCCAGCCTCGGGCGGCGCGCTGCCGTCGGCCTTGCCGCCATGGCGCTGCTGGCCGGCACATCGCTCGCGGCCCATGCGCAGGATGCCGCCGCCTATCCCAACAAGCCCATTCGCATCATCGTGCCCAACCCACCGGGCGGCACCTCAGACGTGCTGGCGCGCTTGCTGGCCAAGGAGTTTGGCGATGCTTTCAAGCAGCCGGTGCTGGTGGAAAACAAGGCCGGTGGCAACAGCCAGATCGGTGCCGCTTACGTGGCCAAATCCGCACCCGACGGCTACAACCTGCTGCTGCTCGACATGTCGGGTTTGACCATCGGCCCCAGCGTGATGCAGCTCAGCTACAACCCGCTCAAAGACCTGGCGCCGATTGCCATTCCCGCCTACTCGCCGCACCTGCTGGTGGTGCGCCAAGACTTGCCCGTGAAGAACATCGACGAACTCGCCGCCTATCAGAAGAAAAGCGGCAAGCCGGTGAGCTTCGGCACACCGCTGGCCTCCATCAGCCAACTGGCGGGCATTCTGCTGGCGCAGGACAAAGGTTTTGAGTTCAACGTGATTGGCTACAAAGGCGGCGCCCAGGCCTTGACCGACCTGGCGGGCGGCCAGATCGACACTGCCATGGCCAGTGTGCTGGCGACCAACCCACTGGTGCAGGGCGGCAAGATCAAGGCCATTGCCGTGACCAGCGCCAAGCCCTTTGCGGCCACGCCGGGCGTACCCACGGTGGCCTCGCAGATTCCGAACTTCGTCACCGGTTCCTGGCAAGGTCTGCTGGCCCCGGCCGGCACACCGCCCGCCATACTCGACAAACTGCAGGCCGCCGTGCAGCGCATTGTGGCGCGCCCCGACGTGACCAAGCGGCTGCAAGAACTCGGCTCGGAGCCCACGGACATGAGCCGTCAGCAAATCGCAGAATGGATGCAGACCGAAACCGTGCGCTGGGGCAAGGTGGTGAAGGACCACAACATCAAGGCGGAGTAACACGCGGGCCGAGGGGCACCGCTTTTCAAGCCGTCGTGCCTCTCGCAGCCCTGGCCTAAGTGCTTGGGTTTGCGCGAAGACATAGCCTGTTGACGAAACATTTCGCAGCCACTTCGCACCAAGGCTATGCGAACACTTCACATCTGTGGCGTATTCTTGGGAGTCATTTTTCCGACTTCCTTCCGACTACCCTGATACGAGTGCCCGCATGACCCTTTCACGTCACCCACCCTCGGCAGGAACCAAAGCTGGACCTTCCCGCAAAACAAACGGCCACACTGGCGCCCCAGCAACCCCACAAACCTCGCAAAATATTCTGGTGCTGCAAGGCGGCGGGGCACTCGGCGCCTACCAGGCGGGTGTGTACGAGGCGTTGCATGAAACCGGCCAGCCCTTGCATTGGGTGGCGGGTATTTCGATTGGCGCCATCAACGCGGCGTTGATCGTGGGCAACCCGCCAGAACAGCGCCTGGCGCGCCTGCAGGAGTTTTGGAACTTGGTCAGCTCAGGGCTGCCCTCGCCCTTTTTTGCGATCGACAAGTTCTGGCGCGAAACCTTGAACGAGTTCAGTGCCTCGCAAGTCATGACCTGGGGCGTGCCGGGTTTCTTCAAGCCACGCATTCCGCCAGCCCCCATGCAGCCGCCAGGAACCGACGGCGCCATCAGCTACTACGATACCGGGCCGCTGCGTGAAACCTTGGAACGCCTGGTGGACTTTGACCTGATCAACAACGGCCCGATCCGGCTGTCGATCGGCGCGGTGAACGTGCGCAACGGCAATTTTCAGTACTTCGATTCCGGCAAGCAAAAGATCGATGCCCGCCACATCATGGCCAGCGGCGCGCTGCCCCCGGGCTTTGCGCCAGTGGAGATCGACGGTGAACACTATTGGGACGGAGGCCTGGTGTCTAACACACCACTCCAATATGTGCTGGATGAGCCCGGCGCAGGGCATCGCACCGTGTTGCAAGTGGACTTGTTTGCGTCCAACGGCAACATGCCCACCAACCTGATTGAAGTGTCTGGCCGCGAAAAAGACATTCGTTTTTCTAGCCGCACGCGGCTGAATACCGACACCAGCATGGACTGGCAGGTGGTGGCGCAAGCCACCAAACGACTGCTCGCCAAACTACCGCCCGAGCTGGCCAACGACCCCGACGTGCAAACCCTGTCGCGCATCCACTGCACCACCTCGTCCATCGACGTGGTGCACCTGATCTACCGCACCCGGCACTACGAAAGCCAGTCGAAAGATTACGAATTTTCCAGCCTGTCGATGCGCGAGCACTGGCAAAGTGGCCGTGCCGATATGGCGCATACCTTGCATGATCCGCGCTGGACGCAACGCAGCCCGGCACTCTCTGGCGTGCGGGTGTTCGACCTGAACGCCGACCATCCCAGCGACTGAATAGATTTCCCGTTTCCTATCCTCGTTTTCCACCCTAAGGAGCTAACACCATGAAGTTAAAAGACAAAGTGTGTATCGTCACCGGCGCCGCCAGCGGCATCGGCAAGGAAATCGCCATCGTGTACGCGCGTGAAGGCGGCAAGGTCGTCATCGCCGACCTGAACAAGGCAGCGGCACAAGCGGTGGCCGATGAGATCGTCGCAGCCAAGGGCGTGGCCATGGCTGTGGCGATGGACGTGACCAGCGAAGAGCAAGTGAACGCGGCTGTGGCCGAAGTGGTGGCCGCGTACGGCGGCGTCGACGTGTTGGTCAGCAACGCCGGTGTGCAGATCGTGCACCCGATCGAAGAATTCCCGTTTGCCGACTGGAAGAAGATGCTCGCCATTCACCTGGACGGTGCATTCCTCACCACCAAGGCCTGCTACCCGCACATGCAAGCGTCGGGCAACGGCGGCAGCATCATCTACATGGGCTCGGTGCACTCGAAGGAAGCCTCGGTGCTGAAGTCGGCTTACGTCACCGCCAAACACGGGCTGATTGGCCTGTGCAAAACCGTGGCCAAGGAAGGCGGCAAACATAAGATCCGCGCGAACGTGATCTGCCCAGGCTTTGTGCGCACGCCACTGGTCGAGAAGCAGATTCCCGAACAAGCCAAAGCCCTGGGTATCAGCGAAGACGACGTGATCAAAAAGGTGATGCTGAAGGAAACCGTGGACGGCGAATTCACCACCATTCAAGACGTGGCCGAGACCGCCCTGCTGTTCGCCGGCTTTGAAACCAATGCGCTTACCGGCCAATCATTGGTGGTGAGCCACGGCTGGTTCATGCAGTAAACCAATCGCAGCGGGGGCGACGCGTGGACGGCGCTTGTATAACGTGCCGACGAGGGACTACCAAGTCCCTTGCTTCACGCCGCGTTTGCGAATGGCCGTGCCGATGAGTTCAATCGCATCGGGGCGGCTGGCTTTTTTCGCAAAGTCCAGCGCCGAAAGGTTGAGCTCGTTCTTCAGCGTTGGGTCGGCTCCCGCCTCCAGCAAGAACTTCACCGACTCTGTGGTGCCGTAAGACGCGGCCATCATCAGCGGCGTGGTTTTGTTGGGTGACTCGGCGTCGATGTAGGCGTTTTCATCCAGCAGCAATTGCATCACCGCCACGTGGCCATTGGTGGCGGCGTAATGCAGTGGAGCCCAGCCGGTTTTGTTCACATCGGCATCTTTGGCAATGAGCTTTTGGCAGGTGGCCACGTCGCCTGCCAAAGCGGCCAGCATCAGCGGGCTTTCGTCTTTCTCGTTGCGCGTTTCGACTTTGATTTTGGGCGCGGCCAGCAGCACATCCAGCACCTTGGGCGACGGCAAGCGCACCGCCAAAAACACGCCGGTCAAGCCTTTTTCGTTGACCGTGTTGGGGTCAAAACCACGGCGCAGCAGGTTTTGCACGGTTCTGGGATCGTCTTTGGCGACGGCTGTGAAGTAATCTTCAAACGAGCCAGCATTGGCGGTTGAAAATCCAATAAAAACAATTAGGTAGGCTAAATACTTAAAGTAGTTTCTCATGCCAAAACTCCTTTAAAAAGACGGTCAAAATTGCGACTGGTGGCCTCGGCCACCTCCTCTACCGTACAGTTTTTCAGGGCCGACAGTTGCTTCGCGACGTAAGGCACGTAAGACGGGTTGTTGGTTTTGCCACGGTACGGCACGGGCGCCAAATACGGGCTGTCGGTTTCGATCAAGATCCGATCCATCGGCACAAAGGCGGCCACGTCGCGAATGTCTTGCGCGGTCTTGAAGGTCAAGATGCCCGAGAACGAAATGTAGAAGCCCAGGTCGAGCGCGGCGCGCGCCACCTCGGCCGTTTCGGTAAAGCAGTGGAACACGCCACCCGCCGCAGTGGCTGAGCCGTCTTCGCCCAGCTCTTTCAAAATAGCGATAGTGTCGTCCGACGCACTGCGCGTGTGGATGACCAGCGGCTTTTGCGTTTGCTGCGCGGCGCGGATGTGCACGCGAAAACGCTCGCGCTGCCACTCCATGTCGGCCACGGTGCGGTCGCCCAGGCGGTAGTAATCCAAGCCGGTTTCGCCGATGCCTACGATGCGCGGGCGTGCGGCCAGGGTGACGAGGTCTTCAAGCGAGGGCTCGCGCACATCATCGTTGTCGGGGTGCACACCCACGGTGGCCCAGAAGTTGTCGTAGCCCACGGCCAGGGCGTGTACGTCTTCAAATTCTTCCAGGGTGGTGCAGATGCACAAGGCGCGGTCGACACGGGCCTCGGCCATGGCGGTGCGGATGGCAGGCAGTTGGCCCGCGAGGTCGGGGTACGAAAGGTGGCAGTGGGAGTCTGTGAACATGGCAACGGCCGCAGCATGTGCGGCAAATCAGGTCGGCGCCTGGGCTAAAATGCCAGGACGCGATGTGGCCATTTTAGGAGCCGAGCGCTCCTGTGAACCCGCCAGGGTTAAATCGTTTAGATGGTTTGTGTTGCGCGCTCAGAACCCAGGTGCGCGCCCAGCAACTCTTCGATCTTGATCTTCAACTGCCGCGCCTTGTCGTCCTTGGGAAACTGAATGCCCACCCCTTGCGTGCGGCTGCCAGAGGCGCGCGCTGGCGTCACCCAGGCCACACGGCCGGCGATGGGGTAACGCTGTGGGCCTTCAGGCAGTGACAGCAACACGTACACGTCGTCGCCCAATTGGTACTCGCGCGCCGTGGGCACAAAGATGCCGCCTTCGGCAAACAGTGGGATGTAGGCCGCATACAGCGCCGCTTTTTCCTTGATGGCCAACTGGATGACGCTGGGGCGCGGCGTGGACGGGGTGGTGCTCATGGCGTGTGCTGCTCTAAAAGGCCGACAACATTAAATTCAGTGGCTTGAGTTTAGGGCGATTTGGGCTCGGCTCACAAGCGCTTCCAGCATCAGCCCCTGGTTGAACGGATGTTCCACCGTGCGCGCCGTGGTCGCCAGCTCTTTCGACCACTGCGTGAGCGTCGCTACTGATGCGCCTGCGCCGATCTTTTGCAAGTCTGCCGCCGTGAAGAAACGTGGCGCAGCGCCGGTGCGCTGTACCAACACATCGTGGCAAATCTTCTGCAGCGCATCGACCACCTGGCCCATGGCCCAGTTGGCAAACGGGCTGACGTCGCCAGCCGCCACCGCACGAGGCAATTGCGACCAGTTTTTGGCGTTCAACCCGGCTTGCGCCATTTGCAACGCATCGTCTGGCCGCTGGCCTGCGGCAGCCAGCAACACCTGGGCGTCTGCCGGGGCCACGTCTTGCGCTTGCAGCCAGGCCGTGGCCTCGGTGCCGGCCGGCCATTCCATGTTGTGGCCCATGCAACGGCTGCGGATGGTGGGCAGCAGTTGGTGCGCGGCGCCCGTGGCCAACACAAACTTCACGTCGCCAGGCGGCTCTTCCAGCGTTTTCAGCAAGGCGTTGGCCGTGACCTGGTTCATGCGCTCGGCCGGGTAGACCAACACGGCTTTGCCACGCCCACGAGCGCTGGTGCGTTGTGAAAACTCCACCGCGTCGCGCATGGCATCCACGCGGATCTCTTTGCTGGGCTTGCGTTTTTTGTCGTCGATTTCGGCCTGCGCCTTTTCAGGCAGTGGCCAGCCGAGTTCCATCATCGCGGTCTCGGGCATCAGCACGCACAGGTCGGCATGCGCGCGCACATCGATGGCGTGGCAACTGCCGCATGTGCCACAAGCGCCCTGCCCTTGCTGGGTGTCTGCGTTGTCGCACAGCCAGGCGCGCGCCAGCTCCATCGCGAGGCGGTATTGTCCCAGCCCGGAAGGGCCGTAAAGCAACCAGGCGTGGCCGCGCTGGGCCAGTAAGGTGGTGCGTTGCCGCACCAGCCATGGGGCTAACGGGACAGCTTCAACTTGGGCTTCGGCTTCGCTCATTTCGGCCCCGCCTGTGCGGCGACCATGATGGCCAGCCAGCCCTTGCGCACCAGAGTGCTGGTGATTTGTTGCCACACAGCGTGGCGCGAAGTGGCGGCGTCGATGCGTGTCACGCGCGCCGGGTCTTGCGCATGGCGGTCGGCATAGGCCCCAGCCACGCGCTGGAAAAACACCACGGGTTGGGATTCAAAACGGTCTGGCACGCGGGCACCGGCCAGGCGTTCGGCGGCGGTCTCAGCGGGCAGGTCGAACCACAAGGTTAAATCGGGTTGTCGAATGAAATTGGCATCTACCGCTGATGTAGATTGCACAAAGCGCTCTAGTGTTGATAGTACCGCCACATCAAACCCGCGGCCGCCGCCTTGGTAGGCAAAGGTGGCATCGGTGAAGCGGTCGCTGATCACCACCTCGCCACGCGCCAGGGCAGGCTCGATCACTTGCTGCAGATGGTCGCGCCGGCCGGCGAAGATCAGCAGGGCTTCGGTCAGCGGATCCATGGGCTCGTTGAGCACCAGCGTGCGCAACTGTTCGGCCAGCGGCGTGCCGCCGGGCTCACGCGTCAGCGTGACGGTGCGCCCTTGGGCGCGGAAGGCTTCGGCCAGGGCCTCGATGTGGGTGGATTTACCCGCACCGTCGATGCCTTCGAAACTGATGAAGATGCCGTTGTTTTGCACTGTCGATGTCCTAAGGCTTAACGGTTGCGCTGGTACTGGTTGACCGCTCGATTGTGCTCTTCCAGCGATGGGCTGAAATGGCTACTGCCATCGCCCTTGGCCACGAAGTACAAGGCGTCGGTGCGCGCGGGTTGCACGGCCGCCAAGAGCGAGGCCGCGCCCGGCATGGCGATGGGCGTGGGTGGCAGGCCACGGCGGGTGTAGGTGTTGAAGGGGGTGTCGGCCCGCAGGTCGGAGCGGCGCAGGTTGCCGTCAAACGACGCACCCAGGCCGTAGATCACCGTCGGGTCGGTCTGCAGCGGCATGCCGATACGCAGGCGGTTGTTGAACACGCCGGAGATCAGCGGCCGGTCTGCACCCTGCCCGGTTTCTTTCTCGATGATGCTGGCCATGGTCAGCGCCTCTTCGGGCGTCTTCAAGGCCAGGTCAGGCTGGCGCTGGGCCCAGGCGGCGGCGAGCATTTTGTCCATGGCTTGCATGGCTTGCTTCAGCACGGCCAGGTCGCTGCTGTTTTTGGGATAGCGGTAGGTGTCGGGGAAGAAGCGGCCTTCTGCGGCTACACCGGGGCGGCCCAGCTTGTTCATGATCAGATCGGGCTCAAGTGCTGCGCTGTCGGGCGCAAGGCGCTCTGCTTTTGCGAGCGCTTCACGCACTTGGCGGAAGTTCCAGCCCTCGACCAGCGTCACGCTGCGCAAGGCTTGTTCGCCGCGCACCAGCTTGTCGAGCAAGGCTTCGGGCGAGGTGCCGGGCGTGATCTCGTAGCTGCCAGCCTTGATCAGCCGAGACTGGCCAGACAGGCGAAACCACCAATACAAGGCGTCGGCTGACACCGGCACGCCCGAGTCGACCACCGCCTGCGCCACGCTGCGCGACGACAAGCCCGGCGCTACCGTGAAGTCGCGCGTGGCGTCGCCCACCGGCAAGGGCCGCTGCACCCACCACCAGCCCAAGCCACCACCCAAGCCCAGCAAGAGGGCCACATAAACCACCACGATCAATAGACGACGCACAACCCTACTTACCTTGTGAACTAAGGAGGGGCATGATAATTCACGCCATGACACATCCACTCCATGGCATCGCTTCTTTAACGCACTTGGGCGTCATCCGCGTAGCGGGTGAAGACGCCGTCAAATTCCTCCAAGGTCAACTCACCAACGACTTCGCGCTGCTGGACCCCGGCCATGCGCGGTTGGCCGCCTTTTGCTCGCCCAAAGGCCGCATGCAGGCGAGTTTCATCGGCTTCAAACGCGGCGCGGACGAAGTGCTGCTGGTCTGCAGCCAAGACCTGCTGGCACAAACGCTCAAGCGTCTGTCGATGTTTGTGATGCGCGCCAAAGCCAAGCTGACCGACGCCAGTGCCGACTTCCAGCTCTTTGGTTTGGTGGGCTCCGCCGTTGCCGATGCCAACGCAGCCCCTTGGTCGTTGTTTGAAACCGCGCATACCCCCGCCGTAGCGCTGTACCCCGCTGACGGCCAGCCGCGCGCGCTGCTGCTCGCCCCCGCCGGCACCGCCGCCGAGTCCGTTGCACCGGGCGCCCCGGTGTTGAGTGCCGACCAATGGGCCTGGAGCGAAGTGCGCAGCGGCATTGCCACGGTCACCCTGCCGCTGTTTGAAGCGCTGGTGCCGCAGATGCTGAACTATGAATCAGTGGGCGGTGTGAACTTCAAAAAAGGCTGCTACCCCGGCCAGGAAGTCGTGGCCCGCAGCCAGTTCCGCGGCACGTTGAAGCGCCGGGCCAGCATCGTTCGCTCAACCGAGCCATTGCAGGCCGGGCAAGAAGTGTTTGAAGCTGCCGATGCCGAGCAACCGTGCGGTGTGGTTGCGCAAGCGGCGCCCAACCCCGAGGGCGGTTTCGACGCGATTGTGTCGATGCAGATTGCCGCGCAGAACGGCGCGTTGACGGCGGGGTCGGCGGCTGGGCCGAAGTTGACGCTGTTGCCGTTGCCTTACGAATTGCTTGCCGACATTTGAGCTGAACTCAGTTGGCTATTTTTAAAGTTGACCAGCAGCAGTCCAAACATTGGGTGCGCCAATTTTTGCGTACCATGCCCTGAACTGCACGCGATCGGTCTGCCAGGGTTCGTCTAGCACCAACCGTGGGTCTTCGCTCAGATCGTAGGCCATGCCTTCGACAAACCACTGGGGTTTCAAAAAGGTGCTGGCGGTGCCGAGCGCTGCATTTTGCCGCTGGTGGATCAGTTCATGCCGCACGTAATATGGCTTCCAGGCACGTGGGCCAATGACGGTACCTTGCCCGCCCACCGTCACCGCAGACCGGCGGCCCAAGCCAAATGCTTCGGCACAGGTTTGGGTGGCGCAGAAGACCACACGCGCATCTGGCGGCAAAGGCCCCAACCGCTCAGAGACGAAGTTGAAGGCGGCATCGCGCAAGGCCGTAGCTTCTTCCAACCGAGACAGGTCATCAATGCAAACCTGTGCGTTGGGACAACTCACACCCGCAAGCGTGGGCGCAATGACACGTAGCGGTTTCACGACAGCCCAACTCAGGACGGGCACGCCCACCAAAAGCAACAGTGCGAGGCGCCTGAACGACGGGAGCTTGAAGAATTGCATCGTCACAGCACCCGGAACATCTCCTGGTGCCCAATGCCCGCCTCGGTAAACATCTCACCACGCGGCGTGAACCCGGCCTGGCGGTAGAAGCCTTCGGCGCTGAGTTGGGCGTGCAGCAAGACTTCCAGGTCGCCGCGTTTGGCGCTGGCCTGCACTAAGGCTTCCAGAATTTCCTCCCCCAAACCAGTACCCCGCAGCGGCTGTAGCACGGCCATGCGGCCGATGCGCCCCACGCCGGGCGCGTATTGCAGCAGGCGGCCGGTGGCCAGCGCTTGGCCGAATCTGTTGCGGGCTAGGGCGTGGATGACTTCGGGCTGGGCGTCGGCTTCGTCCCACTCCATTTCCTTGGGGATGCCCTGCTCTTGCACAAACACTTGCTCGCGCACGGCGCTGGCGTCCTGGCCTAAGCTTGCCCAGTCGCCTAAAGCGATGTTGTAGACGGCTTCGCCCGCCTCGTAGCCGTTGATCAGGTCGCGTAGCGCATCGGGCACGGCCTGCGAGGTTTGCGTGCGCGGGTCGGCATAGACGTAGAGCAGTTCGCCGCTGGTGAGCTGGCGGCCATCGCGCAGCACCTGACCTTCAAAGCGCAGCGACGAACGGCCGATGTGCACGCAGCGTAGCGTGACGTCGATGATGTCGTCGATCCGCGCCGAGGCGTGGTATTCCACCGTGGCTTTCTTCAGGTAGATGTCGCCTTGCAGGTGGTGCATGGTGGCTTCGTAGGGCATGGCCAACGCGCGCCAGTATTCGGCGATGGCGACGTCGAAATACGCAAGGTAGTGGGCGTTGAAGACAATCTTTTGCATGTCCACCTCAGACCAGCGCACACGCAGGCGGTGTGAGAAGCGAGCGGGTGTGGGGCTGACGGGCGCGGAGGTTTCGGTGGTCGACATGGGTTTAGCTTTAGAGGTTGAACGCTGCGCGCAAGGCGGCGGCGGCATCGGCATGGGCTTTGCGGGCTTCGGGCAAGGCGCGGCCCATTTTGATGAATTCGTGGGTCACGCCACGGTAGATTTCCAGGTCCACGGGCACACCGGCCAGGCGTAACTTGTCGGCATACAGAACACCTTCGTCGACCAACGGGTCGCACTCGGCCAGGCCAATCCACGCGGGCGCCACGCCGTCCACTTCGGGCGCGTTCAGCGGGGCGAAACGTGGGTCGTTGCGGTCTTCGGGGTTCAACACGTATTGGCTGAAGAAGAAGTCGATGTGCGCGGCCTCCAACACGTAGCCTTTGGCAAACTGCTGGTGCGAGGGTGTGTCTTGCCACGCGGTGCAGCCGGGGTAGATCAGCAATTGCAGGGCGAGCGGAATGCCCTGCTGCATGGCCTGCACCGCGCTGGCCGCCGCCAGGGTGCCGCCTGCGCTGTCGCCGCCCACGGCCAGTTGGCCGGGGATGGCGCCGATCTGCGCGGCATTGGCGGCCAGCCACGCGAGTGCGTCCCAGGCGTCGTTGGCGGCTGTGGGAAAACGGTGCTCAGGGGCGAGCCGGTAGTCGAGCGACACCACCATGCACCCGGCCTGGCGGCTGAGTTCGCGGCACAAGATGTCGTGTGTGGCCACGCTGCCGATGGTGAAACCGCCGCCGTGGAAGTACAGCAGCAGCGGCAGCGGCGTGCCGGTGCTGGGGGCGTACAAACGCGCGGGCAGCACGGCGCCGTCGCGCGCGGGAATGGTGAAGTCTTCGACACGCTCCAGCGCGGGCTTGGGAATCTCCAGCACTGCCGCGCCCAAGGCATAAGCCGCCCGCGCCTCTTGCGGCGTTTGGGCGTGCATGGGGGTGTGCTGGGCGCGCGCCATGCGGTCAATGATGCTGCGCATGACAGGGGTTAACGAGGGCAGCGGAGGACTGGAACTGGGGTGCATGAACAGGCGATGATGGGTAAAGTAGCAGGCTAGTGAGTCTGTGAATCCTACAACGATGAGACAAAGACGATGGCCCTGATCTACTACGTGACCCAGATCCAGTTTGACTTTGGCGCGATCAAGCTGCTGCAGCAAGAATGCGCGCGCAGCGGCATCAGCCGCCCGCTCATCGTGACGGACGCCGGCGTCAAGGCCGCGGGCATTTTGCAGCGCGCACTCGACGCACTGCCCGACTTGCCCGTCACCGTGTTTGACCAAACCCCGTCCAACCCCACCGAGGCCGCCGTGCGCGCCGCCGCGCAGGTGTACCGCGACAACCACTGCGACGGGCTGATTGCGGTCGGCGGTGGCTCGGCCATCGACTGCGCCAAGGGCGTGGCCATTGCCGCCACGCACGAAGGGCCGCTGACGCGCTACGCCACCATTGAAGGCGGCTCGGCCTTGATCACCGAGCGCGCGGCGCCGCTGATTGCCGTGCCTACCACCAGCGGCACCGGCAGCGAGGTGGCGCGCGGCGCCATCATCATCGTCGACGACCACCGCAAGCTCGGTTTTCACTCGTGGCACCTGGTGCCCAAAACCGCCATCTGCGACCCCGAGTTGACGCTGGGCCTGCCGCCCAAGCTGACCGCCGCCACCGGCATGGACGCGATCGCGCACTGCATGGAAACTTTCATGGCTCCGACCTTCAACCCACCGGCCGACGGCATTGGGTTGGATGGCTTGCAGCGCGGCTGGCATTTCATTGAGCGCGCCACGCGTGATGGATCAGACCGCGAGGCGCGTTTCAACCTCATGAGCGCGTCGATGCAAGGCGCCATGGCGTTCCAGAAGGGCCTGGGCTGTGTGCATTCGCTGAGCCACAGCTTGGGCGGCGTGGATCCGCGCCTGCACCACGGCACGCTGAACGCTATGTTTTTACCAGCGGTGGTGCGCTTCAACGCCGGCGCTGAATCGGTTCAAAAAGAGAAGCGCCTGGAGCGCATGGCGCAAGCCATGGGGCTCAGTTCGGCCAGCGATATTCCAGAAGCCATTACCGACCTGAATGCGCGCCTGGGTCTGCCCACCGGTTTGGCGGCCATGGGCGTGGAGCACGGCACGTTTGATCGCATCATCACCGGCGCACTGGCCGACCATTGCCATAAAACCAACCCACGCATCGCGACTGGTGACGAATACCGTGCCATGTTGGAAGAGTCGATGTGAAGATTGCCACAGGCGTTCGCTGAGGTTCTCCGCCTTTGTTATGGTGGCTTCTTTTAGGGGCAAGACATGACGTGGTCGAACTGGCTGGTATTTGCAGGGGTCTCGTTGTTCATGGCGTTCACGCCGGGTCCGGCCGTGTTGCTGGCTGTATCCAACTCGGTGTCTGTGGGCGCGTCGCGCGCCATGCTCGGCTCGGTGGGCAATGCGCTGGGCGTATTTCTGGTGTCGGCCGTGGCCATGGCGGGTCTCGGGGTCTTGCTCAGCACCTCGGCAGTGGCGTTTATGGTGCTGAAGGTGGCGGGTGCCGCCTACTTGGTTTACCTTGGCATCAAACAATGGCGCAACGGCGCGAATGCCTTGGGCACGGCGTCGACTTCAACGGGTGAAGCTGTTCCAATGCAAAGCGCCACCAAGCTGTTCTTCAACGGGCTGACAGTGGCCGTCACCAATCCCAAGAGCATTCTGTTTTTTACCGCCCTCTTTCCACAGTTCTTGACGCCCGGCGCCCCGGCGCTGCAGCAGTTCTTGGTGCTGACCACCACGTTTGTCGTCTGCACGGTGCTGGCCCACGCCTTTTATGTGCAGGTGGCGCGTGGCTTGAAGCGCGTGTTGGCCGATGCGCGGCGGGCGCGTTTGTTTAGCCGGGTTTCGGGTGGTGCGTTTGTGGTGCTCGGCCTGGGCTTGCTGCGCCTGCAAAACCGGACGGCCTAAAGACCTGAGACCTCGCTATTGATACCGCTTAGAGCGGCCGCACCAGCGACAGGTCTGGCCGCGCCAACCATTCGGCAAACTCATCTGCCAGTTGCTGGCTTGCGGCCACCGCGTTGCCCCACACCTTGATGCGCCCCTGCAGGTCATTTGCGTAATGCACGAAGTCATGACGATCGGGTAGCTTGCAATTGGGCAACGTAGCCACCCACTCGGGCGCCGGGGCCAGCACCAACATGTTGTCCAGAAACGGTGAAGGCTTGTGCCGCCAGCGCAGCGCCTTGTCGAGCCAGCCGGGCACGATGGCTTGCTGAAAATGCGGGTAGAGCACCAGCTTTCGTACCGGGTCATGCATGTCGTTGGGGCCATTGGCCCCCATGAACTGGATGGGCGATGCGCCGGGATCGACGGCATTCGGTGTCAGTTGGTAGTCCAGGTGCAAGTGATAGTCTGTGATACCACCATCCCAATAAGCACCGCGCGGTGCGCCGGGAATGTCGTGCACCGCGCGCAGTACAAACGGAATCGAGCAACTGGCCTGCAACGCCGACAAGAAATTGTCGTTCTGCAGCGCCACCTGCCGCGTGGGGAAGTCACGTGTGCCAAACGGCAAACCCGCTTCGGGGCTGGAAAACACCACGCGCTCCATCCAGACCCCCAATGCGCGGCGCTTCAGGCTATTGGCGATGAAGGCACCGGCGTAGCCGACATGCGTGCGCATGTGCTGCTCGCGGTTCAACACGTGGCGGCCGCGCGCTGTGATGATGTGCAGGCGAAAGCGCGGGTGGCTCAAGATCTCGTTTTGCAAGCCCTCAAAGAAGACTTGCAACGTGGCACCGAACTCGTCACTGACTTGGTCTGCGCTGGGGCGTTTGCGGCCTGCAGGTGGCTCGTAGTGCTGTTGAATGTAGCCACGCTCCAGGCGGCCAAAGGCAGGCACGGGTGCTTCAATGCACGCCGTGGCCATGCGCCAGGCGCCAATGGAAGCGCCCACCAAATCCACCGGTTGGTTGCTTTGCGCGAGCCAATGCCCAAAGAGAAACTGGTCGAGCCGCCCCAGGATCAGGCCCTTGGGGCCACCCGCTGCGGCAGGCACAACACCGACATGGCTGGACTGCAGGCCATGACGGCGCAGATGTTCAAGAGCTTTGGGACCGGCATAGAGGCGCAGGGCTTGCATGGGACAGAAATTACAAACGGAAGCGAAACAGAAATTCAGTCTAGCTTGCCCAATGTCATCAGGATGACACTTTTAAGCAACCAAGCCGCAACCGTTACACCCTTGCGCGGCGCCTGCTCGCAACCCGAGCAACTATGTGCAATCTGAACTATGCAAAAGCGGCCATGTCGCTGCGCGCGCTCCAATCGATGGGGTCTTGCTGCAACACCATGTCGATGTCCAAGCCCAGAGTCAGCCCCACCACATCAGGAAAGCTCACGGCCAGCGCGCGGTCATCAAACTGCGCCTCCTTGGCACGGGCACGCCAGGTGGCGAGGTGCAGCACACCGGCCAGGGGTTCGTAAACGTCGTTGTCAAAAGGTTCGATCTGGTGTGCCAGAGCATCCACTACCAAATCCGGGAACTGCCACTTACGCGCAAGGCCCGCGCCCACTTCGGCATAGCAGTAGCCAAAGGTGCGGTGCTCAATCTTGGCGCGACGCAGGTCCAGCGGGGCCGTGGTTTGGTTCAACGGCACAACCGTATCGGCCATGCCCAGGTGCATCACCAACTCGCCCACGCCATGGATCAAGCCTGCCGTAAAGGCGGTAGCCGGGCTTTGCTTGACCATGCCGGCCAACGAGCGCGAAATCTTGGCCACGTTAACGCTGTAACGCCAGAAGTGGGTGAGATCAATGCCAGGAACAGCGCGAAAGCTGCCACACAGAGCCGCAGCCGACGCCACCTGGCGCAGATGCTCGACGCCCAGCACCGCCAAGGCCTCGGGAATGTTGCTCACCTTGCGCTCTAGCTGGAACATTGACGAATTGGCCAGCGTGAGAAGCCGGGCGGTGAGTGCAACGTCGGTGCTGATCAACTGGCTGAGCTTGCGCAAATCAGGGTCGGGACGGCCCAGCTCGCTCAGCAGCAACGCCACCACCTTGGGCATGCTGGGCAGCGCGGCTTCAGACGACAGCAGGACGTTCAACTCCATGGGTGCGGGCTCCAGAGGATGGGGGATGAGCCGATTATGTTACGGATGTAACCAATCTGTCGCACGGCGCAGCGCGTTTCGACGTGCGTGCGACATCGATACGACAGGCTTTACCGTTGATTCACCGGCTGGCCATGAGGCGGCTATCGCCCCAATGCCGCTGCAACAGGCAAGACCGTGCCGTCTCGCCTTCGCTTACCCTGCCCTAGTTGCGGTTCTGCAACTTGGCGAAAGCCGACGCCATGGCCGATTGCGCTGCAGGTTCGTTGCCGCGCCTGGGCATGGACTGACCACGGCCTGCACCTTCAAAACGGTTGTCACGCGGGCCATCGCGGCGAGCGGGCGCCGCGTCAAGCTTCATCGACAAACCGATGCGCTTGCGCGCTACGTCGACTTCCATCACTTTGACTTTGACGATATCGCCGGTCTTGACCACCTCACGCGCGTCGTTGACAAACTTGTGCGCTAGTTGGCTCACGTGGACCAGGCCATCCTGGTGCACACCGAGGTCAATGAACGCGCCAAACTGCGCCACGTTGCTCACCGTGCCTTCGAGCACCATGCCCTCGCGCAGGTCTTTGATGTCTTCCACGCCGTCGTTGAAGCGCGCCACCTTGAAATCCGGGCGCGGATCGCGGCCGGGTTTTTCCAGCTCGCCCAAAATGTCCTTGACGGTGATCACGCCGAAACGCTCATTGGCATAGAGCTCGGGGCGCAGCGTCTTCAGCACTTCGGCACGGCCCATCAACTCAGCCACGGGTTTGCCGGTGGTGCTGATGATTTGCTCGACCACGGGGTAGGTTTCGGGGTGCACGCCGGTGACATCGAGCGGGTTGTCGCCGCCGCGAATGCGCAAGAAGCCAGCGCATTGCTCAAAGGTTTTGGCACCCAGGCCGGTCACGGCCATCAACTGCTGGCGGTTCTTGAATGCGCCATTGGCTTCGCGCCAACGCACCACGGCCTTGGCCACGCTGGCCGACAAGCCGGACACGCGGCTCAGCAAAGGCACGCTGGCCGTATTCAGGTCGACGCCTACCGAGTTCACGCAATCTTCGACTACCGCTTCGAGCGTGCGAGCCAGTTCGCTCTGGTTCACGTCGTGCTGGTACTGGCCCACACCAATGCTCTTGGGGTCGATCTTCACCAGTTCGGCCAACGGGTCTTGCAGGCGGCGCGCAATGCTGGCGGCACCGCGCAGGCTCACGTCCACATCGGGCATCTCTTGCGAGGCGAATTCGCTGGCCGAGTAGACCGAAGCACCGGCCTCACTCACCACTACTTTTTCAACCAAATGATCGGGCTGCGCCTTGGCCAACAGCTTGATCAGGTCACCGGCCAGTTTGTCAGTTTCGCGGCTGGCCGTGCCGTTGCCGATGGCGATCAGGTTCACGCCATGCTTTTCGCACAAGCGGGCCAGCGTGTGGAGCGAGCCATCCCAGTCGCGGCGCGGTTCATGCGGGAACACGGTGGCGGTGTCAACCAGCTTGCCGGTCGTATCCACCACGGTGACCTTCACGCCGGTACGGATGCCAGGGTCGAGCCCCAGCACCACGCGGGCACCGGCAGGCGCGGCCAACAGCAGGTCGCGCAGGTTGTCGGCAAACACTTTGATGGCGACTTTCTCGGCATCTTCGCGTAAGCGGGCGAACAGGTCGCGCTCGGTGGAGAGGCTGAGCTTCACGCGCCAGGTCCAGGCCACGCATTTGCGCAGCAGGTCGTCGGCTGGGCGATTCGCATGGCTCCAGCCCACGTGGATGGCGATGCGGCCTTCGGCCATCGACGGCTTGCCCGGCTCCGGGTCCACCGGCATGGCCAACTTGGCGTCCAAAATTTCCAGGCCACGACCACGGAACACGGCCAATGCGCGGTGCGAGGGCACGTTGCCAATCGGCTCTTCGTAGTCAAAGTAGTCGCGGAACTTGGCGACGTCGGGGTTGTTTTCGTCTTTGGCTTCGACACGGCGGCTACGCAGCAGACCTTCGCTCCAGAGCCACTGACGCAGGTTCTGGATCAAGCCCGCATCTTCTGCCCAGCGCTCGCTCAGGATGTCGCGCACGCCATCCAGCACGGCTGGCACGCTGGTGAAGTCTTCGCCGCCCTCCCCCTTTTCGGCTTTGACGAAGGCTTGCGCCTCATCAGCGGGCACCAGGCTTGGGTTTTCAAACAGGCGATCGGCCAGCGGCTCAATGCCCGCTTCACGTGCGATTTGCCCCTTGGTACGACGCTTGGTCTTGTACGGCAGGTACAAGTCTTCCAATTCTTGTTTAGTGCCGGCGGCCATCAGCGCGGCACGCAGGCTGTCGGTGAGCTTTCCCTGCTCTTCAATGTTTTGCAGGATGGCTTCGCGGCGCTCTTCCATCTCGCGCAGGTAGCTCAGGCGCGCTTCCAACTCACGCAGTTGGATGTCGTCCAACCCACCCGTGACTTCTTTGCGGTAACGGGCGATGAAGGGGACGGTGGCACCACCATCGAGCAACTCGACAGCGGACTTGATTTGCTCTTCCCGCACCTTGATCTCGGCGGCAAGCTGGCGAATGATTTTTTGCATGAGGACGGCGAACGCTAAGGATTCAATCGAAGCCCGCGAGTTTAAGCGTGTCGGCAGCCGCATCCGGCTCTTGTGCTGCGCAAGCTGACAGTTCAGCGGCAGCGAACGATTGTTACAAATCGGGTCGCCGTGCACCAACTTGGTTTTGAATCAGTATTTATGATTTAAATCATTGCGCTAGCCAGAAATTTAAATTCAAAAAATTCCAAATGATAAAAAATAAAAACAAATAAAAGATAATTGAAAACTGAGTGAAAATTTCTAAAACCAATTAAATGAAATATCTCGAATTCATATCATTCGATATATCCACAGGAATTTTCAAGTCTGCAGAAGCCAAAAAAATTACAAAAATCGCTTTGATCTCCGTTGCTCCAACTAGAAGTCAAAATTTGATCGAACAACTCTCATGAGCGCTGCATCAGAGGCCGCGACTGGCACGAGTCAGTCATTAATTGTTTTCACAAATGAATATTTTTCAGTGAAAACCAATTTCCAGCGATGCACCACATAAGAGCCAAACACGATGCACTTTCATGGTGCTGGTTTAGCGATTAATTCAAAATTGATAGCTGCCTACAAAAGCAATTCAAGCCATTCACATACATCCGCTTGCCTTACACGATGTAAGGGAAATTCTGACGCCATTTTCAGCAGCATTCTGACTTTAGTGATTTTTCGTAACTAAATACAGTCCGTTACACCTTTTGCCGCATCATGAAAATTGATTTGGGCAGACAACCACTACCTTCAACTGCTGGGATTGATCAATGTTTAATGCTTCGTCTGCATCTCCTTCGATCACCGTGGGCCAACCCCACTTTGGATATGTTTCGCATGCCTCCTCGCACATGTTGGAGGAGCACCTGCCATTTACCGTGCGTTTGGTGCGTGATAGCCAAGACTTAGCCAAAGCAGTGCACATTCGCCACTCGGCGTATGCGCGCCACGTTCCGACGTTCGCAGATACATTGCGTGCCCCTGAATCAGTTGATTTTGAAGATGGTTTTGCCGTTTTGCTGGCCGAGTCGAAGCTGGACGGGTCTCCTCTCGGCACCATGCGCATTCAAACCAATGAATACGCCCCTTTGTGCCTGGAAAAGTCGCTAACCCTGCCCGATTGGCTGCAAGGTCGCACATTGGCTGAAGCCACGCGCCTGGGCATAACCAACGACCGTGTGGGGCGTCTGGTGAAAACCGTGCTGTTTAAAGCGTTCTTTCTATATTGCCAAAAGATTGGTGTGGAATGGATGGTGGTGTCGGGTCGTGCACCGGTAGACCGCATGTACGACAGCCTGCTGTTTAGCGACGTTTACCCCGGAATGGGCTATATCCCACTGCCACATGTTGGCAACATGCCACATCGCATCATGTCTTTTGAAGTCGGCACCGCAGAAGCGCGCTGGGAAGAAGCCAACCACCCGTTGCGCGAATTTATCTTCAGAACACACCACGTTGACATCGATTTGTCGGGTGTTCGCCCTGTCAATCGCTTTCATAGCCAGCCTGGCCGCTTCTCTAGCCCGCCGGCTGCGCATGTGATGTAAAAAGCCGATACAGGCCAAATACCAGAGCCAAGAGCAGTAAGCAGAGAGAGATGAATCGGAAGAATACCGATTTAAAAACCAATCGACTTTACAAAAATATCCTAAAGTAATCTGGTCATCTACCTTACTGAATTTGTATCTTTGAGATACTATATTTCACATATGGGTGAATATAGTAACAATGTCTAAGCACATTGGCGTACGCGCCAAGTGGTGGGCTGCGCGTAGCGCGGCCATGGAGCGGCTGCTTTTTGCGCTGTCGGCTTATGCATTGCCTATCGCCATCGGCCTCCTGTCACTTGTGGCGCTGACGGCATGGGAGCCCCGCACCTCCACCGAAGGCAACTTTTCGCTGGCGTTTCGCGCGCTACATGAGACGGGCGAGCCCCTCAGCGCCGCGCAAGCCGCACGCGACCTCGAAGCCCTGCCCCGGCAAACCTTTATCGACACCAAACGCTCAGAGTCTGGCTTTTGGCTGCTGATCGAGCCGAAGAAACCTACAGATAGCGAACCCTCGGTCATTGAGCTGCCGTCTCGCCACGCGGTGGATGTGGCTTGCTGGAACGCCGCAACGCTCGAGCCTCTGGGACGGGGCCGGCAAGACTCTTCTCTAGGCGCCATCAGCTCCGTCAAGTCTGGCTTTGCGGTGAACCTGGCGATGGCCGATGCGCCGCCATCGCTTTTGTGCCGTGTACACGCCGTAGGGCCGGCCCGGTTAACTGCCACGCAGTGGCCCGCTTCTGAACTGCAGATTTCCGCCCAGGAGTTCAACCACAACGAAGGTTTGTTGACCGGCGGCTTGGTGGTGCTGGCGCTGTTTGTGTTGGTGACGGCGTTGATCAACCGCACCGCCACGTATTTGCTGTTCGCCACTTGGTTGCTGCTGAACCTGCGCGTGGCAGCACTTTCTGCCGGGTGGGACGGCGCCTGGCTCGGTCACCTCGTGCCGCAAGAACTTCTATGGTCGGGCCGCGCATTGACCATGGCGCTGTACTACACCGTCACCATCACGCTATTCAAAACCCTGTTTGCCGACGACCTGGAGCACGTTGGCAACACGGGGGCCATGCGCGCGGCGCAGTGGACTTGCCTGCCCTTATTGATGGCGTCGTTGGTCATTCCCTACGGCCAGTTTTTACCAGTGATCTGGGTGGCCACTGGTGTCAGCACCGGTTTGTTGATTTACTTGCTGGTGCGCATTTTGATGAAGACGCGCTCACGCGTGGCCATGTGGTACGGCGGCTCCATCGTCATCACCTTGTTCGCCAGCGTATACGAAGTGGTATCTGCGGCGCTGGGCTTGCAAGCCTTGATTGGCACGGTCAACAGCGTGACGGCCGCGTTGTCCTCCAGCCTCTTGGCCTCGTTGGCCATTGCCGAGCAAATGCGCCAGGAGCACCTGGAAAGAATGGCCGTGCAAGCCGAGCTGGCGCACACCTATGAGGCCATGCCGATTGGCCTGTTCACGCTCGACACCTATGGCAACTTTGTCAGCGCCAACCCGGCGCTGCGGCGCATGTTGGCAGAAGACGTGTTGACCCCTGGCAGCCGCGCCTGGCAGCGCCACTTCAGCGAAGGCGCGTGGATGCAGTTGCTGAGCATGGTGCACCAGCGCTCAGACGGCGAACTTGAACTCAAAGGCCTGACGCGCGCCGACAACGGCCCGGTGCGGCGTTATCTGGTCAAGGCGACACTTTCGCGCGACAAAATTGAAGGCTCTTTGCAGGATGTGACGGAAAAATCGCGCGCCACCGAAGACTTGCAATTCATGGCCAACAACGATGCGTTGACCAAGGTGCTGAACCGGCGCGGCATTGAAAAAGTGCTGACCCACGCCATGCAGCAGATCAACAGCAACCGCCCGCTGGCGCTGGCCTATCTGGATCTGGACCGCTTCAAGTTGATCAACGATCTGTATGGCCATGGCGCTGGCGATGAGGTGCTGCAGCAGGTGTGCAAACGCATCTCCGACATGCTGTCTGGTGGCATGCAAATCGGCCGCGTGGGCGGCGATGAATTCATCATCGTTTTGCCCGACACCCGCATTCCGTTGGCCTCGGTCATCTGCCAAGGCGTGGTGGCGCGTATCGGTGCCACGCCGTACCACATCAAAGACAAAGCGTTCCAGGTGCGTGCGTCGGTGGGCCTGATCGACGTGGACGCTGGTGTGCAGATCAAAGACGCAGTGTCTGCCGCAGACCGCGCCTGCCGCCAGGCCAAGGCCGGTAGCGGCCATAACGGTTTGGTGGTGTACGAGAAAAACGCCGAAGCCTTCCGCCAACACGAGGCGGAGTTGGAGCTGGTCGAGCGCTTCTCGACCAATTCGGCCACCGAGGGCTTGTTCCTTGAAATGCAGCCCATCATGTCGCTGACGGCGCCGCACGAATCACTGAACTTCGAAGTGCTGTTGCGCATGCGCGATGCCAACGGCCAACGCATCCCTACCGACCGTGTGATCTCCGCCGGTGAAAGCAGCGGCCACATGGGCGTGATCGACCGCTGGGTGCTGTCCACCACCCTCGCCTGGCTCAACACCCACGCCAGTAAGTTGCAGTCCACACGGTTCGTGTGTGTGAACCTGAGCGGCGCTTCGCTCAACGACGAAACCTTCATGCAGGATGTGTTTGCCATGCTGGCGCAAAACATCCACATCACCGGCCGCCTGTGCCTGGAAATTACCGAGTCGGTGGCACTGCACGATCTGGAAAACACGCGCCGCTTCATCGACAAAATCCGCAGCTATGGCGCCAAGGTGGCGCTGGATGACTTTGGCGCGGGCTACACCTCGTTCTCGTACCTGAAGGTGTTGTCGGCAGACCTGTTGAAGATTGACGGCAGCTTCATCGTCAACATGAACAAGCACCCGGCCAACATCGCCATCGTGGAAGCCATCGTCAGCTTGGCGCGCAACCTGGGCATGAAGACGATTGCCGAATGGGCAGAAGACAACGCTACGGTTCAAACGCTGGCCGAGATTGGCGTGGACTACGTGCAGGGCTTCGCCGTCGCCCGTCCACGCATGCCAGAGCAAATGCTGGAAGCCCAATCGTCCGCCAGCTTTATCGAAGACGAAGCGCTGCGCCGCATGACGGAATTGCTCGGCAGGGCGGATGATGAATTACTGCAGGTTTCGCTATTTGATGCGAGCCGCCCACGCAACATGCATTAGAGTAGACCTCCGTGTAAACCCCGACATTTCACCGTTGATGAGGATCTGGTCATGCTCAAAACCGTCAAAGCCCGGCTGATCAGTATTTGCATCGTCATCGTGGTGGCCGCCATCGCCATCGCCACCGTGGTCAGCTACCGCCTGGCCCGCTCTTTCATCCAGGACGACATCAACACCGCGCTGGCCGACACCGCCCGCGCGCAGAGCGACAAGATCGCGCTCTGGGTCTCGATGCAGAAAGACATCGTCGCCGCGCTGGCGCCCCACACGCGCGAAGCCGACCCATCCGCAGCGCTGCAGCAAGCCTTGCAATCAGGCCGCCTGGACCTGGCCTACATCGGCCACGCAGACAAACGCATGCTGTCGATTCCCTCGCGCAACCGCCCTGCCGACTACGACCCCACCGCCCGCCCCTGGTTCAAGCTGGCCGACACCAGCGCCAAGCCGGTCATCACCGAGCCCTACATCGCCTCCTCCAGCAAAAAGCTGGTGGTGACCTTTGCCTACGCCGTGAAAGACAGTGGCAAAACCTTCGCCGTCACGGGCGCCGACGTCACGCTGGAAGACGTCTTGGCCGATCTGCAGAAGATTAAACCAACGCCGAATGGTTTTGCGTTCCTCATCGACAAAAGCGGCAAGATCATTGCGCACCCGCGCACCGACCTGACCTTGAAGCCGCTGGCCGACCTCTCCAAGGAGTTGACCAACGACGTCATCGCCCAAGCCGCCAAGGGCGGTGCTGAACCCGCGCTGGCCGAGATCGATAGCCGCAAGTTCTTGCTCAAGGCAGCCCAGGTGGCCGATAGCGACTGGACGCTGGTCACCGCCGCCGATGAATCCGAGGCCCTGGCGCGCTTGAACCAACTGCTGACCGGCGCTGGTGTCACGCTGCTGGTGGTGGGCCTGCTGGCCATGGTGGTGGTGACGGTTCTGGTCAACACACAGTTGCGCGGCCTGATCCAGGTGCGCAATGCCATGCGCGAAATTGGCTCCGGCTCGGGGGACCTGACCCAGCGCCTGCAGGTGCGCGGACAGGATGAGTTGTCAGAGATTTCAGCCGCGTTCAACGCCTTCGTCGACAAGATTGAACACGTGATGCGCGGCGTACGCACCAGCAGCGACTCGATTGCCACGGCGTCGAGCGAGATTGCCTCCGGTACGCTAGACCTGAGCAACCGTACCGAGCAAACCGCCAGCAGCCTAGAAGAAACTGCAGCGTCTATGGAAGAACTCACAGGCGCCTTGCGCCACAGCGCCGATGCGGCCAGCACCGCCAGCCAGTTGGCCGGTACATCGGCGGCGATTGCCCACCGTGGCGGTGTCGTGGTGTCGCAGGTGGTGGCCACCATGAACGAGATCTCGGCCAGTTCCTCACGCATTTCCGAGATCATCGGCACCATCGATGCCATTGCCTTCCAAACCAATATCCTGGCGCTGAACGCTGCCGTGGAAGCCGCGCGAGCCGGAGAACAAGGCCGTGGTTTTGCCGTGGTGGCCAGCGAAGTGCGCAGCTTGGCCGGGCGCTCGGCAGAAGCGGCGAAAGAAATCAAGACACTGATCGGCAACAGCGTCGACAAGGTTCAGGCCGGAACCACACTCGTGGCCGATGCCGGCGCCACCATGACCGAGATCGTGCAGAGCATTCAGAAGGTCTCGGACATCGTGGGCGAGATCAGCGCTGGCGCCAGCGACCAACGCAAAGGCATCAGCGAGATCAACGCGGCCATCACGCAGCTTGACCAGATGACCCAGCAAAATGCTGCGCTGGTGGAGCAGTCGACTGCGGCCACAGACAACATGCGGGAGCAGGCTCAAAACTTGGCCCGGGTGGTGGGCTCGTTCCGCGTCAGCTAAGCGCCGCTTTTCCGCTTCCGGGGGCGACCGGGAGCGCGGCACCCACCATCCGCAGAGACGGTTATGGACAGTAAGGCACGAATGCTGCTTCAATTAAGCTGCATACGTTGTGTTTATCCATAAAGGTTTTCATGTTTTCCTCTTTCTCGATTTCCTCGTCTCACATCCGCGTCGCCTCGGCACTGGCTATCGCCGGTACTGTCGTCCTGATGACGGGTTGTGCCACTACCCCAGCACCTAAAGCCGCAGCACCTGTACAGGTCAAAGTGTTCGTTGCCGCCATGTTTGAAATTGGCAAGAACACGGGTGATCGCGCGGGCGAGTTTCAGCATTGGTACGAGCGCTACTGGAAAGACGCCACGCCGATCAACGTTCCCGGCGCTTTGGGCCCGGTGTATTGCAACAACGATGGTGTTTGCGGCGCGGTGTTGGGCATGGGCAAGGTGAACTCATCGTCGTCCATGCAGGCCATTTTGCTTAATCCGGCGTTTGACTTCTCCAAAGCCTATTACGTGATCTCCGGCGTGGCTGGCACACCGCCTCAGCGCGGCACCATTGGTGAAGTAAGTTGGGCCACTTGGCTGGTGGACTACGACCTGGGCCACCGCTGGGCCCCCGAAGAAAACAAGGCCGGCGAGCCGACCTTCATGCCGCGCAAAGGCTACGAGGACTACCGTCGCTTCCAGCTCAACCCCACCCTGACCAGTTGGGCCATGAAGCTGTCGGCCGACACGCCGCTGCTCGACTCCGACAGCGCACGCAAGTACCGCACGCGTTACCCCGACGCGGCCGCGCAGCGCGCGCCGTTTGTCAGCACCGGCACCCACATGACCGGCGACACCTTTTTCCACGGCCCTGGCATGTCAAAGCAGGCCCAATACATCGCCAAGCTGTACGGTGCAGACGACTACGTGATCACCGAGATGGAGGCCGCCGCCATCACGCTGGTCATCAAACGCACCCACGGCACCGACCGCGTGATGAGCCTGCGCGGCGCTGTGAACTTTGACCAGGGCAACCCGAACGAAACCACGCTGCAACACTTGGACCCCGCGCCAGGCGAAACCGCAGGCGGCTTTGCCGAGACCGTGCAAAACATCGAACTGGTGGGCTCACGTGTGGTGGACCACATCGTTGGCCAGTGGAGCACTTGGCAAAACGGCGTGCCGCCGCTGCGCTGAGGTCCAAAGGCGAGAACAAATCCCTGTTGTCGCGTAAGACGGACTTCTAGAATGCGCGACCGCCGAACGATTGAAGCCCTTAGATATGCCACATTTCCGCACGAGTTATTTGACGTCCACCGTCGACGTTGTTTCGCGCCGTGGCATTTTGCAAGCCGCGCAAGTCGCATTGGGCGGCTGGCTGACGATCACCGGCCTCACGGCCCTAGCGCAAGACAAATCGCCACCATCCACACCTGCGTTGATGTTGGCGAATGTCTACCGCAGCGGCTTGCCGCTCGACGCTTATTGGGTCAGTGAGAAGTACGACGGGGTGCGCGGCTACTGGGATGGCAAGGTGCTGCGCACACGGGGCGGCGAGATCGTGCATGCGCCAGCATGGTTCACTGCGGGTTGGCCTGCAACGCCACTTGACGGTGAGTTGTGGGCTGGACGGGGCCGCTTCAATGAAGCGGTATCCACGGCACGGCAACAATCGCCGGCCAATACCGCCTGGCAACGCCTACGCTTCATGGTGTTTGATCTGCCTGCTCATGGCGGCTCATTTGACGAGCGCATTCCTGCCCTTCAGCACACCGTGCACCTAATGAACAGGCCTTGGGTCATGGCGGTGATTCAGCACAAGGTGGCCAGCCCACAAGCGCTGAAGACACGGCTGCGTGAAATCGTGCAAGCCGGTGGCGAGGGCCTCATGCTGCATCGTGGTGACTCGCTCTACCGCGCCGTGCGTAGCGACGACTTGGTCAAACTCAAACCATACCTCGATGCCGATGCACAGGTGCTCGCCCAGGTACGAGGCCAAGGCAAATACCAGGGGCAGATGGGTGCCCTGATGGTGAAGACGCCCGAGGGATTGCGTTTCAAGATCGGCTCGGGATTTACCGATGCACAACGCCGCGAGCCACCCGCCGTAGGCAGTTGGATCAGCTACCGCTATCGCGACGTCAATCCCAGCGGATTGCCCAGGTTCGCTACGTTTCTTCGCACACGAGACGACTTGTCACGCTGAGTCAAGGTCGAAAGACCTGTTCTCGCCCTTACCCTCGCAGGCCCTATCGGCGGCTGAGGCGTAGCTGTATCCAATCGTCTCCAAAACCTTTTCATGCAAAGGTGGCGCCGAAGGCGCTGTAAGAAAACGCGTGGTGCTTCGACTGATAGGTAACCAAGCCTCGGCTGACCTATCTTTATGAACACAACCTCTGCATCCGCCACGGCACCACCTCTGTCGCAGAACGACGAAGCCACGCTATCGCCTACTCATCGGACTCGCCAATCGGTGTGGTGGCGATTACGCAGGCTCATGGACTCATGGTTCGGTGCCATTCTGGGAGGTGCGTTTTACGGCGCTTGGGCCACATGGGCGAACTGGGGTGATGGCGCCCACCAAGCCCTGCTGGTGGGTAGCACTCACTGGGCCACCAGCGCCGCGCTCACTTTTGGCGGCACGTGGGCCATGCGCCAAATCCACCATCGCTTTCTTGGGCATTCACAAGGCTGGCGCGGGGCTGCGCGCACCACCGTGTTGGGCTTGGGCCTGACCTACGCCACGCTGCTGGCAGTACACACCGCCATCCACACCCAGCACATCTTGTTGACCCTCGCCCCAGGTGTCGTTCCCAACATCTTGTTTTGCAGCAGCTATGCAGTCTTGCTGATGCGTACTCAGAAAGTCACAGCATGAAAGTCCTCACCTCCCACAGCGCCGCATTGCTGCGCTACAACCACGCAGTGTTGGAGCAAACCGCAGGCGTGATCGCACAACACACCGCGTTCAGCAGCCCGTACTCCGACCACATCGGGCCGCACGTGCGGCACATCATCGAACACTACCAAACCCTGCAACGGGTACTCGATGGTGCGTTGACCACGCAGGTCCCCACCGTCGACTACGACAACCGCGCGCGCGACATTCGCATCGAAACCGACCCAGCGTTTGCCTTGACTCAACTGCGTGCGTTACAGCGGTGGCTGGTGTCGGCGCAATGGGGTGACAAAGATTTGACACGGACCGTCGCCGTGCATTTGCGCGGTGGATTGCAGGGCGAGTTCACGTTCGTCGGTCCATCCAGCGTAGCGCGAGAACTCACATTTCTGGCAAGCCACGCGGTGCATCACTTTGCGGTGCTGCAAGGCTACGCCAGACAAGAAGGCAAAAGCTTTGGTGCAGGGCTGGGCAAAGCGCCAGCCACCGTCGCCCATGAAAACCGATCACCCGCCACGGAGGTCACAGCATGACCCGACAACTCACACCGCCCGGTAGCACATTGCACATCAGCCCACCCTTGCGCCCCAGCACCCTGCCCTGGCTCACCACTGAAGGCGCTACGCCAAAGCAGCAGATCCCGTGGCTCGCGCGTTTTCGCATCACCGTGGAACGGGGCTGGCGCTGGGAGTTTTGGCCCTCGTGGCTGTATTACCTGCCCATTGTCTGTTGGATTTTGTGGCTGGGCCTCAAGCATCGCAGCCACATGGCGTTCACCGCGTCGAACCCTGGCCTGGAAGCCAGCGGCATGGTGGGCGAACGCAAACACCTGGCACTGGCACCGCTGCTGACCAACGCCCCGGACCTCGTGGCCACGTTTATTCTGATACCCGCAGGAGAACTCAGCGCCCGGCTCGACACCGCGCAGGCGTTTGTCGCCGAGCACGGCTTGCCTGTAGTGCTCAAGCCCAACATCGGCCAGCGCGGACGCGGCGTGTTTGTAGCGAGGCAATGGCAAGAGGCGCACGACTATCTGGCCCGCTTCACTGGGGACGTGATCGTTCAGCGGTACGTGCCCGGCCAAGAGTTCGGCGTCTATGTGGCACGCAAACCCGGTCAGCGCCAGGCGAGCATTTTGTCAATCACGCACAAAACGTTTCCGCATGTGATGGGTGACGGGCAACACACCTTGCGAGAGCTGATCTTGAACGACAGCCGCGCTAAGCTCATCTCAGGTTTCCTGTTGTCCCGTTGGGCCCAAGAACTTGAGCAGGTTCCAGCGGACAACGAGCGCATCCAACTGGTGGAGATCGGCGCCCACTGCCGCGGTAGTGTGTTTCTGGATGCCAACCACTTGGCCACGCCAGAACTGGTCCACACGCTCACGCGTTTTCTGGACGCCCTGCCTGGCTACGCCTTTGGCCGCATCGACCTGCGTGTGCCCAGCATAGAAGACTTCCAGAACGGGCAAGGCCTGCAAGTACTGGAAGTCAACGGCGTCTCGGCAGAAAGCGCCCACATCTACCACCCAGGCACGCCACTGTGGGTAGGCTACCGCGCGATGTTCCGGCAATGGTCGCTGGCATTTGACATTGGTGCAGCCCACGCGCGTGCGGGAGCGCCAACCACATCCCCTTGGACGCTGTTGCGCGCCCTTCGGGAAGACCAGCGTCGCAGCGAAGTCTGGTTTTGATTTTTCAGGACTACCTGCATTTTTTTTTTGTAAGACGCCCATTCATCCGCTCGACTGACATTCATATCGGCAACTTTCACCAGGGAGACACCATGATCACACTTCTTCGTCGCACCTTCGTCGGCGCCTCATTGCTCTTGGGCCTCAATGCCTGGGCCGCAGAACCGCCTATCAACACCTTGACGAACTCGTTCTTTGCGACCCGAACCGACACAGCGATCAACGGCTACGACACCGTGGCCTATATCGTGCAGAACAAAGCCGTCAAAGGTGACGACCACTTTGTTGTGGAGTGGAGGGGCGCCAAGTGGAAATTTGCCAACCAAGGCAATGCGGATTTGTTCAAAGGCGCGCCTGAAAAATACGCGCCGCAATACGGTGGTTACTGCGCCTATGGCGTGGCCACCGACAGCTTGGTCAAGGTGGACCCGAACAACTTCGCCGTGATCGACGGCAAGCTTTATCTCAACTACGACACCGATGTGCAGAAGAAGTGGAACAAAGACCGCCCAGGCTACATCCGCGACGCGGACGCCAAATTTTCAGGTTTGCTGAAGAAGTAAACACACCAGGAGCCCATCATGGAATTCATCAAAAAAAACGGCCATTGGGTTTTGACCTTGTTCGTGGCCTTCGTCTTCATCCAGTCGTTGTTCTTCAAGTTCACAAATGCGCCTGAGACCATCTACATCTTTGAAACCAAGCTAAACCCCTGGGCGCTGTCCATCGGGCTGCCTGGCGTGTTTGCACCCGGTGGCATTGCGTCAGCAAAGGTGGTGGGCTCGTTTGAACTGGTGGCCTCCGTGCTGTTGCTACTGGGAGCCGCTTTTGCCAGTTTGCGCGGGTTGCAGGCGGCAGGAGCAGCGCTGGGGCTGGGCGTGATCAGTGGCGCCATCTTCTTCCATCTGTTCACCCCTCTAGGTGTGGCCGTACAAAACACCGACGGTAGCAGCGATGGCGGCCAGCTCTTCATGCTGGCCTGCGGCGTGTGGATCAGTTGCGCTCTGCTGCTCTGGTTACGTCGCGGCCTCTGGTTGCCGTTGATCTTCGCGAAATAAGCCACCGCAGTCATGTCGCTACACAAGTGCCTGCTTTCAGCATTGGTTTTTGCTTCATCATGGATGCTGGCAGGCTGTGGCAATCCACCCTATCCGCGCGGCGACCTCGCAAGCTTATTTCCTGATGGCAAGCGGCCGGTCGTCGCCACGCTAGAGCTTGAGGGGCGCACGCTCAGCGCCATGCGCATGCCGGGTCAAGCCGGAAAGCCCATGCTGCTGTTCGTGCATGGCTCACCTGGAGACTGGAAAGCCTGGGCGGCGTATCTATCTGACACGCGCTTGCTCCAACTGGGTGATCGCGTGGCAGTGGACCGGCCCGGGTTTGGGCACTCAAAAGGCCCCGTGGTGACCGATTTGCGGCAACAGGCAGCACAACTGGCACAGTGGATCCCGCCGGGGCAGAATGCCATCGTTGTCGGCCATTCCCTCGGCGGCCCGCTGGCGGCATGGATGGCAATCGATGCGCCGGACAAGGTGTGCGGCGTCGTGTCTATCGCAGGAGCCCTGTCGTCCCAGCGCGAGCAACCCCGTTGGTACAACTACGCGGCGCAATGGCGCCCGGTGCAGTGGTTCATTCCACCTGAGATGATTTTGTCGAACGCAGAAATGATGCCTTTGGCGTCGGAGCTGCAACGTCTTGAAGCGGCGCTGCCACGACTGCATGTGCCCTTTGTGCTACTGCAGGGAAGCCGAGATGAGTTGGTGATGCCCGCCACCGCAGACGACGTGGCACAACGCATGCCGGCGCCATGGTTGAAAGTGCAAAAGCAGTCAGAAGACGGGCACTTCCTGCTGTGGCAGAAACCTTCTGTGGTCTCCGATGCCATTTTGCAGTTGCCCTGCGCTGCAGCGGGCGCACCGCAGTCGCACTGAGTAGCAGCCGCCAACTTGGCACTTACCTTACGCAACCATTCGCTATGTGTATTCTGAGCTTTCAATGGCAGCCTGACGCCCGCATTCCACTCATCTTGGCCGCCAACCGCGACGAGTTCTACGCACGCCCAACACAAGCCTTGCACGTGTGGGAAGACCCGCACATGCCGCCCTTGCTCGCCGGGCGCGACCTCAAAGATGGCGGCACATGGTTGGGCGCACACCGCTACAACGGCCGCGTGGCCGCGCTGACCAACTACCGCGCGCCTCACCTGCAGCGAAACGATGCGCCATCGCGTGGCCGCATCGTGACCTCATTCTTGAACAGCACCCAAAGCGCAGAGCATTTTGCGCGTGATTTGGCGAAGCAATCCAACGCCTACAACCCGTTCAACCTGCTGATGTTCGATGGCCGCGACTTGGTCGGCTACGAAAGCCGCCATCAGCGGTACTTTCCAATCGAACCTGGCGTCGGCAGTGTCTCCAACGCTGATTTCGATACCCCGTGGCCGAAGGTTCAACGCTTGCGTGCAGGCTTTAAAGCTGCGGTGCACCGCCATCCGCCACAGCATGAACTGCCCCCAGCCTTGGAAGCAGAAATCTGGGCTCACCTAGCGCATGCCGATGCGGCACCAGACAACGTCCTACCCCGCACGGGCATCCCACTTGAGCGCGAGCGCGCCCTGTCATCGACCTTCATCCGAACCCCTGACTACGGCACCCGCGCCAGCACCTTGCTTGTGCATGGACGCTCGCACTTGACCATTGTGGAACGATCGTTTACCGCGCAGGGAGCGTGCGGCGAGGCTCGCATCACGTTGAACAACTTGCAGGAGGCTTCATGACCAAGCATCACTCGTCCACCGTCGCCCCCGTGGCGCCCGCCATTTCCGCACTTGCACTCTCGCGCGACATCGCAGCGCTTTCGGCCACACGCAAACTGCTACACGTGGGTGAGTTCGAGGTCTACTGCGCCCCAGCCCATGAACTACCCCACGCGATGCTTGAAATTGCCCGGTTGCGCGAGTGGGCGTTTCGCGCGGTGGGCGAAGGCACTGGTCAAGCGCTCGACACCGATAGGTTTGACCACAGCTACCAGCAGCTATTCGTTTGGCACAGTAGCCACCAAACCATTCTCGGAGCCTATCGGTTGGGTTTCACCGCGCCCATCGTGGCAGCCGAAGGCGTGCAAGGGCTCTACACACACAGTCTGTTCGACTTCGACGAAGACATGTTTGTCCATACGGGCCCATGCATCGAACTGGGACGCTCGTTTGTGCACCCCGAATGGCAAGGCAGCAGCCGTGTTTTGCGTTTGTTGTGGGGTGGCATTGCCGCAGTGCTAGACCAGCACCCTGAAGTGCAGCGTTTGTTTGGCCCTGTCAGCATCAGCCCCAATTACAGCGACAGCGCGCGAGGGCTGTTGCTCAATGCGCTGCAACACCATCATATGGATCCGGTGCTGCAACAGTTGGTACGACCACGTCATCCTCTTGAATGGAGCCCCGGCACCAAGCCATCACAGTGGGGGCGCCTCACCAGCGTGTTAGCTGGTTTGGGCGAACTCACGGCACTCGCCAAGTTTCTACAAGAGGTGGCGCCGGATCTGGGTTTGCCCATGCTCATCAAGCACTACCTGGGCCTGCAAGGAAGGTTCGCGGCCTTCAATCTGGATGCATCGTTCAACAACACCCTGGATGGGCTGGTGTTTGTGCAGGTGCAAAACATCTCTCCCAAGCTGCGGCGCAAATTGACTGGAGCGACGGAGCTTTGTTCGCCTCAGTCGCATACGTTGGCTTGAAAGCAGCGCAACCCGGGAGGGCCGTCAAATCCGCTCAGTACCCCAGCGCCAACCCGGTGTTACGCCGGGGATCATTCGCCCCATAGAACTTGTTATTCCCGCGCGGGTTGCCTTCCAGCGCAGGAGCGCCCACCAAAATGGCCGCCACATGGTTCGCGGGTTGGGGTTCGCCAAGATTGTGGCCCATGTCGACCAGCAACTTGCGCGTGTCGGGGCTCAAACCATAGGCCTCCACGTTGGTCACGTCGGGCAGCCATTGTTGGTGAAAGCGTGGGGCGTCCACCGCCTCCTGGATGTTCATGCCGTAGTCGATCACGTTGACGATGGTATGCATTACCGCCGTGATGATGCGGCTGCCGCCGGGCGTGCCCACCACCATCAGCGGCTTGCCATCTTTGGTGACGATGGTGGGGCTCATGGAACTTAAAGGCCGCTTACCAGGGGCAATGGCATTCGCTTCCCCCTGCACCAGGCCATACATGTTGGGCACCCCCACCTTCACGGTAAAGTCGTCCATCTCGTTGTTCAGCAACACACCGGTTTTGCCCGCGGTGACTTTGGCCCCAAACCAATCGTTCAAGGTGTAGGTCACAGACACCGCATTGCCAAAACGGTCGACGATGGAATAGTGCGTGGTGTTGTTGCCTTCGTGCGGCGCAACGCCCGGTTTCAAATCCTTCGAGACACCGGCTTTGCCCGGGTCGATCACAGCGCGAATACTCGCGGCGTAACCTTTGTCTAGCAAGCGCCCCAGCGGATTCGCCACGAAGTCGGGATCGCCCAGATAGCTGTTGCGGTCCAGATAGGCATGGCGCATGGCTTCGATTTGGTAGTGCACACCTTGGGCTGAGCGAAAGCCCAGCGCCTTCATGGGGTAGCCTTCCAGAATGTTCAGCATCTCGCAGATCACCACGCCGCCGGAACTCGGTGGCGGCGCGGACACCACGTGATAACCACGGTAGTCACACTCCACCGGGGGCAACTCGCGCACCTTGTAGTCGTTTAAATCGGCCTGTGTGATGATGCCCTTTCCCGCCGTGCTGGCCGCCACAATGTCTGCGCCAACGCGGCCTTTGTAGAAGCCGTCCGCGCCCTTCTGGCTCACCGCCCTAAGGGTTTGAGCCAGGTCTTTTTGCACCAGCTTTTGCCCAATCTTGAAAGGCTCGCCCTTGTGGAGAAAGATGGCCGAAGAGGGCGCATCTTTCTTGAAGTCTTCTGTGGCGGTTTGCAGCAGATCCACGTCGCCCTCTTCCAGCACAAAGCCGCGCTCGGCCAATTGAATTGACGGCGTGATGAGTTTCGCGCGGGCCATCGTGCCGTACTTTTCACGCGCCAACTCCAGGCCGGCCACCGTTCCGGGCACGCCTACCGCCAGGTAGCCATGCGTACTGAGGCCTTTGACCACATTGCCGTCCTGGTCGAGGTACATGTTAGCGGTGGCGGCCATAGGCGCCTTTTCGCGAAAGTCGAGAAAGGTCTTGCGACCATCGGCCAATTGAACCGTCATGAAACCACCGCCGCCCAAGTTTCCGGCGGCGGGGTAGACCACGGCCAACGCGTAGCCTACGGCCACGGCTGCATCTACTGCGTTACCGCCTTTTTTTAGCACGTCGACACCCACCTGGGTCGCAAGGTGCTGGGCGCTGACCACCATGCCGTTTTCAGCGGCGACAGGGGCCATGGAGGCGGCAAAGGCGCTACCGCAAATGAGCAATGCAGCAGAGGCAGCCAAAGTGAAGCGAATGGCGTGGCAAGCGTTGGTGCACATAAAGACGACTTTCTGATGAAGCGAACGATGGAAAAACGGTGGACTAGAGCCGAGCAAACGCATTTCGACTCTATCCAAAGCCCCCCTGTTGCGAGCCAACAAAACAATGTCTTACACCCCTGCGGCGACTCCCGATTGACCTCTCAGCCCAATCTGTGCAACGCCAGAGTTCACGTTTGCGTCACGATCTTTTGGGCGCCCAGAACCACAATTCATTCCATCGAACCACACAAGGTTCGTAAGCCCGGTGCAGATGAGAGCCCTGCTTCGGAACTCACCTAACTTTGCCGCGACGCATGCACTCCTAAAAGCGTTACCGCAAAGTCCGACGGCCAATGCCGTACGACGCATGGAGACGATCATGAAGACAACGACCAAGATTTCGACCGCCGCGACCTCTGCTGTTGTGGCACTTGCTCTGGGCCTGGGCATGACCTCGTTCAGCGCACAAGCCTCTGGCAACATGGCCGGTCAACTGAACTCACAAATGGTGCTGCAAGCCGGCTGCTACATCAGCGGTGCCTCTGGCGCGGGCACCAGCGGCGTGAACCTGGGCACCTTGGATTTCGGCTCGCAGCCCAGCACTTTCACCGGTGTTCTGACCGCCAACGCCACTGGCGGTGTGGGTGGTGCTGGCGCCACACAAATCGTCTGTTCGCCTGATGTGACAGCGTTGACCGTGGCCGTCAGCGGGGGTAACAACGCCGGTCAGGGCGGCAGCATCGGTACCGGCTCGCGTGCCATGAAGTTGGGCACCAGCTTCCTGCCTTACGAGGTCTATAGCGATGCGGCTTTGACCACCGCTTACCCCGCCAACGCGACGGCCTTGGGCGTAACCTTGCCCGGCACTGGTGCAGCGATAAACCTGCCTGTCTATGGCCGTATCAACAAGACCAGCACCAACGGTATGACGTCTGGTACTTATGTGGACGTGTTGCAAGTTACCCTCAGTTGGTAATGAAAAACCCGTGGAGCCTATCCAGTTCGGGTGCGCTTCATTTCCTAATGTTGCAAATTGTGGCAAAGTAAACCAGTCACGGCACTCAAAGGAGACAGCATGCGCATTTCGCGTCTGCCCTTAATGACGGGATTGACCGCTCTGGTGGGGTTCGCGGGTTCGATGATGGCCTACGCAACCACTCCCATACCGACCACGGCCACCTTTGCCGTGAACGCAGCGGTGGTTCCCGGGTGCCTGGTGGTAGGCAACGTCACCCAAACCAGTGGCATTGCCTTTGGCATGATCGACTTTGGCACCCACTCGGCCGTTTCCTCCGCCAGTGTGCCGGCCTCTCTTACCGCCAGTGGCGGGCAGTTGGCCCAAATCCAATGCACACCCGGTGCCAGTGTGACAGTCGTCATCGATGCCGGCTTGAATGCCGTGGGCTCACAACGCCGTTTGAAGATGGGCACCTACTACCTGCCCTACAACCTCTATACCTCGGCCACCATGGCCACACCCTACCAACCCGGCACAGGCATCGCGGCCAGCAGCAGCGGCCTGGCCATGAACCTGCCGGTGTATGGCGTTGCGCTGCCGCCGGGTAGCGGCCTTCCAGCAGGCATTTATAGCGATACCGTGCAGGTGGTACTCACCTGGTAACCGTTCTTTCAACCTCTCACCCCGAAGGAGTTTTGCATATGCAGGGCACATGGCACAGACGACTCGGTTTTTGGTTTTGCTCCTGGTTATGGGTCGTCACCTGCGGGTGCTGGCTTCAGACGGCGCAGGCCGCCAGTTCGGTGATGATCTGGCCGGTCGACCCCGTCATCGAGGACGGCCAACGCGCTGCCGCCATGTGGCTGGAGAACCGTGGGGCCGACAACGTGTCCTTGCAAATACGCGTGTTTCGCTGGACCCAATCCGGTACCGCTGAAAACTTTGAAAACCAGGAACAAGTATTGGCTAGCCCTCCTCTAGCCACCATCCCAGCCGGTCAACGCCAACTGGTCCGGCTGATGAACACCGGCCCCGTCGCGCCGGGGGAAGAACAGGCCTACCGCGTGCTGGTCGACGAACTGCCTGACGTAGACCCGCCCAAAGACGGCGTATTGGGTAGCTCGCCCAGTGCCACCATTGGCGTGAAGCTGCAGATCCGCTACTCCGTGCCGCTGTTCGTCAACGGCAAGGGCATGATCACCAAGGTCGCCCAAGGCAACCCTACGCAAACGGGCCAAGTCGATCTGCGCTGGCGTACGGTGCGCGAGGGCGACAGCCACTATCTGGTCATCCGCAACAGCGGCAATATGCACGCCCGCTTGACCAGTGTGCAATGGAGCGGCGCACCACAACCTCAAGTGATCAATGCCGGCCTGTTGGGCTACGTGCTCGCGGGCTCTGAAATGCGTTGGCCATTGGCCGGGCCTCCGCCGCCCGGACTCCAACCCGAAGCGCGCATCAACGGCGCGCAAACAGCGACTCAGCTCACCCCGCAGTAAGTCCATAAAGACCCTGCCGAGTGCGCTCACCCGTCCCCCTTCCACCCTGTCTAGTCACTCGCGCCAGACCGCCCGTGCTCGATCCCCTGAGGACCACCCTCCATGCCGCGCACAGACGCCCAAGCGCCCTCTTCTCGCTATGCTGCGCGCTCGCAGCCGGCATGCCATTGGTGTGGGTGTCACCTGCGGGTGCGCAACCTTTGCCGCCCCCACCCAGCCGTGGCATGCCAGCACAAATCACCCTTTATCTGGAGCTGGTGGTGAACGAGCAAAGCAGTGGCAAAGTGGTGCCGGTTCAGTTGCGCAACGGCCACTACTTTGTATCGGTCGAAACCCTGCGTTCTCTGAACGTGCGAGCCGAGCCCAGTCCAGATGGATTAGCGGCAGTCGATCAGATTCTCGGCGCACAGGTCGAGTACGACTCTATCGGCCAACGGCTGAAGATCACCGTGCCACCTGACTGGCTACCCAACCAGGAAATCGGCGAGGAAGGTGCCGTCAAACCGTTGTCTGCCAAAGCCAGCAACGGCGCGTTGCTCAACTACGATCTGTACATGAGCAACCCCGACCGCGCGGGCTCCAGTGCCTCGCTTCTGTCAGAGCAGCGGGTGTTCGGCACCTGGGGCACGTTCACTAACAATGGTGTTTACCGTGACACATCGCAAGATCGCGGCTACGTGCGCTATGACACGCGCTGGACCTACTCCAGCACCGAAGATGTGCGCACCTACAGCCTGGGCGACTTGATTGCCGCGCCGCTGTCCTGGGGCAGTGCGGTGCGTTTGGGCGGCGTGCAATTCGCGCGCAACTTCACGATACGGCCGGATTTGATCACCTACCCACTACCCCAGTTTCGTGGACAGGCGGCCGTGCCGTCAGCCGTAGACTTGTTCATCAACGGCTACAAGGCCGGCACAGAAAACGTACAGCCGGGTCCATTTGCGCTGAACACCATGCCCTATATCAACGGCGCGGGCGAAGCCTCGATGGTGACCACCGACGCCCTGGGCCGCCAGGTGGTCACCACCGTACCGTTTTACGTCGCCAATACCTTGCTGCGCAAGGACCTGACCGATTACAGCTTTGCCCTGGGCGCGCTGCGCCGCGACTATGGCACGCGCAATTTCTCCTATGGTCCCGCAGCGGCCAATGGCGGCTACCGCATCGGCCTGACCGATGGCGTCACGCTTGAAACGCGTGGCGAAGTGGCACCGTCTTTGGTGGTGGGTGGACTGGGCGGCGTTGTGGGGCTGGGTTCATTTGGCGTGGCCAACGCCGCATGGAGCCAAAGCCAGGTGCGTGGCACCGGCGGACACCAGTTGAACTACGGCTACCAGTACAACGGCCGCAGCTATGGTGTGGGTGCCCAGCAAACCCTGCGCAGCAGCGACTACAGCGACCTGACCAACTACGACAGCGGTGGCTTGCAGTTAAACAGGCGCAGCACACAAGCCAACGCCAGCCTCTCCCTGGGAGATGCCGGGGCCTTTGCGGCCGCGTACTTCGACGTGGTGGCCGCCGACCAGCAACGCACCCGACTGGTAAGCCTGTCGTACAACAAGTCGCTGGGTGGCAGCACGTTCCTGTCGGTCAACGTCAACAAGGCACTGGGCGGCGGTGGCGACGTGACCGTGCAGGTGCAACTCACCTTTGCACTGGATGAACGCAACATGCTGAGCCTGGGCGCCTTGAACGACGGCAAGAACACTGGCAGCCAGGTGAACTACAGCCGCACCACACCAAGCGACGGCGGTCTCGGCTGGAACCTGTCTTATGCCAACAACGGCAACACCAGCAACTACCGCCAGGCCAGCGGTACCTGGCGCACCAACTACGCTCAACTCCAAGGCGGGGTGTCTGCGCATGGCCAGACAACCTCCAGTTGGATGGGGGCGACGGGATCCGTCGTCTGGATGGATGGCGGGCTGTTTGCAGCCAACCGCATCAACGATGCCTTCATGCTGGTGTCCACCAACGGCGTGCCAAATGTGCCCGTACGCTACGAGAATCAGTTGATGGGGCGCACCGATGGCAACGGCCACTTGTTGGTGCCGGGCGTACCTGGCTATTACCCTGCACGGGTAGAGGTTGACGTGCTGGATCTGCCGGACAACATGCAGGTCCCGCAATCCCAGCAACGCCTCGCGGTGCGCTCGGGCAGTGGCGCATTGGCCACCTTCATGATCCAGAAAACACTGGCGGCACGCATCACATTGGTGGACCCCTTGGGGCAGCCGTTGCCCATGGGCTCGTCGGTGCAGCACGTGCAAAGCGGCCAGAACACGGTCGTCGGCTGGGATGGCCTGGTCTATCTGGAGGGGTTGACAACGCAGAACGAACTCCTGGTGCGCAGCCCCGGCAATCGCCAGTGCCGCGTCGTCTTCACACTCGACACCGAAAGCAATGAAGTGATGCGCATCGGGCCACTGACTTGCAAATCAGAGGTCTTGCAGCAGGCTTTCAGCTGGCCCAGCGCCGTCACCGCTTCGCAGGTAGATGCGGACGCGCAGAGCTCTTCATCGGCACCGGGCGCACTCTATACGCTCATCCCCCCCCCATCTGCAGGAACTGCATCGCCATGAAGATTCACTTCCTTCACTTTCGCCACCTTGTGCAAAGGACTCCGCACATGACGCCCCCCTTCTCCGTTCTGCGGCTGCGCTCGCTGCTGCTGTTATTGGCCTCGCTATGGTGCTCGCAAGCGGTATGGGCCTGCACCATGGCGAACACCGGCGGCGCGTTGGGAACGGTGACCTCTTTTCGCGTACAAAGCGGCGCTGCCGTCACCGGCAGCGGAAGCTTTTCATACACCTGCGGCGGCGTGGTGCTGTCTGTACTGGCCGGCACACCGTCAATCAAGGGCACGCTGCAGGCATCGGTCACCGGGTTGACGTTGAAAAACGGCACCAACACCATTCCGTACCAGATCTACAGCGACCCTGGCATGAACACGGCCTACACGAACGGTCTGTTGGTCGTGAACGTCAACGGCAACAGCTTGCTCACGCTGCTCAACTCAGGCGGCGGTGGTCAAGTGCCCGTCTACATTTCGACAACGCCTGGCGCCAACATTCCAGCCGGCACCTATACCGATACGCTGCAACTCACTTGGACTTACGCCAACATCTGCGAAGGCCTGGTGAATGTGGGCGGCCTGTGCCTGGGTACGCTGTACAACGGCACAGTGACACAGAATTTGCCGATCACCCTTGTCGTGACGAACGACTGCGTCATCACCGCCCCTACGATCAACTTCGGCAGCGCGCCTTTGGTCGCGGGTTTTCCCACAGTGTCGCAAAGCCTGTCGTTGCGTTGCACAAAAAATCTGACCTACACCGTGGGTTTGAGCACGGGTGGTTTCTCGGCCAGCGGCCAACGCAACATGGCCAATGGCACGAACCGTTTGGCCTACGACATTTTCAAGGCCGACAGCACCGTCTGGGGCCCCCTGACCACAGCGCGAGCCGATGGTCCGGCTGCGGCAGATGGCACCACTGTGCAGACCATTCCCTACACGGCACGCGTCTACCAAAGCCAAACAACACCGGCCGCAGGCTCATACACCGACAACGTGATGGTGGATGTGAGTTTCTGAAGAAGTGGCCGAATGGCTTGAGTGTGTTTTGGAGGGCGCCCGAACGTTAGAGAGCCAGAGATTGCAGCCCCTCCCCCAATCGGGATCAAGTCACATTGACCCGGTCAAACCGATAACCAAAACCATACACCGGCGCCAGTTTCCAGCCACGGCTGCCATCGAGTGACAGCTTGCGCCGCAGTCGGCTGACATGGGTGTCTACGGTGCGGGTATCGACATCGGCAGAACGCCCCCAGACTTTGTCCAGCAAGTGGTCGCGTGACAAAATTTTGCCCATGCTTTGGAACAGCAGCACCGCCAGATCGAATTCTTTTTGGGTCATGGTCACGGGGACCCCCCCCACGCTCAAGCGTTCGCGCTGAATGTCGATCTCGTAGTCGCCCACGCGCAAAATCTCCAGCGCACTGGGGCGCGCGCGACGCAAGGCCGAGTTCACGCGTGCCAACAGTTCCAACGGTTTGGGAGGCTTGACGATGTAGTCGTCAGCGCCAGCTTTGAGCGCGGCGACCACGGTCTGCTCTTCTTCCTCAGCGGTAACCACCACCACCGGCAGGTGCCAGCCGACGTTGCCACGGACCCACTCGATCACTTCGCCGCCGGTGCCGTCAGGCAAGTTCCAGTCGACCAAGAGCAGGTCAAAGGTTTCACGTTTGATACCTTCGCGGAAGGTTTCAGCCAAACCGAAGCCACGTGCAGTGTGTTGACCGTCTTCCAACAGCGCCAGCAGCAGTTCGCACTGGGAGGGGTCGTCTTCGAGTACGCCGATATGCATATCGTCTCCTGGTTGAAGAGATGTTTGCGGACAGGCTAGGTCTCCAGTCCATTCTAGTGTCGTGTTTCAGCCGTGTATCAAAAATGTATTGAAAAATTCAGATCTATGCATATAGTTTTCTGACGAGGTTAGCCGGTGAGCGTGTCATCAGCGAGGATGCGTCATCGCTGCAAACCTCGTGTTCCGAGATGGTCTTTGAGCCCGGCATGGCGACACACTTCGATCACATTTGAACAAAGGGCCGGTGCTCCAATACTTCTACCGAACGATAGGAGCCAGCCATGCCGATCAAATCCAACCCAAACGCCCAGGAACTCCTTCGCTTTGGCTTGCCCGGGCAACGTGCTTTGGGTAGCGTGGCGCGCAGCGGTACAGACTTCATGGCTTCCACCTGGCTGGACCGCGTGACACAGCAGCCTTCGCAGCAAGATTCGGTTTTCGGCACGGTTGATTCGGTGATGACCGTCCAAGACCAGGCCGATGTTGATCGCAAACAGGCCGAATTGGTCTACGCCCACAGCACCGAGGCCATGATGATCACCGATGCCCAGAACCGCATTGTCTCGATCAACCCGGCCTTCACCCATATCACCGGCTATAGCGCCCACGATGTGATTGGCGTTGAGCCGAGCCTGCTGCATTCACCACACCATAGCCCTTCGTTTTACCGCGAGCTGCGCCGCCATTTGGAGACGGATGGCCACTGGCAGGGTGAAGTGTGGAGTCGGCGCAAGTCAGGCGAGTCGTTCCCTGGCTGGTTCAGCATCCTCACGGTACGGGATGCCGCTGGCACAGTACAGCGCCACGTGAGTTTGTTTACCGACCAATCCACACGCAAGGCATCTGAGGCCTTGATCTGGCGTCAGGCCAATTTTGACAGCCAAACCCAATTGCCGAACCGCAACATGTTGTGCGACCGCCTGACGCAAGAATGCAAAAAGGCTGATGCCGGTGAGTGCACGGTGGCAGTGCTGGCCGTGCATCTGGACAACTTCGACGGCTTGAAAGAAGCTTATGCCCAAGGCCTGATCGAGCGCCTGGTGCGTGAAGCGGCCCAGCGCCTGGTGCGCAGCGTACGTTCGACCGACACGGTTGCACGCATCGCAGACGATTGCTTTGTTGCATTGCTGACCGGCCATGACGGCGCAGAACGCGCTGGCCAAGTCGCCCAGAACATCTTGCAGCGTCTGGCACAACCCTACGAAATCGACACAGCCATGCTGGCCATGTCGGGCAGCATCGGCATCACCGTCTACCCTGGTGATGTCGGCACCAGCGATGGGATGCTGCAAAACGCGCAGCAGGCCATGTATTCGGCTTGCCACCGGGGCGGTAACCAGTTCGACTTCTTCACGCCGGCGTTGCAACGCGCTGCTCAACAGCGTGCCCTGATGGCGAAAGAGTTGCGTGCGGCCGTGGCCGAGAACCAGTTCTGCCTGCAGTTCCAACCGCTGGTGTCATTGGCGACGGGCCGCATCGTCAAGGCCGAAGCCCTGGTGCGCTGGAACCACCCCAAGCGCGGCATCGTGAGCCCCGCAGAGTTCATCCCATTGGCAGAAGAGCTACACCTCATCCAGGATATCGGCGATTGGGTGTTCCGGGAAGCCGCTACCTGGACCCACAAGTGGCGCGCCGAATTGGCGCCGACGTTGCAAGTCAGCGTCAACAAATCGCCAGCGCAGTTCAGCCGCACCCACAACCACGCTGCAGGCTGGATCGCGCACTTGTGCAAGCTGGGCTTGCCTGGCGAGGCGATTGCGCTGGAGATCACCGAAGGCCTGCTGCTGAACTCCACGCCAGCCATAGACGACTGCCTGCGCAGCTACCGCGACGCCGGCATCCAGGTGGCAATCGACGATTTCGGCACAGGCTATTCATCGCTGTCGTACCTGAAGCGTTTCTCGTTGGACATCCTGAAGATCGACCGGTCGTTTGTCAGCAATCTGGCCCCCGATTCGAGCGATTTGGCGCTGTCCGAAGCCATGGTCGTGATGGCGCACAAGCTGGGCTTGAAGGTCGTGGCGGAAGGCATTGAAACCGAGCAACAACGCGACTTGTTGACCGCCATGGGCTGTGACTACGGCCAGGGCTATTTGTTCAGCAAGCCATTGCCGCCTGAGCAGTTTGAACAAGCGTTAGCGCGCAACGCCTGAACCGATCAAGCCGAGCTGGTTGACCCTGCCATCGGCAACAAGGGCATCACTGCACCTTTGGTTTTCATCTCTTGATCACGCGCTCAGTGCATTCGACAACGAGTTGATCAAGCGATCGAGCCTTTCACGCAGCACTTCTCCAAGCGACAACAACACCTCGAGAGGTTCGTCGGCTTTAATGGCCGCTTGCAGCGTTTCCACCGCCTCGAAGATCGACACCGCACCTACCGCCCCAGATGCCCCGCGCAGTGAATGCAGTTTGCGGCGCGGGTCCTCCAGTTCGCCGGTCTGCAAATGGTCCATCAGCGCTGCGCCGGCGTTGCGGTAGTGCGCCAAAAATTGCTTCAGTACACGCACCGCGAGTTCTGGTTTGCCTGCACACTGCTCGTACGTCACGGTCAGATCCAGTCCCTCGATGGTAGCCAGCACTTCGGCCGCCGTCAGCGGCACAGGCGCTGCAGGCACCACGATGCCCGATGGCAACGGGGCCGCAATGCGTGCGCGCACCGGCAGCCAACGCAACAGTGCATCGTGCAGGATGCGTGGATCCACCGGCTTGGCCAGGTGGTCGTTCATCCCTGCATCCAGGCAAGCCTGCCGGTCTTCGCTGAAGGCGTTGGCCGTCATGGCAATGATCGGCAAGTCCGCCAGCTTGGGGTCTTGGCGCAGCAACTCGGTGGCTTGAAGGCCATCCATGCGCGGCATTTGCACATCCATCAACACCAGGTCATAAGAGCCGCGACGCACCATGCGCACGGCCTGTTCGCCATCGTCGGCAATATCGACCACCAGGCCGGCCGCCTGCAGCAGTTCGGTGGCCACCTCCTGGTTCACCGGGTTGTCTTCGGCCAACAGCACATGGGCACCGCGGTGCTTTTCGCGCAGGGCCGCCTCCATGGACTCCACGCTGCGCAGTAGTGGCGGTGTGTGGCCGGCTTTCTTCAACAAATGCATCAAGCAGTCGAGCAACAAAGATGGCGTCACCGGCTTGAGCATGAAGGCACCAAAACCGGCATCGTCGGCCAGGTGCTGCAGTTCCTCTTTGTCGCGCGCCGACACCAGCACCATTGCCGGCACCGGATGGGCCGTCGTGCGGATCCGTTGCGCAGCCTCTATGCCGTCCATGCCGGGCATCGCCCAGTCCATCAGCACCACGGCATAGGGGTCGTCCTGCGCCAACGCATCGGCCACCAAGCTGACGGCCGTTTCGCCGTCTTCCGCCGCATCGGCACGCATGCCCAAGGCACGCAACATTTCCACCAAGGCAACCCGGGCCTCCGGCAGATCGTCGACCACCAGGCTGCGCAGGCCTTCCAGTACCGGCACGCCGATAGGGTCGTTGCGGTCGGCCGGCTGCAGGCACACAGTGATCCAGAAGCGGCTGCCACGGCTGGGCAGGCTCTCGCCGCCAGCCGCTCCACCCATCAGCTCCGCAATGTGGCGCGTGATGGTCAAGCCCAGGCCGGTACCGCCGTAGCGCCGGGTGCTCGAACCATCGGCTTGCGAGAACGGACTGAACAGCCGGGGCAATACCTCCGGGTCGATACCGATACCGGTGTCGCGCACTTCAAAGCGGATCATCAGACCCTCGGCATCACGCGACAACAGCTCTCCACGCAACAGCACAGAACCACGCTCGGTGAACTTCACCGCATTGCTCAGCAGATTGAGCAAGGCCTGCATCAGGCGCGTGGGGTCGCCGTTGAGGCGGTCGGGCAGTTGGCCGGTGTCGAGCACCACTTCCAAGCCTTTCTCGCGTGCCACATCAAGCACCATGGTGCAGGTGCGTGTGAGCAAGGCGTCGAGGGAGAAATCGACCTTCTCCAGCGTGAGCTTGCCGGACTCGATCTTCGACAGGTCCAGGATGTCGTTGATGATCTGCAACAGGTGGTGGGCCACGCTGGAGAGTTTGGTGAGACGCGCCTGGCTGGTCGGGTCGTCCACATCACGGCGCAGCATGTGGGTCAAGCCCAGAATGGCGTTCATCGGCGTGCGGATTTCGTGGCTCATGTTTGCCAGGAAATTGCTCTTGGCGCGGTTGGCCGAATCGGCCCGGTCACGCGCCTCGGCCAGTTGGGCATTGCTCAACTGCAATTGCTCCTCAGCACGCTTATGGCTGGTGATGTTGGTGGCCAGCACGATGAAACCTTCGACCTTGCCATCACGCCAATCGGGCAGGTACTGGACGCGGGTCACCGCGCGTTCGCCCTGTTGGCTGAACTCTTCGCGTTCAAAGTCCTGCACCTCGCCAGCCAGTGCGCCAAGCACACGATGCTTCATGCGTTCAAAATATTCTGCGCCCTGCAGTTCCATGACACTCTTGCCCAGAATGTCGGTCTCTTCCAGTCCAAACCATTTGCCATAGCCGCGGTTCACAAAGCGGCAGCGCATGTCCTGGCCCCAATAAGCAATGCGCCCGGGAATGCTGTCGGCGATGAGCCGCATGAAGTCTTCAGCCGCCTTGAGCTGAACGATCAACGCCTCGGCCTGGTGCTGCGCCTGGCTACGTTCTTCGAGTGCCGACACCAGCGCGGCCGTTCGCTGTTCCACCTGGGCTTCGAGCTGATCGCGATGTTCGGTCAGTCCAACCTCCAGTTCCTTGCGCTCGGTGACGTCCGTGCAGGTGCCGAACCACTTGTGCACGCGGCCTTGCGCGTCGTACACCATGCCGGCACGCACGTCGAACCAGCGGTAAACACCATCGTGCCGACGCATGCGGTATTCGGTGATGAAATCATCGCCCGCGAGCACCTGGCGGGACCAGCGCTCGCGCATCTGTTCGCGTTCGTCCGGGTGCACCAGTTGCAGCCAGCCATCGCCCATCAAGCGCTCGGCCGGCACACCGGAAAATGCGGTCCAGCGCGTGCTGAGGAAGTCACAGGCGCCGGTGGCATCACTGCTCCACACCAACTGCGGCAAGATCTCGATCATCTGCTTGAGCTGGTTGGCGTTTTCACGCACGCTGGTTTCGGCAGAGGTCAGACGCCGTTGATCGCGGTAAACAAAGAAGCCCATGACCGCCAACAACACCAGCGCGGCCCCAACGGCGAAGTCGAACTGCTGACGCTGATCGGCCATCAGACTGCGAACCTCTTTGGCTTGGTAACTGTCGAAACGGTTCATCGCCGCTTCCAACACCAAGTACGACTGCTCTAACTGCTCGGCGTTGAGGTTAGCAATGTTCATCTCCGCCTGTGGCAACTGCTGCAGAAATTCATTGCCGTAGGTCGAGACTGCAACTGCCATGCCATCAGGGTCACCACCAAACGCCTTGAGGCTTGCAGTAACGCGATCCAGCGACTTGCGCAGAATCGCGATTTCATCGACCACACGCCCATTGTCCTGAGGTGCATCCAGCCATCCCAACCGGAGCATGGACAAACTGAAGTCGAGTCGCGCCACGCGGAAGTCGCGCACCTTGACCACGCTGGCGTCATAAGTTGCGCTTTGTGTACGCTGCAGGTAACCCATGGCCAGCACGATCAATCCACCCGCCAGCAGCGTGAGGAGAGGCACCAACATGCGCCAACGACCTCGCCGATCCACGCTCGAACCCGTCATGTCGTCTCCTTACATGGAACACGCAGCACAGGGGCGCTTTGCTGAATTTGCATCACCGACCGCCCGAACCACGTGCTGGTGAAGCGGCTTGGACTCGCAGTTTGGAAAATGCCAAACAACGGACCGAAACAGCACACCAGTGGGCGTTGAAGAAGAAACCTGAGCAGGTGAGATGGATGCCTGGCTCACCGAGAGCAACTGCACCAAACCCGTAACGAGACTGATTGTTTGATAGAAGTATTTTTACAACTCGTTTCCACAACGCTTGCCCTACTTTACTTGCAAGCAAGCGCAAACGTCAAATAGGCGCTTTCCCTTTGTAAGAAAGCGCCTACAGCTACCGAAACAATAGCTAATCAGGGTTTTACGCAGTCGGCGAAGTAGTGCTTCGTACCATCTGGCCCCTCTTCTTCCACCAGCCCGTGGATGTCGGTTCCAAAGCCCGGGCACTGGCGGTTGAACTCGCGTGAGAACTTCAGGTAGTCGACAATTTTCTTGTTGAAAACTTCGCCCGGAATCAGCAGCGGAATGCCCGGTGGGTATGGCGTCACCAGACCCACGGTGATGCGGCCTTCCAGGTTGTCGATCTCCACACGCTCGGTCTTGCGCATGGCAATTTGCGCGTAGGCGTCGCTGGGCTTCATGGCTGGCGTGAGGTCGCTCAGGTACATGTCGGTGGTTAGGCGCGCGATGTCGTACTTGGCGTACAGGTTGTGCACGTACTGGCACAGGTCGGCCAAGCCCATCTTCTCGTAGCGCGGGTTCTGCTGGCAGAACTCAGGCAGGATGCGCCACATCGGCTGGTTCTTGTCGTAGTCGTCCTTGAACTGCTGCAACGCCGTCAGCATGCTGTTCCAGCGGCCCTTGGTGATGCCGATGGTGAACATGATGAAGAAGCTGTAGAGGCCGGTCTTCTCGACCACCACACCGTGCTCGGCCAGGAACTTGGTGACGATGCTGGCCGGGATGCCGGTCTTGGCAAACTTGCCGTTCAGGTCCATGCCGGGCGTGACGATGGTCGACTTGATCGGATCGAGCATGTTGAAGCCAGCCGCCATCTTGCCAAAGCCGTGCCAGTTGGCCTTGGCATTGGTTTTCGATTCGCCCTTGATGATCCAGTCGGTGGCGCGGCCAATGCCCTCTTCCACCAGCTTGTCGGGTCCCCAGACCTTGAACCACCAGTCGTCGCCGTACTCTTCGTCCACCTTGCGCATGGCGCGGCGGAAGTCCAGCGCCTCGGCAATGCTTTCTTCCACCAGCGCGGTGCCGCCGGGCGGCTCCATCATGGCGGCGGCCACATCGCAGCTGGCGATGATGCTGTACTGCGGGCTGGTGCTGGTGTGCATCAGATACGCTTCGTTGAACAGGTGGCGGTCCAGCTTGACGTTTTGCGAGTCCTGGATCAACACATGGCTGGCCTGGCTGATACCGGCCAGCAGCTTGTGGATGGACTGCGTGGAGTACACCACCGCATGCTTGGGGCGAATGCGCTTCTTGCCCATGGCGTGGTAGGTGCCATAGAACGGGTGGAACGCGGCGTGGGGCAGCCAGGCTTCGTCGAAGTGCAGGTTTTCCACGTAGCCATCAAGCATGTTCTTGATGGTTTCGGTGTTGTAGAGCACGCCGTCGTAGGTGCTTTGTGTCAGCGTCAGAATGCGCGGCTTCACCTTGTCAGCATCAACCCCCTTGAGCAGCGGGTTGGCACGGATTTTCGCCTTGATGGCTTCGGGCTCGAACTCGCTCTTCGGAATGGGGCCGATGATGCCGAAATGGTTGCGCGTAGGCTTCAAGAACACCGGAATCGCGCCGGTCATGATGATGGCGTGCAGGTTCGACTTGTGGCAATTGCGGTCCACCACCACCACATCGCCCGGCGCCACCGTGTGGTGCCAGACCATCTTGTTGCTGGTACTGGTGCCGTTGGTCACGAAGAAGCAATGGTCGGCGTTGAAGATGCGCGCGGCGTTGCGCTCGCTGGCTGCAATCGGGCCGGTGTGGTCGAGCAATTGGCCGAGTTCTTCCACGGCATTGCAGACGTCGGCGCGCAGCATGTTTTCACCAAAGAACTGGTGGAACATCTGGCCCACAGGGCTCTTCAAAAACGCCACGCCGCCCGAGTGGCCGGGGCAGTGCCACGAGTACGAACCGTCTTCCGCATAGTCGAGCAGCGCCTTGAAGAACGGCGGCTGCACGCCTTCCAGATACGACTTGGCTTCACGGATGATGTGACGCGCCACAAACTCCGGCGTGTCTTCAAACATGTGGATGAAGCCGTGTAACTCACGCAAGATATCGTTCGGCATATGGCGCGAGGTTTTCGTCTCGCCATACACGTAGATCGGTACGTCCAGGTTCTTGCGGCGCACTTCATCGATGAAGTGGCGCAGGTTGAGCACTGCGGGGTCCAAGTCGGGCCCTTGGGTGAACTCTTCGTCGTCAATCGACAAGATGAACGCGCTGGCGCGGCTTTGCTGCTGGGCAAACTGGCTCAAATCGCCATAGCTGGTCACCCCCAGCACCTCAAAGCCTTCACTCTCGATCGCCTGTGCCAGGGCGCGAATGCCCAGACCCGACGTGTTTTCAGAGCGAAAGTCCTCGTCGATGATGACGATGGGGAAGCGAAATTTCATGGGCGGCCTCCGGCCAAAGGGGGGATAAAAACAAAAACAGGCGCGAAGTGTAAGGAATTCTTGTGAACGTGCTTTGGCGATGCGAAATTAGCGCCTCCACAATGTGGTGTACTCAAGACAAAACAGAGGAGATGCAGATGCAGGAAACCACAATCTGGTGGCTGATCGCCGGGGTTGCCGTAGGCCTTGAATTGGTCACCGGCACGTTTTATTTGCTGATGTTGGCACTGGGCTTTGCCACTGCCGCATTGGTGGGCTACGCGGGCATAGGGCTCACTGCCCAGGTGCTGGTTGCCGCAGTGGTGGGCGGCGGTGCAGTGATGGCGTGCTACTACGTACGCAAACGGCGCAACACCACCGCTCCGCCAGCCAGCGCCAACCCCGACGTCAACCAAGACATCGGTGCGTCCGTCTACGTGAACGCCTGGCAGCCCGACGGCACCGGCAGCACGTCGTACCGTGGAGCACATTGGACGGTGGCGCTGCGCAATCCATCTACCTCCCCTAGCCCTGGCAACTACCGCGTAGTAGAAGTAGTGGGCAACCGGCTATTGGTCGACAAGGTATAAGGCAACGCTGAACAAGTTTCTCCCGGCGCCCGCATCCCTGGAATGGGCAGCCTGCGGCGTTGTAAATCCTCGCCATAGCACAAGCTATGGCTGCGGTTTACGCCTAGCAGTCCCTCCCATTCCAGGGCGCGGCCATCCGAGAAAACTTATTCAACGTCGCCATAACCGCCGAGCGCTGGGAGCCCCCGGCAAATTCAAAAACAGAAAGAGGAGCGTGAGATGGAAGTTGCTGTCGTTATTTTGGTCATTGCCGCTATTTTTATCAGCCGCTCCGTGAAGGTGGTGCCACAGCAAAACGCCTGGGTGGTCGAGCGTTTGGGCAAGTACCACGGCACGTTGACGCCGGGCTTGAACTTCATCGTCCCGTTCATCGACCGGCTGGCCTACAAACACAGCCTGAAAGAAATTCCGCTCGACATTCCGAGCCAGGTTTGCATTACGCGGGACAACACGCAACTGCAGGTCGACGGCATTCTGTACTTCCAGGTGACCGACGCCATGCGCGCAAGCTACGGTTCGTCGAACTACATCATGGCGATCTCGCAACTGGCACAGACCTCTCTGCGCAGCGTGATCGGCAAGCTTGAACTCGACAAGACATTTGAAGAACGCGACATCATCAACGCCCAAGTGGTGCAAGCCATTGACGAGGCGGCGCTCAACTGGGGCGTGAAGGTGCTGCGTTACGAGATTAAGGACCTGACGCCGCCCAAAGAAATTCTGCACGCTATGCAGGCGCAGATCACCGCCGAACGCGAGAAGCGCGCGCTGATCGCGGCCTCTGAAGGCCGCCGCCAAGAGCAGATCAACATCGCCACTGGCGAACGGGAAGCCTTTATTGCGCGCTCTGAAGGCGAGAAACAAGCCGCCATCAACAACGCGCAAGGTGAGGCGGCGTCCATCACCGCAGTGGCCGAAGCCACGGCCCAAGCCATCGCAGTGGTGGCCAACGCTATTCGCCAGCCCGGTGGCGAGCAGGCCGTGCAGTTGAAAGTGGCCGAAAAAGCCGTTGAAGCCTATGGCAAAGTCGCAGCAGATGCATCGACCACGTTGATCGTGCCCAGTAACATGACGGAAGTTTCCGCACTAGTCACTTCTGCGATGAAAATGCTGCAAACCGGCAAAGCCAATTGAGCCTTCGACCGCAGTTCATTTCGCTCATCTCGCTTTGGGGCCGGTAGTTTGGTCACGTTACATCACGTTCTCTCAAGGAACCAACATGGATCACAACGTACTAGGGTCTGAGCTTGTCCCCTGCTCTTACGACCCGCTCACCGGCTTCTTTCGCGATGGCTGCTGCAGCACCAGCGATGAAGACACGGGCGCGCATGTCATCTGCGTCAAGGTCACCGCCGAGTTCCTGGCGTTTTCGGCCCTGCGTGGCAACGACCTTTCCACACCCCGCCCGAGCTACCGTTTTGCCGGCCTGCGCCCGGGCGACCGCTGGTGCCTGTGTGCGAACCGCTGGAAAGAAGCATTGGAAGCGGGCTGTGCGCCACTGGTGGTACTTGAATCGACACACATGAAGGCGCTGGAGTTCGTTTTACTGGAAGATCTTGAAAGACATGCGGCGCCAACCCGAAACGCGCGACTTTGACTGCTATAATCGTAGGCTCAGGAACGGTGGATGAGTGGTTTAAGTCGCACGCCTGGAAAGCGTGTGAGGGTTAATAGCCCTCCGCGGGTTCGAATCCCGCCTGTTCCGCCAAATGTGTGTTTGCTTCATCCAACAAACACAGCCAGTGATGGTTTAAAAGCCCTAGAACGCAAGTTCTAGGGCTTTTTTCATTTCCGCTTCTACGCTTCTATATTGCTGACCTGAGCCCGTCGATGCGCCTCTTCTGAGGTTCAATCAAAGCCCACATCCGCATGAAAAAAGCCACCTTACGGTGGCTTTCTGGGAAAGACCCAAACTTCAGCGAGAGCTTAGTTCAGAGGGGTCTTCTTGCCGTCCTTGTACACGTACAAGGTAATAGCTGGGTTCTTCAGTTCGCCGTTAGGTTCGAACTGGATCGTGGTGGTCACGCCCTTGTAGTTGCTCTTGATCAACTCAGGGGTGTAGACCTTAGGATCGACCGAGTTGGCACGCTTCATAGCGTCGACCAGCAGGAACGTTGCGTCGTAGGTGTAGGGGCTGTAAACCTGGAATTGGCCTGGGTACTTGGCGTCGTACTTGGCTTTCCAAGCGGTGCCGCCAGGCATCTTGGCCAACGAAGCGCCGCCTTCAGCGCAGATCACGTTTTCCAGGGTCTTGGCGCCGCCAGCGAGCTTGGCGATTTCCGAGGTGCAGATGCCGTCGCCACCGAAGAACTTGACGTTCGACATGCCGAGTTGCTCCATCTGACGCAGCATGGGGCCAGCTTGTGGGTCCATACCACCGTAGAAGATACCGTCCGGAGCCTTGGACTTGATGGCGGTCAAGATCGCCATGAAGTCGGTAGCCTTGTCGGTCGTGAACTGTTCGTCCACCACGGTCAAGCCCTTGGCCAAAGCCGTTTTCTTGAACACTTCTGCCACGCCTTGGCCGTAAGCGGTACGGTCGTCGATGATGGCAACCTTCTTCAGCTTCAGTGCGTCAGCAGCGTAAAAGCCCAGGCCAGCACCCAGAGCGTTGTCGTTGGCGATGATGCGGTACGTGGTCTTGTAGCCAGGCTTCGTCAGGTTGGGGTTGGTTGCCGCGCCCGTCACGTGAGGAATGCCGCAGTCGTTATAGACCTTGGAAGCGGGAATGGTGGTACCCGAGTTCAAGTGGCCCACCACGCCAGCAACTTTAGCGTCGCACAGTTTTTGTGCAGCAGCCGTGCCTTGCTTTGGATCAGCAGCGTCGTCTTCGGCTTGCAGTTCGAACTTGATCTTCTTGCCACCGATGACGATGTTTTGCGTATTCAGCTCTTCGATAGCCATACGCGAACCATTTTCATTGTCCTTGCCGTAGTGGGCCTGAGGACCAGAAACCGGGCCGACGTGGCCAATCTTGACCACTTGCACGTCTTGTGCAGAGGCCATGCCAGCAACAGCAGCGATAGCAGCTGCGACGGTCAGTTTCAACTTCATTTGCATAAATACTCCGATTAGAAAATGGCTTAAGAGTTATCACTCCGTGAATGCACAAAATTCACGAGCGTGACAATAGCGCAATTTCCGGGCCTACAACATAGGGGTAGGCGCGGGGTCGGCAGATTGTTGCTTTTTGTTAATTAAGCTAAATCCCTGCCGTCATCCAAGCTGTCAGCAAAGCGTCAGCTTGTTCGGTCTTCACACAAATGCTTTAGCTCTAAATCAAGGTGGGCTGCGGGTTGCCAGCTCATCAGCGACCGCATCCGACACCGATTGGCGCACGACAAATTCGATTTCTTCACGCAGCCGCGGTACAAGTGATTGCGTTTGTTGCAACACCATGGTGGCAATCGCGTCCTGCAAACGTCGCTCTAGCGACAGGTCTACGCGCTGCATCACGCGGTGAATAATTTGATCTTCCAGCGCCTCGGCCGCCAAGGTAGCGGCCTGAACAGGGTCTGGATGCACCGCTTCTGCGCTGGTATTTGCACCATAAATGGGCGTTGCAACTGCAGGCAGTTCCGGCAGCATTCCCACCGCGACAGCATCTTCTTCTCGCACCGGTTGCGGGGTTTCCAGCGCGACAGTGGGAACCACCACTTCGGTCAGAGTGGGTACAAAACGAGGGGGAACACGCGGGGGGGCTTGCATCAGGCAGACTCCTTCAACACCAGATCCTTGCGCTCAATCTCGTAGCCGAGCGCTGCATAATGCTTCCAGCGCTGCCGTGCCAGGGCCCGGTCCTCGTCATCCAGGCTCACGACCTCGATCACGCGCTCAAAGCCATCGAAACCGGCCGGCACCACATGCCCCAGGTTCAGCAGCACCTGCTTGTGCGGTACCACATCCAGCTGCGTCGTCAGCACCACCGGGGAGTTGTCAAAAACATCCCGCGGGGCGCGGTCCGTAGCGTGGGGCACAAAGTCGAGCTGCGAAAACGTCCAAAGCGCCGTGTCGAGGCGGGCCAAAACCCCGCCCTCCCCGGTCACGACCACCTTGGCGCCCGACCCCACCGCCTTGCGCAGCAGGCGGCAGGCATAGGCCAGCTTGTCGGGCGCGTTGAAGTGAAAGGCAATCGCCGTCATCGCAAAACCGTCTTTCGCTTCAAAATCATGCCGTGCGTTTAACCGCTGCGCGCGGAGCCGCCTTGGCTGGCGTCTTAACCGCCACCTTAACCGCCGATTGCCGCGTAGCCGCACGCGAAGTGCGAGGTGCCACGGTTTTCGCAGCGCTCGAAGCCTGACCCAGCAGGTAATGCACCAACAGCCCTACAGGACGGCCCGTTGCGCCCTTGGCCGCGCCGCTGCGCCAAGCCGTGCCAGCGATGTCCAGATGCCCCCAACGCGTCGTGCCCACAAAACGTTGCAGGAACTTGGCTGCGGTGACCGCCCCACCCGCGCGCCCCGCCACGTTGGCCACGTCGGCAAAATTGCTTTTCAGGCCTTCGCCGTATTCGTCGTCCAGCGGCAGGCGCCAGCCGGGGTCAAGTGCGGCATCCCCAGCTTCCAGCAGGGCTTGCGCCAAACCATCATCGTTGGCGAACACGCCACTGCGTACACCGCCCAGGGCCACCACGCAGGCGCCGGTCAACGTCGCAATATCGACGATGGCCGCAGGCTTGAAGCGCGCGGCGTAATGCAGAGCGTCGCACAGTACCAGGCGGCCTTCGGCGTCAGTATTGAGATTCTCGACAGTTTGGCCGCTCATGCTGGTCACCACATCGCCAGGCTTGACCGCACCGCCGTCGGGCATGTTTTCACAAGCCGGAATCAGCCCCACCACGTTGATATTCGGCTGGATTTCTGCCAACGCACGGAACACCCCCAACACGCTGGCCGCGCCGCACATGTCGAACTTCATCTCGTCCATCTCGGCCGAGGGCTTGATGGAAATGCCGCCGGTGTCGAACGTAATGCCCTTGCCCACCAGCACATGCGGCGCGGCGGTTTTGGCGCCGCCGTCATAACGCAGCACGATGAAGCGTAGCGGCTCTTTGGAGCCCTGGGCCACCGACATGAAAGTATGCATGCCCAGCTTTTCGACTTCACGCGGACCGAGCACTTCGCACTTGATTTTCGGCAGCTTGGCCAAGCCCTTGGCCGCCTGCGCCAACAGCGTCGGCGTGGCGTGGTTGGCCGGGCGGTTGCCCCATTCCTTGGTGAACTCAATGCCCGTGGCCAAGGCCTGGCCCAAATTGAGCTCGGCACGCCAAGGCGCGGCTTCGGGCAGGCCCAGCAGCACGCGCGTCAGGGTTCGGCCTTCGGCCTTGGGTTTGGTGGTGGTGTAGACGTAAGTGGCGTCGGCCACAGCCAACACGGCCGCGCGCACCGCACCGGCCTGTGGCGTGCTGGCAAAAGCCAAGACGAGTTTCTTGATTTTGGCGCTCTTCAGTGCGCCGCAAGCCGCACCAATCGCTTGGCGGACTTGTTTGGCGCTACCATCGCCCATCCCGACCAGCACCACTTTGGGTGCGGCCACGCCATCGACGCGGTAGGTCTGCAGCAATTTGCCAGCCTTGCCCTCGAAATCCCCGGCTTTGCCGGACTGCTCGATGAGCAGTGACAATGAACTCTTACCGGACTTGACCAAGCCCTCAGGCACCAAGACCACCAATGCTTCACACTTCTCTGCGGCGGCGCCGGCCAGATCCAACGATTTCAACTCAAAGTTCATAATTCACCCTTTCGTTGAAGACGATGTTATTCCATTCCTCCATTCGCAAAGAGCTTGCGCGCAGTTTTGGCGCGACGCTGGTGGCGTTGGTCACCGTGGTCATGACCATGATGCTGATCCGCACACTCGGCCAGGCCTCCAAAGGCAGCGTCAACCCATCAGAAGTGCTGATGGTGATGGGCTATACCGTGCTGGGTTATCTGGCGCCCATTCTTACGCTGAGCCTGTTCATCGCCGTGGTGTCCACGCTATCACGCATGTACCGCGACAGCGAAATGGCCATCTGGTTTGCCGGTGGCCAGGGGCTTTTTGGCTTTTTGAAGCCGTTGCTGCGTTTCGCCTGGCCCATGATGCTGGCCGTAGCGGCGCTGGCTTTGTTTGTCTGGCCCTGGACCAACCAGCAAATCAGCGACATGAAAAACCGCTACGAGAAGCGTGGCGACCTGGAGCGCGTGGCGCCTGGCCAGTTCCAGGAATCCTCCAGCGGCACACGCGTTTTCTTTATTGACAAGGACTCCCCCGACGCCCGCACCGGCAACAACGTATTCATCTCCTCGGTAGACCACGGCAAGGAAGCCGTGACTTCGGCCCGCAGCGCGCGCATCGAGGTGGAAGAAGATGGCCGCTTCCTGATGTTGCAAAACGGCCAACGCGTGGAATCGAGCATCGGCAAGCTCGATCTGAAGGTCAGCGATTTCGACGAATACGGCACACGCATTGGCGAAAAGGTCGTGGAGGCCATAGACGAGGTACCCTGGCGTGCCCGCACCACAATGGATCTGCTGATATCACGCACTCGCGGTGACTTGTCTGAACTGGCTTGGCGCATAGGCTTAGGGCTGGCTTCGTTCAATTTTGTGCTAATTGCCCTTGCCGTGTCGTCGGGCAACCCGCGCTCCGCCCGGGGCGGCAACCTTGTCCTGGCCCTGTTCACATTCGTCGTTTACTACAACCTGCTGAACCTGGGGCAGAACTGGATCGGCAATGGCTCGATTGGCTTTGCACCCTTTCTGATCGCCTTGCATGGTGGCGTTTTTGTGCTGGCCATGGTCTGGCTCACCGTTCGCCACAACCGCTGGACCTGGCACGCCCTGCTGCCCGCCAAGAAGCAAGCCCAAACCTCATGAAGACCATCCGCCGCCTGCTCTACAAAGAGATTCTTTCCGCCGTGGTGTTTGTCGCCCTGGGGTTTCTCGCGCTGTTTTTCTTTTTCGACTTTGTCGATGAGCTGCGCGACATCGGCAAACCCGGCTCGGCCAATTACGACATGCTGCGGCTGTTCCTTGTGGTGACGCTGATGGTCCCCAGCCACTTGTACGAATTGCTGCCCATTGCGGTGTTGATCGGCACCATCTTCGTCATGGCCCGGCTGGCACAAAGCTCTGAATACACCATTCTGCGCACCAGCGGGCTCGGGCCCTGGCGCGCGCTACAGACGCTGTTGATCATGGCGTTAGGTTTTGTAGTGCTGACCTTTGCCGTGGGCGACTATCTCGCCCCCACCACCGACCGAGCCTCACAGTTGGTCAAAGCGCCTTTCGTCGGCGCCATTTCCATCGGCCAGACGGGTGCGTGGCTCAAAGAAAAGCAAGGCAACAACTCGTCTGCCGTGAACGTAGGCTCCCTGAAAGCCGGGCGCACCATGGAAAGCATCCGTATTTTTGAGTTTGACGAGCGCGGCCGCTTGAACGCCAGCGTACAAGCGGCATCGGGCACCTTCGCGCCGGACAGCAAGGGCTGGGACCTGACCAACGTACGGCGCACCGTGTTTGACACCGCCAACAGCGAACAGGCTTCGGTGAAACGCACACAGATGGACACCTACCGTTGGCCCACCGAAATTTCGGCCGAGATGGTGTCGACCGCCCTGCTCAAGCCAGACCGCATGCGCACCATCGACCTGTACCAGTACATCACCCACCTGGAAGCCAACGGCCAGTCGGCCCAGCGCTACGAGATTGAGTTCTGGCGCAAGGTGTTCTACCCCATCAGTTGCATCGTGATGGTGGTATTGGCCCTGCCGTTTGCCTACCTGCACTTCCGCTCGGGTGGCATCGCCACCTATGTGTTTGGCGGTGTGATGGCCGGCATCAGCTTCTTCTTGTTGAACAACGTGTTTGGCTACATCGGCAACCTGCAGAACTGGCAACCGTGGCTCACGGCTGCCGCGCCGGGGCTGATTTACTCGGTGTTGTCGCTGGGGGCGTTTGGCTGGCTGGTATTGAAGCGTTAGCGAAGACCTGTCACGATGTTCCGCAAAGGAATTCTTCTCTTCGCCCACGGCTCGCGTGATCCGGTCTGGCACCAGCCCATGCAAGCCGTGGCCGCGCGGGTCGCGGCAAAAGAGCCGGACGCAGCGGTGTGTTGCGCCTATCTCGAACTGACCGAGCCCGACTTCGACACAGCCACCGCACAACTCATCGCCCAGGGCGCCACGCAGATCACCGTGGTGCCATTGTTCCTAGGCGTTGGCCGGCATGCTCGCGAAGACTTGCCAAAGTTGCTGGCGGCCGCCCAAGTACTTCACCCCACTGTGGCGTGGAAGCTTCAACCCGCCGTGGGGGAGCACCCCGACCTGATCGATTTGATCGCTAAAATCGCGCTCGACTGACTTTCAATAGAGCACTGATGCATAATGAATTTCAACGTTAGCTGAAATTCGATATGAATCTACACCAATTTCGCTTTGTCCAGGAAGCGGCCCGTCGCAACCTGAACCTGACCGAAGCGGCAAAGGCCTTGCACACCTCGCAACCGGGCGTGTCCAAAGCCATTATCGAACTCGAAGAAGAGCTGGGCGTCGAGATCTTCGCGCGCCACGGCAAGCGCCTCAAACGCATCACCGAACCCGGTCAGCACGTGCTGCAAAGCATCGAGGCCATCATGCGCGAAGTCGGCAACCTGAAGCGCATTGGTGAGCAGTTCAGCGCCCAAGACAGCGGCACCCTGTCGATTGCCACCACCCACACCCAGGCCCGCTACGTGCTGCCCGTGCCCGTGGCGCGGCTGCGTGAAAGCTTTCCCAAGGTTAACGTCAGCCTGCACCAAGGCGCGCCCGACCAAGTCGCGCGCATGCTGCTGGACGAGGTGGCCGAGATCGGCATTGCCACCGAATCGCTCTCCAACTACACCGAGCTGGTGACCTTGCCCTGTTATGAGTGGCAACACGTGGTGGTGCTGCCACCCAACCACCCGCTGGCCGCCAAAGAGCGCCTGACGCTCGAAGACATCGCCAAAGAGCCGCTGATCACCTACCACCCGTCCTTCACCGGCCGTACCAAGATTGATCAGGCCTTTGCCTCGCGCAAACTCGAGCCGCGCATTGCGCTCGAAGCCATCGACTCGGACGTGATCAAGACCTATGTGCGCCTAGGGCTGGGCATCGGCATCGTGGCCGAAATGGCCGTGCGTGACGACGTCAACTCCGACCTCATCACCCGCCCCGTGGGTTCGCTGTTTGGCATCAACGTGGCGCGTGTCGCGTTCAAACGCGGTGCTTACCTGCGCAACTTCGTCTACCAGTTTGCCGAGCTGTTGAGCGACCGTTTGAACCGCAACCTGGTCGCCAAGGCCATGAATGGCCACGTCAACGACTACGAGCTTTGAACACCCCCAGGTTGCTCACTGCGTGTAGCCGCCCACCCCCTTGCAGGGGGCACCACCAACGGCCCGGCGAAGCCGGTTCCGTGGTGGTTCTGATCTGGAACCGTGTTCTCCTTGACTGACCGTTGAAACCAGTACGATCACTTTTTGCTTTTTCGATTCAACCGCCCAACTAATTGTTTTGCGACCATGAGCACCGAGACAACCGCCAACATTGCCCCCCGCACCCCCGTCCTGCAAACCAAGCTGCCCGCCGTGGGCACCACCATCTTCACGGTGATGTCGGCCCTGGCGGCCGAAAAAGGCGCGGTGAATTTGGGGCAAGGTTTTCCAGACTTCAACTGCGACCCTGCACTGGTCAACGCCGTGACCTCGGCCATGCAGGAAGGCCTGAACCAGTACCCGCCCATGACCGGTGTGGCGCCACTGCGCGAAGCCGTGGCGGCGAAGATCGAGGCGCTGCACGGCTACAAATACAACCCGGCCAGCGAGATCACCATCACCGCTGGCGCCACCCAGGCCATCATCACCGCCATCTTGGCCGTGGTGCGCGCGGGTGACGAAGTTATCGTGCTCGAGCCCTGCTACGACAGCTACGTGCCGAACATCGAGCTGGCGGGCGGCACCGTGGTGCGCGTACCGCTGACGCCGGGCACTTTCCGCCCCGACTTCGACAAGATCGCAGCGGCCATGACGCCCAAGACCCGCGCCATCCTGATCAACTCGCCGCACAACCCCAGCGCCACCATCTGGTCGCGCGAAGACATGCTGCAGTTGCAAGACTTGCTGGCCCCCACCGACGTGCTGCTGATCAGTGACGAGGTCTACGAACACATGGTGTTCGACCAGCGCCAACACGAAAGCGCGGCGCGTTACCCGAGCTTGGCGGCACGTGCCTTCATCGTCTCCAGCTTCGGCAAGACTTACCACGTCACGGGTTGGAAAGTCGGCACCGTGGCGGCCCCAGCCAGCCTCACGGCCGAGTTCCGCAAGGTGCACCAGTTCAACGTGTTCACCGTCAACACGCCGGTGCAGCACGGCCTGGCGCGCTACATGGCCAGCCCGCAGCCCTACCTGGACTTGCCCGCGTTCTACCAGCGCAAGCGCGACCTGTTCCGCGAAGGCTTGGCCAAAACCCGCTTCAAGCTGTTGCCCAGTGAAGGCAGCTACTTCCAGTGTGTGGACATCTCGGCCATCAGCGACTTGAGCGAAGCCGACTTCTGCCTCTGGCTCACGTCTGAAATCGGCGTGGCGGCGATTCCACTTTCCGCCTTCTACGGCAACCAGTTCGACCAACGCGTGGTGCGCTTTTGCTACGCCAAAAAAGACGAGACCCTGCAACTCGCGCTCGACCGCTTGGCGAAGCTGTAAAGCTATCTCGTTGTAAGTCGGGCATCGGGCTCGCATGGTATGGTCACCATCGAGCCCGGCCTATAAAAATGTCAGTTTCCACGGGCTCGCACCTCTATTGGAGGAGACATGTCGACCCGTTCTCAATCGGGGCTGGCGCAGCCCGGCTCTTTTGATGCGTCTGCCGCACAGTCCGTTCAGGCCGCGCAAGCTGCCGGGGCGTTGATCGCCCTCGCCCACCAACGCTCGCTGGCCCACGGCCTGCAAGCGCACGATGCCGCCGACCTCCACGCCCTGCCCGATCACGCCCTAGGCGAATTACGCGCGCGCAACCTCGCCTTGTGCAGCCACGCCCTGCCGGTGATGGAAACGCTCTACCAGCAGATCATCAGCACCGACAGCATGGTGATCCTGACCGACAGCACCGGCACCATCTTGCATGCACTGGGCGACGACGACTTTCTGGCCAAGGCCAACCGCGTGGCGCTGCGCCCGGGCGTCATTTGGTCCGAGCAAAGCAAGGGCACCAACGCCATTGGCACGGCCTTGGTGGAGGGCACACCCACACAAGTCCACGCCGCTGAACACTTCTTGCGCGCCAACCATTTCATCACCTGCTCGTGCGCGCCCATCCTCGACCCTGCGGGCCACATCATGGGCGCGCTGGACGTCAGCGGCGACCAGCACAGCCAAAACAAACACACCATGGCCCTGGTGCGCATGTCTGCGCAGATGGTGGAAAACCATGTGTTCCACAAAAGCTTTGAGCAGCAGGTGCTGGTGTACTTCCATGCGCGGCCCGAGTTCATTGGCACCCTCATGCAAGGCATGGCGGCCTTCACCCCCGACGGGCGTTTTCTCTCGGCCAACCGCAGCGGGCAGTTCCAACTTGGCATGCCGTTGCGCGCTCTGCAGGCGCACACCTTCTCCTCGCTGATGGGCACGGAAATGGCCATGGTGCTGGCCCACTGCCGCAGTGCGGCGCCCGAGCTGTTGGGCATGACCCTGCCCAGCGGCGTCAAGGTAATGGCGCGTGCCGAGTACCACCCGTTCACCCAGCACCGCAGTTTTGCGTTTGATGTTGGCCGGTTTGACGATGCTGCGTTGACGCCTGCACCTTCAAAGCCAGCGCCAAAGCCTTCCCCTAAACCCGCCCTCTCCAGCCTGCGCTACCTCAACACCGGCGACCCGCAACTCGCGCAAGCCTTGCAACGCGTCAGCAAGCTGCTGGGCCGCGACATCGCCACGCTGATCCTGGGCGAAACCGGCACCGGCAAAGAGCTGCTGGCCCAGGCCATCCACAACGACTCGCCACGCCGCAGCGGCCCGTTTGTGGCGCTGAACTGCGCCGCCATTCCTGAAACCCTCATCGAGTCCGAACTGTTTGGCTACGACGACGGCGCCTTCACTGGCGCGCGCCGCAAAGGCAGCGTGGGCAAGATTGTGCAGGCGCATGGCGGCACCTTGTTCCTCGATGAGATTGGCGACATGCCGCTGCAGATGCAAGCGCGCTTGCTGCGGGTGCTGCAAGAGCGCAGCGTCACCCCGCTGGGCGGCAGCCGTGTGGTGCGTGTCGACGTGGCCGTGGTCTGCGCCACACACCGCAACCTGCGTGAGCTGATCGCCGCAGGCAGCTTCCGCGAAGACTTGTACTACCGGCTCAATGGCCTGGTGGTGAAGCTGCCGCCGCTGCGCGAACGAACAGACTTAGCCGCTGTGGTAGCGCGCATGCTGCAAAGCCAAAACCAAAGTGAAGCGTCGTCGCCACAACGTGTTGGCAGTGACGTGATGGACTTGTTCAACAGCTACGCCTGGCCAGGCAACCTACGCCAGTTGGCCAACGTGCTGCGCACCGCCGCCGTGCTGGCCGAGGGCGAACTTGAGATTCGGCGCGAGCACCTGCCAGACGACTTTCTCGATGAATGCGCGGCGCCGGCCACGCCACAGCAGGCACAAGCACCTGCAGCCCACACCGCACGTCTGCAGCAAGTCACAGCAGACGCCATTGCCCTGGCGCTGGCCCAGCACCAAGGCAATGTGTCGGCCGCTGCGCGCACATTAGGCGTGTCGCGCAACACGGTCTACCGCTACACCAAGGGTTAGAAAAAGCCCAGCTTGTCAGGTGAGTAACTCACCAGCAGGTTCTTCGTCTGCTGGTAGTGATCCAGCATCATGCGGTGGTTCTCGCGCCCAATGCCCGACTGCTTGTAGCCTCCAAACGCAGCGTGCGCCGGATAGGCGTGGTAGCAGTTGGTCCACACCCGGCCCGCCTGAATGCCACGGCCCATGCGGAAGGCCGTGTTCATGTCGCGCGACCACACACCGGCGCCCAAACCATACAGGCTGTCATTCGCAATTTCCAAGGCTTCGGCTTCGTCCTTGAAGGTAGTGACCGACAACACCGGGCCAAAGATTTCCTCCTGGAAGATGCGCATCTTGTTGTGGCCTTTGAACACTGTTGGCTCTACATAAAAGCCGCCCAGCGCGTCGCCGGTCTGCATCAGCCGCTCGCCGCCGGTGAGCAAGGTGGCGCCCTCTTGTTTGCCAATCTCGATGTACGACATGATCTTCTCAAGCTGCTCTTGCGAGGCCTGCGCGCCCACCATGGTGGTGGCGTCCAGCGGGTGGCCTTGCTTGATGGACTTCACGCGCACCAGTGCACGCTCCATGAACTTCTCGTAGATCGACTCCTGCACCAACGCGCGACTGGGGCAGGTGCAAACCTCACCCTGGTTGAGCGCAAACATCGAGAAGCCTTCGAGTGCCTTGTCAAAAAAGGCGTCGTCTTTGTCCATCACGTCGGCAAAGAAAATGTTCGGGCTTTTGCCGCCCAGCTCCAGGGTCACCGGAATCAAATTTTGGCTGGCGTACTGCATGATCAAACGGCCGGTGCTGGTCTCGCCGGTGAACGCAATCTTGGCGATGCGGGGGCTGGAGGCCAGCGGTTTTCCGGCTTCCAGACCAAAGCCGTTGACTACGTTCAGCACACCCGGCGGCAGCAGGTCGCCCACCAATTCCAGCAACACCAGAATGGATGCCGGGGTTTGCTCTGCCGGCTTCAGCACCACGCAGTTGCCCGCCGCCAGCGCTGGTGCCAGCTTCCACACCGCCATCAGGATCGGGAAATTCCACGGAATGATCTGCCCCACCACGCCCAGCGGTTCGTGGAAATGGTAGGCCACGGTGGTGCTGTCGATCTCGCTGATGCCGCCTTCTTGCGCGCGGATGCAGCCCGCAAAGTAGCGGAAGTGGTCGATGGCCAGCGGCAGGTCGGCGGCCAAGGTTTCGCGCAGAGGCTTGCCGTTGTCGATGGTCTCGGCCACAGCCAAGGTCTTGAGGTTGGCCTCCATGCGGTCGGCAATCTTCAGCAAGATGTTGGCGCGCACGGTGGTCGAGGTTTTGCCCCAGGCGTCTTTGGCCTTGTGGGCGGCATCCAGCGCGGCCTCAATGTCCTTGGCGTTGGAGCGCGGGATGCTGGTGAACGCCTTGCCGGTGATGGGCGTGGCGTTGTCAAAGTACTGCCCGTCGATAGGCGGCACCCACTCGCCGCCGATGTAGTTGCCGTATTGCTTCTTGTAAGGGTTTTCGAGGCCGAAGTGCTTGATCTCTGCCATGTCCATGGTGTTGTCTCCTGCTGGCGGTTTTAAGGGAAGAAATAGCTTCTGCGAGCCGCAAGCTGTGCGGCTCACCCTAACCGTGGCGCAAAGCACGTACCAGCACCGGCCCATCACCGCCACATTCGCGCCAAGCCAATGCCGGCGCGGCATTCCACGTTTTCCACTGACGAAGCCCCATGTGTGCCCCCCCCTGCGCAGGTGCGCCAACACACCACAACTGCGCAGAAACTGAACAGTGCTGAACACTCTCCAGAAACGGAAACGCCGCCAGCATATGGTGCTTGGCGGCGCGTCTACGTCAATCCTTTAATGCTATTGATTCAATAGCTGTTTGCGCATATACAGAAAGCGCAAAAGGCCCTTTTTCCTTAGACCCTTCCCTAGCCCTTGCCCGCCAAGCCCAGCCGCTCGATCGTCGCCTTCTCCGCCACAAAGGTCTCGCGCGCGTATTGCGTGTAGGCGGCGGTGTCTTTGTAGATCACGGTCTGGTCGTACTTCTCAAACGTGGCCAGCACCGCAGGGTCTTCCAGCGTTTTGCGGAACGCATCGTGGATGGTTTTCACCACAGCAGCGTCCATGCCCTTGGGGCCACACACACCAAACGGCGAATCAGACACCGTCTTGTAGCCCAACTCGTTGAGCGTGGGCACGTTGGGCCAGCGCTTGGTGCGCTGCGAGCCGTAGGTGGCCAGCAGGCGCAGCTTGCCGGCGTCGACGTGCGGGCCCCAGCCGGTGGCGTCGGTGGCGGCCATCACATGGCCGCCCAGCACGGCTTGCATGTTGTCGGCATTGCCTTTGAAGGGTACGTGGCGCAATTGGATGCCGGCCGTTTGCGCAAACTCTTCCACGGCCAAGTGCGGGCTGGTGCCGGTGCCGGTGGAGCCATAGGTCACCTGGTCGGGGTTCTTCTTGGCAAAGTCCACCAGGTCTTTGATGGTTTTGAACGGCGAGTCGGCCGGCACCACAAGGCCAAAGGTGTAGCCCGTGAGGCACACGATCCAGGTGAAGTCTTTCAACGGGTCGTAGGCCGTTTTTTGCATGTGCGGAAAACGGAACACGCCGAACGGCACTTGCGACAAGGTATAGCCATCGGGCTTGGCGTTGACCAACTCGTTGGCGCCCAGCATGCCGCCAGCACCGGGCTTGTTGTCGACGATGATGCTGGTGTCGCCCAAGTTGCGGCTGGCACTGACGGCCAGAGAGCGGATCACCGCATCGGTGGAGCCGCCCGCTGGCCAGGGGCAAATGAGGCGGATGGGCCGCGCGGGGTAAGCCTGGGCACGCACCAGTGCGGGAGCGGCCAGGCCCGCCAAGGTGGCGGATGCGGTGGTTAAGAAATGGCGGCGTTGCGGCTTTGCGGGCTGTTGGGGCATGGGGTTGTCTCCTCTGATGGGGCGACAGCCAGCTTACGCAGCCTGCCGCCACCCACACACTAGGAAAACCCTGCGCCGCTGTCGCCGTTAGCTCAGTATTTCGTCAACAAATGAAACGGGATCAGGCGGTAGCCTGAGCCGCTCCGCGCCGCACAAATCGCCCAGCGCGCTGCCCCGTGGCGCGCTGCTCTGCGGTGTAGCTCAACACGCCGTTGACCCACACCTTCTCGATGCCCGCGCTGAACTGGCGTGGCGACTCGAACGTGGCCTTGTCTTGCACAAGCTCGGGATCAAACACCACCACGTCGGCCATGAAACCGGCGCGCAGCACGCCCCGGTTGCCCATGCGGAAACGCCGGGCCGACATGCCGGTCATCTTGTGCACGGCTTCTTCCAGGCGCAGCAAACCCTTTTCGCGCCAGTAGCTGGCCAGCACACGCGGGAACGCGCCCCACAGGCGTGGGTGCGGGCGCTCGTCGTGCGGCAGGCCATCGGAGCCAATCATCGAGAGCGGGTGGGTCACCACGCGCTCCACGTCGTCTTCGCGCATCTGGAAGTAGCAGGCGCCGCCCGGCTTGAGGCGCAGCGCCGCTTCTTGTTGCGTCACGCCCCATTCTTTGGCGATGTCGGCCAGGTAGCGGCCTCCCATTTCGGGGTGCGGCTGGCTGCCGGTGATCAGGATGTCGATGATGCCGTCCACCAGGTCTTCACGCAGCACGGTGGAGCCCGCGGTGTAGGGGTAGACGTCCATGGCGATCTCCTGGCCCTTGGCCATTTCTTCGATCAGCGGCAGCGTCTCTTTGGTGCGGCCCCAGTTGGCCGGGCCGGCGCATTTGTGGTGCGACAACACCAGCGGCAGGCCGGACTGCTTGGCCGTCTGCGCGGCTTCTTGCAGCGCCGGCAAGATGCCCGCCAGCTCGTCGCGGATGTGTGTGGCGTACACGCCGCCGTTGCGCGCGGCCACGGTGGCCACGGCCACCAGCTCGGGCATGTCGGCGGCGTAGGCTTCGGCGTAGAAGATGCCGGACGACAAGCCCAGGGCGCCCGCGTCCATCGCCTCTTGCATGGCGGCGGCCATGGTGTCGCGCTCTTCCGGCGTGGCGGCACGGCGCAGGTCGCCAATGTGGCGCATGCGCAGGGCCGTGTGGCCCATCAGCGCGGCCACGTTGACGGCGGGCGTGGCGCTATCAACCGACTGCGCGTACTCGGCCATGCTGGCATGGCGAAACTGCAAGCGCCCCAGCAGCGACAACGGCGCGGCCGGCACGGCGGTGACCACCGGCGCCAACGAGATGCCGCAGTTGCCCACGATCACGGTGGTCACGCCTTGCGAGAGTTTGGGCAGCATGCCGGGGTCGTCCAGCACCGCGGCGTCGTCGTGTGTGTGCACGTCGATGAACCCTGGGGCCACCACGCGGCCGGTGCAGTCGATGGTTTCGACCGAGCCGTAGGCATCTAGCGTGACGGCGTCGATTTCACCGGTCTTGGCCACGGCCACGATGCGGTCGCCGGCCAACAACACGTCGCCTTGCCAACGCGGGCTGTCGGTGCCGTCGACGATCCAGCCATTCTTCAAAAGGGTTGCTTTGCTCATGGTTGTCGCTTTCATTTCTCTGGGTCGACTTGGTCAGTGGTGCCGGAAAACTCGGCACTGTCGAACCCATGCTTGTGCAGCAGTTGTTTGAATTGCTGCAGGCCGCGTGTTGCCACGGGCCCGAGCTTTTGCGCCAAGCGCACCATCAAAATTTCAATCACCACCAGGTGGGCCAAGTAGGCCTCTGTGCCCACACGCATCACCGCGTCTTGGGGCACGGAAACCGCCAGCACCAGATCGGCCACTTCGGCCAGCGGGGTGTCGGGTTGCGTCAGGGCCACCACCGTGGCGCCTTGCGAGCGCGCAAAACGCGCGGCCTCTACCGTGTAGGGCATGCGCCCCACGTGGGAGATGACAAACGCCACGCCATCCGGCCCCAAGGTGTTGGCCGACACCAGTTGCTGGTGCGCATCAAAAATGGCGTTGGCCGTGCAGCCCAGGCGGAACAAGCGGCTTTGCAGCTCGCTGGCCATGAAGGTCGACGCCGCCCCCACCGAATAACAGTCGATGCGGCGCGCGGCGGCCAGCTTGTCGGCCACTTTGTCGAGCACCGCGTGGTCGATGCGGCGGCCCAGATCGGTCAGCGACGAGACCGCCGCGTGCACGATCTTGTTCGACACATCACTTGCGCTGTCTTCAGCCAACACGCTGCGGTGCAGGTACGAGCCCGACACCGCCAAGTCTTGCGCCAAGGCCAGCATGAACTCACGCACCGAGTCGTAGCCGAAGCTGCGGCAGGTGCGCACGATGGTGGGCATGGACACACCGGCTTGCTGCGCGAGTTGCTCCACCGTGGCCACCACGGCCGCGCGCGGGTCGTCCAGCACAATGCGCACCACGTTGCGTTGGGCCTCGGGCAAGGCCGGTTGGCGTTCGCGCAATTGCTGCAACAGGCTGGAAGTCGTTGGTAAAACGGAGATATTGGCGGACATATTGGCGGACATATGGGTGCCGAGTGTGGTGCCGAGTGGGTTGGGCTGAGCCGTGCTGTTTTTGATCTTAGAAATGCGTGCTGATCGCGCCCGAGACCGACCAGTCGTCTTCGATCAGCGGCAGCCAGCGCCACTTGTCGAACGTGGTGCAGGGGTGGGAAATGCCCAGGGCCACGCGGTCGCCCACGGCCGGCACAGCGCCGGCGGGGTCGAAGCGCAGGTAGGCGTGTTGGTCGTTCAGCGCGCTGATCGTCCAGCCTGCGGGCGCGTCAACGGCTTCGCGTGCGCCACGGCGTGCCAAGCGCACGGGCATGGGCATTTCCAGGTCGTACGACACATCGCGTCGACCGCAGGTCAACAGCGCTAGGCCAGGCTCGGGCACAGACTGCACCATGGCCCACACTTCAAGCGCGGGGCGCAGTGAGCTGTCGAGCCCTTCGCGCTGCTCCAGCACCTTCAGAAAACGCGCGTAGTTGCCGTGGTCGTGGGTGATGTAGCAGCCGGAGCGCAACACACCACGCACTGGGCGCGACAAGCCCCGGGTGCGCAGCAGCGGCACCACCAGGTCAAACACGGCGGAGCCACCGGCGGTGAGCAGAATTTCAGGATCGGCAAACAGGCCACGGGTGTCGCACTGGCGCGCTACTTCGGTCACGCGGCGCACCAGCTCGGTCACTTCGCGCGCATCGTGTTCGCTTTCACAGCGCGCCACGCCGCCTTCATAACACTCAATACCGCCCAACTGCGCAGCGGGCGACACGGAAATGGCCTTGGCCAAGGTCAGCGCTTCGTCCAGGGTGCGGCAGCCGGTGCGTTGGCCGGGCACGCCCATTTCGACCAGCACGTCGAAACGGCGCGCGGCATTGCGGCGCACAGCCCAGTCTTCGATCAACGCCAGTTGCGCCATGGAGTCCACCAAGAACCACACGCGCAAATCGGCATGTTGTTGCAGCAGGTGGTGCAGGCTGTCCAAGTCGGCATCACACACCACCTGGTTGGCGATGATGGCGCGGCGCGCCCCGGCTTGCACCCCCACGGCCAGTTGGAAGATGGTGGCGAACGTCAGGCCCCAGGCCCCAGCGGCCAACTGTTTTGCAAACAGCTCGGGCGACATGGTGGTCTTGCCGTGCGGTGCCAGGTCAATGCCTTTGCGCTCGGCAAAGTTTTGCATCCAGGCCACGTTGTGCGCCAGCGCGGAGGTGCGTAGCGCCACCACCGGGTAGGCCAGGTCATCGGCCAGCAGGTTCCAGCCTTTGGCGGCGATGGTGTCAGAGGTGCAAGCCGCAGCGGCAAGCGGGAAGCTCTTGCTGTGGGCGTCTAAGGTGAAGGCTGTTGTCATTTTTGGCTCACTTCTCGTTCACAAATTTAGGTTTTCCAGCAGGCATTCCAGTGCCCCGACGTGATTTCACGCAACTGCATGTCGGCACTGGCGCAGCGTTCTTCGGCCATGGGGCAACGGGTGCGAAACACGCAACCCGAGGGCGGATTCGCGGGGCTTGGCAAGTCGCCTTGCAGCAGCGGAATGTCGCGCCGTTGGGCAGGGTCTGGGATGGGCGCGGCAGCCAACAGCGCCCGCGTGTACGGGTGCTGCGGGCTGGCGTAGAGCGACTCGGTTGGGGCAATTTCCATCACCCGGCCCAGGTACAACACCACCACGCGGTCACACAGGTATTCGACCACATCCAGGTCGTGCGAAATGAACAGCAGCGTCAAGCCAAGCTGTTCTTTCAGCTCCATCAACAGGTTGACCACCTGCGCCTGAATCGACACGTCGAGCGCCGACAACGGCTCGTCTGCGACGATGAACTTGGGCTCCACCGCCAGGGCACGGGCAATGCCGATGCGCTGGCGTTGGCCGCCCGAAAACTCATGCGGAAAACGCTCGGCGTGCTCGGGCCGCAGGCCCACTTGCTGCAGCAGCTCGTGGATGCGCGGCAGGCGTTTGGCGCCTTTGGCCAGGCCGTGCGTGTCCAGCGCTTCGGCCAGCACTTCGCGGATGCGCATGCGCGGGTTCAGGCTGGCATACGGGTCTTGAAAAATGATTTGGATCTTCGAGCGCAACGGCCGGTATTGGCCTTGCGACAAGCCCGCGAGATCGACGCCACCGGCTGTGCCATCTTTTTGATCCTGACCAAAGTAGCGCATCTCGCCACTGGTGGGATCGACCAGACGCGTGAGCAAACGGCCAATGGTGCTTTTGCCCGAGCCAGACTCCCCCACCAGCCCCAGCGTTTCACCTTTGCGGATGGTGAAGCTCACATCGTCCACGGCGCGCACCGGGTGTGTGCCGCTGCCAAAGTATTTGCGCAGATGCTGGATCTGCAGCAACGGTTCGGCTTCCACTTCAGTGGGGGCCACGATTTTGTCCATGACGGCGTTCATACAGTGGCTTCCTCTCGGTGGATGCAACGCACCATGCGCTGAGCGCCTGCGGCCTCCAGCGCGGGCATGCGGGCTTCACAGGTGTTGGTTTTACGGTCGCAGCGCGGCGCGTAGGCGCAGCCGGGTGGCGGCGACAAGGGGCTCGACACTTGGCCGGGAATCGCCACCAGACGTGGGCGTTTGCCGGAGTGGGTCACCTGCCCTGCCTCCTTGGCTGCTTCCATCTGGCGCTTGCGTGCCACGCCAGGCAGGCAAGCCAGCAGGCCACGCGTGTACGGGTGCTCGGGCCGCGCAAACAGGTCGTGCACCCGCGCCGACTCCACAATGCGCCCGGCGTACATCACTGCCACGGCGTCGGCGTATTGCGCCACCACACCCAGGTTGTGCGTGACGAACAACATGCTCATGCCGGTCTCTTTTTGCAGGCGGCCCATCAGCGCCAGAATTTGCGCCTGGATGGTCACGTCGAGTGCCGTGGTCGGCTCGTCGGCGATCAGCAACGTGGGGTTGCAGGCCATGGCCAGCGCAATCATCACGCGTTGGCGCATGCCGCCGGAAAGCTGGTGCGGATACTCGTTGACACGCTGTGCTGCCGCTGGAATCTCCACCAACTGCAGCATGCGTTGGGCATGCGCATGGGCCGTGCGGCCGTCCATGCCCAAGTGCAGGCGCGCCGATTCAGCGATCTGCTCGCCCACGGTCAGCACCGGGTTCAGGCTGGTCATGGGCTCCTGGAAGATCATCGCCAGTTCGTTGCCACGCAGCTTGCGTTTGGCGGGCTCGGGCATGGCCAGCAGGTCGACACGTTGGCCGTCGCGCTGCACAAACCAGGCTTGGCCATCGACCTGCGCTTGCGAGGTTTTGGCATGCAAGCCCATCAACGTGAGGCTGGTGACCGACTTGCCGGAACCCGACTCGCCCACCAAGGCCAGCGTTTCGCCGGGGTGGATGGCGAACGACACGTCGGCCACACTTTGGATGCGCCCGGCATCGGTGGCGAACGAGGTAGAGAGGCCTTTGACCTCTAGACGCGCCGCGTTCGTGGAGACATTCGTGGGGATATTGTTTTGTTCGCTCATGGCAATCTCACACAGCCTTCTTCAACTTGGGGTCGAGCAAGTCGCGCACACCGTCGCCCAGCATTTGCAAGGCCAGTGCGGTGATCACGATCGCCAGGCCCGGCGTTAAGATCGTCCAGAACGCTTTGTCGGCGTATTCGAGGCTGCCGGCAATCATCGTGCCCCAGGTCGGAATATCGGGCGGCACGCCCACGCCGAGGAACGACAACCCGGCTTCGGCCAGGATGGCGTAGGCGAAGATGAAGGTCACTTGCACCAGGATGGGCGACATCAAATTCGGCAAGATGTGCTTGAGCAAAATGCGCGGCGTGCGCACGCCCAGGGCACGCGCGGCATCGACAAACAACAGCTCGCGCAGCACCAGCGTGGCGGCACGCACCACGCGCGCCACGCGTGGCGTATAGACGATGACCAGCGCCAACATCACGTTCCACAGCGACACGCCCAAGATCGACACCAGGGCGATGCCCAGCAAGATGTCGGGGAAGGACATCATGGCGTCCACGATGCGCATCAGCGGCGCATCCAGGCGGCGGAAGAAGCCCGCAAAAATGCCCAGCAGCGTGCCCAGCAACACGGCGCCACCGGCGGTGATGAAGCCGATCAGCAGGGAGTAACGCGCGCCGTAGACGATGCGCAGCATCACGTCGCGGCCCAGCTCGTCGGTGCCGGCCCAATGCGTGATCGACGGTTCTTTGAGGCGCTGGCTGATCTCCAGCGCGTTCGGGTCGGCATCGGTCAGGAACGGGTAGACCACCGCCACACCCACCACAAACAGCAGCACCAGCGCAGAGGCCAACACCACCTTGCGCGCGAACAGGCGGCGCAACGTCAGGAGCAAACGGCCCCAAGATGAAGATGAGGAATTCATTGGAGACACGCTCCCTGGACAACGAAAGAACGGACAAATGTTGGTGCGCTCATGGGGACGCCATGGAACTGGCTTTGCCAGGCCATGGGCGTCGCCCCCTGCAAGGGGGTTGGCAAAGCGACACGCAGTGCGCGCAGACTGGGGGTGTTCATCACTTCGACTCCAAGCGAATGCGGGGATCGACCAAGGTGTACAAGAAGTCGATGGCCAGATTGATGAACACGTAGATCGCGGCAATCACCAACAGCGTGCCTTGGATGACGGGATAGTCACGGCGCAGCACCGCACGCACCACCAGGTTGCCCACGCCGGGCAGGTTGAACACGGTCTCGGTCACCACGGTGCCGCCGATCATCAGCGCCAGGGTCAGGCCCAGGACGGTGACGATGGGCACCAGCGCGTTGCGCAGCACGTGTTTGATCATGATCACACGCTCGGGCAGGCCCTTGGCGCGTGCCGTGCGCACGTAGTCTTCACCCAGAATGTCGAGCATCGAAGCACGCGTGAAACGAATGATCAGCGCCGAGTTCAGCAAACCCAGCACCAGCGCTGGCAACAGCAAGTGGTGCAGGCGGTCGGCAAAACCCGCGGTGGGGTCGCCATAACCCGAGGCCGGAAACCAGCCCAGCTTCACGGCAAACAACTGAATCAAGATCAGCCCGAGCCAGAAGCTCGGCACACTCGCGCCCAGCATGGCCACGCTGCTCACCGCCTGGTCGGCCGCACTGCCCCGCCAGATGGCGGCCGCCATGCCCGAAGGAATGCCGATGGCCGCCGCAATGGCGACCGCAAACAAGGCCAGGAACAGTGTGGGCTCGGCGCGCTCCATCAAAGCCTGCGCCACAGGGCGCTGCAAGAACAGCGACTGCCCCAGGTTGCCCTGCAGCAACTCGCCCACCCATAACGCAAATTGCGTGGGCAATGGTTTGTCCAACCCGTATTGGGTGCGTGCGTGCGCAATGTCTGCGGCCGTGGCCTGGTCGCCCAGCAAAAGCGCCACCGGGTCGCCCGACGCCAGACGCGTCAAGGCGAAGACGAGCACCGCCACCAGGGCGAGCACCACCACCGCCCCGCCCAGGCGTTTCAATAAAAAGTGCATGATTCAGTTCTCCAACTACTGCATTTGCCCGCTGGGCAGTATGGTCCCATCGAAGGGCGAACGGGGATGCCCAAAGCATCCCCTGCCTCCTAGGGAAACTCCACGGAACTGGCTTCGCCAAGCCGTAGGAGTTGCCCCCTGCAAGGGGGTGGGCAGCTACACGAAGTGAGCAACCTGGGGGTGAGCCTTATTTACTTAGGCCGGTATTCCAGAAGAATGGCCAGATGGCGGGCGTGTAGCCTTGCAACTTGGCGGAGCGCGCCGACAAGGCGTTGAACTTGCCCACTTCCACAAACGGCACTTCGTCGTACACCGTCTGCTGCACCTGGCCCCACAACGCGCCGCGCTTGGCGATGTTGGTCTCTTGGTTGAAGGCTTGCAGGTTGCTCTTCTTGGCGGCGGAATCCCACCAGCCTGGTGCGCCATCACCCAGTTGTGGAGGCGACAGCATGGGTTCAGGGAACAGGCCGGAGTGGGTGAAGTACACGTCCCACAGCTTCGAGTCGTTGCGGCGTTGCACCAGCGTGGCCCAGTCGACCACTTGCAGGTCGGTCTTGAAACCGGCCTTCTTCAACTGCTCGGACATCACCAGCGCCATGTTGTAGTGGAACTCGTACTGGCGGCTGGCCATGATGCGCACGGGCTGGCCGTTGTAGCCGGCCTTGGCGGCCTGCTCTTTGGCGGCGGCAGGGTTACGCTCGTTGTAGAGCTTGCTGCCGGCTTCAGAGTAGTAAGGCGTGCCCTTGGGGAAGAAGTTGGGCTCGACCACGAAGAAGCGGTTGTCGCCAAAACCTGCGGCCAACATTTCGCCCGCACCCATGGCGGTTTGCACGGCCTTGCGCATCGGCTGCTGGGCCAGCACACCTTCCTTGGTGTTGAACACGATGTAGGGGAAACCAAAGTTCTTGGTCACGATCGGCACCACGTTCGGTGCGCCCTTTTCGATACGGCCAATGGCTTCCACGGGCAGCAGGTCGGCGTATTGGAACTGGCCCGACAACGCACCTTCCACGCGGGTGTTAGCACTTGGCACAGGCACAAAACGCAGCTCGTCCAGCAGCGCTTCGCGACGGCCGGCGTAACCACTTGGGGCTTCCTTGCGGGCGCTGTAGCCGTCAAAACGGGTCAGCACGGTGAACTGGTCTGGGCGGCGTTCCTTGAACTTGTAGGGGCCGGTGCCGATGAACTCGGTCAACTGCGGTGCGATGCTTTCCTTGGCCATGATGGCGGCCATGCCGCTAGGCAAAGCCAGTTGCGCCAACAGTGGTGCGTAAGGGGCCTTGAGTTTGAGCTCAACGCTCAGCGGGCCCTTGGCGGTGATGGAAGCCAACTCTTTGCCTACGGCCTTACCGCGCGGTGACAGTTCCATCCAGCGCTGCAGCGAAGCCACCACGTCATCAGCGTTCAGGTCGCGGCCGTTGTGCAGCTTCACGCCCTTGCGCAGGGGGATGGTGTAGGTCAGGCCGTCTTTGCTCACCACGGGGGCCGACTCGGCCAGCATGGGGGCGACGTTCCAGTTGCCGTCAAAGGTGTAGAGCGTCTCGTAGACGTGCTGCATGATCGTGCCCACCAAGTCGGCGGTGCTGATCATCGGATCCAGGCCTTGGGGTTCGCCCACCATGGCGAGGTTGGCAGCGCCGCCCTTCGCTGGTGCGGCGGGTGCAGCGCTCTGGGCCCACACCGCGCCAGTCGTCATACAGCCCATTGCGGCCGCAAGTGCCACGGCGCTGATGAAGCCCCGGCGAGCGGTCTTGGGTTGCTGCGCTGTGGTGCGTTCAGCAGCGTCTTGTGCGCCGGCTTGAGAAATTTGCACCAGATTGAGTTCAGAAGTTTGCATCGTGGGCCTCAAAGTAATAGGATTACAACCAAAAGCACTATTCATGCCAAAAAACATGCACCAATGGCTTTAATCCCTCGGTACATGTAATATCTTTACACATAGGAGCGTCAAAAATGACAGTAGAAACCCTTGGTCAATCCCCACTCGCCTCTGACCGCCAAGCCCGCCCCCTTTCCCCCGCCACCCGTGCCGGTGACTTCGTTTTTGTCTCTGGCAGCGTGCCGACCGACGACGAAGGCCAAGTGGTCGTCGGCGGCATCGAAGCGCAAACCCGCCAAGTGTTCAAACATCTGGAAAAGGCTTTGGCCCTGGCCGACTGCACCCTGGCTGATGTGGCCAAGGTGAATGTATGGCTGGCCGACGCACGCGACTTCGGCAGCTTCAACCGCGTCTACATGGAATGTTTTGGCACGCACCGCCCTGCACGCTCGACGGTGGAGTCGCGTTTGATGATCGACGCGAAGGTGGAGATTGATGTGACGGCGTACAAGCCGCGCTGATTCAGCAGACTTAGCGGACGCAGCAGCAACGCGGGACGCGGCTGGCCTCGAAAGGCAGCCGCTTGCAATCAGCTTTTAGTACCGCTCTGGCGCCATTCAAGCGCTGCGTTATGCGCTTAGCTGGCGCTGAGATTGCGCTTGAACAACGCCAGCGCGGCCTTCCAGCCACGCTCGGCAAAAACTTCGCCATAGACCGGGAAGTCCGGCACCATCCAGCCATGGGCGGCACCGCTGTAGATCTCGGCGAGATAGCGCACACCGGCAGTCGTCAAGGCGGCTTCCAGGCGCTCGGCCATCGCCAGCGGGTAGCTGTCGTCCTGGTCGGCACCCGCCACATACACCTCGGCTTTTAGCTTTGGCGCCAGCAGGTGCGGGCTGGTGGGTGCGTCACTTGCAAGGTTGCCGCCATGGAAACTGGCGACCGCCACGAAACGGTCCGGGTATGTGGCTGCCGAGGTGATCGCCATGCCGCCACCCATGCAAAAGCCGACAGCGCCGACTTTGCGGCCAGCCACATCGCTACGGGTGTCGAGGTAAGCCAGAAAGGCTTCGGTGTCTTCTGCCGCTTTGACATTGCTGGTGGTCGCCATGAGCGGGCCGAGTATGGCCTTCACATCACCCTTGAACACCTCTTTCGGCACCAGCGGCCCATAGGGGCCGTAGCGGTAAAAAAGGTCGGGCAACAGCACCAGAAAACCGGCGTCCGCCAGTGTCTGAGCCATGCCGACCATTGCTGGACGAATGCCACCGGCATCGCCATAAAAAATGATTGCCGGCCAAGGACCAGTGCCATTTGGCGCCAAGACATGCGCTTGGCATTCACCGTCGCGCGTTGGAATGACGACTTGAGCATGGGTCATGCGTTTCCCCTGTTGGCTGTCCGTTGCAAGACTTTGTTCATCAAAAAAATGGACAGCGAACAGCCATCGTAACGGAGAGCCTTGCTACACGTGGGAGCAGCCCAACTTTACGCAGGTGTGCCGATGAAATCGGGCAAAAAAAAAACCGGCCATAGCGGCCGGTTCATTGGCGGTTGGGCGTCGCCCCGTGCAGAAAACGCACACGCGATCTAACGCCTCATTCCTTAGGCGTCTTCAGAGTGCCGCCGTCAGCCTTCTTGGCGTCGGCCGTTTCTTTCTTGACTTGAGCACGCGTCTTCTTGGTGCCAGCCATGGCTTGGTCCCCGGTGGGATTGGCGTGCGAGTTTTGGCTTAGCTCGCCTTGCTTTTTAGCCTTGGCTGTATCGGCCTTGACTTCAGCACGGGTCTTGGGTGTCGTCACTTCCGGCTTGGCTTTTGGTAAATCGGCGTCGCGCTGCGCAAAAGCACCCGATGTCGAGAGGATGGCAGCAGCGCCAAGAGCGAGGGCAAAAGCTTGAGAAAACTTCATGGTGTATCCCTTGAACATAGGTTGATTGCCGCTAAACAGAGGCAATGGAAACAATTCTGCTCGCTGGTTTTTGGCGCGCCACGGGGACCGAAAGCCATTTCCGCGCGAGCAGGTCGCCTGCTTTCTTCCTTTTCCTTCTACCTCCCCGTCTGCCTTTACGCGGAGCCAGCACACAAGCTGCGTACAGATCACCGAGCGAAGGGGGCACGCTCCATCAAACTGCAAACCATCAGTCAAGTCAAGCACTTCGCAAGCGGCGCTGAATGGCACTTTCATCGTGCCAACGGTTCCTGCATATCCAGCCGCCAGGGCTCAGCTCATCAGCCTGGTCAACCAGGCCATGTCCAGCGGCTTGATCAGCACACGGTCAAACACCCGTGACTGCATGAGCGACTGCAAGGGTTCCACGCCGGACACACCAATGAGCAAGGGGCAGTTTTCGGGAAATTTCTGTCGCAGTGCACGCGCCGCTTCTGTGCCACCGATGCGCGGCATGTCGACATCCAAAATGCATGCGTCCGGCCGTCGGCTTTCCGCAAGCGCCAATACTTCGGCTCCATCCTTGAGTGCAATGGCTTCGCATCTTGTTTCACGCTGCAGATGCTTGGCAATCAGGTCGGCCAGATGGTCGTAGTCATCCGCGACGAAGACTAGCTTTTCTGCTTGTTGGTGGCCCATCATGGTCTCCTTTGTGATGTGTCACGTGAAATCACGTGGCAATACTTGGCGGTCCGGGGGTATACGAAGCGATAGATTGCATCGCCATTGGGCGAGGAAAACCAAAAAGGATGAACGCCAACCCAACACAGACGCGCATCAGGGCCGCCTGCTCGACTTTTGCGCTTTGCGCTACACGGCCATGGCGCCAAGCCAGTGTCACTTCAGTTTGGAGCCATTGGCGCCATCTGCATGTAGGACGAAAGGACAGCTTCTCTAAAAATAGCGAGGCTTGCCATCCCAGCCGCCGTTGGCAGGCCAAGACCTAGGTGTACATTTAAAAACCGGAGCAAACAATTTCACCGATCAGGTGCGCCACCTGTGTTGTGGCCGCTAAGATTTTTCTGGCTGACCGACCGTCCTTCCAAGGTGCCTTATGTCGAGTTTCAAGACTCAATTCCCCCAAGTTCCACTGGCGATCCAGGACGTCATCGCCAATCACCTGCTCAACGAACGGCCCGCGCGGGAGCCCGACCATGCGAGCCAGGTCGCCGCAACCACTGGCATCATCAAAGCGCTGACGGAAACACCGGATTCGGTTCTGGAAAAGCTGTCCCGCGCGATCCAACAACTGACAGGCGCCGACTCGGCTGGGGTGAGCCTGTCAGGCCGCGAAGCCGACAGCAAGGTATTTCTGTGGCAAGCTGCGGTGGGACTTTTTGAGAAGTACCTGGGCAGCGTGGTCGCTTACGACGAGAGCCCTTGTGGCTCCGTCATCACCACAGACCAGACGCTGCTGATGGTCGGGCCGGGCCAAGCCTTCAAGACCGCCGCGCAGGTGACGCCTGCCATCCAGGAAGTGTTGCTGGTGCCCTTCCACATCGATGGCCGTCCCGTGGGAACGGTTTGGGCCATCTCTCAGGGCGAGAAAAAGTTCGATGCAGAGGATGCACGGGTGATCACCGACATGTCTGAGCTTGCCGCGCTGGCTTATCACGTCCTCACCAAGCTTGGCGACCTTGAGCTGCTGAAAAATACCGTTCAGTTGGTCGCCGACGAACGTTTCAATTTTCCCCTGCCTAGGGAAAGTGCCAAAGCGCATTAGCCATTAGCCATGCCATTGGCACCACGTGGCGCTAGCCTCAGTCGAACTGCAAACCACCGTTCAAGTCGAGCACCTCGCCGGTGATGAAGCCGCTGAGCGGGTGCGCCAAAAACAACACGCTGTGCGCCAGCTCTTCCAATTCGCAAAAACGCCCCACCGGAATCTTCTGGCGCAGCTCGGCCTGGCGCTCGGCGCTGACCTGTTCGGTCAGCATCTGCGTCTTGACGAAGGTCGGCGCCAGCGCGTTGCAGGTGACGCCGAACGGCGCGTACTGGCGAGCGAAGCTATAGGTCAAGGACACCACGCCGCCCTTGCTTGCGGCGTAAGCTGGCAGTGGCGACAGGCCACCCGTCTTGGCACCAAACGAGGCCATATTGACGATACGGCCAAAGCCCCGGGCCTTCATGCCCGGCGCCACACGTTGGCTCACGTAAAAAACGCCATCCAAATTGATGCGCAGGGTTTTGTGCCACAGCTCGGGCGTGGTCTCTTCACAGTCGGCGTATTGCAAAAAGCCGGCGTTGTTCACACACACGTCGATGCGGCCAAAGTGCGCTTCGATCTGGTCGCAGGCGGCGTGCACCTGGGTGATGTCGCTCACGTCCATGGTGAAACAGGCCAGGCGGTCGCCGTGCGCGGCCAGGCTGCTGGCCACGTCTTCGGTGCGTAGGTCGGTGGCGGCCACGCGGTAACCGGCGTCCAGCAAGGCGCGGGTGGTGGCCAGGCCCATGCCGGCATTGGCGCCGGTGACGAGGGCCACTTGGTCTTGGATGGCAGGTGCTTTATTCATGAGATTCGAGATTGTGTGAAAGATAAAAAGAAAGCCAAGAACGGGTCAGTTGGTCGCTTAGCCCAAGGCATTGACTTCGGACAACGCAGTGGCCGCACCAGCGGCTTGGATGCGCGCCAACCAATGGCTGACACGTGTGGTCCAACGCGCATCACGCGGCAAGCTGTCGCCCCAGATCGAGGCCACGCCGAGCAAGGCTTGCACCGTACCCGCGACATCGCAGCGATGCGCACGCGCCAGGTCTTGCAGCGCAACAGACTGCGGGTCGGAGATGGCGTAAGGCTGGCCCAAATCGTCCACGCCCAGCAAGTAGTGCATCCACACGGCGGCGGCAAAGGCCAGGGGCTCCACGCTCTGCCCTGCCGCCAAACAGTCGCGTAACGTGCCGTGCCAGCGCAGCGGAATCTTCAGCGAGCTGTCGCTGGCGATCTGGTGCACCTTGTGGTGCAGCGCGGGGTTGGCAAAGCGCGCCAACAGGGCATCGCGGTAAGCCGGCAGACCGGGGCGCTGCAGGTGCGGCATCACCATCTGCGTCATCAGACCGTGCACAAACTGGCGCACCGCCGGTTGGGCCACACCATCGGCCACGGTGGGCCAGCCCTGCACGGCGCCCAGCAGCGCCATGGCGGTGTGGCTGCCGTTGAGCATGCGCAGCTTGGCCTCTTCAAACGGTTTGACGTCTTGCACCACGTTCACGCCCGCAGCGCGCAACACGTCGGCGTCGGCCGGGTCGACAAAGCGGTCTTCGAGCACCCATTCCCAAAAGCCTTCGGTGGCCAGAGCGCAGGCGTCCGTCACGCCCAAGGCTTGGGCAGCGTCTTCACGTTGGCGTGCCGTGGCGGCGGGCACGATACGGTCGACCATGCTGTTGGGGAAAGTGCAGCGCGTGGCAATCCAATCGGCCAGTGCCGCGTCTTGCTGTGCAGCGGTATCGACACACAGGCGCTGCAGCTTGCGGCCGTTGTCGGTGAGGTTGTCGCACGAGGCCACCGTCAAGCCACCCAGGCCCGCCGCGCGCCGCGCTGCCAGGCCTTGCACCAGCAGCTCGGCCAGCGCCGGGCCGTAGGCTTTCTCGGTCACGGTGAGCGTGACCCAGCGCGTGCTGGCCGCTGCCAGCGCGGCCACCACCTGGGCCGACTCGCGTGCGGCCACGCAGGTGTCCAGCATGGAACCCACTACCTGCCAATGCAGACCTTCTGCGCTGGCCACTTGCACGGCGTAAAGGCCGTCTTGGGCCTTCAAGGCATCGGCCAATTCGGTGGTGCGCATGCCCACGCCCAACACGCCCCAGCGCTGGTCACCCACTTGCAGCAGGTGGTCGAACACCATGGCCTGGTGCGCGCGGTGAAAGGCCCCCAAGCCCAGGTGCACCACGCCCACTGAGAGCGCTGTGCGGTCGTACAGCGGGAGCTTCAGGCGCTCAGCGTCAGCGGGCGCCAAAGAAGAAATCAGACTGGCCAGTGTGGCCTGGTTGAGTGCAGACATCGGTCTCGTATCCGTAGCGTTCAAAGTCCGCCATTGAACAACTGGACCAACCAATTCAAGCTCATGGTAAACCACTATGGCCGCATTTGGTTCACCAATTAACATTTGGTCCAACCACTTTAAAACCACGATGCCACTCCACCTCATTCAACCCGGCGACGACGCAGAAGGCGCACCTAAGCCGGTATCCGACCGCTCGTACCAGCGCCTTGCAGCCCAGTTGTTGACGCTGATTGCCCAAGGCGAATTCAAGGTGGGCGAGCGTCTGCCGTCAGAACGCGCCCTGGCCGAACGTTTTGACGTGAGCCGCACCTCGGTGCGCGAAGCCACCATTGCACTCGAACTGCAGGGCGTGGTCGAAGTGCGCGGCGGCTCGGGCATCTACATCACGCAGGCACCTGCCGCACCGGTGGCCATGCCCGGCTTCATGCCGGCCACCGAGCCCGGCCCGTTTGAGCTGCTGCGCGCACGCTGCCTGATCGAATCTGAGATCGCTTCGCTGGCCGCCGAGACGCGCAAAGACGCCGACCTGGACCGCATCTTTTCTGCGCTGGCCGACATGCGCGAACACATCGACAACAAAGAAGAAAACGAAGCGGCCGACCAGTTGTTCCACCTGCGCATTGCCGAGTCCACGGGCAACAGCGTGCTGCTGCAAATGGTCACGGCCATGTGGGCGCAATCCAAAGGCCCGGTGTGGACCAAGATCGAACACCACTTCCACACCCCCGAGTTGCGCCTGGCTTCGCATGCCGACCACCAGCGCATCTTCAAAGCCCTTTTGGCACGCGACCCGGTGGCAGCCCGCTCGGCCATGCGCGCGCATTTGGAGCGCGTGATCGGCGAATTCGCGCAAGCCTGGCGCTGACCCTTTCAGGCCCTCAAAACGACACAAAACGACAGGAGACAACATGACATTTCGGCTTCAACATTCCACCCCTTCCATCTCCGCAGGACGCTGGCTGACTGGCCTGCTGCTAGCCGCCAGCAGCACGGCGATGATGGCCCAAGCCCAAACCCCACCGGCCGCGCCCGCCCCCGGTGCCAGTCCACGCATCGACGCCATCCGCAAGGCCGGTGAACTGCGCGTGGGGGTGCTGCAAAATGCCCCGTGGCTGAATGAAAACACCACCGGCAACGGCCCCGCATGGGACGGCCCGGCCTGGCTGCTGGCCAACGAATACGCCAAGCTTTTGGGCGTGAAGCTGCGCCCGGTGGCGGTGTCGCATGAAACCAAGGTGCCCGTGCTGGCCGCCAACCAGGTGGACATGACCATCAGCCCTTTGGGCGAAACGCCCGAGCGTTTGAAGGTGGTGGACTTCGTCATCTACTCGAACACCAGCGTGTGCATGTTTGGCCGCGCCGGCAACGACAAGCTGGCCAAGGTGCAGTCGGTTGACGACCTCAACAGCCCCGACATCACCATCGCCTACTTCACAGGCGGCGCCGAAGAAGGCTGGGTGAAAGAACGCTTCCCCAAGGCCAAGCTGCGTGCCGTGGCCAGCTCGGGCGCCACCGCACCGGTCGAAGAAATCATGGCCAAGCGCGCCGACGCGGCGCCCATCAACCGCGTGCCATGGGTCAATCTGAATCAAAAGGTCAAGGGTCTGGTGGTCTACCCCAAAGACAACAACTGCCAAGGCAGCCAGGAGAAAGCCTCGCCCGTGGGCCTGGCGGTCGACAAGAACCAGCAGGTCTATCTGGACTGGCTGCGCCAGGTTGAAAAGAGCCTGCAGGCGACGCTGACCGCAGATGAAAAACGCATCGTCGAAAACATGAAGTAAGCACCTAGACAGCGCCCCTTCAACCTTGACGAGGCGCCATCAGGTGATGCGGCCCGGGACCGCAACGGCTTCCCGCCCTTATCCATCGGAGACAAAAACATGCAGAAGAACACCATGCGCCGCCAAGCGGCCAAACTTTTCGTCACCGCCGCTGTGCTGGCGAGTGCATCGGTTGCGGCCCTGGCGCAAACACCGCCCCCCCCGGGTGCCAGCCCGCGCATCGACGCCATCCGCAAAGCCGGTGTGCTGCGTGTGGGCGTGGTCAACAACCCGCCTTGGCTGCAGCAAAACACCACAGGTGACGGCGAGCCATGGTCGGGTTCTTCGTGGCTGCTGGGCAAAGAGTTTGCCAAGCTGCTGGGCGTGAAGATCGAGCCCGTGCCTGTGAGCCATGAAACCAAGGTGCCGGCGCTGATCGCCAACCAGATGGACATCATGATCGGCCCATTGAACCAGAACGCCGAGCGCGCCAAGATCATCGACTTCGTCACCTTCTCCAGCACCGGCGTGTGCATGTTTGGCCGAGCCGACAACCCCAAGTTCACCAACGTGAAGACGCTGGAAGAGTTCAACAAGCCCGAGATCACCATGGCCTATTTTTCGGGCGCGGGTGAAGAGCCCATGGTGCGCGAGCAGTTCCCCAATGCCAAGCTGCGGGGTGTGACCAATTCGGGTTCGGTCGCGCCGATTGAAGAAGTGCTGGCCGGCCGCTCCGACGTGGCGCCGCTGAACCGCATGCTGTGGCCCAACATCAGCAAGAAGGTCAAAGGCCTAGCCGTGTTCCCCAAAGAAAACAACTGCCAGGACAGCAAGATCTTCGAGATCAAGACTGGCATGGGCGTGAACAAGAACGAGCAGGTCTACCTCGAATGGCTGCGCGAAGTTGAAAAGCGCATGCACCCTGCGCTGGCCGCAGAAGAAGTGCGCATGACGCAACTGCTGAAGTAAACCCTGCGGCCGGGCCCGCCATGGGCTCGGCGTGTATCTCGACCCTCGCGGACATCCTCGCTCCCTGGCATCGCCGCCACCGCGGCCTGCCCTCTTCTCTCTTACCTGACGGAACCTCATGGACGTCGATTTTTCACCTCTCATCGACAACTGGCGCTTCTTTGCCAGTGGCCTGGGCGTGACCATCGCGCTCAGCATCATCAGCGCCATCACCAGCTTGCTGGCCGGCCTGGTGATCGCCTTGCTGCGTTTGTACGGGCCACGCTGGCTCGCGCCCCTGCTGATCTTCTACGTCGACACCATGCGCTCCATCCCCGTGCTGGTGGTGCTGGTGTGGATCTACTTTGCGTTCCCGCTGCTGGCGGGTGTGACCTTTCCGCCGTTCTGGGCCGCACTGGTGGGGCTGACGCTGCACATCGCCGCCTACGCGTCGGAAATCATCCGTGCGGGCATTGAGTCGATCCGCCCGGGCCAGACCCGCGCGGGCCTGGCCTTGGGCATGTCGCGTGCGCAAATTCTGCGCAAGATCGTCTTGCCACAGGCCACCATTCGCATGCTGCCGGCCTTTGGCTCGGTGCTCACCATGGCCATCAAAGACACCGCCATTGCCACCGTGATCGCCGTGCCGGAGCTGATGCACCGCGCCGAAACCGTGGCCGGCCAAAGCTACCGCCCGGTGGAAGTCTTCACTGCGGTGATGGTGCTGTACTTCATCGTGCTGTTCCCGGTGACACGTGTTGTCGACCGGCTTTATCAACGGCTTGCACATCTGGGGCGCTCATGAATCTCGATTGGAACGTCGTCTGGACCAACCGCCAGGTCTTGCTGGAAGGGGTTGGCCTGACCATTGGCCTGACGGTCGCCACCATGCTGATGGCGGTGCCCGGCGGCATCATCCTGGCGCTGATGCGCCTGTCCTCGAACAAGCTGCTGAGCAACGCTTCGTTGTGGTTTGTTGAGTTCTTTCGCAACCTGCCGCTGATCCTGGTGATCTACTGGGCCTTCTATGTGATGCCGATCGCGTTTGACGTGCAGTTCTCGGCCGTCACCACCGCGCTGGTGGCCCTGGTGCTCAACGTCTCGGCCTACAACGCCGAGACCTTCCGCGCCGGCATCAACTCGATCCGCAAGGGCCAGATGGAAGCCGCCCTGGCCATGGGCATGTCGCGCCGCCAAGCGATGTTCAAGGTGGTCATTCCGCAAGCCGCGCGGCGTATTTTGCCGGTGCTGGCCAGCACCTGGATCTCGCTGTTCAAAGACACCTCGCTGGTCTCGGTGATCGCCGTGGGTGAACTGGCCTACACCTCGATGCAGATCCGTGCGCAGACCTTCCGCGTGCTGGAAATGCTCACCGCCATGGCCGCGCTGTATTGGCTCATGGGCTACCCCCAAGCCAAGCTGGTGGACTGGATTCACAAGAAATACGGAGTCAAAGAATGAACGCAACCACCTCACAAGCCCCGGCTTCGGCACAGCCTGCTGGGCACGTGCCGCGCAAAGGCGCCGACCAACCGCCCGTCCTGGTCTACGACAACGTGCGCAAGATGTACGGCGACTTCGTGGCGCTGAATGGCGTGTCGCTGCAGGTCAACAAGGGCGAGGTGATGTGCCTCATTGGCCCCTCGGGCTCGGGCAAGTCCACCTTGCTGCGCTGCACCAACGCGCTGGAAACGTTGAACGGCGGCCGTGTGCTGCTGGACGGTGTCGCCCTGCCCACCGATGAGAAAGAAGTACGCAAAGTGCGCCAGCGCATGGGCATGGTGTTCCAAAGCTTTGAGCTGTTTCCACACAAGTCGGCGCTGGACAACGTGGCCATGGGCCCCATCACCGTGCTGGGCATGGACGAGAAGAAGGCCCGCGAACGCGCCATGGTGCTGCTCGAAAAAGTGGGCCTGGCGACCAAGGCGGGCAACTTTCCGGCCAATCTGTCGGGCGGGCAACAGCAGCGCGTGGCGATTGCCCGCGCACTGGCCATGGAGCCCGAGGTGATGCTGTTCGACGAACCCACCTCGGCACTCGACCCCGAAACCGTGGGCGAGGTGTTGAACGTCATGAAGAAGCTGGCGCAAGAAGGCATGACCATGATTGTGGTCACCCATGAAATGAGCTTTGCGCAGCGCGTGGCCAACTGGGTGGTGGTGTTTGAAAACGGCGCCATCCTGGAAGAAGGCCCACCAGCACAGATTTTTGACAACCCGACAGTGGCGCGCACCCGCGACTTCCTCGGCCACCTCGGCTGGAATGGCTAAGGACGTGGCTCACCCCCAAGTCGCGCACTTCGTGTCACTCCTACCCCCTTGCAGGGGGCGGCACCAGCGGCCCGGCAAAGCCGGTTCCGCGTTGCCCCGCGATAAGTCAGACGCTCACATCAACCCATAACGCACCATGAAAATCACCAACGCCCGCGTCATTGTTTGCAGCCCCGGCCGCAACTTCGTGACGCTGAAAATCGAAACCGACGAAGGCCTGACCGGCATTGGCGACGCCACGCTGAACGGCCGCGAGCTGGCCGTGGCCGCCTACCTGACCGAACACGTCGTGCCCTGCCTCATCGGCCGCGACGCGCACCAGATCGAAGACATCTGGCAATACCTCTACAAAGGTGCCTACTGGCGCCGTGGCCCGGTGACCATGAGCGCCATTGCAGCCGTGGACACGGCGCTGTGGGACATCAAGGCCAAGGCCGCCAACATGCCGCTGTACCAACTGCTGGGCGGCAAGAGCCGCACCGGCGTGATGGTCTACGGCCACGCCAACGGCAGCGACATCGAGCACACGGTGGACGAAGTGCTGCGCTACGCCGACATGGGCTACAAAGCCATTCGTGCACAAAGCGGCGTGCCGGGGCTGGACAAGGTCTACGGCATCGGCAAAGCCGGCGCCAAGGTGTACGACCCGGCCGATGAAAGCCTGCCAGGTGAACACGACTGGTCGACCGAGAAGTACCTGCAATTCACGCCCAAGCTGTTCGAGCGTGTGCGCGAAAAGCTGGGCTTTGAACACCACTTGCTGCATGACGTGCACCACCGTCTTACGCCGATCGAAGCCGCGCGCCTGGGCAAGTCGCTCGAGCCCTACAACCTGTTCTGGATTGAAGACCCCACGCCGGCCGAGAACCAGGACGCCTTCAAGCTGATCCGTCAGCACACCACCACGCCGATCGCCGTGGGCGAAGTTTTCAACAGCATCTGGGACTGCAAAGACCTGATCCAGAACCAGTTGATCGACTACATCCGCGCCACGGTGACGCACGCGGGCGGCATCACTCACCTGCGGCGCATTGCCGACCTGGCCTCGCTGCACCAAGTGCGCACCGGCAGCCACGGCGCCACCGATTTGTCGCCGGTGTGTATGGGCGCAGCCCTGCACTTCGACATGTGGGTGCCCAACTTCGGCATCCAGGAGTACATGAAACACACCGAAGAAACCGACGAAGTGTTTCCCCACGCCTACACCTTTGAACAAGGCATGTTGTACCCCGGCGATGCGATTGGCCACGGCGTGGAAATCGACGAAAAACTGGCCGCCAGGTACCCGTACGAGCGCAAATACCTGCCGGTGAACCGCCTGCAGCACGACGGCACGCTCTGGAACTGGTGATCCCAGTCACCCAGCGCGGCAGAGGGGGCGTTCAACGCGCTGCCTCGGCCGCCCGAGCCGCCGTGGGCCCTGTCCAGCGCCTGGCGGCCGCAAAATAATTGCGACCTTTGACGGTCCGCGCGCGAGAGGCGGCCCGGGTGTAATAGCATCGGGTTTGCCCAATTCATGCTCAACCACCATTTCAGTCCATGAACAAATCAATCGACGTGGCCGCCCTTGGCGAAGCCATGCTTGAATTCAACCAAACCCATCCCGGCCAGCCGCAGTACCTGCAAGGCTTCGGAGGAGACACCAGCAACGCGGCCATCGCCGCCGCCCGCGCCGGCGCAAAATCAGCCTATCTCACGCGTGTGGGCGCCGACACCTTTGGCCGCGCCCTGCTCGACTTGTGGGCCGGGGAAGACGTGGACACCCGCGCCGTCACCAGCGACAGCACCCACCCCACCGGCATCTACTTCGTGACCCACGGCCCCAAAGGCCATGAGTTCAGTTACCTGCGCGCCGGCTCGGCCGCTAGTGTGATGACACCGCAGTGGCTTGACGGCACCGTGGCTGAGGCCATTGCCCAATCCCGCGTGTTGCACCTCTCCGGCATTTCCCTGGCGATCTCGCCCACCGCTTGCGACACCTCGTTTGCTGCCATGCGGCTGGCCAAGGCCTCGGGCACGCTGGTGTCGTTTGACTCCAACCTGCGCCTGAAACTCTGGCCGCTGGACCGCGCCCGTGCCTGCATCGCCCAGGCCGTGGCGTTGTGCGACGTGTTTTTACCCAGCCTGGACGACATGGTCACGCTGTGCGACCTGGGCCATTTGAGCGCCGAAGCGCTGCCCGATGCCGTGGCCGACTGGGGCCACACCCAAGGTGCCCCCATCGTGGTGCTGAAGCTTGGCGCCGATGGTGTGCTGATCAGCCAAGGCCTGGGCGCCGACAACCGCCGCGAACGTATTCCCGGCCACAAGGTCAAGCTGGTCGACGCCACCGGCGCCGGTGACTGCTTCTGCGGCAACCTGCTGGCCCAACTGGCCAAGGGTGTGGACGTGGTGCAAGCCGCGCGTTATGCCAACGCCGCTGCAGCCATTGCCGTGCAAGGCTTTGGCGCCGTGGCGCCGCTGCCACGCCCCGCCCAAGTGGAGGCGTTGCTGTGAGCGATACCCACAACCAAGACGCCACCCACAACACCGCTTTCATCGCCGTCGATTGGGGAACCTCTTCATTGCGCGGCGCGCGACTCGACGCCAACGGCAACGCGCTCGAAGAACGCGCTTTTGCACGCGGCATCATGACCGTGCCGCCCGGCGAGTTTGCGTCTGTTTTTGATGCACTTTTTGGCGATTGGATGGCCGCCGACGGCACGCTGTGCCTGATCTCCGGCATGGCTGGCAGTCGCCAAGGCTGGGTAGAAGCGCCTTATTGCGCATGCCCCGCTGGCTTTAGCGAAGTGGCCAGCCAACTGGCCTGGCTACCCAAAGGGCCGCTGAACCCCAAAGGCCACCGCATCGCTATCGTGCCCGGCCTGAGCAGCGAAGAAGGTGGCGTGCCGGATGTGATGCGCGGCGAAGAAATACAGATCTTTGGCGCCATGCAACTCACCGGCTGGCAAAACGGCTTGTTTGTGCTGCCCGGCACCCACAGCAAATGGGCCGTGGTGCAAGACGGCCGCATCACCAGCTTCAAATCCTTCATGACCGGCGAGGTGTTTGCGGCGCTAAGCCAACACACCATTTTGGCCAAGACCATTGCCACCGATGCGCCGTTTGACGAAGCGGCGTTCGCGCGCGGTGTTGCCAACGCGCAAGGTCCGGCGGGCCTGCTGCACCACGCCTTCAGCGCACGCACTTTGTCGCTGTTTGGCCGCATGCAGGCCGGGCCGCTGGCCAGCTACCTGTCGGGCCTGGTCATCGGTGAAGAGCTGCGTGCCCAGACTATCGCCCCGGTGGCGGAGCTCGTCTTAATTGGCTCGGCCGGGCTGAACCAGCGCTACAGCCTGGCGCTGCACGAACTCGGCTTGCGCTGCCAGACCTTTGGATCCGAGGCCACCTGGCGCGGCCTTGCCGCCCTGGCGGCTAAGGTCACTCAGGTCAACGCTTAACCGAACAGGACTCTTAAACATGTCTCCCATCGAAAAATTCTCCACCCAGTTTGCGCGCATGCCCCTGGTGGCGATCCTGCGCGGCTTGACGCCCGCCGAAGCCCCAGACGTGGGTACGGCACTGGTCGGCGCTGGCTTCGGCCTGCTGGAAGTGCCGCTGAACTCGCCCGAGCCACTGCAAAGCATCACGCTGCTGGCCAAGCAGCACCCCGACGCCCTGGTGGGCGCCGGCACGGTGCTGACAGCCGCGCAAGTGCGCGACGTGCACGCCGCTGGTGGCCAGCTCATCGTGTCGCCCAACTTCAATGCCGAAGTGGTGCGCGAAGCCGCCCGCCTGGGCTTGGTGTGCCTGCCCGGCATCGTCACGCCTTCAGAGGCCTTTGGTGCGCTGGAGGCTGGCGCTACTGGCCTCAAGTTGTTCCCCGCCGAGCTGGCCTCGCCCGCTGCGTTGAAAGCCATGCTGGCGGTATTGCCCAAGGGCACGCTGATGCTGCCCGTGGGCGGCATCACGCCGGGCAATATGGCCACGTGGCGTGCCGCTGGCGCACATGGTTTTGGCATAGGATCGGCGCTCTACAAACCCGGTAAAGCTGCGTCTGCCGTGCGTGAATCCGCATCCGAATTCATTGCCGCTTACGCGGGTGCCGTGACAGCCTGATTTTTCTAAGCTCTTGAACATGAACACTTACGCCAACACCAAAATCAACCTCGACCTGGGCGGCAAAACCGTCATCGTCACCGGCGCCGCCCAAGGCATCGGCGCGGCCTGCGCCGAACGTTTTGCACGTGAAGGCGCCAAAGTGGTGTTGGCCGATGTGCTCGACGAACCCGGCCAGGCATTGGCCAGCAAACTCGGCGGCCTGTACGTGCGCTGCGATGTGGGCGACAAGTCGCAGGTCGACGGCCTGGTGGCGCAAGCCGTGGCAGCCTATGGCGGCATCGACGTGTTGGTCAACAACGCCGGCATCTTTCGCGCGGCCGATTTTCTGGACGTGACCGAGACCGATTTCGATGCGGTACTGCGCGTCAACATCAAAGGCTCGTTCCTGCTCGGCCAAGCTGTGGCGCGCGTGATGGCCACATCAGCCGGTGACGTCAACGGCCACCGCGGCAGCATCATTAACATGAGTTCGGTGAACGGCGTGCTGGCCATTCCCAACATCGCCAGCTACAACGTGAGCAAGGGCGGCGTGAACCAACTCACCCGCGTGATGGCCCTGGCCCTGGCCGACAAAGGCATCCGCGTGAACGCCGTGGCGCCCGGCACCATTGCCACCGAGTTGGCCGCCAAGGCCGTGCTGACCAGCGAAGACGCCAAGAACCGCATCTTGAGCCGCACGCCCATGAAGCGCCTGGGCGAGCCCAGCGAAATTGCCGATGTGGTGGCCTGGCTGGCCAGCGACGCGGCCAGCTACATCACCGGCGAAATCGTCACGGTTGATGGTGGCCGCATGACGCTGAACTACACCGTGCCGGTGTAAATCTTGGAACCTCACCGTCCCCGTTTAATGGAAGGCGTGACCGTTCGCCAGGCCCGCCTGGCCGACCTGGACAACATCGCCCCGCTGTTCGACGCCTACCGCCAGTTCTACGAACAGCCCGCCGACCTGGCACTGGCCACAGCCTTCATAGCTGAACGCATGCGCGCGGGCGAATCCACCGTGCTGCTGGCCGAAGATGCCACCGGCCAAGCCGTGGGCTTTTGCCAGCTCTACCCCAGCTTCTGCTCGGTCGCCGCAGCGCCCATCCACGTGCTCTACGACTTGTTTGTGGCAAAAACTGCGCGCAGCAGCGGCACCGGCCGTGCGTTGATGCAAGCCGCTCAGGACTTCGCCGAGGCCGCAGGCTCCGCCCGCATGGACCTGACCACCGCCCGCACCAACAGCCGCGCGCAGGCTTTATATGAAAGCTGCGGCTGGCAGCGGGATGAGGTATTTTTGACCTACAACTGGACGCCACCGGCCGGTTGATTTCGGAAACATGATGGCGGCCTTTGTGTTTCTTTCCGAGGCACCTTGCAGTTGCGGCCAGTCCGGCTAAATTTGCGGCATCAGCGAAACATCGAAAAAGTTCGGTGATTCGACCCCTCCATTTCGTCAGGAGTCGACTGCCATGTATGCCATCGCGCTCTGCTCCACCGTGCTCCTGATGGTCACCACGGGCTACTTCATTTTGGGCTCAATCCCGCTTCTGGTCTTGAAGCACGACACACCTCTCGACGCGCGGTTTGTGCGCGGCTTCTTCAACATCTACTACGTCGCGGCTTTCGCCACAGCGACCACAACAGCGGTCAGCCTTGCGCTGGCAGGTTACCTCGTTTTAAGTGTCGGCGCAGCCGTGATGGCTTTGATGGCCATGGCCCTGCGCAAAATGATCATCCCGAAGATGGAACTGCTCGGAGCACAGATTCAAGCCGGCTCGCTCGAGTCGGTTCCCGGGTTTAGAAGGCTTCATGTTTTCGCGATCGTACTGAACATCGCTCAAATGGTTGTCATCGTTGCATGCCTCATCAGCGTAAGCCGCTCGCAGATGCTGCCCACGGTGGCATCTGCAACGACAACGCCCCCTCCCGCCACAGCTTCAAAGCCGCCTTGACCGCTAGGCGTGGCCGAAAGCTTGGCGATAACCGCGTCAAAGAATGGTCCAGAACGCAAAAGCCCTCTAACGAAAACCGCATAAGGCAGAATTCCGCCAGAACCAGACATTCGGACAGAACCTCCGTAGCAATAAAGATTGATGCAGAATCTGAATATTCCTCTCCAAAAGCGCTCATGGACACCTTTGGTCATCGTCTTGCTTTCGATGATTGCCGGGTGGTTTTACCATCGTCCAACGGAGCTGCCACAAGTCTTGGTATCCTGTGTATTTGGAGGAGCGGCCGTCTGGCTGCTCATCAACTTTCCATCACTTTTTAAGTTTCTCGGTCGCCTCTCGCCTGTGCTTGGAGGAGCCGTAACGCTTGCAGTAATTGCTGCCTTTGTAGCCTTCATGAAGGTGGCAGTTCCGTACATGCACAGGGTTGTGGCTTAGGGTGGCGGCGTCCGGCCAATACCAGACGCTGAATTACTTGCGGGAAGCGGTAGCGCATGCACAAAATTTACGCAGAAATCGTGAGCGGTCGAAATCCACGTTGGACCGCAAATGAACTTTGACGCCGCGCGAGAGCTTGCGACGGCCTGGATTCGGCTGACCACAGGCGGGACGGCTGTCGTACATCGCGAGAAGACAATCGCGCTGCCGTACGGCTGGGTGCTCTTCTATAACTCGCCAGAGTTCTTGACAGACCGAAGCAATTTTTAGCTGCCCCTCGTAGGTAACGTGCCGATACTAGTTGACCGCGTCAATGGCGAACTGCGAGTTCTTGGACCTCGGTACACGGACCGGCTCAAGGAAATAGAGCGGGAGCTTCCTACGGTTTGCTTGCATATGAAACCGGAAGCTCCGCAGTGGTGAATGCGACGTGACATGAGCCTCGATTCGGGGTTCGATGACGCAGCGGTAGAGATGACGACATGACCGCTATTCTGGCTCTCGTGAACGACCGCTTCGCGAAGGTGCTTCTTGCGGTTTGCCCTTATGAGCCATTCACATTGGCCCAAAGCTGCCGCATAGATTCTCTATAGCCCCCTCGCAACGCCTGGAATCACTAGAGCTACTGACCGGGCCAAGCACGAAAGATGACATACGGCTTTCCAGTCGGTTCCGTATCCAAGTAAAACTTGTAGTGAATCATGTTTCGTCGAATAGCCACCGCCGACAGGCGTCCTAACCTCTAAGCTATAAATGGCGCCTCATTTCGACCTGAGCCTCGAACCGTGGCCTGCGCAGAATGCTGGTATGGCCTAACATCCAATTCCGTCCGCGCGCCTCGAACGCTTTCACGCGGCTTCTCTCCTCTTTTCAAAAAACGATGCCAGCCACTTCTCGGACGACAAATCGTCCCCTTGTCATTGCCGCTGTTATGGCGTCCAACGCCATGGTTGCCCTTGAGGCAACCGTGGTCGCGACGGCGATGCCGGGCATCGTCGCAGACCTGGGCGGCCTTGAACTCTACAGTTGGGTTTTCTCGGCTTATCTTTTGGCGCAAACCGCCGCGACCGTGATTGCCGGAAAGTTCGCCGACCTTTTCGGTCGCCGGTCCGTGATGTTCGCCGGAATTTTCATCTTCGTGGTTGCATCCGTGTTGGCGGGTTTCGCTCCGAGCATGGCATGGCTCATCGTTTTTCGCCTCGCGCAAGGTATCGGGGCGGGTGCCATCGTCCCGGCGTCGTTGACCATCGTCGCGGACATGTACCGCCCCATCGAGCGTGGCAAGGTGCAAGGCTTTCTCGCGAGCGTCTGGGCCGGCTGTGCCGTCCTGGGGCCACTCGCCGGGAGCCTGATTGTCCAAAAGGCGTCGTGGGCCTGGATTTTCTGGATCAACGCGCCCATCGGCATCGCGGCCGCATGTTTGTTCGCGCGCTACCTGCATGAGCCCAAAAGGGAAACGCAGCAAGTTTCTGTTGACTACCTTGGCGCTGCGCTATTCGCTGTGGCCGTAGGCGCCTTGATGCTAGCGCTGAGTGATGCAGCGGAAGCTCGTACAGCGTCCGTTGCCTTTGAGTTCGGTGTGTTTGTCGTCTGTTCCATTGCGTTTGTCGTGCAGGAACGCAGGGCACCAGACCCTATGGTGTCACTGCGGCTATGGGCGCTTCGACCAGTTGCCATCTGCAATCTTGCAACAGTCTTCTGCGGCATGGCGTTCATGGGGCTGACAACTTTTCTACCGATGTTTCTGCAAGCGGTGAGTCAACACACACCCGTCGCTTCCGGTCTCGCCCTGACCATGATGCTTGTCGGTTGGCCGGTGGGAGCCACCCTGGCCGCAAGAACGTTTAGCAGAGTCGGGTTGCGCACTTACCTGATGATAGGCAGTTTCGCGCTGCCACTAGGGGGCGCGATGTTTCTCCTACTCCATCCGAACAGCAGTATTCTGCTATCGGGTTTCGGCTCGCTCATCATGGGCTTTGGTATGGGCGTGATCAGCACGTGCTCGATCATTCTGATACAAGAATCAGTGCAAACCTCGGAGCGCGGAAGCGCAACGGCCTCCAATATCTTCTCGCGAAATCTAGGGAACACGCTCGGCGCAGCGGTCTTCGGTGCGGTACAGGCTTATGTGTTCAAACGCTCGCCTGGCGCTGTAGAAGGAGGGTTGGACCAGGTGAGACACCTGCTGACGGCTAAAGCATCGGACTTTGCCGCGCTGGCACCGATACGGGGCGCATTGGACCACTCGTTGCGCGCCACATTTGTCAGCGTGTTCATCGTCGCGTTGCTGACGCTGGTCGCCATGTTCTTTCTTCCGAAAATTCGCCTTGCGTCGCTAACGACGGGCGGGGGCAAATAACCGTTGTCTTGAAATCTCTAAGCGACGCGGGATTTCGAACCAAAATCCGTTCGCGTATTTCCGCTGTCGGAGTCATCGAGCGCCGCAAGCGGAAGTTCGAGTCCTCCGAAGGCGCGCACCTGCTAAACGGTGTCAGAGCGCTTTTGGATGCGGACGTAGAAGCCGTTTCGTCCTGGGTTGCCATTCTGTCCGCTGCGCACAACGCACCACGACGATGCGGCAATCCCTATGAAGATGCATCCCATGCACAGTCGGCGCACTTTTTGCTTATCTTTGGTGCGACTGGCACATATTCCGTGCGTCGCACCAAGACAAGGCTTATTGATTCTCGACTTCAAACATGGATGCACTAAAACAGGGCGCAGACGCGCTATTTATCCTCCTCGGCGGCATTCTGGTGCTGGCCATGCATGCGGGCTTCGCCTTTCTTGAATTGGGCACGGTACGCAAGAAGAACCAGGTGAATGCACTGGTCAAGATCCTGGCAGACCTGTCGGTGTCGACGGTCGTGTATTTCCTGGTCGGCTATGGCGTGGCCTATGGCGCGCATTTTCTGGTCGGGGCGCAGGAGCTGGCACAGTTCCACGGCTACGGGCTAGTGAAGTTCTTCTTTCTGCTGACCTTCGCAGCGGCCATCCCCGCCATCATTTCCGGCGGCATTGCCGAGCGGGCGCGCTTCGGTCCGCAGTTGATCGCCACGGCGGTGATCGTCGGCTTGATTTATCCCGCCTTCGAGGGCGTGGCCTGGAACCAGCAACTGGGTGTACAGGCCGCGTTGCTGCGCTGGACGGGAGCGGAGTTCCACGACTTCGCCGGCTCCGTCGTGGTGCATGCGATGGGCGGGTGGCTGGCGCTGCCTGCCGTGCTGCTGCTGGGCGCGCGGCGCAACCGCTACCGCAAGGACGGCGCGGTGTCGGCCCATCCGCCGTCGAATATTCCGTTCCTCGCGCTGGGCGCCTGGATTCTGATCGTGGGCTGGTTCGGCTTCAACGTGATGAGCGCGCAGACGCTGGACAAGCTCTCGGGCCTGGTGGCCGTCAACTCGCTGATGGCGATGGCCGGCGGTACGCTGGCTGCGCTGGCCCTTGGCCGCAATGACCCGGGCTTCGTCCACAACGGTCCACTGGCCGGGCTGGTGGCCGTGTGCGCCGGGTCGGACCTCATGCATCCGCTGGCCGCACTGGTGGTGGGCGCGGTGGCAGCGGTGATCTTTGTGCAGATGTTTACGCTGACGCAGAACCGCTGGCGCATCGACGACGTGTTGGGTGTGTGGCCGTTGCACGGCCTATGCGGCGCCTGGGGCGGCATAGCCGCAGGCATCTTTGGCCAGCAGGCGCTGGGCGGCATGGGCGGCGTGAGCTTTTGGGCACAGGTGGCGGGCACGCTGCTCGGCGTGGCCTGGGCGCTGGTGGCGGGCTTTGCGGTCTACGGCACGCTGCGCATGGTGCTGGGCCTGCGCTTGTCGCAGGAAGAAGAGTTCGAGGGAGCCGATCTGTCGATCCATCGCATCGGCTCCACGCCGGAGCGCGAGGTGAACTGGTAGCCAGGCGAAAGGTCACGCCGAAAGAAAGCCTGCCACCTCCTCAAGACGTTTTACGCTTCTTCGGCACAGCAGCCTTCGGCGGGAACAGCCGCCCAATCACCTCCCGGTACAAAGCCTCGAGCGCAGCCGACTCGGCCGGTTGCTCCGTCACCCGGCGAAAGGCCGTGCCTTCGGTCAGCACGGCCATGAATTCCACGCGCGCCGCTGCGTCGCGGTTGCTCAACTCAGGGTAGTCCACGCGCACGGCGGCGATGGCTTCGGCGTGCAGGCGGCGGTCGGCGCGTTTCACGATTTCGGCCACCTCGGGGTTGCGTGTGGCCTCTGCCGTCACCTCCAGCAGCAAGGCGCGGTCTTCGATCTGGGTAGCGTCTTCATCAAACATGCGCGACGCCAAAAAGCCCGCCAGGTCGGTTTGGCGTGCGCTGCTGGCAATCCACGCCAGGCGCTGCGAGACGATGCGCTCGACGATGTCGTAGACGATGGCTTCCTTGTTGGGGAAATAGCGGTAGATCTGGCCCACGCTCATCTTCGCCTGCTCGGCAATCTGCGCCATGCTGGCCGCGTGGAAGCCGTGGCGCACCACACACACACGGGCCGCAGCGGCAATTTCGCTGCGGCGTAATTCGTCGCGCTCGGCCTTGGCCGGGCGCGGCAGTGGTTTGGTGATATTGGCTTGCTCTTGGTCTGCACTTGGCGCGGTGGAGCTGGCTTTGCGGTTCACGTTTCTTTACCTCGGCGCAATGGTAGTGATCTTATTTTAATTGAGAATGAACGTTCACACTCAAATTTACATTCATCTCCAGTCCCGTTCAGGACGCCGTAGGACAAGCCGTTCACCATGAAAACCACCACCCTGATCTTGGCCGCCACGCTGGTGCTTGGCGCCTGCAGCGACAAAGCAGCCCCACCCGCACGCGGCATCACCGAAGTGGGCGTGGTCACCCTCAAAACCGAAGCCGTGGCCTTGCAAAACCAACTGTCTGGCCGCACCACCGCGGCCTTGGTGTCGGAAGTGCGCCCGCAGGTCACCGGCATCGTGAAGGCGCGCAAATTTGAAGAAGGCGCCTTGGTCAAAGCCGGCCAGGTGCTGTATGAAATCGACCCCGCCAGCTACCAAGCCGCGTCTGACGCAGCCCGTGCCAACCTCGCCAGCGACGAGGCCGCCGTGGCCGCCGCCAAACTCAAGGACACGCGCTACGCCGAACTGCTGGCGATTGAAGGTGTGTCGCAACAAGATGCGGACGACGCCCACACCGCTGCCGAACAAGCTGTCGCGGCCGTGGCGCAAAAGAAGGCTGCGCTGGCCACAGCACGTATCAACCTCGACTACACCCAGGTGCGCGCACCCATCACGGGGCGCATTGGCAAGTCGAGCGTCACGCCCGGCGCCTTGGTCACGGCCAGCCAGACCACGGCGCTGGCCACCATCCGCGCGCTCGACCCGATGTATGTGGACTTGACCCAATCGAGCGCTGAGCTACTGCAAATGCGCCGCACACTCGCCTCGGGCGCGCTCAAGGCTGGCAGCGCCAACGTGAGCCTGAAGCTCGAAGACGGCAGCGCCTACGCCAAGCCCGGCAAGCTGAAGTTTGCCGAGGTGGCGGTAGACGAAGCCACCGGCTCGGTGACGCTGCGCGCCGAATTCCCCAACCCCGATGGCACCCTGCTGCCCGGCATGTACGTGCATGCGTTGCTCGACCAGGCCGTAGACCCGGCCGCCATCCTGGCGCCGCAACAAGGCATCAACCGCGACCCCAAGGGCAATGCCACCGCCTTGGTGGTCACGGCCGAGAACAAAATCGCCAGCCGCACCGTCACCACGCAACGCGCCATCAACGACAAATGGTTGGTGTCCGGTGGCTTGCAAGCTGGCGACCGCCTCGTGGTCGAGGGCTGCAACAAGGTGCGCGAGGGCGACACGGTAGAGCCAGTAGAAGTTGGCGCGAACAAGGCCGAGGCAGTGGCCCTGTCTTCGGCAGCCAAAACCACAACGGAGCGTTAAACCATGCTCGCCCGCTTCTTCGTCAACCGGCCCATCTTCGCCTGGGTCATCGCCATCGCCATCATGCTGGCCGGTGCCGCGTCCATCACCTCGCTACCCGTGGCGCAATACCCCGATGTGGCGCCACCTACCGTGCGCATCCAGGCCACCTACACCGGAGCTTCCGCCGAAACGGTGGAGAACAGCGTCACGCAAATTCTGGAGCAGCAGCTCACCGGGCTGGACGGTCTGTTGTACTTCTCGTCGAGCAGCAGCTCGGCCGGCAGTGCCAGCATCAACGTCACCTTCAAGCAAGGCACCAACCCCGACACCGCGCAGGTGCAAGTGCAAAACAAGGTGCAGCAAGCGCTGACGCGGTTGCCCAATGCCGTGCAGCAATTGGGCGTGACCGTCACCAAGTCGCAGACCGACTTCTTGATGATTGCCGCCCTGTATGACGTCACCGACAAGGCCAGCGCCACCGACATTGCCGACTACCTGGTGAGCAACATCCAAGACCCCATCGCCCGCGTCGATGGTGTGGGCGGTGTGCAGGTCTTCGGCTCGCAATACGCCATGCGCATCTGGCTCGACCCGGCCAAGCTTGCGGGCTACAGCCTGATGCCATCCGACATTCAAACCGCCATCGAGGCGCAGAACGCGCAAGTCTCGGCCGGCAAGATTGGCGCGCTGCCAGCGGCCAGCAGCCAGCAACTGAATGCCACGGTGACGGCGCAGTCCAAGCTGCAAACGCCCGAGCAGTTTCGCGCCATCGTGGTCAAGCACGACAGCAACGGCGCCATGGTGCGCCTGGGTGACGTGGCACGGGTGGAGATCGGCAGCGAAAGCTACGACAACGTGACGCGCCTGAATGGCCACCCGGCCTCTGGCCTGGCAGTGCAATTGGCGCCTGGCGCGAATGCGCTCTCCACCTCCACACGTGTGCGCGCCACCATTGAAAAGCTGCAGCCCGGCATGCCCACGGGCTACCAAGTGGCCTACCCCAAAGACAGCACCAAGTTCATCAAGATCTCCATCGAAGAAGTGGTGAAGACGCTGTTTGAAGCCATCGCCCTGGTGGTGGTGGTGATGTTCGTCTTCTTGCAGAACTGGCGCGCCACCTTGATCCCGGCGATTGCCGTGCCGGTGGTGCTGCTCGGCACCTTTGGCGTGCTGTCGGTGTTTGGCTATTCCATCAACACCTTGACGATGTTTGGCATAGTGCTGTCGATCGGCCTGCTGGTGGACGATGCGATTGTGGTGGTGGAAAACGTCGAGCGGCTGATGCGCGAGAAGAACCTCTCGCCACGCGAGGCCACCATTGCGTCGATGCAAGAGATCACCGGCGCGCTGGTCGGCATTGCCGTGGTGCTGTCGGCGGTGTTCTTGCCCATGGCGTTCATCAGCGGCTCGACCGGCGTGATCTACCGCCAGTTCTCCATCACCATTGTGTCGTCGATGGCGCTGTCGGTGGTGGTGGCGTTGACGCTGACGCCCGCCCTCTGCGCCACGCTCTTGAAGCATCACGAAGGCGAAGCTTCGGCGCGCGGCTTGGCCGGTTGGTTAAGCCGCAAGTTCAATAGCACCTTCGACCGTCTGCTGGGCCGCTACGAGGGCCGTGTCACCCGCATGTTGAAGGCCCCGCTGCGCTGGATGCTGGTCTACGGTTTGATTCTGGGCGCGTTGGCAGTATTGTTCATGCGCCTGCCTACCGGCTTCTTGCCGACCGAAGACCAAGGCGAAGCCATGGTGCAATACACCCTGCCCGTGGGCGCCTCGGTGAGCCGCACCATGGACGTGGCCAAGCAGGTAGAGCAACACTTCCTGATCGAGGAGAAAGACAACACCGAAGCCATCTTCACCATTTCGGGTTTCAACTTCAGCGGCAGCGGGCAAAACGCCGGCATGGCCTTTGTGTCGCTCAAAGACTGGAGCCAGCGCAGCGGTGCGCAAAACCGCGCCGATGCCATCTCTGGCCGCGCCACAAAAGCTCTCAGCAGCGTGCGTGACGCGCAGGTGTTTGCGTTGAACCCACCGGCCATCCAAGGCCTGGGCCAATCCAACGGCTTCGAGTTCCAACTGCAGGCCGACGCGGGCACCAACCGCGCCACGCTGAAAACCATGCGCGACAGCCTGCTGACGTCGGCCAGCAAAGACACACAGCTCAGCGCCGTGCGCGCGGGCGGCATGGAAGACACACCGCAGCTCAAGGTCAACGTCGACCAGGCCAAGGCCTTGTCGCTCGGCTTGTCGCTGGACGACATCAACGCCACGCTGAGCTCGGCCTGGGCCGGCACCTACGTGAACGACTTCATCGACCGTGCCCGCGTGAAGAAGGTCTACATGCAGGCCGACGCGCCCTTCCGCGCCAAACCCGACGACATCAACCAATGGCGCGTGCGTGGCGACTCGAATGCGATGACACCGTTCTCGGCCTTTGCCACCACCGAGTGGACGTATGGGCCGGAAAGCCTGTCGCGCTACAACGGGCTGGCCTCATACGCCATCCAGGGCTCGGCCGCCAGCGGCGTCAGCTCCGGCACGGCCATGGATCAAATGGAAACCCTGGCCGGCCAACTGCCCTCGGGCAGCAGCTTTGCCTGGAGCGGCCTGTCGTACCAGGAGCGCTTGGCCAGCGGCCAAACGACCATGCTGTATGCCATTTCCATCCTGGTGGTGTTCCTGTGTCTGGCAGCCTTGTATGAAAGCTGGTCGGTGCCGCTATCGGTGCTGCTGGTGATTCCACTGGGCGTGGTGGGTGCGGTGTTGACCGCCACCTTGCGTGGGCTGGAAAACGACGTGTACTTCCAGGTTGCGTTGCTCACCACCATTGGCCTGGCGGCGAAAAACGCGATTTTGATTGTGGAGTTTGCTGAAGCGGCTTTCCAGCGCGGCACGGGCCTGGTGGCCTCGGCCATTGAAGGCGCACGTTTGCGCTTGCGACCCATCTTGATGACCTCGCTGGCGTTCATCGCCGGGGTCATGCCGCTGGCCTTGTCGAGCGGCGCGGGCGCCAACAGCCGCATCTCCATTGGCACGGGCATTGTGGGCGGCACGTTCACCGCCACGGTGTTGGCCATCTTCTTCGTGCCGCTGTTTTTTGTGCTGGTGCGCAAGGCTTTCAGCCAACGCACGGCGACGGCGGTGCCCGCACACAACGAAGCGCCCCAAGGAATCTGACATGACAAACAAACACCTCCTGACGCTGGTGGCGAGCCTGGTGTTGAGCGCCTGCTCCACCATGGCGCCAACCTATGAACAACCGGCCTCGCCTGTGGCCGCCACCTGGCCCACGGGCGCGGCCTACGCCACGCCAACGGCTGCAGCGGCTGCAACGGCGAAAGCCGCCGACATGCCATGGCGCGACTTCATCCTTGATGAGCGGCTGCGCACCGTCATAGCCCAAGCACTGAACAACAGCCGCGACCTGCGCAAAACCATCGCCAACATCGAGTCCGCTCGCGCGCAGTACCGCGTCCAACGGGCGGCCGAATTGCCCACGGTGAACGCCGGCGTGAGCGGCACACGGGCGCGCGGCACGGTCACCGGTAGCAATAACGGTAGTACGGCCACCGGCATCGCGGAATCCGCCAGCGCCAACATCGGCATCAGCTCCTACGAGCTGGATCTGTTTGGCCGGGTGCGCAGCTTGAGCGATGCATCGCTCGAAACCTATCTCGCCACCGAAGAAGCCGCCCGCGCCACACGCATCAGCTTGATCGCGGAGACGGCCACTGCTTGGTACACGCTGGCGGCCGACCGCAACCAACTCGCCATTGCCCAAAGCACATTGGCCAGCGCCCAAAACTCCATGGCGCTGACGCAAAAACGGCTGGAAGCGGGCGTGACCTCGCGTGTGGACGTGCGCCAAGCCGAAACCGTGTACCAGCAAGCCCGCGCCGACGTGGCCAGCGCTACCACCACCATTGCACAAGACCGCAACGCACTCGAACTGTTGGCGGGCAGCGCCGTGGCTGAAGCGCTGTTGCCCACCGAACTGCCTGATTCAAAAAGCAGCCTGGCCACCGTGCCAGCAGGCTTGTCGTCCACCGTGTTGCTGCAGCGCCCAGACGTGTTGCAAGCCGAGCACCAGTTGAAATCGGCCAACGCCAACATTGGCGCGGCACGTGCGGCGTTTTTCCCCACGCTGTCGCTCACGGCCAGCGCCGGTGTGGCCAGCGCGGCGTTGACCAGCCTGTTCAGCGGCGGCGCCACCGTCTGGTCGCTGGCGCCCGCGTTGAGCTTGCCGATTTTTGATGGCGGCGCCAACAAGGCCAACCTGGCGTATTCAGAAGCGCAGCAGAAGCTCTATGTCTCAACTTACGAATTGGCTGTGCAAACCGCATTCCGCGAGGTAGCCGATGCACTGGCGCGCCAAGGCACCATGCGCGAGCAACTCTCCGCGCAAGAGGCCTTGGTGGAGGCTGCCAACGACAGCTACCAACTCGCCACCGCGCGCTACGTCAAAGGTGTGGACACCTTCCTCAACGCACTGGACGCACAACGCACCTTGTACAGCGCACAGAAGAGCCTGGTCACCGCGCGCCTCACGGCGCTGGATAACCAGGTCACGCTGTACCGCGCGCTGGGTGGCGGCGTCGCCAACTGATCATCACACGCGGTGTTGTGCCTCAGCCTAGACCACTGACAGCAACGACGAGTTGGTCACCAGTTGCACCGGCCCACGCGGCGACAGCACAGGAAACACGCACCCCCGCAGCACCGCGTATTCCATCTGCCGCGCCGACGCGTGGGGGACGCCAGCCTCCTCCACACTCGACGGGTGGCACATCAACACGTCGCCATCCTCACAGGCATATAGCCACTGCTGCAACTGTTGCCGATAACTTCCGGCCTGCGCATTGAAGGCATACACCCCCAAGAGCCGACGGCTCATGGGGATGCGGTACTTGTGGGCCTCTGCTTGTAGCGCCGTGCCGCCCAGGGCGTAGATCAGTTGCGGCTTGACGCCACCGTCCGGTACGCCACCCCCAGGGCGCGTGCTGCGCAACCACGGCAACGCTGGCGAGGCGCTGCCATAACGCGCAGCCAGTTCCTCCAGCAACGCATGGCGGATCACCGGCAGTTGGTGCACGTGCTGGTGGCCATCGACATGCGCCGGAGCGCGCTGCAGGGCATCTTCAAACCGCGTGAGTTGCTCTTTGATTTCCTGCCGCACGGCAGCCGCTGTCAGCAGGCCGAGGTAGCTCTTGGCGATGAGCACCGACAGGCTGCGGTCGGCGCTGCCCCCTTGCGGGGACCAGGTGAAATCGAGGTGCAAGCCCACGTCGACCTGGCTTGCGTCGACCGAGCGCAGCCACGGCGCCCCACGCGCCCAAGCCGCGCGCCGCACCATGCAACTGGTGGCAGAAATCCGCTTGCGGCCAATGAGCTCCAACACCGCAGCGTTGACCCCATCGGTCATGCCAAAGTCGTCTGCACAGATGCAGATGCGTCGGGTGCTATTCATGGTTTCACACGGTTTTCTGCGGGTGCCGCATCACCACGACCACCACCACCAGCACCGGCGACCGCCACACAGCCTAGCCCAGTTCCTGGTGCGGCATTGAAGCGCCAGACATTGGCGCGCGCATCGTGCCGTACCAGGGTGACTTGGGCATCGGCCAACCATGGGTAACGCTTCTCGGCATCCGCCGGGCCGATCAACCATGTCGTCTTGGGTGTGCACAGCAGCGAAGCCACCTCCGCCGGGGCAACGAACAAACGCTGCGCCAACTTCGGCGCAAAACTGCCCGCATCAAACAACTCCTTCTGCCAGTTGTCGCGCTGCACCACAGTCGACGCCGTCCAGTCGGCTACCACGGGGATAGGCTGCGCCAGGTGCCAGTAAAACGGCACGTCGTAGAAGTAGTTGTCGAGCATGACGATCTGATCGCCTCGGTTCAAGGCTTCGGGCACCGGCAGCCGTACCCCGGTGGGGGTCGAATGCAGGCCGATGACAAAAGGCGCCACCGCGCAGAAGACCACGCTAAACCCGGCTGTCCAACGCACCCAGGTGTTGCGGCGCTGTAGTTGGTTGGCGGCCGACAAAGTGCAGCGCGCCACCAGCCAGGCCAACGGCGGCAACGCTGGCAGCACGTAGCCAATGAGCTTGGATTTGGGCAGCGAGAAGAACACCACGATCACCGCAAACCAGATCATCATCAACCAGTCCACCTGGTTTAACGGCGTGGAAGGCCGTACGGCGCCACGCCAGCGCGGTACCAACAGCCAAGCAGTCCAGGGCAAAACCAGTGCCGCGATGACCGGCAGATAGAACCACAACGGCTGCTGGTTGTTGAACCCCGTCGTGGCAAATCTTCTGAAATGCTGGGTCACCACAAAGTAGTCAAAGAAGTTTGCAAACAGCGCCTGCATCTTCCAGAACCAGGGCCCAGCCAGGACCAGGAACAACAGCCAACCAACGGGCCAAAACAACAGCCGGGTGTGACGCCCCTGACGCGTGGACACGCACCAGGCGATAAAGATGGCGCCTGGCAGCAGCAGCCCGATCAAACCTTTGGCCAAGACACCCAAGGCTGCCGCCACGAACGCCCCGGCCAGCGCGCCGCGCCACGCAGCACCCTGCTCTTTGGCCATGGCCGCATGCACCGCACACAAGATGGTGACAGAGATACACCCCGCCACCAGCATGTCGAGGTTGGCGAACTGGCTCCCCAAAAAGAAGAACGGCATGGTCACCAAGACAATCACCGCCGTGCGTGCGGTGGCCGCGCCACTCCAGCGCCGCAGAAAGGCCCACAACGCGACGGCGGCGCCCGTTGCCCCAAGCAGCGAAGGCAGGCGCGCTGCAAACTCGCACGGTCCAAAGACCGACATGGCTGCCGCGCTGATCCAGTAGAACAGCGGCGGTTTGTGGAAAAACGGCATGCCGTCCAGGCGCGGCACTAGCCAGTCGCCCGAACGCAGCATCTCGTAGGCCACATCGGCATAACGCCCTTCGTCGGGGTTCATCAGCGGCCGAAACCAGGCCGTGGCTGCCAGCCACAGGCCAACGAAGAGCAGCACCTTCAGGATGGGCGGCGTTCGTGTTTGAACACCAGAGACAACAGCGGTATTCATAACGCCTCGCCCTCCAAGCCTTGGCCGATATCGCTTTTGACGACATACAGCGGCCGGCCCTTCACCTCTTCAAAAATACGCGCCACGTATTCACCCACAATGCCCAGCGAAATCATTTGCACGCCGATGAAGAACATCAGGCTGACCATGATGGTGGTCCAGCCAGAAACGGCATCGCCCTCCAAAAAATGGTCGGCCACTAGGAATGCGCCGTAGGTGAACGCCGGTATGGCCAGCGCCAGGCCGATGAAGCTCACCATGCGCAGCGGCCAGGTGGTGAACGAGGTCAAGCCATCTACCGCCAGGCCCAGCAAGTGCAGCGGGCTGAACTTGGTGCTACCGTGCAAACGCGGCGCAGGCGTGTACGGAATGGCCACTGCCTGAAATCCCACCCAGGCATACAAGCCTTTCATGAAGCGTGAACGCTCGGGCAAGGCCAACAGGGCGTTGACCACCTTGCGGTCCATCAAACGAAAGTCGCCTGCGTTCTTCGGGATTGCAAAGCGGTTGGACGAGCTCAGCATCTTATAGAACAGGCGGCTGCCCCAGCGTTTGGCGATGTGTTCATCGTCACGCTGTTCGCGCACGGCATAAGCCACTTCGGCGCCACGGCGCCAATGGTGGAGCATGGTGTCGATCAGGTCGGGCGAGTGCTGCAGATCACCGTCGAGCAGGATCACAGCGTCGCCACGCGCGGCTTTGAGTCCAGCACTAAGGGCCGCTTCTTTGCCGAAATTGCGCGACAGCACTAGGCAACGAAAGCCCGGCAATGCGCACCATTTTTCGGCCACCACGGCTGTGCCATCACGGCTGCCGTCGTCAACCACAATCACTTCCCACGCCAAGCCTGTGGCCATGAGCTTTTGACGCAAGGCTTCGAGCAAGGCGTCGAGGTTGCCAGCTTCGTTGTAGCAAGGAATGATGCAAGACAGGCTGCGCCCCCGGTGCAGCGCGGCACCGTCGAAATGCAACTCAGCCTGCACCACTTGCGCTTCGTTGGCGCTGGGTGCCACCACAACGGTGGGAAACAATTTACTGGTTTGGGCGTAGCTCATGGCGCGGCTCCCGGCAAGGTTTGGCTTGCGTGTTGCGGCGACTTGAGTCCAGCCATTTTTTTGGCGACGCGACGGGCCCAAGACAACAGCGCGCCAAAAATGGTCGCAACACCATAAGCCAACACAAAGCCAGCGCCAATGTCCATGGGGAAATGCACCCCGACCAAGACACGTGCGCCGCCAGTCACCAGCGCTACGACAGCCAACACATTGCCCAATTGCCGCAGCGCCGGGCGCGCCCGGAACATCAAGGCCAAGGTGAACATGGCCGCCGCATGGGCACTGGGCAGGGAGCCGCTTGCCCGGTGCGCAATGTAGGCCGGACTCAGCCCGAGCACAAAGGGTCGCGGCCAACCGAGCCAGTTCGCCGTGTAATGCGCCAGCAGTGTCGCCGTGCCACATGCAACGGCACTGAGCAACACATAGCGCCACGCGTGCGGCTGGCGCCACAGCGCCCACACCACCAGCAGCGCAGAAACCCAGGCGCCGCCGACGGCCGCTGCGCGCGCGGCGTCGATGATCCAGGGTGCCGCAGCAACCAGGCCCGCAATCCACTGGAACAGTGCGTGTTGTGATGCGTTCATGACGCCTCCTTGCGCGAGGCGATCAAAACAGCAGGGCAACGGTCGTCGGCAAAAACGCCGCCACACCACCCGGTGCCACTTGCGAGCCACACGCTCGCGCGTTCAGACACCCCTACGGGCGTCCGTTCAAAATCAGATTTCACAAGAGACCTTTCAACCAAAACCGAGGGTCCGGCTGCGCTGGGCGCAGCAGGAAACTCAGCGCCTTGCGGCGCTGTCAGTCAGGCTGTCAGGGGAGGTGCGGTTGGCGGCGGAAAGGTGCGCCAACATAGTCGGGCCGGTGGTGGGCCGCTGTTTCTCTCTGGTCGACGCGGGGCCACATCGACCACCCGCACCACCAGCCAGGCCAGCACAACGACCAGCGGCAGTGCCAGGAACACCATGGACATCAGGCCGTCCAGCCCGGATTGCAGGGCGTCCGGCAAATCGATGGCGGCAGAGGTAGGCACAAAAACCGTGGCCTCCAGGTCTTGGCCATGGTCGGCGCGGTCATCGGGCTCGAATTGCGCCACCGTGCCGGCGGTGCGAATGCGAAAACCCGGCTCGTCTTCCCAGCCGTCTTGCCGAAAATGCACGGCAATAAACGGTTGCAAAGCGGCCAGCAACACCCACGCAGCACACCACCACAGGCAGTGTGTTGCTATTTGCTGACGGATTCGCTTGGAAAGCATTACTAAATTTTACTTTTACTTGTCAGTCGAAATACGGCGTGTTAGTAAAGTTTTATTAAAACCGTTTTTGTTCGCTACCCCTTCAACGGTCGAACCCGCAATTGCGCTTACAGTCACGCGCCTTACTTGTAGCATTTTTTTACGACTTTCAGCGTGACGCGACCACACCCCACCACAGACGGCGATCTTCCGTATAAGCGGATGGCCTCGCCGCGCGCAGCGTCAAGGCACAGGCAGGTCTTTTGGTTCTTGTTGGTAGGCTCGGCCGCCGCCGCAGTGCACTGGGGCGTGGCGGTTCTGCTGGTGCAGTTGGGCGGCTGGCGTCCGCTGGTGGCCAATGGGGTGGCTTGGCTGGTGGCGCTGTCGGTGTCGTTCTCGGGGCACTACCAACTCACGTTCAAGCGGTCGGGCGCCAAGTTGTGGACCGCCGCGCGCCGCTTCTTTTTGGTGTCGGCTTTGGGCTTTGCGGTGAATGAAGGCTGCGTCGCCGCGCTTTTGCACTTGGGCGACGCGAGGTTTGATGTGGTGCTGGCCAGTGTCTTGGTCGCCGTGGCCGCCGTTACCTTTGTGGCCAGCCGGCGCTGGGCTTTTGCATCTTCGGTCTAACCGTCCACCAGACGGCCGACGCCACAGTCCCTAAGCCGCCTTGGCTGAAGGCGCAACCGCCACACGCGGCGCCAACTTCGCCTCACGGATCGGCAAATGCACCAACGCAGCGCCAATCGCCAGCGTGATGTCGGCGTACCACATCCAGTTGTAGCTGCCGGTGGCCGCAAACACCTTGCCCCCCAGCAAGGCGCCCAAGAAGCCACCGATTTGATGGGCCAGCATCACCAGGCCAAACAGCATCGCCATATGACGCGTGCCAAACATCTTGGCCACCAACCCGGCGGTGGGCGGCACCACCGAAAGGAAGGTGATGCCCATCCACGCGGCAAACACCAGCACCACGGTGCCCGTCTTCGGTGCCAGCAAAAACACCACGATGCCAATGGCGCGGCTGGCGTACACCAGCGACAACAAGGACTTCATGCGCCACCGGCCGATGGCCCAGCCCATGGTCAAACTGCCCACAATGTTGAACAGGCCGAGCACCGACAAGGCCCAACCGCCCCACTGTGGCGACAAGCCACAAGCCTCGATCACGCCCGGCAAGTGAGTTGCCAAAAACGCCACGTGGAAGCCGCAAACGAAGAAGCCCGCGCTCAGCATCAGATAGCTGGGCGTGCGCAGCGCCGTGCGAATGGCTTCTGAAGCTGTTTGATTGACCACGGGCGCACCCGCCGATGTGGCCACGCTGCTGCTGTTGCCACGCAGCACCCACGCAGCCGGCAGCGCCAGCAGGGTCAACACCGCCAACACCTGCAAGGCACTGGCCCAGCCCATGCCAACGGTCAACACACCCGCCAAGGGCGCGACCAGAAACTGACCAAACGAGCCGCCCGCATTCACCACGCCGGTGGCAAAGCCACGCCGCTCCGGTGGCAGCAAACGGGTGGTGGCGGCCATCAGCACCGACGGCCCGGCCATGCCAGCACCGCCGGCAGACAACACACCAATCGCTAAGATCAAACCCCAGGTGCTGGTCATGAAGGGTGTGATGAACGTGCCCAGCACGATCAACAGCACACCCGTGAGCACCACGCGGCCGGCGCCCACCTTGTCGGCGATGGCTCCCGCGAACGGCTGGGTCAGGCCCCACCACAGTTGACCAAATGCAAACGCCAGGCTGATCTGTCCCACGCCCAGGCCGGTGGCCGTGTTGATCGGGCTGAGAAACAAGCCCATGCTTTGCCGCACACCCATGGTGAGCGCAAAAGCACCGGCGGCGGCCAGCAGAATCAGCCACGCGGGGTGGATCTTTGATGGGGTCAAAGATGAGTTCGAAGATGGATTCGAAGGGGTGGACATTCAGATTTCCTCGAAAGGTTCGTTGGCATCTGGCGACAGCAGGGCCAGGGATTCATCGACAAGCTGGTGCAGCGCGATGACGCGCTCGGCACCCAACAACTGGTTCAACTGTTCTTGCGCCACGCGCCAGCGGCGCTGCGCCAACTGGCGTTTCTCGCGGCCGGCCTCGGTGAGCGTGAGCATGCGGCTGCGGCCATCGGGCCCGGCGCTTTGCTCCACCCAACCGGCGGCGATGATCGGCTGCACGTTGCGCGTCAAGGTCGAGGCTTCCATCTTCAGCAGCTTGGCCAAATCTGCCGGGCGCATGGGGCCCTTTTTCGCCAGGCAGGTGAGCAGCGAGTACTGCGTGGTTTTGAGCCCGGCGCCGGCCAACTCGGCGTCGTACAAACGCGCCACACGGCGCATCAACTGGCGCAACTTGAGGTTGGTACAGCCTTGCGGCTTGACCGCCACCTCTGGCGCGGAGGCGACATCTGAAGAAACAGGGGCGGGTGCAATCATGGCATCATTGTATCTGCAATTATTGCATATGCAATGTTTTGGATTTTGACCCAACTTGGAGAAAGGCCACCCCATGAGCACTACCGCTGCGACATCTGAAGCGAAATCTGCAGCCCAACCAGACCACCTCGCCGATTGGCTGGCCGCCGAAGCCGACATGACCCAACGCATGCTGGCGGGCGCCGGCCCAGGCGTGGCCCGGCCCGATCAACTGGTCGGCAAAACCGGGCTGGAAATGATGCAAGCCATGCTGGCCGGCGAACTGCCCTACCCGCCCATCGCCAAGACGGTGGACTTTCAGTTGATGGAAGTGGCACTGGGGCGCGCGGTGTTTCAAGGGCGCACGAGCCCCGCGCTGCTCAACCCCATGGGCACGGTGCATGGCGGCTGGTTTGCCACCCTGCTTGACTCGGCGTTAGGCTGCGCCGTGCATTCGATGATGCCGGCTGGCCGGGGCTACACCACGGCCGAGCTGAGCGTGAACATTGTGAAAGCGCTGACCCCCAAAGTACCCCTGGTGCGCGCTGAGGGCAAGGTGTTGCACTGCGGCCGCCAGTTGGCCACGGCAGATGCGCGGCTGGTGGGGCCAGATGGCACGCTTTACGCGCATGCCACGACCACGTGTTTGGTGTTTGAGATGCCGTCGCGTTGAAGGCTAAGACGCGTCAGTCCTGCACCCACGGCAGGCCGTGAAACCGCCAGCCATCAAAACGGCCGCGCTGCTTGGCGTCGTTTTGATCCCCCTCGAAGCCTTCACGCACAAACCACACGTTCGGCACACCGGCACGCGCTGCGGCCTGTGCAGCCAAGGCTGAGCGTTTGCCGCTGCGGCACAACAACAGCACCGGAAAACCCGGCGTGGCGGCATCGGCCACCAGGGCTTCCAACTCGCGCAGAAACAGCGGGTTGCGGATCAACGGCAATCCCTCGGCCCAGGGCAAATGCAGGCTGCCCGGCACATGCCCCACAAAGCGGTATTCGGCGCTGGACCGCACGTCGACCAGCAAGGCATCTCCTGCCTGCACCAGTGACCAGGCGCGCGTGGGCTCCACACTGGTGGGCGGTGGCGCGTCTCCGGCCCCCGTCTCACTCTTGCCCGGCAAGGCGGGCACCTCGTCACGTGCCGCCAAAGGCTCGCCTGCCAAGGCAGCGGCCCAGATGGCGAATGACCAGCGTGGGTTGCTCGGCGGCAGCGTGGGCTTGCCAATCACGGGGTCGCCCAACAGCCGGCCAAACATCGGGCGCAACGAGAGTTGCAGCGGTGTCGTCATAGGCTCATCTCCCTTTTGAAATGCTAAGAAAGTGCGGTCAGAGTGCTGCGTCAAACGTGCCGCTCACGTCCAGGCGCTGGCGAATCAGGCCGGCGGCGAGGTAGAAGTCGGCCGTGTTTTGCTGGTCTTTCAGCACCTGCGCGTCGATGGGAATCCAGCGCGTGGCGCGGCGTTCAAACTGCAGCTTGGCGGCATCAGTGGGAATGCCGATGATGCGGGCCAGCGCCGCGCCAAACTCGGCAGAGTGTTGGTACGACCAGAGTTGCGCCCGCTCCACACGTTGCTGAAAGTCGCGTAGCACGGGGCGCTTGGCTTTCAGGGCGTCGTCGGTAGCGGCCAGAAAGCTCAAGCCCGTCATCAAGCCGCGCCCGTTCACCAACACACGTGCGTGGCCGCCGGTTTCGGCCAGTGCGGTGTAGGGCTCCCAGGTCGACCAGGCGTCGATGGAGCCTTGTGTCAACGCCAACTTGGCTTCGGGCGGAGGCAAGAAACGGAAGTCGGCATCACTCGCGCGCAAGCCTGCAGACTCAAGCGCCTTGAGCGCCACCAGGTGGCCCACCGAGCCTCGGTTGGTGCCAATGCGTTTGCTTTTGAGGTCGGCCGCCGTTTTCAACGTGGAGTCGAGGCGCACCAGCACCGCCGTGCCGTACGAATCTGAACGGTTGGCCGCAAAAGCTTTGACGCGGCTGCCTGCCGCCAGCGTGAACAGCAAGGGGCCATCGCCAATCGGGCCTAAATCGACGGCATTGGCGTTCAGCGCTTCGGCCAGCGGTGCGGCGGCGGGGAACTCGCTCCACTGGATGTCGTAAGGCAAATCCTTCAAGCCATCGGCGGCTTCGAGCAAGGCACGCAGGCCGCCTTTTTGGTCGCCAGCGCGCAGCACCGGGCGGGCCTGGGCTTGCACCCACGGGGCGGCAAGGATGGTTGTGGCAGCGGAGACAGTCGCGAGGGCTACCCGGTGAAACTGGCGTCTTAACATGTTGGGTTCAGCTTAAAAATGGATCGGTGAGATGACGGAACGGCGCCGAGCAGGCTTTTAAAGCCCCAACGCACGGCGGCCAGCGGTCACGTACACGCTGTCGTCTTGCGGCGTGTGCACGCGGCCACACAGGGCGTCGCGCAGGTGGCGCTCCAGCGGGTTGTGGCGCGACAAGCCGTGGTTGCTGCTGAGCGCCAACGCGGCTTGCACCACCTCCACCGCGTTTTGCGTGGTTTGCGCTTTGATCAAGCCGCTCTCGGCAGACGGTGGCAACCCACCGGCGTCAAGCGTTTGGCTCAGGCTCGCCAGCAAACGCTGGTTCACCAGCAGCAGGCCTTCAATGCGGCCCAAGGCTTCTTGGGCGCGCGGCAGGCTCGCCAACGGCGCGCCCAGGCTGGCCGGTTTGCGCTCTTGCAGAAACTTCACCAACCAGTCGCGCGCGGCGCGGGCCACCCCGCCGTAGAGAGATCCCAGCAGCAAGGCCATCTCGCCCTGCATGGCTTGAGCTGCTTGCTCGGCCGCCGGACCATGGGCCCACTCTTGCGGCAGGCGCAACTCCAGCGCGTGGTCTTCGGGCAGCGGCACATCGTCGAACAACACATCGTGGCTGCCACTGGCGCGCAGGCCCAGGTGATCCCAGGTCGGCACGATCTGCACACCCGGCGCGTCGCTGCGCACCACAAACGAGCCCACGCGCGGCGGCACCTCTTCGGTACGCGCCCACACCACCAGCCAGCGCAAAATCGGCGCGCCGGTGGAATAAACCTTGTGCCCGGTGATGCGCCAGCCGTCGGCCGTGCGGCGCGCCACCGTGGCGGGCAAGCCACCGCGTGCGGGCGAGCCAAGTTCAGGCTCCACACGCAACGCGTTCACCAACGAAACCTCGTTCACCGACTCCTGAACCAACTGCGCGGCCAGCGCATAGGGCCAGGCGGCCCCTTGGCGCCCCATGGCGCGGTGCTGCATGAACTGCATGGTCAACACCAGCGCGGTCGCCGGGCAGGCGCAACCAATCGCACCCACCACTTCACCCAACACACTGGCGGCTGCGCCCTGCCCGCCCAGGGCACGTGGCGCGGCCAAAGACAGCAACCCTGCCGCTTGCAACTCGGCAAAGTTGGCGTGCGGAAAGCTGCCGTCGCGGTCGTGCTCAACCGCACGCGTGGCAAACGTGGCGGCCAGCGTGCCAGCCACTTGGGCCGGTGAAAGCGCCGCGTTCACAGCAACACCTCGGGCTCGCGTTGCACCAACACGTCGGCCAAACTCTTGAACGAAAACACCGCACCACCGGCGCCGCCAATCTGCAAATGCGTGTGGCGTGCCACTTCAGGGCGAATGGGTTGCGGCGCACCGGCGGCTTCGGCCAGCAGTTGCGCTTTGCAGGTGTTCTCAAGTGCGATGTACCACCAGGCAGCGGCCTCCACACTCGGGCCTGCGGTCAAGATGCCGTGGTTCTGCAAGATCACCGCCTTTTGCTGGCCCAGCGCCTTGCCGATGCGGTAGCCCTCGTCGGTCTCCAACACCACGCCGGTGAAGTCGTCGAACAGCGCGTGGTCTTCGTAAAAAATGCAGGAGTCTTGCGACAACGGATCGAGCCTGCGGCCCAGAGCTGACCAGGCCTTGCCATAGGTCGAATGGGTATGTGCAGCGGCCACCACATCGGGCCGCACTTCATGCAATGCCGCGTGGATGGCAAACGCAGCCCGGTTCAACGGCCCCTGGCCGATGACGATCTCACCCTTGTGGTTCACTAGCAAAAGGTCGGACACCTTGATCTGCGAGAAGTGAATGCCCAGCGGGTTCACCCAGAAATGGTCGGTAAATTCCGGGTCACGCGCGGTGATGTGCCCGGCCAGGCCGTAGTCAAAACCCTGCTGAGCAAACAGCCGAAACGCGATGGCCAGCGTTTCTTGCCGATGGCGACGCTCTGCCGCATGCGAGGTGCGCGGCGCGGGCGCCTCAAACCAATCGTGGCGCTGCGGCGGCGTGTTCAGCGGGCGGTTCACGCTGCGGGCAAGTTGCTGGAGATCAGGCGGGGACAACACTGCGGACATGGGTGCGCTTTCTGTAGGGGAGTAAGAACGTGTTCTGGCAGCCCCGACTCTAGGGAGCCCCGTCGCGCCCGACAACGAAGAAAACCGCGTGAGGACATGCGGTTTCGGCATGAGGGCTTTGCGCCCTGCCATTACTGGGTCACCGGAGAAACATTTCCTGCATATCGATGCTCCGCTTTGGTCTTTGTCGCCAGGCAGCGCGGGCCCATGCTCACGAGCTTTTACTGCCCAATGGTTTGTTTGAAAGTCCGAGCCCATGACCCACGACCTGACCTCCCCACGCCGCCGCAGCCTGCTGCTGGGCGCCCTTTCCACCGTGGGCGCAACCGCCATCGGCGGCCCGGCATTCGCCGCCCCCGCCGCTGGCGCGCCCGACCTGTCCAAGGTCACGCTGCGCATCGCCACCTACAAGGGTTTGTGGCGCCCGCTCATCACCGCCGCAGGTCTGGCGCAAACGCCTTACCGCATCGAATGGCACGAACTCAACAACGGTGTGCTGCACATCGAAGCCATCAACGGCGATGCACTCGACGTGGGCTCGGGCAGCGAGATTCCGGCGCTGTTTGCCGCGCGGCAAAAGGCGCAGGTGAAATTCATCGCCGTGGTGCGAGAAGACCTGAACAACCAGGTGACGCTGGCGCGCAAAGACGCGCCGATCCAGTCGATTGCCGACCTCAAAGGCAAACGCGTGGGCTATGTGCGCGCCACCACCGCGCATTACTTCTTGAGCAAGCAATTGGCCGAGGCTGGTTTGTCGTTCAGCGACATCAATGCCATCAACCTCACGCCGGCCGATGGTCTCTCGGCCTTTGACCGTGGCGACCTCGACGCCTGGGCCATCTACGGCTACAACGGCCAGTTGGCCCGCCAGCGTTTTGGGGCACGTGTCATCAAAACCGGGCTGGGTTACTTGTCGGGCAACTTCCCGGTGTATGCCAACCCCAAGTCGGTGGCCGATCCGCTGAAACATGCGGCCATCAGCGACTACCTGCAGCGCCTGCGCCGCGCCTACCTGTGGTCGAACACCAACTACCTGGACTACGCGCGGGCCCAAGCGGCCGAAACACGCGTGGCCGTGGGCGACCTGGTGGAGCTGTGGAACAACCGCAGCACCGACTTCGACCTGCGCCCGGTGACAGACAACGTGGTCAAAGGCCACCAGGCCGTGGCCGACACCTTCTTGCAACTCGGTGTGCTGGACGGCCCGGCGCAAGTGGCACCGCTGTGGGATCGCAGCTTTGCGTCTGCCCTTCAAGCCGGGCCTGCCGCAGTTTGAAGCAGCGCAAATGAAAAAGAGGCTCCGTGTGGAGCCTCTTTTCAACACCCCATCAAGGGGCAGAAACCAAGTTTACTTGCCGACAGGCACTGCTGTCGACAGCGGCAGGTCATCGATGTCCACACTCGTAGGGCCACCGTCCAACGCCAGTTTGAGCTTGTCGCGGTCCAGCGCGTTTTCCCAGCGCGACACCACCACAGTGGCCACGGCGTTGCCCATGAAGTTGGTCAACGAGCGGCATTCGCTCATGAAGCGGTCCACACCCAAAATCAGCGCCATGCCGGCCACCGGTACTTCAGGCACCACGGCCAAGGTGGCGGCCAGAGTGATGAAGCCCGCGCCGGTCACGCCGGCTGCGCCCTTGGAGCTCAGCATGGCGACCAACAGCAAAGCAACCTGGTGGCCCAGCGTCAAATGGGTGTCGGTGGCCTGCGCGATGAACAGCGCCGCCAGGGTCATGTAGATGTTGGTGCCATCCAGGTTGAACGAGTAACCCGTGGGCACCACCAGCCCCACCACCGACTTGCTGCAACCGGCTTTTTCCATCTTTTCCATCAGCGACGGCAAAGCGGATTCAGAAGACGACGTGCCCAGCACCAGCAACAGTTCAGCTTTCAGGTAACGGATCAGCTTGAACACCGAGAACCCGCAAGCACGCGCCACGGCGCCCAAAATCACCAGCACAAAGAGCAGCGAGGTGATGTAGAACGTGGCCACCAAACCCGCTAGGTTCACCAGCGAACCCAGGCCGAACTTGCCGATGGTGAACGCCATGGCGCCAAAAGCACCAATCGGCGCGGCCTTCATCACGATGTGCACCAGCTTGAAGACCGGCTTTGTGAGCGATTCCAGGAAATTGAGCACCGGCTTGCCCGCATCGCCCACCATGGCAAGCGACACACCAAACAACACGGCCACCAACAGCACCTGCAGAATGTTGTCGCCCACAAACGGGCTGATCAGCGTCTTGGGAATGATGTCCATGACGAAGCCCACCAAGGTCATTTCGTGCGACTTGGCGACATAGGAGGTCACTTCCTTCTGATCCAGATCCGCCGGGTTGATGTGCATGCCCGTGCCAGGCTGCAACACATTGGCGACCACCAGGCCCACCACCAGCGCCAGGGTCGAGAAGAACAAAAAGTAAGCCATGGCTTTGGCAAACACCCGGCCCACGGTGCTCAGGTGGGTCATGCTGGCAATGCCGGTGACGATGGTCAGGAAAATCACCGGCGCGATGATCATCTTCACCAGCTTGATGAAGGCGTCGCCCAGCGGCTTGAATTCAGCCGCAAACTTCGGCTCGAAATGGCCCAGCAGCACCCCCAGAATGATGGCCAGCACCACTTGAAAGTAGAGCTGCCGGTAAAACGGTAAGCGCACGGGCGCGGCGGTTGGGGTGGGGATGGCAAGCATGGTTTGGCTCCTGGTCATTCGAGTGATCTGGGCACGCAGGCGCGCCCGGCCCAGTTTGTAACGCCTGGCGGCCGGTTCGCCCATAACCTATTGGTATTAAGTAGAAGTGCGTAGACCGGTTTTGCCCCCGGCACACACTGAAATCCGGGCTTGCCGCGATACTCCGGGCATGCATTTCCAACGCTTCCCACGCACCTTGCTGATCACGCTGATCATCGTTGGCGGCCTGGTGGTGTCGGTATTGGGCACCTACCGCTTTGCCAAAGACCGGGCGCTGGCCGAAGAAGGCGACAACGTACGCGGCCAGTTGCGACTGTATGCACAAGCCTTGCAGCAGCGCATAGACCGCTACCGCACCCTGCCCCAGGTGCTGGCGCTGGATGTGGAGCTGCGCGACGCCGTGTCGCGCCCGCTGTCGCCGGCCGACGTGGCGCGGCTCAACCTGAAGCTGGAGCGCGCCAACGGCGCCAGCCTGTCGTCCACCCTCACCCTCATCGACCACCAGGGCACGGCCTTGGCTGCCAGCAATTGGCGCGACCCGCGCAGCAATGTGGGCGTGGACTACAGCTTTCGCCCCTATGTGCAGCAGGCCTTGGCCAGCGGCAAAGGCCAGTTTTACGGCATTGGGCTGACCACCGGCGAGCCAGGCTACTTTCTTTCGCAGGCCATGCTGGACAGCAGCGGTACGGTACGCGGCATCGTGGTGATCAAGATCGCCCTGGCCGAGTTGGAGCGCGAATGGCTGCAAACGCCAGACATCGTTTTCGCCTCCGATGCGCACGGCGTGGTGTTTCTGGCCAGCCGCCCCGAATGGCGCTACCGCCTGCTTGCACCACTCAGCCCGCAAGACCAGCAAGAGCTGATGACCACCCGGCAATACGCCGACCAGCAATTGCAGGCACTGCACTACACCACGCAGGAAACGCTGACGGACGACAGCAGCATCGTGCGCGTGCAGCAGCCCCCCGAGCGCGGTGAATTGCTTTGGCAAACCCTGCAGGCGCCAGAGCCTGAATGGCGCCTGCACCTGCTGCACGACACCCACGCCAGCACCGTCGCCGGCCGCGCGGCGGCCATTGCGGCGGCCGCCATCTGGTTGGCGTTGTCGTTGCTGGTGCTGTTCATCCAACAGCGGCGCCGCCTGTGGGCCTTGCGCCTGCGCAGCCGCCAGGAGCTGGAGGCGGTGCTGCAGCACCACGCGCAAGAGCTGCGCTCGGCGCAAGACGGCATTGTGCTGGCCGCCAAAAAGGCCGACACCGGCCTGAGCCGCAGCCTGGAGCACCTGCCCCAAGGCGTGGTGGTGATCGACAGCCATCTGCAACTGGTGGCTTGGAATTCGCGCTACGTGGAGTTGTTTCGCTTTCCGGCCGGGCTGCTGAAAATCGGCCAGCCGATTGAAGACCTGTTTCGCTACAACGCGCGTCGCGGGCTGCTCGGCCCCGGCCCGATCGAAGAAGCCATCCAGCGCCGCTTGAACCATTTGCGCAGCGGCAAACCGCATTTGCGAGAGAGTGAAAAAGACGACGGCACGGTGTTGGAGATTCGCGGCAACCCGCTGCCCGAGGGCGGCTTCGTCACCAGCTACGCCGACATCACCAGCTACAAAAACACCGCGCGCGAACTGCGTTCGCTGGCCGACGCACTGGAACACCGCATCGACGAACGCACCCACGACCTGGCCCAAGCCAAGCGTGAGGCCGAGAACGCCAACCGCTACAAAACCCGATTCGTGGCGGCGGCGGTGCACGACCTGCTGCAGCCGCTGAACGCGGCGCGCATGTTTCTATCCGCGCTGCGCGGCCACGTGCACGACGAGGCCGGCCAGCAACTCTCAAACCACGTGGAAAGCGCGCTGATGGCGCAAGACGGCATTCTCAACAGCCTGCTCGACATTGCCCGTATGGAAGCCGGCCAACTGCAGGTGCGTGTGCGCGACTTTGCACTGGCCCCGCTGCTGGATGCGCTGGTGCGCGAGTTCGGCATCTTGGCAGAGAGCCACGGTCTGCAACTGCGCGGCGTGCCCACGCACTACATCGTGCGCACCGATGAGGCGCTGCTGCGCCGCATCCTGCAAAACTTCTTGTCGAACGCCGTACGCTACACGCGCCAAGGCCGCATCCTGATCGGCTGCCGCTTCGATGGCGACCACTTGCGCATCGAGGTGCACGACCAGGGCCCAGGCATTCCTGAGAGCCTGCAAGGCGAGATCTTTGAAGAGTTTCGCCGCCTGGACGAAGGCCAGGGCGACGACCGGGGCGCAGGGCTGGGCCTGGCCATTGTGGAGCGCATTGGCCGTGTGCTCGACCACCGCATCGGCCTGCGCTCACAGTTGGGTCGGGGCAGCGTGTTCTGGGTGCGTGTGCCGCTGGGCGACGCGGTGGCCAGCCAAACCGCGCCTCCGCCGCCAATCGCGCCAGAGGCACTCGACGACTCCCCCCTGCGCGGCCGCCGCTGCTGGTGCATAGACGACGACCCGCGCGCCTGCGACGCCATGCGCGCTTTGCTGCAACGCTGGGACTGCGACGTGGCCTTTGCCGGTGGCCCGCAAGAGGCTTTGCAGGCAATCGATGGAGAAGCAATAGTGCCGCAACTTGTGCTGTTGGACGTGCGCATGGGCAACGTCTATGGCCCGCATCTCTATGCCCGGCTGTGCCAAATTTGGGGCAGCGAGCCGCCAGTCATTCTTCTGACCGCCGAGCGCGATGAAGCCCTGCGGCAAGAAGCCAGCGAACACGGTTGGGGCCTGCTGGCCAAGCCGGTGCGCCCGCCCGCGCTGCGTGCGTTGATGAGCCAGATGTTGCTGCGCCACCAATAAGAACGTGTTGACGATCTCCGAGGGGCCGCGCAGGAGATCGTAAACACGTTCTTTGCAGCGCAAGAGACTCAGTTGCCGCCGCTTTCCGGCTCCAGGCCCTTCACCAGCACAGCAGCTTGGGTGCGGCTGTAGCACTCCAGCTTCTTCAGGATGGCTGTGATGTGCACCTTCACGGTGTTTTCCGCCAGGCCCAGTTCGTGCGCGATCTGCTTGTTCAGCAGGCCATCGGCCAGGCACAACAACACGCGAAACTGCTGCGGCGTAAGTTGCGCCAAGCGTGCGGCCAACTGCGCGTCGGCCTCGGAGCGCTCAGCCGCCATCGGCTGGAACCAGTTGCCGCCATCGAGCACGGTGCGGATCGCTTCGCCCATGGTGTCAGCCGGTGCCGATTTCGGAATGAACCCCGCCGCACCAAACTGCTGCGCACGCCGCACCACGCGTGGGTGTTCGTTAGAAGAGATCACCACCACCGGGATATCGGGGTACTCGCCACGCACGTGCAGCAGCGACGAGAAACCGTGCGCGCCCGGCATCGCCAAGTCCAGCAACACCAGCTCGATATCCGCGTGCTCTTGCAGCGCCGCGCGCAGCGTGGCGGCGCTGGCGGCCTCCCACACCTGCAGCGATGGCAGCGACTCGCGCAGCACGTGGATCACCGCTGCGCGAAACAGCGGGTGGTCGTCTGCCACCAGCAGCGTGGTCACCGGAGCAGAGAGTTCAGACATGCGTGGATAGAGGCGACGTGGGCGCGGTAAAGAGGTTGCCCGTATTTTGCCAGCAGCGCATCTTTCAAACGCCCATAAAAAATGCCGACAGATTCCAGTGATGTGAATCACTGGGCTCTGCCGGCACAAAGAGCGCGTCACCTTTTCCCCCAAGAACCCGTTCAAAGGTTATGGGTGACGCACCGCCTGGGCATCCCCAATCTGCCCGTTATCGTTCCCCTTTTTCTCTCTCTTCCTCTATCCATCAAGACTCCCCAGTCTTGATTTCCCCAACTTTTAAAAACTGTTCAAGCCGCCTTGCGCTCCAGCGGCTGCACATGCACATCCTGGGCTTGCGCGGCCACTTTGGCGTCCAATGCGGCCACCTTGGCGCGCACCAGCGGCAGCAGTTCGCGGCCGTATTCAATAGCGTCGACCAGCGGGTCAAAGCCACGGATCAAGAAGGTGGTGATGCCCAGCTTGTAGTACTCCAGCAGCGCATCGGCCACTTGCTCGGGCGTGCCCACCAGCGATGTGGAGTTGGAGCGCCCGCCAATTTCTCGCGCAATCGCCGTCCACAAACGTTCGTCCACGCGGTCGCCCTTGGCGGCATCGGCCAGCAGGCGTTGTGCGCCTTCGCTTTGCTGTGGCCCGGCACCGCGCGCAAAACCTTGCTGTGTGCGCAAGCGACGTGTGTCTTGCAAAATTTGATCGGCACGGGCCCAGGCCTCGTCTTCGGTCTTGCCCAAGATGGGGCGAAACGAAATGCTGAAGTTCAGCTCGCGGCCATGCTCTGCGGCCTCGGCCCGCACGCGACGCACCAGGTCGCCCGCTTGCGCCAACGACTCGCCCCATAGCGCGTACACGTCAGCGTGTTTACCGGCCACCTTCAGAGCCGGTGCCGAAGCACCGCCAAAGAAGATTGGCACACGGTTGCCGTTCACGGGCTTGATCTCGCTCCATGCGCCCTTGGCACGGTAGTAGGTGCCGTCGTAGTCAAACGGTTTGCTTTCGCCCCACACGCGGCGCAGCACTTGCAGGTATTCGTCGGTGCGGGCGTAACGTTCATCGTGGCCCAAGTAGTCGCCGTCGCGCTGCTGGTCTTCGTCCGAGCCACCCGAGATGTAGTGCACGGCCACACGGCCGCCGGTGTAGTGGTCGAGTGTCGCCAGTTGGCGCGCGGCCAAGGTGGGCGACACAAAGCCGGGGCGGTGGGCCAGCAGGAAGTGCACCCGTTGCGTGGCGGCAGCGGCATAAGCCACCGTCAACAACGGGTCGGGGCTGGTGGAGCTGGCCGGCACCAACACGCGGTCAAACCCAGCGTGTTCATGCGCCTGCGCAAACGCCCGCACGTAGGCCGGGTTGAGGGCCGGGCCTTTGGGTGCAATGGTTTCTGAAACCTCTTGCGGCTGGATCATGCCGATGAACTGGACTGCCATGTGAGAAAACTCCTGCAAGGTGAAATGTTGTCAATGCCTAGTGTTCTGAGTTGGAAGTGCGCTGAAAAATGAAAGTGGTTCAGATAGCCGCCAGGCAAGGCGCAAAGCACAGACATGCCTCTTGGCATGGCGCGCATTTGCAACGCCGCATGGCGGTTATCTGAGCCGCTTTCTTCAGCGAACTTCTAACTCAGGACACTGAATCATCTAGCCCTGTGATGAACTTTCCAACGAAGGAAAACGTGTTTGGGCATGCGGTTTTTGACGATAGCGGTGAGGGTAAAAATTCTTAAGCAAAATGGACCACCCACGCACTCTGCATCTGCGTAAGCAGCTCTGAAATTCATAGTGAATTCATTTCAATGCGGAAAGCCACCACGCAGCAAGCGCACAGGCTCTGCGTCCATGCGGCGCACCAAGGCATCCAGCCCTTCGCCGGGCGCGGCGTTGGCTTTGTGGGTGACGGGCGCGCTCACACCAGAGCGGCACACCAAGTCATCTTCCGACCACGCAGGCGCCCCCGGCAAGCCACGCGCACGCAGCCACCCCGCGCGATCCACAATCATTTGGTAGCCCGGCAACTCCGCCTGGGGTACGCCCAGCACCAAGGCCAAGGCGGTCATGGCGGCGGGGCCGTCTGTCAAACACTCGGGGTCGTCGCCCGCGTCTTGTGGACGCGCGGTGACCACCACGTCAACCAGACGCGGGTCTTGTTCGGGCAGGCCCGCAGCGGTAGGTAGCACCACACGGATGCGCTGGCCCAGCAAGTCACGCGTGGTGCTGTCTATGGTGGAATCGCGACGGCAACGCACCGCCAAGGCGGGCAAGCGAATCGGCCGCTCCCACGCACCGCTCTCGCGCAGCATTTGACCGGCAGCATGGGCTTGCATGTAGTCCAAGACGTCCCACACCTCTTGGTCGCTTAGCGCATGGCCAAAACCCGGCATGGTCAACACACCGCCACGGCCTTGCATGCCTTCGCGCACGCGCCAAAACAACTCGCCGTCAAGGCGCTTCCACAACAGAGCACCGTTCAGTGATGGTGGCCACATCGGCAAGCTGGCCGCGTCTGGCCCTTCGCCCCGGCCGTCGGCGCCGTGGCAGCGAATGCATTGCTGCTGGTACACCGCCTGGCCACGCACAATGCCTTGCGCGGTAAAGCCGCTGGGCGATTGGTGCAGGCTGGTGGGCACGGCGGCGGTCAACATGAGGTTTGCATCGGGCCAGGGCGTCAACACCAGCACCGCCACAGCCAGCAGCCACAGCCGCTCGCGGGCGCGTCGCCAAAAGAATGACCAGATGACCAGGCCAGCGGCAAACACGCTCGCGCCCAGTGCCGTGAGCATACGCCGCGCGTGGCCAGCATCGACCACCAGCATCTCCGCCGATAGGCGATGCGAAAACGGCCACGCAGGCTGGCCATGCACGTCGGGCGCCAAGCCCACCCACGACAACACGGTACGCAGACCTTGTTGCGCGGCCTGCAGGCCTTCCAGCAGGCCGTTGACTATCTCGGGAGACACTGCCACCTAGTTCGCCATAAGAAAAGTTGCTTACCAGCTCGCATCCAGGCCCAGCAACGCCAGCGCCCGATGGCGCAGTGCAGCCAATTTGGGGTCGCCACGGTGGCGTGGGTATGGCAGGTCGTTCACCAGCACTTCGGCAATGCGCGCAGGCCGGGCGGAGAAAACCACCACGCGTTGCGCCATGAACAGCGCCTCTTCCACGTCGTGGGTGACCAGCAGCGCCGAGAAGCCGGTGCGTTGCCACAACTCGACCAGTTCGGTCTGCATGGTCAACCGCGTCAGCGAGTCGAGCTTACCCAAAGGTTCGTCCAGCACCAGCAGGCTGGGGTCGTTGACCAAAGCCCGCGCCAACGCCACGCGCTGCGCCATGCCGCCCGACAACTGGTGCGGAAAAGCCTTGGCAAACGACGCCAGCCCCACCAACTCCAGCGCTTGCTCCACACGATGGCGCTGCTCCTTCAGCACGCCGCGCGCTTGCAGACCCAGCGCCACGTTGTCCCATACCGTGCGCCACGGGAACAGCGTGGGATCTTGAAACACCACAATGCGCGACGGGTCGGGCTGGGTGATGAGTTTGCCGTCTTGCAGCAAGCTGCCCGTGGTGGCAGGCTCCAACCCCGCCACCAGGCGCAACAAGGTGCTTTTGCCGCAGCCGCTGGGGCCGAGCAAGGCCACGAATTCGCCCGGGGCAATTGACAAGTCCAACTCGTCGATCACGTGCAAGGCGCCACCCGGCAAGTCGAACCAATGGCTCACATTGCGCACATCGATCCGTGAGCCTTTCACGCTGCCTTGCACTGCTGCAGGCGCCTCTTTCTCGACCACGCTCACCATTTCACAACCCCCTTCTGCCACGACAACACCCGGTCTCGCAGCACAAACAACAGGGTGATCACACCCGAGAACAGCAGCGCCATGATGATCAAAGCGGCATACATGTTGGGGTAAGCCGCCCAGCCTTGCGCCCAGGTGAGGTACCAGCCCAAACCAGATTTGACCCCCAGCATTTCGGCCACCACCAGCGTAGAAAACGCCGCGCCCAGGCCCATGAACAAGCCCACAAACACCTGCGGCAAGGCCGCCGGAATGGCCACCCGCAGCACCAGGAACCACTGCGAGGCGCCCAGCGTGCGGGCCACGTCGTAGTAGTTTTTATGCACGTTCGCCACACCCGACCAGGTGAGCACCGCCACCGGAAAAGCCATGCCCAGCGCAATCAAGAAAATGGCGGTAGACCAGCTCGACGGAAAGAAGTAGAAGCTGATGGGCAGTAGCGCCGTGGTGGGCACCGGGCCCAGAATGCGCAGCACCGGGTGAATCCAGTAGCTGGCCTGACGCGACCAGCCGATCAACACACCAATGACGAAGCCCACGCTGGCGCCGATGGAAATGCCCACGACCAGCAAGCGCAGTGAGTTGCCGGCGCTTTCGGCCAGGCGTGCGTAGTCGGTCGCGTACACCTCCACCAAACTCTGCGGCGGTGCAAAAAACGGCGGTGGCAGCGTGCCGAGTTTGGCGGTGAACACCTGCCAAAGCGAGAAGCCCACCGCAAGCGCCACCAGCCAAGGGCCCAACGGGCGCACCCGCTGCGTGGCTGCGTGCCATGGCGTGAGCACCGGGGCCAACACCAGCGCAAACAGCAGCACGGCCACCGCGAAGCCAATCCAGGCAAACTCTTCGGTGTAAGTCCACTCGTTGAAGCCTGCGGGCTTGTTGGGCCACAGGTAAGTCAACGCGCCGAGCAAGGCCCAGGCGATGCTGGCAAGCAGGCCGATGCTCCAGAATTTGGCGGGCGCCACGGCCAGCAGCGGACGCGTGGGCGCCTGCGTTCTGGCGCGTGGCGGCACCACGCCTGAAGGTGTGTTCTGCACCACGCCCGAAGGCGCGGGCAGGATGTTGTCGGCAACGATGCTCATGCAAGGCTCCTGGTTTTAGGCCAACACGTCTGCGTAGACGTGCGCTGCAAACTTGGCCGGGTCGGTGCTGGGCTTCAACACATTCACCAATTTGAAGTCGCGTGCGTAAAACTCGATCTCTTGGCGCAATGCCGTGCCCACGGGGTGGCTGCGGTGCGTCAAAGTGCCCAGCACGGCGCGCAGGTCTTCTTGCGAAGCTTTGGAGTACGGGGCGAAGATCTTGGCGGTTTCGTTCGGGTTGTCGGCCACGAAGTCAGAGGCTTCGATCAACGCGCGCGTCAACGCGGCGGCGGTGGGCCGGTCGTTGCGCACCATGTTGCCGCTCACGCCCAACACGCAGCAAGTTTTGGCGGCGTATTCGCCTGAGAGGTTGCTCGCCAAATCGACCAGGCCCTTGGTGCGGCGCTGGATCAGGAACAGGTTCGGGTCGCCATCGGCGATCGCGTGGGCCTCGCCCTTCTCTACCGCCAGGCCCAGCATGTCGCCAGGGAACTGGCGCCAGGTCACGTCTTTTTCGGGGTTCAGGCCAGCCTTGGTCAGCAGCACCGCGAAGAAGTTTTTGCCGGGGCTGTTGAGATCGGACACGGCAATGGTCTTGCCCTTGAGCTTTTGAATGTCGGTCACCCCCGCGGCCGCATAACCCACCAGGCGCGAGCAGCCGCCGTGTGAACTGCCCACCAACTTCACGTCAAAACCCGACTCCAGCGGTTTGATCCAGCGGTGCACCATGCCCACACCGGCATCTGCCTTGGAGGTAGCGATGGCTTCCAACAACTGGTCGGTAGAGCCGGCAAAGTTGACCAGATCTACCTTCAGTCCATGCTTTTCAAAGATGCCCCGCTCTTGTGCGACGGGGGCCGCAGACAAGCAAATGGCGTTGGCGTTCCAGGCCAATTTCACCTCGCGCAGTGGCCCAGCCGCAAAGGCCGAACGGCCGATTACGCTGGCGCCTGCCACGGTGCTGGCAGCCCCAGCAGCTTGCAGCCATTGGCGACGCGACCAGTTTGCGAGTTTGTTCTGTTCCATGCGGTCATCCCTTCGGTTTAAATTGCTATGCATTGCAATCAAAAATGCAAAACTTGGGAAAGAAGGATTTCAGGTATGCATATGCAAAAGCGTCAGCACAGCGCGGGGCAATCACTGGTTCAATCCACACCATGACAACATTGCTAGACATTCCACGTCTGAACGACTTCGTGCAGCGCTTTGGCGCCCTGCTCGACAGCGCTCCCGATGAAGCCCGCGTGGTGGCCGAGGGCGGCGCGCTGCTGCAGGCGCTGGTGAAAAATGACGACTGGCTGCCCGCCAGCCATGCCCAACCCGATGCCGCCCGCTACAGCCAATATCTGCTGCATGCCGATGCGCGTGAGCGCTTCTCGGTGGTGAGTTTTGTGTGGGGCCCGGGCCAGGCCACGCCCATCCACAACCACACCGTGTGGGGGCTGATTGGCATGCTGCGCGGCGCCGAGGTGTCACAACCCTATGCGTTGAGCACAGACGGGCAATGGCAGGCCGACGGCAACGCCATCACGCTGCACCCCGGTGACGTGGAAGCCGTGTCACCGCGCTTGGGCGACGTGCACCGTGTCCACAACGCGCTGGCCGAGCAAACCTCCATCAGCATCCACGTGTACGGTGCCGACATTGGCAAGGTGAAACGCGAGGTGTTTTTCCCCGATGGCTCCAGCAAACTGTTCATTTCTGGCTATAGCGAACCGGCTCTAGCTACAGCTTAATCCCCGACTGCTTTTCACTCCCAACATGCCTCAAGCCATTCCATTCAAGACCACGGCCGACGTCCGCCAAGCCCTGCTGGCCCAACAAGAAATTGCGCTGATCGACGTCCGCGAAGAAGACCCCTTCGCACAAGCCCACCCGCTGTTCGCCGCCAACTTCCCCGCCAGCCGGCTGGAACTGGACGCTTGGCGTCGCATCCCACGCCGCAACACCGCTATCGTGGTGTATGACAACGGTGAAGGCCTGGCCGCTCCAGCGGCAGCCACGCTGCAGCAACTCGGCTACACCGATGTGGCCTTGCTGCAAGGCGGCTTGCAAGGTTGGCGCGATGCGGGCGGCGAAATCTTCATCGACGTGAACGTGCCCAGCAAAGCCTTTGGCGAACTGGTGGAAGCCAAACGCCACACACCCTCGCTCGCCGCCGAAGAAGTACAAGCGCTGCTGGACGCCAAGGCCGATGTGGTGGTGCTGGACGCGCGTCGTTTCGACGAATACCAGACCATGAGCATCCCCACCGCCACCAGCGTGCCGGGTGCCGAATTGGTGCTGCGCGCTCGCGCGCTGGCGCCCAACCCGGCCACACAAATCATTGTCAACTGCGCGGGCCGCACGCGCAGCATCATCGGCACGCAGTCGCTGGTGAACGCAGGTGTGCCCAACCCCGTGGCGGCCCTGCGCAACGGCACCATTGGCTGGCTGCTGGCTAGCCAAAAACTCGACAAAGGCGCGAGCCGCCAAGGCGCCGAAGTGGCACCCTTGGAAGATGCACAACGTGCTCAAGCCGCCGACAAAGCCCGCAGCGTGGCCGACCGCGCCGGTGTGCGCCGCGCCAAAACCGCCGACCTGGCACAGTGGCGCAGCGCCGCCGACCTGGCCAGCCGCACCACCTACTTCTTCGACGTACGAACCCCCGAAGAATTTGCTGGCGGCCACCTGCCCGGCTTTGCCAGCGCGCCCGGCGGCCAACTGGTGCAAGAGACCGACCACTCCGCCCCCGTGCGTGGCGCCCGCCTGGTGCTGGCCGACACCGACGGCGTGCGTGCCAACATGACGGCCTCGTGGCTGGCCCAATTGGGCTGGGAGGTCTGGGTGCTGGACGATGCGCCTGCAGCCAGCTTCACGGCCACGCCACAACCCGCCAGCTACCCCGAGCCACGCGGCCCATTCCAAAACGTCAGCGCGCCCGAGTTGGCCACCTGGCTGGCAAACGAGCCGGTTGGCGACACCGCCGTGCTCGACTTCACCACCAGCGCCAACTACGTGCAGCGCCACATCCCCGGCGCCTGGTTTGTGCTGCGCTCGCAACTGGCCCAGGGGCTGAAAGAGATTCCCAAGGCCAAGCGTTATGTGGTCACCTGCGGCAGCAGCCTGTTGGCCCGCTACGCGGTGCAAGACATCGCTGAACAAACTGGCGCAGAGGTGTGGGTCTTAGACGGCGGCACCCAAGCCTGGATCGCCCAAGGCCACCCGCTGGAACATGGCGAAACCCGCCTGGCCGCCCCCCGCATCGACCGCTACCGTCGCCCCTATGAAGGCACGGAGAGCCCACGCGAAGCCATGCAGGCCTACCTGGATTGGGAGTTCGGCCTGGTCGACCAACTGGCGCGCGACGGCACGCACGGGTTCAAGGTGTTGTAAGCCACCGCACACCAAACTGCACAAACGACAAGGGGGACAAACTGTCCCCCTTTTCTGTTTCTAAAAAACGCTCTTACGCTCTGCGCGAATGCTTAGCAACGTACTGTTGAAGCACACCATCCATGCGCGACTGCCAACCGTCTCCGGTAGACTTGAAATAGGCCACCACCTCAGGGCTGTAGCGCACTGAAACCAACAGCTTTTTGTTCTCAGATTTGGGCCGACCACGCAACGACTTGAGCGGCACCATGGCTTTCAGTTGTTTCGGCGTAAGCGGTTGTGCATCCGGGTCGGCCTTTGCCGCCGCCGTGATGGCCTTGTCTTCCACAACGCTAGGCATCACAACAGACGGCCGCTTGCGGGCGGGCACAGATGGGGTCACTTTGTCATTGGCTCTGGACATAATGCTTCACCTCGCGTCGATTGGCCTTTCGCAAACTGATGATGCGCCGTGCTTCATCCCGGTCTACAAAGGCCACGTAGTACAGCACGCCGGTTTGAGGCGCCAGCGCAATCATGCGGAGTTCGCCATAGGCGTGGCGGTCATCTACCCAAACCAAGGCGTGCTCCCAATCCAGAAGCGCAGCCAAGTTCAAAGACAGGCCGTGCTTGGCTTGATTGGACGCATCTTTGTCGGGGTCGAACTCAATCCGCATGATTAATTGTAGCTACACAATATAGTCCGCGCAATCAACGATGGCTCTGGCTCCGGCGGTTAGGGGCCCGTAGGCCCATCTGATGCTCAGCTCCTTACGCCGGAGTCAACTCTTCTGCCGGATGCCGAGGCTCTGGCTGCTTCTGACCCTCAATCAAGCGCGCCACCGTGTTGCGGTTCTCTGGCACCGGCAGCCCCAGGTTCGCGCGGAACGTAGTGTGTGGAAGCTCCTTGCGCAGCAATCCACGCGCTTGCAATAGCGGCACGGCCAGCTCTACAAACTGCTTGAGCGAGTCGTTGGGCAGGGCTTCAAAGAAGATGAAACCATCGGCCGCGCCGCCTTCAAACCAGCGCTGGATTTCGTCGACCACTTGCTCGGCCGTGCCCACGAAGGTGCGCTTGGGGCGCGCAAACCATTGGGCCACCTGGCGCAGCGTCAGTTCGTTGTCGCGCGCGTGTTGTTTGATGCGATCGGTGGCCGAGGCCTGGCTGTTGCGGCCCAGGTCGCCCAGGTCGGGGAACGGCGCGTCCAGCGGGTACTGGCGGAAGTCGTGGTCGTTGAAGGGGCGGGCCAAGGCGGCCAGCGCGTTTTCAATCGGCACCAGTGTGGCCAGCGTTTGGTACTTGGCCTCGGCTTCTTCGGCCGTACGGCCGACGATGGGGCGAATGCCGGGCAGCAGAAACACCTGATCCGGGTTGCGACCGGCTGCGGCCACACGCCCCTTCACGTCTTGCACGTAGGCGCGCGCGTCTTCAAAGGTTTCGCCGTGGAAGAAGATGGCTTCGGCGCGGCTGGACGCAAACGCCTTGCCGTCTTCCGAGGCGCCAGCTTGAAAGATCACCGGCTGGCCTTGAGCCGAGCGGCTGATGTTGAGCGGCCCTTCTACCTGAAAGAACTCGCCTTTGTGGTCGAGCTTGTGCAGCTTCTTCTCGTCGAAGAACTGGCCGGTGGCCTTGTCGTGCACCAGGGCGTCGTCTTCCCAAGAGTCCCACAGGCCTTGCACCACATCAAGGTGTTCTCCGGCCAGGCGGTAACGCACGTCGTGTGCGTAGTGCTCTTCACGGCCATAGTTGCGCGCGCTGCCGTCGAGCCACGAGGTGACCACGTTCCAGCCCGCGCGGCCGCCGCTGATGTGGTCGAGCGAGGCGAACTGTCGCGCCACCGTGAAGGGCTCGCTGTAGCTGGCGGTGACGGTCGCCACCAGGCCGATGCGCTCGGTCACCGCGGCCAGCGCCGAGAGGATGGTGATGGGCTCGAAGCGGTTGAGGTAATGCGGGCTGGAGCGCGGCGTGATGTGCACGCTGTCGGCCACAAACAGGAATTCAAAACCGGCTTTCTCGGCCAGTTGCGCTTGCGCTTTGTAGAAGCCGAAGTTGATGCTGGCGTCGGTGACCGCCGTCTCGTACCGCCAGTCGCCCCAGCCGGCGCCTACGCCGTGCAAAACGAAACCGAGTTTGAGGGTGCGGGGTGTGCCGGGAGTGGCGGCTCTGGTGCGGGCAGTCGATTGGGGCATGGCGATCATCCTTGGGAGTTGGGCTAGAAAAACAAAAAGCCCTGCAGCGTAGGCCGCAGGGCTTTGGATGCCAACGAAGGAAATCAACTATCGGTATGCGCTGCAGCCGATGCAGATTGCGCCGCTTGCTGCAAGGCCAAGTCCACCGCCTCGCGTGACAAGGTGGGCACAAAACTTTCGATGAAGTGGTAGGCGTAGCCGCGCAGCCATCCTCCCCGGCGCAGGCCCAGGCGCGTCAGGTTGACCTCGAACAAATGCCGTGCGTCCAGGATGCGCAACTGGCGGTCGCGCTCAGGGTCTACGGCAATGGACGCGACGATGCCCACACCCATGCCCAGCTCCACATAGGTCTTGATCACGTCGGCATCCATGGCGCTCAACACCACGTCGGGGCGCAGGCCTTCGCGGGCGAAGGCTTCGTCGATGTGGGCGCGGCCGGTGTAGCCCTGCTCGTAGGTGATGATGGGGTACTCGGCCAGTTGCTCCAGCGTCACCGGTGCATCAGACTCCAACAGCGGATGGCCCGGCAGCACCACGATGCTGTGTGTCCAGCGGTAGCACGGCAGCGTGACCAAGCCGTCGTAGGTGGCCAAGGCTTCGGTGGCGACACCAATGTCGGCCTCGCCACTGAGCAGCATTTCGGCCACTTGGCGCGGCGAGCCCTGGTGCAGGTGCATGCTCACATTAGGGAAGCGCGCACGGAAGTCGCGCACCACTTGCGGCAAGGCATAACGCGCTTGCGAGTGGGTGGCGGCCACCGACAAACGGCCGTGTGAACTGGCGTGGAAGTCTTCACCGGCACGCTTCAGGTTTTCGGCCTCGAGCAGCAGGCGCTCGAGGATGGGCAACAGGGTTTGGCCGGGCGGTGTGAGGCCTGTTAAACGTTTGCCGGCACGCATAAAAATTTCGACGCCAAGCTCTTCTTCAAGCTCGCGGATCTGCCGGCTCACACCCGGTTGCGAGGTGAACAGGATGTGCGCCACCTCGGTCAAATTGAAGCCGCAACGCACGGCTTCGCGCACGGAACGCAATTGCTGAAAATTCATAGCCAGACGGCCCAACACACGCCCTACTTCGGCGCGGCATAGGCTCCTATTTTGATAGCTGCTGCCGCCTATCCAATAAGCGGCAGCGCCTCTTTTTTCTTAAACCTAAAAACGACTGACGGCTTGGCCTTGGATTCGCCTTGCAGCTTGGCCTTACAGCTTAGCGATCGACACTTCCGTCGACTTAACCAGGGCGACCACATCAGAGCCGACCTTCAGATCCAGGTCGTCGACGGAACGCGTGGTGATCACCGAGGTGACGATGCCGAATGGTGTTTCCACATCGACTTCCGACACCACGTCGCCGCGGATGATCTCGCGCACTTTGCCTTTGAACTGGTTACGCACATTGATGGCTTGAATGGACATGGGGTTCTCCTTGTGTAGTCCGTTAGAAAAATGAAAACGTTTAAATCGCCCAGCGCAGGCCCACCGCTGGCACACCTGGCCAGTCCTTGGGTTGCGCAGGTTCTGCATCAGGCTTTTGCAGCACGCGGTCGAGAATGCGTTTCTCGATCGCGGCAAACGCCGCATCGCCTTGTGAACGCGGGCGCGCCAGCGTGATGCGTTCGTCGAGCGCAATGCGCCCGTCTTCGATCAGGATCACGCGGTCGGCCAGGGCCACGGCTTCTTGCACGTCGTGGGTCACCAGCAAAGCGGTGAAGCGGTGGCGCTGCCATAGACCTTCGATCAGGCGGTGCATTTCGGTACGCGTCAGCGCATCGAGTGCGCCCAAGGGCTCGTCCAGCAACAGCAGCTTGGGGCGGTGCACCAGCGCACGTGCCAGGGCCACGCGTTGGCGCTGGCCGCCAGACAATCGTGCCGGCCATTCGTTGGCGCGGTCGCCCAGGCCCACTTGCTGCAGCACTTCGCGGCCGCGTTGGATGGCGGTGGTGGGCAGGCCCAGCAGCACGTTGTCGAGCACACGGTGCCAGGGCAGCAGGCGCGCTTCCTGGAACATGATGCGGGTGTCCGGGCGCAGGCCCTTGACCTCTTGGCCATCGGTCTGCAGCGAGCCGCTGGTAGCCGATTCGAGTCCGGCCACCAAGCGCAGCAAGGTGCTTTTGCCGCAGCCGCTACGGCCCACGATGGCGACAAATTCGCCGGGTTCAATTTCCAGTTGCGTGTTGCGCAGCACTTCGCGCGCGCCATAGCTTTTGACCAGATTGCGTAAGCGCAGGCGCAGGCCACCGGCGATGCTGGTGGGGGCGTCAGAGGTAGAGACTTCGGACATGGTGTTCAGGCTCCGGGCTTGTAGAGAGACACGTCGAGTGTGTTGACACGCTTGGGCAGCAGCTTCTCGCTCAAGAAGGCGTCGGCAATGCGTTGCTGTTCGGCCAGGCCGTCGAGCACCACGGGGCGCACGGCGTAGCTGCGGCGGGCATTGGCTTGTTCCACCGTGGCAGCGTCCAGCCCCCACACCGGGGCCAACAGCGCAGCGGCATCACGCGGATTGGCTTTGACCCACTGGCCGGTTTTCACCAGCTCGGCGTAGATCACCTTCAGCACATCGGGACGCGCTTGCGCATAACGCGTGCTGGCAAGGTAATAGCGTTGGTACGAGGCCACGCCCGTGCCATCGGCCAGCACACGGATGCTGGACTGGCGTTGTGCCGCGGAGAGGAACGGATCCCACACCACCCAGGCGTCAATGGCGCCACGCTCGAAGGCAGCGCGGCCATCGGCCGGGGTCAGGTAGGCGGGCTCGATGTCGCGCAGCGTCAGGCCGGCTTGGGCCAATGCGGCAATCAGCAGGTAGTGCACACCAGCGGCCTTGGCAAAACCAACTTTCTTGCCTTTGAGATCGGCCACGGTGCGCAACGGCGAATCGGCCTTCACCACAATCGCTTGGGCGGTGGGCGACGGCGCTTCTTGCGCCACGAAAGTGAGGTTGGCACCAGCGGCTTGAGCGAACACCGGCACGGTGTCGGCCACGTCGGCGGTGAAGTCCAGGTTGTCGAGGTTCAGCGCTTCCAACAGCGGCAGGCCGCTGGTGAATTCATGCCAGGTGAGCTTTACGCCCAGCGGCGCAAGTTGTTGCTCCAGCACGCCTTGTGTCTTCAGCACGGCGATCAGCGTGGACGACTTTTGGTAGCCGATGCGCACAGTGGCGTTAGCTTGTGCGGACGCCAATCCGGTGGTGCCCAGCACGCCAAGTGCGGCCAAGCCCGTTAGCACCGTACGGCGTTTCAAAGATGGATTCGTGTTCATTTTCTATCTCTCAGATGCGGTGCTTCAAGCGTTGACCTTGGCTTGGTAGCCGGGGTGCCAGCGCAGCCACCAGTGCTCCAGAGCACGCGCAAACACGTCGGCCAGTTTGCCGAGTAGCGCGTAGAGCAAGATGCCCACGAGCACGATGTCGGTCTGCAAAAATTCGCGAGCGTTCATGGTCAGGTAACCGATGCCCGACTGCGCCGAAATGGTCTCGGCCACGATCAAGATCACCCACATCAAACCCAGCGAAAAACGCAGGCCCACCAGGATGGACGACAGAGCCCCGGGCAACACGATGTCGCGGTACAGCTGCCAGCGCGTGAGGCCATAGGTACGGCCCATTTCGATCAAGCCGGGGTCGACATTGCGAATGCCGTGGAAGGTGTTGAGGTAGATGGGGAAGAACACCGACACACTGATCAAAAACAGCTTGGCCGATTCGTCAATGCCAAACCACAAGATCACCAGCGGAATGAGCGCCAACGCGGGGATGTTGCGCACCATCTGAATGGTGGAGTCGAGCAGCGTTTCAAAGAAGCGCAGCGAGCCGGTCAACAGACCTAGCAGCAGGCCCAGGCCGCCGCCAATCGCCAGGCCGGCCAACGCACGGCCGGCGCTGATCTTCACGTGCACCCACAGCTCGCCGGAGACGGCCAGCGTCCAGGCGGCACGCACCACATCGACCGGGGCGGGCAACACGCGGGTGGAGAGCCAACCCAGCGTCGAGGCAATTTGCCACACGGTGATTAACAGTACGGGCACCAACCAGGGCAACAGGCGTTGGCCCACGTTGGCGGCAAAGCGGCTGAGGGCTGCGGCCGCAGCACCGGTGCCGGGCTCGGCCAATTGGCCATCGGGCAGCGGCGAGACGGAAAGTTCTTGCACAGATTGCGTCGTCATACGGGGTATTCCAGTTCGTCGTCGGGTTCCAAAAACTCCAGCTGGTTACCCGCCGGGTCTTTGACGTAGAAGCGCAGGTAACCGGGCAGCGCGCGGTTCTCTACCAGTTGCAGTTGTGCCTGCAGCAAGCGGCTGCGCAACTCGGGCAGGTTGTCCACCTCAAACGCCAGGTGCGAGGCCACGGGTGCCGGGGCATTGCTGTCGGTGGGCACCAGTTCGATCTGCTGCGCACCGGCGGCAAAACGCAGCGTGCGGCTGGGCGGCTGGCGCAGCTCGGGCAAACCCAGAAGCTGGTGGTAGAAGTTGCGGATCTGCCCCTCGGCACCGGCCGGATAGGCCAGTTGCACGTGGTGCACGCGTTGGATGGAATGGACGGCCATGGTGTCGAGTCCTCCTTAGCTTTGCGATGCTGCGCGTGCAGCGTCGGGTGCGGTGGAATTTGCGGCGTGCAGTGCCGTGTGAGGGACAACCGCTCGTGGCACGTAGCTGTTGCCCACGGCTTCGCCAAACACCGGCCCGCCATTGAGCTTGTCGCGCAGTTCCAGCGGCAGCAGCGGGAACACCAGTTCGGCAAAACGGTAAGCCTCTTCCAGGTGCGGGTAGCCCGACAACACAAAGGTATCGATGCCCGCCGCCGCGTATTCCTTCATGCGCTCGGCCACCGTGTGCGGATCACCCACCAGGGCCGTGCCGGCACCGCCGCGCACCAGGCCCACACCGGCCCACAGGTTGGGGCTGATTTCCAGATCGGCACGGGTGCGCTTCACCCCCTTGGAATGCAGCGCGGCCATGCGGCGTTGACCTACCGAATCCATGCGCGCAAAGGCGGCTTGGGCGTTGACGACGGTCTCGTCCTTCACACGGCTGATGAGGTCTTCGGCGGCTTCCCAGGCACGGTTATCGCTTTCGCGCACGATGACGTGCAGGCGGATGCCGAAGCGCAACGTGCGGCCATGCTTTGCGGCGCGGGCGCGCACGTCGGCAATTTTCTTGGCCACTTCGGCCGGTGGTTCGCCCCAGGTGAGGTAGGCATCGACCTGCTCTGCGGCCAGGTCGTGCGCGGGCTCGGACGAACCACCAAAGTACACCGGCGGATATGGCCGCTGCACTGAAGGGAACAGCAGCTTGGCGCCTTTGACCTGGATGTGCTGGCCTTCAAAGTCCAGGCTCTGGCCATCATGGCTGCGCGCGATGACTTCGCGCCAAATGCGGATGAACTCGGCCGATTGTTCGTAGCGGGCGGCGTGGTCGAGGTAGACGCCATCACCTTCCAACTCGGCTTGGTCGCCACCGGTCACCAGGTTGATCAGCAGACGGCCACCCGAGAGCCGATCGAACGTGGCCGCCATGCGCGCGGCCAGGCCGGGCTGGTGCAGGCCGGGGCGCACAGCCACCAAGAATTTGAGGCGGCGCGTGACGGGGATCAGGCTTGCGGCCACCACCCAGGGGTCTTCGCAGGTGCGGCCGGTGGGCAATAAAACGCCTTCGTAGCCCAGGCTGTCGGCGGCCACGGCGATTTGTTTGAAGTAGTCGTGGCCGATCTGGCGCGCGCCTTCAGCGGTGCCAAGGTAACGGCTGTCGCCGTGGGTGGGAATGAACCAGAAAACTTGCATGGGGTAAATCCTTGGGGCTCTTAATGCTTAGAGGTCAACCGGCGCGGCGTGCAGCAGGTTCAGCTTCTTGGGGATCAGCTTCAGGTCGAAGAAGGTGTCGGCAATTTGCTGCTGCTCGGCCAGAATTTCGCGCGTCACCGGTGCGGTGCCAAACGTGGCGCGGCTCAGGTACAGCGCTGTGATGCTCTTGTCCAGGCCAAGCACGGCGCCCAATTCGGCGGCGGCCGCGTCCCGGTTCTTCGATGCCCAGATGTCAATGTTGTTGAGTTCTTCGAGCGCAATACGCAGCACGTCGGCATTGCGCGTAGCGAAGTCACGCGAGGTGAAGTAATAGGCACGGTTGTGCACCACCCCGGTGGCGTCGGCCAAGGTACGGGCGTCGAGGGTTTTCTGCGCGGCGGCGAGGAACGGGTCCCAGATGATCCACGCGTCCACGGCGCCTTTTTCAAACGCGGCGCGCGCGTCGGCCGGGGCCAGAAACACCGACTGCACATCGCTGTATTTGAGGCCGTGTTTTTCGAGCAGCTTCACCAGGAAGTAGTGCACGTTGGAGCCCTTGTTATAGGCAATGCGTTTGCCTTTCAGGTCTTTGACGTTCTGGATGGCCGATGCTTTGGGCACGATCACCGCCTCTAACGCGGGGCGTGGCACAGTGGCACCGGCATAGACCAGTGGGGCACCCGCAGCCTGGGCGAAGATGGGCGGGGCTTCGCCCACGTCACCAAAGTCGATGGCGCCAACGTTCAGCGCTTCGAGCTGCACGGGACCGGCGTTGAATTCAGTCCATGTCACCTTGACACCCAAGGGTGCCAAGCGTTTTTCTAAAGTACCGCGGCCTTTGAGTACCGACAACCAGCCCTTCTGGTGACCTACACGCAACACGCGTTCGCCGCTTTGCGCTTGCGCCAGACTGTGGCCCGTGAGTGCCGCCGTGGCAATGGCCGCGGCCAAAACTTGGCGGCGGTTGAAGGAGGTGAGCTTGGTCATGTCGAATGTCTTTCTGGATGTATGAATTGGTTTAGCGAATCTTTGGCGGTGCCCAAGGCGCACGGTGCAGGCAACAGCCCACCCTGCCCTCGCCACCGGGGCATTTGAAAAATCAAATGAAGAGAATGAAAAGATGGGTGAGGAGCGGTGCAGCACGAGGCTGCACCGCTCCTCACAGCGCGCTAAACGCTACATCGCACTTGCGAGAAATGCACCGGCTCGAAGCGGCCGGCCTGCGCCGGGGTTGGGCGCAGGGTTTCGGTGATCAACACGTTCACCGCTTCATCGATGCGGCTGGTGATGTCAGGGCCCACCACGTAGGCGCCTTCTGGAATCGACGTGACCTGCGCATCGGTGGCGTAGATGCCGGGCAAGATGTGCTTCGCCCCCAGGGACTGCAGCACCGGGCGCAGCGCGTAATCCAGCGCCAACATGTGGTGCGGGCTGCCACCGGTGGCCAAAGGCAACACGGTTTTGCCCTTGAGCGCGGTTTGCGGCAGCAGGTCCAAAAACACCTTCAACACACCGCTGTAGGCGGCCTTGTAGACCGGTGTAGCCACCACCAGCACGCGGGCCCGGGCCACCAGATCCACCGCTTGGCTGATGGTGCGGTGGCCCACATCGGCCAGCAGCAGCGCTTGCGGCGACAGATCGCGAATCTGCAACCGCTCCACCAAGGTGCCGCGCGCGGCCAGATGCTGAGACACACTGTCGAGCAGCGCCGCAGAGCGCGAGCGTTCAGAGGGGCTGCCGCCAATCAACAAAACAGACATTGAGAGATCCTGGTTAGAAGTCAACAGATCGTGTGGATCTGGGCTTATTTATTGGTGTAGATCTGGTCGAAGCTGCCGCCGTCGGCAAAGTGCGCCTTGTCAGCCTTGGTCCAGCCGCCAAACGCCTGGTCAATGGTGAACAGCGTCAGCTTCGGAAACTGGTTGGCGTACTTGGCCTTGGCTTTGTCGGCCGTGGGGCGGTAGTAGTTGCGGCCGGCAATTTCCTGGCCTTCATCAGAGTACAGGTACTCCAGGTAGGCGGTGGCCACAGCGCGTGAGCCCTTGCGGTCGACCACCTTGTCCACCACCGAAACCGAAGGCTCAGCCAAGATGCTGATGCTGGGCACCACGATCTCAAACTTCTCGGGGCCGAATTCCTTCAGCGCCAGGAAGGCTTCGTTTTCCCAGGCCAGCAGCACGTCGCCCACGTTGCGTTGCACGAAGGTGATGGTGGCGCCACGGGCACCGGTGTCCAGCACGGGCACGTTCTTGAACAGGGCGCTCACAAAGGTCTTGGCTTGTGCGTCGCCACCTTGCTTGCGCTTGGCGAATTCCCAGGCGGCCAGGTAGTTCCAGCGGGCGCCGCCAGAGGTCTTGGGGTTGGGCGTGATCACCGACACGCCGGGTTTGATCAGATCGTCCCAGTCCTTCACGCCCTTGGGGTTGCCCTTGCGCACCAGGAACACGATGGTGGAACTGTAAGGCGCCGAGTTGTGTGGCAGGCGCTTGACCCAGTCTTGCTTGATCAGGCCGCCGTTGGTCACCAGCGCGTCGACGTCGCCACCCAGGGCCAGTGTCACCACGTCAGCGTCAATGCCGTCGATCACCGAGCGGGCTTGTTTGCCGGAGCCGCCGTGCGATTGCTTGATGGTCACGTCCTGGCCGGTCTTGCCCTTCCAGTACTTGCTGAAGGCGGCGTTGTAGTCCACATAGAGTTCGCGGGTGGGGTCGTACGACACGTTGAGCAACGTGATTGGCGCAGCGGCCGCTGGTGCTGCTGATTGGGCGATGGCCCCAATAGCCGACCCTGCCAGAGTGAGGGCCAAAGCGGCCTGGGCGGAAACATTGATAAAGTTGCGGCGTGACGTCATTTATTGGCTCCAATTCCTCAAAAAACTTGATGGAACGCATTCTGGAACCCTCGTTACAAAACCAGAACTACTTAGTTCTCAGTTTGAAATTACCAAAACATCTATAGGCACCCACACACATGGCACGCATGGTTCAATGCATCAAGCTCGGCAAAGAAGCTGAAGGACTTGATTTCCCTCCCTACCCAGGCGCTTTGGGTCAACGCATCTGGGAAAACGTGAGCAAAGAAGCCTGGGCGGGCTGGATCAAGCACCAAACGATGCTGGTCAACGAAAACCGCCTGAACCTGGCCGATTTGCGCGCCCGCCAATACCTGGCCCGCCAAATGGAAAACCACTTCTTCGGCGCAGGCGCCGATGCCGCCCAAGGCTACGTGCCACCAGCGGCCTGATTGGCTTGAGACTCATGCGCTGCAGCAGCGGCGCCCGCTCGGGGGCACACCCCGAGCCCTCTCTCTCCCTCCTTCTTCTTTCTTTCCCCCTTTTTTTGATTGAAGCGCATGCCCGCAACGCCACCTGATTCGGGTCGCCTGGCGCACGCACGCCGCGTGTTTCTTCAAGGCACAGGCTTGCCCCAGGCCTGGGCCGGGCAGCCACAATGGTGTGTGCTGGACATTGGTTTCGGCCTGGGCCTGAACTTTTTGGCCACCTGGCTTGCCTGGCGGCACGACGCCGACCGGCCGCGCGTGCTGCACTTCGTTGCGCTGCAAACTTCACCGATACAGCCCGATGAGCTGCTGGCCGCACATCAAGACGACCCTGCGTTGCGGCCACTCGCACAGCAGTTGGCCGCGCAATGTTGGGGGCTGCAGCCGGGCATCCACCGTTTGGCCTTTGAAGGCGGACATGTGCTGCTGACGCTGTGTGTTGGTGACACCCAAGCCCTGTTGCGCGAGCATCTGTGCCAGGCGGACAGCGTGTTCCTGGATCTCGCCAACGCAGAAGCTGACCTGCCACACACGCTCAAAGGCATTGCGCGTTGCTGCCGCATCGGCGCGGGTGTCGTGGCATCGCCCCACGCGCCCGGCCTGCGCGAAGCCCTGAAGCAATACGGCTTTGTGTTGCACGAAGCCGACGGCAACACCAGTCAAGCGCAATACCGCCCGCACTGGACACCGCGCCCGAGCAACTCCGCCAACGCCCCCCATTGGCCAGTCGCGCCCGGCGCTGCCAGCGAATGCGTCGTCATCGGCGCGGGCATATCGGGTGCGAGTGTGGCCGCCAGCTTGGCACGGCGCGGCTGGAAAGTGTTGGTTCTGGATGCAGGCGACCACCCCACCGCGGGCGCGTCTGGCTTGCCTGCGGGCTTGTTTGCTCCCCACGTCTCTGGTGATGACAACCTGGTATCGCGCATCACCCGTGCCGGTGTGCGCGCCACGCGCCAACAAGCCCAAGCGTTGCTACGGCCGGGCGTGGATTGGGCGCCCAGCGGCGTGCTGCAGCACCAGGTGGATGGCCCAGCGAAGAAGTTGCCGCTTGACGATGCGGCCAGCCAAGACTGGAGCCGCCCGGCCAATACCGAGCAGCGCGCCGCCATTGGCCTGGGCGCTGACACAGAACCCGCCAAAGCCCACTGGCATCCCCACGCCGGCTGGCTACGCCCGGCAGCGCTGGTGCGCGCCTTGCTGGCCACGCCCAACGTGCGCTGGCAAGGCCACACCCGGGTCACACGTTTGGCACGGGTGGAGGCCACGGGCAACTGGCAGCTCTTCGACGACCAAGACAAGTTGCTAACCCAAGCGCCGCTGGTGGTGCTGGCCACGGCCTACGGCACACGCCAACTCACTGGCGACCACTTGCCGCTGAACGCCTTGCGCGGCCAAGTGTCGTGGGGTTGGCAAGAGGCTGCGCACATGGCGGGCTTTCCGCCCTTCCCGGTCAACGGCTTGGGCAGCTTCATCTCCGACGTGCCACATGCCGAACCTGGCGTTGATGCACAAGCCGACGCGCCGCGCTTCTGGGTCACCGGTGCTAGCTTCGAGCGCGCTTGCCCCGAGCCATTGATTCGCCCCGAAGACCAAGCGGTGAATCTCGCCAAGCTGCAAACCTTGCTGCCCGCCGTCGCCGCGCCCCTTCAAGCCGCGTTTGATGCAGGCCAGGTCAACGACTGGGCCGGCGTGCGCTGCACCTATGCCGACCGCCTGCCTTTGGTTGGGCCGCTAGATGCGGTAGGCCAACCGGGTTTGTGGGTCAGCACGGCCATGGGCTCACGCGGCCTCACGCTGGCGGTACTGTGCGGGGAACTGCTGGCGGCACGGCTGCATGGCGAGCCCTTGCCATTGGCCCCCAAGCTGGCCGCAGCCTTGGATGCGCAGCGCGCTTTGAAAAAAACTTAGGCCTTCTTCTGCCGCTTGGCGGCAGCGGGCGCCACAGCCACCAAATGTGGAGCAGGAGGCGCAAGCGACGTCATCGGCACCCCGCCCGGTCGCACCAAACCTTTGCGGATGGGGCTGGACAACACCAGCGACGTCGTCACCGCGCCATGCGCCGCCAGCGCATCCACCACACGCTCCAGGTCTTCGGGCTGGGCAATGGCGCAGCGCACCACAAAACAATCGGCCCCCGTCACGCGGTCGGCCTCCAGCACTTCTGGCATGCTGGCAAACAGCTTCAGGTAAGGCTGGATGCCGGTGTGGTCGGTCTGGATGCGGATGATGGCTTGCAGCCCCACGCCCACGGCACGCAGGTTGATGCGCGCGCCATACCCTTCAATCACGCCCGCCTCTTCCAGCTTGCGCACACGCTCGCTCATCGCCGGTTGCGACAGGCCCACACGTTTGCCCAACGCGGCCAGGCTCTGGCGCGCGTCCAGCTGCAGGGCTTCCAGAATTTGCCAGTCTTTTTTATCCAACTCCATGGTGCTCACGGCTGCGCCCTCACTCAAAACTCGAAACTACGTAAACTGGCCCCTTCATCCAACGTCCGGGGCCACTGCATTGTCAATCCTCCGCAACGCTTTCTTCAAGCTGACATTGCTCTGCGCGGTGCTCACGGCCTCTGCATCGCATGCAGCCACCACGGACGACGGCAAACTTACCGTTGGATCTAAACGCTTCACCGAGTCGTACATCCTGGCCGAGGTGCTGGCGCAAACCGCCACCCCCACACTCAAAGCCGCGCCCAAGGTGACCCAAGGCATTGGCAACACCGCCATCGTCTACGAGGCGCTGCGCTCGGGCAACATCGACATGTATGCCGAGTACAGCGGCACCATCGCGCAAGAAATTCTGAAAGACCCCAAGGCCACGTCCATTGAGGCCATGAACACGGCCCTCAAGCCGCTGGGCCTGGGCGTGGCCATTCCGCTGGGCTTTAACGATGGCTACGCGCTGGCCATGCGCGCGGCCGATGCCGACCGGCTGAGCGTGCGCACCCTCAGCGACCTAGCCGCACACCCCGAGCTGAAGTTTGGCCTGTCGAATGAATTCATCGGCCGCGCTGACGGCTGGCGCGGCGTGGCCGAGCGCTACGCCTTGAAGGCCAAGCCCGTGGGCTTGGATCATGGCCTGGCCTACGACGCCATTGGCGCCAAGCAGGTCGACGTGATCGACATCTACACGACAGACGCCAAGATCGACCACCTGGGCCTGCGCGTGTTGCAAGACGACAAGGCCTACTTCCCGCGCTACGACGCGCTGGTGCTGTACCGGCTGGATGTGCCGCAACGCCTGCCGCAAGCCTGGGCCGCACTGAACACACTCGCCGGCAAGATCGATGAACACGCCATGATCGCCATGAACGCCCGCGCCGAGTTGCAAGGCGTGTCCTTCGACGTGATTGCGCGCGACTTCTTGAAGAACCTGCGAACCGGCGGCAACAACGCTGGTGGCACGGACAGCGCCGATAGCGCTGCAAGAGGCTTCACCGCCAAGTTGTTTGGGCCCGACCTGGCGCGCCTGACCTACCAGCACCTGCTGCTGGTGCTGTTGTCGGTGGGCATTGCCATTGTGATTGCGGTGCCGATTGCGATTGCCGTGTCAGCCCTGCCGCGTGCGCGCGCCGCTGCGCTCACCGTCACCAGCTTGATGCAGACCGTGCCCTCGCTGGCGTTGCTGGCGGTGTTGATTTCGCTCACGGGCACCATTGGCACGGTGCCCGCGCTGATTGCCCTGACGCTGTATTCGTTGCTGCCCATCATGAGCAACACCGTCACCGGCCTGGCTGAAGTACCCAATGGCCTACGCGACGCCAGCACCGCGCTGGGCATGACGCAGCGGCAAAGCTTAATGTTCGTGCAACTGCCACTGGCCCTGCCGACGTTGATTGCCGGTGTGCGCACGGCCATGGCGATTGCCATCGGCACGGCCACCATTGCGGCATTCATTGGGGCTGGGGGTTATGGCGAGCGCATTGTCACCGGCCTGGCATTGAACGACCGCGAGTTGTTGATGGCCGGCGCCATTCCGGCCGCCGCGTTGGCGCTGTTGAGCGAAGGCTTGTTTGAGCTGCTGCAGCGCTGGCTGCGGCCGACGCAGATGCGCCCAGCGTCCGCTGCCCCCACAGTCGAATAATCCATCGGCCAACGGGGCCGATTTCCGATGTTTTCGCCTGTACAGGTGATGGTGACTCGCCTATCTTTGGCGGGTTATCTCCATCTCTTCAGGACACCCCATGCAACTCATCGGCATGCTCGATTCGCCCTACGTGCGCCGCGTCGCCATCTCGCTCCGCCTGCTCGGCATTCCGTTTGAGCACCGCTCGATTTCGGTGTTCTCCACCTTTGAACAATTCAAACAAATCAACCCGGTAGTGAAGGCGCCCACCCTGGTGTGCGACGACGGCACGGTGTTAATGGATTCAAGCCTGATCCTCGATTACGTGGAGGCCTTCGAGGGCAAGTCGCTATGGCCGGCGGCCATCAAAGAACGGCAACACGCGCTGCGTGTGGTGGGCCTGGCGCTGGCCGCGTGTGAGAAGTCGGTGCAGATCGTCTACGAACACAACCTGCGCCCGGCCGAGAAGCTGCACGCACCCTGGATGGCGCGGGTGCACGGCCAACTGGTGGCGGCCTACGCGGCGCTGGAAGCGGAGCTGGTGCGTGTGCCGCTAGAGGCCACCGCAGAAAGCATCAACCAAGCCGGGGTGACGGCTGCTGTGGCCTGGCAGTTCAGCCAGATGTTGCTGCCTAACCTAGTGGGCGATTTGGTTTCAAAAGCCAAGCACCCTGCCCTGACGGCCTACTCCAGACAAGCCGAAACACTGGCGGCGTTCAAGGCGGCACCACCAGTTTGAACAGGTTCTTAGAGGGGCGCGCCCACCAAGGGCCGCCCGGTCAAGCGGGTCAACACCCCCAACGGGCTGCGTTCGGGGTGGGTTTGGTGCTGCGGCGCCATGAAGTAGGTTTGCTCCATCATGAACTGGCCGCTGTACACGGCGTGCAGCGTTTGGTCAGAGAAGCACACCCAGGTGCTGCCAGCGGCGAATGGCATTTCCAACTGGTCTGCAGTCCGCTGGTAGTCCATGTTCTGCTTCAGCAGGTCATGCAGCTGCAGCATCATGTGGTCGTATTCGCTGCGCAGCGACTTGGTGATGCGCAGGCGGCGCAACCACGCGGCCTGCCAGGCGCTGTAGGGCTTGGCCTGGGGCAAAAAGCGTTTCGCCATCACATCAAACGGCTCGCCCACCCGCCACAGGCGCGGCACGCCGGCCGGGTTCAGGTTGGTGAACACGCGCAAGATGCGCTCGCCCCGGTTGGGCCGCGACGGGAAGGCGTCCACATGCAGGCGCTTGTCGTCGGCACGCCACGACTGCGCGCGCGATTCCACCTGCATGGGCCTAAAGCTGGTGGGTTCCAGCCGCAGATGCGGCGTGTAGTGGGGGAACAGTTGGTCGATGAGCGCGTTAGCTTGTGTGCGGTAGCGCAGCATCATGGCGCTGAGCGTGGCCAGCTCGGCCTCGGTGCCCAAAGCGCCTTTCACAGGCGCATCCGGCTGGGCACGCTGGCTGATGTTGCGCGACTTCGGGTCACGCACCTCGGGGCGCAGCAAGGCGGCCTCGGCGGGCGACAAGGTGAACGCCATCTGCGGGAAGTACAACACACCGCCACCTTCCAGCGCCTGGGCCCAATCGGCCTGTGGGCTGCGGCCCGTCCACGACGCACCAGCAACTTCAACAATAGGGTTTTGCATAGCCCCATTCTCGCAAACCTTGGTGCCGAAAGGGATGCTCAGGCATATGTCCGAAAACGGCTAATCTGCGATCTGGCGAAGCCTATGATTCAGTCCATGGAAGCTCTCAGCCCCCCAAACCCACCAACCGTCAACAGTCTGGAAGACGACGCCTGCTACCTGGCCCTGCGCACCCGCGACGCCAGGTTTGACGGCCGCTTCTTCACCGCTGTGACCAGCACCGGCATCTACTGCCGCCCAGTGTGTGGCGTGCGCACGCCCAAGCGCGAAAACTGCCGCTTCTACACCCATGCGGCGCAGGCCGAAATGGCGGGCTTTCGCCCCTGCCTGCGCTGCCGCCCCGAGCTGGCGCCGCACAGCCTGCACTGGTCTACACAAGATGCCTCGCGCATCCTGGCGCAACAGGCCGCGCGCCTGCTGGACGAGCCCGATGCCTGGCCCGACGAGCCCCCCACCGTGGAAGCGTTGGCCGCGCGCATGGGCGTGAGCGACCGCCATGTGCGGCGCATTTTCATGGCCGAGTTTGGCGTGTCGCCCCTGCAATATTTGCAGACGCGCCGCCTGCTCACCGCCAAACAATTGCTGGCCGACACGCAGTTGCCCGTTGCCCAAGTGGCGCTGAGCAGCGGCTACGCCAGCGTGCGCCGTTTCAACGATGCGTTTGCGGCGCACTACCGGCTAAGCCCCTCACAACTGCGCCGCCAGGGCGCTACGCCGGTGGAGCCGAACATCGCCTCCGGCCACATCAAACTGGCGTTTCGCCCGCCGTTTGATACCGCCGCCATGCTGACGTTTTTTCGCAACCGCCTGGTGGTCGGCACCGAGTGGGTGGCCCCTGCAGGGGAGGCCTTGCAGATGGCCCGTACGCTGCGTGTGGTGGCAGCGGGTACGGAGCACACGGGTTGGATTGAAGTTGAATTTGAGCCCACGCACCACCGCGTGCTGTTACGTGTGAGCGACGGGTTGAGCGCCGTGCTGCCGCACGTGATCCGCCGCGTGCGCGCCTGGCTGGATCTCGACGCCGACCCCGAAGCCATCCACGCCGTGCTGGGCCAGCGCTTCCCGAATGGTTTGGGCCAACGTGTGCCGGGCAGCCTGGACGGGTTTGAGCTGGCGGTGCGTGCGGTGCTGGGCCAGCAAATCACCGTGGCCGCCGCACGCACGCTGGCGCAGCGGCTGGTCAACCGATTGGGCATGCCCATCGAGACGGCACGGCCCGAGCTGAACCGGTTGTTCCCCACGCCTGCGGCCATCGCCAGCTTGGGCGATGCAGCGGGTGACGCACTCGGCCAACTCGGCATCGTGCGGCAACGGCAGCAGGCCATCATCGCGCTGGCGCACGCCGTGGCGGGCCAGCAGTTGGCGTTGTTTCCGGGGGCACCGGTCGAGTCAACGGTAGAGGCCTTGAAAGCCCTGCCCGGCATTGGCGACTGGACGGCGCAATACATCGCCATGCGGGCACTACGCTGGCCCGATGCTTTTCCCGCAGGCGACGTGGCGCTGCAAAACGCGCTGGGCGTGCGCCAAGAACGCCAGCCCGCACGCGCGGCGGAAGAAGCCTCTGCGGCTTGGCGCCCCTGGCGCAGTTATGCCGTGTTATGCGCCTGGGCTGAACTGCCTGCGCCCTCCCCCAAACCCACCCCAGCCAAGAAGGCATCAAAAACAGTAGCTGCCCCCACAGACTCAGAAAGCGTCAGAGGCCTAAATCATGATTAACTATTCACCCAACACCGTGCGCGCCAGTTGGCTCAGCCCACTCGGCCCCATGACCTTCGCCGCATCAGAACTCGGCCTGTGCGGCGTGTGGTTCGACGGCCAGCGCCATGAACCCGACCTGAGCCAATGGCCGCTGGTGCCGCTGGAAAGCCGGCCCGTGCTGCTGCAAACACGCGATGCCCTGGCAGCCTACTTTGCGGGCGAGGACTTGCAGTTCAACATGCCGTTGGACTTGGGCGGCGGCACGCCGTTTCAGCAAGCCGTGTGGCAGGCGTTGTTGGAAATTCCGGCGGGGGCTACCACCAGCTACGGCGCGTTAAGCCAGCACATCGGCCGACCGAAAGCCGTGCGCGCCGTGGGCGCCGCCATTGGCCGCAACCCCATCAGCGTGGTGGTGCCCTGTCACCGCGTGGTGGGTAGCGGCGGCGACCTCACGGGTTATGCCGGTGGCGTCGACCGCAAAGCCTGGCTACTTCAGAGAGAGAATGCCCCTATAGCGGCCCAACACCAGGTTGGCAAAAACACGAGACAAACGCAGTGAGCAACACCACTTTCAAAACACCGACCGCAGCCACCCCTGCGGCCCCTATTTCGAGCACGAACGCTGACAAATCCAAACGCTGGGTTTTCGACTTTGTGCTGCTGGCCGCCATCTGGGGCGCGTCCTTTTTGTTCATGCGCGGCGCAGCCTTGGAATTTGGCGCCGTGCCCACCGCCGGGCTGCGCGTGCTGATCGCCGCCATTGCCCTGCTGCCGCTTTTGTGGATGCGCAATCTGTTCCCGGTGCTGGTGCAGCACTGGCGCGCGGTGTTGGGCGTGGGCCTGCTCAACTCGGCCATTCCGTTCGCCTGCTTCTCGTACGCGGTGTTGTCCATCAGCACCGGCTTGTCATCGATCCTGAACGCCACCACACCCTTGTTTGGCGCCGTGGTCGCCTGGGTGTGGCTGCGTGAAAAGCCGGATGGCTCGCGCATCGTGGGCCTGGCCATCGGCTTTTTGGGCGTGGTGTTGCTGGCCTGGGAAAAGGCCAGCTTCAAACCCGGCGCCAGTGGCGCGGCCACGGGCTGGGCGGTGTTGGCTTGTTTGCTGGCCTGCCTGTGCTACGGCATTGCGGGCAGCTATACCAAGCGCTTTCTCACCGGCGTACCGCCCATGGCCACCGCTGCGGGCAGCCAGATTGGCGCGGCCATTGGCTTGGCGATCCCCGCGTTGTGGCTGCGCCCCGAAGTGATGCCCAGCGCGCAAGCCTGGGGTTCGCTGCTGGTGGTGGGCGTGTTGTGCTCGGCCGTGGCCTATGTGTTGTTCTTCCGGCTGATTGCCACCGTGGGACCGGCCAAGGCGCTGACGGTGACGTTTGCGATTCCGGTCTTCGGCGTGTTTTACGGCACGGTGTTTCTGGGCGAAACGCTGACGCTGTGGATGCTGGGCTGTGGCGCGGTCATCATCTGCGGCACGGCTTTGTCGACCGGCTTGGTCAAGCTGGGCAAGCAGAAGTAGAGCGATGCCATCGCAACGCAAGCGCAAGCTGCAACTCACGCTGCAAGCACCGCCAGCGCGCAATCCGCTGGTGGCTGCAGCGCTGTTGCGCAAGGCCGGCTCGCACCGCAAATCGGCTGCGGCGGAGCGTCGAGCCGACAAGGTCGCTCTGACAAAACAACTGCGCTCTGCACGCCAGGCCAACGACGAGTAGACTCGCGGGCCCTGCCTAGCCGTGGCCAGCCTGAACCAAGGTTGCGTGCTGCGGCGCAGCATCTCTGTGCTTTTGCGCACCCGTCCTTAGCTCTCGTCCCCTCTCTTCTCGTACATGCCCATTCGCCACCTGCGCAGCACCACCATCCAGTCTGAAATCAAAGCCTTGTGGAAGCTGGCCTGGCCGGTGCTCATCGGCCAGTTGGCCACGGTAGGCTTGGGCGTGACGGACGTGGCGATGGCAGGCCACGCGTCGGCTGAAGACTTGGCGGGTGTGTCGCTCGGGGTGTCGATCTGGCATTTGCTGATGGTCACGTTGACCGGTGCTTTGCTGTCGGTCAACCCCGTGGTTTCGCAGCTCTATGGCGCGCAAGAACTCGGGCGCATTCCGCATGTGGTGCGCCAGGCGCTGTGGAAAGCGCTGGGCTTGGGCTTGCTGGCCATGGTGGCAGCCAACGCGGCCACGGTGGTGTTTGACCACATGCACCTGGAACCCGCCGTGCACACGCTGGCCACGAACTTCGTGCGCATCACCAGCACCGCGTTTCCGGCGTTTTGCCTGTACCGCGTGTTGTATGGCTACAGCACCAGCATCAACCAGACCAAACCGATGATGGTGATTGCGGTGTTGGCGCTGCTGATCAGCATTGCGCTCAACAGCGTGTTGGTGTTTGGCTTGTTTGGCCTGCCGCGTTTGGGTGGCCTGGGCTGCGCTTGGGCCACGATGGCGTGTGTGTGGTTCGACCTGGCCGCCATTGTGTGGTGGTTGAAGCGCGCACCGGCCTACAAGAGCACCTTGCCGCTGGTGAAATGGGAGTGGCCGCATTGGCGAGAGATTCGCCCCATGCTTAAGCTGGGCCTGCCGATTGGTGTCACCTTCTTCGCTGAATCCAGCGCCTTCAGTTTGGTCGCCCTGCTGGTGGCCGGCTTTGGTGCCACGGTGGTGGCGGCGCACCAGGTGGCGCTGAGCTTCACGTCGCTGGTGTTCATGCTGCCCATGAGTTTGGGCGTGGCCTTGCTCACACGTGTGGGCCAGGCGCTGGGCGCCAACGATGCACGTGAAGCGCAAATGCGCGCGTGGGTGGGGGTGGGCATGGCCCTGGTTTTGTCAGCGCTGGCAGCCCTGGGCATTGCCTTGTTCAGCACCGTCATCGCCAACGCCTACACCAACGACATGGGCGTGGCCGCATTGGCCGCGCACCTGCTGCTGTTTGCGGCGGTGTTCCAGATTTCGGACGGCACACAGGTGGCCGTGGCCAGCGCCGTGCGCGCCTACAAGGTCACGCGTTTGCCGATGCTGATCCACATGTTTTCGTTTTGGGGCATTTGCCTGCCGCTGGGCTGCGTGCTGGGGTTGGCCCCCGAATGGTTGCCATGGAAGCCAGCGGTACCCATGGGCGCGCAAGGCTTTTGGACGGCGCTGGTGGTGGGGCTGACGGTGGCTGCGGTAGGCTTGTGGATTTTGCTCGGCCGGGTGTCGGCAGCGCGCATTCAGCGCACGGCGTAAGCGTCTGCGGCAAGGCACGGGCACAGCGACATTACGTCGCCCGCGCCAGGGTTTCAAACAAGCAGATGCAGCTCTGCCCTGTTCTTTTGGCAGCGTACATGGCGCGGTCGGCATTGCTCAACAGCACGGGCAAATCGTGCCCATCTTCGGGGTAGAACGCCACGCCCACGCTGGCCGAGACGCTCACCTCGTGGCCATTCTGCAAACGCACCGGTTGCTTGATCTGCGCGACCACACGCTCCAGCACCGCCGTGTGTTCGTCTGCGCCTTCCAGGTGGCTCAGCAAGATGACAAACTCGTCGCCGCCCAGGCGGCACACGGTGTCGTTGTCGCGCACGATGGCCAGCAGGCGCTGCGCCACGGCCTGCAGCACCTGGTCTCCGGCACCATGGCCGTGGATGTCGTTGACCTGCTTGAAGCCGTCCAGATCGAGGTAACACAGCGCCAGGCGCCGCTCGTAGCGGCTCGCCATGGACATGGCCAGCCCCATGCGGCTGTTCAGCAACATACGGTTGGGCAAGCCCGTCAACACGTCGTGGAATGCGATGTGCTCGGCATGTTCCTGCGCTCTTTTGATGGGCGTGATGTCGGCCAGCATCCACATGGATTCTTCGCTCTCCTGGTCGAGCATGGCGCCGTGGGCGTCCACCCACAACAGGTGGCCTTTTTTGTGTTTGATCTGGAACTGCGCCCGAAAACGTTGCCCCGCCTTCAGCGCACTCAAGGCCCGCGCCCGAATGTCGTGGTAGGCCTCTTCGTTCAAATGAAACTGCGCCAACGACGCACCCATCACCTCGTCGGTGGTGTAGCCAAAGATGGTCTGCATGGCCTGGTTGCGCCACACCACCTGCTGGTCGCGCAGTTTCACAATGCCGATGAGTTCGTTGTCGAGCATCAGTTCCTGCTCGCGCAGCACGTGGCGTAGCCGCTCCTTGGTGGCGGCGAGTTCGGTGATGTCGTACATGACAGTGCGGGTCATCTGAAACTCGCCATCCGCATCGGTCACCGCCGTGGCACTCAGGCTGACGCGCCGTGGTGGCATGCCGGGCACCACCAGATCAAACACCAAGCCGGCCACGGCACCGTTGGCCCGCACTTGCGGAAAGTAGCGCTGGAACTGCGCGCGCCCCTCCGGTGTAAAAAAGTCGCTTACGCTTCTCTTCCCCACCAGATCTTCCGGGGCGCAGTTCAGCCACGCGGCGATAGTGGCGTTGACGTAGAGAAAACGCCCGTCCGCGTCGAGCGAGTAGTAACCTGTGGGCGCGTTGTCGTACAGGTCACGGATTTCGGCCGCAGAAGCCTCTAGCTGCACTGCCAGGCTCTTGCGCTGGGTGATGTCGCGCGACGAGCAATAAACCAGGTCTTCACCTTCGATCGACACCGCGGTACTGGTGACCTCGACGTCGATGACGCGCCCATCCGCCCGGCGGTGCCGCGTCTCAAACTTGCGTAACTGCCCCAGCTCGGCGGTCAGCAGAAATTGCGTGATGTTCTGCTGTGGCATCTCCGCATCCCAGCTTGAAATGTGCTGTCCTCGCAACTGTTCAGGCGCGTAGCCCAACATCGCCGCAAAGGAATCGCTCAGCTCCACCACATGGCCCGAGCGATCCATCACGTGAATGCCGTCGCTGGCGGTGTGCAGCAGGGCCTGGTGGCGCCGCCCCTCATGCGCGAGTGCGGCCGACGCGGCCCATTCGCGCCGTGAGGCCCGGTGAACCGCCAGAGAGGCCAACGCCAGTACCACCATGGCCAGCAGAACCAGCCCGGCCACTTGCATCAACTGCGTGCGCCAACCCGTGAAGTAGTCTTCTGTGCCTAAGCCCACGACCACCAACAGCGGGTAACCCGCCACCTGCCGGTAAGCAGTGATGCGTTCGACTTGGTCGTGCGCGGCGCGGGTAATCAGCACGCCGCGCGCGGGGTTCACTTTCACGGCTTGGGTCAGTTGAGGTGACGCGAGGTCAATACGGTTCTCGGCAGCAGCCTTGTCCGCGTTGCTGGCGTTCTCCGCTCCATCGGCGTTATCGGTGGTACGGGGTGTTGGTCTGCGCGCAATCAGCCTGAGATCCGCAAAGCGCAAGCTCGCAGCGCCTTGGGGCCCCATTTCCACACTCGACAGCATCTGCTCGAAATGGGCCGTTTCCAGCACACCGTAGATCACGCCACCAAAAGAGCCATCCGGGTTATCAAAGCGCCGAGCCAGCGCAATCACCCACTTGTTGCTGATGCGTGAAACCAGCGGGTCGGAGATCACCAAGCCCGCGCTGGCATCGTCACGTGCACGCCGAAAAAATGCCCGTGAATTGATCTCGACCGGCGTCAAGACCGACATCGAACTGCCATAACGCACCATGCCGTCAGAGTCGGCAATGCGCAGGCTTTGCAGCTCGGGCACCAAAGCGGTCTGCTCGGCGAGCATGGCATCGGTGGCGGCCGCGTCGAACGCATCGGAGGTGCGGGTGCGGCGCAGTTCCTGAATGACGCTACGCATGGCCGTGTCCACACGCATCAACTCGCCGGCGATGTTTTGCTGCAGCCCTTGCGCCAGGTTTTCGCCGGCTGTCAGGGCTCGCTCGCGGTAGGCCTCGCGGCTGGCGAGCAACGACACCACCGCCAACGACACAAACAAAATAATGACCAGCGCATCGACCAGAAGCAGCCAACGCAAAGGCAAAGGGTGAACACGCCCCCCAGATGCACTTTTCATGCAGGCACCTCCCGTCGCTCGCACAACATATCTACGCCAATCGCTTCTTGATCGTTCGAACCTGTTCTGCCGAGTTCTTGCCAGTGGTATTTGCAACCCCTGGTCTTCCAACGTGTTGGCAGCTTCCCTACGGAAACACGTCAACATGTTCAAAAGATGATAGTGCTGAATCCCGGGCTCTGATGACGGGTAAACACTTGCGTACCAACCCCTGGCTGGAGCCTGAAGGGCTGGCCGCCGGTACGCGCAACATCGCCTGAACAGGCTGCGCGCATACGCTGGATCGGCTCATTTGTCTTTACAAAGTATTGTATTGGCCGCGCAGGCGCTCGCGCGCCTAAAACGTCGAGCTGTGGTGCCGTTGCATCCACTGCCGTAATAGCGGAGAGGAAAGCGCAGGCGGCCAAACCAGGCCGCTGCCGTTGCATCTAGGCGCGGCGTTGCGCCCAGCCCCAGACTTCGTTGGTCACCAAGGCTCCCACCACCATGGCGCCACCAATCAGGACAGTAGCACCTGGCGCCTCGTTGGCGCCCCACCATGCCAGGGCAATACCAAAAATCACCTCCAGCAAGCCCAGCAATGAAACTTCAGGCGCTTGCAAGACGCGCGCGCACAACACCGACAACACGCACGGAATCGCCAATTGCACCAGACCCAGCAGGGCCAGCAAGCTCACGTCATGCGCCGTGGCTTGGAATGGGTAGGCCAGGGGCAAGGTCACCAGCGTGGAGATGAACGCGCCCACCATCACGGCCGGCACCAAATCCACATTGCGGCCATGCGCCTGGCTGCGCTGCACCACTGTCCAGTTGATGGCGGCAGCCAGCGGCACACACAGCGCCACCACGGTGCCCAACAGCATGTTGCCTTCCATGTCCAACTGCGTACCGTACATGTAGCCGATACCCAGACCTGCCACCGCAATCGCCAGCCAGGTACGCAGCGCCAAACGGTGGCCAATGAAGATGCGCGCCACCAGCGCCGTGAACAGCGGCCCCAGCGCCATGGTGACCAGCACATTGGCCACCGTGGTCAACGTGAGTGCCACCATGAAGGCAGTGAACATGATGCTCCAGCACACGCCCGACACCACCACGGAGAGGCCGCCGCTGCGGATTTTCTGGAACACCTCGCGGCCTTGGAACGCCGGCAAGATCACCAGCAAAGACACCAAGGTGAAGAAGCTGCGCCAAAAGGTAACCTCGAAGCTCTTGGCGGATTCGAGATGGCGCGTCGTCACCCCGGCAATCGACCACATCAGTGTGACCAGCACCATCAGGAACAAAGCGCGCGCGTGAGAGAGTTTCATGGTTAAACAAACGTGGATTGGCCCATACGGGCGCCAGGTTCGAGATGAAACTGTTGGAAATTGCTGGCGTATGTGGCGCGCCATTTTGACCTAGAACACCCACCGGCACGACGCGGGATTGCACCAAGGTGACGCATCGCGGCCACACCCGAGCGACAACCTTTCAGACGAATCCATACAAAGACGTCTCTCGCCTACAGCGGTATGCGCTCTCGCGTCGCCATAATGAGGCTGAACCTTAGAGGAGACCCCCTATGCGCATGCGTACCATCTTGTTGATTGCCTTTATCTTGTTGATTGCCGCTTTCGTGGCCCTCAATTGGAGTGAGTTCATGCAGCCCACCCAACTCAGTGTGGGCTTCGCCATCTTTCAGGCGCCGCTAGGCTTGGTGATGGTGTTGCTGCTGGCTTTGGCTCTGGTCGTCTTCATGTTGGCCTCGGCCTACCAACAAACCTTGTACCTTCTGGAAAGCCGCAAATTCACCAAAGACATGGCCGCCCAACGTGAACTGGCAGACAAAGCAGAGGCCTCGCGCTTCACCGAGTTGCGCCAGGTGCTGGAGCAGATGAACCAAAGCGCCCAGCGACGGGACGATGCCACCCATGCAGCGCTGCGCAGTGAAATGACGCAGCAAACCGAGCGTGTGATCCACCACATCGACACCTCGGGCAACACCCTCGCTGCCTACATCGGTGAGTTGGAAGACCGTTTGCATCGTCCAGGCAGCGCCACATAGCCGCAGCCCATTGAGCACCCGAGAACGCAAAGTTCGAACGAAGAAAATCCCTAAAGCAAAACAGCCCGCCGTGGATGACTCCGGGGCGGGCTGTTTCACGTTTACAGAGCGGCCCGTCAAATGAGCCGCTCTTAAACCTCAGAACCGATTAGTCGCGGCTGGCGCGCTTACGCTCGTGTTCCTTCAGGAAACGCTTGCGCAGACGCACGCTCTTAGGCGTGATTTCGACCAGTTCGTCGTCTTCGATGAATTCCACGCCGTATTCGAGCGTGAGTTCAATCGGCGGCGTGATCTTGACAGCGTCTTCCTTGCCGGACACGCGGAAGTTGGTCAGTTGCTTGGTACGCGTGGCGTTGACGATCAGGTCGTTGTCACGGTTGTGGATACCCACAATCATGCCTTCGTACACGGGGTCGTTGGCGCGCACAAACATGCGGCCGCGATCGTCCAGCTTGCCCAGGGCGTAGGTGAAGATTTCACCGTCGTCCATGGAGATCAGCACGCCGTTCTTGCGGCCGCCGATGTCGCCCTTGTGCGGCTCGTAGCTGTCGAAGATGTTGCTGATCAGACCGGAACCGCGCGTCAAGTTCAGGAATTCGTTACTGAAGCCGATCAGGCCACGTGCAGGAATGCGGTACTCCAGGCGCACACGGCCACGACCGTCCGGCTCCATGTTCACCAGTTCACCCTTGCGCTCACCCAGGGCTTGCATCACGCCGCCTTGGTGGCCTTCTTCGATGTCGGCCGTGACCATTTCGATCGGCTCGTGCTTCTCGCCGTTGATGTCCTTGAACATCACGCGTGGCTTCGACACGGCCATTTCATAGCCTTCACGGCGCATGTTTTCCAGCAGGATGGTCAGGTGCAATTCGCCACGGCCCATCACTTCAAACACGCCTTCTTCGTCGGTTTCGTTGACGCGTAGCGCCACGTTGTGCTGCAGTTCTTTTTGCAGGCGGTCCCAGATCTGGCGGCTGGTGACGAACTTGCCTTCACGACCGGCCAGCGGGCTGGTGTTGACACAGAAGTTCATGGTCAGCGTGGGCTCGTCCACCTTCAGCATCGGCAGCGGCTGTGGGTTGGCTGGATCGGTGATCGTGACGCCGATACCGATGTCTTCGATACCGTTGATCAGCACGATGTCGCCAGGGCCGGCTTCAGTGGCTTGCACGCGCTCCAGGCCTTGGAATGTCAGCACCTGGTTGATACGGCCCTTGACGGCCTTGCCGTCCGGACCTTCCATGACGACCACGTCCATCATGGGACGAGCCGTACCTTGGCTGATACGGCCCACGCCGATGCGGCCGACGAAGGTGGAGAAGTCCAGTGCCGAAATCTGCAGTTGCAGCGGCGCCGTGGCGTCACCCGAGTTGGCAGGCACGTGCTTCAGGATGGTGTTGAACAGGGCCGACATGTCGGGACCCCATTGCTCACCGGGCGCGCCCTCTTCCAGCGAAGACCAGCCGTTGATACCCGAGGCGTAGACCACGGGGAAGTCGAGTTGTTCGTCGGTCGCGCCCAGCTTGTCGAACAGGTCGAATGCGGCGTTGACCACCTTGTCGGGGTTGGCACCGGGCTTATCGACCTTGTTGACCACCACGATGGGCTTCAGACCCAGGGCCAGGGCCTTCTTGGTCACGAAGCGCGTTTGCGGCATAGGGCCTTCTTGCGCATCGATCAGCAGCAACACGCTGTCGACCATGGACAGCGCGCGCTCCACTTCACCGCCGAAGTCCGCGTGGCCGGGGGTGTCGACGATGTTAATGTGCGTGCCTTCCCAGCTCACGGCGCAGTTCTTGGCCAGGATGGTAATGCCACGCTCTTTTTCAATGGCGTTGTTGTCCATCACCGTGTCGACCACTTTTTCGTGTTCGGCAAAGGTGCCAGACTGACGCAGCAACTGGTCAACCATGGTGGTTTTGCCATGGTCGACGTGCGCGATGATGGCGATATTTCGAATTTGTTTAACGCTGCTCACGGGTTCACTCCTAAAACTGTTGACCTTCTGCAATCGGCTGATGCAGGTTCTGCGCCTGCGTCTGGGCCAGGACTTGTTCGATTTCAAGTGGACTGAGCAGCCGGTCGGCAATCAGTTCACCACCTTGGATATGGGCCACCCCCAGCAAAGCTTGGGGGTCAGCGCCAAACACTGCGACCTGCGCCGCATCGGGCCACGCGCCACGACGGCGCATGCCACTGAGAAAATACCCGGCATCCTGCGGCGTCAACGTGACGCGCGTGTGATGCGCCAACAAAGCCTCGGGCGGCAACAAACACGCCAGGCGTTCGTCTTCACTCATGGCCTCGAGTTCGGGCAATGTCACGCACTGCGAAAGGTCAAAGTCACCTGTGACCTCGCGGCGTAAAAATGTCAAATGGGCGCCGCAACCCAGCGCCTCACCAATGTCTTCGCCCAGCGTGCGAATGTACGTGCCCTTGCTGCATTTAGCGACGAATTCAATCGCGGGTGCCGCCGATGCAGATTGCACCAACACGGCCTTCAGCGTATGAATACGCACATCACGTGCAGGCCGCTCCACTTCGATGCCAGCGCGCGCCAACTCATACAAGGGCTTGCCGTCCTTCTTCAAGGCGCTGTACATCGGCGGCACTTGTTGAATGGGCCCGGTAAACCGTGGCAAAACCTGCGCCAAGCTCTGAGGCGACACGTTCACCGGGCGCGTCTCGATGACATCGCCCTCGGCGTCGCCGGTGCTCGTACGTTGCCCCAAGCGGGCCACCGCGCGGTAGGTCTTGTCGGCATCCAGATGCAACTGGCTGAACTTCGTGGCCGCACCAAAACACAGCGGCAACACACCGGTAGCCAGCGGATCGAGCGTGCCGGTGTGACCGGCCTTTTCGGCGCGCAGCAACCACTTCACCTTTTGCAAGGCGTCATTACTCGACAGGCCGATTGGCTTGTCCAGCAACAGCACCCCATGCACGGGGCGCCGCTGCACCCGTGTGCGAGGCGCTTTCATGCTCAGTCCTCTTTTGCGCGAGAAGAAACGGCCTTGGCAATCAAGGCGTTCATGTCGGCCGCATGTTCGGTCGTGCGGTCGTAGATGAAATGCAGCGTGGGCACGGTATGGATGTGCAGGCGCTTGAACAGCCCATTGCGCAGGAAACCTGCGGCCTGGTTCAGCGCCTCCAGCGTGAGATCGGCATCGCCGACCAGCAAGCTGAAGAACACCTTGGCGTGCGCGTAATCCGGCGTCACTTCCACCGCCTGGATAGTGACCATGCCGACGCGCGGATCTTTGAGTTCGCGCGCGATCAGCTCCGTCAGATCACGCTGGATCTGATCGGCCACCTTCAGGCTACGGTTGGGGGTATCGGATTTCTTGCGCACCATGGTGTCGTCGCCTTTTTACAGCGTCCGCGTGATTTCCTTGATCTCGAAGAATTCCAACTGATCCAATTCCTTGATGTCGTTGTAATTCTTGAGCTTGATACCGCACTCGAAGCCTTCCTTGACTTCGCGCACATCGTCCTTGAGGCGTTTGACGGACTCAACTTCACCCGTGTAGATGACCACGTTTTCGCGCAGCAAGCGGAACTTGCAATTGCGCGTTACCTGGCCAGAGGTGATGTACGAACCGGCAACCGTACCAATCTTGGACGCCACGAACACCGTGCGGATCTCGGCCGTACCGATGATTTCTTCGCGCTGCTCTGGGGCCAACATGCCGGACATCGCTGCCTTCAACTCATCGACTGCGTCGTAAATGATGTTGTAGTAGTGGATGTCCACACCGTTGGACTCGGCCGTCTTGCGCGCACCAGCGTCGGCACGCACGTTGAAGCCAATGACCACGGCCTTGGAGGCAATCGCCAAGTTGATGTCGGACTCGCTGATACCGCCCACACCGGCGTAAACCATCTGCACACGCACTTCTTCGGTCGACAGCTTGAGCAGCGAAGCGGCCAGTGCTTCTTGCGAACCTTGCACGTCGGCCTTGATGATGACGGGCAGCGTCTTGACTTCGCCCGCAGCCATGTCCGTGAACATGTTTTCCAGCTTGGCGGCTTGTTGCTTGGCCAGCTTGGTATTGCGGAACTTACCTGCGCGGTAGGTGGCGATTTCACGGGCACGGCGTTCGTCGCTCAGCACCATGAACTCATCACCGGCTTGCGGCACTTCGGTCAGACCCTGGATTTCCACTGGAATCGATGGACCAGCCGACTTGGTAGCACGGCCGTTTTCGTCCAGCATGGCGCGCACGCGGCCATAGGTCGACCCCGCCAACACCACGTCGCCAGCCTTCAGCGTACCGGACTGCACCAGCACCGTGGCCACAGGACCGCGGCCCTTGTCGAGCTTGGCTTCAATCACCAGGCCCTTGGCTGCAGCAGCGACAGGCGCCTTCAGTTCCAGCACTTCGGCTTGCAACAGCACTTGTTCCAGCAGTTCGTCGATGCCTTGACCGGTCTTCGCAGACACGTTCACGAATGGCGACTCGCCACCGTATTCTTCTGGCACCACCTCTTCCACCACCAACTCTTGCTTGACGCGGTCGGGGTTGGAATCAGGCTTGTCGATCTTGTTGACAGCCACCACGATCGGCACACCAGCGGCTTTCGCGTGCTTGATGGCTTCTTTGGTTTGCGGCATCACGCCGTCGTCGGCTGCCACGACCAGAATCACGATGTCGGTGGCTTGGGCACCACGGGCACGCATGGCGGTAAACGCCTCGTGGCCCGGGGTATCCAGGAAGGACACCATGCCGCGCTCGGTTTCGACGTGGTACGCACCAATGTGCTGCGTAATGCCACCGGCTTCGCCCGACGCAACCTTGGCGCGACGGATGTAATCGAGCAGCGAGGTTTTGCCGTGGTCGACGTGGCCCATGACGGTCACGACAGGCGCACGTGGCAAAGCTTCCGCTTCTTGATCTTGCACTTCTTCGTCGGTGAAGGCTTCTGGATCGTCCAGTGCTGCCACCACCGCCTTGTGGCCCATTTCTTCCACGACGATCATCGCGGTGTCTTGGTCCAGAGGCTGGTTGATGGTGACCATCTGGCCCAGCTTGATCAGGTGCTTGATCACCTCAGAGGCCTTGACCGCCATCTTGTGCGCCAATTCGGCCACAGTGATGGTTTCCGGCACGTGCACTTCAATCACACGGGCTTCCACCGGCGCTTGTTGCACATGGTCTTCACGTTGGTCACGGTCGTTGCCACGACGGCCACGTGGGCCACCACGCCAGCTGCCACGGCCTACGCCGCCACTAGAGTCGCCACGCGTTGGCAGTGGTTTCTTCTTCGCAGGATCAGCCCAGCTGCTCGACAGCTTGGCAGACTTGACTTCTTTGCCAGCGGCACCGGCACCTGCGGCAGGCGCAGCGCCAGGAACGGCAGGCTTGGCCGGCGCGCCAGGCGCGGCGGCGGGCTTGTGCAGCGTGCCCTTCATGCCAGGCTTGGCCGCATCGGCCACGGCCTTCACGGCGGGCTTCGGCTCTTCAGGCTTCTTGGCGACCAACACCTTCTTGGGCGTGGCCATCATTTCACGAATGGCAGCGGCTTCGGCTTCCGCCTTGCGACGGCGCTCACCCAGATCGGCGGCACGTGCCGCGTCTTCTGCTGCGCGCGCTTTCGACAGCGCTGCAGCGGCATCTTTGGCGGCGTCTTTTGCAACGTCCTTGACCACTGCAGGCTCTGGAGCCGTCGCTGCAGCGGCTTGCGCTTTGTCTTGTGCCTGGGCCTTGGCAGCTTGTGCGGACTCAGCAGCGGCCTTGGCTTCGGCCGCAGCCTTGGCTTCAGCGGCAGCACGCTCGCGTGCCTCCTGGGCTTCTTGCTCTTCACGCAGGCGGCGTTTTTCAGCCAATTCTTCTTCCTGGCGACGGATCAGCTCGGCCTGGCGGCGCGCTTCTTCCTCACGACGGGCCAATTCGAGTTCTTCGGGTGTAGGGCCGCTCGGGGCTTCCAGCACTTCGGTGGACGCGCCTTCGCTGCCGACATCGTCGGAGCCATCTTCGCGCTTGATGAAAGTACGCTTTTTGCGCACTTCTACTTGAATCGTGCGCGCACGACCGGTGGCATCGGCCTGCTTGATTTCAGTGGTCGACTTTTTCACCAAGGTGATCTTCTTGCGCTCACCCGTGGCTGTGCCATGGCTGGCTTGCAGGTAGCTGAGCAGTTTTTGCTTGTCGGCATCGGTCAGGGTGTCGGCAGAGGCCGACTTGGCCACGCCCGCGCCCTTGAGTTGCTCAAGCAGGACGTCTGGGGATTTTTTGAGTTCAGCAGCAAACTCGGCGACGGTGGTATTGGACATGTGTGTTGTGACCTTTCATGACCGTTACTCTTGAGAAGCTGCGTCATCGGTAAACCAATGTGCGCGTGCTTTCATGATCAAAGTCGTGGCCTCGTCGGGTGACAGGCCGGTAATTTCAGTAAGTTCGTCTCCGGCCAAATCGGCCAGATCGTCGCGGCTATGCACGCCAGCTTCATTCAGCTTGGCGATCAGCTCCACCGTCAGCCCTTCGAGGTCGCGCAAATCTTGCGAAACTTCGTCAGCACGCTCTTCGCGGGCGATTTCCATGGTCAGCAACACATCCTTGGCACGGGCGCGCAACTCATTGACCGTTTCTTCGTCGAAGCTCTCGATGTCGAGCATTTCCTGCAGTGGCACGTAGGCCACTTCTTCCAGGCTGGTGAAACCTTCCTGGATCAGGATGTCGGCGATTTCTTCGTCCACATCCAGCTTTTCCATGAACAGCTTGCGGCTCGAATCGGTTTCGGTCGCTTGCTTTTGCGCCGATTCGGCGGCGTCCATGATGTTGATCTTCCAGCCGGTGAGGTCGGAAGCCAAACGTACGTTCTGGCCACCACGGCCGATGGCGATGGCGAGGTTTTCTTCGTCCACCACCACATCCATGGCGTGACGCTCTTCGTCCACCACGATCGACGAGACGTTGGCCGGAGCCAAGGCACCGATCACGAACTGGGCTGGGTCTTCGCTCCACAGCACGATGTCGACACGTTCGCCGGCCAGCTCGTTGGTCACGCCGTTGACACGGGTGCCACGCACACCGACACAAGTGCCGATGGGATCGACGCGTTTGTCATGCGACAACACGGCAATCTTGGCGCGCGAACCTGGGTCACGGGCGCAAGTTTTGATCTCCAGCAGGCCTTGTTCGATTTCAGGCACTTCCTGGCGGAACAGCTCGATCATGTACTCTGGCGAACTACGCGACAGAATGATCGGCGCGCCGCGCAGGGTCAGGTCCACTTCCATGATCATGGCGCGCACGCGGTCACCGGTACGCAGGTTTTCCTTGGGGATCATTTCGCTGCGGCGCAGACGGCCTTCGACGCGGCCGCTTTCCACAATGATGTCGCCCTTGTCCATACGCTTGACGGTGCCGACGAAGATCTTGTCGCCGCGCGACATGAAGTCGTTCAGCAGCATTTCGCGCTCAGCGTCGCGGATCTTTTGCAGGATGACTTGCTTGGCCGCCATGGCGCCGATACGGCCGATGGGCACGGAGTCCACGGGCTTCTCGATGTAGTCGCCTTCTTCGATGTCGGCGATGTCTTCGCGCACATCAGAGACCAACTCTTCGGCATCAGGGTTTTGCAGGCCGGCAGAGTCCGGCACCACCAACCAACGACGGAAAGTGTCGTAACTACCGCTGTCACGGTCCACCACGACGCGGATATCCACATCGCCCGGATAGAGCTTTTTGGTGGCTTGAGCCAGGGCCGCTTCAACAGCGCCAAATACGACGTCCCGCTCCACGTTCTTTTCACGTGAAATAGCGTCGACCAACATCAACATTTCGCGATTCATCTCACGAACCTCCTGAATACTCAATCAACAAATCAACCTGCTCCGCCGGACAAAGCCGAGGTGCAGATATCAGCCCTCCGTAGCGCCGTTGTCTTTGGCGTTACGGCCCTTGAAACTGACGATGGGCGCAAGCCTTGCTTCACGCAGCTCATCCAGTACGAAACCCAGCACCTGCACGGGCGCAGGCGCGCGCTTCTTGCTCACACGCACACCCGGCTTGACCGGCGGCGCATCGCTCCAGACGATTTGCCAGCCACTGGCTTGGCCTTCAGTTGCAGCAACGCGTTCGAGCGTGCCGCGAAATTTTTTACGGTTGGCGCTGACCTGGCCGGCAGCCGCCTCACCGATCGGCGCCTTGAGCGTGATGTCGATCTCGGCGCCTTCAAAACGCTCGAAATCGCGCTCGTGGCGCAGCGGTCGGTCAATACCTGGGGAAGAAACCTCCAGGCGCTTGTATTCCACGGCCTCGACTTCCAGCACAAACTGCAACTGGCGCGTGACCTTTTCGCAATCTTCAACCGTGACGAACTGCTCTGCACCTGCAGGCGTGCCCGACACCCAAGGCAGATCGATCGTGATGCGCAGCAAACCACCGGCAGAGCGCTCAATCTCTACCAAGTCGTAACCCAAACCGGTTACCGTTTTCTCAACGATGTCTTGCAGTGCCACGTGTCTTTATGAAATGTCTAGTAGAAATACGGATAAATCAGCCCATGAAATCAGAAATCCACCAGGATTTCCCTGCTTTTCAGGGGCATCAAAAAACAATCGACCAAAAAAAACGGGCGGTAGTTACCCGCCCGTTTGGTCGTGAGCCGATATTGTATCGTAAAAAGTCACGTTCGGCCAGTGGTACACCACTGTCGAACCGCTATTGCAGCCCGGCCAAGCCCCGGTGCGGGGTCAGCCTAGGCCGCAGCGGCCACCAGCATGCGGGTGTAGCTGTGCTGCGGTGCGTCCAGAAGCTGTTGCACCGGGCCGTATTCGACGATTTCGCCGTCCTTCATCACCATCACCTGGTGCGCCATGGCGCGGATCACATCCACATCATGGGTGATCAGCAAATAGCTCAGACCGCGCTCACGCTGCAATTGTTGTAGCAACTGCAACACCTGTTTCTGGATGGTGACGTCAAGCGCGCTGGTCGGCTCGTCCAGCACCAGCAGTTGCGGGTTGACCACCAAGGCTCGCGCAATCGCCAGGCGTTGCCGCTGCCCACCTGAAAATTCGTGCGGATAACGCTGCAGCAAGCCGGGAAACTGCGCTTCGGTCATACCCACGCTGGCCAGCGTATCGAGCACCACCTGGCGCTGCTCGCTCAGCGCCTGCAGCGGCGCGTGCACGCGCAGCCCCTCGGAGACGATCTCTTCCACCGTCATACGCGGCGACAGCGATGAAAACGGGTCTTGAAACACCACCTGCACCACAGCACGCAAGGCCTTGTTGTGGGCCGCGTTACGGCTCCAACTGGCGCCCTGCACTTCCAAAGCGCCGGCAAACGGCACCAGGCCTAATGCGGCCAAGGCCAACGTCGACTTGCCAGAGCCAGACTCGCCCACCACGCCCAGCGTTTGGCCAGGGCGGATGGTGAAGTTGGCGTCTTTTACCGCCACAAAGCTGCCTTTTTTAAACCAGCCCTCGACACCTGGAATCGGCACCGGATAACTCACGCGCAGGCTCTCGGCCGACATCACCGGTGGCACCTGGCGGTCGTGTATGGCGCTGACCACGTCGCGCTCCGGCCGGCTGTCGAGCAGCTTGCGGGTATAGGCGTGTTGCGGATGCGCAAACACTTCTGACACGGGGCCTACTTCGACGATGTGGCCGTTCTCCATCACCGCCACGCGGTCGGCAAAACGGCGCACCAGGTGCAGGTCGTGCGTAATCAGCAGCACCGCCATACCGTTGCTGCGCTGCAGGTCGCTCAGCAGTTGCAGGATTTGCCCGCGCAGGCTCACGTCCAATGCGGTGGTCGGCTCGTCTGCCAGCAGCAAGCGCGGCTTGCAGGCCAGAGCCATGGCGATCATGGCCCGCTGGCGTTGCCCACCCGACAACTGGTGCGGATACGCTTTGGCGCGGCGAGCCGGCTCTGGGATGCCGGTATCCGCTAGCAATTTAATAGCTTCTCGCGCAGCATCAGTGCGCGTGTAGCCTAGTTTTTCTTCCAAGACTTCGGCGATCTGCGCGCCCACCGGAAACACCGGGTTCAGCGCCACCATGGGCTCTTGAAAAATCATCGCCACGTCTTGCCCGCGAATACCGCGCAGGGCGTTTTCTTTCAGGCCGCACAAGTCGACCAGCCCGTCGCGGCTGTGGAACAGCGCCTGGCCCGACACCTCGGCGTCTTGCACCAAGCGCAGCAGGCTCATGGCGGTGATGGTTTTGCCCGAGCCAGACTCACCCACCAAGGCCAGCTTTTCGCCCGCGTGCACTTGGAAATGCACGCCATGCACCACCTCGCGCCCGGCGAAACCCACGCGCAGGTCGCGCACCTCCAGCAGCGGCTTGGCCACTGATGCGTCGTTCGGCATGTTGCTCAATCCGCTCATGGCGTGCCCTCCGCCGCCAGCGCTGGGGCTTCTACCTTGTCTTTTTTGCGAGCGGGCTCAGGTGCGTCCACCTTACGTGGGTCCAACGCATCACGCAGCGCATCCCCCATGAAGGTCAGCAGCAGCAGCGTGCTCACCAGCAGCACAAAGGTGGAGAGCGAAATCCACCAGGCGTCGATGTTGTTTTTGCCCTGCGACAGCAATTCGCCAAGCGACGGCGTACCCGATGGCACGCCCAGCCCCAGAAAATCGAGCGAGGTCAATGCCAGGATGGCTTCACTCATACGAAACGGCAGGAATGTGACAACCGGGGTCAGGCTGTTAGGCAAGATATGGCGAGCGATGATCTGCCAGTTGCTTAAGCCCATAGAACGAGCTGAACGCACATAGTCCAGTTGCCGGTTGCGCAGAAACTCGGCGCGCACATAGCCCGACAGCCCCATCCAGCCAAACAGACTTAGCAGCACCAACAACAGCCCCACGCTTGGCGAAAAAATGGCGCTAAAGATGATCAACATATACAGCGAAGGCATGGAGCCCCATATCTCCATAAAGCGCTGGAAAAGCAGGTCTGTCCACCCCCCAAAATATCCCTGAATTGCCCCAGTAATCATGCCTAGCGCAATGCCTGTAAATGCCAGCACCAGCGCAAAAAGGACACTTACGCGAAAGCCATAGATGAGCTGCGCCAAGAGATCACGGCCTCGATCATCTGTACCTAGCAAGTTTTCAGAGGATGGGCCCGATGGATTGGGCTCCTTCGCAAAATAGTTAAGCGTTTTCGCGCCATATGGGTTAGGAGCAAAAATCGCCCAATTGCCATCTTTCTTAAATTGGCTACGAATAAAGGGATCGAGATAGTCGGTCTCGGTATCAAAGTCTCCGCCAAACGTTTTCTCTGAGTACGAATACGCAATGGGGTAGTAAAACTGCCCCTGGTATTTGACAATCAGAGGTCGATCGTTCGACACCAATTCGGCCACCAGGCTAACCAACACCATGGCCACAAAAATCACCAGGCTCCAGTAACCCAGGCGGTTACGTTTGAAGCGGTTCCAGGCTCGACGGCCTGGCGATATCGACTTGGACACGACGTGGTTTGTCATAGGCTGTCGAACTTAACTCGAGGGTCGACCCATACATAGCAAAGGTCACTGATAAGGTTCGTCACCAAGGCAATCAATGTAAATACAAACAAAGTACCTAACACTACAGGGTAGTCGCGACGGATCACACTTTCGTAGCTCAATAGGCCCAGACCGTCTAGCGAAAACAACGTTTCAATCAGTAAGGCACCGGTGAAAAATGCACCAATAAACGCCGAGGGGAAGCCCGTTACGATGGGCATTAAGGCATTGCGAAAAACATGACGCCACAATACTTGTCGCTCGGCCAGGCCTTTGGCCCGAGCCGTCACCACATACTGTTTGCGGATCTCTTCTAGAAATGAGTTTTTCGTCAACATGGCAGTCACCGCAAAACTGCCGACAACCATGCAAGTCACCGGAAGCGTTATGTGCCAAAGGTAGTCTGCGACCTTAGCGCCGAAACTAAGCTCACTCCAGTTGCTAGACACCAGCCCGCGCAACGGAAACCACTGAAGCTGTCCACCAAACACCACCAGCAATAGCACTCCAAGAACAAAGCCAGGAATCGCGTGCCCTACAAGTACCAATAACGTTGTCAAAAAATCGAACCTTGAACCAGCACGCACCGCCTTGGCCACCCCGAGCGGCACGGCCACCAGGTAACTGATAAAAAACGTCCACAAACCAAGACTGATAGAGACCGGCAGCTTCTCCATGATGAGTTGCGACACCGGCTTGTTCTGGAAGAAGCTACGCCCTAAATCAAAACGCGCAAACTGGCCCAGCATTTGAAAAAAGCGCTCGTGGGCCGGCTTGTCAAAGCCGTATAACGCCTTGATCTGCTCGATGCGCTTCGGGTCCACGCCCTGCCCGCCCCGGTAGCTGAAGCCGCCGCCCTCGGCGCCGCCGCCACGGTTGGCCCCGGCGCGGGCTTCGGCCAGGTATTGCTCTACCGGACCGCCGGGCACAAACTGCACCACCGCAAAGGTGATCAGCAGCACGCCCAAAAGCGTGGGCACCATGAGTGCGATGCGTTTCAGTACATAAGCCAGCATGGGTTACTTTGCCTGTGTCTGTGGGGTTGCGGGAGCCGAAGCGGCCGAGGCTGACAGCGCGGCAGTTGCGGCAGAGGCCGGGCCTTTGCCAGCCGCCAAGCGCGACCACCAGGTGTGGATCACCCAGGTCTCGCCCGGCGAATACGGCGGCACCTCTAACGGGCGCTCCAGGCGCCAGGCGTTATAGGCCATGCGGTGCGTGCCAGCCGACCACTGTGGAATCAGGATGTGGCTGTGCGCAATCACCCGGTCAAGCGCGCGGCAGGCAGGCAGCAGCTCGGCCTTGCTTTTGGCGCTGACCATGCGGTTGATGAGCACATCGACCGCCGGGTTTTGAATGCCGGTGTAGTTGCCAGAATCTTCCACCGTGGCCGCCTTGCTGCCAAACATGTCGGCAAACTCTTGCCCCGGGCTGTTGGTGCCGGGGAAGTTGATGGTCATGATGTCGAACTCAAACTTGCTCAGCCGCTGCTGGTACAGCGCAAAGTCGACAGCGCGGTAGTTCAGCTTGATACCAAGCTTCTCCAGGTTGCGCGCCCAAGGCACGACCACGCGGGCGCCGCCTTCGTTGCTGTCCAGGTATTCGATCACCAGCGGCTCGCCCTTGGCGTTGCGCAACGCGCCGTCGCGCACCTCCCAACCGGCTTCGCGCAGCAATGCCTGGGCTTTGCGCAGGTTGGCGCGCAATGACGAATCACCATCGGTGCGCGGCGGCGTGGTCATGGGGCCAAAGGTAGCGGCCGGAATGTTCTTGCGCAGCGGGTTCAGCAGCGCCAGTTCTTCGGCGCTTGGGTCGCCCTTGGCCTGGCAATCGGTGTTGCCAAAAAGGCCGTTCACGCGGTCGTAGGCGCCGTAGAACAGTTGGCGGCTCATCCACTCAAAGTCCATGGCCAGGCCCAAGGCCTCGCGCACCCGCACGTCCTTGAACTTGTCGCGCCGCACGTTGATCACGTAGCTTTGGAAGCCCGTGGGCATTTGGTGCTTGAACTCGCCCTTGATCAGTTCGCCGCTGTCGAACTTGCGCCCGTTGACACGGCGAGCCCAATCGCCCGCCGAGAAAAAGCGCATCAGGTCGAACTCGCCAGCCTTGAGCGCTTCCAGCCGCGCGGTGTTGTCTTTGTAGATCTTGACGGTCACGCGGTCGAAATTGTCCATGCCGCGCTTGACGTTCAGGTCGCGCGCCCAGTACTCGGGGTCGCGCACGTAGGTGATGTCTTTGCCGAAGTTCACCGGCCCAATGCGGTACGGGCCGCTGCCAATCGGCGGCTCCATCACCACCTCGTCAAAGCGCTTGGGCTTGCCATTCACCATGCCCCAGCGTTGGCTGAAGATGGGCAGGCCGCCCACGGTCAACGGCAGTTCGCGGTTGGGCTTCTTGAAGCGGAAGCGCACGGTGCGCGCATCCAGCACGTCGACGCCATCCACGTCTTCCAACAGCGTTTTGTAGCCGGGCGAGGTGTACGGTCCCATCAGCGTTTCATAGGTGTAGCGCACGTCGGCCGCCGTCACAGGCTTGCCGTCATGGAACTTGGCCTCCTTGCGCAGCACAAAGGTGGCGCTAAGGCGGTCGGCCGGCACCGACACGTCTTCGGCCAACAAGCCGTAGCCCGAGCCGTTTTCGTCCATCGAGCCGGTCAGCAGCGAGTCAAACAGCATGTCGCCCAGGTAGGCCGGTGCGCTGCCCTTGATGGTGAAGGGGTTGTATTTGTCGAAGGTGGAACTGCGCACATTGCTCACCAGGCGCAACTCGCCGCCCTTGGGGGCGTTGGGGTCGACGTAGCCAAAGTGGCTGAAACCGGGGGCGTATTTCAGGTCGCCCCACAACGCGTAGCCATGCGCAGCCCAGGCCGGTACGGCCAGGCACCACACAAAGCTCAAGCTCCCTGCAAACCGAAAAAAACGCATGCGACAATTCTGCACTATCTCTTCACCCGTTCTTCTGATACCTGACACATCTGTTGTGTAGGCACTTGAACTTTAGAAAGTCGCACCATGGGTTTCCTCACTGGCAAAAAATTGTTGATCACCGGCGTGTTGTCCAACCGCTCCATCGCCTACGGCATCGCCAAGGCCTGCCACGCACAAGGCGCTGAACTGGCTTTCAGCTACGTGGGTGAGCGTTTTAAAGACCGTATCACGGAATTCGCTGCCGACTTCGACTCCAAGCTGATCTTTGATTGCGACGTGGGCGACGACGCGCAAATTACCAAGCTGTTTGCCGACCTGTCGCAAACCTGGCCCACCTTCGACGGCTTTGTGCACAGCATCGGCTACGCCCCGCGCGAAGCCATTGCCGGCGACTTTCTCGACGGCCTGAGCCGCGAAGGCTTCAAGATCGCGCACGACATCAGCGCCTACAGCTTCCCGGCTATGGCCAAGGCGGCCCTGCCCTACCTCAACCCCAAATCGGCCCTGCTGACGCTGACCTACCTGGGCGCCATTCGCCACGTGCCCAACTACAACACCATGGGTTTGGCCAAGGCCTCGCTGGAAGCCAGCGTGCGCTACCTGGCCGAGTCGCTGGGCCCCAAGGGCATGCGTGTCAACGGCATCAGCGCCGGCCCTATCAAAACCTTGGCCGCCAGCGGCATCAAGGGTTTTGGCAAGATTTTGAGCGTGGTCGCCGAGACGTCGCCCATCCGCCGCAACGTGACGATTGAAGACGTGGGCAATGCTGCTGCCTTCATGCTGTCCGACTTGGCCAGCGGCATCACCGCCGAGATCACCTATGTGGACGGCGGCTTCAGCCACGTGGTGGGCGGCATTGCCGAGCCTGCGGCCGAGGCTTAAGCCAAATCAACCTTTCGCGCGCTTTGTGCGTGCGAGAGGCGCTACTCTTTTTGAAGTAGCGCGATCTCCATAAAAAACGCCCGTGAACCTTGGTTCTACGGGCGTTTTATGTTTTGCGGCCGGTTGAGTGCAGCCTGTTCAATGCCGCCGATTTACGGGCGCTGGCCATTCTTCAGTTTGGCCGCAATGTCGTCCAGCACCGGCAGCAGGTCGGCCACCGAATCGATGACGTAATGCGCACCCGCCGCCTTGAGCTGTGCGGTGGCCGTATCACGCAACGCCTGCTGAGCCGTTGCGTCCAGCGCCTGCCACTCGGCCAACGTCAAGCCCACGGCATTGCCGCTGATGGCCAGGCCCACTGTCCAGGTGCCGGCGTGCAAGCCTTCTTCAATGCCCACGCCGGTGTCGTCCACCTTCACCACGGTGTGCGGGGGCCACACGCCCAGGTCGGCAAAGGTGCGGTACATCATCAGCGGCGACGGGCGGCCGGCGACCAGGTCGCCAGCGCAAACCAGGTTGTCGGGCACATAGCCACCCTTTTCGGCGATGGGCAGCACGATGTCCATGATGGGCCGGTTGTAGCCGGTGGTCGAGCCGATCTTCAAGCCGCGCGCGCGCAACGTGTTCACCGTCTCCACAGCGCCGGGAATGAAGGCCGCAAAGTCGGCCACCACGGCGGCATTCATGGGCGTGAAGACTTCGTAGAGGTGGTCGACATCGGCGGTGCTGAAGGGTTTGCCATGCACCTTTTCCCATTGGGCGGCAATGCGCGGCAGTGCGCCCAAGGCGTTGATGTGATCCCACTTGGCCATGCCCATGGGGCCACGGGCTTCGGCAATCGTCAGCTCGATGCCAAACTTTTCGAACAGCCGCACAAAGGCGCCCATGGGCGCGCAGGAGCCGAAGTCGAGGATTGTGCCGGCCCAGTCGAAGACGACGGCGGTGAGTTGATTGTGTTGGGGTGTGGTCATGATTTAAAGCCTGGCGTTACCAGTTTGCGAAAACTTCTTCGGCAATGCCGAAGGCCGTGCTGGCACCGGTGCCGCTGGTCACCAGCACAAGGCGCGTGGCCGCGTCGGGCTGGTCGATCAGGCAATCGGTGCTGGCAGAAGAGGGATAGGTGCCCACCCAACGCTCGGTCACGGTGGCATCCGTCAAACGCAGCGTGGCGTGCAGGTGGCGCAGGATGATGTCGTCCACGCGCTGGTCGGCAAATGGCTCCAGCACCGGGCCGTAGTGGTGCGAGTCGCCCACCACCAGCGAACCGTCAGCGCTTTGCACCACGATGAGGTGGATGCCGTGGGCCAAGGCCTCGGCCTCTTCCACGTCCAGTTGGGCGCGCAGCGCGGCGGCTTCGGGCAGCTTGCTATAGCCGTGGTAACGCACCAGGCTCAGGTCGGACATGACGGCAGACGGCAGCTTGAAGCCCGCCTCGGGCCGCACGCGCAGCATGTGCAACTGGCACAAACGCAGGTCGTGCGCGGCGATGCGGTCGGCGAACAGGCCGTTCAAATCGGTATTGGTGCAGACGGCCACACGCTCGGCGTACAGCGTGGCGCGCGAGGTACGAACCTTGGGCGTGGCCACTTCCAACACGGCTTCGCTAAAGCGGAACACCACGCCATGGGCCTCGGCTAACCAACGGGTGAGCTGGCCAATGGCCGTGCGCGATTCGACGCGGATTTCATGCGGGCTGTAGAGGCCGCCAGTCGCGCCCTCCCACTGCAAACTGGGCGCGCGGCGCGCGGCCTCAGCCGCATCCACCAGCTCACAACCTTCGGCCATCGGCGTGTGCATAAAGGCTTGCAGCACCTCCAAAGCCTTAGGGCGAAAAGCCGAGAGCCAAAGCCCTTCGTGCAGCACCGGAATGCCCGCCTGCGGCGCCACCTCGCCCCACACTTCGCGGGCGCGGCGCGCGCGGCGCCAGGTGTCGCCAGCGCCCTGGCCGGTGACAGTGATGAAGCCGAAGTTGCGGATGGATGCGCCCACACAGGCTGCATCACGCTCCACCACACACACCTTCAAGCCACGGCGCGCGGCAGTATAGGCATGGGCCAGGCCGACGATGCCGGCGCCGACCACGATCAAATCAAATTTCGTGTTGTCTTGCATGGGATTCAAAATCAAAAAACGTTCTTCAGCGCGGCAGGCGCAGCACCGGCCAGCCGCGTGTGCTGGCCTCGGCCTCCAGGCGTGTATCGGGGTCAACCACCACCGGCTGGCCCACGGCCAACAGTAGCGGCAGGTCGTTGATCGAATCGCTGTGGAAGCTCGACTTGGCCAAGGTGGGTGCGGCGGCCCAACCGTGTTGATCCAGCCAACTTTTGATGCGCGTGACCTTGCCTTCGCGCATGTTCAACACGTCGCGGGTTTTGCCGGTGAAGCGGCCATCGGCATCGCTTTCCAGCTCGGTGGCCAGCAAGTGTTCAAAGCCCAAGACCTGCGCGGTTTCTTCCACCAGAAAACGGCTGGTGGCGGTGCTCAGCACCAGCAGGTCGCCACGCATCTGGTACTGCCGCATCAGAGCAAAGGCCGACGGCGGCAGGCGCGGCAGGATCACGTCGCGCATGAACATGCTGCGCAGCGGCTGCCACTCGGCCGGCGTTTTGCCTGCCAAGGTAGCGGCAAAAAAAGCGCAGAACTCGCCGGGCACGGCCTCGCCGGCGTTGTAGCGGCGCTCCATGGCCTGGTTGCGCTCGGCAAACTCGGGGCCGAGCACGCCGTGCTTTATCAAAAATTCACCCCACAGCACTTCCGAGTCGCCGGTGAGCAGGGTGTTGTCCAGGTCGAACACGGCCAAGGTGGGGCCGGGAACGTTGTTCTTATGTTCTTGCATCAAAAAGTTCTTTAACAAGCCGGTCTAACAAATCGATCTAACGGAGTGATCAGCACATCAATTTAACGTGACGGATTGCGCCACGCCTGGGTGCGGCGCTCCACCAGTTTGCCAACGCCCAAGTAGACCAAGGTGACGATGAGCGAAGTGCCAGCAATCAACACCGCCATAGCAGCAGCGGGGCCCGTGTCGCCCGCCTCGTCCAGGTTCAAAATAGCAACCGAGGCCAACTTGGTATCGGGCGAATACAGGAACACCACGGCCGAGATGGTGGTCATAGCATTGATGAAGAAGTAGCGCGACACATCCAGCAGCGTGGGCAGGCAGATCGGCACCGTCACACGCCAGAAGGTGGTGTAGAACGGCACCTTCAAAGAGCCCGATACCGCTTCAAACTCCGCATCAATCGACTTCAGCGCCGTGACCACCGTCAGGTGGCCGGTGGTGTAGAAGTGCACGATGGTGCACAGCACCAGCAGCGCGCCAGTCTGGTACAAAAAGTTCAGCGGGTTGGCCGGTGCGTTGAAGAAGAAGATGTAGCCCAGACCCAGCACCAAGCCGGGCACGGCCATCGGCAGCATGGCCATCAAACGGATGACCGGGCGCGCCCAGTCCAGCCCACGCGTTTTCTCCAGCAGATACGCGCCCACAAACACCAGCACCGGGCCGATGGTGGCCGTGCCAGCAGCGAGCTTCAGGCTGTTGACCATGGCGACGTCCAGCTCGGCGTCGAACAGACCCGCGGCGTAGTGCGTCAAACTCGGCGTGAGGTTGTAGGGCCAGAGCTTGGCAAACGAGGCGAACACCGCCATGCCAAACATGGCCAACATCAGCGCACAGATCAGGGTGCAAAACAGCGTCATCGCCAGATCAAACCCACGCGAACGCTCGGGCACCAGCGCCACCGCACGCGCGCTAAGCATGGCGGTTTGTTTACGCTGCACAAAGAAGTCGACCACGAAGGTCAGCACGGCGGGCGTGAGCAGCAGCAAAGCCACCACCGCGCCGCGTTGAAAGTCTTGCTGGCCGATGACGAGCTTGAACACATCGGTGGCCAACACGTTGAAGTTGCCGCCAACCACCTTCGGAATGCCGAAGTCCGTCATCACCAGCGTGAGGCTGACCAGCGCCGCCGAGATCAGACCGTATTTGGCGCCCGGCAGCGTGATGGTGAAGAACTTGCGCAGGGTGCTGGTGCCCAGCGCATCGGCCGCTTCGTACAGCCGTGCATCGGCCAAGGTCAGCGCCGTCACCAACACCATCAGCACATGGGGGAACACCGCAAAACACTCGGCCAGCACAATGCCCGAGGCACCGTAAATGCCCGTAAAGCCCAAAGCCAACCAAAATTCTTTGGCCACACCCTGGTTGCCAAACCAGTAGATCAAAGAAATGGCCGACAGCAACGATGGCGCCAACAGCGGCAGCAGCGTGATGGTCCGCAACAGCCCTTTGAACGGCATGCAACTGCGCGTGAGCGCGTAGGCAAAAGTGAAGGCTAGCGGAATGACGATCAACGTCACCAGCACCGACACCCATACGCTGTTCCACAGGCTTTGCAGCAGCGCGGGGGAAGCCAGATACGCTGTGAAGTTGCCCCAGCCACTTTTCTCGCCCGTGCCCCCCAGGGCTTGCGACAAGATGGCCATCAAAGGCGACACCAGGCCGACCGCCAGGAACAACAGAATCAAGCCCAGCAGCAAGTGTGCCAAGCGGTCGCTCCAATGCAGGCGCTGGCGCACCGTCGTCGGCGCGGCAATGGAAGCGATAGAAGCAGCAACAGCCGTCATGCTCAGGCCTCCGCCGTGGGGAACACGCGCATGCGGTCAACACGCAAAGCGAAGCGCAAGCTGGCGCCCTCGCGGATGCCGTATTCGTCCATCTGGTTCAGCGAGAACTGCAACTGCACGGGTTGCCCCGGGATCTCGTCGATGGCCAAACGCGCCAGGCAGTTGCTGCCCATGAACTCGATGTGCTCCACCTTGCCGTGGCACTGGCCGGGGTGGCTGTCTTGCAAGCCATCCAGCACGCGGTCTTCAGGCCGCAGGTACAAACAAACTTCGCGGCCCGCGCGGAAGTCGGCCCCAGACTCGGGCGCGCACTGTACGCGCAAATGGCCGCAGCGGAACCAGCGGTCACCTTCGGCCACGGCTCGCAGCTTGTTGACCTTGCCCACAAACTCGGCCACAAACGGCGTGGCGGGCTCGCGGTAGACCTGCATGGGTGTGCCCACCTGTTCGATCACGCCGTGGTTCATCACCACGATGCGGTCGGCCACCGACAAGGCCTCTTCCTGGTCGTGCGTCACCATGATGGTGGTCACGCCCAGTTGGCGTTGCAGCGAACGGATTTCGTTGCGCAGGTGCACACGCACAATCGCGTCGAGTGCAGACAAGGGCTCGTCCAACAATAGCAAGCCGGGCGACATGGCCAGTGCACGCGCTAGGGCCACACGCTGCTGCTGCCCTCCGGACATTTGCGCCGGGTACTTGGCGCCGCTGCCGGGCAGGCCGACCAAGGCCAACAGCTCGGTCACGCGGCCGTTGATTTGCGCACGCGGCAGGCGCCGGTTCACCAGGCCGTAGCCCACGTTGTCGGCAATCGTCAAATTAGGGAACAGCGCATACGACTGGAACACGATGCCGTAGTCGCGCTGCGCGGGCGGTAACACCGAAATGTCTTGCCCGCCTTGAAATAATTGGCCGGAGGTTTGGGTTTCCAGCCCTGCAATGATGCGCAGCAGCGTGGTCTTGCCACAGCCGGACGGCCCTAGAAAACACACAAACTCGCCGCGCGGAATGGACAGATCGATGTTGTCCAGCGCCTGAAACGCGCCGAAGCTTTTACGAATACTGCTCAGGCGCAGGTAGGCGTCTTGGTCAACAGCAGGCATGGTCTGCTCATCCTTTGGGAGCTGGGACTGATTCTCGCGCGGCATTCCCAACCCCGTAGGGGCCAGGAAGCCGCGTGCCTTGAAAAGCCTTTTCATGGCGCGCGGCGTCAACATGCTTACTTCTTCTCGCTCTTGGCGTCGTAGCGCTTGGACCATTCGGTCAGGGTGCGCTCGCGGTTCACGGCCGAGGTCGTGAAGTCCATCTTGATCAGGCGCGCTTCGTAGTCGTCAGGAATGCCGGGCAGTTTGGGCGCCACGCCGGGTTGGGCGGTGATGGCGAAGTTCTTGCCGTACAGCAACATGGCGTCTTTGCTCGAAGCCCAGTCGGCCAGTTTCTTGGCGGCTTCCAGCTTCTTCGTGCCCTTGTAGATGGCGTAACCTTCCAGATCCCAACCCAAGCCTTCCTTGGGGAACACCAATTCAATTGGCGCGCCCTTGGCCTTGTTGGTGTAGCCACGGTACTCGAAGGAGATGCCGGCCACGTATTCACCAGAAGCGGCCATGTTGCAAGGCTTGGAGCCGGAGTGTGTGTATTGGCCGATGTTTTCGTGCAGCGCGTCCATGTACTTCCAGCCGCCGCCCTTGCCGTTGTCGTCACCCCACAGTTGCAGCCAGGCTGCCACGTCGAAGTAACCCGTGCCCGACGAAGCGGGGTTAGGCATTACCACTTGGCCCTTGAATTCAGGCTTGGTCAGATCTTTCCAGGTGGTGGGGATGGGAATGTTTTTCTTCTTCGCTTCCACGGTGTTGAAACACACCACGGCGCCAAACACGTCCATGCCAAACCAGGCGGGCGGATTCTTCTTGTCGCGGTACTGCGGCATGATCCCGTCCAGGTTCAGTGGCGCATACGGCTGCAGCATACCGTTGGCATCAAACAGCGCCAGGCTCGATGCGGCCACGCCCCAAATCACGTCCGCTTGCGGGTTGGCTTTTTCGGCCAGCAGCTTGGCGGTGATCACGCCCGTGGAGTCGCGCACCCATTTGATCTCGATGTCCGGGTTGACCTTGTTGAAGGCTTCTTGGTAGGCCTTGAGCTGGTCGGTTTCAAGCGCGGTGTAGACCGTCAACTGTGTTTTCTGCGCGAAGGCACCGGTTGCGCAGAGCAGGCCCAGGGCACCGGCCAGCACAGGTTTCCAAAACTTCATGGGAAGACTCCTTGTGAAAAGAAAAGAAATGTGACGTCTGCGTGTTTCATCTTGATGACACACAGCCAAAGCAAAATGGGTGCCATACCGATCTCTTTGTCTTTCACATTTTGTAAATCGTAGACAATCTCCAATCTGCACACTACCATTTGCACATGAGCACGACGTCCTCCAACACCTCTTTTCAACCGTCTGAACAACACAACACCATTGCACTGCTTCAGCGCAATTCGCTTGCAAGTTTGGTGCAGACCGAAATTGAACGCATGATTTTGGGCGGAGAGTTGGCCTCTGGCGCCAAGCTCACCGAGTCCACGCTGGCCGACCGGCTGGGCGTGTCGCGCGGCCCCGTGCGCGAGGCGTTTCGCATGCTTGAAGAATCGGGCCTGGTGCGCACCGAGAAGAACCGTGGCGTGTTTGTGCGCGACGTGGCCATTGAAGAAGCGCTGGAGATTTTTGAACTGCGCGCCGCCATGGACCAATACGTGGGCCGCAAGCTGGCCGAGACCATCAGCGCCCCGCAGATCAAAGAGCTACGCGGCTATGTGGACGAGATGGAGCAGGCCACCAAAGCCGGCGACGCCCAAACCTACCACCGGCTGAACCTGCACTTTCACGACCGACTGCTGGAGCTGACGAACAACACCAAGTTCACCGCCACCTACCGCAAGCTGGTCAACGAGCTGTCGTTGTTCAGGCGGCAGAACCTCACCACCGAGTCGATGGCGGTCTATTCACGCGAGCACCGGCAAATCGTCAAAGCCATTGCCGCGCGCGACCCGGATGCCGCCGGCCAGGTGATGTTCCAACACGTGATGAACAGCCGCGAACGCACGCTGCAAAACTACCAGCGCCGGCAGGCCGAGGCCCAGCGCATCGAACCCGGCAAGCCACAACTCCAGTCTTTGCACGTTTAACGCTCCATCAAAGCCATGTCCCTCAGCCTTGCCGACATCGAAACCCTGTTTCAACGCCACGGTGCCAGCCAATACAGCGGCGAACCCGTCACCCAGCTTGAACACGCGCTGCAAACCGCATTGCTCGCAGAGCAAGCAGATGCCGACGACGAACTGGTCACCGCCGCCCTGCTGCACGACCTGGGGCACCTGCTGGCCAGCCACGACGCGGCCGCCTCGGGCTCTGCTTCAGACACTCCCACACTGGAAGGCATAGACGATTTGCACCAGTACATCGCGCTGCCGTTTTTGCGCGGGGTGTTTTCCGAGCGCGTGCTCAACGCCGTGCGCTGGCACGTCGACGCCAAGCGTTACCTGTGCGCCACGCGTCCTGAATATTTGGACCTGCTCTCGGCCGATTCACAACGCAGCCTGAAACTGCAAGGCGGTATTTTCTCTTCCGATGAGGCCGCCAAGTTCATCGCCCAAACCGGCGCTGCCGAGGCTGTTTCGCTACGCCTGTGGGACGACCTAGCCAAGGTCGGTGGTCTGGTAACACCCACGCTCGGGCACTACCTGCGGCGCGCGGAGCGCTGCTTGGTGAAACCCAACTGAAACCCAACTGAAACCAAATTAAAAAGCCGCCAAGACAGTGCAACCGTTAGAACTGACCGGCCCCATCGCCCTCGCCGTCCTGTTTGCAGCGTTGCTGCATGCGAGCTGGAATGCACTCATCAAGTCCGGCCAAGACAAACAACTCGACACCGCACTGATCCACAGCCTGGGCATCTTCATCGCTCTGCCGGTGGTGCTGATCGTCGGCCTGCCAGACCGCACTGCCTGGCCCTACATTGCACTGACCACCGTCGTACATTTGGGCTACTACGTCGCACTTGCCGGTGCCTACAAACATGGTGACCTAGGGCTCACCTATCCCATCATGCGCGGCTGTGCGCCGCTGTTGGTGGCGCTCAGCAGCCACAGCTTCATCGGCGAAAGTTTGTCCCTGCAGGCCTGGTTGGGCGTCGCCGCCATTTGCATGGGCGTGCTGGCGATTGGCCTGTCGCGCAACGCGCATCACTCGGGCACGGCGCAGCGCGGCAAAGCCCTGCGCTACGCGTTGACCAACGCCGCCATCATCGCCCTCTACACCGTGGTGGATGGCATGGGCGTGCGGGCATCCAACAATACCTTGGGTTATGTAGCCACGTTGTTCTTGCTTGACGGCATTCCGTACATGGCGCTGGTGCTATGGCAACGCGGAGCACAACGTGGTGACGCCCTGCGCTACATGGCGGGGCGCTGGCCGGTGGCACTGGGTGGCACCATCGCATCCGTCAGCAGTTACGGCATCGCGCTGTGGGCCATGACGCGTGCACCCGTGGCCGTGGTAGCGGCTCTGCGCGAAACTTCGGTACTGTTCGCGGCCCTGATTGGCACTTTCTTTTTACGGGAGCGTTTTGGCTGGCAACGTGCGACCGGGACTGCAGTTATTTTTTGGGGGGTGTTGTTGCTGCGGTTTGGCTGACCGCTAATAGCCAAACTCTTTGACGCCAAGGACCAGTGGCGGGTAAAAAGCCAGCACATCGCAACCGACAGCACAAAAGAAAAAACCCGCTATCTTGTGGATAGCGGGTTTCTCAAAATACCTGGTGGGACGTGCGGGGGTCGAACCCACGACAAACGGATTAAAAGTCCGCTGCTCTACCAACTGAGCTAACGTCCCAACTGCATAGTTTCCTACAGCAGCGAAGCCTCAGATTATAGCGTGCTTTTATCGCTTTTTTGCTTCTGCTGTGACAATTGATCCAAAATCCATCCGGCAGCGCATTGACCGAAGGTCGCGGTCACGCTTACAACCGAGCCGTAGCCATGGCAGTTTAAGCTGCCGTCGCCTTCCACGGCACAGGATGCGTCAGGGCCCATCACAGATTCGCGGCTAAAAACTGCAGTCACGCCAATGCGTTTGCCGTCCTTAGGTGCACCAAAAAACTTACGCAAGCGGTAGCGCAACTGCGCCAACAACGGGTCGTGCGTCGTCTTCGAAAGATCGTCAATATCCACCTTGTGCGCCAGCCGCTTGCCCCCCGCCGCGCCTACCGTGACGAAGTGCGCGCGATTGCGTCGCGCCCAATCGGCCATCACGGCTTTGGCTTTGACTTGATCGCAGGCATCCACCAGCGCATCAATATCGGCTGGCAACAACTGCAGCCAATTCTCCGGCTCTACAAACTCTTCAATGCAGTGCACTACGCAGCTTGGATTGATTTCGGCGATGCGCTCTTGCATGGCTTGCACTTTGGCTTTGCCAACAGTGCTGGTCAACGCATGGATCTGGCGGTTGATATTCGACTCGGAGATGTTGTCGAGATCGACCAGGGTGAGGCGCCCCACCCCGCTGCGTGCCAAAGCCTCTACGGTCCAGGAACCCACACCGCCGATGCCCACCACCATCACATGGGCTGCACGGATTTGTGCTGTGCCCTGTACGCCGTAGAGGCGCTCTAGCCCTCCAAAGCGGCGCGCAAGATCGGCATCAAGTTCGAGCGTGTCAAGCGTGGGGGACGTGGTCATGGAAAAAGAAATGAATAACAAGCACTACAAAAAAAGAACCCCGCAAAGCCCATACACAGTTGAACCTGTGCGGGGGCATCTGCGGGGTGCTGATTTTAGGGCTGCTTACTTCAGCTTGCTCAAACGGCCTTTAGCGGCTGCAGCGGCTTCTGATTCGGGGTAAACCTTGATCAGGTCTTCCAGCGTCTTGGTCGCTGCCCGTGTGTCTTTCAACTCCACTTGGCAATTGGCGATGGACAGCGCTGCCTCAGGGGCACGCGGATGCGTGGGCGCTGCCGCCAGCAACGAGCGGAAATTCGCGATCGCTTCCTTGTACGCACGCGTAGCGTATTGCGCATTACCCAGCCAGAACAAGGCCGAGGGGCCGTAGCCACTCTTGGGGTAGTTCTTCACAAACGTGGTGAACCCGTTCTGCGCACCAGGGAAATCGCCTTTGCGGAACAGGGCCAGCGAAGCTTCATAGTCGCGGGTTTCGGCCGGATCGGCGGTGAACTCTTGTCCATCCACCTTCACAGGCGATGGCTCAAATTTACGCAACCGGTCGTCCACGCCCTGGGCCATGTCTTTTTGGCGCTGCTGAACCTGCGCCAGATCACGTGCAAGCTGCTCGTCCTGACCACGTGCCTTCGCCAGATCTGCGCGCATCACGTCGATCTGGCTTTGCAGGTCGAGCATGCTGCGGCGCAACTGGGCGTTGTCGTCCGCCAGACGACGGGTTTCGGCCTGCAGCGTTTCGGTTGCCACACGGCCAGCGTCAATGCGCTGGCGAATGTCAAGAATGGCGCGGCGGGCTTCGTCGTCGTCAAACAGGCCAGCGTGGGCGCTGGGCGCGCCCACCAACCAGAAACCAGCCAGCACCAGGGCTGACAGACGGCCCGGGAACGCAGCCAATGTTCTGGTCGCCGGTTTCATCGGTAGCTGATCTCAGCGCGGCGGTTCTTCGCCATGGACTCTTCATCCGAGCCAACAGCAGCAGGCTTTTCCTTGCCGAAGCTCACGGCTTCGAGCTGGCTGTCAGCCACGCCCAGCAAGGTCAGCGAACGGCGCACGGCTTCGGCACGTTTTTGGCCCAGAGCCAGGTTGTACTCGCGACCGCCGCGTTCGTCGGTGTGGCCTTCGACCACGGCCTTGCGGGCACTGTTGCCCTTCAGGTAACGGGCGTTGGCTTCAACGGTAGCCTGGTCTTGACCACGCACGCTGTAGCTGTCGAAGTCGAAATACACAATGCGCGGCGTGCCGGCTGGCGGGCCCATCGTGCCTTGGTTTTGCGCGTTCAGGTCGACCGAGGTCACCGCGCTTTGCGTGGAACCAGCACTGCCTGCACCTTGGGTGGCAGACGACGTGCTCTTGTCGACGACAGGGGCGTCGTCCAACTTGACGTCAGACGCGCAACCGGCCAATGCGGCCGCGATAGAGAGAGCCAATACAATTTTTTTCATTTAAAACCTCCTGAGATCAACACTAATAAGTCGCTAGCCAAATCTGGCGGGCTATCTGTTAAAGAAAACGATTTGAATCAAGGCTTGAGAAACGGCCCCCAATCGGGTTCACGGATATCGCCTGAGCGGCCACCCAAGCGGGCCTTGATCTTTCCGTCCAACGTTGTGGTCATGAGCGCCTCGCGGCCTTGCTGCTGGGTCGAATACATCAGCAGGCGGCTGTTCGGCGCAAAACTGGGGCTTTCGTCGGCAGAAGTGTCGGTCAGCGCGGTGACATTGCCGGTCCCGAGCTCCATCAATTGGAGCTTGAAAGAGCCACCATTCACACGCGAAACATACGCCAGCCAACGGCCATCGGGACTTACCGTAGGGGAAATATTGTACGCACCGCTGAAAGTGACGCGTTCAGGGCTGCCGCCGCTGCTGGCCACTTTGTAGATTTGTGGTGCACCGCCGCGGTCGCTCACAAAGTAGATGGAGCTGCCATCGGGTGAGTAAGCGGGCTCGGTGTCAATGCCCGAAGACTGCATCAGGCGACGGGGTTCGCCGCCGTTGGCATCAATCGTGTAGAGCTGAGAGCCGCCATCGCGGCTCAAGGTTACGGCCAGGGAACGGCCATCGGGCGACCAAGCCGGCGCGCTGTTGGAGCCGCGGAAGTTAGCGATCAGACGGCGACGCCCCGTGGCGACCTCGTGCACATAAATCACAGGCTTGCGCGACTCAAACGACACGTAGGCAATACGCAAGCCATCTGGCGACCAAGCTGGCGAGATGATGGGTTCTGGACTGGCCAACGCGGTTTGACTGTTTTCGCCATCGGCATCGGCCACCCACAAGGTGAAGCGTGAGCCAGCCTTGGTGACGTAGGTGATGCGGGTGGAGAAGACGCCACGTTCACCTGTCAGTTTTTCATAAATAAAGTCGGCAATACGGTGGGCAGCAAGGCGCAAATCGCCCGTGGTAACGGTGTAGCTTTGACCACCCAAGTCTTGCCCGCCCACTACATTCCACAACCGGAAACGCACGTCGTAGCGCCCATCGGCCAAACGGATGACACTGCCGACCGCCAGTGAATCGGCACCACGTTGGCGCCACAAAGCGACGTCAGGACGCGAAGCTTCATCCAACGCGACACCTGCAGCATCGACCGCGCGGAACAAACCACTGCGCTCCAAATCGGCCTGCACGATAGAGGCAATTTTTTGTGGAGATTGGTCTTCACCCTTGAAGGCGGCAATGGCGATGGGGAGTTGGGTGAGGCCAACGCCTTTCACCTCGACTCGGAATTGCGCCATAGCGGGCGCCGCGGAAAGTGCGCCCAGGCCCAGCAGACTGACCAGCTGGCGTCGTTGCAAATGGAAAAATTCACTCATTCTGCTTTTGTACAACCTTTATCCATTTAGTTCACTTACCGTCACATCTTTGGCTTGGGCCGCTTCGGCCAAACCAATGACAGCACGTATCAAGGGGTGCCGCATGCGCTGCAAAACCCGTTGCCTATTATTTTCGCTTTGATCTCGGCTATTTTCGCGGTGCCAAAGGTGGAAAACCTCTGTAGTCCAAAATCCATTTTTGCGCGCCACACCATTTTGATGAAGGCGCAAGACCAGATCTGCGTCTTCATGGCCCCAGCCTTGAAAGGTTTCGTCGAAGCCATTTACCGCCTCAAGGTCACCATACCAGACGGCAAAGTTGCAAGACCGGATGCCCTTCCAGCGGAAACGGCGCTCCACCCGTCGCGGTAGACCGGGCAAATTTAAATAGTGCGACAGTTTGTTAACCTCGCCGCGCGCGCGTAGCCCCAGCCACGCGCCCAAGGGCAGCGTCAACAGATCGAGCTTTTCTTTCAACACCCGCGCCGTAAATGCAGGGCCCAACAAAATGCGGCTGCCATTGACAAAGTGGCCTAGCTCAGCCAGCGCAAGGTGCGCTTGCACAAAGTGCGCGGTCGGAACGCAGTCTCCGTCCATGAACACCACGTAATCGGCTTGCGCGTGCCAGACACCAAGGTTTCGGGCACGGCTGGCTGTGAAGCCGACGTCGGGGTGCCACACGTGGCGCACTGGGCAGGCGAACTTTGGCAAGCCCTGGCGCACCGCCTCGATCTGATCAGGGCGCGAGCCGTCATCGGCGATCACCACTACCGCATCAGCCGGGCATTGCGGCGCCAGGGCGCGCAATACGGTCAGCAAGATTTCGGCGCTGTTGTAGGTCAACACCACAAATGCGAGCTTCGCTCGCTTGGCAGTCGTCACGTCAGTCATGTGGAACGGTGAGAACGTTGTGCCAGCCAGAGCTTCATGTAGCGGTAGTAAGTGCCTTCGGCGTTGGAGATGGCCAACGCCAAGCCCAGTTGCCCGTCCAGAAACCCGCGCCTGAAAACGTAGGTTCGCACAAACGCCCAGAAGCCATGCAGTACGGCTTTGACTACCGATCCACGTTTGCCACGGGCCGCCAAAGCTTTAGCGCTGGCACTGGAGTAGCGATTCACCTTGTCAAGCACCACGTCAAAGTCGGTAAAGCTCTGGTGCAGCAGGTCGCCCCGCAACACGCCCGTCGGCCCCTTCGTCTGCAGCGACTCATGCACCGCGTCGTCGGAAAAACGCGCGGTACCCCGGCGAAAAAGCCGCAGGATGCGGTCTGGGTACCAACCCGAATGGAGCATGTACTGACCGCAATAACTGGACGACCGGTTTACGTTGTAAGCCACAACGCCACTCTCATCCGAAGACTGCACTACCGCCAAGATCGACTCACGCAATTGAGGCGTCACCTGCTCGTCCGCATCAATAGAAAACACCCAAAGCCCCTGCGCCAAATCCACAGCGCGGTTTTTTTGTGGGCCAAAACCGGGCCAATCAGGGGTCTGCAAGACCCGCGCGCCCAACGAACGTGCCAACTCCACCGTGCCATCGGTGCTGCCGTTGTCGACCACCACAACCTCGTCGGCAAATGCAACCGATGCCAAGCAAGCGGCTAAACGTTCGGCCTCGTTGTATGTAATTAGAACAATTGACAGGTTCATTCGGGCCGTGGGCTCAATCGAGGATAATTTCGCGTAACGTTAGATTATGAAGTCTCTTCACATGCATTTTCTCCTTGTGCAGCGCGGCCCCACCGCCTGCGCCTCGCTCAAGCGCTCTAAATCCAAACGAGCGGTTCAGCGTCAGGTTGTCGTATGACCGGCATCGACACCAAAACACTCCGTTGGCTCCTGCCCTACTTCGCTGCTTCCAAGAAGCTGTGGATCGCTGCCGCCTTGGCGACAGTGGTTTCGTCTATGACGGACCCCATGCTGCCAGCGCTGATGAAGCAACTTCTCGACCGCGGCTTCGACACCGAAGGCTTCCCGCTTTGGTCTGTGCCGTTGGCGGTGCTGGTTTTGTTCGCCGTGCGCGGCACCGCCGGTTTCCTGGCTGACTTGGCCCTGGCCCGCATCACCCAGGATGGCTTGCTGGCGATGCGCCGCGATATGTTCGCGCGTTTGCTGGATGCGCGCTTTGGCCTGTTCAAGGAGCAAAACGCCACCACGCTGTCGAACACCGTGGTCTACGAGGTGCAAAACGGCGCCACCATGCTGACCAACGCATTGATCGCGCTATTGAAAGACGCACTGACAGCCGTCGCGTTGCTGGGCTATCTGATCTATCTCAACTGGAAGCTCACGTTGATTGTGTTTGTGATCGTCCCCGGCGTGGCCGTGATCATGCGCACCCTCTCCAAGCGGCTTTACCGGCTGGCGCGCAGTACCCAGACTTCCGTCAACGACTTGGCCTACGTGGTCGAAGAAAACGTGCTGGCCGTGCGCGTGGTACGCCTGCATGGCGCCGAGTCTGAGCAAATGGAACGTTTTAGCGGCTTGAGCAGCCTGTTGCGGCGCCTGTCCTTGAAGTCAGCCGCAGCATCGGCAGCCATCACACCCTTGACCCACATGCTCGCGGCTGCGGCGCTCTCCGCCGTAATCTGCATCGCCTTATGGCAAAACCGCAGCAGCGGCGCACTCACGGTGGGCGGCTTTGCGGCCTTTATTTCAGCGTTATTGATGATGATCTCGCCGATCAAGAAGCTCTCTGAAGCGGCCAGCCCGATTGCACGTGGACTGGCCGCCGTGCAGCGCGGAATCGACCTGATCGAGGGCACGCCCGCCGAAACCCAGGGCACACACAACCCCGGTCGTGCACGTGGCGAAATCTCGCTACGCGACGTGAGTGTGGTGTATGAGGCAGACGGCGCCCCGGCACTCAACCACGTGGATCTGGACATCGCACCCGGCCAAATCGTGGCGCTCGTCGGCCCTTCAGGCTCGGGTAAAACCACCCTGGCCAACTTGTTGCCGCGCTTTGTCGCGCCCACCTCGGGCACCGTCAGTCTGGACGGCCACGAAGTCAGCAGTTGGCGCCTCGACGCTTTGCGCCGCCAATTCGCATTGGTGAGCCAGGACGTGGTGATGTTCAACGACACCCTCGCCCGCAACATCACCATGGGCAGCGCCTTCGACCAAAAGCGCCTGGAAGAATGCATTGCAGGGGCGAATTTGCAAGACTTGGTGGACAGCTTGCCGCAAGGCCTCCAAACCGTCACCGGACACAACGCCACCACACTCTCGGGCGGCCAGCGCCAACGCCTCGCAATCGCCCGTGCGCTATACAAAGACGCGCCGGTGCTGATCCTCGACGAAGCCACATCGGCCCTCGACACCGTTTCTGAGCGCCTGGTGCAGCAAGCTCTGCAGACGCTGATGGCTGGCCGTACCACCTTGATCATCGCGCACCGTCTGTCCACCATTGAACACGCAGACCGTGTGGTGGTACTCGACCACGGCCGCATTGCTGAAAGCGGTGGACACCGCGAGCTACTGGACCAAGGCGGGCTTTACGCCAAGCTGCACGCGCTGCAGTTTGGTGGTGCATAAAAAATCAAGTGGCGGCTTCCCAGAAGCTCCAAAAAAATAAGAATTTGATGGCGGTTATTTATTCAAAACCAATGGATCCACGCCCCAGTTGGTCCATCACCGACTGGGCACTGACGGTCGGACTAGGCCTCTACGGCTTCTTTGCCAGTTCCTCGGTAGCGGGCATGAACATCGCTCAAGCGCTACTGCTGCTGGTCTCTGTGCCGCTGCTACCGCGCATTCTGCGCTTGGCGCCCTGGCGCAGCCCTCCCATGCGCGTCGGCTTGATTTTGTGGGCCTACATTGGAGCCCATTCGTTGTGGATGACAGGCTGGACCGAGACCACCTTGCACGCCATCAACCATTATCAGGAGTTGCTGCTGGCGCCGCTGTTTTTGGCATTGATGCAGTTAGCGCCAGACCGACGTGTGTTCTTCCGTGCACTGATCTGCGGCACGGCATTGTTAGCGCTGATCCATTGGGCCAGTTTCTGGTCGACGCAGTTCGACCCCTTTCTGGAGGGTCGGCGCATTTCTGCAAGCTTCGCGTTTGCCATCTGTGCATTCTTGCTGCTGTTTCAAGCCCGTGCACACCAACATCCATGGTTGCTAAGAGGACTAGCAGTGTTTTTTGCGGCCACCGTGCTGTTTTCTGCCGACAGCCGGACGGGCTATCTCACTCTGCTGCTGTTGAGTGCCATCGCAGGGTGGCTGCACAGCCCACCCCGTTGGCGCTGGATTGCATGTTTGGCGATCCCGGTGGTGATTCTCAGCTTGGCGTGGTCGTCAAATGCGGTGCAAAAACGCTTGCATGAAACCATGGCTGACACGCAACAGGTCGACAAGGTCACTGAAACCTCCACCGGCATCCGCATGCACATGCTGCGCATCACCGCCGGGCTGGCCAAAGAGCATTACCTGGTCGGAGCAGGATTCGGCAACTACGGCGAATTGCACTACCAAGCAGTGAAGCAGCTATACGCCAAGAGTCCTGACGCGTACGCCAAACTCCCCCACACGTGGACCTTCACTGACAACCCGCACAACGAGTACTTCATGCAACTCATCGGCGGCGGCATCATTGCCTTGGCATTGTTCCTCGCGTGGCTGGGAGTCACCATTCGGCAAGCGCTCACCTTTCCCGCGCCCTATCGGCCATGGCTGATTGGGGTCTGCATGGCGTTTGCCCTAGGCTGCCTGTTCAACTCCTTATTGCTGGACTTTGTCGAAGGCCATTTGTACATGGCCCTCATGGCTTGGCTTCTGGCGACTTTCGCGCCAAAAGCCGAAGCAAGTCCTCAAGGCACATGAAATCCATTCTCGTCGTCACCACCCGCCAGATCGGCGATGTGCTGCTGACCACACCCCTCATCCACGCTGCGCGACAGCGTTGGCCGCACGCGAAGATCGACGTGTTGGGGTTCAAGGGCACGCTCGGCATGCTGCGCGTCAACCCCGACGTGAATGAGCTGATTGAAACCCCGCCACGCCTGGGTTGGCGCGGCGTGCTGAAGTTGCTGCGCCAGTGGAACCGCTACGACCTGGCCTTGATTGCCCAGGCCAGCGACCGCGCCCACCTCATCGGTTGGGTGCTGGCCCGCAAGCGCAGCGGCATTGTGCCCGCCGCCACCAGCAGCAGTTGGCTCAAAAATGCCCTGCTGGACCATGTGGTGGTCAGCGAGGGCGACACCAGTGATCAACACGTCACGCAGGAAAAACTCCAACTGCTGTCGCCGTGGAGTAAAAACATTCCGGCGGTTCCGGCAGTGATCGCGCCCAACCCTACCGCATTGCCAAAGCATCTGGCAGAAATGTTGCGCCCAGGCCCAGTGGTGGTGCACGCCCCCTCGATGTGGGCCTACAAACAATGGCCAGTGGCGCACTACGCCGTGCTGGTGGAACGCCTGCTGCAGCAAGGCCGCCAAGTCGTGCTGACCGGCACCAAAGGCGCGCGCGACCAGGAGTGTGTGGCCCCGTTGCGTGCACTCGGCACAGCCCCACAATTGATCGACGCTACCGGGCAACTCGACTTCGCGCAGCTGACCACGCTGTTTCAGCAGTCGGCGCTCTACATCGGGCCAGACACCTCCATCTCGCACCTGGCGGCCGCCACGGGCATTCCGATGATCGCCATCTTCGGGCCGACCAATCCGCAACGCTGGGCACCGTGGCCTGCGGGCGCCGATGAACTCACGTTTTTTGTGCCTTCAGCCCTGCAGCAGCAGGCCGGCAATGTGCGAATGATCCAAGGTGCGCAAAGCTGCGTGCCCTGCTCGCGTGCAGGCTGCGAAGACCACGTCAACAGCCGCAGCGACTGCCTGATCAGCATCACACCCGAACGGGTACTGGCACAGGTGGAACAGATCCTCGGTCCGGCTTCAGCCTAGGCCGAACGACAGGTCAGCCTTTTGGCGGCTTTTACACAAATAGATGATTAGCCAACTAATGGCATAAAATTCTGTCATGTTGAAAGACGCCGATCCCGCCCCAGAGTTTGTGCGGGACCACTTTCCCGGCGCGATGGCCAAACTGTCGCGTCTCTGGCGCCGCGCCATTGACGCCAAACTGCAGCCCACGGGCTTGACCGAAGCCACTTGGCTGCCGCTACTGCACATCTCCCGCGCCAAGGCGACGATGCGCCAAAAAGACCTGGCCCAAACGCTGGGCTTGGACAACTCATCGGTGGTGCGCATCCTGCGCAGCCTCGAAGCCGCAGATTACGTCGCGCGCCAGGAAGCTGGCGCCGACCGCCGAGCCAAAACACTCACACTCACAGCCACTGGCGAAACTATCGTTGCCCAAGTTGAACTGGTGATCCGTGAAGCCCGGCGTCAGTGGCTCGCAGACATCAGCGACGCAGAACTGACCGCAGCATTCAAAGTCATCTCCCGCCTGACAGACGTGGTCTCCAGCGCTGTGGAGTACAAATCATGAGCACACCCTCTCATACGGCACCCTCGATGCCTTCCAGCCTGCCGCTCCCGCTCTGGCTGCTCACCCTGATCACCATCAGCGGCACCATGGCCATGCACATGTTTGTGCCAGCACTGCCAATCGCCGGCCAGGAGCTTGGCGCCACGGCGGGCCAGATGCAGATGACGATCAGCTTCTATGTGATCGGCCTGGCGGTGGGCCAACTGTTCTACGGCCCGTTGTCCGACAGCTTTGGGCGCCGCCCGCTGTTGATGATCGGCCTGGCCCTCTACGCCGTGTTTGGCCTGGTGGCCGCATTTGCGCCCAACATCAACGTGCTGGTTGCGGCCCGCTTGGGGACGGCATTGGGTGGCTGCGCCGGGTTGGCGCTGGGCAGAGCCATCGTGCGCGATTCATCGCAGTCTGACGAAACCGTCAAAAAGCTCGCCTTGCTGAACTTCATGATGATGGTCGGCCCCGGCTTGTCGCCCATGGTCGGGAGCGTGGTGTCGACTACCTTCGGTTGGCGTGCGGTGTTCTTGCTGCTCGCCAGCGTGGGGCTGCTGACACTGGTGCTCACCTGGAAGCTGTTGCCAGAGACCGGCCGCCCCAGCGGCAAGTTCACCGGCAAGGTGTTGGTGCGCGACTACCGCACCTTGCTGCGCTCGCGGCAATTCATCGGCTTTGCGGTCGGCGGCGGTTGCGCCACCACGTCGATGTATGCCTTCATCGCGACGGCACCGTTCATCTTCCACACGGTCATGCACCGCCCGTTGGAAGAGGTTGGTGCCTACCTGGGCATCATGGTGCTGGGCATGTCGCTGGGCAGCATTGCCACCGGCCGTTTGGTCGGCCGCATCAAGGCCAACCACCTCATGCGCACCGGCAATTGGATGAGTTCGGTCAGCGCCCTCGCGTTTTTGGCCCTGGTACTGGCCGGCAACCAAAGCATCTTCTGGATTCTGGCCGTGATGTTCGTCTTCACCTGCGGGGCTGGACTGACCAGCCCGAACGCGCTCACCCGCGCGGTCAGCGTCAACCCGCAATTGACGGGGTCTGCGGCCGGCTTGTATGGCTTCACGCAGATGATCATCGGCGCCATTTGCACATCGCTGGTGTCGTTTGGCAATGACCCAGCTTTGGCCGCAGCCTTGGTGCTGGTGGGCGCCATGGCCGTGTCGCAGGCGGCCTTCTGGCTGGCCAGCTCCAGCACCGGCCAACGGGTGCCCAACCCTAATTGAACGTCAGAGCAGCACGATGTCGTACTGCTCTTGCGCCATCGACGTCTCAGCCTGCAGCGAGATCGGCTTGCCGATGAAGTCCGACAAACCGGCCAAGTGCTGGCTTTCTTCGTCCAGAAACAACTCCACCACTTTGGGCGACGCGACGATGCGGAACTCGCGTGGGCTGAACTGGCGCGCTTCGCGCAAAATCTCACGCAGGATATCGTAGGTCACGCTGCGCGCGGTTTTCACTGAGCCCTTGCCCGCACACACCTCACAGGGCTCGCACAACATGTGCGCCAACGACTCCCGTGTGCGCTTGCGCGTCATCTCCACCAGGCCCAGCGCCGAAAAGCCACCGGCCGAAGTCTTCACCCGGTCGCGCCCCAATTGCTTGCGAAATTCGCCCAGCACCGCATCGCGGTGGTCTTCGCGCACCATGTCGATGAAGTCGACGATGATGATGCCGCCCAGGTTGCGCAGGCGCAACTGCCGTGCAATCGCCTGCGCGGCTTCCAGGTTGGTCTTGAAAATGGTGTCGTCAAAATTGCGCGCGCCCACGTAGCCGCCGGTGTTCACGTCCACCGTGGTCAGGGCTTCGGTTTGGTCGACGATGAGGTAACCGCCCGACTTCAAGTCAACGCGTTTACCCAGCGCCTTGGCCACTTCTTCGTCGATGGAGAACAGGTCAAAAATCGGCCGCTCGCCTTTGTAGTGCTGCAGTTTTTCAACCGAAGCCGGCATGAACTCGCGGCCAAAGGCGTGCAGCTTTTCAAACTGCTCGCGCGAATCAAGCCGAATGGTTTGTGTGTTTTCACTCACCAGATCGCGCAGCACACGCTGCAGCAAATCCAGGTCTTGGTGCAACAGCGACTTCGGCGGCAACCGGGTCGAGGCACTCTTGATCAGCGCCCAGGTCTTGCGCAGGTAGGCAATGTCTTCGGCCAGTTCAGTGTCGGTGGCGTCTTCACCGTTGGTGCGCAAAATAAAGCCGCCTCCACCGCCCGTAGCACGTTCGCCCACCAGGGCTTGCAGGCGCTGGCGCAACTCGTCGCGTTGCTGCGACGGGATTTTTTGCGACACCCCAATGTGGTCGTCTTGCGGCAAAAACACCAGCAACCGCCCGGCAATGCTGATTTGCGTGGACAGGCGCGCGCCCTTGGAACCAATCGGGTCTTTGATGACCTGCACCATCAGCGCCTGGCCTTCGAACACTTGCTTCTCGATGGGGATTTGCGGCGGTGGGGGTGTACTACCATTGCCGTCGGCATCTTGGCTCTTGTGGCCTGCGTGCCCGGTGAATGGCGTCATCAAATCGGCCACGTGCAGAAACGCTGCGCGCTCCAGACCAATGTCGATGAAGGTGGACTGCATGCCTGGCAGCACACGCGACACCTTGCCCAAGTAGATGTTGCCGACCAGGCCACGCTCCAGCGTGCGTTCGATGTGCAGCTCTTGTACCGCGCCGTGTTCCACCACGGCCACGCGGGTTTCTTGCGGCGACCAGTTGATGAGAATGTCTTGTTGCATGAGGAAGTGACCGTTTATACGGTTCGAAAAATAGGCCCCGCGCACGCCATCAAACGGGCATGCGTGTGGGCGATATGGCCATGATGCCAGAGTCTTGCGCGGCCTTAACGCCGCACTTCAACTTGGTATCCAGTTATTAAGATAAATGTGCTGCTAGCGCTGATGCAGCAAGCGCGAGAAGCTATTCATTCGCTAGCGTTTTCATCCAACAAACCGCTGGCGCGCAGCACCCGGCGTTGCGTCGCCGCCTCCAGCACCGCCCCGCTTTGCCCTGCATTGGCCAGGCTGAACCAATGCTTGGCGCGGGTGATGCCGGTATAGACCAGTTCGCGCGTCAACACCGGGCTCATGGCGGTGGGCAACACCAGCGCGGCGTGGGTGAATTCCGACCCTTGCGACTTGTGCACCGTCATCGCATAGACGGTTTCGGCCGCCTGCAATCGGCTGGGCAACACCCACTGAATATCGCCGCTGCCATCGTTGGCGGCAAAGGCCACGCGCAGCACCGGCAGCTCGTTTCCAGAAAGGTCTGCGCTGGCCGTATGGCGCACCGCCAGGTGCTGCGGCAAAGCCAGCGTCACCCCCACGTCGCCATTCATCAGGCCCAGGTCGTAGTCGTTGCGGGTCACCAGCACCGGTCGGCCCAAGTACCAGCCATCGGCGTGCGATATCAAGCCCGCAGATTGCAGCATGGCGGCGATGCGTTGGTTCAAGCCCTCCACCCCCCAGGGGCCGTTGCGCAGCGCGGCCAGCACCTGGAACTGCGCGTGCGCCTCCAGCACGGTGCGCGCCCAAGCATCAAAGGCTTCGCGGTTGGCATGCGGCGGCGGTTGGTCGTGTTTCATCACCTGCAGGTAGTGCCGGTAGCCCACAGGCAGCGCCACCTCCTCCTCGAAGTCGATGCGGCCCTGAGTCGATTTCGTCGACTGCATCGTGCCGTCCACCACCAAGGCCCGCAGCGTGTGCTGCTGCGAAATCGGCAGGATTGCATCCTCCAAACCCAGGCGTGCTAAATCGGGGTAGCCCTGCGCCAACACCTTGCGCACACCCAAAGGGCCGCGAACGTCACCCGTGTTCACGGCTTCGGCCAAGCGGCCAATGCCGCTGTTGGCGCTGAAGCGGTGGCTGTGGCGCAGCATGGCCACCGCCTGGTCGAGCGCGGTGCCATCGGCCGATTGCAGGTCTGGTGGAACGCTGTCACCGGCGACGTGTGCCAGCCAGGCGCAGGTGGCCGGTGTGTAGCGGCCTTCGCGCGCGTGGCGGCACAGTTCGCCCAAGACGGCACCGGCCTCCACCGAGGCCAGTTGGTCTTTGTCGCCCAGCAAAATCAAACGCGCGTGCGGCGGCAATGCGGCCAACACGGCGGCCATCATTTCCAGGTCGACCATCGAGGCTTCGTCGACCACCAGCAGGTCTACCGGCAGCAGGTTTTGCGCGTGGTGGCGGAAGCTGCGCGAGCCGGGGCTTGTGCCCAGCAGGCGGTGCAAGGTGGTGACTTCGGTGGGCACGGCGGCTTGCAAACGCTCGGCGCTGAGACCACTACCGACCACATCAGCCAAAGCCTGCAACGGCAAACGCCGCACGGCGCCGGCAATCGACGCATTCAAGCGCGCCGCCGCTTTGCCGGTTGGCGCGGCCAGGCGAATGCGTAGCGCGCGGCCAGACTCGGCCAAGGCCAGCGATTGCAGCAGTGCCAGCAGCCGCACCACCGTGGTGGTTTTGCCGGTGCCGGGCCCGCCGGTGATCACCGCAAAGCCGCTACGCGCGGCCAGGGCACACGCCAGCTTTTGCCAGTCCACCGCAGCTTGGGACGAAGACGGAAACAGTTGGGCCAACACTGCGCGCATCGCCGCCTCGGGCAATGTGGCCTGGAGCGCGGGCGTCAGCGCCAAACGCTGCTCCAAGCTCGCGCGCACCGACTGTTCGTATTGCCAATAACGGCGGGTGTAGAGACGAGCGCCCACCAGCACCAACGGCGTGTTGCCAATGCCCGTGCCGACGAGCAAGGGATGCGCCAACGCGGCTTGCCAGGTGGCCAAGGTCAGGCCCGCAAGCCGCGCGTCTAGGCTGTCGCCCGGTGCTTGCGGTAAGGCGTCGGCGGCTTCGCGGTCGGGAGGCAGGGCCAGAGCGAAGCGGCTGTTTTCCAGCACGGTGGCCAAGTCCAGGCACACATGGCCTCGACCCAGTTGGTGGCTGGCCAGTGCTGCAGCCAAGATCAGCAGCGGGTGAGCATCCGGCGCTTGCTGTGCCAGAAAGGCCGCCAACGCGCGGTCTAACTCGCGCAGCCAGCCGCGCGCCACCCAACGCGAGAGTTGCGCCAGTTGCGCCGTCACTTCAGAGGATGTGTGAGGCGACGACAGCAGGCGGTGCGATGCTTCTTCTATGGGCAAAGGCAAAACATTCATGCTGCGCCCTCCGCCACGGGCGCGCTGAACAACACCTCCAGCGCCTCAATCAATGCCAACGGTGGCCGCTCCAGATGCACGCCCCGCGTGGCGGCACCATGCCCACGCAGAAACCAGGTGACCGCGCCGCCTACATGTTCTTCGTATTGGTAGTGCGGCAAGCGCGACTTCAGCAGACGGTGCAGCGCAAACACATACAACACGTACTGCACTTCGTAGCGACTCTTGAGCACAGCCTGACGCAACGCCTCAGCGCTGTAGGCCGCATCGTCCTCGCCCAGCCAATTCGATTTGTAGTCGAGCACGTAGTAGCGCCCCTCGTGCGCAAACACCAAATCCATATACCCCTTGAGCATGCCGTTGAGCTGCTTAGGCAGCAACGCTGCCCGTCCCACGCCGTCTAGCGTGTGCTGGGTGATCAACTGGTCAAGCTCCCAAGTGTTGGCCTCGAACACCGCAAACCAGAACTCCATCTCCACCTGAAACTGGCCGGGGTTCAGTGCCCCCAGGCTGAGGTGTTGACCGTCGCCCAGCGGCAAATCGGTTTGTATGGCGGCGCTCAGCCAATCGACCAATACCGGCGCCCAATCGCCCCAGCCGTGCGACTGGCTGCGGCTGGCGATGGTTTCGGTCATGGCTTCTGGCGCGGTCAACGCGGCTTGAAAACCTTTGTCGGCCGCCCATTCCAACAAGCCGTGCAGAAAAGTCCCGGGCCCAGCCCCGCGCGGAAAAGCGTGCAGCCCTGCGGACACCGGTGGTACGCCGGTCAATGCTGTGGAATGTGTGAGTGGTGCGGCCGGCTCCTGGCTTTGCGCATAAGCTTCTGAATCGGCGCTGTCGCCAGCCATGGCCAACAGCGGCGAGGTGGTAACGGTCGCACCTTCGTCTGCCAAGCCGGTTTGCACCGCCGCAGAACCCAGATGCAAGGACGAGTAGCTGGCAATCCACCACGGTGCTTGTGGCGCGCGGTGCAAGCTGCGCTCGGCCAGCAACGGCGTCAAGGCCGCTTCCATTGCGTAGGCCACTTCTTCCACCGCTGGGGCGGTTTGCACTTGGATGGCCGCGCAATCTGCAGCCAGTTCTTCGAGTGCGGCGCCCACGGTTTCGGGTGCCAGGTGTTGGCCGGGGCTCAGCAGGTAACCGATGGCGCTTTGGCCTAACTCTTTCAGCGGCGCCATGCCCAGCCAGGTGGCGTAACGCGCACGCGTGGTCGCCACATACAGCTTGCGCAAATCTTCGCCCAGGCGTTCGTGGTCGGCCAGTTGCACGGCGTCTGCATCGGGCTCCAGCGCCACATGAAGCTGGCCATGCGCGTCGTGCCACGACAGCGGGCTGTCGCTGGGTTTCACGGCGCGGAAGGCGCACACAAAGGGCAAGAACACCAGGGGGTACTCCAAGCCTTTGGACTTGTGTACGGTCACCACTTTCAGCAGTGCGGCGTCGCTCTCCAGGCGCACGCGGCCGGCTTCGTCTTCCCCCTCGGTGGCTTCGCGTTGTTCGGCCAGGTAGCGGATGAGCGCGTGCTCGCCATCGAGCAACACACCGGCTTGCTGCATCAGCTCGGCCAGGTGCAAGAAGTCGGTCAACGCGCGTTCGTTCTGCGCGGCCAGCAGGCGTTGCGGCACGTCAAAGTCGGTCATCAGCCGGCGCAGCATGGGCAACACGCCCCACTGGCGCCACACCTGGCGGTAGCCGTGGAACTGCAGCACCACTTGCTCCCAGGCCAGGTCGTCGTGGTTCAGCGCGTCCAACTCTGCCCAGGCCAGGCCCATGGCGGTGGTGCCCAGCGCGGCGCGCACCAGGCGGCCGTTGTCGGGCTCGGCACACGCGGCCAGCCAGTGTTGCAGCTCGGCGGCTTGCGCGGTTTGGTAGACCGATTCCTGGTCGGACAAATAAACGCTGCGCACCCCACGCCGTGCCAGTTGTTTGCGTAGCGCCGTCGCCTCGCGGCCAGAGTTCACCAGCACGGCCATGTCGCCGGGGCGCAGTGGTCGGCGCGTCTTGCCGGGCTCGTCAAACCCCGCACGGCCTTGCTGGCCCAGCGTGAGCAAACGCGTGATTTCGCTGGCGCACACGGCGGCCATTTGCGTGACGTAAGGGCCCTTGGAGAGAGACTCTTCGGCGGCAAGCACCCAGCAGTTCAGCGCTGCGGTGTTTTCACCATCGACCACCAATTGGTCTTTGCGGCCATGCGCGTCCACCGCCACAAAAGGCACGGGGTTGTCGGCCCCTTGCTCGCGGAACAAGAAAGCACCCGCGCCCTGTGGCGCCGATTCAGCATGGTCGAACAAGTGGTTCACGGCCTGCACCATGGGCGCCGTGGAGCGGAAGTTTTTGCCCAGCGTGTAGTGGCGCCCCTCGGTGCTGGCGCGCGCTTGCAGGTAGGTGAAGATGTCGGCGCCGCGAAACTTGTAGATGGCCTGCTTCGGGTCGCCAATCAGTACCAGCGCCATGTCAGGCCGGTTCTCGGCCACACGGTAGATGGCGTCGAAGATGCGGTACTGCACCGGGTCGGTGTCTTGAAACTCGTCGATCAAGGCCACGGGGAACTGCGTGCGGATGCGCTCGGCCAGTTGCGCGCCATTCGGGCCGTAAAGCGCCGCTTCCAGGCGTGTCAACACGTCGTTGAAGCCCATTTGCGCCAAGCGCGTTTGCTCGTCAGCAAAGCGTTGGCGCACCCAGGCCACGGCGTGTTGCACCACGGCTTGAAAGCCATCGGGCAAGGCCGCAAGTTGCGCGGGCAGTTGGCGGATCGCGTCCAGCGCGGGATGTTCTGGCGGAGCGCCCTCTTTCCAGACTTCGGACAAGCCTTCGGGCGTGAGCCGCTTCCAGGCGGTGCTTTTCACGGCCCATGGTGCCGGTTCGCCAGCAGCTAGTTCCGCCACCGGACGCGCGGCCCAGGTGCGCAACTCGTCCAGCCAGGGCTGGAAATGGCGGCGCTGCAGCTTGGTGCCGTGCACCAGCTTTTGCTCAACGGCTTTGTCGAGCAAGGTTTGCAGTTCTTCGACCCACACGGCCCACGGCGCCTGCAGTTCAGCCAGCACTTTTTCGCAGGCCGCTTGGCTTTCAGCCAATGCCCGCGCGGGTTCTACAGCGGTGGCCGAGCCCACGGCCAGCGGCAGCAAGGGTTTCAACAGCTTTTGCAACACCTCGGGGCTGGCCCACCAGCCGCGCACCCGCTCCGCATCATTGGGGGCCAAAGCGTTAAAGAAGCTGCGCCAGTAGTCGCGCACGGCTTCGGCCAGCAGCGGGCTTTGGTCGGACACCAGCGTCTGCGTGAACAGGCTGTTGCTGTCGAACGCGTGCTCGGTCAGCATGCGGTAACACCAGCCGTGGATGGTGGAGACGGCGGCCTCGTCCATGCGCTCGGTGGCCAGTTGCAGCAGGCGCGCGCAGGCGGGCCATTGTTCGGGCGGCACCTCGTTGCGCAGCGCGTCCAGCAGTTCGTCTGACGGTGTGTTGGCCTCTGCACTCAGTGGGTCGACGCGGAAGTGTTTGGTCGCCTGGTTCAGCCGGTCGCGGATGCGGTCGCGCAGCTCTTTGGTGGCGGCGTCGGTGAAGGTGACGACCAAAATTTCCGGCGGAGCCATGGGGCGCGTGAACGCGGCCACACCGCCGTGGCCCAGCACCAGCCGCACATAGAGCGCGGCAATGGTGAAGGTCTTGCCGGTGCCAGCGCTGGCCTCTACCAAGCGGCTGCCGTGCAGCGGGAAGCTCAACGGGTCTAGAAAGTTAACGCTCATGCTGCGCCCTCTTCTTCTGCAGGGCCGCCGGTCGCCGCAGCGGATTTCTTGGCGCTGATTTTCTTGGCCGAGGTGAGGTGTTCATACAGCGGGCGCAACAAACGTTCAATCAACGCCGCCCAATCGGGTTCGGCCTGCAAGGCATCGAAGCTGGGCCACTCGCGAGCCAGATAGGGGTCGTCGGCCACTTCGGCAAACTGGTTGTTTTTCGGGTCGTGGCGCTCGTACACATCGCGTGCTTCTTCGGGCTTGGCGAGCCAGCGGAAGCCGGTGGCCACGGCCAGCGGCAAGGGCCGGTGCATGCCCGCCCACCACGCAGCCACCAGGTCGCTCCACAGCTTTTGCACCTGTGCTGGCGGCAGCGGGCGCAGCGTCACGGTGCCGGCCTTGCTGACGACGATGCTGGTAAGCGGGTTGCCATTCAAGTGGCCTGCCACGTGGGCAATCCAGTGCGGCAAAATTTTGTCGTAGCGGTAGTGGCTGTTCTTCACCAGGCCGGTGCTCACCAGCACCAGGCGCGCACGCTCGCCCGCATCGTTCCGGCGCAGGCCGCCATGCCAGTCGTTGAACAGGAAGGCCAGGTCGGCGATCTGCAGGTCGACCACAATTTCTTCATCCGGCAACACAACAGGCCAATCACTTTGGGCTTGGGTGTAGCGCTCGAACAAGGCGTCCATGGGCTCAGTCAGGTCTTGCTGGGTCAGCGCGCCGAAGGCACCGTGGGGCAGTTCACCGGCGCGGGCCTGGTGCGCCAGGGCGGCGGTCAACGGTTCTTCGCGGCCTTGCCCGGCGTCTACCGCCACGCGTTGGGCGGCAATCAATTCGTCTTGCAACTGCCAGTTGAGCAAGGCATCGACCGCAAATGGCTCCTGGTCTTCGCTCACTGACTCTTGCAGCTTCAGCACCACTTGCAGGCGTTGCTCAAAGAAGGCTTGCGCCGGACTTTTGATGAAACGCGCCAGTTGGGCGATGGTCAACGGAGCCTTGGGCGTGAATGGCGGCAGGGGTTCGGCCAGCGCCTGACCAGTCGAGGTTTGGGCAGCGGATACGCTGCTGCGCCATTCGTGCGCGTAGCTGAAGAGTGTGGACTCGCCGGTGAAGTACGCGCGGTCGAAGGGTTGGAGTTTGTGCTCTACCGTCAAGCTGTGCAGCAGCGCTTTGCCGTCACCGGGTGCGCCCGCGTCTTCACCCTCCATGCGCCAACCGGCGGCCACGTGGTCGCGCAGTTGCGCCACCAGCACCGAGGGCGGACGTTCGCTGTTGTCCTGGATGCTGCGGCCCACCCAACTGATGTGCAGGCGCTCGCGTGCCGACAACAAGGCTTCCAGAAAAAGATAACAGTCGTCTTCGCGGCGCGAGCGGTCGCCGGGGCGGTAGTCCTGGCCCATCAGGTCGAAGTCGGAGGGGTTGCGGCTGCGCGGGTAGTCGCCGTCGTTCATGCCCAACATACACACCATGCGGAAGGGAATGGCGCGCATGGGCAGCAAGGTGGCGAAGGTCACACCGCCGCCAAAGAAGGGCCGCTGCAGGTCGGCCTGGTCGATCAAGGCCAGCCATTGTTCGCGCACCAGCGACAGCGGCAGTGGCTCGTTGAGTTGTGCGGCCACGCAGGCGTCTTGCCAGGTTTGCAGGGCGCGCTCCAGCCGCAGCAAGGTGTAGCCGTCGGCCGCATCGTCCGCCGCAAAAAAGTCGGTAAGCAATTGGCGCAGTTGCGCCGCCCAATCGTCGGGGGTGCGCGCGGGGCTCAGGGCGCGCCAGGCGGCGTCCAGGTGTTCCAAAAACACTGTGAGCGGGCCCACCAGGGCGGCGCCTAGGCCGCCAATTTCATCCAGCGGTTCAATCTCTTGCCAGGCTTCGCCGCTGCCCACCATGTAGCCTAGCAACATGCGCTGCAGGCCAAACAGCCAACTGTTGCGCTCAGACGTATGCGGCGGCAGCACCAGGCTTTGGCGTTGCTCGGCGTGCAGGCCCCAGCGGATGTTGGCATCCGATATCCAGCTCTGCAATTGCGGCAGCTCTTGTTCGCTGATGCCAAAGCGCTCGCGCACGGCCACCGTGCTCAGCAGGTCGAGCACGGCGCTCACGGGCAAGCGCGACTGCGGCAAGGCCAGCAGGTGATCCAGCGCGGCCAGCAGCGGGTCGTGGTGGCGTTGCCCCTGGTCGGCCACAGTGAACGGCACATGGCGTGGGTCTTGTGGGCCCAGCAGGCCAAACACCGCCTGGATGTGCGGTGCGTAACGGTTCACGTCGGGCACCATCACGATGATGTCGCGCGGCTGCAGCGTGGGGTCTTGCGCCAGCGCGTCGAGGATTTGGTCGTGCACCACTTCCACTTCGCGCTGCGGGCTGTGGGCGATGTGGAAACGCAGACTGGTGTCGGTGGCCGGGTCGACCTTGGGCCAATGGTTTTGTGTTTCGGCCAGCGGGCGCAGTTCCAGAATGTCTTGCTGGATCTGGTGCAGCAGGCCGTCTTCACCAAACGGCTCAAACAGGTTGATGCGCTGGCCAATGTCGAGCAGGCGGCGGGCGTAGACCTCTTGCTCGGTGTCGTGTGCGTCCAGCAGGCCAATGTAGTCGCGGCCTTGTTTGCCCCACGCCGCCAGCAGCGGGTGCGCGTGTTGGTGCAGTTGGGTGTCGTCCAGCGACTCGGGCACGCCAGATCGACGAGGCTGCCTGTGACGTGACGACCGCAGCAAATCGCGGTCGGCGACGATGTCTGACCAAAAATACTGGCAAGGGTTGTGCACACACACCAGCACCTGGCACCAGCGGCCCAGGGCCGACAAGACTTCCAGCGCCTGCTGCGGCAGAGAAGAAATACCAAACACCAGCACGCGCCGTGGCAGGCCTGCTGGGCGTGCATCGGCAGCAATCTTCGGCACTTCGGCCATGAAACGCTGGTGCACGGCGGCACGGCTGCTCTGCACTTCGCCAGGGCCCACGTCCTTCAGCAACGCGCGCCACAAATGGGCTTGCCAGCGTTGCGTGGCGTCCAGCGGCACGCGGCCCTTGCGCGTGGTGGCCAGCACGTCGTCGCCAGCGGCCCAGTCGGCCAGCCAGTCGGCGCGGTACACCTGGTACTGGTCGAACAAGTCGGCCAGGCGTTGGGCGAGCTGGTAGCGTTTGCGCAACTCGGCGTCTTCTTCCAGAAAGCGCGCCAGGGGCTCGAACACCGGCTCCTGCAGCAGACTGGGCAACAGGCGCATGAGGCGCCACACCAGCAAATCCTTGTCGAACGGCGAATGCGCGGGCACTGCCTCTTCACCCAGCACGGCGCGGTAAGCGCGCCAGAAAAACTCGGACGGCAAGCGCAACTCCAGCGCAGCCGCAATGCCACAGCCGCCATCGCCCACATCGCTGGCCAGCGCCACCTTGAACCACTGCGCCACGCCGTTACCCTGGACGAGCACCACTTCGTTTTCCAGCACGCCCAGCGGATGGCTGGCGACCCAGCTCACCAGCAGGTCGCGCAGGGATTCGGGCCGGTTGCCATGCACAACCATCAAGCCAGTGGTCACCTCGGTCTCAAGCATTCAGTGCGCGTCCTTGTTATTTGTTCAACGTTTGAGGGTAATGGATTTTGGCGTCGGCTTTCGGCCCGCAGACATTCATTCGTGACGACAGTGCCCACCCCTTCGCCACACGATTGTCACAAAGTAGTCATACGCATCTGTCACATTTCCGTGCTCACAGTTTCTTACAAATAGCGATTGCCACGCGACCCTGCCCATGGACGACCCTTCACGCGACACCCGCAACCCGTTGCACGCTGCCATGGCTGCGTTGTCGCCGGCATTCCATCAAGGCACGGGGCCGTTGGCGCAGTTGATGCGCGAGGGTGGGCTGTACTGTGTGTTCCAGCCCCTGGCCGACCTGCGTGAAGGCAGCGTCTACGCCCACGAGGCGCTGATTCGCGGGCCCGAGGGCACGCTTTTGCACACGCCCGACGCCCTGCTCGAGCAGGCCCGGCGCGAGCGCATCCTGCAAGACTTCGAACTATTGTGTGTGGCCCAGGCGCTGCTGCAGTGGGGCCGCTGCGGCAACGCCGGGCGGCTGTTTGTCAACATCAGCGCCGATGCGCTGGTGCGAGCCGTCACCTTGTGCGGAGCCGGGCGCATGAACCGGCTGGTGCAGCGCATGGGGGTCTCCACCCGCATGCTGGTGCTGGAGATCACCGAACACGACCGCGTGAGCGACATGCCGGCCCTGCGCGCGGCGTTGAAAGAAGTGCACGCCGCCGGTGCCCGTGTGGCGCTGGACGACTTTGGCGATGGCCGCTCCAGCCTGCGCCTGTGGGCCGAGACCAAGCCCGACTTCGTGAAGATCGACAAATACTTCATCCAAAACATCAGCGGCCACCCCGAAAAGCTGCAGATGCTGCAGGCCATCAAAAGCATTGCCGACATGTTTGGCAGCACCCTGGTGGCCGAAGGCATTGAAACCGCCGAAGACCTGCGCGCGCTGCGCGACCTCGACATTCCCTACGGCCAGGGCTACCTGCTGGGCCGCCCCGCGCCCGCGCCGCGCGATGCCATTGGGGGCGAAGCCCGCGCCGTGATGCAAGACCGCCGCGTGGCCGTGTTGCCGCACCTGGGCCAGCAGGCCCGCCCCGGCATCTTGCGCAACATGCTGCTGATACAGGCCCCCACCGTCACGCCGCAGACCCGCAACGACGACGTGGGCGAGATGTTCCAGGCCCATGCCGACCTGCACGCGCTGGCCGTGGTCGACGGCACGCGGCCCGTGGCGCTGATCAACCGCCAGCAGTTCATGAACCACTACGCCACGCTGTACTTCCGCGAAGTGCACGGCCGTAAACCCTGCATCACCATCGCCAACCGCGCGCCGCGTGTGGTCGAGCTGGACTGCGATGTGGAGCAACTGGTGGGCATCCTCACCTCGCAAGACCAGCGCTACCTGAGCGATGGCTTCATCGTGACCGACAACGGCCGCTACAGCGGCCTGGGCACCGGCGACCAACTGGTGCGCAGCGTGACCGAGGCACGCATTGAAGCCGCACGCCACGCCAACCCGCTGACCTTCCTGCCCGGCAACATCCCCATCAGCCTGCACATGCAGCGCCTGCTCGACAGCGGCACCGAGTTCGTCGCCTGTTATGCCGACCTGAACCACTTCAAGCCCTTCAACGACTACTACGGTTACTGGCGCGGCGACCAGATGATCCGCCTGCTGGCGCGCCTGGCCGTGTCGCAATGCGATGCGCAGCGCGACTTTGTGGGCCACGTGGGCGGCGACGACTTCATGCTGCTGTTCCAAAGCAGCGACTGGCTGCGCCGCTGCGAAGCCCTGGTGCGCGAGTTTGGCATTGAGGCGCAAGCGCTGTTCGACACCGAAGCACGCCAGGCCGGCGGCATCTGGGCCGAAGATCGGCACGGCATCCAGCGCTTTTTTGCGTGCACCACCTTGTCGATTGGCGTAGTGCACATCGGGCCCGGCGCCATTCAGCGCCCCGAAGAAGTGGCCAACCTTGCCGCGCTGGCCAAACACGATGCCAAACTGGCGGCCACCGGCATCGCCTGGCGCGAAGCCACCGCTTTGCCCGGTGGACGCATGTCGTTGCATTCACCGCTCACCACCGCCTTGGCCGGGCCCCGCGTGCTGGTCGGCAGCGTTTAGTGCACCCTTGAGCGCTATCAATTCAGAAGCTGCTTACGCTTATGCAGCAGGCGCCGGAGACATAAAAACCTTAAGGCTAGCCCGAGGGCAATAAAGCAGTCGCCAGATCCAGTTGGTGCGCTGCCCGGTGCAAGTGCGCAATGAAGTGCCGGATGGCCGGCGACATCGCCGCATCGCTGCGCACCATCACCCCCACCTCCAGCGGCAAGCCGCGTTCGTGTACATCGATGATGGACAAGTGCGCCTGCACGATGGGCTGCTGCGCGATCTGGCGCGGCATCAGCGCCACACAGTCGCCCGCCGCCACCAGCGATAACAAGGCGAGTGTGGAGTTGACCACCGCGCCCACACGCGGCGACGGCAAACCGTGCAGCTCATACCACTGCCGCGCATAGCCCGACTCGGCATTCGCGCTGGTGTAAACCCATTTGGCGTCTTGCAGATCGGCCATGGTGCGAGCCTGCAGCCAGGGGCTACCTTTGCGCGCGGTGGGCACCATTTCGGTCTCGGTCAGGCGTTCGATGGTGAATTCGCCACGCGATAAATCGTCTGGCACACCGCCGACCATCAGGTCGACCTCGCCCGCGCGCAGCCGCTGCAGTTGGGCGATGTACAGCTCTTCGCTGATACGCAGCCGAATGTTCGGAAAAGCCTGGCCAAAGGTGCGCAGCGTCTCGGGAATCAGCAGCATCACAGCCAGCGGTACGGCGCCCACGTGCAGTTGGCCCACCATCTGGCCGCCGAGCTGCTGGATGGTGTCCACCGCCGAAACCAACTCGCGCGACACCTTCACCGCATGCTCATACAGCACCTTGCCCTGCGCCGTGGGAATGACGCCACGCGAGGTGCGCATCAGCAGCGGCACGGCCAGCTCCAGCTCCAGTTCGCGGATCATTTTGGACAACGCGGGCTGCGACGCCCCCACGCGGCGTGAAGCGCCCCGCAGGCTGCCCTCTTCCACGGAGGCAACCAGGGCTTGAAGTGTGGCAAGTCTCATAAGAACCTGTTCAATGTCTTTTCGAGGGTACGCATGCTGTCCCTGTCATGTCCATCAAGGCGCAGACCGCAGGCCATACGTCCGTATGGCCAAGGGGTGCAACGACGAGGGGCGAGACTGGGGCGGCATGCCCTACGGGTGGCCTCTTGCAGCAGCGCCATGCGTCGTGACGCGTCCTCGCTGGGCAAAGAGCCCAGCTTGCGGCGCGCGCCTAGCCTGGCACTGCTGCAAGAGGCCACGTACCCTCGAAAAGACATTGAACAGGTTCTAGGCCGCAGTATGCCCGCGCCAAACCGTCATTGATAACCCCAGGTTTTCACGCCCCGGTACGCCGCATCTTTTCGGCAAGCGCTGGCATTTGCAGAATCCCGCCATTCTTGCGATGGCCTGCGAGCGCACCTCGGCCATCGTGTCCCAACTCCAACCAAAACCAAAAACACCATGGCACGCATCATCGGTGGCATCGCCGCCTCGCACACCCCCACCATCGGCTTTGCCCACGACGCAGGCAAACAAAACGACCCGGTCTGGAAGCCGATTTTTGAAGGGTTCAAACCGGTGCAGGAGTGGATCGAAGCGCAGCGCCCCGATGTGCTGGTGATGGTCTACAACGACCACGTGACCTCCTTCTTCTTCGACCACTACTCGGCCTTCACCCTCGGCGTGGGAGAGCGTTTTGAGGTGGCCGACGAAGGTGGTGGCGCGCGCGAACTGCCTGGCGTGAACGGCCACTCGGCGCTGGCGCGGCACATCGGCCACTCGTTGGTGGCGGATGAATTTGACATGTCTTTCTTTCAGGACAAACCGCTCGATCACGGCTGCTTCTCCCCCCTGTCGCTGCTGTGCGCGCATGACGAAGCCAAGGGCTGGCCCGTGTCCATCGTGCCACTGCAAGTGGGTGTGCTGCAGGCGCCTGCTCCGTCGGCCAAGCGCTGCCTGGCCCTGGGCCGTGCCCTGCGCCGCGCCATTGAAAGCTACCCCGAAGACCTGCGTGTGCTGGTGGTGGCCACGGGTGGCTTGTCGCACCAGGTGCATGGCGAGCGCGCAGGCTTCAACAACACACCGTGGGACCACCGCTTTCTGGAACTGATCCAGAACGACCCGGACCTGCTGGCCTCGCTCACGCTGGCCGAATACGCCGAACTCGGCGGCTACGAGGCGGCCGAGATCGTGATGTGGCTGGTGATGCGCGGCGCCCTGTCGGCCAATGTTGAGCAGGTGCACCAGTCGTACACCTTGCCGTCTATGACCGGCATCGCCACCGTGGTGTTTGAAAACAAAGCCGGTAAACCGGTGGCGGGCGAACAAGCGCGCCACCGCGCGCGCATGGCCGAACAAATGGCCGGCGCCGAAGGGCTCAAAGGCACTTACCCATTCGACCTGACGCGCAGCGTCAAGGCTTACCGTCTGAACAAGTTTTTGCACAGCCTGGTGAACCAGGCCGAGCGCGAAGCCTTTCTGGCCAACGAAGAGGCCGTGCTGGCCGCCGCAGACCTGACCGACGAAGAACGCCAACTGGTGCGCGACCGCGCCTGGCGCGCCATGATGCATTACGGCGTGATCTTCTTCATGCTGGAAAAACTGGGCGCCGTCATCGGCACGTCCAACCTGCACATCTACGCCGCCATGCGCGGCGAGCCGTTGGAGGCCTTCATGAAGACACGCCAAGCCCCCGGCGCCATGTATTCCGTGGGTGGCAAAGCGGCGGGCCAACAAAGCTGGGCCCAGCCCTCTACACCCACCACGACCTGATTCCTTCAGGTCGGAAAACCACGCCAACCCGTCCACAGCGTCACCACCGCTGTGGCCACCAGCAGCAAGCCCACGGCACGCGCAAAGGTGATCTGGCTGGCCGAGCTGCCACGCAGCCACACCCGCAGGCCCGCTGCCGTTTGCGCCACCAGTCCGTAGACCACAATCTGCACCGCAGCGATCACGCCGCCCATGGCCATCGCCTGCGACGCGACGCTGCCCGCATCGGCGCGGATGAACTGCGGGAACACCGCCAGCATGAAAACATAGGCCTTGGGGTTCAGCAGGCAGGTGGTCACGGCGCGCATGAAAGACTGGCCTAACGGGCGGTTAGGCCGAGAAGTGGCGCTTTGCAGTTCACCAAAGGCATTCGCGCTGCGCAGCAAACCCCAGCCCATCCACGCCACATACAGCCCACCGGCGAACAGCAGCAGGTTGAACAACAGCGGCGAATGCTGCAACAACAGGCCGATGCCCAGCGCACTCATGGCCACATGCACCACGCCGCCGCAAACGATGCCGGCAATGGTGGCCCAGCCGGAACGTTTGCCGTCGACCAGTGTGCTCGACATCACCAAGGCCATGTCCATGCCGGGCAGCGCGATGATGCCGAGCACCAACAACGCAAACAGCCACATGGGGTTGGAGATTAGAGGGTTTAAAAATTCCATCGCGCGCTTTCATTTTTCTGAATGCGGCGAGTGTGCAATCCAATACCTGCCACCTTATGGCAGGTATTCACCGTAACATCACAACATGCGTGCCAGCCGCCTCCTCACCATTCAAATGCTGCTGCAAACGCGCGGCCGCATGGGTGCCCAAGCGCTGGCCGATGCATTGGAAATCTCGCTGCGCACGCTTTATCGCGATGTGGACCAGTTGACGGCCGCAGGTGTGCCCATCTACGCCGAGCGGGGCCGTCTGGGTGGTTTTCAATTGATGCCGGGCTGGAACACCACCCTCACCGGCTTCACCGCCACCGAGGCGCAGGCCGTGTTTATGAGCGGCCTGGCCGGGCCGGCTGCGCAGTTGGGCCTGGGGCCTGACGTGTCTGCCGCACAGCTCAAGCTGATGACGGCCCTGCCCGCGGCACAGCGCAGCGATGCACAACGTCTGCAGTCGCGCTTCCATCTCGACCCTGTGGCCTGGTACCACGGGCAAGATGAGGTGCCGCACCTGGCCACCGTCTCGGCGGCGGTCTGGAGCGACCAACAACTGCAACTGCGCTACGAGAGTTGGAATGCCGTGCTGCAGCGCACCGTCAACCCATTGGGGCTGGTACTGAAAGCCGGGCTTTGGTATCTGGTGGCCGCCGCTGAGGGCAAAACCCGTACGTACCGGGTAGCCAAGATCCTGGAGGCGAGCCACCTGGAAAACCGTGCCGAACGGCCCAAGACGTTTGATCTTGCCGCGTATTGGGCAGAGTCGCTGGTGCGTTTCGAAAACGAGCTTTACCAAGGGCACGCCACCGTGCTGGCCACACGCCAGGGCCTGGCCCAGTTACGTCAACTCAGCGCCGCTGTGGCAAAAGCCATTGCTGACGTGGCGGCACCTTCTGAGGGGCAACGCGCCAAGCTGAAGATTCCGATTGAATCGCATGCCCACGCGGCCGGGCAGCTTTTGCAATTGGCGCCCGAGGTGGAAGTGGTGGCGCCGAAGCCGTTGTTGACGGCCATCCGCGCGCGGCTGCGGCAATTGACGGCGTTGTATGGCGAGGGCCCCCCAAACCTTAGAACGTGATGGGGCAGCCCGCTACTGCGCACCCACATCAAAGTCATCGTCGAGCGCAAACTCGCCACGTTTGAAGGCGTCCATCACCTGCAGGGCCTCTTTCACATAGTTTTCAGGCACACGCAAACAGGCGCCACCTAAAGCGGGTGACAGCAGCTCGTCAGCTTGCACGAGGTTGGTGTCCCCCGTCTCGGCCGGAATGCGCGCCGCGCGCAGGCAGCCGCAGAGCATGTGCGACGCGCCACGATCTGCATGTCGCCTTGGTAGGCGCCGTTGGCATCCATGAGGCGGGGCTAAAGTGACTCGGCCAACGCGGTCAGTTGGTCGGCGCAAATGCCCCAGCCTTCGTGAAAGCCCATCTTCTCGTGGGCCACGCGGTCGGCCACGCTCCAGTGCAGCACACGCGCCGTGTAGCGCGTATGGCCGCCCTCGTCTTCAAAGGTCAGGATGATGGTCAAAAACGGCTTTTGCGACGGCACCCAGGCAGAGGTGTAGGCGTCAGTCGACACCAGCTTTTCATTCGGCACCACTTCCAGATAAATGCCGGGGTTAGGCAAATCGACACCATCCGGGCCGCGCATCACGATCAGGCTGGCGCCACCGGGCCGCACATCCAACTCGGCCACGGGTGTGGTGTAGGGCAAGGGCGCAAACCACTGTTTCAGCAGCGCGGGCTCGGTCCACGCGCGGTACACCTTTTCGCGCGGTGCACGGATCAGGCGGGTCAATACGAGTTCGCGGTCAGCGGTAGGGCTTGCGGCGGCGGGTTTGAGGGCTTCAGACTCTTTGAGCTTCATCAAGAAATCTCCCTGGTAGCTTGGTCTAAGGGTGGCGATCAGCAAAAAAGGCGGCGCCTGTTTGCCATTTTGCACGGCTACAGGCCCCGCTGGCAGATTGCCCCTTTGGATGTCACCAACCGTTGCTCAAACGTTGCATCAAGGCAATGGGTGGCGTTTGAAAAATTCCCACATCACATCGTTTGCTGACAAGGCCTGCGACGCCGCTTCCTTGCCGCTGCGCACCGTGGTGGCGCCGGGCCACGAGTGGCCGCCGGTCTCGGTCACACACAGTGCGACTTCGGCCTGGCCCGCGCAGTTCTGGTGTGCCTCGCAGTAAGCGCCAGCGACACTCATGGTGCGGGTAGTCTTGATGTCACAGCGGTCGCGCTCCACCCAACGCGCCATGGTCTGCGGCACCGAGGTGAAGTCGGTGACCTTGCTTTTGTCGCGGAAGGACGCAGGACCAGCTCCGCCTTCAAACAACACGTGGTCGTCGTCCTTGGCGTGGATGTGCAACACCGGTATGGGACGGCTTGGTGCGCAGGCCTTGGTGTTGTCCGTACCCGCGACGGAAGCCACAGCCGCAAACACATCCGCCGCCTCGCAGCCCAAACGGTGCGCGAACATGCCGCCGTTGGACATGCCCACGGCGTAGACGCGACGGGCATCGATGAGATGCGTGGCTTGCAGACGCTTCACCAACTCTCGTACAAAGCCCACGTCATCGACCGCGCGGTCACGTGCGTCGCCACAGCAGTTGCCGGCATTCCAGGCGGCGAACTTGCCGCCCGGAAAGCGGCTAAAGCCCCCCGGAAACACCACGATAAAGCCAGCCGCATCGGCCTTGGCGATCAACCCATAACGCGCGTCCTGCGCCATGAACTCCGCGTCGCCGCCACCGCCGTGAAAAGCCAGCACCAAGGGTGCGGGGCGCGATGCATCGGCTGATGTATTGAGCGAGGTATTCAGACCAGGCGGCACATGCACAAGATAGGTACGGCGCAGGCCATCGTGCACCAGGCTTTCTTCGGTGAACATTCCCGTTGCCGCACTCGACTCTGCGGTCGCCCGCCGTTCCTGCATGCGTTCCTGGATGCGCTCACGCAAGGTCTGCGCTTGAACCAGCGGCGCGGTCAGGCCCATGCCTATCAGAAGGCCCAGCATGGCCAGCAGCGTGAAGAGAAGTCGGCGAAAGAATAAAGAGCTCATTACAGGAGTAACGCGCATGCAGGTGTATGGATTTTGAAGAACTTTGAAGAAACTTAAGTGCACGCTCTTTTTCTGCATGAAGCCATTTTCCCTGCCGCAGCGCGGGCCGTCGTTTCGGCGCGAAAATGAACGGGTTTCAACACCACAAACAATACCCACCATGCGACTCCTCCACACCATGCTGCGCGTCGGCAACCTGCAACGCTCCATCGATTTCTACACCAAGGTGCTGGGCATGACGCTGCAACGCACGTCGGAAAACCCCGAGTACAAATACTCGTTGGCCTTTGTGGGCTACGGCACCAACCCCGAGCATGCCGAGATCGAGCTGACCTACAACTGGGGGGTGGAGAGCTACGAATTGGGCACGGCCTACGGCCACATCGCCCTGGGTGTGCCGGACGCCTACGCGGCCTGCGAAAAAATCAAGGCCAGCGGCGGCAATGTGACGCGTGAAGCCGGCCCGGTGAAAGGTGGCACCACCGTCATCGCTTTTGTGACCGACCCTGATGGCTACAAGATCGAATTGATCCAGCGCGCAGAAGGTGCGGCGGGTGGCGGACTGCGTTAAGACAACGCTGAGCAAGCCAGAAGGCTGCTGACCGGCGCCGGCTAACCGGTCAGCCGACGCAGCGCCGCCGCGTTCTCGTGGCAGACCGCCCGAAAGCCCTCGCTCACCCGCCCATCACCTGCGGCCATCTCCCAAAATGCCAGCGCCGCGCGCGCGGCATCTTGCCAGGCAGAGGCATGTGCGGGCAGCGGCAGTTGCGGCTGGTATTGGCGCGGCGGCAGTTCCACGCCGCGCACCGGGGCGTAGGCCATGGGCAGCATGTCGTAGATGGGTGCGATTTGAAACCCGGGGGCAGTAGCCCTCTGCCCCGTGGGAATGAACGACAGGTTGCCGTCGTGCATGTCGGTGTTGGCGATCAATTGGCCGAACAGCCACACGCGCAGGATGCGCTCCACATCTTCTGGGCTGACCCAGCCCTTTTTGGCCAGCGGGCGCACGGCCTCAGCCCAGGGGCGACCAGCGGCGCCGACGAAGCTGTTGTTCAGCGAGAACCACGACACCATGGGCGAACGGCCCAGCGCGCCGTGGCGGTCAAAACGATCAACCTCCAGGAAAACGCGCCCCGCATACACATGCACACGCGAGCGCGCACTGGCAATGCCCAAGTGTTCCTGCAGCGCCAGCCCGGCCAGGTGTTCGCAGATGAGCAGATCAGCCCAGCGCTCGGTGCCGGGCGATTGGTCGGCGCCTGAGAACTTCACCAGCACATGCTGCTGGGTGCCATCGGCCATCTGCCGCAGCGTGGTGAACTTGGGGAATTCGCCGCCGGCCGATGAACCGGCCACGCCCAGCGCCAAGGCCTGTGCGGCCAGACGCGGGTAAGCCTCGGCCAGTTCATCCTCATGCAGACCTGCGGCAGCCTGGCCCGATGCCGCTTGCTGCAGGTGCTGCACTTGCGACAGCCAGCGGCGGCACGCAGGCTCGCCCAACAACAGGTCGCCGGTTGCGTCATCGCCCAGCAGGCTCAGCGCGTACAACACGTCGTCGTCCGACCAGGTATTAGGATCTTCATTGACCTGCAACAGCGCTGCGTGGTGGCGCGCGAAGTTGCGCCCCAGAAAGCCTTGTGGGCGCATGTCTTGCACCGGGTATGGCAGGCCGTCGAACCAACCGTCTGCCATGGCCTCGTCCAACGGCCAGCCAAAGTCGTCATCAAGGTAACGCGCGGCGGTGCCGTCTGGATAGACCAAATCGAGCTCGGCGATTTGATGCAAGGTGCCCGCGCGGTCGATTTGATACAGCGGCAGCGGTTCCTCCGCGCCACGCAAAGCACGCCGGGCCGCATAACGCGTGCGGCGCGCACGCCCACGCACGATGAGGGCGTTTTCGGCGGCACGTACAGCGCGGCTCAGCGTGGCACGGCTCACGTCCATGCGCTCGGCCAGCGTGCTGGCGGCCAATGGGCCGCTGGCGCGCAACAGGGCAACGGGGTCAAGGGCCATGGTGAAACGATTGTTTTTGCTTTGAAGCAGCAGCTTCAAGACAGGAAAATCTAAATTTGACTAAATTTTGATGTTTTCATGAAACGTTTTATGAAACGATTCTATAGAGCTTCAGAAAAAAGAAAAGCCCCGAAGATCGGGGCCAAAAGTTGCGCACCCGCCATGCGCACCCTAGGCTCAAACTGAATTCAGACTGAAGTCAAACTGATTGCGCCGAATTGCACCGCCCCGTACCTCAGGGCGACGCCGCTCGGCTACCGATGTAAGTTCGGTTCCACACCGGCGAGATCACCAGTTCGTTGACACACACATGCAGCGGCAGTTCGGCAATGAAACGAATGGTGTGGCCCAGATCCGCCTCTTGCAGCATGCGCGCCTTCTCGGCCTCGGTGGGTTGCACCGGGCGCTTCTTCAAGATCGGCGTGGCCACCTCGCCCGGGCACAAGGCCGTGGCGCGCAGGCCATGCATACCTTCCTCGATGTTGAACGAGTGCGACAGCGCCATCATCGCGGCCTTGCTGGCGGTGTAGGCGGGCCCGGTGAGGTACTCAAAATGCCAGCCCGCGAACGAGGCCACGTTGATCACCGTGCCCTCGCGCCGCGCACGCATGCCATGCAGCACAGCCAGTGTGCAGTAGGTGGCGCCATTGAGGTTGATGTCGACCACCTGGCCAAAGGTGGCGGCATCGGTCTCGCCCCAATAACGCTTGGGGAAATTGAGCCCCGCGCTGTTGACCAGAATGTCGACCCGGCCCAGCGTTTGCTGGATGTCGGCGGCCACGCGGTTCACAGCCTCGGCATCGGCCACGTCCAACGGCGCGGCGCTGATGCTACCCACTGGGGCGCCGCGCGCCTCGGCCTGGGCGATGGCGAATTCCAGCTTGGCGCTGTCGCGCCCGGAGATCACCACCCGTGCGCCCGCCTCGGCCAGCGCCTGCGCACCGGCCAGGCCGATGCCGCTGCCGCCACCCGTGACCCAGGCGACCTTGCCTGTCAGCGTTGTAGACATGCGCTCAATCCTTTTTGGGGTCGAGCTTGAAGGCCTCCAGTTCACCGCACAGGCGCTGGTACTCGGCGTCGCTCAGCGGCACCAGCGGTGGGCGCACGCGGGACCAGCCGGGCTCGCCGGTGAGGCGCGCTATCATGCCCTTGAAGGCCGACGTGAGACCGTAGCCGCCCAGAATCTTCAGAAACGCCAGCACGCGGGCCTGGTCGGCTTCGGCACCGGGCTTGTCGAATTCACCCACCAGCCGGGCCACCAGGCGTGGCGTAATGTTGGCCACGCCGCTCACCGCCCCCTTGCTGCCCAGGCGGCCCATGGTCTGCAGGTCGGGCTCGTTGCCCACGTAGACCATCACCTCGCTCATGAAGGCATCGGCCAGGCCGAGCGACCAGTCGCGTTGGCAGGCGCTGTCCTTGATACCGACGATGGTCTGGGGGTAGAGCTTCTTCAGGGTGGCGATGACGTGGTGGCTCAGCGCCACGCCCGACACCTGCGGAATGTTGTACAGGTAGACGCGCAAGCGTGCGTCGTTCACCGTGTCGATGACATAGCGGTAGGAGTCGATCACGCCCTGGTCGGGCACACCCTTCAAGAAGAACGGCGGCAGCATCAAGCAGCCGTGCGCGCCGATTTGCAGTGCATGGCGCGTGAGCGTCACCACGTCGGGCAACGCCGCGCAACTGGTGGAGATCAGGATGCGCGACGCCGGCACGCCCGCGGCCACCAGGCCGTCGATGGCGCGGATACGCTCCTCCACGGTGAACGACGGGCCTTCGCCGGTGGTGCCAAACGGCGTGATGCCGACGCAACCCGCCTCCAGCAGCGCCAGCGCGTGGCGTGCCATGGCGGGGATGTCGATGTTGAGTTGCGCGTCCAGCGGTGTGAGCAGCGCGGGCCAGATGCCGCTGAAGGGCACGGAGGGTGTCGTGTGTGTGTTCAAGGAAACTCCTGTGTAAGTGTGAGCGGCTTCAGTTGCCACGGATGCGTTTGAGTTCGGTGGTGACCATGGTCACGGCTTCGTCGCCGATGGCCTTGGCGTGGCGGTCGTAAATCACCTTGGTGCGTTCACGCACGCGCTGCATTTCAGCCGGGCTGAACTCGTTGACCGTCATGCCTTGCGACTTGAGGTTGTCCACGCTCTTGGCTTCTTGCGCGCGGTTGGCGCGGCGCTGCTCGGTACGGCCTTGCGCGGCGCATTCCTTGAGCACGCCCTGCTCTTGTGCTGACAGACCGTCCCATACCTTTTTCGAAAACAGCACCAGCGTGGGGCTGTAGGCGTGTTTGGTCAACGTCAGGTACTTCTGCACTTCGTAGAACTTCATGTTCTCGATGTTGGTGAAGGGGTTCTCCTGGCCGTCTACGGTGTGGGTTTCCAGGGCCGAATACACCTCGGTAAAGGCCATGGGCACGGCGTTGCTGCCCAGCGTCTTGAAGGTGTCGAGGAAGATGGTGTTTTGCATCACGCGCATCTTCACGCCGTCAAAGTCTTCCACCTTGGTGATGGCGCGCTTGGAGTTGGTGGTGTGGCGAAAGCCGTTTTCCCACCAGGCCAGGTTGACCAGGCCCACGGCCGGCAGCTTGGCTGAGAACCAGTCGCCGACCTTGCCGTCGAGCAACTGGTCGGCTTCAGCCGCCGTGTTGAACAGGAACGGCAGGTCGAACACGCCCAGCGCGGGCACGATGGACACGACTGGCGCGGTGGAGGTCAGCACCATGTCGAGCGAGCCCGAACGCACGCTTTGTGTGGACGTGAGATCGCTGCCCAGGGCGCCGTCCCAGAACGGCTGGATCTTCATCTTGCCGCCGCTCTTCTCCAGCGTGCAGGCGCCCATTTTGGCCAGCCCGTTGCCCATGGGGTGCTCTTTGCTCACGCCGTTGGAGACGCGGAAATTGCGGTCCTGGAACTGCGCCTGGGCGGCACCACTGGCCAGGCAGGCGACGGCGGCCAGAGCGGCGACGATAGAGGTCTTGAACATGCAGGGTCTCCGTTGATTTGGTTTTGAGAGGAATGTCGAGAAGGAAATGAGTGGCTCAGCTCAACCACTTCAGCGGCACCGTCACCAGCGCGGGGAACAGCACCAGCAACAGCAGCACGAACAGCTCGGCCCACAGAAAGGGCCACAGCCCCTTCATCAGGTCGGACATGGAAATCTTGGCCACGCCACACATCACGTTGAGCACAATGCCCACCGGCGGCGTGATCAGGCCAATGGCGTTGTTCATGATGAACAGCACCCCGAAGTACACCGGGTCGATGCCAGCCTCGCGCACCACCGGCATCAGCACCGGGGTGAGGATCATCAGCGTGGGCGCAAAGTCCAGTGCCGTGCCCACGATCACCACCAGCAGCATGATCACGAACATCAGCACGATCTTGTTGAACATGAACGGGCGCAGGATGGCGGCCACCTGTTGTGGCACATCCGAGATAGTGATCAGCCAGGCCGAGACCAGCGCCGCGGCAATCAGGAACACCACCACCGCCGTGCTCTTGGCGGCCGACACCAGCAGGCCGTAGACCTGGCGCAGCGGCAGTTCACGGTAGACAAAGGCGCCCACGGCAAAGGCGTAGACACACGCGGCCACACCGGCTTCGGTTGGCGTGAAGATGCCGAACTTCATGCCGCCGATGATGCCGGCGGGCATCAGCAGCGCCCAAATGCCGTCCACCCCGGCGCGCACACGTGCGTTCATGCTCTGGCGCGGCAGCACCGCCACCTGGTCGCGCCGCGCCACCCATTGCCAGGTGATCAGCAGCGCCAGCCCCATCATCAGGCCCGGGAACACGCCCGCCAGGAACAGCTTGCCGATGGAGACGTTGGCGATCACACCAAACACGATGAGGCCGATGGACGGCGGGATCACCGGCGCGATCACACCGCCAGCGGCGATCAGCCCGACCGAGCGCGGCACGTTGTAACCGGCCTTGCGCATCATCGGCACCAGCATGGCGCCGATGGCTGCGGCATCGGCCGCCGCACTGCCCGAAATGGCCGCCATCAGCACCGAGGCAAATACCGCCACCAGCCCCAGCCCGCCGCGCACATGGCCCACCCAGGCCAGCGCGAAGTTGACGATGCGCTTGGAGATGCCACCGGCGTTCATCAACTCGCCCGCCAGCATGAAGAACGGAATGGCCAGCAGCGGGAAGCTGTCAGCGCCTTCGAGCAGCTTTTGCGACAGGATGGTCGCGTCGATCTGCCCCTGGAACACCATCAGCGCCGCGCCGCACACCAGCAAGGCGAACGCGATCGGCATGCCCAGCGCCATGGCGCCGAGCAGCGAAAAGGAAAACACCATCACCGTCATTTGGCTGCTCCCAGTACCTTGCCACGGTGGTCCACCGCCTCGACCTTCTTGGTCGGCGTGGTCGGGTGCGTCTCGCTGTGGTCCACCCCGGGCAATATTTCTTCGCTCTCGCGCACCGTCACCAACTCTTCGTCGGTGATCTGGCCGGAGAAGATGCGCCACAACTGATGCAGCGCCTGCAAGCTGATGCCGATGCCGGTGACGTAACCCATGCCGAACACCCAGCTCATGGGCATGCCGGTCACCGGGGCCATGGTGGTGGCGTTGATCTCGTGCTGGTTCCAGGTGCCGCGCAGCAGCACCGCACAACACATCAGGATCAGCACCTGGCTCAGCACCGCGCACACCAGCTTGCCGCGGCGCGACAGCCGGTTGACCACGTTGTCCATGCCCAGGTGCGAGCCGTCGCGCGTGGCCAGCACCGCGCCGGTAAACGTGAGCCAGACGAAGAAGATGCGTGACAGCTCTTCCGACACGCCAATGCCGGAATTGAAGGCATAACGCAGCACCACGTTGCCAAACACCATCAGCACCATGCCCAAGAGCAGCGCCGCCAAAAAGGCTTCAATGCCTTTGAAGAACAGGTCGATCCAGCGGCCGACCGGGGAGCGCCCGGTCGCCGTGCCATGCAGGGCGGCCATGTTCAGACCACCTTGCCCGGGTTGAGCAAACCGCGCGGGTCCAGCGCCGCCTTGAGCGTGCGCATCAACGCAATTTCTTCGGGGCTACGCGCATGGCCCAGCCAGCGCTTCTTGGCGGTGCCGATGCCGTGCTCCGCCGACACCGTGCCGCCAAACTCGCGCACCAGGCCGTAGATGACTTCGTCCATCTCGTCCTTAGGCTGCTGCCCCAGGGGGCGGCCCGGCACCCAGGCCACCAGGTGCATGTTGCCGTCGCCGATGTGGCCGTAGTAGACGCTGCCACAGCCCGGAATACGCTCGGCCAGCGCCGCCTTGCAGCGTGCGGCATAAGCGGCCATGTCCTTCACCGGCAGGCCGATGTCGTAAGAGATGTTCTGCCCCAGCACGGTGGGAAATTCGGCGCAGGCATCGCGCAGCGCCCAAAAGGCTTGCGTGTCGCCCACCGATTGCGCCACGGCAGCGTCGCTCAGGGCGCCCGCCTCCATCAGTTGCTCCAGCCATTGCTGGAAGCGCGGGCCGTCGATCGATTCATCGGTGCCCTGGGCTTCGATGAGCACGTAGACCTCTTTGCCGTCTTTGTTCTCGGGCGCGCGCAAGGGGCTGCGCACGCCCACACGCTGCGTGACCACTTCCCAGTAGTCAGGCCACATCACCTCAAAGGCCGACAGCAGCGGCCCCAGCCCACGGCGCGCCGCGCCCAGCAGACGCACCACCGATGCGTAGTCGGGCAAGGCGCACAACGCGGACATGGTGCACAGCGGCTTGGGGTGCAGGCGCAGCACGATGCGCGTGATCACACCCAGCGTGCCTTCGCTGCCGATGAACAAGTGCTTGAGGTCGTAGCCCGCGTTGTTCTTGATCATCTTGTTGAGGCTGGTGATGATGGTGCCGTCGGGCAGCACCACTTCCAGGCCCAGCACCAGTTCGCGCGCCATACCGTAGCGGATCACGCGGTTGCCGCCGGCATTGGTCGACAGGTTGCCGCCGATGGCGCAGGAGCCGCGTGCGCCCAGATCCAGCGCAAAGTAAAAACCGGCCTCATCCGCCGCGCGTTGGACCAGCTCCAGCGGCGTACCGGCCCACACGGTGAGCGTGGCGCTGGCCGGGTCGACCTCTTGAATGCCCACCATGCGCTCCATCGACAAGGCGACCCAGCCGTCCTCAGGGCGCGAGCCGCCGCACAGGCCGGTCAAGCCGCCCTGCGGCACCACCGGCACGCCCGCTGCGGCGCAAGCCTTGAGCGTATCCGACACCCCTTGCGCATCCACCGGGCGCACCACGGCCAGCGGTTTGGTGGGGTTTTGCATGCTCCAGTCGTTGCGGTTGCGCTCGGGCACGTCGTCGCCGATGAGGACGGTGGTCGCGCCCAGGCGCTCGCGGAGTTCAATCAAAAAAGCGGAGTTGGGAGGTAATGAGGCTGACATGCGTTTCCCGTGGGTGATCCGTGGGTTTTCCGTAACGGATGGTTGGAATCGAGCGCGGCGCGAGGCGCCCCACCCAGGCCGTCGGCAGGCGCCAGAGATGCATTCTTCCGGCGCTATCGCGGCACTAACATGTCAGCATTGTCTTGTATGCAAGGTACTAGGCCACTAGTATTTTCCCTAAAAATCAGACAACATAGTGGCCACCCTCTGCGCCGCTTTCGACCGATCTGACAAACTCAGGGTCTGCGGCGCTTCGCTCTTGCTCCACGCTGATGCCTCCCGAGTCCCAAGGAAAAACCTTTTGCTGAATTCCAGTTTCAAGATCGAAACCCCCAAGTCGCTGGCCAACCGCATCGCCGAGCGCCTGCGCGAAGCCATCACCGGCGGCGAGTTCGCCCTGGGCGCGATGATTCCCGAGGAGACGCTGGCCGCCTCCTTCGGCGTGAGCCGCACGCCCGTGCGCGAGGCGCTGGGCCAGTTGCAGTTGCAGGGCCTGGTGGTGATCCGCCCGCAGCGTGGCAGTTATGTGTTTGAGCCCAGCGCCGACGACATCGCCGCGATTTGCGAATTCCGTTGCGTGCTGGAGCCACGCGCGGCAGAACTTTCGTACACCCACGACCGAGAGGGCACCGTGGCCACGCTACAAGCGGCGATTGCCGAAATGGAAGCCGCCCGCACCACACGCGACGCCGTGCGCTACGGTCGTGCCGACACGCATCTGCACGAAGCCTTCTTCGACCACTGCGGCAACCCCTACATGCAAGCCGCCTACGCCACCGCCGCCACAAAAATCGCGGCCATGCGCACCTATCTCTCGGCACCGACCGACGTGCTGCACAACGACGGCTTCGAGCAACATAGCCAGTTGCTGGCACTGTTCAGCGCAGGCGACATGGCCGGCTTCGAGCGCCTGATGCGCCACCACGTCACTGGCACGCGCGACAACTACGTGCGCAGCCTGCACAACCTCAAAGCCGCCAAGGGCGAGGTCACGGCGAAGTAAGCCGCCTTTTCCAAGCGCCAAAAAACAAAAAACGGCCGGTGCCCCAAGGGCATCGGCCGTTTTGCGTTGCGCACCTGGGTGCGAACGGGATCAGGCTTTCTTCAGACTGGCAGTATCACGCGCCAACTGCGTGATGCGCGCCCAGTCGCCGGCCTTGATGGCGTCGGTCGGCACGATCCACGAGCCGCCCACACAAGCCACGTTCGGCAGTGCCAAAAATTCGGGCGCGTTTTGCAGCGTGACGCCGCCCGTGGGACAAAAACGCACTTCGCCAAACGGGCCGCCCCAGGCCTTCAACATGGCCGGGCCGCCGGCTTGCATCGCCGGGAAGAACTTCAGCTCGGTGTAGCCGTCTTCTTGCGCCATCATGATTTCGCTGCCAGTGGCCACGCCGGGCAACAGCGGCAAACCGGCTTCGCGGCAAGCGCGGCCCACGGCCGAGGTGTAGCCCGGGCTCACGCCGAACAAAGCACCGGCCTTGACCGAAGCCGCCACGTCGGCCACGCTGCGGATGGTGCCCGCGCCGACCACGGCTTCAGGCACTTCCTTGGCGATGATCTCGATACAAGCCAGCGCTTGCGGCGTGCGCAGCGTGACTTCAAGCATGCGAATGCCACCGGCCACCAGCGCGCGCGCCAGGGGGACGGCGTGGGCCACGTCGTTGAGCACGATCACCGGAATGACCGGCGCGTCTTGCATCACTTTGAGTGGCGTCCAGCCGCCACGGTTGGCTGTACTGGCGGTCGCTGCGGTATTTACATCCACGATAAAGCTCCTTCTTCTGCGGTCTTGGCATGGCTGCGCATGCCGGTAAATAGTTCGCGCCCCATGTCGAGTGCGTTGGCCACTTGGGCCGACTCTGGCATGGTGGCGGTCGGGCGGGCGTCCCACTCGGCGTCGCTCACCAACACCTGCAAGGTGCCAGCGGGGCCGTCCAAACGGATGATGTCGCCATCCAGCACCTTGGCCAGCGGGCCGCCGGCCTTGGCTTCAGGCGAGAGATGGATCGCCGCCGGCACTTTACCCGATGCGCCGCTCATGCGTCCGTCTGTCACCAGCGCAACCTTGTAGCCCTTGCCTTGCAGCACGGCCAGTGGCGGCGTGAGTTTGTGCAACTCGGGCATGCCGTTGGCTTGCGGGCCTTGCCAGCGCACCACACACACCACGTCTTTGTTCAGCTCGCCAGCGGCAAACGCATGGTGCAAAGCTTCTTGCGAATCAAACACGCGCGCAGGCGCTTCGATGATGTGCAGGTGTTCCGGCACGGCCGAGATCTTGATCACGCTACGGCCCAGGTTGCCCTTCAGCAGCTTCAAACCGCCGGTGGGACTGAATGGCGCCGTGGCCGGCCGCACGATGGTCTCGTCTTTCGACACACCAATGGGCGTCCAGTGCAGCTTGCAGCCTTCAAGCGAAGGCTCGCCGGTGTACTCGCGCAGGCCGCCTGGGCGCACGGTCAACACGTCTTCGTGCATCAGGCCAGCGTCGAGCAACTCTCGGATCACATAACCCGGGCCGCCGGCGGCTTGGAACTGGTTCACGTCGGCGCTGCCGTTGGGGTAGACCTGCGACAAGGTGGGTATCACGTCAGACAGAGCGCTGAAGTCGTCCCAGTTGATGCTGATGCCGGCCGAGGCCGCCACCGCCACCCAGTGGATCAGGTGGTTGGTAGAGCCGCCGGTGGCCAGTAGAGCCACCATGGCGTTGACGATGGCGCGTTCGTCCACCACATGGCCGATGGGCGCAAAACGTTTGGACTTGGTGATGCCAAGCACGGTGCGCGCAGCCTCACGCGTCAACTCTTCGCGCAGCGAACCACCGGGCGCCACAAAGGCCGTGCCGGGCACATGCAGGCCCATGGCTTCGAGCAGCATCTGGTTGCTGTTGGCCGTGCCGTAGAAGGTACAGGTGCCAGCGCCGTGGTAGGCCGCCGACTCGGCCTTCAACAGTTCTTCGCGGCCCACCAAGCCTTGTGCGGCTTGCTCGCGTACTTTGGATTTGGCCGAGTTCGACAAGCCCGAAGACATCGGCCCCGCCGGCACAAACACCGTGGGCAAATGGCCGAAGTGCAGCGCGCCGATTAACAGGCCGGGCACGATCTTGTCGCAGACGCCCAGCATCAGCGCGGCGTCAAACACGTCGTGGCTCAGCGACACGGCGGTGGCCATGGCGATCACGTCACGGCTGAACAGGCTGAGTTCCATGCCCGGCGTGCCCTGGGTCACGCCGTCACACATGGCGGGCACACCGCCGGCCACTTGCGCGGTGGCGCCAAATTTGCGCGCCTCGGCCTTAATGAGATCCGGGTAGCCCTGCATGGGCGCGTGGGCCGACAACATGTCGTTGTAAGCGGTGACGATGCCGATGTTCGGCGCTTTCTCGGCCACCACTTTGAATTTGTCGTTGCCTGGCATGCCGGCAAAGGCGTGGGCCACGTTGGCGCAACCCATACGCTCGGCGCCGGGTTTGCGCGAAGCGGCAACATCAAGCCGCGCCAGGTAGGCGCTACGCGGGCCTTGGCTGCGAGCCTGGATGCGGGCGGTGACGGCGGCAACTGTCTCGTGGAGTTTCATGGGGCGGGCTGGATCTGAGTCCAGAATTTATGTAATTAAGTTACCAACCCACCGATGGTACTACTCAGAAACGTCCTTGTGTTGAATTCAGGGTTACGAGATAGTTACGAAACGAAATTACATCCAGCCTTTCAAGAGCCCATCTTCAAACGCCCACAAAAAAGCCCGGCGAGCCGGGCTTTTAGGTTGATGTGACCGAAGCCACCTATCGCTCTATCAAGGCAGGATGATCACTTCCACGCGGCGCGCTTCAGCGTTGGTGCCAGAAGCTTGCGTTTGCTCGGGCTTGCGCAGTTCAACGGCGGCCTCGGTCGCGCCCAGGGCGAACATCGCGTCACGTACAGCCAGGGCGCGTTGTTTCGACAGCTCGGCGTTCAAGGCGGCGTCGCCCGTCGCATCGTGGAAGCCGCTGATGGCGGCACGTTTGCCTGAACCGACAGCGGCCATGACTTCAGCCAGCGCTTCCTTGGCGCCAGTGGCCAGGTCAGCCTTGCCGGTCGCAAAGTAGAACGTCACCACACCAGCTTCGACGCGGATACTGGCGCCATCGGCCACCACGGCTTCGGTTGCCACCGCTGCCACACCGGCAGGTGCTGCAGGCTTGGCCAGGGTTTTGTAGGCGCCAAAGCCCAAAACAGACGCCACGACGAGCAAAACGACACCGAACACCACGCCCAGAGCTGCGCGCTGGTTGTCATCTTCGTCTTGTGAAAACATAATTTGTACTCCAGTGAAAGAAAATTTGCCCGATTGTAGAGTGCATACATGAGTGTTCCCGCCTCCCCCGCCCGCGATCCAGCGCGTATGCTGGCCGAAATCCATTCCCACTGGGGTGGAGCATCTGATTTGTGGGTTTTTGGCTACGCCTCGTTGATCTGGCGCCCAGAATTTGATTTTGTCGAGCAGCGCATGGCGCGTGTGCACGGCTGGCACCGCGCGTTGCGCATGTGGAGCCGCATCAACCGTGGCACGCCCGAGTGCCCAGGGCTGGTGTTTGCCTTGTTGTCGGGTGGCAGTTGCCACGGCGTGGTGTACCGCGTGCCACAACACGAAGTGGCCGAAATGCTGCCGCGCCTGTGGCAGCGTGAAATGGTCACTGGCGTCTACGACCCTAAATGGCTGCACTGCCAAACCGAGAACGGCCCTGTGCGCGCCCTCGCGTTCACGCTTTCGCGCCAAAGCCCCAGCTACACCGGCGAACTACCACTGCCCGACTACGCCAAGATTTTTTCAGATGCCTGCGGCCGCTTCGGCACCACGCTCGACTACGCGCGCCAAACCTACGAGTGCCTGCAGCGCCACGGCATCGAAGACGCCGCTCTGCGCCGCCTGCTGCAGCACGCCCCCAGTGTGTGCCCTTTGGCTTCGGCCAACGACGCCAACCACACAGAGACCCTGCCAGCCCAACAAGCGCTGGCCTGAAGCCGATCACCACGCCACAATGCAACGGTCCTCCACTGTCTTTCAGGAGCCTTGCATGTCCAAATTTTCCGTACTGTCGACCGCCGCGTTGCTGTCTTCGTTTGTTTTGGCTGGCTGCAGCAGCATGTCTTCCGGCGGCCCAATGGCCACGGCCAATCTGCAGTCCACCAGCGGCTCCAAGGTGACGGGCCTGGTGCGCTTCACGCAGCATGGCGACCACGTGATGGTGCATGCCGAAGTCACCGGTTTAACGCCCGGCCAGATGCACGGCTTTCACGTGCACGAAAAAGGCGACTGCTCGGCCGCTGACGGCATGAGCACCGGCGGCCACTTCAACCCCACCGGCAAGCCGCATGGCCCGCAAAATGCAGACCACCACGGCGGCGACATGCCTTCACTGACCGCAGATGCCAACGGCGCCGCTGTGGCCGACTTCAACCTCACCGGCGTGACGCTGACCGACGGCCCCACCAGCCTCATCGGTCGCGGCCTGATCGTCCACAAAGACCCGGACGACTACAAGACCCAGCCCACCGGCAACGCAGGTGCGCGTTGGGCCTGCGCGGTGATCACCAAGGGCTGACCCCATGCGCGGCCAGCCCACACGGCTGACCGTGCAAGCAGATACATTTAGCCAGGTGGCAGCACCTGCCTCGCCTGCCCTGCTCTGCGTTTGCCGAGGCCACAACATGAGGGAATGTGCATGAACTGGTTTCTGATAGCCCTGAAGAAATACGCCACCTTCTCCGGCCGGTCGCGCCGCAGCGAGTTTTGGTATTTCGTCCTGTTCTACCTGATCATTTTCTTTGTGCTGGCGATGGTGGACGGCTTCACCGGCAGCTTCAATGAAGACTCCGGAGTGGGCTTGCTGAGCGGGTTGTTCACGCTCGGCCTGTTGGTGCCCAACCTTGCCGTCACCGTGCGCCGCCTGCACGACACCGACCGCAGCGGCTGGTGGGTTTTGATCAGCTTCGTGCCCTTGGTCGGCCAGATCGTGCTGATCGTTTTTCTGGCCCAGAACGGACAGACCGGCGACAACCGCTTCGGCCCCGACCCGAAGGAGGAGCCGCTAGGTTTTCCTACCTTGGCGGGTTGAACCCAAAAGCTGAAACGCTATCGGTTGCTGACGTGCCGCGCGGCCCACAGCCGTTCGGCACGAGCTAGGTCGTCCAGCGTATCGATGTCGCTGATGCAACCGGCATCATCGACTTCAATTTCCATAGCACCTTGCGCTTTCACCACGGGCACTGCGCCCTGATTTCCTTTAAGGCCTTGTAGCGCGACACCTGCCGATGCGGGAAAGGCCACGGGGTGGCCGCGCTGGCCTTCAAACACCGGCACCAGCACGCGCGGCGCGCCCTGCTGCTGCATCAGCAAATCCGCCAAACGGCGCAACGTGACGGGCAGCACAAGAGGCAGATCGGCTGGCAGCACCAGCCAACCCGGCGCGTTGGCGGTGGCCCGTGCGGCAGCGGCGATGGTGTCGCCCATGCCGGGGTGGCCCGCATCTTCCAGATGCCACGGCAAGCCACTGGCCCGCACGGCAGCCAGCGTGTGGCGCAGCACAGGCTGCCCCGCCAGCAGGGCTTGCAGCTTGTGCACTTGCCCACCCGACGCGGCAAAGCGCTCGCCTCGGCCCGAGGCTAGCACCAGTACGACAGGCATTTCAGATGGTTGATTCACAGCAACATTCATGGCGCTTGAGTATGCCAACAACACCAGCAACGTTTCCGTCGCGGCCTACAATCAAAGCATGAACATCGCCGACCTGCGCAAGAGCTACGAACGAGCCGAACTCAGTGAAGACGCCTCTGCGGCCGACCCACTGCAGCAATTTGACCAATGGCTGAACGAGGCCATCGCGGCCCAGGTGCCCGAGCCCAACGCCATGACGCTGGCCACGGTGGCCAGCAACCTGCGCCCCAGCACGCGCATCGTGTTGATCAAGGGTTATGACGCGCGCGGCATCGTCTGGTACACCAACTACGACAGCCGCAAGGGCTCAGAGTTGGCGGGCAACCCCTATGCTTCGCTGCAGTTCCACTGGGTGGAGCTGGAACGCGTAGTGCGCATTGAAGGCGTGGTTGAAAAGGTGTCAGATGAAGAGAGCGACACCTACTTCAACAGCCGCCCGCTTGACTCGCGCATTGGCGCTTGGGCCAGCCCGCAGAGCCAAGTCATTTCTGGGCGCAGCGTATTGGTGGCGAATGCGGCCAAGTTTGGCGCGCAGTTTTTGCTGAAGCCCCCGCGCCCGCCGCACTGGGGTGGCTACCGGCTGGTGCCGGATCGTTGGGAATTCTGGCAAGGCCGCAAGAGCCGCCTGCACGACCGGCTGCGCTATAGCAAAGAAGCGCCGGACGCCCCAGCTTGGCGCCGCGACCGTCTCGCGCCCTGATCGCCCTATTCGTCCAGATCACCCCAGCAAGATCATCACCAGCGACACCGTCAGCATGGCCAGCAGCGTGGACACCGCCACGGCGGCGGTGATCAGGTCTTCCTCGACCTTGTAGCGCTGCGAGAACAAGAACACGTTGGCGCCCATCGGCATGGCGCCACTCACCACCATGATGGTCAGCGGCAGGCCACTCAAGCCCATGGCCTTGCCGATCACCCACACCATGGCAGGCAGCAGCAGATTCTTCACGCAGGCCAGCACCAGCGCGCCGCGCAGGTTCTGGCCGATGCGTGTGTGCGCCAGTGTGATGCCCACCATCACCAACGCCAGCGGGCCGAAGGCCTGGCCCAGCCATTGCAGCGGCCGGTCGACCGCGTCAGGCACGTGCCATCCTGTCTGCGCGAACAGCAAGCCCGCGATGATGGGAATCGGCACAGGGTGGATGACGGCGCTTTTCACCGCGCGCCACAAGGTCAGCGCCAGACGCCCCCAGGCGATGCCCGGCTGCTGCGGTGGCGCATTGCCGGCGTCGCCCGCAGCGATCTCGGCGTCGCGCGCCACGGCCAACTCCAGCACGATGGTGGCCGTGGTCAACAACACCAGCGCGTGCAGCGACACCAGCGTAAGCAAGGTAATCATGCCGGGCGGGCCGTAGGCCAGGTCCACCAGCGGCAGACCGATCATCACCAGGTTGCTGTAGATATTGGCCATGCCACGCACGGCCCCCACGGTATTGAAACCGCGCAGCCACAGGCTTCCACCGAACACCGCCCAGGCGGCGATGAAATACGCCAGCACCGGGCCGAGGTGCAGGTCCTCGACGTGCACCGTGCTCATGGCGCGGAACATCAGCGCGGGCGACAAGATCAGGAACACCAGGTTCGACAAATCCTTGGCCGCTTCGTCACGGATCCAGCCACGCCAACCGGCCAGCAAGCCCACGGCGATCAACAGCACCACGGGCAGCAAAGAGGAGATGACGGTCTGGCTCAAGACCGGGGCCCCATGGAGAAACCAGCGCAGTTCAAATACATAGACGACTGACTATACGCTATAAAACAAAGAGCTGCCTACGCAGCCCTGGAGCGCGTAGACAGCTCTTTTAACTCAAACGCCTACAGCGGCAGGCGCGGTATTGATGCTGAAATCAGCCGATCACTTGCCTTGAGCTTTGTAGTTGGCGATGCCGTCCAAGATTTCTTTCTTGGCCGCGTCGATGCCTTCCCAGCCCAGCACCTTGACCCACTTGCCGGCTTCCAGGTCTTTGTAGTGTTCAAAGAAGTGTTGCACAGCCTTCAGGCGCATCTGGTTCACGTCTTCCACCGTCTTCCAGTGGGTGTAGATGGGCAAGATTTTGTCGGTGGGCACGGCCAACACCTTGCCGTCCACGCCGGCTTCGTCTTCCATCATCAGGATGCCCAGGGGGCGGCAAGGCACGACCACGCCAGGGAACAGCGGGTAAGGCGTGATCACCAGCACGTCGACCGGGTCGCCGTCGCCGCTCAGGGTTTGGGGCACGTAACCGTAGTTGGTCGGGTAGTGCATGGCGGTGGTCATGAAACGGTCCACGAAGATCGCGCCGGATTCTTTGTCCACTTCGTACTTGATCGGATCGGCGTTCATCGGGATTTCGATCACGACGTTGAAAGCGTCTGGGGCATTCTTGCCGGGGGAAACTAGGTTCAGGGACATAGGACCTCTTGTATTGGAGTTTGTCGGTGGACGAAATTGACGCTGGCGGCCGCAGGCGCTGAAAAGCGCAGAGCCGCAAAACGAACCCCGCGATTTTGCCTCAGCCCAAAGGCTTCTCGCCGCAGCGCAGCATTCTGCGTGCCGCCGGGTCGTAAGCAGGTGCATCGGGAGCGGGTAGCAGAACTGGCATTCACATCAGGTGGTTGATCAGGAAAACCCTAGGAACGGTGCCATTTTGGCCCGCCAACCCGTAAAGCCATACCGCCCGCAGGTCTTTCCCCGTATATTCATTTCGTTGGCCATTCGTACCCGCCCGTGCTGGGCAGTCGAGGAAGCAACGCAGCGGGGATGCCGTTTGCGTGGCGTCCCATGAACGTGTTGACGGTCTCCTGAGGGCCGCGCAAATGGTGGTTCGGGATGAGATGCGAGGCGCAAAGTCGAAGCCAAGGCTTCTGCCTTGGCTGACTTTGCAACAAAGCAGCTCGCCCGAAAGACCATTTGCCCTCCGGGTTGAGGTGAAATCGGGCGATTTGCCTGCCAGAACCCTTGCATGGGCAGATAGCCCATGCTGCAGTCTCTGACAGCCAACTCATCCCGATTGCACCTCAACGCGGCCCCCAGGAGATCGTCAACACGTTCAATTCCAGCGAAACAACGGTAGGAGACACTCTATGGCAAGCAACTCGGCGCTGATTCTGGCGCTCGTGTGCGGTGTGATCGCGGTGGCTTACGGCTTCTGGGCACGCAGCTGGATTCTTTCCCAGGACGCGGGCAACGCCCGCATGCAAGAAATCTCAAACGCCATCCAAACGGGCGCAGCCGCCTATCTGGCCCGGCAATACAAAACCATTGCCATCGTCGGCGTGGTGCTCACCATCCTCATCGGTATTTTTCTCGACGCCACCACGGCCTTTGGCTTTGTGGTGGGCGCGGTGCTTTCGGGCGCCTGCGGCTTCATTGGCATGAACGTGTCGGTGCGCGCCAACGTGCGCACCGCCCAGGCCGCCACGCGCGGCATTGGCCCGGCGCTGGACGTGGCGTTTCGCGGCGGCGCCATCACCGGCATGCTGGTGGTGGGTTTGGGCTTGCTGGGGGTCACCGGCTTTTACTGGTTCCTTGCGGGCCATACACCGGCCACTGGCGCGGGCAGCCATCCGCTCAATCCGCTGATTGGCTTTGCGTTCGGCTCGTCGCTGATCTCCATCTTTGCGCGGCTCGGCGGCGGCATCTTCACCAAGGGCGCGGATGTGGGTGCCGACCTGGTGGGCAAGGTCGAAGCCGGCATTCCTGAAGACGACCCACGCAACCCGGCCGTGATTGCCGACAACGTGGGCGACAACGTGGGCGACTGCGCCGGTATGGCCGCCGACTTGTTCGAGACCTACGCCGTCACGCTCATCGCCACCATGGTGCTGGGTTCGTTGCTGCTCTCGCAAGCCGGCCCCAGCGCCATCGTCTACCCCTTGGCCTTGGGCGCGGTGTCCATCATCGCGTCCATCATTGGCTGCTTCTTTGTGAAGGCCTCGCCGGGCATGAAGAACGTGATGCCAGCGCTGTACAAAGGGCTGGCCGTGGCAGGTGTGTTGTCGCTGATCGCGTTTTACTTCGTCACCACCTGGCTGATTCCGCAAGACGCCCTGCCCTCTGGCGGCAGCCAGATGCGCCTGTTCGGTGCCTGCGCGGTGGGCCTGGTGCTCACGGCGGCACTGGTGTGGATCACCGAGTACTACACCGGCACGCAATACCCGCCGGTGAAACACATCGCCCAAGCCTCCACCACCGGGCACGGCACAAACATCATCGCGGGGCTGGGCGTGTCGATGCGCTCCACCGCTTGGCCGGTGATCTTTGTGTGTATTGCCATTCTGGCGTCGTACAAACTCGGCGGCCTGTATGGCATTGCGATTGCGGCCACTTCCATGCTCAGCATGGCCGGCATTGTGGTGGCGCTCGACGCCTACGGCCCCATCACCGACAACGCCGGTGGCATTGCCGAAATGGCCGAGTTGCCCAGCAGCGTGCGCGACGTGACCGACCCGCTGGACGCCGTGGGCAACACCACCAAGGCCGTGACCAAGGGCTACGCGATTGGATCGGCCGGCCTGGCCGCGCTGGTGCTGTTTGCCGACTACACCCACAAGCTCGAAGCCTACGGCCAGGTCATCAGCTTTGACTTGAGCAACCCGCTGGTCATCGTCGGACTGTTCATCGGTGGGCTGATTCCCTACCTGTTTGGCGCCATGGCGATGGAGGCCGTGGGCCGTGCCGCTGGCTCGGTGGTGGTGGAGGTGCGCCGCCAGTTTCGCGACATCAAGGGCATCATGGAAGGCACGGCCAAGCCCGAGTACGGCAAGGCGGTGGACATGCTCACCAGCGCCGCCATCAAGGAGATGATGATCCCTTCGCTGTTGCCCGTGGTGGTGCCCATTTTGGTGGGCCTGCTGCTCGGCCCCGCCGCCCTGGGCGGCTTGCTGATGGGCACCATCGTCACCGGCTTGTTTGTCGCCATCTCCATGTGCACCGGCGGCGGCGCGTGGGACAACGCCAAGAAATACATCGAAGACGGCCACCACGGCGGCAAAGGCTCTGAAACCCACAAGGCTGCCGTGACCGGCGACACCGTGGGCGACCCCTACAAAGATACCGCTGGCCCGGCCGTCAACCCGCTGATCAAGATCATCAACATCGTGGCGCTGCTGATCGTACCGCTGGTGATGCAGTTGCACCCTGGCGTGCCGGTGGCGGCACCTGTGGCCGCTGTATCTCTTGCTCCAACCGGCGACACCGCCAGCATCAAAGTTGAAAACGGCGTGGTCAAGTTCTACTTTGCCACCGCCAGCGCGCGCCTCGCTGACGGCGCACCACAGGCCCTGGCCGACGTGGTGACGGCTGTCGGCGCCGGCAAACGCGTGGTCATCAGCGGTTACCACGATGCCACGGGTGACGCGGCGAAGAACGCGGAACTGGCCAAACAACGCGCCATGACCGTGGCCGAAGCACTGGGGTCGCTGGGTGTGCCAGCCGACAAGATCGAGCTAAAGAAGCCTGAGCAAACCACGGCCGATGGGCCACCCGCTGAAGCCCGGCGCGTAGAGGTCACAGCGATGTAGACGTCGCGTCGTTCAGACACAAAAAAGGGGCCATCGCTGGCCCCTTTTTATTGGCTTGAACCGCTTACTTCGTCAGCTCAGGCGCCAATGGGCTGGGCACTCGTGCACCTGCCACGGTCTGCCAGCCATAACCCAGGCGGAACAGCGTTGGCTCGGCAAAGGCGCGACCAATCATTTCAAACGTGACGGGTTCTACCGACGACGAGGCCGTGGTCGCCTTCACAAATCCGGCAGGGAACGCCAGCGCGGGAAAGCCCGTGAACGGGCTCAGGCGGTTGTTGCTGCCCGAATTGACGCTGGTGCTGTTGAAGCCTTGCAGCACCGGGTAGACCAACACGTCGTAAGCCGTGCCTTTGGCGGCGCCGGTGGCAAAGTCCTTGTTGTCCAGCGCGGCTTGCACGCGTGGGATCACATATTCGTCGCGCGGCTTCAGGTTGTTTTGGTAGATCGGGTTGGACTCTTTGTTGGTGCCCAAGGTCACGTAAGTGGCAAAGTTGGCCGAGCGGGTAGGCTCCAGCGTGACCATCTTGGCAGCTACCTCTTCAGTGGTGCGTGGGTGGCCGTCGGCCGTGGAGGCCCAACTGCTGAGGTAGAGCGTCAAATCGTCACGGAATTCGTAGCTCGACAAGCTGGCATACGCCGTGAGGATGGTGCTGCGATCGGTGATCTCCACGTCTTCCACCGTGGCGCCCGCGGCGCGCATTTTGTCGAGCGCCCCGTTCAGCGTGTCGATGAACAACTGGTTGGCCGTGGTGGCGGTGGGGAACATCGAGCGCACCACGCCGATGCGTGCGCCCTTCAAGCCATCAGCTGACAAGGCCGTGGTGTAGCTGGCGGGGCGCGAGGTCATGGTGTCGTAAGCCGCTGCTGTGGCGACCAACGGTGCGTCCCAAGCCTTCGCGGTACGTTGGCCGCTGGTCTTGGCAGAGTCGAAGCCAGCCATCGAGTCCATGGTCAACGCGCAATCGGCGATCGAACGGCACAGTGGGCCGCCCGTGTCCTGGCCGTGGGCCAGCGGCACAATGCCGTCCTGGCTTACCAGGCGCAGCGTGGGGCGCAGGCCATACAAACCTTCCACGGCCGACGGCACTCGCACCGAACCACCGGTGTCGGTGCCCAAGCCCACCATCGCCAGGCTGGCGGCGATCGACGTGCCCGTGCCGGACGACGATCCGCCCGCACTGTTCGCTGGCACATAGGCGTTCTTGGTCTTGCCGCCTACCGAAGAGCTGCCGGTAGCCAAACGCAAACTCGTCCATGTTGGCCTTGCCGATGATGATGCCTCCGGCGTCACGAATCTTCTTCACGGTGTAGGCATCGTCTGGCGGCTGGTTGTTTTGCAACACCAGCGAGCCCGCCGTGGTCTTCATGTCGTAGGTGTCGTAGTTATCTTTGGCCAGCACCGTCACGCAGTGCATGGGGCCGGACATGATGCCAGTCGAAAAGAAGCTGCGATCCAATTCATCGGCACGCGCCAAGGCATTCGCGTTGACGGTGATCACACTGTGCAGCGCCGGGCTGTTGGGGTAGGCGGCACTGGCTTCTGCGTCATACGCGGCAATGCGCGCAAGGTAACCTTCCACCACGTCCCGGCACGACACATCACCATTGCGCATGGCCGCGTGAAAACCGGCCACCGTGGCTTCCACCAGAGGGAAAGGCTTGCGGTCTGCCTTGAGCGTCACGCCACTATCGCCACCTCCGCACGCCACCAAAACGGCGCAGGCCACGACAGAAGAAGAGAATTGCAGAACGCGGCGGCGCGCCGCCCAGAAGGTATGTTGAGACATTGTGAAGAAGTGTGTTGAAAAGACAAACAGAAAGGGCTCTAAGCAAATAGCGAGCCATGCTGAAAGCCTTGATCCACACAAATTTGGTGCAACAACAACGTGCATCTCAACAGCTTATTGGTACATCTTTTGCTTCAACAACCAAACGCTGGAGAAGGCGTAAATTGAATCGTCTCCGTCCCCTCTTCCGCCGCAACTTCCACCCCTTTTCCTCAAGGACGTCACCGTGAAAAAGCTGATTCTGCGCACTGCCCTGAGCCTGGCTTGCGCTTCTTCGTTGATGGCCACCGCACAAGCCGCAGACACGGCGCCCATTGCACTCGCTGCCAGTGCCGGCCAGGCCGACAAAGTGACCGCCCTGCTCGCCCAAGGGGTCAACCCCGACGCGCGTTACAGCAATGGCCGCACCGCACTGATGCTGGCCTCAGCGGCGGGGCACTACGAAACAGTGCGTCGCTTATTGATTGCAGGAGCGAACAAGAACCTCAAAGACAACGATGGCAAAACAGCGCTTGATCTGGCCACCGAAAACAAACACGTCGACCTGATTGCGTTGATGCAAGAAGCTTCTTGAGCGGTTGGCGATAAAGCCGCCCCAAACGCCGCCCCCAAACCCGCTTTTTAACGCAGCTTCAAGCGGTTTAGACAGAGAGAACTCAAGCCGCTTGACGCAGCGCCGCACGTGAGAACATCGGCGACGCGGCACTCGCCACTGCCAACTCGCGCGCCGTGGCCACCAGGTCGGGCCCTAGCGCCAGCATGCGCTCTTCGGTCATGCGGATCATCGGCCCGGCCAGGGTCAGCACCCCAATCGCCGGCTCGCCCGGCAACTGCACCGGCGCGCCCATGGAGGCCATGCCCGGCGCATACATCTCGGTGATCATGCTAAAGCCGCGCTTGCGCGTAGCTTGCAAAATTTTCGTCAGCGCCTTGATGGTGGTGGGCGCATTGCGGCCATAGACCTTGGGGTCGCCAAAACCGGCACGCGCCACGATTTCAATCGCCTGTTCATCGGTCAACGTCATCAACCATGCGTGCCCGGCGGCGCTGCACGACAGGCACACATCAATGCCCGTGTCCGGGTCGTAACGCAAACCAAAACGCGCGCCCTGCGCCTTCGCCACAAAGGTCAGCCGGTCGCCATCAACGATGGCCAGGCGCGCCAACTCGCCCGCAATGTCGGCCACGCGGTCGATCAATGGCTGGGCAATGTCGACGATGCCCGAGTTGCTTAAAAAGCTCAGCCCCATGGCTGCCAGTTTGGTGGTGAGTGCGTAGGTGCCGTGGTCGCGCGACTGGCGCACGTAACCAATGCGCCCCAGTTCGGTGAGCAGGCGGTGGGTGGCGCTCAACGGCAAGGCCAAGTCTTTGGCGATGACAGCCAGGTTGGCGCCAGCGGGTCGGGTCGCAAGGTATTCAAGGAGGCCGAAAGATCGTTCGAGTGTGCTCATGACGGCATTTTCCAATGTTCGTGAACGTGAAGACGCTCTGCATGCAGGATGCAGTACGAATCGCAATTTACAAGAAATTCTTTCCATTTTGGAAATCTTTTCCATTTTTTCAAATTCCTCTCTATACTCACGAAAAATAAAAACGGCGACCGTCAGCATTCGGTCAGCGTTCGGCGCGGCATGTGACAGCACAGCGCGCAAAGCAACAACAGCCCTCACGGCAGCCATAGGCGCCGTGAACAGCAAGTGGAGAAGACAAGAGTGAACAAGATCGACCTCGACGGCCGTACCGTCGTGATCACCGGCGGCGCCGGTGGCATTGGCCAAGCCATTGCACAACGCGCACTGGCCAGCGGCGCCAAGGTTTGCACATGGGACAACGCAGCCCCAAGTGCCGCCGCACCATCCAACCCCAACATCACCCAACTGCAAGTCGACATCACCGACGAAGCCGCCGTGGCCCGCGCCTATGCCGACACACTGGCGCAGTTCGGCCGCATCGACGTGCTGGTCAACTCCGCTGGCATCACCGGCCCCACGCTGCCGGTGCAAGACTTTCCGCTCGACGCCTGGCTCAAGGTCATGGCCATCAACCTCACCGGCACCTTCCTGTGCAGCCGTGTGGTGGTGGGCGGCATGGCGGCGCAGGGCTATGGGCGCGTCGTCAACCTGGCTTCGATTGCCGGCAAAGAGGGCAATGCCGGGCAGTCGGCCTACTCGGCTTCCAAAGCGGCGGTGATCGCGCTCACCAAGTCGATGGGCAAAGAGCTGTCGCAGACCAACGTGCGCATCAACTGCATCGCGCCGGCCATGATCGAGAGCGCCCTGCTCGACCAGATGCCCACCAGCAAACGCGCCGAGAACCTGGCAAAGATCCCCATGGGCCGTGCCGGCACGGTGGCCGAGATCGCGGCCATGGCGGTGTGGATGGCGTCTGAGGAATGCTCCTTCACCACCGGCGCCACGTTCGACGCCTCCGGCGGCAGAGCGACGTATTGAGATGAACACCCCCAGTCTTCGCGCACGGCGTGTCGCTACGCCACCCCCCTTGCAGGGGGCGACACCAGCGGCCCGGCAAAGCCGGCTCCGCGGTATCTCCCACGAAAAGCCATGCCGCACCGTAGATGCGCTGGTTCGGGCCATTTACTAAAACGCCGCCATGAACTACAAGTTCGACTACACCGCCATCACCAGCAACGCGTGGGAGCTCTTCGTCGGCTGCTTGCTGACGCTGCAGATCTCCGCCGTGGCGATTGTGTTCTCGCTGGTGCTGGCCATTGGTCCGGCCATGCTGCTGCAGTCGCGCCCCAACTCTTGGGCCGCGCTGCCGATCAAGATCTTTGTCGAAGCGGTGCGCAATACGCCGTTTCTGGTGCAGATCTACATCTTGTTCTTCGGTCTGCCCACACTGGGCATCAAGCTGTCGCCCAACGTCGCGGCCATCGTGGCACTGACCATCAATGGCTGCGCCTATTCCATCGAGATCATCCGTGGCGGACTGGAGTCGATCCACAAGGGCCAGTTTGAAGCCGGCTTTGTGCTCGGGCTCAGCCGCTTCCAGGTGTTTCGCTACATCATCCTGAAGCCGGCCTTGCGCGCCATCTACCCGTCGCTGACCAGCCAGTTCATCTTCCTGATGTTGACCTCGAGCATTGCCTCCAGCATCACGGCCAACGAGTTGACGCACGTGGCCGCGCAGATTGAAGCCACCACCTTCCGCAGCTTCGAGGTGTATTTCACCGTGGCTGCGCTGTACCTGGTGATGTCGATCTTGCTCTCGGCCATTTCCAACGTGGTCTACCGCACCACGCTGACCTACCCCACCCGCTAAGAACTTTTTGCGCACATGAGTACCACCCTCACCTGGTCCCATTTCGCCCTGTTCATGCAGGGTCTGCAGTGGACGCTTTTGCTCACCATCATCGGCTTCGCCGGCGGCGCCATCGGCGGCCTGGTAGTCGCGCTGGCGCGCACGGCACCGCAAGCCATCATCCGCCGCATGGCCTGGGCATTCATTGAAGTGTTTCGCGGCACGCCGCTGCTGATGCAGTTGTTCGTGGTCTATTACGGCATTGCGCTACTCGACATCCCGCTCAACCCCTGGGCCGCCGTGGCGGTGGGTCTGACCTTCCACGCCAGCGCCTTCCTGGGCGAGATCTGGCGCGGCGGCATCGAGTCGATTCCGGGCGGGCAAACCGAAGCCGCCAAGGCCCTGGGCATCCACTGGTGGCCGCGCATGACAAGCGTGATCCTGCCGCAGGCCTTCAAGGTGGCGTTGCCGGCCACCGTGGGATTCTCGGTGCAGTTGCTCAAGGGCACGTCGCTTGCCGCCATCGTGGGCTTTACCGAACTGGCACGCACCGGCTCCATCGTCTCCAACCTCACCTACAAGCCACTGCTGGTCTACAGCATCGTCGGTGGCATCTATTTCCTGTTGTGCTGGCCACTTTCGGTGTGTGGCCGGCGCCTTGAAAAACGGCTGGCGGGCAGCGTTCGCTGATTCTGCCGTCCATCCTGTTCCCTCACCACCTCATGGAGACAAACATGACCTTCAAGCTCAACCGCCGTGCGGTCGTCGGCATCGGTGCTGCGATCCTGGCCCTGGCCCCCGTGTTGTCGGCACACGCCGACACGCTGGACGACATCAAGAAACGCGGCTCCATCCGCGTCGGTGTTTTGTCCGAGTTGCCACCGTGGGGCTTTGTCGATGCCTCTGGCAAAAACGTCGGCTACGACGTCGATGTGGCCGAGCTCATCGGCAAGAAGCTGGGCGTGAAGGTCGAACTGGTGTCGATGAATGTGGCCGCACGTATCGCCCAGGTGATGACCGGCAAGGTCGACGTGCTGGCCGCCACCATGGGCATGTACCCCGACCGGGCCAAGGTGGTGCAATTCACCAAGCCCTACGCTGCGCTCAGCATCATCGTGATCGCCAAGAAGGGTGACAACATCACCAAGCTGGAAGACCTCGCCGGCCGCAAAGTGGGCGTGACGCGTGCAGCCGCACAAGACACCGCCATCACCCAGGCCGCCCCCGCCGGCGCCACCATCCAGCGCTTTGACGACGACGCCGCGGTGGTGCAAGCCCTGCTGGCCGGCCAAGTGGACGTGATCGGTGGCAACAACACCTATTTGCTGAACATCAAGAAGGCCATGCCCGACAGCACCTTCGAGCAAAAAGTGGTGATCAACCGCCAATACATGGGTGTGGCCATGCGCCCCGGCCAGAAAGATTTGAACGCCCGCCTGAACCAGATCATCGACGAGATCAAGGCCAGCGGTGAGCTCAACGCCATCAGCAAGAAGTGGACGCTGCAAGACCTGCCAGAACTCGTGACCGAGTTGCCCGGCGTACCTTTCACCGTCCAGTAATTTGGCTCACCCCCAGGTTGCGCACTGCGTGTCGCGCCCACCCCTTTGCAGGGGGCGACGCCTGTGGCCCGGCAAAGCCGGTTCCACGGCGCCCCCGCCTGGGGGCGCGCCGACACCAAGCTAATTTTCGTTGCGCCTCAAGCCCGCAGTAATCAGAAGAGTCTAGAGATGAACTCACACAGCACCAGTCAGTCCGCGCCCATCATCCGCATGGCGGGCGTGCAGAAATGGTACGGCGCGTACCACGCGTTGAAGAACATCAACTTCGAGGTACAAGCCGGTCAGCGCATCGTGTTGTGTGGGCCTTCGGGCTCGGGCAAATCGACACTGGTGCGCTGCATCAACCATCTTGAAAGCTGCCAGGAAGGCAAGATCATTGTGGACGGCGTGGACGTCAGCGCCGGCCATGGCAAAGACATCGACAAGGTGCGCCAGGAAGTGGGCATGGTGTTCCAGCAGTTCAACCTGTTTCCGCACCTGACGGTGCTAGAGAACTGCATGCTCGCCCCGGTGAAAACCGGCAAGATGAACAAGGAACAAGCCCGCGCCGCTGCCATGAAACACCTGCAGCGTGTGCGTGTAGCCGACCAGGCCGGCAAACACCCGGCGCAGCTCTCGGGCGGCCAGCAGCAACGTGTGGCGATTGCGCGCGCGCTGTGTATGGACCCGAAGATCATGCTGTTCGACGAGCCCACTTCGGCGCTCGACCCCGAGATGGTGAAAGAAGTGCTGGACACCATGATCAGCCTGGCAGAGACCGGCGTGACCATGATTTGCGTGACCCACGAAATGGGCTTTGCCAAAGCCGTGGCCGACCGCGTGATCTTCATGGCCGAAGGCGAAATCGTCGAAGAGGCCGCACCGGCCGAATTCTTCGGCAACCCGCAGCACCAGCGCACCAAGACGTTCCTCGGCCAGATCCTGGCACAACACTAAAAAGACACACGACATGACGCAGACCGTCTTCATCCTCAACGGCCCCAACCTCAACCTGCTGGGCGAGCGGGAGCCCCACATCTACGGCCATGAAACCCTGGCCATGATCGAACAGAACTGCATCGCACGCGGCAAGGAACACGGCTTCACCATCGACTTCCGCCAGTCGAACATCGAAGGCGAGATCATCAACAGCGTGCACGAGGCACGCAAGAAGGCGCAAGCCATCATCATCAACCCGGCGGGTTTTTCGTTCACGTCGATTGCGCTGCTCGATTCGCTGAAGGCCTTCGACGGCATCAAGCTTGAAGTGCACTTGTCGAACATCCACCGCCGCGAAGCGATTTATCACAACTCGCTGGTGTCGAAGACCGCCGACGCCGTGATCGCCGGCCTGGGCGCCGATGGCTACATCCTGGCACTGGACGCCTTGCGCCGCAAATTCGACGCTGCGGCCAAATGAATACACCCGCCACCAAAAATCCCCCGCAGAACGCGCTCCGTATTGGCCTGATGGGCGCCGGCCTGATCGGCCGCGAACACGCCGCATTGGTGCTCAAGCACCCCGGCACGGTGCTCACCGCCATCGCCGATCCATCGCCCGAAGCCAAGGCCTATGCCGCTTCGATCGGCGTGCCGCTGTACGAGCAGTACCGCGACATGCTTGAAAAAGAGCAGCTCGACGCCGTCATCGTCGCCCTGCCCAACGCCTTGCACGTGGAGGCCGGCCTGGCCTGCGTGGCGCGCAAGCTGCCGATGTTGATGGAAAAGCCGATTGCCGAAAGCGTGGCCGCCTCATTGCAATTGGTGCAAGCCGCCGAGGCCGCCAACGTGCCTATGCTGGTAGGCCACCACCGCCGCCACAGCCCCGACATCCGCGAGGCCAAACGCGCCATTGAAGCCGGCGAGCTGGGCGACATCACCGCCGTCAACGGCATGTGGTTGGTGAAGAAACAAGACCACTATTTCGACGCCGAATGGCGCCGCAAGCCCGGCGGCGGGCCGATGCTGATCAACCTGATCCACGAAATCGACTGCCTGCGCACCATGTGCGGCGAGATCGACAGCGTGCAGGCCATCGCCTCCAACAAGGCGCGCGGCTTCGAGGTGGAAGACACGGCCGCCATCATCTTCCAGTTTGCCAGCGGCGCCGTGGGCACATTCTTGATGAGCGACGTGGTGCCCTCACCCTTCACCTACGACGTGACCTCGGGCCAGGCGCTGTACTTTCACCACGAGCCCGAAAACTGCTACTACATTGGGGGCCGCAAAGCCACGCTGGCGCTGCCGATGATGCACCTGTGGGGTTACGAAACGGCCGACGGCGACTGGCGCGACCGCACCGTGCGCCGTGGCCTGCAAACGCCGCGCTCCAGCGCTTACGTCAACCAGTTGGAGAACTTCATCGCCGTGGCGCGGCGCGAGGCCGAGCCCGTGGTGTCGGGCCGCGACGGCATGATGACCCTGGCCGTCACGCTGGCCGTGGACCGCGCGGCACGCGAAGGGCGTGCGGTGCATGTCTCGGAGATGTTTGCAGCCACGGCCTGAAGCGCTTCAAACTTTATAGCTGCACGCGTAAATCAAAAGGGCCCTGGCGGCCCTTTTTGCATAGAGGCTTGGCGTAGGCATACCCACATACCCAAAGGTATTCAGAGCAGTGGACAATAGCGGCCTGATGTCTACCCGTGTGATCCCCGTCGTGGACCAGCGCCGCGCGCAAAGCCTGCCGCCGCTCTGGCAACAAACCGCTGCAGCGCCCGCCGCCCCCGCGGATGGCGTGCTGCGCGACCAAATGGGCCGCCCCTTGCGCGACCTGCGCATCAGCGTCACCGACCGCTGCAACTTCCGCTGCAGCTACTGCATGCCCAAGGAAGTCTTCCACAAAGACTATGCCTACCTGCCACACAGCGCGCTGCTGAGCTTTGAAGAGATCACCCGCCTGGCGCGCCAGTTTGTGGCGCAAGGCGTGCGCAAGATCCGCCTCACCGGCGGCGAGCCCTTGCTGCGCAAGAACCTCGAACAACTGGTGGCCCAACTGGCCGCGCTGCGCACGCCCGAAGGCAACGCACTCGATTTGACGCTGACCACCAACGGCTCGCTGCTGGCCCGCAAGGCGCAAGCACTGAAAGACGCCGGCCTGCAGCGCGTGACCGTGAGCCTGGACGGCCTGGACGACACCGTGTTCCGCAAAATGAACGACGTGGACTTTGCCGTGCGCGATGTGTTGACCGGCATTGAAGCCGCGCAGGCCGCCGGCCTGGGCCCGGTAAAGGTCAACATGGTGGTGCAACGCGGCACCAACGACCACGAGATTTTGCCCATGGCGCGCCATTTCCGTGGCACGGGCGTGGTGCTGCGTTTCATTGAATACATGGACGTGGGCAGCACCAACGGCTGGCGCATGGACCATGTTTTGCCGTCGGCCGAGGTCATCGCTCGCCTGCGCGAAGAACTGCCGCTGGTGCCGCTGGACGCCGCCAGCGTGGGCGAAACCGCGCAACGCTGGGGCTATGCCAATGCCGCTGGCCAGCACGATCCGGCGCTGGGCGAAGTCGGCGTGATCAGCAGCGTGACCCAGGCTTTCTGCCACGACTGCAACCGCGCGCGCATCTCGACCGAAGGCCAGATGTACCTGTGCCTGTTCGCCAGCCAGGGCTACGACCTGCGCGGTTTGCTGCGCAGCGAGGCCAGCACCGACGCCACGTTGGCCAACGCCATCGCCGCCATCTGGCAAGGGCGCGCCGACCGTTACTCAGAATTGCGTGCGAGCCAGCCTGCCGACAACTCTCCCGCTGCCGACCAACCGCGTAGGGTTGAAATGAGCTACATCGGTGGCTGATGTCGCTTAGTTCAAACACATCCCCAAGAAGATGATCTCGCGCCAAGACATCACCGGCATGGTGCTCGCAGGCGGCCAAGGCAGTCGCATGGGCGGGCTCGACAAAGGTCTGCAACTGTTTCACGGCCAGCCGCTGGCGCAAATGGCGCTGGACCGGCTGTTGCCCCAAGTGGGCTGTGTGGCCGTGAACGCACGCCGCCACCTCGACGTCTACGCCACGTGGGGCGCGCCGGTGTGGACCGATGCGCCACGCGCGCCCAACGACGGCGCCGACGATTACGCCGGCCCACTCGCTGGATTTCTGGCCGGCCTGCAGCACTGCGCCACGCCCTGGCTGCTGACCGTGCCGTGCGACACCCCCCTCTTCCCCGGTGACCTGGCCGATCGATTGAGCGAAGCTGTGCTGCGCGACGGCGCCAACCTGGCCATGGCCTGGGCGCCCGCCACACCGGCCGAAATCGCCTCGGGTGCACCAGCCTTGCAGGCGCAACCCGTGTTCTGCCTGCTGCACAAAAGCCTGGCCCCTAGCCTGGCCCACTACCTGGCCACCGGCGGGCGCAAAGTGCGCGCGTGGACGGCGCAGCACCTGTGCAGCCAAGCCGCCTTCAACCAACCCCACGACCACCCGCACGCCTTCAGCAACGCCAATACGGTGGCCGAACTGCGGGTGCTTGAAACGCTCGTCGCGTCATGACCACGCCTCCCCATTTCAGCATCGAAGACATTGCCGCCAGCCTGCCCGACTACAACGCAGACGACCAACATGCGGACCTGGTCACCGCCTTTCTGGCTCGCTGGGTACACCCGGTCAGCGCCACACAAGTGGTGCCACTGCTCGCAGCGCTGGGCCGTGTGGTGGCGCAAGACATCGTCTCGCCGGTCAATGTGCCGCCGCACGACAACGCCGCCATGGACGGTTATGCGTTCGCCTCGGCCAACCTTAGCCCCACTCCGGTCGAGAACTCACACCGCCTGCACATCGCGGGCACCGCGCTTGCGGGCGCGGCCTGGCGTGGCGAAGTCGCGGCCGGTGCATGCGTGAAGATCACCACCGGCGCCGTCATGCCGGCAGGGCTGGACACCGTGGTGCCGCAAGAGCTGGTGCAGACCACGGCCGACGGCCACATCAGCTTTGCCGCCAACGCCGTGCGCGCCGGTGCCAACCGCCGCCGCTGTGGCGAAGACCTGCCGCTGGGCGGCGTGGCCCTGGCCCAGGGCACACGCATCAGCCCGGCCGCGCTGGGCCTGCTCGCCAGCTTGGGCCTGCCCACCGTGCGCGTGTACCGCAAGCTGCGCGTCGCTTACTTTTCTACGGGCGATGAAATCCTGGCGCCCGGCCAGCCGCCACGCGAAGGCGCGGTCTTTGACAGCAACCGCTTCAGCCTGTTTGGCCTGCTCACACGCCTGGGCGTGGAGCTGATCGACCTCGGCGCCGTGGGCGACGAACCGGCCGCACTGGAAGCCGCGTTTCGCCAAGCCGCGCAACAGGCGGACGTGGTCATCACCAGCGGCGGCGTGAGTGTGGGCGAGGCCGACCACACCCGCGCCACCATGCAAAAGCTCGGTGACGTGGCGTTCTGGCGCGTGGCCATGCGCCCAGGCCGGCCCATGGCGGTCGGCCGCATCCACGGCGCTCAAGCCAAATCGGCCTCTACCGCATATTCAGCAAGCGCAAGCAGCTTCGAAAAACATAGCAACAAGACTTTCACCGAACGCTCTGGCACCGGCGCGGGTGGCGCTGTTTTGTTCGGCCTACCGGGCAATCCGGTGGCAGTGATGGTGAGCTTTATCGCCTTTGTGCGCCCGGCTCTTTTGCGCATGATGGGCAGCACCGAAACACCAGCTCCACGCCTGAAGGCACGCACCACACAAGCGATACGCAAGGCTCCTGGCCGCACCGAATACCAGCGCGGCGTGGTCGACTCCGCGCCTGATGGCACGCTGCAAGTGCGCACCACCGGCCACCAAGGTTCGGGGCTGCTCAGCTCCATGGTGCTGGCCAACGGCTTGATTGTTTTGCCACACGACCAGGGCCCGGTGGCGGCAGGCGACTGGGTGGACGTGATGCTGTTTGAAGGCGCGGCCTAGAGTGCGCGTCAGGGCGTCGTTCGGCTCTTCTGCTTGGCCTTGTACATGGCTTGATCGGCCATCTCCAGTAGCTCTTTCTCGTTGACGAATTCGTCTTTACCGGTTTGCGCCACGCCCGAGCTGATAGAAAACTCGGGGAACACAGCGGTGAAAGCCGCGGCGATTTTGTCGGCCACCACACGGGCCACCACCCCGTCGGCTTCGGGCAGGATCACACAAAATTCGTCGCCGCCCACGCGGCACGGAAAGTCAGTGCTGCGGCAGCTCTTGGCAATCGCTTCACCCAGGGCTTGCAGCACTTCATCGCCCTTGGCGTGGCCAAAGGTGTCGTTGATGAACTTGAATTTGTTGACGTCCATGTAGACCAGCGACAAGTGGCTTTTGCGCCGCACCGCTGCGTTCAGCTCTCGCGTCAAGGCCATCATCATCCCGCGCTTGTTGTACAGCTCGGTCAGCGGGTCGCGCTCTGCATGCGTGCTGAGGATTTTCGACTTTTGCTCCAGCGCTCGGGCGTAGGTTTCAATGCGCTTCTTCGCGCTCTCCATCGCACTGAGCAAGGTGCCGATGTAGGTGTCAAACACCAGCGCATTGTCGAAATTCATGAGTTTGTCGAGTGCCCGCAGCACGGCCAGCAAGTGGGCGCGGTCATCGATTTCGCGCGCCAGCACGTCAGCCAGCAAATACTTCAACGTGCATGCGGCTGACAGAAACAATTTGGGCTCAACTCCAATGCGTTTATGCACCAGGCCAATGCGCAAGCGCCCATTCACGTAGTTGCTGCCGTAGTCGCCCGAAAACAGTTCTTGCACATAACGGGTTTGCGCTGCGCGCAAGCGCGACAAGGTATCGGCATCGCCAATCAGCAAGGCGATTTCATCGAACGAGGTTTGCTGCTCGTAAAACTTGGAGACGATGTAGTCCAGGTTGCGCTCGATCACCGGTTGCTGCGCGGCCAGCAGATCCAGCTCGCGCTGCGTCAGGTCTAGCAGCTCTAGGCGGCGGTTGATCTCTATCTCATTGATGTTGAACTGCTCCAACAACGTTTTTTCAATCGCCACGCGCAATCTCCTTTTTGGTCTTTGGTTGGCCCGTCGCGCATGTGCGAACTCGCCAAATGGGTGCTCTCATCGTCTCCCTATTTGTATCATTTTTGCTGCCTGATTGCCGACTCATTTGCGGCTTCTGGCGTACTCAAATCGTGTGATTCTGCGGACTGTCAGCTCTGACAGTATTTGGGGCCCTTGTCACAATTTACCCGCCGTTTGCGGCGCTTGCACAACACGGCAATGCAAGGGTGCGACGTACAGTCAGCTCCGCTTGACCCAGTAGCAGCGCCTTCAGCGCAAGAAGCCAGGGTGCAGAACCACCGGTGCTGTCGATGAGATGACGAATCAAGAATGTCTCCCATTTCTTTTCAGAAATGCCTATAGTCGCATCCAGTCAAAAGACTGTTGCAAGACTTTTGACAGGGCCGTTAAGACATGGGCATCCGACCCTACCCTCTTGTTGGATGCCAGGAAGACACTGCGCAAGGTAGTGCTGATGGGTTGGACGTTCAGGCCAAGCGCCAACCACAGCTGGAAACAGCAAGTTCACGTGATGCAGAAGAAATGCACCACCCGCCAGCGGGCACAAAGCCAAGCTTTGATGCCGGCGTGATCGTCAGTCCGTAAGTCCATTCGTTCTAGTCCCTGCTTTTCAGAAAGAGAAGGAAATGCCATGCAGCCGAAATCTCGCCTTCGAAGCCTTGTCTTCAATCTGTTAATTCCATGTGCTGCCCTGCTTGGTGCCATTGCACCTGCGCAGGCCCAGGCTCCCGCCAAAAAACCCAACATCCTGGTGATCTGGGGTGACGACATCGGCACCTGGAACATCAGCCACAACAACCGCGGCATGATGGGCTACAAGACGCCCAACATCGACCGCATTGCCAAGGAAGGTATTGCCTTCACCGACTACTACGCGCAGCAGTCTTGTACCGCTGGCCGTGCGGCCTTCATCAGCGGTAGCGTACCCGTGCGCTCGGGCATGACCAAGGTGGGTATGCCCGGCGCCAAGGAAGGTTGGCAAAAGACGGATGTGACCATGGCCACTGTGCTGAAAAGCCAAGGCTATGCCACCGGCCAGTTCGGCAAGAACCACCAGGGCGACCGCGACGAACACCTGCCCACCATGCATGGGTTCGACGAGTTCATGGGCAGTCTCTACCACTTGAACGCCGAAGAAGAACCCGAGAACCGCGACTATCCACGCGACATGAAGCTGGCCAGCGGCAAGACCTTCTTCGAGCAGTATGGTCCTCGCGGCGTGCTCAAGTCCAAGGCCGACGGCAAGGGTGGCCAGACGATTGAGAACACCGGCCCGCTGACCAAGAAGCGCATGGAGACGGTGGATGAAGAAACCGAGGCCGCCGCCAAGGACTTCATCACCCGCCAAGTCAAGGAAGGCAAGCCCTTCTTTGTGTGGTGGAACGCCACGCGCATGCACTTCCGCACCCACGTCAAGCCAGAAGACAGGGGCATCTCCGGTCAAGACGAGTACAGCGACGGTATGGTGGGGCACGACATGCTGGTGGGCGACTTGCTCAAGCTGCTCGATGACTTGGGCGTTGCCAACGACACCATCGTGCAGTACTCCACCGACAACGGCCCGCACTACAACACCTGGCCAGATGCTGGCACCACGCCCTTCCGCAGCGAGAAAAACTCCAACTGGGAAGGTGCCTACCGCGTACCCGCTTTTGTGCGCTGGCCGGGCCAGTTCCCCGCAGGCGTGACGCTCAACGGCATCGTGTCGCATGAAGACTGGTTGCCCACGTTTGCCGCCATTGCCGGTGCACCGGACATCAAGGAGAAACTGCTCAAGGGCGTCACGCTGAATGGCCGCCCCTACAAGAACTACATCGACGGCTACAACCAGCTCGACTACCTGACCGGCAAGGCCAAGGAGTCGCCGCGCCATGAGTTCTGGTACGTGAACGACGACGGCCAGATCGTCGCGGCCCGCTACGACGACTGGAAAGCGGTGTTCCTGGAAAACCGTGGCCAAGCCTTCGGCGTGTGGCGCGAGCCATTCACTGAGTTGCGCACGCCCTTGCTGTTCAACCTGCGCCGCGACCCGTTCGAGAAAGCGCAGCACAACTCCAACACCTACAACGACTGGTTCCTGGACCGCGTGTTCATTCTGATCCCGATGCAAGGTTTGGCCGCGAAGTTCTTGCAGACCATGAAGGACTATCCGCCAAGCCAGACACCCGGCTCTTTCAATCTGACCAAGGTTGAAGAGCAAATGAGAAAAGCGGCGTCAGGCAACTAACGCCCACAAACCAAGGGCGCCGTCTGCGAAGGCGGCGCCTTTTTTATCCACCATCGGCGGCTGACCTGTTCGATGAAGGAGTGAAGATGAAGCGTTTCCTACTTGCGGCGGCCACCGCTTTCCTGGCCACCATCACCACCACGGCAGCGTTTGCTGCCGATCCCTTGCCCTCGTGGAACGACACCGGCCCCAAAAAAGCCATCGTCGCGTTTGTCGAGAAGGTCACCACACAAGGCTCGGCCGACTTTGTGCCGGTGCCCGAGCGCATTGCCACGTTCGACAACGATGGCACGCTATGGGCTGAACAACCGGCCTACTTCCAATTGTTCTTCGCCATCGACCGCATCAAGGCATTGGCGCCCAAGCACCCGGAATGGAAGACCAAGGAACCGTTTGCCTCGGTGCTCAAGGGCGACATGAAAGGCTTGGCCGCGTCTGGAGAAAAAGGCCTGCTGCAAATCGTGGCCACGACCCATGCAGGTATGACCACCGACGAATTCGAACAGGTGGTCAACGACTGGGTCGTCAACGCCAGGCATCCCAAGACTGGCAAACCGTTCACCGAAATGGTGTACCAGCCGATGCTGGAACTCATGGCCTACCTGCGCGACAACGGTTTCAAGACCTTCATCGTCTCGGGCGGCGGGATTGAATTCATGCGCCCCTGGGCAGAGCGCATTTATGGCATTCCGCCCGAGCAAGTGGTGGGCTCCTCAGGCGGGTTGAAATTTGAAATGCGTGGCAACGTGCCGGTGCTCGTCAAGCTGCCCACCCTGGTGTTGAACGACGACAAGGAAGGCAAGCCGGTGGGCATTCAACGCCACATCGGCCGCCGCCCCATCGCCGCATTTGGCAATTCGGACGGGGACCTGCAAATGTTGCAATTGACGACCGCAGGCAGCGGCGCACGCTTCGCACTCTACGTGCACCACACCGATGCCGACCGCGAATGGGCGTATGACCGCAAGTCACACATCGGCAAGCTCGACAAGGGACTGGACGAAGCCGCTGCCAAGGGCTGGACGGTGGTGGACATGAAGAACGACTGGAAAAAAATCTTTCCCTGGTCGCCTTGAGGTTTGCGAGCTCTGCGAGGGGCGGGCTTGCCCGCTGCCCTCAACTCGTCAGGCCAGGCTTTTGAAATAGAACGTGGTGCTGCACGGCGCGCCGTCAGGCATCAGTGCGTAGTGGGGCACATCGCCCACACGTTGCCAGCCTGCGCGCTGGTACAGACGCTCGGCGTCGCCGCCGGTTTCGGTGTCCAGCACCAACACCGTCTTGCCTGCCGCCCTCGCCGCCTGGTCCACCGCTGCCATCAGTTGCTGCGCCACACCTTTGCGGCGCGCCCGGCGATGCACCAGCATCTTGGCCACATCGGCGCGGTGCGGCTGGTTGTCTGGCTGGGCGGTGATCAACTGCACCGTCCCAACGACTTGCCCTGGACTTTCTTCGGCCACCAATAACACCCGCTCGCCACGCGCCACACCAGCCAACACACCTTGCCAGAACGCCAGCGCCTTGGCCTGCGGTAATGGGTGCATGAAACTCACCGAAGCGCCGCCCGCGACGCAGTCCAGCAATACATCGGCCAGCGCGTAGGCCATGACCTGGGTGGTGGCATCCGCTTCGGCTTCGCTGGTGGAAACCTGGCGCACGCGAAGGTGCAAAGAAGAAGTGTCTTGGCTCATGCAACTCTCTTGGAAAAAGGCGAACTGGCCAGCGCCACCAGGTAGCGCGCAGGCGACTTGCCGGGGTTATGGAAGACGATCGGTTGATCGAGCCGCATGGCCAGACAGTCACCTGCGGCCAGCGGCCACATCACGTCGCCCACGGTGATCTGCATGCTGCCCTTGATGAGCCAGATTTGCTGGTGCACTTCGTTGTCGCGCACCGCAGAGTCAAGCGCCACGCGCGCCCCCGCAGGGAACAACACCTCCACTAATTGCAACCCGGAGCGCGCTGCCGCCGCACTGGGTGAGAGGTTGCGGCGCACATAGCCTGACGCCGGGTCTGTCCACGTCGCTTGGTCGGCAGAACGCGCCACTGGGCTGGGCTCGGCGGCTGCCATATCTTCAAACAACGAGGCCAGCGCCACACCCAGCGCCGTCGCCAGCCGGTCGAGCACCGCTGCCGTCGGGCTGCTCTCGCCGCGTTCGATCAAAGAAATGTGGGACCGGCTGACCTTGCTGCGCTCAGCCAGCATGTCGAGCGACAGCCCTTGCCGGTCGCGCAGTGCGCGAACCTGGGCCGCAATGCGTTGGTTGATCTCCATAAATTCCAGTTTACTGGAATTCATATCTATTAATAAAAATATTTATCGGTGCTGATTTTTAGAAAATGTTTCTCGTTCTAGACATTTTTGGAGAAATGACTAATATGAGAAACACTATGCCAGCCCAAACTCCCATAAATCCTGAAGCGGTGACAACACACTTGGCAACGCTGGGCGAAAAAATTCGCGCCCATCGAAAAGCCCTACGGGTCAGCGCGACCACCACCGCAGAAGCGGCCGGCCTTTCGCGTGTGACCTTGCACCGGATCGAGAGCGGATCTGCTTCGGTCACGATAGGGGCCTACCTCAATGTGTTGGCAGCACTGGGTTTGCAGATGGAAATCGAAGAGATTCACCAAGCCATCTCAGCTGTGCCTGCCCCGGCACCCGATCGGCAAAACTGGATTCCCGCCCGCGTGCCTTTGGCCGACTACCCGCAACTCAAACAGCTGGCCTGGCAAGTGCACGGCACCGACACGCTTACCCCGATCGAGGCTCTTGGCATTTACGAACGCAACTGGCGCCATCTGGACACCACGGCCATGACGCCCGCAGAGCGCGACCTGGTCGACGCACTGCGCTTGGCGCTTGGCGAAGCACACCGCAATGTTTGAACGCCCACATCACCAACGTATTGCGCAAGCCCTTCAAGCGCTAGACGCAGCTCTGCTACGCGATAACCATTGCCTGTTCGCCGGGGGCACTGTCATCGCGCTGCGCTATGGAGAGTACCGAGAATCCGTGGATATCGACTTTCTGGTGTCTGACGTTGCGGGATACCGCAGCTTGCGGCAACTGCTCACGGGAGCGGACGGGATCATTGCCGTAGTGCGCCAGGGGGCTGAGTTGAGGCAAGTCCGCGAGGTGCGCGCTGACCAATATGGCATTCGCACCATGCTGGAGGTCGAAGGCTTTGAGATCAAATTTGAGATCGTGTTGGAAGCCCGCGTGAAGCTCGCCGAGCCTACGCACGAAGACGTGGTCTGTGACGTCGCCACCCTCACGCCGCTCGACATGGCGACCAGCAAGCTGCTGGCGAATTCGGACCGTTGGCGTGACGACGGCGTGTTCAGCCGCGACCTGATCGACTTGGCCATGATGGCCCCCAAACGCGCACTGTTCACGCAGGCCCTGACCAAGGCCGGGCAAGCCTATGGCGACAACGTGATGCAGGATTTGGCAAAAGCCATCAATGCGTTGGCCACGCGCGAAGGCCGCCTCGAGCGCTGCATGGCGGCCATGGAGATGCAAATCCCCAAAGCCGTTTTATGGCAAAAGATTCGGGCACTGCAGAAGATGCTGCCCTGAGGCAGCACAGCCAATGGCGGCTTAAACGCCTGCCATGTTGTAGTACGCCGACAGCCCGGTGCTGGTCTGCGACATGCTGCCCATCTGCTGCGACAGCTTGATCAACGCGCTTTGCTGCAGCTTGATGGCGGCGCTGCGGCTGGTCAGGGCGTCGACCGTGGCGCTGGTGCGGCTGTCGGCACCGAGTTCCTTGGTGGCGGCCTTGTCGACCAGTTGGCCGAGTTTGCTCAACACCGCTTGGGCCTTGGATGGTGATTCTTTGTAGGCGGCTTCAAACTTGGCCATGTCGAGCGACAGGCTCCCGTCGGCGGCTTTGGTGAAGCCCATGGCGCGCAAGTCGTCGATCTTCGAGAAGTCGGCGGTCATGGCGCGCGTCATGCTGCGGCTGAGATTGCCCACACCGCTGGACTGCGATGCGGCGGTCTTCGTCACCGCCAGCATGGCATTGAAGCTGGCCGAAAAGCTCGCGACGGCCTTGGCCACCTCGTCGCTGGTCGACGTACTGGTCAAGGTGGTGAGGCCTTGCGCGGTGCGCTGGGTCTCGGCAATCGACGCCTTGTATTTGCCCAGCGCGGAAAGATTGGCGCTGGTGGTGTCGAGCTGGCTTTGCAGCCGCGTATCGACCTTTTTCAGGCTTGCGGGTGTGGGATAGACCTTTTCGGTGGTTTGGGCCGTGGTCTGGTTGCTGGTGGCACTGGTGGAGAGCGCAGTGCTGCGGAGAGTGGTCAGTGTGCTGAGGTTCATGTCTGCTTCCTGCCCGCCGAAACGGGAGCCAATCAAAAGCGATTGCCCAGATTTTTGAGCGACACGGCAATTTGTAACGGCCGGATATGCACCCCAAAAGCCCGTCAATTCATGCGCACAAAAGCATGCGGCGCAGGCCTACGGCCCACCAGGCGCGGGCGATTTAAGGTGAACCCATCCACAGCACAGGAGAACGCCATGCCACGCGGCGACAAGTCGGCCTACACCGACAAACAGAAGCGGCAAGCCCGCCACATTGAAAAAAGCTACGAGGAACGCGGCCTGCCCGCAGACGAGGCGGCCAGCCGGGCCTGGGCCACCGTGAACAAGGAGTCCGGCGGCGGCAAGCTCAGCGGTTCGGGGCGCAAGAAGCCGGCCGCCCCGCGCAAGCGTGCCTAGTGGCGACACACCAAGCAACACACGGCATCAATCCAGCCAATCCCCTGCGGCCTCAGGCTGGTAAACCATGGCCTTGAACTTTGCACGCGTGGGCGCACCGCCAGCGCCCAACCACACCAGGTCATCCCCTACTTTGCTGCCGAGCAGAGCCAAGCCGATGGGGGTCAACACATTCACGTTAGCCCCCAAGCCACCGGTGTCTTCGGAAACCTCGCCATTGGGGTAGCGCAACAGCACCTCAAAGTCTTCACCCGTCTGGGCATCGCATAGGCGCACCTGGGAACGCATGGTGGCGACGTCGCTTGGCAACGCCTCTGAGGGCACGATTTCAGCGGCATCGAGCAGCTCAGCCAAGGCGCGGGCGCCAGCAGGCGGCAGAGCTTGATCACGCGAAAGAATACCCTGCAAGCGCGCGTGGTCGAGCGCGGTGAGGGTGCGGTCAAAAAACGAGTTATCCATGAAGCACTCCAACGGTTTGCCCCCTGCACAAGATGAGCGGGGAGCGTGAGGCCCGGGTGTCGCCCGGCAACCGTGGGTGAGCGATGAAAGAGAGAGGGTCGGGTGCCGGGCTTAGAGAAGTGCGGCGCGGTTTCGCATCACCATGTGCTGACCAAAACAGCGCAGGCCAGCCGTGCATCCAGCAGCAACCGGGCAGCCGACGAGGCTGCTCGGCGCAACACGGGCGCAGGCGGTATGGTGATGGAACATGCGCGGAGTTTAGGGCCGGGTCGAATAGGCATACGCCTTAGTGCGACATTGGCTGCAGGGCGGACGGCTGAACGCCGCCACCACGCGCCAAACCACGCTCAGTTGGACTCGGAACCTGAAGGCTCGTAACGGTTGCGCCCCAGGCGCTTGGCCTCGTACAGCGCGGCGTCGGCGGTCTTCAACAAATCGCTTGGGGGTTGGCTGGCATCGGGCACCACACTGGCCACCCCGATGCTGAGCGAGACCCAGGGCGACACCGGTGACGCCTTGTGCGGGATGGTGGCCTCCTGCACGGCCGCCAGGCAACGCCGTGCCACGGCTGTCGCAGCAACCATATCGCTGGCGGGCAGCAACAGCGCAAACTCTTCGCCGCCGTAACGCGCCACCAGGTCGCCCGAACGCTGCACGCGCTTCTTCAGGATTTCGGCCACAGCGGCCAGCGCACTGTCGCCGCCTTGGTGACCATAGGTGTCGTTGTATTTTTTGAAGTGGTCGATGTCGACCATCAACAAACCCAGCGGCAAGCCCTGCCGCGCACAGCGCTGCCATTCCTGCTGCAGGGTCTGGTCAAACAGGCGCCGATTGCCCACGCCGGTCAGGCCATCGGTCACGGTCAGGCGCTCCAGTTGTTCGTTGACGCGCTTGAGTTCAAACTCGGCCGCCTTGCGCGCGCTGACGTTTCTGAACGTGGCCATGATGCGCAGCGGCTCGTTCTGCGTTCCACGCTCAATGGTTTCAGCCCGCAGGTGCACCCATAGGTAGTAACCATCGGCGTGGCGCACGCGGTACTCGATGTCAGCGGTGGAAAGTGCGCCACTCAGCATGCCTTGCAACAAGACTTCTGCACGGTCCACATCGTCGGGATGGCGCAGCGATACCCACTCGGGGAAGCTCAGCGCCTCACCCTCTGGGTCCAAGCCCAGGATTTCATAGGCACGAGCGTTGAACAGCACTTTGCCGCTGGGCACATGCCAGTCGATCAGGCCCATGCGTCCGGTCTTCATGGCCAGGGCCAGACGCTGTTCCGAGTCGCGCAGCGTGGCGTCCATCTGCACCCGCTCGGTTATGTCCATGTGCGTGCCCAGCACGCGCACCGCCTGCCCGTGGGCGTCGCGCTCCACCACCATCACGTGCGCCAACACCCACACCAGCCGCCCCTCTTTGTGCAACATGCGGTGCACCACGCGGTAGGGCTCGGCACTGATTTTCAGATGTTCAAAAAAGCCATCGTAGACGGACTTCAAATCATCGGGGTGTACCAGCTTGCGCCAGTTCTCGGCGGTGACTTCAATTTCCCCCTGGGCATAACCCAGAATTTCGAGCTCGCGCGCATTGACGGTGAAAGCGTTCACGTCCGTACGCCGGTCCCACAGTCCCAAGGCCGCACTCCTCAGGCCGAACTCGAAGCGCAAGGCGTTCTCTCGCTCCAGCCGCCCGCGCTCTTGGGCGCCCCGGTTGGCCGTCAACGACCTCTGTTGCGCAAAATAGAGCGCCGCCGTGCTGCCCGCCGCCAGCACCGCGAACAGTACCGCGTACAACACCACGTCGTCGTGCCAGGCCGCGTAGATGGCAGAGGGCTTGCGGCTGACCTGCACCACCAAAGGCGAGTCCATGCGCAGCGCGACGGGTTCCACCGTATGCAGCACCATCAAACGGTCATCTCCCGTGACCATCGATTTGCCCTCGAAGGTCGACTCCTCCCGGCCACTCGCCAGGTGCCGGCTGAACAGCGATGTGGCAGCGCTCAAGTCGCGCCCCAACAAAGACGCATCATGCCGCGCATCGACAAACAGGCGCGCCGAGGCGTGCACGACACCCACCTGCATATCCGGCGCATATAGCACCGACTTCGCCAGAATTTCAAAATACTCAGGGTCAAGGCTGGCGGTGACCACGCCGGCAAACTTGCCATTGACGCCTTGCATGGCTTTGGTCAGGCTGATGGAGTAGACGCCGCCGACAGACTTGAACGGCGGGCTCACGTACAGCCGGCTGTAGTCGGGGTCTTTTTTCGGAACCGCGAAGTACGGGCGCTCGCTGAAGTTCTTGCCGCGCAGCTCGCTGCGGTCGGTAATGGCCATCGTGCCCGCGGCATTGAGCACGGCAATGCCGCGCACCCCCGGCATGGCGTCCGTCAGCGCCTTGAGGCGGGACGGCGCATAGCCCCGCGCGCCCACAGCGCCCGGCATGTCGCCTGAAACCAGGTCGTAGCGCACGCTGGCCAAGGCATTGTTCGCCCCGTCAAACTGGCGCGCCAGCGTGTCGGCCACCACACGTGCCTGGGTTTGCAGGCGGCTGTGCTCGTCTTCGGTGATGCGGATGTAGTTGACGTACAGCTGAAAGACACCCAGACCCAAAGCAAAGCCCAGAAACAGGCCAAGCCCGATCCACGCCTGTTTGTAGAGTTTTTGATCGTCTGGGGAGCGGGCCAACGGGGCATCCATGGTTACGGGTGTCACGGGTCTGAAGAAGACTAGAAAAGGGTTCTAGCGCCCAGGTTCACGTGAGTTTAGGTGCATAAACTAATTCCAATAAATTCCGTGACCTGCAAATACAACAGAACAAACGCGTATATCGTCTGTTCACGTTCCATGAGCGCGCGGCTACGGCGCCCCAAACTGGGGACGCACCCGCACCTTGACGGTGTGGCCTCTGCCTTAAATGCCTGAGCAGCGTGCAAGACCCGGGCGCCAGGCGCCTGCTCCACCCTAAAAAACCCGGCACAGAGTTTGCTTGAGCTTGTGCGTCCGAGGTGATGCTGCCCGGACTGATGTCTCCCTCCGCTAACGATGGCGCCCCCCAAACGCTTTGGCCTGCACGGCCTGCCGTTTGGTTTGTTCCAACCCACACCCGTGGTTTCGCGGAGGGTGCATTGTGCCGCTGGCCCGCTCGAGCGCCTCGCACACCATCCTGCCCCCTTCTCCGTGGCCACCCCGGGAAATCGCAAGGTCATTGCAGGATCATCATGATGAAAATTATTCTTATCGGCCACGGCATGGTCGGCCATAAATTCCTCGAAAGCCTGGCAGAGACCGGCCTGGCCAACGTCGATGTGACGGTGTTGTGCGAAGAGCCCCGCCCCGCTTACGACCGCGTGCATCTTTCTGAATTCTTCAGCGGCAAAACGGCCGAAGACCTGTCCCTGGTGGAACCCGGCTTCTTCGAGCGCACCGGCTTCACGCTGCGCCTGGCGGCACGCGCCGCCTCGGTCGACCGCATCGCCAAAACCGTGACCACGCTGGACGGTGAAGTGCTGCCCTACGACAAGCTGGTGCTGGCAACCGGCTCCAACCCCTTTGTGCCGCCGCTGCCCGGGCGCGACCGCGAACACATCCACGTCTACCGCACCATCGAAGACCTGGAGGCCATGACCGCCTCGGGCAAAAAATCCAAGACCGGCGTGGTGGTGGGCGGCGGCCTGCTGGGCCTGGAATGCGCCAAGGCCTTGCGCGACATGGGCCTGGAAGCGCATGTGGTCGAGTTCGCTCCCCGGCTGATGGCCGCGCAGGTGGACGAAGGCGGCGGCCGCGTGCTGCGCGCCAAGATTGAAGAGCTGGGCCTGACGGTGCACACCGGGCGCAACACCCAGGAGATCACCGACGGCGCCACCGCGCGCCACCGTATGGTGTTTGCCGATGGCACACACCTGGAAACCGACATGATCGTGTTCTCGGCCGGCATCCGCCCACGCGACGAGATTGCGCGCCAATGTGTGCTGGCCATTGGCCCGCGCGGCGGCGTGGTGATCGACAGCGCGTGCCGCACCAGCGACCACGATATCTACGCGATTGGCGAATGCGCCTCGTGGAACGAACAGGTGTTTGGCCTGGTGGCACCGGGCTACGACATGGCCCGCGTCACCGCCCGCCACATTGCGGGCGACCTGGACGCCGCCTTTGTGGGCGCCGACATGAGCACCAAACTCAAGCTGATGGGTGTAGACGTGGCCAGCATTGGCGACGCGCATGGCCGCACGCCCAAGAGCCGCTCGTGCCAGTACGTGGACGAGCTGCGTCAGATCTACAAGAAGATTGTGATCAGCGAAGACGGCAAACAACTGCTGGGCGCGGTGCTGATCGGCGACGCCACCGAATACGGCACGCTGCTGCAGATGGCGTTGAACGGCATCACGCTACCGGCCGAACCTGAATTTTTGATCTTCCCTTCGAGCGACGGCAAAGCCAAGCCCGGTCTGGGCGTGGAAGCCCTGCCCGACACCGCGCAAATCTGCTCGTGCAACAACGTCACCAAGGGTGCCATCTGCGCTGCTGTGGGTGAAGGCGCATGCACCATTGGCGAGTTGAAGGCCTGCACCAAGGCCGGCGCAACCTGCGGTGGCTGTGTGCCCCTGGTCACGCAGGTGATGAAGTTCGAGATGGCGCGCCGAGGCATGGCCGTGAACAACCATGTGTGTGAGCACTTTGCGTACTCGCGCCAGGAGATCTACCACCTGGTGCGCGTGGGCCAGATCAAGAGCTTTGACGACCTGCTGGCCAAACACGGCAAGGGCCTGGGCTGCGACGTTTGCAAGCCGGTGGCGGCCAGCGTGTTCGCATCGTGCTGGAACGAGTTTGTGCTGAAAAAAGAACTCGCCGGCCTGCAAGACAGCAACGACTACTACCTGGGCAACATCCAGAAAGACGGCACCTACTCGGTCGTGCCCCGCATGCCCGGTGGCGAGGTCACACCCGAAGGCTTGATTGCCGTGGGCCAGGTCGCCAAGAAGTACGGCCTGTACACCAAGATCACAGGCGGCCAGCGCGTCGACTTGTTTGGCGCACGCGTCGAGCAATTGCCCACCATTTGGGAAGAGTTGATCAACGCCGGTTTTGAATCCGGCCACGCGTATGGCAAGTCGCTGCGCACGGTGAAGAGCTGCGTGGGCTCCACCTGGTGCCGCTACGGTGTGGGCGACAGCGTGGGCCTGGCGGTGGAGCTGGAGCACCGCTACAAGGGGCTACGCTCGCCGCACAAGATCAAGTTTGGCGTCTCAGGCTGCACGCGGGAATGCGCCGAGGCCCAGGGCAAAGATATCGGCATCATCGCCACCGAAAAAGGCTGGAACCTCTACATCTGCGGCAACGGCGGCATGAAGCCGCGCCACGCTGAATTGTTTGGCTCCGACCTGAGCAAAGAAGAACTCGTGGCCATGATCGACCGTGTGCTGATGTTCTACGTGCGCACCGCCGACCGCCTGCAACGCACCAGCACCTGGCGCGAAAGCCTGGAGGGTGGGCTGGACTACCTGAAAGACGTGCTCATCAAAGACAGCCTGGGCCTGTGCGCCGAGCTGGAAGCGCAGATGCAGCACGTGGTAGACACCTACCAGTGCGAATGGAAAACCGCCATCACCGACCCCGAAACGCGCAAGCGCTTCCGCTCGTTTGTGAACAGCGACAAGACCGATGAACACGTGATCTTTGTGGAAGAGCGCGGCCAGATCCGCCCTGCCCGCCCGGATGAACGCGCACAAGCTGTTGAAACCGTATAAGGACGCCCCATGACGACAACGCAAACCTGGACTGACATCTGCGCAGTCGACGACATCCTCCCCAGCACCGGCGTCTGCGCGCTGGTCGACAACCGGCACGTCGCCGTGTTCCGCCTAGGCGCCGACCAGTTCTTCGCCATCGACAACGTCGACCCCAAGTCGGGCGCAAGTGTGTTGTCGCGCGGCCTGCTGGGCAACCTGGGTGACCGCGTGGTGGTGGCTTCACCGCTCTATAAAAACCATTTCGACCTGCACACCGGCGAATGCTTGGAGGCACCCGAACACTCGGTGCGCGCTTACAGCGTACGTGCCGACGGCGCGCGGGTGAAAGTCAGCGTCAGCGCGTCGCTGGCCTGATAGCATCGCACGCATGCCTGACTCGGCCATTTCCACATTACCGCTGTCTGCCTCGGCGCTGGTGCTGCGCGCCAAGCAGCTGGAGATTGACGCCGTGCGCCAACTCGCCAGCCACGCCGATCTGGTGGACGAACTCGGCCAACTGATCCAGGCGCTGCAACGCGAACGCGGCGCATCGAGCATCTACCTCGCCTCCAAAGGGCAACGTTTTGCCGATGTGCGCCGCACCCTCATCGACGAGGCGCGTACGGTGGAGGCACGGCTGCGCGAAGTTTTTGCGGTACACGCCGATCCTGCGCAGGGCGCCACGGCGAAGTCGCTGTCGCTGATGGCCTGGGCACTGCTGGGCCTGGACGCTTTGGATGCGCTGCGTAGCCAGATCGAACGACAAGCCATGAGTGCGCACGATTCGGTGGCGGCTTTCAGTCATTTGATTGCAGGGCTGATCGAGCTGGTGTTCCATGTGGCCGATGCGGCCGGGCTGCCCAGCGTGTCACGCTTGTTGATTGCCTTGGTGCATTTGGTGCAGGCGCAGGAAGAAGCCGGGCAAGAGCGCGCAGTGGGCGCGTTGCTGTATGCCTCGGGCCGCAGCAACGAAGCGCATCAGCAGCGTGTGCTGCATCTGATTGACGCACAGGAGCGCAGCTTGGCCGTGTTTGCCGAGTTTGCCGATCCGGGGCTGCGCAAGCGCTGGGAGCAGCAGCAATTGGTGCCGGCCGTCGCACAGTTGGAGCGCTTGCGGCGCACACTGTGCACTGCGCGGCCGGATGCGTCGCTCGACAGCAATCTCAGCGACACCTGGTTCGATGTGTGCACCGAACGCATGAATGGTTTCTGGCTGCTGCAGGTGGAGTTGGTGACACGCCTGCGGGAAGATTGCGCGGCACGTATCCAGGAGGCACAGCAGGACCTGCAGGACTCCAAAGGTTTGCTGCGCCGCCTGCGCGACAACCCGCCGCCACGCACCCACGCGGTAGACCGTTTCTTCGACACGGCTTCGGTTCCCACCGCCGCGCCACAGCGCTTGGTGGCGCCTGGCGGCGGTGAATCCACGTCGCTGCACGACCTGCTACAAACCCAATCGGCACGCATGGCCAGCATGGAAGCCGAGCTTGTGGCTGCGCGCCGCACACTGCACGAGCGCAAGGTGATCGACCGCGCAAAAGGCATGTTGATGTCGCGCCTGGGGCTGAGCGAAGAAGCTGCGTTTCGTATGTTGCAGAAAACATCGATGGACGAGAACCGCAGGTTGTTGGACGTGGCAGAAGCCACCCTGGCGCTCCCCGACTTTGCTTTTGCGCAGTTGATCGGCCAGGGCGTCACCGGCGACAAATCGGTTCGCTGACCCATTGCGGTGCGGGCCTTTCGGCACGTGCACCGCGCGAGCGCATTTCAACGGCTTGTGGCCTCACTTTGAGCCAAACCTTGTCTACTTTGGCGAATCAGGCACCGTCATTTCCGGTACGGAATTTGCATGTCATCACCGCATCGGGCTGAAGACGGTCCGGTACTGATGCCAACGGCGTGCTGCGGCATCACAACAGCGTTTCCCTGGATAACGGCGTCCCTTGCACCACCCGCAAATCGGGTGGTGCAGCGGACGCCGTTTTCGTTCTTCCAGCCACCGGGCGGTATGCCTGGTCGCGTCATGTTTTCTTCATCTATTCGTTCTTCAAGGAAATCCAATGGCCTACCTCGCCCCTGCCGAGTTCGTCACCAAAATGGTCGATGCCGGTGAATCCAAGCTGCTCATGTCCACACGCGACACGCTGATCCGCTCCTACATGGCCGGTGCCATCCTGGCGCTGGCGGCGGCGTTTGCCGTCACCGTGACCGTGAACACCGGCAACCCGCTGCTCGGCGCCATCCTGTTCCCGGTCGGCTTCATCATGCTGTACCTGATGGGCTTTGACCTGCTCACCGGCGTGTTCACATTGGCGCCGCTAGCCGTGCTCGACAAACGCCCCGGCGCCACGTGGGCCGGTGTGTTCCGCAACTGGGGCTTGGTGTTTACCGGCAACTTTGCCGGTGCACTGACGGTGGCGGTGTTCATGGCCATCATCTTCACCTTTGGCTTCAGCGAAGCACCGAATGCCGTGGGCGAAAAGCTCGGCCACATTGGCGAAGGCCGCACACTCGGCTACGCCGCACATGGCGCGGCCGGCATGCTCACGCTGTTCATTCGCGGCGTGATGTGCAACTGGATGGTGTCCACCGGCGTGGTGGCGGCCATGATGTCGACCACCGTCTCGGGCAAAACCATCGGCATGTGGATGCCCGTGATGGTCTTCTTCTACATGGGTTTTGAGCACTCCATCGTCAACATGTTCTTGTTCCCCACCGGCCTGTTGTTGGGCGGCAAGTTCACGCTGATGGACTACCTGATCTGGAACGAAATCCCCACCGTGCTGGGCAACTTGGTCGGTGGTTTGACCTTCGTCGGCCTGACCCTTTACTCGACGCACTACAAGACCGCTGCAAAACGCGTGGCACGCTAAGTCAATCAAATCGCTGTGGCAGCCACCTTGCAGGTCACACTCGGCCAGCACTCGCGCGCTGGCGCCAAGGGTGTCAACCAGGACTTTCATGGCGCCATGTTGCCGCAGGGCTCGTTGCTCGCCAGCAAAGGCATGGTGGTGGCGCAGGCCGACGGCATTGGCTCCAGCGCCGTAAGCCAAGAGGCCAGTGCGGCAGCGGTGCGTGGTTTTCTGGACGACTATTACGCCACGTCGGATGCCTGGTCGGTGCGCCGCTCGGCGCAGCGTGTGCTGGGCGCCACCAACGCGTGGCTGCACGCGCAAACCATGCGCAGCCACGCGCGCTTCGACAAAGACCGGGGCTACGTGTGCACCTTCAGCGCCCTTATCTTGAAGGGGCGCGAGGTGCACCTGCTGCACGTGGGCGACTCACGCATCTACCGCCTGCACACGCAAGCTCTGGAGCAGTTGACCGAAGACCACCGCGTGCATTTGTCTTCGGTCGAATCTTTCCTGGGCCGTGCGCTGGGTTTTGGCCTCAATGTGGAGATCGACTACCGTAGCCTGCCCGCCGAGGTGGGCGACATTTACGTGTTGGCAACCGACGGCGCCTACCTGCATTTCGATGCCGCCGCCGTGCACGACGCGTTGGCGCTGTGTCCCGACGACTTTGACGCCGCCGCCAGCGCCCTCATCAGCACCGCCCAAGCACGCGGTGCCGACGACGATGCCACCGTGCAACTGCTGCGCATCGACGCCCTGCCCGCCGCCACGGCGACCCCACTGAACCTGGTGAAACTGGAAGCTCAACGCGAAGGTTTGGCGCTGCCACCACCGCTGGCACCACGCGCCAGCTTCGAGGGCTACACCATCGTGCGCGAGCTGCAAACCAGCGCGCGCAGCCACGTGTTTCTGGCCTCCGACGACGCGAGCGGCAAAACAGTGGTGCTGAAAACGCCATCCGTCGATTTGCGCGACGACCCACATTACCTCGACGGTTTTCTGCTCGAAGAATGGGTGGCGCGCCGCCTCCACAGCCCGCATGTGCTGAAGCCCTTCCAAACAGACCGCTCACGTCAACACGTCTATGTGGCCATGGAGTTTGTCGACGGCCAAACCCTCACGCAGTGGATGACCGACCACCCCAAGCCCGATCTCGACAGCGTGCGCAACATCGTGGCGCAAGTGGCCAAGGGCTTGCAGGCCTTTCACAGCAAAGAAATGCTGCACCAGGACTTGCGCCCTGCCAACGTGATGATCGACCGCAGTGGCACGGTGAAGATCATCGACTTTGGCTCCACCCATGTGGCCGGCCTGTCTGAGGGCACCGCCCACGCAGGCGCCGATGCCATTGCGGGCACGCTGCAGTACACCGCACCCGAGTATTTCACGGGAGACGGCGGCAGCGCACAATCTGACCTGTTCTCGCTGGCCGTGCTCACCTACCAAATGCTCACCGGGCAACTGCCCTACGGCCTGCAGGTCACACAAATCAGATCCGCCTCTGACCTGAAACGCCTGCGCTACCAACCCCTGCGCCACCAGCGCCCCGAGCTACCCGAGTGGCTGGACGCCGTGCTGCAGAAAGCCCTGCAACCCCAACGCGCCAAACGCCAGGAAGCGCTGAGCGAGTTCATCCACGACCTCCACAGCCCCGGCCCGCAATTCCAGCGTCTGCGCGCGCCGCCTTTGGTAGAGCGGCACCCGGTGGCGTTCTGGCAAGTGGTGTCTTTGGTGTTGGGTTTGGCGGTGGTGGTTTTACTCGGGCTGCGCGTACACGGGCACTGAAGAGATCGAGACGGGCATGAAGACATGTCCATGCGCTGTGTACGCCTACACCCCTCAAGCCCTTGCTGGCTTCACCTAAGGTGGTGCTACCTGTTAGCCCCCCGAATGTGAAGGAGCCCGAAATGAAATGCCCTACCTGCCCCGACGCCACCCTGGTGATGGCCGATCGCCAAGGCATTGAGATCGACTACTGCCCGCAGTGCCGTGGCGTGTGGCTGGACCGTGGCGAGCTCGATAAGTTGATTGAACGCAGCGGCGCGGGCACAGCGCCTACCCCGCAAGCAGTTCAACAGCCGCAGCAACCGCAATACCAACAGCATCAACAGCAGCGCCGCCCGGACTTTGACGACTCTGGCTACAACAAGCGCCAGGGCTACCGCAAACAGAAGTCGTGGCTCAGCGAGATTTTTGATTGAGGTACTAGCGGCTCGGCCGACGCGAAGGATGCCGAGACCAACCCAAGGTCTCGGCGTATTTCCAAACCCAGGCATGCGCGCCGGCCACGCAATTCCCCGACGCTTTTACCTGGCTTCGGTCTTACCAGCTGTAGGTAGCAGACACGTACACCGTGCGTTGCTGCCCATACTGGCAACCCACCGTACTGAAACAGCCCGCTGCGTATTTCTTGTCGAACAGATTGCTGGCATTGAGCGCGATGTCCATACCCTTGAGTGAACGGCTGAGGTTCTCCAGCGGATAACTCACCAAAGCATCGACCACCGTGTAACCGCCCACCTTGAACGTATTGGCCGTGTCGCCGAATGAGCCGCCCACATAGCGAAGACCACCGCCGAGACGCAGTCCTGCTACCGCGTTGCCTCGGAACACGTAGTCGGCCCAGACCGAGGCCATGTGCTCAGGTGTACGGAAAGGCGAGCGGCCCACATTGCCGGCCAGAGACTGCGTGACCTCCACATCGTTCCAGGTATAGCTGCCGATCAGGTTGAAGCCTTTCGCCATCTCGGTGCGTGCCTCCAGCTCCAAGCCGCGCGAGCGCACCTCGCCTTCCTGGCGGCTGAAGCCTGCGACGTTCTCGGTCACATTCTGCCGACGCAGCTCAAAGACGGCTGCGGTGTAGAGGCTGTTGCTCCCGGGTGGGGTGTATTTGACGCCGGTCTCCCACTGCTTGCCGGTTTCGGGCAGCAGCCTGCTGCCGCTGGCCGTGGTCCCCACTGTCGGTAGGAAGGATTCGCTGTAGCTCACATACGGCGCCAAGCCACTATCGAAGAGATAGACCACACCGGCACGCGCGCTGGTCTTGCTGTCCTTTTGCTCAACGGGCGTGCTGGCGCTGTTGTTGTCCGTGACACGGTCGTGGCGCGCGCCGAGCAGCAGCACCCATCGGTCAATATTCATCTGGTCTTGCAGATAAACACCCGTCTGCTGCATCTTCTGGTCGAAGCTCTGCGAACTGAAGGGGATGTAGTTCAGAGGTTGGCCATACACCAGGCGAAAGATGTCGAAAGGCTCGGCGATGATGCTCAAGGCCTGCTGCTGGCTGAAGCGACCGTTGTAGATGTCCAAGCCGCCCAGAAATGTATGCGCGACGTTGCCGGTGGAGAACCGGGCCTCGGCCTGGTTGTCGAGCGTGAACAAGTGGCCGTTGCCCTGGCGGCTGTCGGAGTAGCGCATGTACTGGTCGGCTGGCGACGGATAGCTGCCCAGGACGGCGATTTCGGCGCTGTCGTGGCGGAACTTGCCGTAGTTCAAGTTTTGGCGCAGGGTCCAGTGGCTGTCGAGCTTGTGGCTGAACAGGTATCCAACCGAGCTCTTCTCGTTGCCCATGTGGTCGTGGCTGGGTTCTCCCACGTAGGTGTTGCGTCCCAGGCTGCCGCGCGGGTCGGGTAGTACCGTGCCGGCGGCAGGCAGCGCATTGGCGAAGTTGCCGGTCTGGCGCTGGTATTCGGCCAGGATGGTCAGCTCCGTATCCGTGTTTGGGCGCCAGGTGAGTGCTGGGGCGATGAACTGCCGACGGTTGTGAATGAAGTCGGTCTGTGAATCGGCTTCGCGCACTAAGCCGGTGAGGCGGTAGCTCCAGACACCGTCGGCGTCCAGTTTTCCGCCCAAATCGAAGGCGCCCTGGCGGTAACCCGGGCTGCCGGCTTGCAATTGCACCTGACGCAACGATTCCGTGGTCGGCTTTTTACTCACCAGGTTGATTTGGCCGCCCGGGTCGGTGGCTCCATAGAGTACCGAGCTGGCGCCCCGGAGGATGTCGATGCGCTCCAAACCGTAGGGCTCCGGCGCATCCCAGCCCAGGTAGTTGGGTAAGAAGGTGCGCAGGCCGTTACGCAGCATGCGGCCCGTGCCTTGCTGGAATCCCCGCATACTGAGCTGGTCGGTGACGAACTGCGGGCCCGCCAACTCCGCCGTGATACCCGGCGTGTACCGCAGAGCTTGCGCGATGGTCTTGGGCTGCTGAGCCTCCAACTGCTCGCGTGGCACCACGGACACGGACCAGGGGGTCTCCACCAGAGGCGTATCGGTCTTGGTGCCCGAAGCGGCCTGCTGGGCCACCCAGCCGTCCACCGCTCCCGAGCCTGCTGCCGCAGTGGCGGATGACGTCACCAGCACCGTGCCGAGCGTGGCAACTGAACCACCCGCTAGGGGCGCTTTTGCGGCCGGTGCTCGCTGCACCGTGTAGACATTGCCCGCCTCTCGAACCAGTTGCAGGCCGGTCCCGGCCAATGCCCGAGCCAAGCCTTCCTCGGCGGTGAAGCGGCCTTGCACGCCTGGGCTGGCGAGGCCCTGGGTCAGGCTGGCGTCGGCCGACAGCATCACCCCGGCGGTGGCGGCCGTGTTGCTAAGCACCGTGCTCAAAGGACCGGGAGCCACAGCAAAAGAGTGCAAAGCTTGGGCGGACACGCTGGCAGCACCGAACAAGGTGGCGACGGCGAGTGCGATAGGGCGTCCCCGCAGGGCGCGAACAAGGTGGCGGTGCGCAGTGCGAGCGGGGTCGGTGTCGGTGTGGCGAATCATGGATGAAGGCTTGGAAAAGAAAGAAAACCGGAAGTGGTTACTTCCCATGCCAATCAAGTCGCCAGAAAGGGAACCTCGAACGCAAAAAAGACTTCAGGGTGACGGGGCTAGGGTGGGTTCGACCGAGACCCACCAGGGCAAAGGCCGACGCACACGCACGGCCAGAGTGGACTGCAGGGCCTGCAGCACGCGCTCCGTGTCGTCCAGCGGGTAGGCGCCCACAATGCGCAGGTCGGCCACTTCCGCCGCGCAGGTGAGCAGCCCCTGGCGGTAACGCGACAGCTCGTTCAGGAAATCGCCCAGACGCATGCGGTCCGCCACCAGAATCCCGCGCGTCCAGCCGTCGGCCTGTGCGGGCACGCTGCCGAGCGATTCGACGCGGTCCGACCAGACCAGGGCCTGCTGGCCCGCTTGCACCACCACCCGTGCTTCGCCCATGCGCGGCTGCGCTGCGACCCTGCCTTCAAACACCGTCAACCGCGCGGCGCCACTGTCCTCGTAGCGCACGGCAAAGCGCGTTCCCAATGCTTCCAGCCGACCGGCCGCTACCTCTACCACCATGGGTCGAGCAGGTTGCTGGGTGTCGCGGCCCGTGGTCAACAGCAGCTCCCCCGCGTACAGGACGATGCGGCGCAGGTCGGTGCGGTAGTCGACATCGGCCGCGCTGTTCGTGTTGAGCCAGAGGCGCCCCCCGTCGGCCAACAACCACTCGCGCCGTTCGCCCACCTGGGTACGGAACGCGGCCATCCATCCCCGGTTGCTCGACTGCTCATGCAACAGCCATGCGGCCAAACCGCCAATCGGAAGTATGGCCAAGGCGCGGAGTGCATTCCGACGGCTACGGCCGAGCCGAGCGCCATGTTCCAGCGCTTGGCGCGCAGGCAGTGCTGACAAGCGGGCAAAGCTGTCGGCCAGAGTTTCGACCCGTTGCCAGGCGGCACGTGGTCCTGGGCCGGCATCGAGCCAGCGCTGCCAATCGAGGCGTTCGGCCTCGCTGGGATGTCCGGACTGAAGCACGGCAAACCATTCTGCAGCCTGGCGCATGTCGTCTTGGCTAGGCGCGTCCACTGGCGTGAGCGGCCTCACATCTGCTCCAACAAAAGGCATTCAAACATCGCCTGCGCCATGTATTTCTTGACCATGCGCTCAGAGACTTTCAGTTGCTCGGCAATCGCGGCATAGGTCAGGCCATCCAGCTGCGACAGCAAGAAGGCCGTGCGCGCCTTGGGGTTGAGTCGCTTCAGCATCGCATCGACGAGCTGCAGGGTCTGCAGGGCCATCGCGCGGTCCTCCGGAGAGGGTGACATGGTCGGCGGAAGGTGCGCCAGTGTTTCGGCCCATGCGCGCTCCATGTCTTGACGGCGCCAGTGGTTGACCAAGAGGCCGTGCGCGACGGTGCGCAGAAAGGCGCGCGGCTCACGCATCCGTTCGGTATCGGGTGAGACCAGCAGCCGGACAAAGGTGTCTTGGGCAAGGTCTGCTGCATGTGTTGACGCTCCCAATTTCCGCTGCAGCCAGGCTTTCAGCCAGCCATGCTCCTGCCGGTAGATGGCTTCAACCGCGGAGGGTTGCGCGCTATGAGAGGGAAAAGACATTCGAACGAAATTTGCTCGATTATTGAGAATGTTTCTCATTCTACATAAGCAACGCATACCGCTTAAACGCCGCCCCCACGCAGGCTTGGAAGCTGAGCAACAGCGGCCTGCCAGACGTGGACTACGCGGACTCAACCTGGACCAGTGCAAGCCCTTGACAGCAGCACCGAGCGGAGTTCGGCCGGAGACTTCGGACCTCCTCTGGCCACTGACGACACAACCGACAGTCCCTAAATGAAAAACCCGGCATGGCGTACAACGCGATGCCGGGTTTTGTGTTTTGGCCGAGGCTTACTTGGCGATCAACTCTTCATGTGCGGGTGGCAGCGGCTTGTGTGCTTCGGCACCGTGGCCGTGCGCGTGACCATGACCCGCATCCGGCGCATCCTTGGCAATAGTAGTCTTGGCACCCGGCACCGTGCCACGCGCCAGCAGCGTGTAGACGGTAGGCACCACAAAGATGGTCAGCAAGGTGCCCAGGCTCATGCCGCCCACAATCACCCAACCGATTTGTTGGCGGCTCTCGGCACCCGCGCCTTCGGCCAAAGCCAGCGGCACGGCGCCCAGCACCATCGCGCCGGTGGTCATCAAAATGGGCCGCAGGCGCTGCGACGAAGCTTTGACCAAGGCATCCACCATGTGCATGCCTTCTTCGCGCAACTGGTTGGTGAACTCCACAATCAAGATGCCGTGTTTGGTGATCAGGCCCACCAGCGTGATCAAGCCAATCTGCGAATACACGTTGAGCGAGCCGCCCGACCATTTCAACGCCAACAGTGCACCAATCATCGACAGCGGCACCGACAGCATGATCACCAGCGGGTCGATGAAGCTTTCAAACTGCGCCGCCAACACCAGGAAAATGAACACCAGTGCCAGCACAAACACCACGGCCAACGCGCCTTGCGAGTTGCGGAACTCGCGCGAGATACCGTTCAGGTCGGTGGTGTAGCCGGGCTTCAGCACCTTGGCTGAGGTTTGTTCCATGAAGGTCAACGCCTGGCCCAGCGAATAATCGGAAGACAGATTGGCCGAGATGGTGGCCGAGCGGCGCTGGCCAAAGTGGTTCAGTTCGCGCGGCGAGACACTTTCACGCGTCTTCACCAAAGCCGACAGCGGGATCATGGTGTCGTTACGGCCCCGCACGTAGATGCTGTCGATGTCTTCTGGCGTGGTGCGGCCGCTGGCACGGGTTTGCACAATCACGTCGTATTGTTCAGCGTCGCGTTTGTAGCGCGTGACGTTGCGCCCGCCCAGCATGGTTTCAATGGCGCGCGCCACGGCATCCACTGATACCCCCATGTCGGCCGCCTTGTCGCGGTCAATGTCGATGCGCAGTTCGGGCTTGTTCAGGCGCAGGTCAATGTCGACGCCCTGAATGCCAGGGTTCTTCGCCATTTCGTCCTGGAACTGGCGCACTACTTGGGCCAGGTTCTGGTAGCTGTCGGACGTTTGGATCACGAAGTTCAACGGCCGGTCGCGGAAGCCTTGGCCCAGTGATGGCGGCGTGATGGTGAACGCGCTCACGCCCGGCAACGAGCCGATTTTCGGACTCATCTCGCGTGCCAAATCAAGCGTGGTACGTTTGCGTTCTTCCCAATCGACCGTGCGGAACACCACGCTGCCTTGCGACACCGTGGGGTTGCCGATGTTGGCAAACACGCGGTCGAACTCGGAGTACTTCTTGCCCAGCGCTTCCAGTTCTTTGGCGTAGCGGTCGGTGTACTCCAGCGTGGAGCCATCGGGCGCGTTGATGTTGGCCAGAATGGTGCCGCGGTCTTCCAGGGGCGACAACTCCTGCTTCATGCTCGGGTACACAAAGTAGATGGCGGCGGCGCTGGCAATCATCAAGCTCAGCACAATCCAGCGCGCTTGCAACAGCAGCGTTTTGGCGCGCACGCTGATGCCGCGTTCGCCCTTGCCGGGCTTGTAGCCGGTGGTGATGATGCGTCGCAGCAGGCGGCCATAAGCGTCGGACATGGTGGTCAACGCGCGCTCCATGCCGCTGTCAAAACGATTCGGCTTGGGGTTGTGCTTGAGCATCAGCGAACACATCATCGGTGTGAGCGTCAGCGCCACAAAGCCCGACACCACCACAGCCCCGGCCAGCGCCAGCGCAAACTCCACAAACAAGCGGCCTGTGCGCCCCGGCGTAAAGGCCAGCGGCGCGTACACCGCCACCAGCGTGGCAGTCATGGTGATCACCGCAAAGCCGATTTCGCGCGCACCTTTGATGGCGGCCGAGAACGGGTCCAGCCCTTCTTCAATGTGCCGGAAGATGTTCTCCAGCATGACGATGGCATCGTCCACCACCAGGCCGATGGCCAGCACCAGTGCCAGCAGCGTGAGCGTGTTGATACTGAAGCCCGCCAGCGCCATCAGCGCAAACGTGCCCACCAAGCTCACCGGAATGGTGATGATCGGAATGATGGACGCACGCAGCGTGCGCAAGAACACAAAGATCACCAGCGCCACCAGCACCACGGCTTCAAAAATGGTGTGATAGACGTTCTTCACCGAACGGTCGATGAACACCGAGTTGTCGTTGGCAATGTCGATGGTCATGCCGGCAGGCAGATCAGCACGCAGCTTGGGCAACATCTCGCGCACGCCGGCCGAAAGTTGCAGCGGGTTGGCGGTGGCCTGGCGGATCACGCCTGCCGAGATGGCGTCGCGGCCATTCAAGCGCACGGCGCTGCGCTCATCCACCGGGCCCTCTTCCACGCGCGCCACGTCGCGCACCTTCACCGGGAAGCCGTTCACGCTTTTGATGGTGATGTCGCCAAACTGTGCCGGGCGCATCAAATCGGTTTGCGAGGTAACGCTGAATTCGCGTTGCTGCGATTCAATGCGCCCACCGGGCACCTCGAGGTTGCTGCGGCGAATGGCGTCTTCCACGTCGCCGGTGGTGAGGCGGTAGCTGGCGAGTTTGTCTGGGTCTAGCCACACACGCATGGCGTATTTGCGCTCGCCAAAAATGCGCACGTCGGCCACGCCGGTCACGGTTTGCAGGCGCGGCTTGACCATGCGGTTGACCAGGTCGTTGATCTGCAGCGGCGACAAGCTGTCACTGGAGAACGCCAGCCAGATCACCGGAAAGGCATCGGCCTCTACTTTGGCAATGACCGGTTCCTCAATCGACGTGGGCAAGCGGTTGCGTACGCGTGCCGTGCGGTCGCGCACTTCGGCGGCGGCGGCGTCGGCGTCTTTCTCCAGGCGGAAGCGCACCGAAATCTGGCTTTGCTCGGCGCGGCTGATGGAGGTGATGACGTCGACCGCGTCAATCCCGGCAATCGAGTCTTCCAGCGGTTTGCTGATTTGCGACTCGATTACCTCGGCCGAGGCGCCGGGGTACTTCACCGTGACAGTGACCACCGGTTCGTCGATCTTCGGATATTCGCGCACGCTCAGGCGCATGAAACTGACGGCGCCGATCAGCACGATCAGCAGTGACAACACGGTGGCAAACACCGGGCGGCGGATGGAAACTTCAGCGAGCTGCATACAAATGACTTCGCGGTGAGGGTTTCAACCGAACTAGATTAGGTGGGAACGCGTGATTGCGCCACGGTACTGCCCTTGGGCGCTTGCGCGTCGACGGGGCTGGCCGACCGGTTGGTGTTCGCCGGTCCGTTCATCGGATTCATTGGATTAATCGGGTTTGCCGGTACAGCAGAGTTGGCTGGATTTGGCGGTTGAATCGGCTGAATGGGCAGCGCCATGTGCGACACCGAGGTGAGGCAAGGGTTGCCCGCACGGGCGTTGGCGGAGGCTGCATCTGCCGAGGGCTTGGACGGGCCAGCCGCGGCAACCACTTTGCCTTCGCCGTTCTTGGCACCGTTGCCGCCCTCGGCCTTGGCGGCTTCTGTCTTGCCCGCCGTCAAGTCCACCACACGTACGGGCGAGCCGTCCTTTTGCAAACGCTGTTGCCCAGCCGTGACGACGCGGTCGTCGGGATTCAGGCCGTTCAAAATTTCCACTTTGCCTGGGCGGCGCACGCCCACTTTCACTTCCACCCGCTGGGTCACCAAGGTGTTGGCGTCCGGTCCTGGCACCAGGCGCAGCACAAACTGGCGGCCGCCTTGCGGGACGATGGCCTCTTCAGGCACGGTAATGGCGTTGTGGCGCTCACCAAACACGGCGCTCACGCGCGCAAACATGCCGGGGCGCAGTTGTTGCTGGCGGTTGTCGATGCACCCGCGCACGCCCACCGAGCGGCCGTTGGCGTCGACCAGCGGGTCGATGGCCAGCACCACGGCGGCAAACTTCTGGCCGGGCAAGGCGTCCAGCTCCAGGCTGGCGCGTTGGCCGCGCTGCACCTTGGGCTGGAAACGCTCGGGCAGACGGAAGTCGACATACAGCGCGTCCATGTCTTCGATGTTGACGATGTCGGCACCGTCTTTCAGGTAGTCGCCCACGTTGACTTGGCGGATACCGGCAATGCCGTCAAATGGCGCCACAATTTTCAGCCGCGCAGCCGTGGCACGCGCCAGCTCCAGCTTGGCCTGCGCCACTTGCAGGTTGGCGCCACTCTCGTCCACCGCGCGTTGGCTGATGAAGTTTTGCGCGACCAGATCCTGGTTGCGTTTATGGTTGGCATTGGCGATGGACAGCTCGGCCTCGCTTTGCTGCACCTGGGCTTGCGGGAGCTTGTCGTCCAGTTGCACCAAAAGTTGTCCGCGGCGCACACGTTCGCCGTCGCGGAAGTTGATGTGCACCACACGGCCACTGATTTCAGGACGCAGCATCACGCTTTGGCGCGAGCGCAAGCTGCCCACGGATTGCACGTCGTCGACCACGCGGGTCAAAGCCACCGAGGCCACTTCCACACTCGCTGCCTTTTCCGCACTTCCAGCATTGCCTGCGCCGCCACTCGCCACTTTGGCCTGCTCTGCGGAGCCAGCCGTCGCGCCACGCCCGGGCTGTTGCAGCCACCAGGCCCCACCAGAGGCAGCCGCAATGCCGGCCACTGCAATCACGCTATAAAAAATCTTGGAAGCCATGGGTAGTAATAATTTGTAATGCCAACCTAACCCGGCAATGTAGCAGCAGCGGGTGACATCGGCGAGGCCAGTAATCGGTTTTACGACTGCAATTTCCGCACCACGAGCGAAACTTGCGTTTACTTATTTGTTACGCATCTAAGCAAACCAGACACGTCAGCGTGGCATATCCCCTTGACACCGCCGAAGCCCGACAAGTTCAAAACATTGCACCAGACGTGAAAAAGCCTCTGGCGTATTGCACCGTCAAGGTGCCGCCAGAGGCTTGGAATGCCTGAGTCCAGGGCGTGGACTCGATGCAGACTTAGTACATCTTGAGCTTGCGAATCCGCAACAGCGCCACGATGCTGATAGCCGCCGCGCCCATCACGTAAAAGCTAGGGGCCAGCTTGTTGCCGGTGACGCTGATCAGCCAAGCGATGATGAACGGTGCAAAGCCGCCAAAAATGGTGACCGCAATGTTGTAGCCCAGCGACATGCCGGTGGTGCGCGCCTGGGTGGGGAACATTTCGGTCAGCAGCGCGGGCAACGGCCCAAAGTACACCACGGCCATCAAGCCAATGAAGACCTGCACCGCCAGCATGGCGTAAAAGCTAGGGTTAACACTGAGCCAATGGAATACCGGGTAGACCAGCACACCAAACAAAACGGCGGCGGTCAGCATCAAACCGGTGCGGCCCCATTTGTCGGACAGGTGGCCCACCACCGGGTTGAACACGGTCTGCACCACGCCGGTCGCAATGATGGCGGTGAACGCGGTCGATGCGGGCAAGCCGAGTTGCTTCACGGCAAAGGTGGGCATGTACAGAATGAGGTAAGACGACACGGTGCCCAACACCACGGCGCCAATCACCAGCAACAAGCGTTCTTTCTGGTTGGCAAAGGTCTCGGCCAGCGGCGCGTGGTCGGCAGCGCGGTGGCGCATCTCGGCCTTGGCCGCCAGAAACTCGGGCGTTTCGTCCACGTGTTTGCGGATGTAGTAAGCCACGGGCGCAATCAGCAGGCCAAAGATGAACGGAATGCGCCAGCCCCACGATTGCATTTGCTCGGGGCTCAACTGGTTGTTCAGTACCGCGCCAAAGGCCGCCGCCAACAGCGTAGTCATGCCCTGGCTGGCCCCCTGCCAACTGGCGTAGAAGCCACGGCGCTTGGGCGCGTATTCGGCCAGGAAAGCCGTGGCGCTGCCAAACTCACCACCGGCCGAAAAGCCCTGGATCATGCGCGCCAACACAATGCCGGCTGGCGCCCACAGGCCAATCGCGTCATACGTGGGCATGCAGGCAATCATCAAGGTGCCGATGGTCATGAGCGCGATGGAGAACATCAGCGCCGCCTTGCGCCCCACCTTGTCGGCATACACCCCAAGCACCAGCGCACCCAGCGGCCGCATGAAGAAAGACACGCCAAACGTGCCCAGCGTGAGCAGCAGCGACACGGTGTCGTCACCGGTCGGAAAGAACAGCTTGGCGATGGTGACGGCGAAAAAGCCGTAGACCACCAGGTCAAACCATTCCAACGCATTGCCGATGGTGGCGGCGGCGATGATGCGCCAACCACCGGGCGGCGCGTTGGCGGCATCGTGGGTGGTGGCAGTTGACGCTGCGCTGGCGTCGAAGGGGGAGTTCACGGTACGTTCCATCTGCGGGCTCGGGGTTAGGGAATGGGATATCGAGGGGAGAAAACCAGAAACGAAACTTCAGGATTGAGACAGGCCCAGGACAGCCTGCAAGATGGCCACACGGTTTTGGCCCAACACCATGCCGCGCCACACGTCGTCGCGGCCAGAGAAGGCGTTGAACATCGCTTGGCGGATTTGCAGGGCCAGCGCGGCGGGCGCATTGGGGTGGGCGCGCAGCCAGGCTTCGCCACGCAAGGCATCAACCATGTTTTCAAACGGCACCGTGCCGTATTCCAGCGCCATCAAGGTGCAGCGCGAGTTGGGGCATGCGCCGTAGATGGTGGAAGACAAATTGCCCGTCACGTCGGCCGAGGTGGACTTGCCGGCAAACGGCACCGCCATGTCGCTGCCCCACCAGCGGCCCGCGCGGGCGACTTCGGCCTCGTCGCGGCGGCCCGCAAAAATCTTCTCGGCATGGCCATAAGGGCCTAGGCCGGTGTGCACGTCGATCCAGCCAATATCGGCAAACGGCGCCGCATAGGTGCGCAGAATGTGCTCCAAATTTTGCAGCGACTGGCTGCGCGCGGCACCACCGTAGAACACACCGCCCGCATGGGTGTATTGGCCTTTCGACACCGCATCGCGATAGCCCACTGCGCCGTGTTCGGCGATGTAGTCGGCCTTGGCCTGTTGGTTCTCGGCCGTAGGCGGCCAGGCGGCGGGCACCAGCACATCGTGCAAGCCGGCATAAGGCGCGTTTACCGGCAACGGCTTGGCAAAGTCTTGCGCGTTGCGGTTCAGGTCAATGTTGTTTTCGTTGGTGCGGCTCAGCCATGAAAAACCATAGGGGTTGATGGCGTGCACCAGCAGCAGCGCGACGCCCGCATTCGCCGCGCGTGCCAGCAGCGCATCGTCGGCCAGCAACTGCAACTGGCAGGCCGAGCCGCAGAAACCTTCCACGCCGTGGGTGGCCGAGGTGATCAACAACAGCTTGGTGGCGGCCTGGCCGTTCGGCAAATCGATCATGGCCACGTCGGTGCTCAGGCTTTCGCCTTCAGCGCCCACGGCGTCGATGGCGAAACTGGCCATCTCCGCACCGCGTGCCCGCGCCGCCATCACAAACCGCTCGCGCGCCTGCTGGTAAGTGCTGGAGAAAAAATGCTCGGCCGGCATGGCCGAGGGGTTGTAAACAGGCGGTTTTTCCATGGCACTTCAGCGGTTTTTTGCGCTTCGTTATTTCGTAATGAACTAATGCTATAGAGTCACTTGTATAAGCAAAAGACAAAATTTTCATCACTACGATCAGCTTTTGTTGTCACCCCAATCCGTCAGCATTCAAACGATTCACCCGTGAAACCGCAGCAGCTCAAAACCTTCATCACGGTGGCCGAATGCCGCAGCATCCGCTCGGCGGCGCGTGCCTTGTATGTGTCGCAACCGGCGGTCACGCGCACCATTCGCGAGCTGGAACTTGACTTGGATGTCGAGCTGGTGCACCGCAGCGTCAATGGCGTGGAACTGACCCAGGCCGGCCACGCCTTCTACGCCCGCGCCAACCTGCTGCTGGAAGAAATGCGCCGGGCACGCGAGGAGTTGAGCTTTTTGAAGGCCGGTGGCCATGGCCGTGTGGCGGCCGCAGTGACTACCGCCGTGGGCCTGACGGTGCTGCCCCAAGCCCTGCAGGCGTTTACCGACCGCATGCCGCAGGCGCACATCCGGCTGACCCAAGACTCGGGCATGGCCGCACACAAAAAGCTGCAAGACGGCTCGCTCGATTTCATCGTGGCCAACACCATTCCGGGCGGCCCGACGGACGAGTTCAGTTATCTGCCGCTGTTTGAAATGGCCCTGGCGGTGGGCGTGCGCGCCGAACACCCGTGTGTCAACGCGCGCACCCTGCGCGAGCTGCAAGAGCAAACCTGGCTGGTGCCCTCACTCGACCGCGACTACCACTCGCGCCTGTTCCTCTCGCGCGGGCTGGAGCTGCCCTCGCGCATTCTGGAATGTGAGTCGTTCGACGTCGCCATCCACCTGATGTCACGCCTCGACCTGGTGGCCATCGTCACCGCCAACCAGTTCGACGAACAACTCGGCACCCGCGGCATCCGCGCCCTGCCCCTGCGCGAAAACTTCGCACCGGTGCAGGTGAGCGTGGTGACCCTGCGCAACAGCCGCTTGACGCCTGCGGCGCAGTGTTTGGTGGAGTGTTTGCAGGCGAGTATTCAGCGCTAGTGCTGCGTGGCGGTTTATGGGGTGATGGTCGGCAAGCCGAGTTGGCTGAGGACCGCGTTGCCGGCAGTGCCGTTTAGACGCGTTACTTTGGAAGTACTGAGCTTGCTCTTGAAGCCGTAGTACACCTTGCCGCCACGCTCCACAAACACGCGCTCAGAAGTCAAGCCCGCCATCTGCACCGGAAACCCGCTCAGCGTCATGACACGGGCGTCACCCAGAGTGGTGATGGCATAGCTGCCTTTGCCAATAGGGGCGCAGTTGCGGGACAACGATGAACTGGCACTGGCGTTTGCGGCCTGAGGGCAAGCCAAGAAGGTAACGACCGTGCTATTTCCACCATCAAAGGCCACACGGTAACCTGTGTTGCCGCTGAAGTAGCTTGTAGCAGAAGCGGTGCCAAGTGGCGAGGTTCCAATATTGCCCAGCGAAAAAGTACTCCCGCCGAAAACCAGTTCGGGATCCGGTCCGCTGTAGGTCGCGCCATTGCCCGCAGCAAAGGAATTCTGAAAATAGAGACACGGTTTTCCCGTCGCACGTGCCACCAGTAATTCAAGGGTCACATCCGAGCTTGTCGTCATGTCGGAATAACAAGCAGCAAGGCCATCGGGGCGCGGGTCTCCACCCTGCACTGCAGCTGCGGACCTTACTGTGAGGATATTGCTGTCGCGAACGTCGTAGGTGATGGAGTTTTCCGTGGTGGTGTCGGATTGCACATGTAGTTTTGACCCAGACGGGAAGGTGGCACCACCCACACTGGCGGTTACCGGGTCACTAAACCATGTGGGGGCCTTGCCCCAGTTACCGCCGTCGGTTCGGGTTCCTTGGATCAAGGTAAAAACACTGGGCATGGTTTTGCCGGTGATGTCCGTCGACACCCGTTGGTTCGTTCCTTTGCTAACGCCATCGCAAAAGTTGTACGTGCTCCGGCCCTGTGCGTCACGTATCGTGCCCAGCGACAACGTATCTACCGTGCATGCCACCCAGGCACTGCCGTTCCAATGCAAATCACCGGTACGAAGAGGATCGTTGTTGTTCGCCCAGACAGTTTCCACGCCGTTTTGCATGAGATGACGAATACTGCGGTTACGCGTAAGGCCAGCGCTGTCGGGGGTGTCTTCCGCAGCGCTCCACGTAAAGATACGGGTGTACCAGTTGTTGGCATCACCCACATTGATCCAATCTAGCGAAAAACCGGCGGTGGGCGTGGCAGACGAAGGTTCTGCAACCAGAACGATTTTGCTCAGCGCCACAGCGGCTGCCAATGCGCTGGCAGTCAACCCATTGTTGGTGACCACTGTTCCCGCAGCACTGTCCACTGCATTTTTACAAGCGGCAGAGGCTTTATCGGCACATGCGTTGACCACCGTGGAATCGCTACCAGCGACCACCGCGGCCGACAGCAAAGTGGTAATTTGGGCCATGATGGCCTTTTGGATATCGGCAGCAGCCATCACCGTGCCGCTGCTGTCTGTTTGGCCAACCAGCCCGCCAAGGGCGTTGCTTTGGTTCTGGATCGCGGCAACCAATACGCGTGCCGCATTTGCCGCAGCGTTGTCGCCAGCGGCCACGTAGTTGGCGAATGGCGAATTCGGTAAACCGGTTTGCGACTGCAGGGTATCGGCCGCCACTTGAGAACTGACACCCGTAGACGCAACCACAAACTGAACGGCGGTTGTCAACGGGCTCACCACGGCCGTTTTGTCGGCTGGGGCGCTCAGGGTATAGGCGGTAGTCACAGGGCCGCTGTCAGCGTCCACAGCTCCCACCGGCACCACCACCACGACCGGGTACTTGCCCACATCACCCTCAGGCACAGCAATGGTGGCATTACCGTTCGCATCTGTCGCAGCCGCGGCCAAAATATCACCGGTTTCACACTGCCCATCGCCGTTCACATCCAGGCAAACCGTTGCGCCTGCAATCAGCCCGTCCATCACCGTGACCGGCACACTGGCCGTGGCGACTACCGGTGCGGGAGCCGGCGCTGGCGCCGCAGGATCCGTGACCGGCACGGGTGCAGGAGCCGGTGAGCTGCCAGACAAGAGGCTGCCGCCCCCACCCCCACCGCCGCAGGCGGTCAAGACAGATACCGCAGCCACTGCTGCGCCAAGACAAGCCATTCGAACAGTTTTGATCACGATGAAGCCCTCCAGTTAGGTATGTGCGTTTCGAATGAAAAGCACTTCATCGTTATCCCGGGTCAAACTGCACGCATCCCATGATCGTGGGATGCGACTCCCTGCCCTTACTGCTATGCAGCACTTAGCGCCAGCAGCATCTTCAGCAGATCGGCTTGCCGGTGTGTGCCGCTTTTAGCGTAAACCGTCTTCAGTTGGCTCTTGAAGGTGTGTGGCGTCACGCCCAAGCGCTGGGCCATGTCTTCGGCCGTGCCACCTTGCAGCATTTGCAATGCGGCGCGCGCCTCGGCCGGAGTCAAACCAAACAATTCGCTCAGCAGCGTGGGCGATACGCGCGAAGCGGCAGCCAGGTCGTATAGGAAAACAATGGCGCGCGGGGTCTCAACACCGACCGACAGCGCTGAGGCTTGGCCCAGCGGCGCCACATGCACCACGCAAGCCGGTTTGCCATCCGCATCGGGCAACACCAGCGCGTTAGAGAAATGATCAGGTACACCGGCCAGCGGTTGCACCGCGTCACGCAGCGCTTTCTGAAAAGAATCTTCGTGCTGATGAAGGCAAGGAACCAGCGTGAGGCGATCACCCAGGCCCACAGCCACTCCAGCTTTGAGCACCACGGCGTTCTGCTGCCCCAAATGCTGAAGCGCTGCAGCATTGCAAAACTGCACCGCGCCGCGCCCATCCAACAGCAGCACACCAGAAGCCAGACGCTCCAGCGCGGCGTGCGACGCCGCCACTTGAAACGCGTCGTCACGCAGGTGGAACATGACACCTAGAGCACGTGACACATGCAGGTTGAGGCGCCGCAAGATCTCCACTTGCTGTTGTTCAAACAGTGGGCTGCGCTCGGAGCGGTGAACCGACATGACGGTGGGAATTTTGTGCGCGTCCACCGCGTCGAACACGATGCTGAAACACAACTGCCCAACGTCCATCCGCTTAAAAACGCGCTTATAAAACGGCGTTTTCACCATCTCCTCGTAGGGCACAAGATCGACACCCATCATGGTGACGCCATCGGCAAACAGCCCGCGCTCTATGCATGCCCGCTCATAAGGGTCGCCTAGCCCTGCTGGAGATGCCCAGCATTCAACCATTTCGGCTGGCAGGTTGAAATCAATGGCGAACCCACCTTGCGCAGGCCTATGCAGAGGCGTGAACACCAAGCTATGCGAGGCCTCACACGCTTGGGCGATGGCCTTCATGGCGCTTGGCCAATGCGCGGGCTCGAGCGCGGCGTCGTAGATGCGATGGACCAGGTCGTCGTAACGCGAGAAATCGATCGCCATATGGCTCGCCCTCCAATAGGTCAGGCATACAACACGCTCTAAGCCGCGCTCAAGGCCAGCAGCATCTTCAGCAGATCGGCCTGGCGGTGGGTACCACTTTTGGCGTAAACCGTTTTCAGTTGGCTCTTGAAGGTGTGCGGCGTTACGCCCAGGCGCTGGGCCATGTCTTCGGCCGTGCCACCTTGCAACATTTGCAATGCGGCGCGCGCCTCGGCCGGAGTCAAACCAAACAACTCACTCAGCAGCGTGGCGGGAACACGCGAGGCGGCAGCAAGGTCATACAGAAAAACAATGGCGCGCGGGGCATCTACGCCAACCGACAGCGCCGAGGCTTGGCCGAGAGGCGCCACGTGCACCACGCAACCTGGTTTGCCATCAGCATCGGGCAGCAGCAGCGCGTTGGAAAAATGGTCTGGCACACCTGCCAGCGGTTGCACCGCCTCGCGCAGCGCCTTCTGGAAGTGCCCCTCATTCTGGTGCAGGCGTGGGGCCAGCGTGAGACGATCGCCGGCGCCAACGCCAGCATTAAGCCGTACGGCCTTTTGCGCGCGCAGATGCTGCTGCGCTGCGGCATTGGAAAATTGCACCGCACCGCGCGCATCCAATAGCACCACGCCAGAAGCCAAACGATCCAGCGCAGCATGCGAGGCCGCCACCTGAAAGGCACTGTCACGCAAGTGGAACATCACGCCCAAGGCGCGCGACACATGCAAATTCAAGCGCCGCAAAATCTCGACCTGCAGACGTTCAAACAGGGCATCGCGCTCGGAACGATAGACGACGATGACGGTTGGAATCTTATGCGCATCTACCGCATCGAACACGATACTTGAACACACCTGCCCCACGTCCATGGGCTGAAAGGTGTGCTGGTAAAACGGGGTTTGCACCAGCGCCTCGTAAGGCACCAGGTCGGTTCCCATCATGGTGGTGCCATCGGTGAACAGGCCGCGCTCCACACTGGCCCGCGCGTACGGGTCGTCCAATCCAGTCGGAGACGCCCAACGCTCCACCACATAGGCGGGAAGATTGAAATCTATTGCAAACCCGCCGTGTGGGGGCGTGCATGGGGGTGAACATCACACTCCGCGTGGCATCACACGCCTGAGCAATGGCCTCCATGGTGGCGGGCCAATGAGATGGCTCCATGGCCGAATCGTAGATACGGTGAACCAGGTCGTCGTAACGCGCGAAGTCGATATCCATGAGGCCTCCCTGTAGAGCCGAGATGATTCTCGGCTTAGCCCAGCAGGAGACCAAACGCTTTGCCGCGTCAACAGTACCTAATTTTCAGATGACGCAGCACCTATGTCAGTGGGCGGCAGACATGCACCCAGGCGGCCCAAAGCGGCCCAAGGCGGCATCATTGCGCGCACGCTCTGCCGTGTGCAAAGTCACCTTGGGACGGTGCACACCGTGCAGTTGCGTCCCGCCGCCTTGGCCTCATAAAGCGCCTGATCCGCGCGGTGGAACACCTGCTCCAGGCTGTCGCCCGCACACACGTCGGCAATGCCGGCAGAAAACGTGTAGCCGCATGCAGGCCAAGACGGCAGTGGTCGCGCCTGCCGCACCTCGGCATGCAGGCGCGCCACCACCGACTCGGCTTGCTTCACACTCAAGGCTGGCAACAGCAGCATGAACTCTTCACCGCCCACGCGCCCCACTACATCGGTAGCGCGCAGCGCATGGCGCGAGCGGTGGGCAAAGTCTTGCAGGATGGTGTCGCCAGCAGGGTGGCCCAGTTCGTCGTTGATGCGCTTGAAGTGGTCCAGATCGGCCATCACCACGCTGAGCTGATCGCCGCTGTTCAATAGGTTGTCCAGCAGTTGGCTGAGTTGCGCCAGCACATAACGCCGGTTGCCAATGCCGGTGAGCGTGTCGGTATTGGCTGCCGCCACGGCCAGGTCGCGGGCGTGCCGCAGCGCGTGTTCGCTGGCCTTGAGTTGGGTGATGTCGGTGGCAATGCACAGCATAGAACCATCGGGCTGGCGGGTTTCGGTCATCCAGACCCAGCGACCATCGTGCAGATCGGACTCGAAGGCGCGAAACGGCACGCTGCCCCGCCGTGTTTGCGCGGCCACCAGCCATGGTTCGAAATCGTCGGTCGAGAGGATCACGCCGCGCCGGTGGGTGTGGTTGTCGCGCAGCAGTTCGGCCCAGGTCATGCCCAGCCGCCCGTGGTAGGCCGCCAGAAACGCCGGGTTCGCCTGGCGCAAGCGGTCTTGCGGATCAAACCAGGCGGCCAAGACGCCCGAGTGCTGCAGTAGCGCAGCCAGGTCCGGCACATCGGCCGTGGAGGGTGCTTCAGATGAAGGCGTGGATACATCGCGCATGGATTTCCCTTGCAGAGCCATGAAGCGATTTCAGGTTAGCACAGGGCCTAGGCCCTGAAACGCCAAATGGTGGCCTGCGGGCGCCAATGCGGGTTTATCCGCAACACAAGCCGCTCCCCAAAAACAAAAGGGGCGAAGCCTTCTGGCCTCGCCCCTCTGCGCGGTCCCCACACCATCCGGTGGCGTGGGTTAGCGGCTTCAACTCACAGCAGGTTCGCCGCTTGCGCTCAAGGTGTGTAAGCAGGCAGGCCAAGCTGCGTGAGTACGGCATTACCCGCAGTGCCGTTCAAACGCACCACCATCGCCGAACTCAGTTTGTCCTTGTAGCCCCAATAGACCTGCCCACCGCGCTCGACAAACACCCGCTCGTAGTCAAGCAACGCCATCTGCGCCGGGAAGCCGGAGAACGACATCACCCGAGCATCACCCATCGTGGTGATGGTGTACGTGCCTGTGCCAATGCTGTCGCAGTTGCGCGTGGAATCGTTGTCGGCGCGCTGCAAGCATTGGTAGAACGTCACCGCATTGCTGCTGCCACCGGCAAAGCCCACGCGGAAACGCTGGTTGGTGGTGTAGTAACTGGTCATGGTGTTCTGGCCATAAGGTGCCGATCCAAACGTGCCAAGAGAAGCCGCCGAACGCCCCCAACCTTCGTTTCGAGCACCACTGCTGTAGACCACGCCATTACCGCCCATCACCGTACCTGGGTTGTAGATACAGGCCTTGCCAGGGTTGCGCGCGACCAATAGCTCCAGGGTCACGGTTTCGAACTCAGGCGTATCCGCGTTGCAAGCCACACCAGCATTGGCTCGCGCATCACCGCCAGCCGCCACGTCTGCCGCAGACACTTTGACGACATTGCTTTGGCGCACGTCGTAACCAATCGCCGTCTCGGTCCACGTATCACCTTGCACATTCAACTTCGAATCGGCAGGAAAACTGGCGTTGCCCACGGTTGCCGTCACGCTACCGTAAAACCAGCTCGGCGCCTTGCCCCAGTTGGCCGCGTTGGTGCGGGTGGCTTGAATGAGTGCAAAAACACTACTCATCGACTTGCCGGAAATGTCGGTCGTCACGCGTTGCGTCTTGCCTTTGCTAAGGTTGTCGCAATAGCTGTAGCTGCTGCGGCCCTGCGCGTCTCGCACCGTCGTTTGGCTGAACGTTTCGACGGTGCAGCCCACCCAGGCACTGCCGTTCCAGTGCAGATCGCCGGAGCGCGACGGATCAGACCCATAAGCCCACGAGATTTCACCATTGTTCACCTTTTGGTGCCGGAGGATGCGGTAGCGCAGAAGACCATTGCTATCGACCGTGTTGTCGGCAGCGCTAGATGTCACCACGCGCGTATACCAGTTGTTGGCGTCGCCGGCATTCACCCAATCGAGCGCAAACGATGCTGTAGGCGTGGCGGGCGCCGGGTCGGCTGCAGCCACCGTTTTACTCAACGCCACGGCACCGGCAACCGTTGAAGTGGTCAAGCCGTTGTTGGCGACCAATGTCATGACCGCCGTATCAATGGCGCTTTTGCAAGCAGCGGAAGTTCTGACTTCGCATGCACTCGTGACAGTGGCACTACTGCCTGCGGCCACCGCGGCGGTCAGCAAATCACCAGAACGCGCCATTACGGCTTTTTGAATGTCGGCCGCCGTCATCGGCACGCCAAAGCTGTCGTTTTGCCCAACGGCAGCCTTCAAACTCTCAAACTGGCTTTGAATACTGGACACCAAAACACGGGCCGCATTGCCTGCCACGGTGTCTTTTGATGCGACGTAGTTGGCCAGCGGCGAGTTGACCAAGCCCGCTTGCGACTGCACCGAGGCAGCCGCAGCGCTCGTGGTCACTCCAGTGGAGGCCACAACAAATTGCACCACAGTGGTCAACGGACTCACAACTGCGGGCTGGTCTGCTGGCGCCGTCATCGTGTAGGCGGTGGTGACGGCACCGCTGTCGGCATCTACGGCGCCCACGGGTACGGACACGACCACCGCATATTTGCCCACGTCAGCCGTTGGCACGGCCAGGGTTGCACGACCGCTGCTATCCGTAGCGGCCGTGGCCATGATGTCGCCCGTTTCACAGGTGCCATTGGCGTTGACGTCCAGACACACTGTGGCACCTGAAATCAGGCCGTCCATCACGGTCACCGCAACATTGGTCATTGGCACCGGTGCAGGTGCCGGGGCCGGACCTGCAACGGGACTGCTCCCACCTCCCCCTCCTCCACAAGCCGCCAAAGCGGCAATGGCGACACTCAAGCTGGCAATTTTTAAGTTGTTCTGCACTAGGAAATTCCTTGGATTGATGTGGGCGTGCTTTTCGGAAAAGCGATCGATCCTAATACAAAACTTTACATTTCTTGACGTGTCAAAAAAGGGATTCTTTATGACGAAAAAAAGCCCATGCCGCTTGTTAACGGCATGGGCTTCTTGTGAGGGGGAACGGCGGGAGCCTAGCCCACCCAACGGCGCGCGTTGCGCCAGATCTGCAGCCATGGGCTGGCGGCGCTGGTATCGCCGCTGGTCCAGCTCATTTGCACGTTGCGGAATACGCGCTCGGGGTGCGGCATCATGGCGGTGAAGCGGCCGTCGGCGGTAGTCACGGCGGTCAGGCCGCCGGCGCTGCCGTTCGGGTTGAACGGGTAGGCAACGGTTGCTTGGCCGTGGTTGTCCACATAACGCATCGCGGCCAGGGCCTTGGTGGCGTCGCCACGTGCCGAGAAGTTGGCGTAGCCTTCACCGTGCGCCACGGCGATGGGCAAGCGCGCGCCGGCCATGCCTTGCAGGAACACGCTGGGGGAATCAAGCACTTCGACCATCGACAAGCGCGCTTCAAAGCGCTCGCTCTTGTTGGTGGTGAAGCGCGGCCAGTCTTGCGCGCCGGGGATGATGTCGGCCAGTTCGGCAAACATCTGGCAGCCATTGCACACGCCCAGCGCCAAGGTGTCGGGGCGCGCAAAGAAGGTTTGGAACTGCTCGGCCAGCACTTGGTTGAAAGTGATGGAACGTGCCCAGCCAATGCCGGCACCCAGGGTGTCACCGTAGCTGAAGCCACCGCAGGCCACCACGCCCATGAAGTCAGCCAACTTGGCTCGGCCGCTTTGCAGGTCGGTCATGTGCACGTCATAGGCTTCAAAACCAGCCTCGGTGAAGGCGTAAGCCATTTCCACGTGCGAGTTGACGCCCTGCTCGCGCAGCACCGCCACCTTGGGGCGCGAGGTCAACACGGCAGGAGCGGCCGGTTGGTTCGAACCAAAAGTTGGCGGCAGGTAGACATGCATGCCGGGGTCATCTTCGCGGCCGGCGGCAGCGTGTTCGGCATCGGCACAAGCCGGGTTGTCGCGCTGTTGGTTGATCTTCCAGCTCACGCTGTCCCACACCTGGTGCAGGTCGGACAGCTTGGCCGAGAACACCGCCTTGGTATCGCGCCAGACCTGGATTTCGCCTACGCCGACGTTCATGCCCGGCGTGCCGCCTGCGGGGCGGGTCTTGCCGATGATGTGGCTGTTTTGGCTCAGGCCGTGCTCGCGCAGGGTTTGCATCACGGCGTCGCGCTCGACGGTGCGCACTTGCAGCACCACGCCGAGTTCTTCGCTGAACAGCGCCTTCAGGGTGAGTTCCTCGCGGCGTGCGCTGACCTGGCTGGCCCAGTTCTTCGCGTCGCCACTGTCCATACGGCTGTCGGAAATGCCGTCGCCCTCGGTCACCAGCATGTCGACGTTCAGCGCCACGCCGACGTGGCCGGCAAACGCCATTTCGCAGACGCTGGCAAACAGGCCGCCGTCGCTGCGGTCGTGGTAAGCCAGGATGCGGCCTTGGCTGCGCAGCAAGTTCACGGCCTTGACCAGGCTCACCAGGTCTTGCGGGTGGTCGAGATCCGGCACGCAGTCGCCCACTTGGCCGAGCACTTGCGCCAGGATGCTGCCGCCCATGCGGTTTTGGCCACGGCCCAGGTCGACCAGCACCAGCGTGGTGTCGGCCTCGACGGTGCTGAGTTGTGGCGTGAGGGTGTTGCGCACATCGCCCAGGGTGGCGAAGGCGGTGACGATCAAGCTCACGGGCGAGGTGACTTTCTTCGCCTCGCCGCCGGCGTCTTTCCACTGCGTGCGCATCGACAAGCTGTCTTTGCCCACGGGGATGGAGATGCCCAGCGCCGGGCAGAGCTCCATGCCCACGGCGCGCACGGTGGCGTACAACGCGGCGTCTTCGCCGGGTTCTCCGCAGGCGGCCATCCAGTTGGCCGAGAGCTTGACGCGGGGCAGTTCAATCGGCGCGGCCAGCAGGTTGGTGATGGCTTCGGCCACGGCCATGCGGCCGGAGGCTGGTGCGTCAATCGCGGCCAGCGGGGTGCGTTCGCCCAGGCTCATGGCTTCGCCGCCAAACCCGGCATAGTCGGCCAGCGTCACGGCCACGTCGGCCACAGGCACTTGCCAAGGGCCAACCATCTGGTCGCGGTGCGACAGGCCGCCCACGGTGCGGTCGCCAATGGTGATCAAGAAGCGCTTGGAGGCCACCGTGGGGTGGGCCAGCACGTCGATGGCGGCTTGCTGCAGCGCCACGCCGGTGAGGTTGACCGGCGCGAACTGGCGCGCCACGGTTTGCACGTCGCGGCGCATCTTGGGCGGCTTGCCCAAGAGCACGTTCATCGGCATGTCGACTGGCGCGGGGCCAGTCGATTCGGCATCGGACAGCACCAGTTGGCGCTCTTCGGTGGCCGTGCCGATCACGGCGAACGGGCAGCGCTCGCGCTCGCACAGCGCGGTGAACTGCGCCAGCGATTCAGGCGCGATGGCCATCACGTAACGCTCTTGGCTTTCGTTGCTCCAAATCTCTTTGGGCGACATGCCGCTTTCTTCAAGCTTCACGGCACGCAGGTCGAAGCGAGCGCCACGGCCGGCGTCGTTGGTCAGCTCGGGGAAGGCATTGGACAGACCACCCGCGCCCACGTCGTGGATCGCCAGGATGGGGTTCTTGTCGCCTTGCAGCCAGCACTGGTTGATGACTTCTTGCGCACGGCGCTCAATCTCAGGATTGCCGCGTTGCACCGAGTCGAAGTCGAGTTCGGCAGCGTTGGCACCCGTGGCCATGGAACTGGCCGCGCTGCCGCCCATGCCGATGCGCATGCCGGGGCCGCCCAACTGGATCAACAGCGAGCCGGCGGGGAAGACGATCTTGCTGGTTTGCTCGGCGTCGATGGCACCCAAGCCGCCGGCGATCATGATGGGCTTGTGGTAGCCGCGGCGGATGGTGTCCACGTCGGACGTGACCGTCTGCTCGTATTCGCGGAAGTAGCCCAGCAGGTTGGGCCGGCCGAATTCGTTGTTGAACGCAGCGCCGCCCAGCGGGCCTTCGATCATGATCTGCAGCGGGCTGGCGATGTGCTCGGGCTTGCCGTAGGCGGTGGCGGCGGTTTCGCCGCCGGCAGGCCACAGGTTCGAGACAGTAAAGCCCGTCAGGCCGGCCTTGGGGCGCGAGCCGCGGCCGGTGGCGCCTTCGTCGCGGATTTCGCCACCCGCGCCGGTCGAGGCGCCGGGGAAAGGCGAGATCGCCGTGGGGTGGTTGTGGGTTTCCACCTTCATCAGCACGTGGCTCAAAGCACTATGATTTTCGTAGCTGACGACACTCTCTCCACCTACGCCAACAGTCGATTTGGCTTGAAAGCGCTGGATGTTCAGGCCTTCCATCACCGAAGCGTTATCCGAGTACGCCACCACCGTGTGCGCGGGTGCCAGTTGGTGGGTGTTGCGGATCATGGCGAACAGGCTCTTGTCCTGCTCGGCGCCGTCGATCACGAATTCGGCGTTGAAGATTTTATGGCGGCAGTGTTCGCTGTTGGCCTGGGCGAACATCATCAGTTCAACGTCGCTCGGGTTGCGCTTGAGCTGCGTGAAGGCGGCAAGCAGGTAGTCGATTTCGTCGTCGGCCAGGGCCAGGCCGAAGGTGCGGTTGGCCGTCTCCAGAGCTTCGCGGCCACCGCCGAGCACGTCCACCTGCGCCAGGGGCGCGGCGGGCAGCGATTCAAACAGGGCACGGGCCTGGGCGCGCTCGGGCAGCACGCTTTCGGTCATGCGGTCGTGCAGCAGAGCGGCGACTTGCTCTTGCTGCTCGGCGCTCAGCGTGGGTACTTTGCCCAGCAGGCCGGGCTTCAGGCTCAGGCGGTATTCGGTCAAACGCTCGACGCGGCGCACCGACAGGCCGCAGTTGTGCGCAATGTCGGTGGCCTTGGAGGCCCAAGGCGACACCGTGCCCACGCGCGGGCTGACAATCAGCGCGGCGCCATCGGCCGCACCGACGTACGGGTCACCGTAGTTCAACAGCGCTTGCCAGCGCGCCTGTTCGGCCTCGCTCAGCGCGTGGTCGGTGGCGACCACGTGGACAAACCGGGCCGCAATGCCCACGATCTTCTCGTGGATAGTTTGCAGGCGGGGCAGGAGTTGCTGGGCGCGGAAATCGCTGAGGGCATTGCCCCCGTCGAACTGGGTAAGGTGCAGGGTCACGTGGCGGCCTGTTTTGAGCTAGGTCTGCAGGGGTTTCGGCGCTTCGATGCAACCGCTGAATGGGGTTGCCCGAGGCCATCCGAAAAGTGGGCTTGGGGAAAACCAGGGATTTTAACCAAGGCTGAATCGCTGCATCGTGCCTTGACATTCATCCTTTCTGCACAGCGGCTTCTGCGGTGGGATAATTCCGGCCATGAGCATCAACATCAAAAGCGCCGCTGATATTCAGGGCATGCGCGAGGCTTGCCGTCTGGCCTCGGAGGTTCTGGACTACCTCACGCCGTTCGTGACCGCGGGCGTCACCACCAAAGAAATCGACCGCCTGGCCGGCGAATACATGGTCAACGTGCAGGGCACCCGCTCGGCCACGTTGGGCTACCAGCCACCGGGCTACCCGGCGTACCCGGCGTCGCTGTGCACCTCGCTGAACAACGTGGTGTGCCACGGCATCCCGAACGAGAAGCCGCTGAAAAAAGGCGACATCATGAACATTGATGTCACCGTGATCACCAAAGACGGCTGGTTTGGCGACAACAGCCGCATGTATTTGATTGGCGAAACGTCCATCGCCGCCAAGCGCCTGTGCCACGTCACCTTTGAGGCAATGTGGGTCGGCATCATGCAAGTCAAACCCGGCAACCGCCTGGGCGACGTGGGCCACGCCATCCAGAAGTTTGCCGAAGGCCATGGTTATTCGGTGGTGCGCGAGTTTTGTGGCCACGGCATTGGCAAGGTGTTCCACGAAGAGCCGCAAGTACTGCACTACGGCCGCCCCGGCACGCTTGAAGTCCTCAAGCCCGGCATGGTGTTCACCATCGAGCCCATGATCAACATCGGCCGACGCGAGATCAAGGAACATGGCAACGACGGCTGGACCATCGTCACCAAAGACCGCTCGCTTTCGGCTCAGTGGGAACACACCGTGCTGGTAACCGAAACCGGCTATGAGGTCATGACCATGTCGGCCGGCAGCCCTGCCACTCCCGCCTTTGTGAACGCTGAAACCCTGCCTGCCACCGCTTGACCACACGCCGAGCCCACCTACTTTGAACGCCCTGAGTGACACCACCCCACTGACAGCGGCACTCCCGCCGCTCGATGCCCAGCCAGCCGCCCCTGCCGCCGTGGTGGACATTGCGGCACTCAAAGTAGCCTACCAGCAGCAAAAGAAACTGCTGCTGGAATCGGTACGCAACAGCGGGGTCGGCACCCGCAGCGTGCACCCCGCCCTGCGTAACCTGGGGCACCTGGCACAAAACACCTTGCGCCAGTTGTGGGCAGCGGCCGGTTTTACCGACCATTGCACCCTGGTGGCCGTGGGCGGCTTTGGCCGTGGCGAGTTGTTCCCCAACTCCGACATTGACGTGTTGCTGCTGCTGCCTGATAACACCACGCCCGAAACCGACCCGGCTCTGCAAGAGCGTATCGAGACCTTCATCGGCAGTTGCTGGGACACCGGCCTGGAAATCGGCTCCAGCGTCCGCACCGTGGCCGATTGCCTGTCTGAGGCCAGCAAAGACGTCACCGTGCAGACCTCGCTGCTCGAATCGCAGCTCATCACCGGCAACAACACCTTGTACCGGCGCTTTCGCAAGCAGTTCACCGACCAGATCGACGCCAAAGCCTTTTTTGTGGCCAAAACGCTGGAGATGCGCCAGCGCCACAACAAGTTTGAGAACACGCCCTACTCGCTCGAGCCCAACTGCAAAGAGTCGCCCGGCGGGCTGCGCGACCTGCAAACCATTCTGTGGGTGGCCAAGGCCGCAGGCCTGGGCAAAACCTGGGACGAACTGGCCCGCAAAGGCCTGGCCACCAAATTAGAAGCGCGTCAGATCAAGGCCAACGAAGCGGTGCTGAGCCTGATCCGCGCGCGCCTGCACCTGGTGGCCGGCCGCCGCGAAGATCGCCTGGTGTTCGACCTGCAAACCGCCGTAGCGCAGACCTTTGGCTACGAAAACAGCTTGGACGGTGCCACCGGCACCCAGGCACGCGCCAGCGAAATTTTGATGCGCCGCTATTACTGGGCGGCCAAGGCGGTGACGCAACTCACGCACATCCTGCTGCTGAACATTGAAGAGCGACTGAACCCGTCGAGCCACCCGCTGCGCCCGATCAACGAGCGCTTCAACGAGAAGGCCGGCATGATTGACGTGGCCAGCGACGACCTGTACGAGCGGCACCCGCACGCCATTTTGGAGACCTTCTTGCTCTACGAGACCAACGAAGGTCTGCACGGTCTCTCGGCCCGCACGCTGCGCGCCCTTTACAACGCGCGGGCGTTGATGAAAACCGAGTTCCGCAACGATCCGGTGAACCGCGCCACGTTCAAACGCATCATGCAAGAGCCGGTGGGCATCACCCACGCCATGCGGCTGATGAACGAGACCTCGGTGCTGGGGCGCTACCTGCGGCCGTTTCGGCGCATTGTGGGACGCATGCAGCACGACCTGTTCCACGTCTACACGGTGGATCAGCACATCCTGATGGTGCTGCGCAACGTGCGTCGCTTCTTCATGGCCGAGCACGCCCACGAATACCCCAGTTGCTCGCAACTCGCCGCCGGCTGGGACAAGCCCTGGGTGCTGTACGTGGCCGCCCTCTTCCACGACATTGCCAAGGGCCGTGGCGGCGACCACTCCGATTTGGGCGCGCGCGATGTGCGCCGCTTCTGCAGCCAGCACGACATCAAGGGCGAAGACGCCAAGCTGATTGAATTTTTGGTGCACGAGCACTTGACCATGAGCCAAGTGGCGCAAAAGTCCGACCTCAGCAACCCCGAGGTGATTGCCGAGTTTGCGCGCCGCGTGGGCACCGAGCGCCGCCTCACCGCGCTGTACCTGCTGACCGTGGCCGACATTCGCGGCACCAGCCCCAAAGTGTGGAACGCCTGGAAGGGCAAGCTGCTGGAAGACCTGTACCGCTACACCATTCGTGCCCTGGGTGGCCGCGCGCCCGACCCCGGCGCCGAGGTAGAAGCCCGCAAGCGTGAGGCCCTGGCTTTACTGGCCCTGCATGCCGAACCGTTTGAATCGCAAAAAGCCCTGTGGGACACGCTGGACGTGGGGTACTTCATGCGCCACGACGCGGCCGACATCGCCTGGCACACGCGCCAGTTGTCGCGCCACATCGCCCGGGCCAACCAGGAGCTCAAAGACCCCAAGGACGGCGTGGCACCGCAGCCGATGAAACCCATCGTGCGCGCACGCCAGTCGCCGGTGGGTGAAGGCCTGCAAGTGATGGTGTTCACCCAAGACCAGCCCGATTTGTTTGCGCGCATTTGCGGCTTCTTCGACCAGTCGGGCTTCAGCATTCTGTACGCCAAGATCCACACCACCAACAACGGCTACGCGCTGGACACGTTCCAGATTGTCACCTCCATGTTGCCCGAGCACTACCGCGAGCTCACCAGCATGGTCGAGAACGACCTGGCCCGCACCCTCACCGAGCAAGGCCCGCTGCCGCCACCGAGCAAAGGCCGGGTGTCGCGCCGCGTGAAGAGCTTCCCCGTCGTGCCACGCGTCGACCTGCGCCCCGATGAAAAAGCCCAACGCTGGCTGCTCAGCATCTCGGCCAGCGACCGCGTGGGTTTGTTGTACGCCATGGCGCGCATCCTGGCCAAGCACCAACTCAGCGTGTTTTTGGCGAAGATCAACACCTTGGGCGAGCGTGTGGAAGATACCTTCCTGGTGCAAGGCACCGAGCTGCAATACAACCGCACGCGCATTCAAATTGAAACTGAGCTTGTGGATGCGCTGAACGCGGTCTAACGCTCGCTGACGATCACGTCTCCGATCGTCATCTTTTGGCGGCACAATGCCACGCGTCATCCCATTCTCATGGGTGGGTTGGCGCCGTTCCACCGCCTCATAAAAGATTGGATTGAAGTTGCGCTCTGATGATCTGGGAAAGTTTGTATTGCGTGTTGCCCTGGGCGTGCTGATCCTGTTGCATGGCATCGCCAAGATTCATGGCGGCGTAGGCCCGATCGCCTCCATGCTGGCCTCGCACGGTCTGCCATCCGCCATGGCCTATCTGGTGTTCATTGGTGAAATCATCGCGCCGGTGCTGCTCATCGTGGGCGTGTACACGCGCCTGGCGGCCTGGATCGTCGTGGTCAACATGCTCTTCGCCATCTACCTCGCGCACATGGGCATGCTGTGGGGTCTGAGCAAGAACGGCGGTTGGGTGTTGGAACTGCAAGGCATGTTCCTCTTCGCTGCCCTGGCTGTGGCCTTCATGGGTGCGGGGCGCTTCAGCATCGCGGGCAATGGCGGCAAGCTGAATTAATACCCCCTTAGAACGGTTTTACGTTCTTAGGCGTTCATGCACGCAGAGCAGTCGAATCAATGGCTGCTCAGCATGCGTCACGCGGCTGGTGTGCCCCGGATTTGAACAGGGGCGGCATATCTTCAGACCGTGCCCTACACTCGCTTGCAAGGTCAACAAGGCAAAGCGAGTGTCATGGCATCACGTGCAAAATCTCCCTGGCTCCAGGCTGCCCTGGACTACATCCCCGAGTGGCTCCAATTCCAGTTGGAGCGCTACCGCCATCCCGGCTTTTCCATCGCCATCGTGCACGACACCAAGCTTTTGCTCGAACAGGCTTTTGGTGTGGCCGACATGCGCACCGGCAAGCCGCTCACGCCACGGCATCGTTTTCGCATCGCATCCCATTCCAAGACATTTACCGCCAGCGGTGTCATGTTGCTGCGTGAGCAAGGCAAACTGGGGCTGGACGACCCGATTGGCCGCTACGTCAGCGGCCTGCACAAAGACCTAGCCAAAGCGCGCGTCGGCGAGCTGTTGTCGCACGGTGCGGGCGTGATCCGCGACGGTGCTGACGCGGGACAGTTTCTGGACCGCCGGCCCTTTCTGTCACGCGAAGAGCTACTGGCCGATCTGGCGCAAAAGCAGCCACTGGCCCCGGGCGTGCAACTCAAGTATTCGAACCATGGCTACGGCCTGCTCGGGCTGATGATGGAACAGGTGACCGGCACCGACTACGCCAGTTGGATGCGCGAACACGTCATCGCCGCCGCCGGCCTGCGCGAAACCGTGCCCGACATGCCATTCCTTCCCAAGTCGGCGCCCATGGCGGTGGGGCACAGCGCCGAGTTCCCGTTTGGCCAACGCCTCATCGTGCCGGGCGACAACCCTTGCAACGCGATCGCACCCGCAGGCGGCTTTGTGTCAACGGCTTCGGACGTGGCGCGCTTCTTTGCACAGCTCGCCCCCGGCAGCAAAGAGAGTATCTTGTCGCCCGCCAGCCGGCGCGAGATGGTGCAGCGCCGCTGGCGCGACCCCGTCAGCATGCTGGAAGCCCACTATGGACTGGGCACCATGATCGGCGCGCCCGGCCCCAAGGAGTGGCACGGCCACACCGGCGGGCTGCAGGGTTTTGTGTCGCGCACCGCGCACTTTCCGCACACGGGTTTCACCATCACCGTGCTGGTTCACGCGCAAGATGGTTTTCCGTTCGATTGGGTCGATGGCATCGCCAGCATCCTCGCGGCGTTTCAGCAACACGGCGCGCCATCCAAGAAAGTGGCCGACTGGCGCGGCCGCTGGTGGACCCTCTGGGGTGCCACCGACCTGGTGCCCATGGGCAACATCGTCTACGCCATCGCCCCACAGATGACCGTCCCCATCAACGCCGCCACCACCGAATTCGCCGTCACCGGCAAAGACAAAGGCATGCTGCAAAAGACCTCGGGCTACAACAGCCCCGGGCAATCGGTGCAATTGGAGCGCGACAAAAAAGGCCGGGCTACCGCGTTCTGGTGGGGCGGCACCAAACTGCTGCCGAAAGCCGATTTTCTGGCCGAAACGACCGAACGCTACAGCCCGGCGAAGCCTGCTAAACCTGCCGGACCCAAGAAGACAAAATCCAAGCCCAAGGGTCAATCGTCTTCAGTCGCGGCAATGCCGGGGAAAAGAACCTCGGTGTAGCCAAACTTGGAGAAGTCGCGCACACGCATGGGGTAGAGCTTGCCGATCAGGTGGTCGCATTCGTGCTGCACCACACGCGCATGGAAACCGTCGACAGTGCGGTCGATAGGATCGCCATACTGGTCAAAGCCGGTATAGCGAATCTTCGACCAGCGCGGCACCACGCCACGCAGGCCGGGCACCGAAAGGCAGCCCTCCCAATCGTCTTCTTCGGCATCGCCAATGGGAGTGATCACCGGGTTGACCAAGACCGTGGGGGGCACGATGGGCCGGTCGGGGTAGCGCGGGTTGCGGTCGTTCGAGCCGAAGATCACGAGTTGCAAGTCCACCCCAATCTGCGGCGCGGCCAGGCCTGCACCATTGACGGCGCGCATGGTGTCGAGCATGTCGCTGATCAGCAAGTGCAATTCGTCGGTGTCAAAAGTGGTCACCGGCTGGGCCACACGCAGCAGGCGCGGGTCGCCCATCTTGAGAATGTCGCGTACCGTCATGGGATTCGTTGTTTTAGAGAATAAAACGCAAGCATAACGCCGGGCACAATGCTTGGCTTAGCCATTGGAATTGCCTTGACCCAGCCCGACGCCCTACCGCCTGTACCCAACGCTGCAACACCCGTCCGCCCGCTGCCCCTGCTGGTGCGCTGGTTGCTGCTGCTGTTTGCGGTGTTGTGCCTGGTGATGGGCGTGATCGGCGTGTTTGTGCCAGGCCTGCCCACCACCGTATTTATCTTGCTGGCCGCATGGGCTGCCGCACGCAGTTCACCGCGCTTGAGCGCCTGGCTGGAGAACCACCGCCTGTTCGGCCCCATGATCATCAACTGGCGCAACGGCGGCACCGTAAGCCGCCGCGCCAAATGGAGCGCCACCATCATGATGGCGCTGTGCGCGGTGGTCGTGAGCTTTACCGCGCACCGACCTTGGCTGGCTTATCTGGCCATTGGATGCATGGCTACTGTGCTGGTGTGGCTCTGGTTCAGGCCGGAGCCTGCGCAGAATGAATCTGTCTAACTCAAAACTGAATTGCCATGCCGACCCCAGCCCTGATCATCATCGACATGCAACGCGGCATGCGGTCACCTGAGGCTGGCGCGCGCAACAACCCTGATGCCGAGTTCACCATGGCTCAACTGCTCATCGCCTGGCGCCAGGCCAGCGCCCCGGTGGTGCACATACGCCATATGTCGCGCACCCCTGGTTCGCTCTTTTGGCCAGGGCAAGCGGGCGCGGAATTTCAGCCCGCCTTGGCGCCGCTCGACACGGAACAGGTGTTCGAGAAAAACGTGCCCGATGCCTTCACACACAGCGGGCTGGAGCGTTGGCTGCATGCCAGAGGCATCGCAGCGGTGGTGATCGTCGGCGTGAGCACCAACAACTCGGTGGAATCCACCGCGCGCTCGGCCGGCAACCTCGGCTTCAAAACCTATGTGGCCGCGGACGCCTGCTTTGCGTTTGCCAAAACCGACTACGCCGGCGTGCCCCGCTCTGCGGACGAAGTACACACCATGGCGCTCGCGAATTTGGATGGTGAGTACGCCAGCGTGCAAACCAGCGTAGAGCTGTTGCGGCTGCTGGCTTAGCTACGCAGCAGACGACGCCAAAATCGCCAGCATCTCCGCCTCGTCCAGCACCGCCACACCCAGCTCCTGCGCCTTGGTGAGTTTGCTACCCGCCTCGGCACCGGCCACCACGTAGTCCGTTTTCTTGCTCACCGAGCCGGCCACTTTGGCGCCGGCGGCCTCCAACATTTCTTTGGCTTGTTCGCGGCTAAGTGTCGGGAAGGTGCCGGTAAGCACAAAGGTTTTGCCGGCCAGTGGTTTGGGGGCTTGTGCTGCGGCCTCGCCCTCTTTCCAGGTGACGCCGCAGGCGCGCAGTTGTTCAACTACTTCGCGGTTGTGCGGTTGGTCGAAAAAGGTGCGCAGGGCTTGGGCGACGATGGGGCCAACGTCTTCGACTTCGAGCAACTGCTCGACGCTGGCGTCCATGATGGCGTCTAGCGTGCCGAAGTGGCGCGCCAGCTCTTTGGCCGTGGCCTCACCAATGTGGCGAATGCCCAGGCCGAACAAGAAGCGTGGCAGCGTGGTTTGTTTGGATTTTTCCAGCGCTTCGAGCACGTTCTTCGCCGACTTGTCGGCCATGCGATCCAAGGCCGAGAGCGCCGTCAATCCCAGCTTGTAGAGGTCGGGCAGCGTGCGGATGACGTTGGTTTCCACCAGTTGGTCGACCAGCTTTTCGCCCAGTCCTTCCACTTCCACCGCGCGGCGTTGCGCGAAATGCAGAATCGCCTGCTTGCGCTGCGCGCCGCAAAACAGCCCGCCGCTGCAGCGGTGGTTCATTTCGCCTTTTTCGCGCACCACCGTGCTGCCGCAAATGGGGCATTGGCGTGGCATACGGAAGTTGGGCACATACTGCGGACGCTCTGCGACCACCACACCGACCACCTCTGGGATCACGTCCCCGGCACGGCGCACGATGGCTTGGTCGCCCACGCGTACCTTCTTTCGGCGCAGTTCAAACAGGTTGTGCAGCGTGGCGTTGGTCACCGTCACGCCGCCCACAAACACCGGCGCCAAGCGCGCCACGGGCGTGAGTTTGCCGGTGCGACCCACTTGCACGTCGATACCTTCGACGCGTGTGATCTGCTCTTGCGCCGGGTACTTGTGCGCCACGGCCCAACGCGGCTCGCGGCTCACAAAGCCCAACTGGCGCTGCAGCGCCAAGCTGTCGACCTTGTAGACCACGCCGTCGATGTCGTAGGGCAACTCATCGCGAGCTTCACCAATCTTCTGGTGAAACGCTATTAATTCCTCAGCACCCTGCGCACGCGTAACTTGCGCTGCGACCGGAAAGCCCCATGCCTTCAGCGTCTGCAGCATGTCGAAATGCGTGGCGAAAGCCGGACCGCCATCGGCTGCGGGCGTGACTTCCCCCAAGCCGTAGGCAAAGAAACTCAGCGGGCGTTGGGCGGCGATGCTCGAATCCAACTGGCGCACGGCCCCGGCGGCTGCGTTGCGCGGGTTGACGAAGCTTTTCTCGCCCTTCTCGCGCTGCTTCTCGTTCATGGCCTCGAAGTCGGCGCGGCGCATGTAGACCTCGCCGCGCACTTCCAGCACGGGCGGCACCTTGTCGCCGGTGATCCGCAATGGGATCTGCTTGATGGTGCGGATGTTCTGCGTGACGTCTTCACCGTTTTCGCCGTCGCCGCGTGTGGCGGCTTGCACCAACACGCCGTGTTCAAAACGCAGGTTCATGGCCAGGCCGTCGAACTTCAGTTCACACACGTAGGTGATAGGCGCTTCGCTCTCGGCCAAGCCCAGCTCGCGCCGCACCCGGCCATCAAAGGCGCGTGCACCTTCTTCGGTGATATCGGTTTCGGTGCGAATGCTGAGCATGGGCACGGCGTGGCGCACCGAGGCAAATACCGGCAGCGGCGCGCCGCCGACGCGTTGCGTGGGCGAGTCGGCGCTGCGCAGTTCGGGGTGCGCCTCCTCAATCGCTTGCAGGCGTTGAAAAGCGCGGTCGTACTCGGCATCGGGCACGCTGGGCTCGTCGAGCACGTAGTACTGGTGCGCCCAGGCGTGTAATTGCTGATGCAGTTGCGCCACTTCTTTGGCTACGTCTTGAGCCTGTTTATCGGCACCAGCGCCATCAGGCGCTTCCGCGCCAAAGAGATCGGGGGTTGTCATGGTTCTTAGCTAAACAAACGACGGGCCAAAGCCGAACCGGCAGACAGTTCGCGCCCATCCAGCGTGTCGTAGAGTTTTTCGAGATCGGCGCCAATCTGGTCCATCACCTCGGCTTGCAGTGGGCGGCCGTCGTCGTCGGTCACCATGCCGTCCATGGCCTGGGCCAGCGTGTTGGCGACTTCGCGCATGCGGGCGAAGGGTTGCTCGGTGCGGGCGACTTGCGGCACGTCCAGGCTCAGCGAGATTTCGCGGATGGCCGATTGGTCCGGGTCTTCGGCCAGCGCCGCTTGGGAGTCGAACGCCAGACCCAGCACGGCGGGTTGCCCTGCCACACTGGCGGGCAACACCATGCGGCCAGGAATCAGCCCCGGCACAAAGCCCAGGCGCGCGGCGTGCTGTTGCACGTAGCCAGGGCTCCAGGCGGTGCGCATGGCGCGCAGCGTGAAGCCGAGTTGGGCGTCGTGGTCGTTGGCGAACTGGTCGAGTTCGCGGCCACGCGCCACTTCTTCGCGCATCTCGGGGAACTCGGGCGCGCCGCCCACGGCGTCGCAGAAGGCGGTGGCCTTCATCACGAATTCGGAGTATTCGATTTCGTTCAACGCGCCGGTGCGGTTGGCCAATTGCACACCGGCTTGCAGGGCGCCGTAGCGCTGGCCGGCTTGGGTGGGCTCCCACACTTGCGTGGCACTGTTCAGGCCTTCCACGGCAAACGGCTTGCTGCCCACACGTCGGGTGCTGGGCAACGCGGCCAAGGCGGCGTCACCTGACACTTCGGCTTCGAGCGAGATGGGGGCGATCACGTCGATCAGCGGGTCGAGCCCGGCGCGGCGCTCGGGCGACGGGATGTTCATGCCGGCAAAGCCGTCGTCAAAACCGGGGTCTTGGCGCTCGGCGGCTTGGCCCTCAGGGTGCGCGCCATCCAGGGTGGGCTCTTGTTGAAAACCGGAATTAGCGGACTTCGGGAGCTTGCTGTCGCTGGCTTCGGGCTCGGCCTGGCGCGGCGCGTTGCGGCGCGAAGTCCAGGCGCCGTGGGCCACCACCGCGGCCAACACCACACCGCCGGCGACGGCCAAACCAATTTGTAGGGTACTGCTCATTGTTTAGTTGGCTTCCGCCATAGAGAGCGCCGACTCCATGTCGACGGCCACGATGCGCGACACGCCCTGCTCCTGCATCGTCACGCCGATGAGTTGCTGGGCCATCTCCATGGCAATCTTGTTGTGGCTAATGAAAAGAAACTGCGTGCCTTTGCTCATGCTCGACACCAGTTTGGCGTAGCGCTCGGTGTTGGCATCGTCGAGGGGGGCATCCACCTCATCGAGCAAACAGAACGGCGCGGGGTTCAGTTGAAAAATGGCAAACACCAACGCAATCGCCGTCAGTGCTTTTTCGCCACCCGACAGCAAATGGATGGTCTGGTTCTTCTTGCCCGGCGGCTGGGCGATCACCTGCACGCCCGAGTCCAGGATTTCGTCGCCGGTGATGACCAGGCGCGCGTTGCCGCCACCAAACAGCTCGGGGAACATCTTGCTGAAGTGGTCGTTCACGGTGTTGAAGGTGCCCGACAACAGCTCGCGCGTTTCACCGTCGATCTTGCGGATGGCGTCTTCCAGCGTGTTCATCGCTTCGGTCAAATCAGCCGTTTGTGAATCGAGGAACTGTTTGCGTTCGCGCGCGGCGGTCAGCTCGTCCAGCGCGGCCAGGTTGACGGCACCCAGAGCCGCAATCTCGCGGTTCAAGCGGTCGATTTCGCTTTGCAAGCCGGTGAGGCGCACATTGCCTTCTTCAATCGAGCGGGCCACGGCTTCCAGGTCAGCCTTGGCATCGGTCAGCAACTGGTCGTATTGCTCGAAGCCCAGACGCGCGGCCTGTTCTTTCAGTTGCAGTTCGGTGATGCGTTGGCGCAGCGGGTCGAGCTCGCGCTCCAGCTTCAAGCGGCGCTCGTCGCTGGCGCGCAGCTTGGCGGTCAGGTCGTCGTAGGCGCTGCGCTTGGCGCCCAGGGCGGCTTCGCGTTCGGACTTCAACTCCAGCGCGTTTTGCAGGCCGGCTTGCGCGGCGGCATCGCTCAGGCGCGCGAGTTCGTCGCGGGCGCGTTGTTCTTCGTCGGTCAGCGCGGCGGTTTGCTGCGCGGCCATGTCGATGGAGCGTGTGAGTTCGGTGCGACGCGCGCCCACGCTGCGGTGCGCAAACGTAGCTTCTTGCGCCTGGCGCTCCAGGCCGCGTTGTTGCTCGCGGCATTCGGCCAGCTTGCGCTGCACGTCGATCACGCGTTCTTCAAGCTGCGCGTGGCGCTCTTGGGTGTCGGCCAACTGCATGTCCAGCTCTTCGAAGCGGCCTTCGGCGGTGATGCGGCGCTCTTGCAGGTCTTCGAGTTGCGCATCAACCTCTGCCAAGTCGCCGGCCAGTTGCGCATTGCGCGCCCGCGCCTGCTCGGCCTGCTGCGCCAGGCGCATGGTTTCCACCTGCAGTTCGTGCGCACGGCCTTGCACTTCGGTGGCTTCGCGCCGGGCAGTGACCAGGCGTTGCGAAGCTTCGCCGTAGGCGGCCTCGGCGCGCACCAGGGCGCTGCGGCTGTCGTCCACGATGAAGGTTTGCGCGCGCAGTTGCTTCTCCAGGTTTTCGATTTCTTGCGCACGCGCCAGCAAGCCGGCCTGCTCGGAGTCTTGCGCGTAGAAGTTCACGCCGTGCGCGCTCACCGCATGGCCGTTGGCCACGTAGATCACTTCGCCGCCTTTGAGCTGGCTACGCTGGGCCAGCGCTTCGTCCAGCGACTCGGCCGTAAAGCAGCCTTGCAGCCAGTCGTCCATCAACGCGGTCAGGCTTGCATCGTGGATGCGCAGCAGGCTGGCCAGGCGCGGCAAGCTGCCAGCGGCCAAGGGCGCCCCGGCCTGCGGCGGGCTGTAGAAAGCCAACTTGGCGGGGGGGGCCTCGGTGCCGTTGTGGCCCAGGAAACCCCGCACCATCTCCAGGCGCGACACTTCAAGCGCGCCCATGCGTTCACGCAGCGCGGCCTCCAAAGCGTTTTCCCAGCCTTGCTGGATGTGCAGGCGCGTCCACAGTCCTTGCAAACCGTCGAGGCCTTGCTTGGCCAGCCAGGGTTGCAGCTTGCCATCGGTGCGCACTTTTTCTTGCAGTGCTTTCAGCGCTTCCATGCGCGCCGAGAAGTCGGTTTGTCTACTCGACTCGGTGTTGACGGTTTGCTGCGCGGTGCGGCGCGCGTCATCCAACTGCGGCACGCTTTCCTGCAGGTCTTGCAGGCGCGCATCGGCCTCGGCGGCGGCCTCTTGCGCGGCGGCCAGTTGTTCTTGCAGGTCTTGCAAGCGCGCCTCATCAGGGGCAGCCAGGGCTTTTTGGTCGGCACTCAGGCGGTCGCGGCGCTGGTTGAGTTGGCGCGACTGTTCTTCAATGCTGCGTTGGTCGGCGGCCAGCACCTGGATTTGCTGCTGCACCTGGTTGACCTGGGTGCGTTGTTCGTTGGCCTCGTTTTGCGCGCGGCGCTGGGCCTCTTCCAGATCAGGCAGTTGTGCGGCTTGTTCTTCCACTTGCGCGGCCAGCAGCTCGGCTTGCTCCTCGGCGTGCATGCCTTGGGCTTCCAGGTTTTCAACCTCGGCCGTGGCGTCGTCGCGCCGCTGCGCCCACTGCGCAATTTGTTCTTTCAGCGTGCCCAGGCGTTGCTCGACGCGCTGGCGGCCTTCGACCACAAAACGAATCTCGCCTTCCAGGCGGCCCACTTCGGCGCTGGCCTCGTACAGCTTGCCCTGGAACTGGTTGACCTCGTCACCGGCGGCGTAGTGCGCCTGGCGCACCGCTTCCAACTCGGCTTCGACGTGGCGCAGGTCGGCCACGCGCGACTCTAAATCGTTCACGGCTTGCAGGCCGTCGGTCTGGATCTTGGCCTTGTCGCCTTCGCTCTCGGTCTTCTTCAAGTACCACAGTTGGTGCTGTTTCAGCGAGGCGCTGGCGTGCAATTGGTTGTAGCGGTTGGCGACCTCGGCCTGCTTTTCCAAGCGCTCAAGGTTGGCGTTCAGCTCGCGCAGGATGTCTTCCACGCGGGTGAGGTTTTCGCGTGTGTCGCCCAGGCGGTTTTCGGTTTCGCGGCGGCGTTCCTTGTATTTGGAAACACCTGCGGCTTCTTCCAGAAACAAGCGCAATTCTTCCGGCCGCGACTCGATGATGCGGCTGATGGTGCCCTGGCCGATGATGGCGTAGGCGCGCGGGCCCAGGCCGGTGCCCAGAAACACGTCTTGCACGTCGCGCCGACGCACCGGCTGGTTGTTGATGTAGTAGCTGCTGGTGCCGTCGCGCGTCAGCACACGCTTGACGGCAATTTCGGTGAACTGCGACCACTGGCCGCCGGCACGGTGGTCGGCGTTGTCAAACACCAGCTCCACGCTGGAGCGGCTGGCCGGCTTGCGGGTGTTGGTGCCGTTGAAGATCACGTCTTGCATGGACTCGCCACGCAGCTCGGAAGCCTTGCTCTCGCCCAGCACCCAGCGCACCGCATCCATGATGTTGGATTTGCCGCAGCCATTGGGCCCCACCACACCCACCAGTTGCCCCGGCAGATGGAACGTGGTGGGCTCGGCAAAGGATTTGAAGCCAGATAACTTGATCGAACTAAGACGCACCGCACACCCTGTGTTGTAGAACCCACAGCCTACTATGCAACGCACAGTTCAACCGGTAAGCCCTTGTTTTGTAACGACCTTTTTACATTGTGTGGGCACCGCTTGCGGCGGCGCACAAGCGGGCAAGTTTAACCGAGGGCTTGGCACTAAATCACGCTTGGTTTGGGCTGTTCCAAGCGGCGGGTTCGCTACGCTTTCAATAGCTGCTTGCGTTGATCTAGATTACGCCAGCAGCCTGTTTGGCTTAAAGCTTCAGCGCTGGCCAATCTTCGCGCCGATGAACAAGTCCTTGTACTCACGCGGCTGCGAGCGCCAGTATTGCGGCGGCGCCTGCACCTGCGCGCCCAGCTCCGCCGCCACGTGCCAAGGCCAGCGCGGATTGAACAACACGGCGCGCGCCACGCCCACCATGTCGGCCTGGCCATTGGCCACGATGGCCTCGGCGTGCTGCGCTTCGGTGATCAGACCGACGGCAATGGTCGGCATGCCGCAGTCTTGTTTGATGCGCTCGGCAAACGCCACCTGGTAGCCCGGCGACAGCGGAATCTTTTGCAGCGACGACACGCCGCCGCTCGACACGTGGATGAAGTCGCAGCCACGCGCCTTCAACGCATGGCCGAACACCACGCTTTGCTCCACGTCCCAACCGCCGTCCACCCAGTCGCTGGCGGAAAGGCGCAGGCCCACGGCCATAGACGCCGGCACGGCCTCGCGCACCGCGTCAAACACTTCGAGCGGGAAACGCATGCGGTTCTCCAAGCTGCCGCCGTAGACATCGGTGCGCTGGTTGGAGATGGGCGACAAGAACTGGTGCAACAGGTAGCCGTGCGCGCCATGCAGCTCGATGGCGTCGATGTCCAGCGCGTGTGCGCGGCGCGCGGCCTGCACAAAGGCGGCTTTGACGCGGGCCAGACCGGCTGCGTCCAACGCCAGCGGCGGCACTTCAGTGGCGTTGTGTGGCACGGCAGACGGGGCGACGGTGTCCCAGCCGCGCGGCTGGCCAGGTGGCACTTGCTGGCCGCCGGCCCATGGCACTTCGCTCGATGCCTTGCGGCCGGCATGCGCCAACTGCACGGCGATTGGAATCGGCGCGAAGCGGCGAATGCCCGCCAGCACCTTGGCCAAGGCCTCTTGGTTGGCGTCGCTATAGAGCCCCAAGTCATCGGCCGTGATGCGGCCAATGGCCTCAACCGCCGTGGCTTCAATGATCAACAGCCCGGCGCCCGAAGCCGCCAGTTGGCCCAGGTGCATCATGTGCCAGTCGGTGGCGTTGCCATCGTCTGCGCTGTATTGGCACATGGGCGCGATGACGATGCGGTTGGCCAGGGTGAGCGGGCCGATGGACGTAGGGGAGAACAATGCACTCATAGGATTTGATCGCTTGACAACAAGGAAGGGCTGGTTATAGCAGTGCGTTGCCAATCTTGCAGACGCGCCGCGCCCCGCCCTGACGACCTAAAGGGTGCCGGAAGCTGTGCGCCGTGCGGGCGCCTGAGCACGGTACGATGCCCGCGGCGCGCGCAAGGCCGATACCAGCCAGCCCATGGCAAGGGCGGTGAACACCGAGGTGATCTCTGCCGTGCGCCCCGGCAAATAGCGCTGCAGCCATTCACCGACAAACGCCATCACGGCCACGCAAATGGTCACGCCCACCAGCGTCGAGCCCATGCGCACAGCGGCCCAGATGGCTGCGCCAAAACACAGGCCTTCAAACGCCACCGAACTCACCACGGCCTCGATGCTGCCACTGAGCGACGAGGCAAATGGCACCCAACCCATGGGCGTGGCAAATTCGCTGAATTGGTACGGCGCCAACTCGTAGGCCAGGTAATTGAGCACCGCCACCAGCAAGACCAGCATCAGGCGCTGGCTTTCGCGCAGCAGGTCGAGCGCCAGCCACACCAGGCCGCCCAGGCCGATGCCCAGCACTACCGCCACGCCGGGCTGCTGGCGAATCACCACAAACTTGGCGCCCACCATGCCCAGCGTCACCAATAACGCCACAGGCCGCGCGATACGGCTGAGAGAGGCTGAGCGCAGCAGGTACACCAAAGCCTCCAGGCCCAGCACAGTCATGCCCACATGCGACAACATGCGCGTGGGCTGCCAGAAAGGCAACAACCACAACGACTTGACGTTTTCGTAGACCGAAGAAACGTCCAGTGTTGGAATGAGCGGAAACAGCTCAGCCACCACCCAGATGCTCACCATCACCACAGCAAACTTATCGGCCTGCTGCAATTTGGGGTGGCGTTGCAGCAGGTTGTTGGCGGCACTGGCCGAGGCCAGCCCTAGCGCCAAGCCGACCAGATGGCCCACCATGTTGTTGATGATGTCGACCAGCGCGGGTGTGCGCGGCAAATAGATTTGCAGCCACTGCAGCACCGTCGCCACGGCCAGCGACACGATGAACCACATTAACTGTTTGGCCCAAAAACTGCGCCGCCCTTTGTAGTGCCAGGCCAGTAGCCAGCCCAGCGGCAGAAACAGCACCACGTTCTCCACGATGTCGCTCAGGCCAGTTTTCATCTCGTAGATGAAGTCCTGCGGATGCTCGAAATCCCAGGTCAGCGGGTACAACGAACCGTAGACGATCAACAACAGCAGCACCGTGACGGCCACGCGAAACGTGGTCTCGCGGCCAGCGCCGGGCGCGGTTTGAGATGAGCTTCGGCGCGAACGCGACGACCGGCTTGAACCACTTGACCCTCTGCCCGAGCTTCGCCCGCTGCCCCGGCTGGAGCCCGATTCCCCCGAGGTGGGTGGCGGTGGCGGCGTGTGGTCAGTCGGTTGTTCCATGGTGTGAATCTAATCTACTTTGATGAACCCAAAAGCAAACTTTGTTGCCCCTCTGCCGCACTCTTGATAAAGCTCCACGCCGCCTGCATGCGCGCCAGATGCTTGATCTCCACCGGCATCGACATCCAGAAGGTACGCGTCATCAGCCGCTCGGGCAGCACCGGGCGCAGGCTTTTGTCTTGGTGACCAATGAAGCGCGGCAATACGCCGATGCCCGCACCAGCGGCAATCGCCTGGTGTTGCGCCAGGATGCTGGTGCTGCGCAGGCCCACGCGTTCGGGGCGGCACAGCTCGTCCAGGTAATGCAGCTCTTGGCTGAACAGCAGGTCATCCACGTAACCAATGAACATGTGCTGGTCTAGATCTTCACGGCTTTGGATCGGCGGGCGCGCGTCTAGATACTTCGCCGAGCCATACAAACCCAGCACGTAATCGGTGAGCTTCAGCACCACAAACGGGCCGCGCTTGGGGCGCTCCAGCGTGATCACAATGTCGGCCTCGCGGCGCGAGAGGTTGACCACACGTGGCACGGCCAGCAGGTCGACCACCAGGCGCGGGTGCTGCGCCACCAGTTGGCCGAGTTGCGGCGCGAGCATGGTGGCGCCGTAGCCTTCGGTGCAGCCCACGCGCACCACGCCGGCCAGGTCGCCCGCCGGGTCGAGCACCTCGCGCTGCACGGCGATGGTGGCCGACTCCATGTTCTCGGCGTGCTGCAGCAGTTTGCGGCCGGCCTCGGTCAGCGTGTAGCCAGCGGGCATGCGGTCGAACAAAGGGGCACCGATGGCGGCTTCGAGGGCCTGGATGCGGCGCGACACTGTTGTGTGGTCGACCTCCAAACGGCGCGCCGCCACCACCAAGCGGCCGGTACGCGAAAGCTCCAAGAAGAAGCGAAAGTCGTCCCAGTTCACGTTTGTCTCCGTCTTCTTTTTGTCGCGCTATTGCAGCGCCATTGCAGATTTTTTGCTGTGCAAATTTGCAGATGCCGCTCGTATTTTTGACGCTTGTAAGGGCGAGTTTGCGATGTTAGCATCGTCCGAGAAGGCGCTTCAGACGCCCGCCAAACATGCCCAAACAGGCCAATTACGGAGACAAACATGACCACCCAAGCCACCACCAAAATCCCCACCGTCAAGCTACTGATCAACGGCGAGTTCGTTGAATCCCAGTCCACCGTGTGGCGCGACATCGTCAACCCCGCCACGCAGGAAGTGCTGGCCCGCGTGCCTTTCGCCACGCCCGATGAAGTCAACGCGGCCGTCGCCTCGGCCAAGACCGCATTCAAGACCTGGCGCAAAACGGCCATTGGCGCGCGCGCCCGCATCTTCCTGAAGTACCAACAACTCATCCGCGAAAATATGGGCTCGCTGGCGGCCACCCTCACGGCCGAGCAAGGCAAGACCCTGCCCGACGCCGAGGGCGATGTGTTCCGTGGCCTGGAGGTGGTGGAGCACGCCGCCAACATCGGCAACCTGCAGTTGGGAGAACTGGCGAACAACGTGGCGGGTGGTGTGGACACCTTCACCCTGCTGCAGCCGCTGGGCGTGTGTGCGGGCATCACGCCCTTCAACTTCCCGGCGATGATCCCGCTGTGGATGTTCCCCATGGCAATTGCCACCGGCAACACTTTTGTGCTCAAGCCGTCCGAGCAAGACCCCATGGTCACCATGCGCCTGTGTGAACTGGCGTTGGAGGCCGGCATTCCCCCCGGCGTACTCAACGTCGTGCACGGCGGCGAAGACGTGGTCAACGCCATCTGCGATCACGCCGACATCAAGGCCGTGTCGTTCGTCGGCTCCACCAAGGTCGGCACCCACGTCTACAACCGCGCCACGCTGGCCGGTAAACGTGCGCAATGCATGATGGGCGCAAAGAACCACGCCATCGTGATGCCCGATGCGAACAAAGACCAAACCCTGAACGCCATCGCCGGTGCGGCCTTTGGCGCGGCGGGCCAGCGCTGCATGGCGCTGTCAGTGGTGGTGCTGGTGGGTGAGGCGCAGCAATGGGTGCCCGAACTGGTGGCCAAGGCCAAGACGCTGAAGATTGGCGCCGGCACCGAAAAAGGTGTGGACGTGGGCCCGCTCGTGTCGTGCGCCGCATACGACCGTGTCAACGGTTTGATCGCCCGGGGAGAGGCCGATGGCGCCAAGCTGGAGCTTGATGGCCGCAAGCCCACGGTGCCCGGCTTTGAGAAAGGCAACTTTGTCGGCCCCACCATCTTCTCGGGCGTGAAACCCGGCATGTCGATCTACGACCAAGAAGTCTTCGGCCCGGTGCTGTGCCTGGCCGCCGCCGACAACATCGACGACGCCATCGAGCTGATCAACAGCAATGTCAACGGCAACGGCACCGCCATCTTCACGCAAAGCGGTGCGGCCGCGCGGCGCTTTCAAGAAGACATTGACGTGGGCCAGGTGGGCATCAACGTACCGATTCCAGTGCCAGTGCCACTGTTCTCGTTCAGCGGCTCGCGCGGCTCCAAGCTGGGCGACCTGGGGCCTTATGGCAAGCAGGTGATCTTGTTCTACACACAAACCAAAACGGTCACCCAGCGCTGGTTTGACGACAGCACCGTGTCCCATGGCGTCAACACCACCATCAGTCTGAAGTGAAAAGAGTGCTTCTCGGGGTGGCCGCGATGACCTTGCTCATCGCGGCTGCGCATGCGGGTGTTTATGACAATACAACCAAGTGCAACCCCAATGGCAATCAGCAGGAAATGAACACCTGCGCGCGAGAAGACTACCGTGCGGCTGACGCGGCATTGAACATCCGTTATGGTGAAGTGATGAAGCCACTTTCGCCGCAAGTGCGCAGCGCTTTGCGCACCGAGCAACGCAACTGGCTCAAGAGCCGCGATCCAACGTGCAAACGCGAGGCCAACGCGTACGAAGGCGGCTCCATGTGGCCGCTGGTATTGGATAGCTGCCTGGCACGCTTGACACGCACACGCACGACCGAACTTGATCGCTGGAAAGACCGCGAAAAATGAATTTTGAACTGTCCGAAGAGCAGCGCGCCTTTGCCGAATCTGCACATGATTTTGCGCAGGCCGAATTTGCGCCTCATGCGGCGCAGTGGGATCGCGAAGCGATCTTTCCGCGCGAGGCGATTGCCAAGGCTGGAGCCTTGGGCTTTTGCGGCCTGTACGCGCCCGAACGCATCGGCGGGCTGGCCCTGCCCCGGCTGGATGCGACGCTGGTGTTTGAAGAGCTGGCGGCGGTCGACCCGTCGACCACGGCCTTCATCACCATCCACAACATGGCCACCTGGATGCTCGGCACCTGGGGCACCGACGCCGTGTGCCAGCGCTGGGGCGAAGCGCTGACCAGCGGCGCGCAATTGGCGTCGTATTGCCTCACCGAGCCGGGCGCGGGCTCCGATGCTGCCGCGCTGAAAACCCGCGCCGAGCGGCAAGGCGATGGCTATGTGATCAACGGCGGCAAAGCCTTCATCTCGGGCGCGGGCAGCACCGATGTGCTGGTGCTGATGGCGCGCACCGGCGGCCCGGGCGCGGCCGGTGTTTCTGCCTTTGCCGTGCCGGCCGATGCGCCGGGCATCAGCTACGGCAAGAAAGAACACAAGATGGGCTGGAACAGCCAGCCCACGCGCACCATCAGTTTCGACAACGTGCGTATCCCCGCCGACCACCTGCTCGGAGCCGAAGGCGAAGGCTTTCGCATCGCCATGAAGGGGCTGGACGGCGGGCGCATCAACATCGCCACCTGCTCGGTGGGCGCGGCCCAAGGCGCGTTGGACGCCGCACGCGGCTACCTGCACGAGCGCCAACAGTTTGGCAAACCACTGGCAAGCTTTCAGGCGCTGCAATTCAAGTTGGCCGACATGGCCACCGAACTGGTGGCCGCGCGCCAAATGGTGCGCCTGGCCGCCAGCAAACTCGATGCCGCACACGCTGACGCCAGCACCTACTGCGCCATGGCCAAACGCTTTGCAACGGATGCGGGCTTCAACGTCTGCAACGAAGCGCTGCAGTTGCACGGCGGCTACGGCTATCTGAACGAATTTCCGCTGGAGCGCTTGGTACGCGACGCGCGTGTGCACCAGATTCTGGAAGGCACGAACGAGATCATGCGGGTGATCGTGGCGCGGCGGCTGCTGGATGTGAACGCACACGACATCCCACGGTGAAACGAGACGCGCTGCACGCTTATGATCAAACCAAGCTGCAGCGCTCATTCAATATGCGTGAGCAGCTAGCACTTCAATAGCAATCTATTTTTCTGATCCATGACCTCTGTATCTGACGACGTGATCCTGTTCGATGAAATCGCCACCGCCAGTGGCCAACGTTTTGGCGTGGCCACGCTCAACGTGCCCGCTGCCCTCAACGCGCTGTCGCTGCGCATGGTGGAGCTGCTCACACCGCAACTGCAACAGTGGGCGGATGACGACAACATCGCAGGTGTCATCCTGCAAGCCAGCGGCGAAAAAGCCTTTTGCGCGGGCGGCGACATTCGCGGCCTGTACGACACCATCCGCACCCACGGCAGCGCGCCCAACCCCTACGCGCAAAACTTCTTCGCCACCGAGTACGTGCTCGACCACCTGATCCACAACTACCCCAAGCCCTTTCTGTGCTGGGGCAACGGCATCGTGATGGGCGGCGGCGTGGGCTTGTTGGCTGGCGCGTCGCACCGCGTGGTCACGCCCACCAGCCGCATCGCCATGCCCGAGATCAACATCGGCCTGTACCCCGACGTGGGCGGCAGTTGGTTTCTGCGCCGCATGCCGGGGCGCGTGGGCCTGTTCTTGGCACTCACCGCTGCGCCGCTCAACGCCAACGACACCTTGTTCTGTGGCCTGGCCGACGTGTGTATCGACCAGGCGCGCAAGGCCGATGTGCTGCAAGCGATCAGCAGCACCACCTGGGGCTCAGAGCCCGAAGCCAACCGCGCCACGCTCTCACGCCTGCTCGACGGCTTTGCCGTGAGCACCCTGCCCGCCTCGCTGGTGCGCGAACACTTCGACACCGTCAACCAACTCATGGCCGGTGAAGCGTTGGCCGTGATCGACCAACGCCTGCGCACCTTGCAGAGCGATGTGCCGTGGCTCACCACCGCTGCCACCACCTACACCAAGGGCTCGCCCACCAGCGCCGCCATCTCGTTTGCGCTGTGGCAGCGTGTGCCACGCATGTCGCTGGCTGAGGTGTTCCGCGTCGAATACAACGTGTCGCTGGCCTGCTGCGCACACCCTGATTTTCCGGAAGGCACACGTGCCCTGCTGGTCGACAAAGACCGCAATCCACGCTGGCAACCAGCAACACTCGCCGAGGTCACAACCGCCATCATCGAAGACCACTTCATCGACCGCTTTGAGGGCACACACCCGCTAGCTGGTCTGACCTAACCGACGACTTAAAAACAAAACCAACCGGAGACCAACATGCAAAACAAGATCACCACCGTTGCCTTCATCGGCCTGGGCAACATGGGCGGCCCCATGGCCATCAACCTGCACAAGGCCGGCTACGCTGTGCGCGCGTTCGACCTGTCGCCCGATGCCTGCGAGAAGGTCAAGTCCGCAGGTGTGCCTGTCTCGGCTACCGCGCTGGATGCGGCACTCGGTGCCTCGGTGGTGATCAGCATGTTGCCCGCGAGCCAGCACGTGGAAGCGCTGTACCTGGGTCGCGCAGGTGAAGAGGGTTTGCTGGAAAAATTATCCTCCGGCACCTTGGTGATCGACTCCAGCACCATCTCGGCCAGCAGCGCCATCAAAGTAGCGCAAGTCGCCGCCACTCGCGGCGTGCAGGTGATCGACGCGCCGGTCTCGGGCGGCACAGGCGGCGCCATCGCCGGCACCCTGACCTTCATGGTCGGCGGTGCCGCAGCCGACCTGGAACGCGCCCGCCCGCTGCTGGAAAAAATGGGGCAAAACATCTTCCATGCCGGCGCCGTAGGCGCAGGCCAAACCGCCAAGATCTGCAACAACATGCTGCTCGGCATCTTGATGATCGGCACCTCCGAAGCCCTGGCCCTGGGCGCCGCCAATGGCCTCGACCCCAAGGTGCTCTCAGAGATCATGCGCCGCAGCTCGGGCGGCAACTGGGCGCTGGAAAAATACAACCCCATGCCCGGCGTGATGGAAACCGCCCCCGCCTCCAAGGGCTACGCCGGTGGGTTTGGCACGGATTTGATGTTGAAAGACTTAGGCCTGGCGCAAGAAAACGCCACCACCGTGCGCGCCGCCACGCCGCTCGGCGGTCTGGCCCGCAGCCTCTATGCTGCGCATAGTTTGGCGGGGCACGGAGCGTTGGACTTTTCGAGTGTGATCAAGCTGGTGCAGCGCAAGGGATGACGTTGCCGATGGCGAACGCCGTTCGCTAAAAAGACCCTCGGTCATCCGACAGTTGCCCCACACGCACACACTCACCGATGAGGCGTGCGCGTTTGGTGGAGTCGGTCATGCTGGTCCTCTCACGAAACGCGATGTAGGTATCAATCAAGCGCAGCTCGTCGGCCTCGGTCCAAGCCGTCGGGTCGCGGCTGACTGCGGGATTTCGAAACACCTCCTCCAGTGCTTCCTTCAACGTTTTAGGAACATGGCCGGGACGGTTGACGTGCTGATCCAGCAACAAGGCAATGCCATATTGTGAGGTGAGCCAGTCGCTCACGGTGCGCTCGGCTGCCTCAAGATGAATGAAACGCTCAATTCGGCTGGCGGCCAATGCCAGTTGCGCAACGCGGAAATCCTCGTGGTGCCCGGCTCGCCAAAAACGGTAGGCCCACTCTTCGTTGCGCAACAGACGTTTGTCTTGAGCGGTTTCGAGCGTACGACCATTGAGCACAAGATGGCCCGTTAATTTGCCAGGCTTCACGCTGGCCTCCAACTGATAGCGGCCAAAACATTCTTGGTAAGCATCGGGGCTTGCTGCCTTGAAGCGCGACAGCAGCAGTGACAGTTCGCCTTCCTCATCACCGAACCCGGCCGTCCACTGAAAAATACCGGCAGACATGAAACACCCATCGTAAGAGTTGACGGCCTCAAGTCCTCCTTCATTGACGCACATGGCACGCACAACGCGAACCACCGAATCACGCAAGCCAGTAGTGGGCGCCGTTGTGCCCGACAGCCATTTGGCCAACGATGTTTCACCGTTGATGTAGAAGCCTTCGCGGAATACTTTGGCAAATACTTTGCCATCCGGTGTCAACGCTTTGCCGCCTTGAACCGTGACGCGATGCGTAGCGTCCTCCAAAGGCGGAAGCGTGCCTTTTTCTAGCGGCATAGGGCTCACCGGCGTCACGGGTGAAATGGTTTCAATGGGCGCGATCTGCGCCAGGGGCGCCGAAGCGGGAGGCGCTGCAGTTGGAGCCTCATCAAACATGGCCCATGATTTGGGTCCAACAATGCCATCGGGCACCAGTTGATGGTCGCGTTGGAACTGGCGCGCAGCAGCTTCGGTGCCTGGCCCAAACCGGCCATCACATTCCAAACCCAGCTTCTGCTGCAGGAGGCGAACAGCATCGCCCTCGTCACCTCTACGCAAGGTAGGACGGGCCTTGATGTCAATGGCCGGAATCAGCGGCGGGGGGGCAACCAAGCCCGTCAGAATCGCGTTGACCGCTGCACGGAACGGCACCATGTCAAACAGCGGATCGTTCTTTCGTCCTGCCGGAAGTGCGTACTCCTTGTGCGCGCAGCACATGTTGGCATCAGCCCGAATGTGGGCCAGGATGGCGGCCACGCCGCGCTGATACGCGTCCATCTGAACGGCTGGCCATACAGCATCATTGGGCAATCCCGTGTTCTCGGCTTCAATGCCGATAAAGCTGGAGTTACCTGTATCAATGCCGCGCCACCGGCCCGCCCCGGCGTGGTTTGCTCGGCCGGCCGCAATCACATAGTAGGTCCCGTCACGCCCCAGGCCGAGTTGCGCCAGCGGCCCTGAAAGGTCAGAACGCCCCTTGATCAAGAGGTCGAGAGTGGGCATGTTGCCGGTGGCAGCACCTGCGGTGTGATGGCACATCACGCCACGCACGGAGCCCATCTCCGCTCGGCCACGGCTACGCCAACCGTCTACTTCTGCAACCTTCAGGCCCGCCCCCTCCAGAACACTGGGCAGCCAAGTTAGCGAGAAGACCATGAGCTTTCCCTCCCTAGAGCGTGTTCAAAGTTTTCTTTCCCGGAACGGGTTTCTAAGAACTTTTGGCAACCCCGCCTGAAGCGGCAGGCAAACGGTCATCCGGTGTTGGCGGCACGTTGGAACTGGCCACATCTACATCGCAACCGTCCACCATGTCTTCGTGGTCATGGGCGCCCCCCAGCGGCGCGGCATCCACGCCTGATGGCTTTGCCGTTGTCGGCTCGCCCAACGGCTTCTTCACATCGGCTTCATTCGGCTTGAGTGGCGTTGGCGCGGACTGCGGCTTGTCATTGGCCGTCATGGTGGCGGTACCCAGCAGGTCGGGAATGAGCCGCTCGCTGAAGCCTGCAATGAAGGCCGCGACCAGCAACACAAGGGGAGAGGTGAAGACTACCGGCTGGAGGCCTTCAATATGTTCCGTGGCCCCCAACACAGCGTTGCCGAGATTGAGCGAGAAGAGCTGCGCATCCAGCAAGGCTTGAAGAACGACTGCCGCAATGGTGCCGATGACAACACGCAAGATGGCATCGATGAAGTTATCGAGCTTTTGCAAGTCTGTGTGAATGCTGCGGCTGCTGATACCCCGGGCGATGGAGAAAAACGCACCTAGCGTGCCCGCCCCAAGCGCCAGCCAGGTATTGAAGGTAAACGGCCCAGGCGTCTCTTGATTAGAGGGCGGATGGTGAGCAAACGCGATGGCAATGGAGCACAACACCACCGCCGTAATAGCAGCGCAAATCAAATACAAGAAGCGAGCATACGACTTACGTTCGGCGACGACGTCATCACGGATTTGCTGCAGGATCTGCAAGCCAGATTCCACATCGCCTTCAAGCGCCACGATCAACGCATCGGCAACCCGTCGATCGTAGCGCCGCGCAGTCTTCTGGAAACTTTCTCGGCAGTCTGTACGCCAACCATCGACCAGCCCATTGATCTCTCCCCGCAGTGGCGAGAGCCGAACCATTTTTTCTCGCTGCTCACTCTCCTTTAACGGGTCGTCATGAAACTGAATCGTGACCCGCTCAGAGGTTTGGTAGACGGCATAGCGAGGGATGAAACGCGCGTAAATCATTAAGACGTTCACGCCGTTGGCATCGGCCTTGTCCGTCTGGATTTGTGACACCTGAAATGGTTGCATGCTTCTCCCCCATACAGACGTTGTTATCAAACAGATCTTGGGACTTTGGCACCCTCGGCACAGAGCGTATGCCGCTAAGACAGGCCATTCTCTTGAGCGCATTTACAGGGTTGTTTCAGCAATCGAAAAATCCAATGAATGCACACAAATAGCATCACGGATCTGCCATTAACTGTCAATAAAAAATGCCAACTTAGCCCCCATGCGCCAAAGCTGAACAGCTTCTCTCAATCGACACAACCTCTCTCCGTAGGCGAATCGCTGCATGCGAATCGGCCAATACCTACAGACAGCCTGGCCTTGAACGACGAATACTGCAATCGACGGCCGCTCTCTACTCACTCTGCCGCCAGAAAGTCTGCCCATGGCCACCAGCAACCGCGTCCTCTGGAAAGGCGCCATCTCATTCGGACTGGTTCACATCCCGGTGGCCCTGCATACCGCGACCACAGAGCAGGGGGTGGACTTTGACTGGCTGGACAAACGCTCCATGGACCCCGTGGGCTACAAGCGCATCAACAAACGGACGGGCAAAGAGATCGACAAGGGCAACATCGTCAAGGGTGTGGAATATGAGAACGGCCAGTACGTCATCCTCTCGCCCGAAGAGATCGACAACGCGTTTCCACGCGTCACCCAGTCAATTGAGATCGAGCTTTTTGTGAATGCCGACGAGATCCCGTTCTTGTACCTGGAGCGGCCCTACTTCGTCGCTCCCATCAACAAAGGCCAGAAGGTCTACGCACTGCTGCGCGAAGCCTTGGTGAAGACGGGAAAGATTGCCATTGCCAAGGTGGTGATCCAGACCAAACAACACCTGGCCGCGCTTGTGCCATCGGGCCCGGCACTGGTGCTCAACCTTTTGCGCTGGGGCGATGAAGTCAAGACCAGTGCAGACCTGGACCTGCCGCCCGTGGGTGGCAAAGCGCTTGCGGCGAACGAGATGAAGATGGCCACGCAGTTGATCAGCGAAATGTCGGGCCACTGGAAGCCCGAAGACTTCAAAGACGAGTTTCGCCAGCAGATCATGGCGCTGGTGCAGCAGAAGGTGAAACAGGGCAAGACCGAAACCGTGACACAGCCTGCTGAGAGCACTTCGACCGGGGCGGAGATTTACGACCTGACCGAGTTGCTGCAGCGCAGTCTCAAAGGCAGAAGCGGTGGCAGTGCGGCAGGCACCAGCAATAAAAATGCGAAGAGCCCGCGTGCGCCCGCACGTAAAGCGGCCACCAAGACAGCAAGCAAAGCCACCACCACGGCAAGCCGCAAAAGGGTCGGCTGATGGGCAACACCCTTGCACGCTACAAAGAGAAGCGAGACTTCTCCAAAACGCCAGAACCGGCGGACGGTGGTAGAGCGCAGCCCGGCCAATTGCAGTTCGTCATTCAAAAACACTGGGCCACGCGGCTGCATTACGACCTGCGGTTGGAGATCGATGGCACCATGAAAAGCTGGGCCGTTCCCAAGGGGCCAAGCCTGGACCCGGCCGACAAACGCATGGCCATCGAGGTGGAAGACCACCCCATCAGCTACAACACCTTCGAGGGACAAATTCCCGCGCATCAATACGGAGCCGGGCGCGTCATCATTTGGGACAAAGGCAGTTGGACACCCGAGGGCAATGCCGCCAACGCCTGGCGCAAAGGCCGCCTGAAGTTTGAATTACACGGGCACAAACTAAAAGGCCGCTGGGCCCTGGTGCGCATGGCGCCCAAGAGTGGCAGCAAACCCGCCTGGCTGCTCATCAAGGAACACGACGACTTTGAACGCGCCGCCGCCGACTACAACGTGGTTGAGGCCGCGCCAGACAGCGTCGCCCCTTTGCGCTCGGCGGACGGCACAACAGCTTCACCACCGACGCGAAAAGCTCGGCCCACCAAGGCGACAAAACGCCCATCGGACCTGCCCGCCACCCTGGCCCCGCAATTGGCCACGCTGACAACAGCACCACCCGCCCCGACTGAAGATTGGCTTTATGAATTGAAGTTCGATGGCTACCGCATGTTGACCCGCATCGACCAAGGCCGGGTGCAGATGATCACCCGCAATGGACACGACTGGACCGACAAGATGCCGCATCTGGCGCAAGCCCTGCAAGCGCTGCCAATCGACACTGGCTGGCTCGACGGCGAGGTGGTGTTTCTGGACGACCGCGGTGTGCCGGACTTCCAGGGGTTGCAAAATGCTTTTGACACGGGCAGCGCTGAGCATCTCGTCTACTACCTGTTTGACGTACCTTTTGCCCATGGGCACGACCTGCGCGAGCGGCCACTATCGGAGCGGCGCGAAATGTTGTGCACGCTCATCGGCGAGGACAAGGACAGTGGGCCAGATCAAATACGGCTCAGCGAGGTTTTCGAAGCACCGCCCGCAGACCTGCTGGTTTGCGCCTGCAAGATCGGCTTCGAGGGGCTTGTGGGCAAACGCAAAGATGCGCCCTATGCCAGCGGCAGAACGCAGAGCTGGATCAAACTCAAATGCGGCCAGCGCCAGGAGTTTGTGATTGGCGGCTACACCACGCCCAAAGGCTCGCGCGTGGGTTTGGGCGCCTTGCTTCTGGGCTTTTATAACGCGCGTGGCGAACTGCAATACGCGGGCAACGTGGGCACAGGTTTCACCGATCAAACCCTGGCCGACCTGGTAGCGCAACTCAAACCTCTGGCGCGCCGTACCAGCCCCTTCGCCAAGGACAGTGACGTGCCGACGCAGGCACACTGGGTGCGCCTGCAACTCATCGCTGAAGTGGCCTTTGCGCAGTGGACGCAAGGGCACCGTATTCGGCACAGTGTGTTCAAGGGGCTGCGCACCGATAAGCCGCCCAGAGAAGTGACGCGCGAAGACTCACCTCCACCCGCTCGCGCCACAGCAAAGGCCGCGCCGGCCAAGAACGCACGGCAAACCAAAGCGTCGTCAACAGCGTCCACATCAGGCGTTCGGCTCTCACACGGCGAGCGCGTCATCGACACCTCCACCGGCCTGACCAAACGCGACCTCGCCACTTACTACGCCAAAGTGGCGCCGCTGATGCTCGAGCATTTGAAGCAAAGGCCAGTCGCCCTGGTGCGCGCACCGGCAGGGGTCAAGGGGGCGCAGTTCTTTCAAAAGCACCAAGAATCGTTGGAGCTTGCCGGCATCACTGCACTGGACCCCAAGTTGGACGAAGGCCACGCGCCCTTGCTGGAAGTGGTCTCGGCGCAAGGGCTGCTCAGCGGCGCACAGATGAACGTGATCGAGTACCACACCTGGAACGCCCGCAAAGACAAGATCGAACGCCCCGACCGCATGACCTTTGACCTGGACCCAGGCGCGGGTGTGCCGTGGAAGGCGGTGCAGGAAGGGGCCAAGCTGGTGCGCGTGTTGCTGCAAGAACTGGGCTTACCGGCCTACTTGAAAACCAGCGGCGGCAGAGGCCTGCACGTGGTGGTGCCGATCAAGCGGTTGCGCGACTGGGACACCGTGAAAGCGTTTTCACAAGCTGTGGTGCAGCACTTGTCTGCAACCATTCCTGAGCGCTTCGTTGCCAAAAGCGGGCCGCGCAACCGTGTAGGCAAGATCTTTGTCGACTACTTGCGCAATGGCCGTGGTGCCACCACCGTGTGCGCCTGGTCGGCCCGTGCGCGCCCAGGTATGGGCGTCTCGGTGCCCATAGGCTGGAATGAACTCGATACCTTGACCAGTGCTGCACATTGGCACGTGCAAAACATTGACCAGCGGCTGCGCATCGGCAACGCACCATGGGAAGGTTATGACGGCGCCGCTGTGAGCTTGACGCCGGCCATGAAGGCGCTGAAGTTCAGCGCCACTTAAACCTGCGTCGCGCGTAATCGGAAACATGCGCCCTTGGCTGACGCGCGCCTGCGTATTTTCTCGACGCGCCCTCTGCGGAGGTGCACGTATCGTCAAGACGTGATCACGCTGATCACATCGACCAAGGTTCATCCCACATCTCAAGAGGTGCGATATGAAGCGTCATCACAGCAGCAACACCAGCACCGAAAGCGCCATGACGCTGGTATTGGCCTACGAGACTTTCATGGGCTTGGGACGTGAGCACGCCGCACCGCCACGCAGCGCGCTGATGTCTCGGCCCGCGTGGCGATGGCGCGGGGCGGGGCTGGAGATGAACGCCGAGGCAGGTCTCAGAAAGAGCCGTAGCCTGCGGCGCCCATCAACCTCTACGCCGTCAAGCCCATAGACAAGCCATCGTCATGTCACCGGCAGGATCGGGATATAAAACTCCCCACCGGCCTTGCGGAATTCATCCGACTTGTCGACCATGCCTTGCGCCAGCGCGCTCTCTTCCGTCAGGCCGCGTTTTTGCGCGTATTCACGCACGTCTTGCGTGATCTTCATCGAGCAGAACTTGGGCCCGCACATGGAGCAGAAGTGCGCCTCTTTGCTTGAATCCTTGGGCAGCGTCTCATCGTGGAAATCGCGCGCGGTGTCGGGGTCCAGGCTCAGGTTGAACTGGTCGCTCCAGCGGAATTCGAAGCGGGCTTTGCTTAGCGCGTCGTCGCGAGCACGTGAGCCCGGGTGGCCCTTGGCCACGTCAGCAGCGTGCGCGGCGATTTTGTAGGCAATGATGCCGGCCTTCACGTCGTCGCGGTCGGGCAGGCCCAGGTGTTCCTTGGGCGTGACGTAGCACAGCATGGCCGTGCCAAACCAGCCGATCATGGCCGCCCCAATGGCACTGGCAATGTGGTCGTAGCCGGGCGCAATGTCGATGGTCAGCGGGCCCAGGGTGTAGAACGGCGCTTCGCCGCAGTGCTTCAACTGCTCGGTCATGTTGGCCTGGATCATGTGCATCGGCACGTGGCCGGGGCCTTCGATCATGGTTTGCACGTCGTGCTTCCAGGCCACTTGGGTCAACTCGCCCAAGGTGCGCAGTTCGGCAAACTGGGCTTCGTCGTTGGCGTCGGCGCCCGAGCCAGGGCGCAGGCCGTCGCCCAGCGAGAAGCTCACGTCATACTGCTTCATGATGTCGCAGATGTCTTCAAAGTGCTTGTAGATGAAGCTCTCTTGGTGGTGCGCAATACACCACTTGGCCATGATGGAGCCGCCGCGCGAGACGATGCCGGTGCGCCGGTTCGCCGTGAGGTGGATAAACGCCAGCCGCACACCTGCGTGGATGGTGAAGTAGTCCACGCCCTGCTCGGCTTGCTCGATCAGCGTGTCGCGGAAGATCTCCCAGGTCAGGTCTTCGGCCACGCCGCCCACCTTCTCCAGCGCTTGGTAAATCGGCACGGTGCCAATGGGCACGGGCGCGTTGCGCACGATCCAATCGCGCGTGGTGTGGATGTTGCGGCCTGTGGACAAGTCCATCACGTTGTCGGCACCCCAGCGGATGGCCCACACCAGTTTTTCCACCTCTTCGTCAATGCTCGACGTGACGGCCGAATTGCCGATGTTGGCGTTGATCTTCACCAGGAAGTTGCGGCCAATGGCCATGGGTTCCACTTCAGGGTGGTTGATGTTGGCCGGGATGATGGCGCGGCCACGGGCCACTTCATCGCGCACAAACTCGGGCGTGATCAGCGCCGGGATGCTCGCGCCCATGGCGTTGCCGCGCAGGCGCTGCTCGCGCTCGGCGTCGTTCAAATACTCGGCCATCCATTCACGCCGGCCGTTCTCGCGGATGGCCACGTATTCCATCTCGGGCGTGATGATGCCGCGCCGCGCGTAGTGCATTTGCGTGACGTTTTGGCCTGACTTGGCGCGACGCGGTGTGCGTTGCAAGCCGGCGGCTTCGCGGCGCAGTTCCAGCAGGCGGGCGTGGTGTTCGTCACGCGTGCCGTCGTCCAGCGCTTGTGGGGCGCGGCCGGTGTAGATCTCGGTGTCGCCACGTGCCTCAACCCACGGCGCGCGCAAGGCGGCCAGGCCGTGGCGCACGTCGATTTGTGCGCTGGCATCCGTATAGGGGCCTGAGGTGTCGTAGACCGATACACACTCGCCATTGGTCAACGCAATGTCGCGCATCGGCACACGCAAATGCGGATGGATGACGCCAGGGACGTAGGTTTTGGTAGAAGCGGGAAACGGCGCGCGGGTCAGGGCCAGGCGTTCGGCAAAGTCTGCCGCAGCCATGTCGGCTGAAGGGATTCGGTCGGGAGCATTCATCAGGAGCCTTTCTAAGTACTTTGGGGTACAAGTGGGTGCTCCGGTCGGTGCTCCACCAGATGCGCCTGCGCACGGACAAACCCATGCACGGACTTCTTCTAGCGATGCGCTCTTCTTCCGCCGGTACTAACCGGTTCAAGTTCATCGGGTTTGGCAAACTGCCATCTCAGCACAAAGGTGCACCCCGGAGCGAGCGCGAGTATACGCGCTACTTCTCCCCAATGGCTCGTCAAATTAACGCGTGTGCTGCCGCCTGCAGCGGGTCGATGATGTGCAAGCCCGCAGGCAAATCGAAATGCAAACCGGCAAAGGCCGCCCCGCCCAGAATCAGCGCCTGCGCACCATCGGCCTGGGCCTGCTGGGCCAGTCGTGTGACTTCGGCACTGAAGGCTTCGGGGTCGCGGCGCAGGGCGGCACCATTGCCCGCCAAGGCATACACGCCCACCAGACTTTGCGCGGCGCCGTAGTCGGCCACGCACTCCGTCAGCATCGGCACCCAGTTGGGCCCGGCGGTGATGATGGCAAACCGCAAACCTTGTGCATGGGCTTGCAACACAGCGGCTTCGGCCAGCCCGACCACGTTCGCAGAGGTGGCTTCGCGCAACGCGGCCAAGCCTGGGTCGCCAAAGCAGGCCAGCAAAATGCCGGTGGTGTGAGATGGCACCTGCTGCAGCATTTGCGTTGCACTGGCAGCACCGATGGCATAGGTCTCGCGGGAGTCGATCACCGCACAACCTTCGCGGGCCGATAACCCGAGCACGGAAGCTGTCGACGGCAGGTGGGCCTTCAAGCCGGTGACCACGGCGTCGGTCATGCCGCTGTTGGTGTTGGGGTTCAGAACGACGAGGTTCATGCGGCGCTCTCGGTGTCGGTGGTGCTGATGGATGCGGGCTCAACAGTGTCAGCGGTGTCAGTGGCCTCAGCCCACAGCTGCTGCAGCGTGGCCACCGAGTCGCCGGAAGGCGCAGCGGTGCTGGGGCGCAAGCGTGTTTCGATCAACGACAGGTGTGCACGCATGGCTTTGGAGGCGCCGTGGCCATCGCCCTTCAGCAATGAGGTGAAGATGTCACGGTGTTCTTCACAAGCACATTGTGTGGCGCTGGGCGACTCGTACACCGCCACCAGCATCGAGGTCCGGCTCACCAACTCTTGCATCTGCTGGATGACGTAGGTGTTGCCCGTGGCCTCGGCCAGAATCATGTGAAAGTGGGCCGACAAACGCACCGACTCGGCCCGGTCGCCACTGGCCAACGCCTGCGCTTCCTGCTGGATGTGCTGCGTGAGTTGGCTGGTCTCGGTCTCGCCGAGGGTGCGCGACAAGTGGTCGACAATGCCGCCTTCCAAAATACGGCGAGCGTCGTAAATGTCGCGCGCTTGCGCCAACGATGGTGCTGCCACAAAGGCGCCACGGTTAGGCACCAGCTCAATCAAGCGATTGGTGCCCAGGCGCTGCAAGATTTTGCGGATGCGTTCGCGGCTGATGCCAAACACCTCGGCCAGCGCCGTCTCGCGCAGTGGCGTGCCGGGCGTGAGCCGGCCCGCGAGCAAGGCGCGTGAGATGGTGTTGTAGACGGCTTCTTCGCTGTCTCTCATAGGCTCGTTTCCGTTTTGTTTTTTTG